>NZ_CP031030.1:4301250-5735000 GCF_003711225.1 Runella sp. SP2 | reverse complement strand
TGCGGGGGAGTCAAATCCTACCAAATTCTGACAAACTCCGAATGGGCATAAACAGACACAGCAGTGAGGGCCGGGGTGCTAAGGTCACGGTCCGAGAGGGGAACAACCCAGAGCAACCGCTAAGGTCCCTAAGTATATACTAAGTTGAACAAAGGAAGTCTGACTGCCGAGACAGCCAGGATGTTAGCTTGGAAGCAGCTATACATTTAAAGAGTGCGTAACAGCTCACTGGTCGAGCGGGGCGGGCGTCGATAATAAACGGGCATCAAGTATATCACCGAAGCGATGCGATTAGTAATAATCGGTAGGGGAGCATTCCAACGTCAGTGAAGTTGTAGCGTGAGCTATGGTGGAGATTTTGGAAAAGCAAATGTAGGCATAAGTAACGACAATGTATGTGAGAACCATACACACCGTAAAGCTAAGGATTCCTCAGCTATGTCAATCAACTGAGGGTTAGTCGGGGCCTAAGGGGAAGGCGAAGGCCGCACCTGACGGACAGCAGGTTAATATTCCTGCACCTGATACAAGTGTGAAGCGTACGGGGTAGGGGAGAGAGTACGAAGTGACGGAAGTCTTCGTTGAGCGGCGTTTACGGACAAAGCGAACTTTTGAACTGGCCTCCAAGAAAAAGCGCTGAAACATCAGCTTGTATTAGCCCGTACCGTAAACCGACACAGGTAGCTGGGTAGAATATACCAAGGTGCTCAAGTGAATCACGGTTAAGGAACTCGGCAAATTAGTCCTGTAACTTCGGGAGAAGGGACACTCTGGCGCGAGCTAGAGTCGCAGAGAAATGGCCCAGGCGACTGTTTAACAAAAACACAGGGCAACGCAAAGTGGAGACACGCAGTATGTTGCCTGACACCTGCCCGGTGCTGGAAGGTTAAGAGGGGAGCTTAGCGCAAGCGAAGGTTTGAATCGAAGCCCCAGTAAACGGCGGCCGTAACTATAACGGTCCTAAGGTAGCGAAATTCCTTGTCGGGTAAGTTCCGACCTGCACGAATGGTGTAACGATCTGGGCACTGTCTCAACCGTGAGCTTGGTGAAATTGTAGTAGCGGTGAAGATGCCGCTTACCCGTCACGGGACGGAAAGACCCCGTGCACCTTTACTACAACTTTGCGTTGGATATGGGATATGAATGTGTAGGATAGGTGGGAGGCTATGAAGTGGATTCGTCAGGATTCATGGAGCCAACGTTGAAATACCACCCTTTTGTATTCTGTGTTCTAACTTATTATTGAGGACCGCGCATGGTGGGTAGTTTGACTGGGGTGGTCGCCTCCAAAAGAGTAACGGAGGCTTCCAAAGGTTAGCTCATGACGGACGGTAATCGTCAGGGGAGTGCAAAAGCACAAGCTAGCTTGACTGTGAGACCGACGGGTCGATCAGGTGGGAAACCAGGGTTTAGTGATCCGGTGGTTGCGCATGGGTGTGCCATCGCTCAAAGGATAAAAGGTACGCCGGGGATAACAGGCTGATCATCCCCAAGAGCTCACATCGACGGGATGGTTTGGCACCTCGATGTCGGCTCGTCACATCCTGGGGCTGGAGAAGGTCCCAAGGGTTCGGCTGTTCGCCGATTAAAGTGGCACGCGAGCTGGGTTCAGAACGTCGTGAGACAGTTCGGTCCCTATCTGTGATGGGCGTAGGAAGTTTGACGGGGGCTGACCTTAGTACGAGAGGACCGGGTTGGACTCACCTCTGGTGAATCGGTTGTAACGCCAGTTGCACGGCCGAGTAGCTACGTGGGCAACAGATAAGCGCTGAAAGCATCTAAGTGCGAAACTGGCCTGAAGATGAGACTTCCACATAAGGGACGTTGTAGACGACGACGTTGATAGGCTGCAAGTGTAAAGGTGGTGACATCAAAGCTGAGCAGTACTAATTGCCCAATAGCTTCTTTGTAAATACAGATTTGCATAAATTATTCTCTACCAATGTCAATTGCTTATTGAAAGACGAAATAGCTAATAACCTTGATGGTGGTTACAGGGTGGGTGTTCACCTCTTCCCATTCCGAACAGAGAAGTTAAGCCCCACTCCGCCGATGATACTGCAATAAAATGTGGAAAAGTAGGTAGCCGCCACAATATTAAAATCCGAGAGGAGTTCAGAAATGAGCTCCTCTTTTTTTGTGATATATATTACTCGCCTCCAGTGCCTCGGGTGCCGTTTGTAACAGATACGGGCGGGACACTCAATGAAGAACCATTGTTATACTGGTCAGCGCCAATATCTATTTTAGCACCTCGCGCCTTGCCGTCATAATCTTTTTCTACCAAACTTTGTAGTACTTTCCCTACCCCAATGCACGGGCTACCGTCAGCTAAATGATACGAATTGTCAAGTTTAGGATTGATAAGAAAACTGTTACTATCAAATTTACTTTTCGTCTTCCAGTTATCAAACCCTAAAAACTCTTCGTATTCATCATCATTTCTATCTATGCGATACGACACTTGGCTGGGTTTGTAATAAATATTGTAGCCTAATTCATTTACTCCTTCGGGCAAACCTCGTAAACGGGCCATGTATCCTTGAGCGGAAGCGGCTTGCACAAAAATATTATTAGCCACTTTGATGTCCTTAGACTTTGGAAATTTATCCCCTTTGGGCGTGCCGTATATCTCACCCCGTGCAATCAATAACGCCGCACTTGCATTTTGTGCTACATTGACAAACGTGTTATTATACACTTGCGCATTTTGGGCAGCGTAAAGCCCCACTCCTTCCCATTTTGTATTCACAACAATGTTATTTCGAATAATGACATTGATACTTTCGTAATAATTGGGGTTACTATCGGTGTCAAACCACTCGGCATCAGTGTCGAGATAACCTGCAATTAAACCTCCTTCGCCGCAATTCATGATTAAATTTTGCTCAAAAACACAATCTTTCGCGCCTCCTTTGGCATAAAGACCGTTGGTGGCAATATCATGGATGTAGCAATTGCGGACGGTCATGTTGGAGCCATTGACGTTATCTATGCCTTCCGCATTTTGAGCCGAAATATTGGCAGGTCCAATTCCTGAACGATAGATTTCGCAATTAAGAACTTGAATGTATTGGCAGCCTGGTGCAATTTTAATACAGTCCCGACCCGTATCGTGGATTTTACAATTCAAGATTTTTACGTTTCGCACGCCTCTTCGTTTGGAGAAAGGTACGCTACGGTCGTCGTCCCAATTGCTTTCAAACTTTATTCCATAAAGATAACCACCCACTATTTCGAGGTTTTCGATGGTGATATTTTCAGTGGTTGGTTCTCGAAACCACAAACAGCTTGTGATGTCTTCAACGGTCGTGGATGCTTTAATGATAGCCCATTCACCAGGATAGGAGTGAAGATGAATGTTGGACGTACGAAATTTAATTTCTTTACTTTCGTGCGTTCCGCCTCTCAGAACGATTTCCAAAGCTTTGGAAGGGTCTGCGCCGTCAGCGGCTTTTTGAATGGTTTTAAACGGCTTATTTTCGCTTCCATCGTTGGTGTCGTTGCCTGATGGGGAAACGTAAACAATGCCACTAAGTGTACCACTGCTACCATCACAGTTGGGCGGGGCTTGGGAACACCCACAGGCTGTAGGGGCAGTGTCGCATTCATCGGTTTCGATGTTTTCTTTGCTGCATCCAAAAATACCCAGCAACAAAAAAATGGTGAAGTAAAAAGAGGGGCGATTCATCAATGTATGAATTTAAAATGAGTGTCGATGTATGGAAAATAAAGGCAAAAGCGTACCTAAAGAAGCCAAAAACAGCTTCGCAATGGATAAAAAATGTCCTTAAAAAGAGATTATTGGGGAATTCGGCCCAGCGTAGCGGTTACTTTTTTAGAATGGCGAGGGTCTGAACTTTTCCATGTGCTAGAGCCGTCAGCATTGTGATATGTAAAAGAAAGCGTTAGGGTCATGCTATCTTGCCAATTCCCACTGTTTGCTTCTAATAGAGTAAAGTTAGGAAGAACGCGTTTTTTCTCGTCTTCTGGGCGGAAATTAAAGTGAAGACGATGAAAATCGTCTTTTTCGACGGCTCCATAAATCTCGTATGTTTCGGTACCTAATCGGCTTTTAGCAATGGCTTTGCCGTCAAACGAACGTTTGTTATCCCTTCTTCGGCTACTACGTTTACGGGCTGCGTTGCGTTCACGTTCTTCTTCCGTCACTGGTTCATCGATTTCTATTTCGAGCGTTTTTTTTACATTATCAGGGTCGATAAAGCTTCCTTGCCATTTGCCAACCAATAATTTTGCGTTTTTATCAGAACTGTAAGCCCACGGTCGGTCGAAAGTATCAAACCAGTAGCTTGTGTAGTATTTACATTCGTAAACAAGCCAACTCAATAAAATCAAACCTCCAATTAATAGCACTCCTTTCTTCATAGTTTAGAGTCTTGCATAGGTATAAACTAATATATTTTTCTTATAAGGCCCTTGACTGGTAGCATCTACTTTAAGGTACATGATATTGTCTTTCAGCTCAATATCATACGTCAAATCTCCACTTTGGCCGAGGCTTTGTGCCAATTCTTTTTCTTCTTTACCAATGATCTTCAGTTGCCCCACGTCAATGTCTTTTCCACTGAGGCGCGTTACTTTCAGTTCCCAGCGCACTTCGCGACGTTGGCCGTCCATTGTAGCCACCATGCGACCATCTTTAAAAAACTCCCAAATAATAATCACACCCTTCGACTTCAACTCTGGCCCTGAGCTGATTTCGGAGCCATCTTGTTTGGTAATTTCATAGCGGGCGCGGATGGCTTCCCATTTGCCCAGCAGCGACGTAAAGTTGTCGGGGTCGGGGGTTTCTGTGGTGTCGTTGCCGCAGCCAGCGCCCATATTTACGAAGAATACGACCAATAGAAGGCCGTAAATGAGTAGCTTTTTCATGGTTTGAGGGATTTGTTTTAATCCTTTTTATAGATGATTTTTATTGATTTTGTCCCTTTGGGTACATATTTATCTTGTGGACTATACACGTGCGTAGTGGTCATGGTATTGCCAGAGATGCTCACTTGGTCGGTATTTGTAAGGTCTTTCATGCTGGTTGTGAGAGTGGAGCCGTTGAGTTTCCAAGTAGAAAGTACCGCAGGAATGGGGCAGCCTTTCGGGACGCGCATACTCAAATTTCCGTTGGCTTCAAAAACATACACAATATCGGCCGTGCAAGGCATTGCTTTGGTAAGTTCTGCCATATCGTCGGTGGTTTTTCCGTCCGAATAGGTAGTGATGATGGCAGTTCGTTTCCAAGCACCCACGATACTTTGGGCTGACAGAGAGTGATTTATGGCGAGTAAGGTCAGCAGGGTAACTACACCTTGAGCGAGGAGTTTTTTCATCTGAATCTGCTTTATGATTTAATAAGTTGGACGGAGATTCCTGTAGTGGGGCCTGTGGCAGTGGTATTGTACATTTCGTCGTTGTTTCGATAAATAAACACCCTGCCCGACTGTATAATTACGGTTTGAAACCGCTGTATAGCCTGCTTGCCCGTTACAGTTTCAAAATAACTGTCATTAAAGTTGTCTTTTTTAATGATAACATAATTACCCGCATAAGGGTAGTTCCACTTGACATTTTCCATTTTACTGGTTTTAGCTACATCAGATAGTTCCATGTTTGAGGCCGTCCACTCGTCGGGGGCACCTGTTAGGCTTCTGAACGTAAGTGCTTGATTAGCAGGGTTGAACTCAAACTTAAGTACGTTTTTATTGGTCTGGGTGATGGTAACTACGTTGTCTTCGCCCAAAACCCATGTGCCTCCCGACTCGCCCAACGCTTCGTAAAACTTAAAAACACCATTGGGCAAAAAAGAGACGGCAAAACACTGCGTGAGTACGAACTGCCTGTTGTCGTTTTCTCGAACGGGCTTGTATTTGAAAAAGCCCGTCCAAATACTGTTAGTGAGTTGCTCAGCAGGGTCTATTTCTGCTGTTTTGCAACCCATGAACATCCAAATGATGAGCCCAAAAATGAGTACTTTTTTCATGTTGTTTGGCGGAGATACTTTTTAACCAACGTTTTTTTTCGACGCGACACTTCTACCTGTTGCCCATTGTGTAAAACAAGCGATAGGTATTTTCGGGTATCGGACTTATGAACTGAGACCTCGCTGATTCGGATTAAAAAAGAACGATTTACCCTTACAAAAACCTCTTTGGGGAGTTCACGAGCAAAAAGCGCTAGGGTTTTAGAAGTGAGAATGCTCTTCCCGTTCCGAAAATGAATGGTAGTGTAATTACCCATGCCTTCCAGCCACGCAATTTCTTCAATGTAAAAAGGCTGTTTCAATTGTAGTTTCGGACAGAGTTCAATGGTTTTTTTCATGGTGTTTGGTAACGCCTTTGCGCTTTTATTTTCCTGTACCTGTAGGCAAATTCAACGCTGCTTCAATGGCGCTAAGACGGGTTTCTAACTGCCCATTTTTACCTTGTAACTCTTTGATGGCTTCCAACAAATGAGGAATCAGCCCTGTGTAATTGACGCTCAAAAAGCCTTCTTGGTCGGTTTCGACTAATTCAGGAAAAATTTTCTGAACTTCTTGGGCAATGAACCCCGTTTGGAGTGATGTCTCTGGATGTTTTTTCCAGTGATAGTTGACGCCGTTTAATGCTTGAATTCTGTTAAGAGAGCCTCGAATGGGCGTAATGTCGGTTTTGAGGCGCATATCCGAGCAGTTGGTGATGGTAGAATAGGAGCAAATAGAGCCTATATTTACATTCAATCGCAAAAGCCATTGCGCCATGCTTTGGCTATAAATGCCAAACTCATTGTCGTCACGCATTCCAATAAACGCACGTAGTTGATTGTTGGCATTGTTGTTGAACCAAACCCCCGCGCTGGTTTCGTTGCTTCCACCGCTGCGCATACGGGCTCTACCCCCAACATCCAGTATGAAATCTGGAATGTTTCCACTAATGCCTATTCCAAGGCGGTCAGAAATAGCGACATTTCCCAAAAATGACCCAGCGAGTCCAACCCCGTAACTAATCCCTTGCACTCCGATTCCTCCCGTATTCGATATGCCAAGTACCCCCGTATGCCCATCACCATAGACACCAAAGCCAAAAGATTCACTTGACTTTCCCCAAAGTCCATGTTTGCCAGAACCAAATACACCAACGTTGTATGCGCCATTCCCACCAAGGGAAGGTGCGTTTTTCCCTAGTCCGACCACTCCAATAAATTGGCTTTTGGGATTGCTCGCATCAGGTGTAATTTCTCCGTGCAGCCCTTCCTGGGAATAAATTCCCGTACCAGATGCCTGTGAAAAAATGGGAATGTAAGGCGAGGTGGTATAAAGTGCGTGAAGTGAAGCTTTTGAGGTAATGGCGGTACTACCCGAAGTGCGTATCTCTACGACGGGGTTTTGAGCGTGTAGCACTCCATAGCCGATTGTGCAAAATAGTAATAATAGCTTTTTCATGAGAGAGGAATTAAAAGGGTTATCGTCCAGCGTTATAAATGCTCATTAACAGTGCTTTGCTGATGCGTTGGCCTGCTTTTTTGCCAATATGCCCTTGGCCATCGGAGGTATCCACCCCGTTGACGTCGCTGGGGTCAGCAGAGGTATTACGGTTGTCAGGACAAATACGCCAAACGTTGCTTTGTTGGCAGCTACCGTCGTTGGCTTCAAGGGCTTGTAAGTCAAAAATCACATCAGTGCCTTTGAAGGTGTCTTTCATCCATTGGCCTACTTTCATTTTGGCGGCATTTCCTTCGTACGATGAAGTGGAATAGACCAACGGCGGGGTTACGTGCACAAAACGCAGCGAAGGCGATTGAGCACGAAGGGCATCAATCATGGTTTTGTACTCAGTTTGTACTTTTTCGTAGTTATCGTCCATGATGTCGGCGTAACCAAACTTAAAAATCATGATTTGGAGTATGTCCTTGTTGCGAGTCGCATTTTCACGAAATACCCTAATTTTTTCGGAAGGGTTTCCGTTTGGAATACCACCCACATCGACAAAAATCCCGCCTTTTAGCCCTTTGCCCGACGCCGCACCGTCGGTTTTGTCGCCTTTACCGTAATAATCAAAAGGATAGCCGTTGGCTTTGCAGCCTTCTTCCAAATCTTGCCCGACAGATTGGTGCAAAAACAGGGCATTCCAGCCCATGATGCGGCCTTTTTCGGAAGTCGAAAGTTTGTCCCAGTCGGCAACACCTGCCGTACCAACTACGCCAGGTTGACCTTTGCCCATGGCTCCGTTGGTGACAGGGTTCGTAGTGTCGGGGTCGTTGGGCGTGGGAGAATCTTCCGTGGGTGAGCACCCAATCCACAGAAGGGTGCCTATGAGAAAAAATGAGAGTCGTTTCATGGTTTTGAGAGAGTTGTTTAACGACAAAAATGGAAGGTTGCTACGTATATTTAATGGTAAAAAACGGACATTCTGGACGCACATTATTTTTCTTTTGAGAGAATTGTTTCTAGCTTCTCGATACGTGCCGAAAGGCTTTTGTTGGCTTCTATCAAATGTGGAATGAGTCCCATATAGTCCACTGAGAGCATACCATCTTCGTCAGTTTTGACCAGTTCGGGGAAGATTTTTTGCACCTCTTGGGCAATCAATCCTGTCTGTAAATCAGGGCTTTTTTCGTTTTTCCAGTAATATTGATACCCTTCTAGTTGATTAAGTTTTTCGGAAGATTGGCTCAATCTGCGAAAATCTTTTTTGAGACGTATGTCCGAGCAAATAGTAGGTGTAGTAACGTAGCAAATACTTCCTGTGTTGATGTTCCAACGTTGGATATAATTATTATAACCATACCCAAAAACAGCTAACTCAGTTGTTCCACGCATACCGATGAAGGCCAGACTACCTCTATTGACATCATCTCGAAATTCTATTCCACCCTCTAAGTAACTATTGATACTTTTACCTATAATCATTCTGCCTCCAAACAAAGCACTGTACCCCCCATCACGTGTTAATGCCTGAAGAGCATAGCTATTTGATGAATAAGCATCAATGGCAGTGTTAACTGCTTCAATAAACATTCCTTTATATTTTGATCCAACCCCTAATCCAAAAGAGGCCTCATCTCCTTTATTGTATATGCCTACAGTAGATGTGAAAAAAATATTATCAGGCACCGCTATACGTATTCGCGTTCCAGTGTTTTCTATTAAATTAGACCCTACCCAATTGCTTCCATCGTAGCGGAAAGTTTGGTGGAGCGTACCCGCAGGTGGAAGTGCTGATATGTTTCGCCAAGTAGTACCATCTGAGTATTGGTGAGTGCCGTTGGTGGTGTTAAAGAGCATTGTGCCAATACCAACATTATTGGGTGCAGGACGAGCGGCTGCCGAAAAGCGCGGAAACTCAACTCCGTAAGGACTTAGTAGCCCCATTTGGGCGTAAAGGCTATGGGTAAACAGAAAAAACAATAATAACTTCTTCATCTCTCATTCACTATTTTAACCCGTATCTCTTCACAATAGCCGCCCGTTCTTCACCTGAGTTGGCACCATAGAAAAGCCCAAACTTTTCATTGAGTACCTCACGCTCCCGACTTAACGCCGCCGAACCACGCGGAAAACCGTTTTCGGGCGTAAGTTGATGGTAGATTTTCTCCAAAAACTCCTCAAAGGGCTGGTTGAAGTACATATCTACGAAGCGGAGTGGCTTGTCGGAGGTATTAAAAAAGGTGTGCTTAATCATGCGTGGGCGCAGGTGCCACCCGCCTGCTTCTACTTGCACAACTTCATCGCCCACCAAAACGCTGGCAGTACCTTCGAGAACAAACATCAACTCGTCGAGTTCTTTGTGCCAATGTGGGGCGGGGCCCATGGTTTTGGGAGCTACGGCACATTCCACGCTCGAAAATAGCCCGTTGGTCATCGAAGTCCGAATCCAAACCCGTATGTCTGAGCTGCCTTTATGGTCGAGAGGGGGCAATGATGGTAATAAAACGGGTTTGAGCTTGTCTGATAAAACCCCATTGTTATTTTCTCCAAAAGCCGTTTGTGATAATCCAGTAAAAGCAGTTAGGAGTGCCGAATTCAATAAAAAATCTCGTCGTTCCATGGTATCGTTCGTTTTGAATAATTGCTTTGTGAACTAAGCAAGTCAAAACTATACAGAAGAAGGTGGGGTAGCAATCGGTACTCGACCAACAACAGTTTTAATAGACGGAAGACAGAATGGAAGGGGAAATCGAGCCTACCGAAAAGTAAATAAATCCTGATAGACGCACACTTCTATCCCAAAAGCATCTATCTTTAACTGGTCAAGTGCTACTATTACATGAATCCGGATACTACTTATACCTGTGTTATCATTGACGACAATGAAATCGATCGTCTGACGGCACTGATGTATGCCAAAAAATACCCGATGCTGCGCGTGGTTGGGGTTTTTGAATCGCCCCAAGCGGCGATTCCCGTGTTGCAACAAGGACAAATAGACGTATTGATCAGTGATATTGACATGCCCGAAACCTCGGGTTTGGAGCTTCGAGCGCAGTTTAGGGCCATTCCCGTGTGCATTTTTATCACGGCCTACCCCGATTATGCCGCCGAGAGTTTTGACGTCGATGCCTTTGATTTTCTGGTAAAACCACTGAAAGCCGACCGTTTTGACCACAGCATGATGCGTTTGCAGAGTTACTTATCGCTCAAACTGAAAGCCGAACTTTTTGAATACAGTTTGGGAGGAAATACAGTCTTTATCAAAGATGGTCACCAACAAGTTAAGCTGAACTTGCACGAAATTTTGTATTTGGAAGCGCTGAAAGATTATACGCGGATTGTGACCCCGACCAAAAAATACAGTGTGTTGGCTTCGATTGGGCTATTATTGCAGGAGCAAGCTTTTCAGTCGTTTGTTAGAATTCACCGTAGCTATGCCGTGCAAAAACATTACATTGAGCGGGTATCAGCGCAGCAGGTGCACGTTCGCGAATATGCGTTGCCCGTGGGGAGAAGTTACAAAGAGGCTTTACTGAACTTAAAATGAAGACGTTAAAAAAGGGGGGCGGGATTATTTTGTTTCTGTTGGGGTTGCTAATCAACGCCACGCACGCCCAAAAACAAGGACAGGCCCTGGCTGATTCGTTGGTAAAAGTTTTGCCTACGATTAAAAATGATACCCTAAAAGCCCGTACGTATAAGCGTATTGCGGAAGAATACTTTTTTATTAATTCAGATAAAGCGCTTTATTACAGTCAATTGGGGCTAAAACACGCGCAAAAAATGCCTTGGAAGCGGGGAATTGGTGTGTTTACGGGGGCAATAGGGCGGGCTTACAGTGATAAGGGGATGTATGATTCTTGCCAATTGTATTTTCAGCGGGCATTGGTGGTGTACCGCGAAATTGACGATAAATGGAACATGACCTCGATTTTGAACAATCTGGGGGCGGCTGAGCAAAACATTGCGTCTAATTATCCCAAGGCCATCGACTATTACTTAAAAGCATTAAAAATCTCCGAAGAACTGGGGGATGCTTACCTGAAAACGGTGGCGTTGGGCAATGTTTCCACCACATTCTTAGCCCAAAAAAACTACGAAAAAGCGCTAGCCTACGCGCTTAAAGGGCTACAGGAAGCAAAAAAACAAACCAAGGAGTCGGAAGGCGAAGCCCAACGGGAAGTAGGGCAGTCGATGATGAAGGTGATTTCGGTCTATATCGCCAAAGAAGATTACGTAAATGCCAAAAAATACCTGTTTCAAGCCATTCCTCTTTTGGAAAAAACGGGAAATTTGGAAGGGTTAGCAAGTGCGTACGGTAGCTTAGGTACGATTTCGGATAAGGACATCGATAGTAAAATTCGCTATAACCTCAAGGCATTTGAGGCGTGGTCGAAAGTAAATCCCATGCAATCGGATGCGATTCAGAATGCAGGAAACCTCGGCGAAGCCTACATCGAAAAAGCCAAAAGCCAACCTAGCCAGCAAAAAGGATTGCTACAACAAGCCGAAAAATACCTTCAAATCGCCATTAGTCGAAGTAGGCAAAAGGGGGAGGTGAGTAGTCAATCGTACTGGACGGGCGTTTTGGCAGAATTACAGGCAGAACGAGGAGATTATAAAAATGCCTATCTTAATTTCAGGGAGTTTCAGGCGGGGCAAGATTCCATTTTTTCCCAAGAAAATAAAAACAAAATAGCCGAGGTAGAAGGTAAACGTGAGATAGAGTTGCGCGACAAACAACTTGAAATCAATCGGTTGGAGTTGGAAAGTCAGAAAAAACAGCGAGTGGGTTTTGTGATTGGGCTTGTGCTGTTGGGAGTGATTGGGGCTTTGTTGTATTGGCAAAATCAGACGCGGAAGCGCACCAATACGACGCTGTTGCACCTCAACAATGAATTGGACGAAGCCAACAAAGTAAAAGCCAAGTTTTTTGCCATCTTGAGCCACGACTTACGAAGCCCCGTATCGAACCTTATCAGCTTTTTGAACCTCCAAAAAGAAGCCCCTGATTTGCTTTCGCCCGAATTGGCCGCTGCGCATCAACAACGCATCACAACCGCTGCCGAAGGATTGCTCGATACCATGGAGTCGATGCTGCTGTGGAGCAAAAGTCAAATGGAAAACTTTCGGCCACAGGCAAAAGAAGTAGCTGTAAATGAGCTATTTGAGTATTTGCAAAAATTCTTCTCTGGAAATACAGGAGTAGTGATTCAGTTTGAAAACCCCAATCATCTAAACGTCGTAACTGACGAAGATTACCTCAAAGTAATCATGCAAAATCTGACGGGAAACGCCTTAAAAGCACTTAAAAACGTTCCTAATGGCAGCATTCGCTGGGAAGCACGCGAGGAAAAAGGGCAGGTTATTTTGGCCATTACGGACAATGCAGGTGGGGTTTCGGAACAGCAATTAAGCGTCCTCTACTCCGAAACGGCCAACGTGGGTGGAAAATCAGGGTTGGGCTTGCACCTAATTCGCGACTTAGCCAAAGCGATTTCCTGCAAAATCACGGTAAACCCCACACCTAATGTTGGAACGGAGTTTCGGTTGGCATTTGGGTAAATGGGAGTGAGCAAGTTTAACCATTAAAGTTGGCCAGTTCTAAATTGTTCGAAAAGCCTCTTGGCTGCGTTTCCTTGTTTTGTGGGTAACCTTTCACTGAAAAATTTATCAAATTTGACAAACATAAAATATCCAAAACGAGAGTACTCATTTTTAGGGTTTTGGAGTAGTGCTAATTTTTCAAAAAGCCGTTTTATGGCATGACGAGCTTTCTCTTCGGTAATTTTTTGCATTTCTAAATCTCTCAACTCCGTTTGTAGCTGATCAAAGAAATAATTGAGAATTTTTAATCTTTTTTCGACCAAGTCTTTTCGATTTAGGTCACAAATTTTAATTGTTTCGATGGCTCTTAAATTTTGATTCGCCGCATCAACTTTCCCATTAGGCAAAAAAATAAAAAAACGTTCTGTTTCATCTATTTCAGGGTGTAGTAGAAGGGCTTGTTCTTGCTGAAACACTTGTGAATTAGCAATGCTGGAATCAGCATCCAATAAGCCCTCTTGGGTGAAGGTAGGCGACATAACACGCATCCCTGAGACGGGGAAACTGTTGCGTTTTTTATTATTGCATTTAGAGCAGCTCAAGAATAAATTACTCCATTCATAGCCTATCCAATAATAGCCCTCGTGCAAATTATCCTCAGTTACTTTGGCTTTGGGTCGATAGTGCTCTACTTGCATAGGAGCGCCCGCACGAGTATCCGTTTCGCAATAAGCGCATTTCCCATGGTAAAGAACAACGAGTTCATCATACACACTGTCTCGGTAAACTTTTTTCTTAAACTCGTGTTTGCCTTTTTCGCTCAAAGTCAATTGGATAAGTCTCGTACGCTCATCGGTAGTTAGCTTGACAGGGGGATTGGCAAAATCTTTATCGACTCGAATCATCTCCTATTTTTAGTTGGCCTTGGGTTCAAAAAGCGCATCGGGAAATTGTCGATTACTGGCTTCAAATTCAGCCAAATATCGCTCTACTTCGTCGTTATGTTTCATTTCTTCAAACAAATCCTCCGTTCGCGTTTTGGTTATGTCATCATTATTGACCGAAAGCACATCTTCCATGTCAAAAATACCCGATGTCAACAGTAAATTAGGGGTGAGATATTTAAGATTAATTTTAATATGTTCTATTTTAATGCCTTCTTCTTTAGTACGATTCACTTTCAAAACAACAGAATTGGTAGGCGCACCGAGCAACGGAATTGGGCTATTCGTAGAAACAATAAACTGCACTTTGGGAAAAACATTTGAAAACAACTGCGGAATTTGTTTTTGGAGTTTAGGGTGCCAGTGTAGATCCAACTCGTCAATGATAACAATGCCTTTCAATTGGGAAGGGTCGCTCACTTTGGGTTGTAAGTGGGAAAGGCGGACAATCATATCGCCTGCCAAACCAATAATAGCTCTAAATCCAGATGCTAATTTTTGATAAGGGAGAGGTTCGTAGGTTTCAGAGCCATCTACTATATCTTTTTCAATGTATTCGATTTCGCTTGTTCTTTCGTTAAAACGTACATCAGATAAGTTTGGAATAAGTTTACAAAGCGCTTTTTTGACCAAATCGAATCGTTTTTTGTTTTTTTGAAGTAGCCAATCTTTCATTTTAGCCTCTATATTGAGCAGTGCTCCATCAGAATTGAAGAGATTGTAGGTCAATGAACTCATCCGCGCTTCGTCACTGATTTTAGCATCAGCTTTTAGATTCAGCCTTACTGGCCCATAGGCTGCAAGATATGGTAGAGGGTGTGGGTTTCTCCAACAGTCGTTAACGAAATTTTCTTTGTCATTTTTATACGCAACCTGTATATTGATACTTTCATCCTGAATCAATTCAAAGTTCCCGTCTTTGCTGCCGTTTAGTCCTAGCAAAATAGATTGGAGTACTGTTGATTTACCAAAACCATTTTCGCCTACCAAAAATACCCATTGGGTGTCAACGGGCAGATTGTCTATCTCTGCTAATTTGATACCCTGAAAATTGCTAACCAATAAACTTTTGAGACAACAAGGAAGAACTTTGTCCTTTTCTTCATAGATATCTTCTTCTGGTTCTAATTGTGGGTTTTCAAAAAGAGAATTAAGGTTTATTGAATCATATTCTCTGATTGTTTCAATCCATTCTATAAATTCTTCTTTTATACTTCCCTTCAGACCCCCTTTAAAAGGTAAACCATCGTCGAAATAAGGGAAGATTTCTAATTCAAACCTACCCACCACAATGCTTTGCGTGATATTAAAAAAGAAATCTTCATACTTTTTGGTTCTTATCAAAAGAGGGAATTTTTCATCAGACCTAACCACTAAATCTAAGCTGGGGTCTTTGATAAGCGGTTTTAATTCGTCTAAATCCCGTAAAACCTGTAAAGGTAATTTCTGCTTATCCATTCTTTGAATGTGTTTTGCGTTTAATCAAAGTTAGAAAAAAATACGAAAAACCTCTACCGATGCACCCCCAACAACTTCCCTTCCACGGCTTCCCAAGTGTAACGTTGGCTTAGGCTTTGGTCAAAAACAAAGTTTTTCTTTCGGGAAATCAATTCTTCAAGCAGCTTTTTAGTATCCGTTACGTAGTATGAATCGGTGACGTATCCCAAATTTTCCTTTTCGACAAACGATGCGACTTTGATTTCGGCATTGATAATAACGGGCGTTCGTGCCTGTACCGCATCGTAGATTTTGTTGGGACTGGCGTTGAGGTTGTTGTCGTTGATGGGTTCATAGACCGACAAAATATAGTCACATTCAGAAGCCAATCGCATGGTTTCTTGCTGCGTTTTTACCCCCAAAAACGTTACTTGAGGATGCTGGCAAAGTTGGCGAGTAGGTTCGTCATACACCCAACCAATGGCCCAAACGCGTACTTTAGAAGAAAGTGCCACCAAGTCGTTCAGCAGTTGGGTTCCGCGCGTTACACCCAACGAACCGCTGTATAAAATCAGTAATTCGTCGTCGCTGGCGGCTTTGGGCTGGACGTCCGTAAAGGCATAAGGATAATTTTCTACGACGACCGTTTTCTTTTGAAAGTGGTCAGGCACAAGCTGCAAACGATTGTCGTCGGTAACAATAATGGCCGAAGGAAGGCGATATACCCACGATTGCAACGAGCGTACCAAAGCACTATTGGAACGCAAAAATATAGAATCAAAAATATCGGCCACCAAGCGGCGGCGACTCCACCACAACAACGGATAAAAAATCCCCAAAAGCTGCTCGTTGATGACGTGGATGCTGCCGTATGATTGGGTAAAATATAATTTCAGAAACGTCCCCACGTACCGAATCAACGTTCCGATAGACTTATGATGGCCTTTGACCAAATGAAATTCGCGACAAAGCGGTTTCACAAACGATTGAGACTCGTCCCGACCAATGCCCAAATAGATAATATCAAAGTGCTTCGATAACGTTTTGATTTCTTTGTTGATTCTAGTATCCGAGCCGTCGTTGATACAGAGATAAAGCAAGTAGGGCATAGGTCTGTTTTATAAAAGTGTTTTCACTGCAAACTAAATTTAGATTGCCTTAAATTGCTACTATGTAACAGTTCGTTAATTGTTAATCGTTAAGTATTTTTTATATGTTATTGATTTTCAGGTTTTTAGATGTTCTTGTTGAGCCAAAATAATTAAACCCAATGCTAATCAAGCATGTAACACCCTTTGCATTTTGGAGGGTATGGGATCTTGGTACGTATGCCGTTTTTTATTTCGCGAACGGACAAACCCTGTACGATTTCGGACATTGATTTTTGAAAATAGCTCCGACAAAGGTGGTTTTTGTTGTGGCACGATTATTTCATCTAAAAAATTGTATCTAATCAATGACCGACTATTTTATGAGAAAAACGATACTGGGAGAACTCGAAGAACTGGTGCTACTGGTGGTTGCCACTTGCAATGAAGACGTATATGGAATACCCGTTATGGAGGAGCTTCAGCAGCAAACGGGCCGCGACTTTACCATCAGCGCGGTACATACTACGCTGTATCGTTTGGAGGAAAAAGGCTTTTTGTCATCTTCCGTAGGAGGCGCAACGGCTGAACGAGGGGGAAGGCGCAAACGATTATTTGCGCTAACTGCCGCAGGAGGTGAAGTATTGCTGGAAATCCAACAAACCCGCACCCGACTTTGGCAGTCGATTCCGCAAGCTAAACTTGAACTCATGGGTTTATCAGCCAATCCGTTTTAAATGCCCGTATGAAAAAGTCAACCAACTCTTTGCCAGACCAACCTCCCCGCTGGGCCGACCAACTTTTGGAATGGTTTGTTGCGCCACACTTACTGGAATACATTCAGGGCGACTTGCACGAAAACTTTCATAAGCGGGTGACAAAAGTGGGCCTTGCTCGCGCTCGCCGAGAGTATGTGTGGGCCGCATTTCATTGCCTAACCCCCTTTTTTACCAAACGACAAACCGTCAAATCTAGTTATTCTAACCAATCCTCTACAGTCATGTTATCCAATTATTTAACCATCGCTTTCCGCAACTTGTGGCGGCAAAAGGCATTTACGGCCATCAACATCATCGGTTTATCGGTAGGGCTTGCTTCTTGCCTGCTGATTGTACTGTATGTGTTGCACGAATTGAGTTACGACAGTTACCATGCGCACGCAGACCGTATCTACCGAATGACTTTGCACGCGCGTATGGACGAAAAAGACATCAATCTGGCCTATTCAACGGGGCCTTCGGGACAAGCCTTATTGCGCGAGTCTCCAGGTGTGGAGGCTGTTACTAGATTGCGGAAAGAGGGCGCTTTTTTGGTCAAACACGGCCAGGACATCATAAAAGAAGAAAAAATAGCGTTCGTGGATTCAAACTTCTTCTCGGTTTTCACGCTTCCGATGATGAAAGGAAATCCGAAAAATGCCCTCGCTGAACCCAAAACGGTAGTACTTACGAAAACAACCGCCCACAAGTATTTTGGTGAGGCTGATCCCATCGGGCAATCGCTTACCGTGGGAGATTTAGGACTTTTTCGGGTAACGGGTGTTTGCGAAGATGTTCCTTCCAATACGCATTTCCACTACGATATGTTTGGTTCGTTTGAATCGGTCAGAACAGGGGATAAATGGCTGGCAAGTGGCGCTTACACGTACGTAAAACTTCGAGAAGGGCATTCTCTTATGCAAGTAGAAGCCATCAGTCGAGGGTTTGTTGCGAAATACATCGCTCCCGAAATCAAAGAGTTTTTTGGCTTAGATTTTACCGAATTTCAGGAAAAAGGCAATCGTTTTGGCTTCCAATTTCAACCGATTACGGATATTCATTTGCATTCTGATTTGGACGATGAACTAGAAGCCAACAGCGATGCCAAGTACGTCTATATCTTTTCGGTTATTGCGTTTTTTATTCTGTTATTGGCTTGTATCAATTTTACCAATTTATCGACGGCAGGTTCGGCCAGTCGTTCCAAAGAAGTCGGCATACGAAAGGTATTGGGTTCGGTGCGGACGCAATTAGTTACTCAGTTTCTGACGGAGTCGGTCTTGCTCACTTTTTTTGCACTCGTGTTGGCTTTGGGGTTGGTCTTTTTGCTTTTACCCAGCTTCAATTTGTTATCGGGAAAACAGTTTACCGCCAGCGACCTCGTCAATGGACGGCTTCTCATCGGTGCTGTGGTGTCTTCTCTGGTAATTGGTTTGTTGGCAGGAAGTTATCCCGCGTTTGTACTAGCCTCTTTTAAGCCCATTACGGTGTTAAAAGGCAAACTGCAAATTGGTGGGCGGAGCGGTTGGTTGCGCAATGCCTTAGTAACCACGCAGTTTGTGGTATCGATTGGGATGATTGTTGCGACCATCGTGGCCAATCGTCAAATCCAATTTATGCAAAACAAAAAAGTAGGGTTTGACCGAGAACAAGTGCTGGTGCTGCACGATACGCACGTGTTAGGAGCAAAAGCTGACGCATTTAAAGCTGAATTGGCGAAATTATCGTCGGTTGTGAAAGTGGCATCTGCTGGTTTTTTGCCAGCGGGACACACCAGTCAAAGCGTTGACGGAGTTCAGGTTCAGGACGGAGCACGTACCGCCACGCATCGTACCAAAGGCTACTACATCGACGAAGAGTACTTGCCTACTTTGGGGATTGGCTTGGCGCAAGGGCGTAATTTTTCCAAAGCTTTTTCCACCGAAAATTCTTCGGTTTTGCTCAACGAAGCCGCCGTTCGGACTTATGGCTTCAAAAATCCGATTGGTCAGCAAATTTCTACCGTAGGCGACGGCTCAGAGGGTAGTAAACATACTTACACGGTGGTGGGCGTGGTCAAAGATTTTCATTTTGAATCGATGCACCAGCACATCGCTCCTTTGGTTATCTTCTATGGCAAAGACAACAATCAGCTCGCGTTACGCATTCAGACCAACGATATTCCGAGGCTTCTCCAAAAGATAGAACAACAATGGAAAGCCACCACTGATAATCCGTTTGCGTACTCGTTTTTAAACGAACGTTTTAGCAAGATGTACCAATCGGAGCAGCATATTAGCCAGTTATTTGGTGTTTTTGCAGGGTTGGCGGTGCTTATTGCGTGTTTGGGCTTGTTTGGACTGGCGGCCTTCACTACCCACCAACGTACCAAAGAAATAGGCGTTCGTAAAGTACTGGGCTCTTCCGTGACGGGCATTGTGACTTTGTTATTGACCGATTACCTCAAATTAATTCTTATTGCCACCCTCATTGCCTCGCCGATTGCGGGTTATACCATGAGTCAATGGCTACGCGATTTTGCCTACCGAATCGACTTGCCGTGGTGGGCTTTTGCGCTGGCGGGAGTGCTGGCTACGGTCGTAGCACTCTTGACGGTCAGTTACTTGGCGATTAAGGCGGCCTTGGTAAATCCTGTGAAGAGTTTAAGGGCAGAGTAACTTTTAAAAGGGGCAAATTTGCAATGAGTTAAACTTGCCTTTTGCCCCTTGCTTACTTGCTGATTTGTCTCTGTTCACCAGCGGACAAACCCTGTACGATTTCGGACACAGGTTTTTCAAAAGAGGCTGTCTCAAAAGTAACAGCTTACAAAATATTCTTTGGATTCAACCTCATCCCAACCCTTCTCCTGCTAGGAGAAGGGCTTTAAAAGTCCCCATCTCCAGAAAGGAGAGGGGGATTTAGGGGGCGAGGTTGAACAGATGCCGAAGATAATTTGGTTATACTAAGCTTTTGAAACACCTGTTTTTTTCATGGCATGGTTATTTGTTTAGCAAATAATAATGAAATACTAAAACACGCTAACATACCCATGGGGCGCTCTTACTTAGGTGAATTTGAAGAATTGGTTTTACTCACGGTCGCGGTACTGGAAGGAACGGCTTACGGCGTCACGATTGCGGCGGAATTAAAACAACGCATGAACAATCGTCTCATCAGTTTGAGTGGTGTTCATATTGCGTTGTACCGCTTGGAAGAAAAAGGCTTTGTCGTGTCTGAGTTGGGTGGCGCTACCTCCGAGCGTGGCGGGCGTCGAAAGCGCTTTTTCCGAATCACGGCATTGGGTAAACGTACCTTGGCTGAGATGCGACAAGTTCGTAATGAACTATGGGATGCCATTCCAAATCCTTCTTTTTCTTGAGTGATGGAAAAGCAGCCAACTCCTCCCCGTTGGGCCGACCGTTTTTTGGGTTGGTTTCTCCCCTCGGAGCTTTACGAAGAGCTTTTGGGGGATTTGCACGAGCAATTTGCGTTTCAAGCCGAAGAGGTTGGAGCGCAAAAAGCACGTTGGACGTATTTCTTTGAAGTCATCCGTTTTTGTCGTCCTTATTTTTTGAAACGCCGTTTTCGTGCCGATACTAAGTATTCAACCTCTTACACATACAGCCCCGCTATGATACGCAACTATTTTAAAATCGCATTTCGTAACCTGTTGAAATACAAAGGTTACTCGTTTATCAACATCTTCGGTTTGGCGACGGGCATGGCCGTAGCGATGATGATTGGCCTTTGGGTGTGGGATGAATTGTCCTACAACAAGTCCTTTAAAAATTACGACCGCATTGCTCAAGTGATGCAAAACGGATCAGTCAACGGAGATTTTTTCGCGGGAGGTCATATGCCAATTCCGTTGGGGAATGAACTGCAAACGATGTATGCTGCTGATTTTAAACATGTTGTGATGTCTTCATGGACGTATGAGCATATTTTGGCGTACGGCGACAAAAAGTTTACAAAACAGGGCAACTATTTAAGCCCCAATGCTCCTGATATGCTGTCGCTCAATATGCTCAAAGGCACGCGAGCAGGCTTGAAAGACCCTTCATCTATTTTATTGTCTGAATCGGTGGCGACGGCCTTATTTGGCGAGGAAGAACCCGTTGGGAAACTGATGAAAATAGACAATAAATTGAATGTAAAAGTGACTGGAGTTTACGAAGATCTACCCTATAATAGCCATTTCAAAGATATGACTTTCATTGCTCCGTGGGAGTTGTATGTATCGTCGGAACCGTGGGTGAAGCGGGCACAGGACAACGTAGAATGGAACAATAACTCGTGGGAAATGTTGGTGCAGCTTTCACCTACTGCTGATTTTGACGCCGTCACACAAAAAATCAAGGGCATCAAAATAAAGCATGTACCGGAAGTGGCTTCCTTTAAAAATGAAGTGTTCCTTCATCCGATGAGTAAGTGGCACTTATACACGGGCTGGGACAAAACAGGAAAGCCAGATGGCCGCATTCAGTACGTTTGGCTATTTGGCATCATTGGTGTTTTTGTGTTGCTGCTGGCCTGTATCAATTTTATGAATTTGAGCACGGCGCGTTCCGAAAAGCGCGCCAAAGAAGTCGGCATTCGCAAAGCGGTAGGTTCGGTTCGTTCACAGCTAATCAGTCAATTCTTCAGTGAGTCGCTGTTGGTGGTGGCCTGTGCTTTTGTCGTCTCTTTGGTATTGGTGCTTTTGCTACTCCCAATTTTTAACGAAGTGGCCGACAAGAAATTGGCGCTTTTATGGGCTAACCCTATTTTTTGGTTGTTGGGTATTGGCTTTAGCGTCCTGACGGGCTTAATTGCGGGCAGTTATCCGTCGTTGTATTTGTCTTCTTTCCAGCCAGTAAAGGTTTTAAAAGGCACATTTAGGGCAGGACGTTTTGCTTCAATTCCTCGCAAAGTGTTGGTAGTGATACAGTTTACGGTTTCGGTGACACTCATTGTTGGGACGACGATTGTGCTTCGTCAAATTCAATACGCCAAAAATCGCCCGATTGGCTACGATCGCAATGGGCTGATTACGGTAACGATGAATACGCCTGAGTTGTACCAAAACTATAATGCTCTCCGAGATGCGCTTATAAAAAGCGGCGGAGCCGTAGAAATGTCAACTTCATCTGCCCCCGCTACAAACCTAAACTCACAAAACGGCGGCTTTGACTGGGAGGGCAAAGACCCCAACTTTAAAGATAGCTTTGGAACCATTGCAGTGACGCACGATTTTGGAAAAACAATCGGGTGGCAATTTGTACAAGGGAGGGATTTTTCTCGAAAATTCTCGACTGATTCATCGGGCATGGTGCTTAACGAAACCGCTGTTCGTTATATGGGTTTGAAAAATCCAGTTGGTAAAATTGTTAAGTGGAACGGAAAACCTTTTCAAGTTGTCGGTGTGGTGAAAGACATGATGATGGGTTCGCCTTTTGAACCCGTTTATCAGACCGTTTTTATGATGGATTATGGGTGGGCCAATGTGATTAACGTCAAATTAAATCCTGCGTTGAGTGCGGGCGAATCGCTCAAAAAAATAGAAGCCGTATTTCAAAAATTCAATCCAGGAAGCCCGTTTGACTATAAATTTTCTGACCAAGAATACGAACGAAAATTTGCGGCTGAAACGCGTATTGGTCAATTAGCAGGGATTTTTGCGGCATTGGCTATCTTCATTTCCTGTTTGGGTTTGTTTGGGTTAGCGTCGTTTGTGGCCGAGCAACGCACCAAAGAAATTGGTATCCGAAAAGTACTTGGGGCTACTGTTCCCAACCTTTGGGGCTTATTGTCCAAGGATTTTGTCGTGTTGGTGATTATCTCTTGTCTTATTTCTACGCCGATTGCGTGGTATTTCCTCAACGGTTGGTTGCAAAAATATACCTACCGCACCGATATTTCGTGGTGGATTTTTGCGTTGGCCGCAGTGGGTGCCTTAGGAATCACGCTGCTAACCGTCAGTTTTCAAGCCATCAAAGCAGCGTTGATGAACCCCGTAAAGAGTTTAAAATCAGAATGATTTTAAAAGGTAAAATGCAAGTAGGCAAATTTGCAATGAGTTAAACTTGCCTATTTGCCCCTTGCCAACTTGCCTACTTAATTAAGCACCATGAAACCACCCGCTTGGCTCGACGCCTTGGTCAAACGATTTCTTCCTTCAGAGCTTTACGAAGAGCTGTTGGGGGATTTACACGAGCAATTTGGGTTTCAAATCAAGGAGTTTGGAGCGCAAAAAGCCCGTTGGATGTATTTCTTTGAAGTCATCCGTTTTTGTCGTCCTTATTTTCTGAAACGCCGTTTTCGTGCTGATACTCAGTATTCAACCTCTTTCACATACAGCCCCGCTATGATACGCAATTATTTCAAAATCGCATTTCGTAACCTATTGAAACACAAGAGTTATTCTGTTGTCAATATCATGGGTTTAGCTATTGGTTTAGCGGCAGCTATCTTGATGTTGCTCTATGTCAAAGATGATTTGAGTTATGATAAGTTTCATAGCCAAAGCCCCCATATTTATCGTATAGTGAGTGATTGGTATCATCCTGATGGTTCTCTCGGACACCGTGATGGTCTTTCTAGTAATTTGCAAGGCCCGCTATTTAAAGAGAAAATTCCTGAAATTAAGGAGTTTGTGCGCTATTCAAGCGGTTTTCGAGATATTAGAGCGAAGGGGGATGTAAAAAGCTTTGAGATGATATACACTGATAGCAATTTCTTCTCTGTTTTTGATTTTCCGCTGCTCATGGGTAATCCAAAAACGGCGCTGACAAAGCCTAATTCTGTGGTGATTTCGGAAGAAATGGCTCTTACTTTTTTTAATTCAACCGAAGTTGTTGGTAAAACATTGGAAATCAGCAGCAACAATCAGTTTAGTCCTTATCAGATAACGGGAGTGGCAAAAAAAAGCCCTCAAAATAGTTCGATTAAGTTTGATTTTTTATTGCCCAAATTTGTCAATCCCGAAGAAACTGTAGGGAGTGAATGGTGGCTCAATTTCTCTTTTCACACCTTTGTTTTACTCACCCCCAATGCTAGTATAGAAAATGTAGTGCGTAAAATGAAGCAAATTAATGAAACAGATGCGGCGCAGGCCAACAAAATTTTGGTTGACAAATATGAAATCAAAGATAAAGTAGTATTCAATTTACAACCTTTACCAGATATACATCTGAGCACTGATTTGCCAGCCCAATATGGCCTTGTAGATGCCAATAACCCTACTTATGGTTATATTCTATCGGCTATTGCTTTGTTTATTTTGCTCATTGCTTGTATCAATTTTGTTAATCTTACGGTGGCTCGGTCTCTGAAAAGAGCCAAGGAAATTGGAGTTAGAAAAGTAGTGGGAAGCAGTCGTAAGCAATTAGTGGGACAGTTTTTGGGAGAATCTTTTTTACTTAGTTTGATCGCTTTCGTATTTGCGATTTTGTTGGTTCAGCTCATATTGCCAACGTTCAATCTATTTGCGAATAAATCACTGTCCATTTCCTATCTTTTTGATGCTCAAATTTTATTAGGCTATGCCCTGATTTTTATTCTAACCTCCTTTTTAGCAGGTCTTTATCCCGCTATTGTTTTGTCGGGGTACAGCCCAGTTAAGGCATTGTATAAGCAAATGGCCTTTTCGGGTAAAAATTACCTACAGAAGTTATTGATAGTAGTTCAATTTGGGTTGGCTTCCTTGCTCATTCTTGTGACACTTAGCTTCTATGCGCAATTCAATTTTCTTATTAGTAAGGATTTAGGCTATGATGATAGCCACACTATCGTGGTCGAAAAATGGGATTTGACCAAAAGAACCGCTGAGGTTTTAAAAGAAGAACTCCTCAAAAATCCCAATATCCTGCAAGTTGCACCTAAAAATGGAGAGCATTGGGAAGATGTTGGTAAGATAAATGGAAATCAAAAAATTCAATTCGGTTTAGGCATAATTGATGAAGAGTTTTTGCCATTGTACAAAATTTCGTTAGTCGAGGGTCGGAATTTTTCAAAAGATTTTCCTGCGGATTCTGCGCAATCGGTAATCGTAAACCAAACATTCGTCAAGGCCGCCAACTGGACACACCCTCTGGGGCAAGTAATAAGTTACCCTTTCAACGATGGCCGAAAATTGAAGATTGTAGGTGTAATCAAGGACTACCATTATCAGGCACTTAACAATAAAATCAAGCCTCAGTTGTTTGTGATGCAAAGTACAGGCTTTGGGAGTTTAAATGTCAAAATAAAGCCCAATACCGAAATCAAGGCACTTGCTTACATTGAAAAAACCTTTAAAAAGCTTTTTCCAATCAATGCCTTTGCTTATAAATTCAAAGATTTAGAGAACCAAAAACAATACGAATCCGAAGAGAAATGGAAGAAAATTCTTCTTTTAGGGGCATTTCTAACCATTTTTATTTCATGTATTGGCCTTTTTGGGTTGGCAACCCTTTCGACCGAACAACGCACCAAGGAAGTGGGGATTCGCAAAGTACTGGGGGCTTCAGCGGCAAGCATTACTGCCCTTTTGTCCCAAGACTTTATCAAGGTAGTTGCTCTTTCTTTTATGGTTTCATTTCCAATTGCCTATTATTCTGTATCCGAATGGCTTCAAAACTATCCTTACAGAATCGAAATTGGAGTGATTGATTTTGTACTAACTGCCCTCATTACAATCATGGTTGCTTTGGCTACAGTCAGTTTTCAGACCATCAAAGCGGCGTTGATGAACCCCGTAAAGAGTTTAAAATCAGAGTAATTTTAAAAGGCAAAATGCAAGTAGGCAAATTTGCAATGAGTTAAACTTGCCTATTTGCCCCTTGCCAACTTGCCTACTTAATTAAGCACCATGAAACCACCCGCTTGGCTCGACGCCTTGGTCAAACTATTTCTTCCTTCAGAGCTTTACGAAGAACTGTTGGGAGATTTGCACGAGCAATTTGCGTTTCAGGCTGAGGAGTTTGGAGCGCAAAAAGCCCGTTGGATGTATTTCTTTGAAGTCATCCGTTTTTGTCGTCCATATTTTCTGAAACGTCGTTTTCGCATCGATACTCAGTATTCAACCTCTTACATATACAGCCCCACTATGATACGTAACTATTTTAAAATCGCTTGGAGAAATCTCCTCAAAAACAAAGTCTCTTCCTTAATAAATATTATCGGTTTGGCGTTAGGGTTGGCTTGTTTTATGGCAATTGGCTTGTTTATCTATGACGAAATAAACTTTGATAGATTCCATACGAAGGGTAAAGATATTTTTAGGGTTGTAGAAAAACAAAATATGGCTGGCGTAGAGTATGATATTGCCTGCTCTCCAGGGCCATTAGCTCCTGCATTGCAGGCTGAATTTGGCGAAGTAGTAGAAACTTGCCGAACGAGGAGATTAGGAAATAGAATGTACAAAATCAAGGATAAAATCATAGAAGTGGATGAGTCATACCTAACGGACAACTCTTTTTTCAATCTATTTGACTTCAAATTGATTTTAGGCGACAAAAAAACCGTTTTGCAGAATCCAGACGACATTGTTATTTCAGAGGTAATTGCAAAAAAACTTTTTGGAGATGATTGGAAATCCTTTTCTAACCTTATTGGTCAAACCATTTTTCTTAATGAAAAACGCCCTCTGAAATTGGTAGGTGTAGTCGAAAATGCTCCACTAAACTCACATATTCAATATGAAGTATTAATGTCGGTAAAAGAACAAGAGTCGCGGCCAGATAGGTTTAGATGGGACAACAATGACTATCATACTTATATTCAGCTAAATGATGCCTATAATTCCGATATACTTGGAAAAAAAATACGCAACTATTTACTCAAATATGAGTCAAATTTTAAATCTCAGTTAATATTACAACCCTTTCATGACATTTATCTCAAATCGGATTTTGATGCTCAGACCGACTGGAGTAAAACAAGTAATATTCTATATATTAAGATTTTTTCGATTGTAGCTCTCATCTTGTTACTCATTGCAGTATTCAACTTCTTTAACCTTACTACCGCTCAAGCCGTCAAACGTGCCAATGAAGTAGGCGTACGAAAAGCCATAGGTGCAGTGAGAACACAATTGATTTCTCAGTTTTTAATTGAATCAATATTGATGACCATTTTGGCCGTTATTTTAGCCTTGGTTCTTTTAAATTTTCTTATACCGTTGCTAAATAGTATTGCTCAAAAATCTATTTCAATCCCCTATTTCAATCCTTTTTTTGTATTATTTATAATATCAGGAGCTCTATTAATGGGGGTTATATCTGGCGTTTTCCCTTCATTTTATGTCTCCAATTTCGAGCCAATAAAAGTATTAAAAGGGCAATTCGTAGGTCAGTCTGGGCAGTTTATCCGTCGGTCTTTAGTAGTTATTCAATTCACCTTATCAATTGTTTTGATAATTGGAACAATGCTCATTTACCAGCAAATGTCCTTTATGCAAAACAAAGATTTAGGCTTCGATAAATCACAGCTAATTTCTGTTAAATTAAGATTTAATGCTCGACAGAATGTCCATTTAATAAAATCGGATTTGCTCAATGAAAAAAGCATCCATAATGTAGCTTTATCATCAAATACTCTGATAGATGTTACCAATGGCACTCATTCAATCAATTGGGAGGGACAACAAACGGATGAAACATTTTTAATGGGATTGGGTAATGTTGACGCCAATTATGTAAAAACAACTGGAATGAAGTTAATAGCAGGGCGAAATTTTGACTCGAAATTTATCTCAGATACAGCCACAGCATTTATCATAAATGAATCTGCTGCCAAACGTATGGGATGGAAGCCAGAGGAAGCTATCGGTAAAAATTTCAAACTTTGGAGTTCTTCGGGGCAAATTATTGGTGTCATTAAGGATTTTCATTTTCATAAGCTGAATACTGAAATAGAACCTTTCTTGTTACGCAGTTGGGCTAAAGAAGAGGGTTACAATACCTTGATGATAAAAACAAAACCTAACCAAAATAAAGAGGCGATTGCTGCGATAGAAAAAGTCTATAAAAAGTACGAAAAACATTCTGCACTTCATTTTGAATTTGTTGACAAAGCCCTCGAAAAACAATATTTAGCCGAGCTTCGGACGGGGAAAGTAATTCTGTTTTTTTCAGTTTTAGCCATCTTGGTATCTTGTTTAGGTTTATTTGGTTTAACCATTTTCAGTACCGAACAACGCATCAAAGAAATCGGTATTCGCAAAGTATTGGGGGCATCGGTCTTAAATGTAAGTGCTTTATTGTCAAAAGATTTCATCAAATTGGTATTAATAGCCATTGTCATTGCCTGCCCGATTGCCTATTATTTTATGGATAGATGGTTAGATGATTTTGCCTATAAAATCAATATTGAGTGGTGGGTTTTTGCCGCAGCGGATGCAGGCGCATTGATGATTAGTTTGCTTACTGTGAGTTTTCAGACCATCAAAGCGGCGTTGATGAACCCCGTAAAGAGTTTAAAAACAGAGTGATAATGCAAAGTAAACCACCCACTTGGCTTGATGCCCTGGTTAAACGATTTCTCCCTTCAGAGCTTTACGAAGAACTGTTGGGGGATTTGCACGAGCAGTTTGCGTTTCAAGCTGAGGAGTTTGGAGTGCAGAAAGCCCGTTGGATGTATTTCTTTGAAGTCATCCGTTTTTGTCGCCCATATTTTCTGAAACGCCGTTTTCGTGCTGATACTCAGTATTCAACTTCTTATACATACAGCCCCACTATGATACGCAACTATTTTAAAATCGCTTTTCGTAACTTGTTGAAAAACAAAGGTTACTCGTTTATCAATATCTTTGGCTTGGCGACGGGCATGGCCGTGGCGATGCTCATTGGTCTTTGGGTATGGGATGAACTGAGTTTTAACAAAAACTTCAAAAACTACGACCGCATTGGGCGAATAATGGTGCATAATGGCGAAGGAACGTACATGACAAACCCCATTCCATTGGCCGCCGAGCTGCGCGCTTCGTATGGTTCTGATTTTAAGTATATCGCCATGACTACCTCCACGCAGAAGTATGCGATATTGTCGGGGGATAAAAAGTTCTTTCAATCAGGGAGTTTTATGCAGCCCGATGCCCCCGAATTGTTTGGGCTGGATATGGTGTATGGAACCCGCGCGGCGCTTAAAGACCCTCATTCGGTTTTACTATCTGAATCGCTCGCCAAAAAGCTTTTTGGGGAAGAAAATCCGTTGGATAAAATCGTAAAGATAAAAAATCGGATGGAGGCAAAAGTGGCGGGCGTGTATAAGGATTTGCCCAAAAACTCAGAATTTCAAGACCTGACCTTTATCGGGCCGTGGGATTTACTGGCTTCTTTTATGAGTTTTATGAAAGAGCAAGAAAACGATTGGAACGATAATTCGTACAAAATCTATGTGCAGCTTGCTCCTCAAGTTGATTTTGCGGGTGTTTCGGCCAAAATTAAAGACATAAAACGGAAGCATTTGGATGCAAAGCGCGTCGCATACAATCCCGAATTGTTTGTTCACCCGATGAGCCAATGGCATTTGTATTCCAAGTTTGCCAACCGAAAAAGCGTGATGAGCGACCAGCTCGAATTTATTTGGCTGTATGGTATTATTGGCGTGTTTGTGCTGTTGTTGGCTTGCATTAATTTTACGAACCTGAGTACGGCCCGTTCCGAAAAACGCGCCAAAGAAGTCGGGATTCGGAAGTCGATGGGGTCGCTTCGCCAACAATTGATTGCGCAGTTTTTCGGCGAATCGTTCTTGGTTGTTTTTATTGCCTTGGGTTTTGCGTTGCTTTTGGTGCAACTGGCGTTGCCTTTCTTCAATGAGTTGGCCGATAAAAAAATAACAATGTTATGGTCAAATCCTGTTTTTTGGTTGTCAGTACTGAGCTTTAGCGTATTGACGGGCTTATTGGCGGGGAGCTATCCTGCGTTTTACTTGTCTTCTTTTCAACCGATAAAAGTGCTCAAAGGAATCGGTTTCCCGTCGTCGCGTTTGCGGAGAGGAGCCTTTGCACCGACGCCACGGAAAGTTCTGGTAGTGATGCAGTTTACCGTTTCCACTGTGTTAATCATTGGTACGAGTGTTATTTATCTCCAAATCCAGCACGCAAAAAACCGAAACGTGGGGTACGATAAAGAAGGACTGATGGCCGTCTATATGATTACACCCGACCTTTACCAAAACTACGAAGTGATTCGAAATGAACTACTTCAGTCGGGGGCGGTGACCAACTTGGCGGTTTCTTCTTCTCCGATTACGGATGTGTGGGAAAACCAAAGTGGGTTTGAATGGAAGGGTAAAGCCCCAGGCTTTGAAGATAATTTTGCGACTTTCCGGGTGACGCACGACTACAGCAAAATCGTAGGGTGGCGGTTTCGGGAAGGACGCGATTTTTCCAAGAAGTTTTCAACAGACTCTTCGGCCATTGTCATCAATGAGACGGCCGTAAAGTACATGGGCTTGAAAAACCCCATTAACGAAACCGTAAAATGGAACGGGAAAAGCTACGAGGTGATTGGTGTCATCAAAGACATTGTGATGGGTTCGCCCTTTGAGCCGATATTACCCACGGTATTTTTGTTGGATTACAACAACCAATACACGATTAACATCAAACTAAATCAGACAATGGCGACTTCTACCGCCGTTGGCAAAATAGCCGAGGTATTTCAAAAGTACAATCCTGCGGTGCCGTTTGATTACAAATTTGTGGATGAAGAATACGCCAAAAAGTTTGCCAATGAAGAACGTTTGGGTAAAATAGCCTCCATTTTTGCTATTTTAGCGATATTTATCAGTTGCTTGGGCTTGTTTGGGTTGGCGTCGTTTGTGGCCGAACAACGCACCAAAGAAATGGGGGTACGCAAGGTACTTGGGGCAACGACTGCCAATTTGTGGGGCTTATTGTCGAAAGACTTTGTAGTGTTGGTGGTTCTCTCGCTGTGTATTGCGTCGCCCATTGCATATTATTTTATGAGTCAATGGTTACAGAAATACACCTATCATACCGAGATTTCTTGGTGGATTTTTGCCTTAACGGGCGCAGGAGCTTTGATAATTACCCTCTTGACCGTCAGTTTTCAAACCATCAAAGCGGCGTTGATGAATCCTGTGAAGAGTTTAAAGTCGGAGTAGTTTTAAAAAACAGACGTTCCAAGTTTCAAAAACTTGGAACGTTTTTCTATTTTGCTACTTGCAAGTTTGCCCCTTGCCTCTTTTACTGCGAAGCTTTCACTCGCGTATAAATTTCACGGAAGTTTTTCGCGCTTTCGGCGATTTCGGGGCCGTTGTTTTCCCAGTGGTATTCGTATTCGGCCGAAATTGGGCCTTTGAATTTCTGACGTTTTAATTCACCAAGCACCGCTTCCACTTTACAGTCTCCCGTTCCCCAAATCACGTCGTGGTACTTTCCGTCGGGGGTATCTTTTTTGACGTCTTTGAAGTGCATACCAATCACGTGCCCGTTCAACTTTTTCAAACACTCGACGGGATCAAGTCCCGACCGCACCCAGTGACCAATATCGGCGCAAGCCCCTACGTATTTGCTGCCCGCAATGGCTGCAATGACCGTATCGGGGTGCCAGTAGCGTGAAGGTTTGGGGTGGTTGTGCAACGCTACGTTGATTTTGTATTCTTCTGCCAACTTGCGAACCATGAGCATTTGGGCCGCTGACGGCTCCGAGTTGATGTTCATCACGCCCATGTCTTTGGCAAACTCAAACAAAGTTCTCCATTCTTCTTCGGTTTTGGCCCCTACTACCCCGTAGGCCACAATGGTAATGCCTTTGTCTTCGATGAGTTTTTTTACTTGTTGACGCTTCGCGGCATCCATCGTAAAATCCATTTTTCCCTCAATACCGCCCCCGATGGTTTGACCTGGAAACGCCTCCACGTATTTCAGGCCGCAGCTGTCGATTTTGCGCAGGGCGTCGGCAAAGGAAAACAAACGAAACGAGTACGATTGAGCGCCTAAACGCCAACCTGCTTTGTCCTCAGGATTTTTTTGTGCTTGAACAGAAAATGCGCCCAACGAAAGCAACAGTCCGCACAAGAAGTATTTGGCAGTGTGTTTCATAAAATCAATGATTTGTTTTTTGGACAAAAGTAAGGAAGCGACTCTCTTTACCCTTTGAGAAGGGGTTTTTATCGGTGAATATCATTGTCCTAAAGCGTACAAACTTGTCCGATTATGGACAATCAAAATAAAATCGTAAAATATCTATTTATTTGATAATCAATTTGTTGTGTTGCTATTTTTTTACTGGCAAACTATTTGCTCAGCAAAAATAGAAATAATCAAATCCGAATGAAACGTACGTACTTAGGAGAATTTGAAGAAATCGTTTTACTCGCGGTAGCTGTCCTAAACGGCCAAGCCTACGGGGTATTGCTGATGCACGAAATCATTGAACAAACCGACCGCAGCGTTCGCTTGAATCAGGTGCATTCGGCCTTGCAGCGGCTCGAAGAGAAAGGAATGGTGCGCTCGGAAATGGGGGAGCCTACCAACGAGCGCGGCGGGCGCCGCAAACGCTTGTTTTCAGTAACGGCCTTTGGCCAGCGCACGCTCCAAGAAATCCAAGAAGTACGTGCTGGTTTTTGGGAACGTATGGCCAATCCCCTGAAACTAACGATGTCAATCTAAGTCTCATGCACCACAAACCACCCCGCCTCGCCGACCGCTTTTTGCAGTTTTTCTGTGCGCCCCACTTACTGGAAGAAGTGCATGGAGATTTGTATGAAGAATTTGAGTACCAAGTTGAGCGCGTGGGTGCGCGTCGCGCTCGTTGGCGTTATTGGCGCGATGTACTGGGCTTTTTTCAGCCACGATATATAAAACGAAAACCCTCTCAATACCCTCAAACGTATTTATTCAGCCTCAATATGCTACGTAATTATTTTAAAATCGCAGTTCGGAACCTGTTGAAAAACAAGGGTTATTCTTTTATCAATATCGGTGGCTTGGCTGTAGGTATGGCCGTGGCTATCCTCAGTGGGCTCTGGGTTTGGGATGAATTGAGTTTCAACCAATACCACCAGAATTATGCGCGGATTGCCCAAGTGATGATCAGAGAAACGGATGAAGGAAATGTAGGTTACTCTAATTCGGTGCAGTATCCGCTGGCAACAGAATTAAAAACGAATTACCAAAATAACTTTAAATATATTGTAACATCTTCAAATGCAGGAGATTATATTCTGACGGCAGGTGAGAATAAATTTTTAAGGAAAGGCCAGTTTATGGAAGCAAAAGCTCCCGAAATGCTTTCCTTAAAAATGATTTATGGTAGTTGGGCGGGTCTTAACGACCCTCATTCTATATTGATTTCGGCTTCTACGGCACAAGCACTATTTGGGGATACCTACCCACTTAATCAGGTGATGAAAATCAATAACAAATTAGATGTCACCGTCACGGGCGTGTACGAAGATTTGCCACTTAATTCAGTATTTAATGACATCAACTTTTTTGCACCGTTTGACTTGTGGGTATCGGACAATGATTGGGTGAGGGAATCTGCTAACAATTGGCACAACCATTTTTTGAAAGTTTACGTAGAAATTCAACCAACGACGGATTTTGAGCGCGTTTCTAAAACAATCAAAGATGCTGAACTGAAAAATATTGGTGACTTAAAAGACAAGGTCGCTGAAAATCCACAGGTATTTTTACATCCGATGCACAATTGGCATTTGTATCCGTTTAAGAACGGAGCCGTAAATCCCGAACCTACTCAAATGGTTTGGTTAATTGGTATTATTGGGGCATTTGTACTGCTATTGGCTTGCATTAATTTTGTCAATTTAAGTACAGCTCGCTCCGAAAAACGTGCCAAAGAAGTAGGTATTCGCAAAGCGATTGGGTCGGTTCAAGGTCAATTAATCAGCCAGTTTTTTAGCGAGTCTTTTTTAGTGGTACTGCTGTCTTTTTTTCTCGCTTTTGTTCTGCTGCTATTTACGCTCACTTGGTTCAATGATTTGTCTGCCAAAGCGATAAGTATACCTTGGACTAATACTTATTTTTGGCTATTTTGTCTGCTTTTTATTTTTGTAACTGGGCTGTTAGCAGGTAGTTATCCTTCTTTTTATTTGTCTTCTTTCCAACCTATCAAAGTTTTGAAAGGCATAAACGTTGTCAATCGCTTTGCGTTTACACCCCGAAAAGTCTTAGTCGTTTTTCAGTTTACCATTTCAGTTACCCTCATTATCAGTACGATTGTTGTGTATCGCCAAGTTCAATTTGCTAAAAACCGTCCTGTGGGCTATACCCGCGAAGGGTTATTGATGTTGGCCATGAAATCTGATGCTTTTTCGGGGAAACATGAGATACTTAGAACTGAACTGAAAAATACAGGTGCCGTTTCCGAAATATCGGCATCAATGGGACGAATGACGCAGGTGTCTTCAAACAATGATGGTTTGGAGTGGAAAGGAAAAAAGCCCGAGCAAGACAAAAGTTTCAGCACCTTAACCGTTTCCCATGAGCATGGCAAAACTGTAGGCTGGCAGTTTGTAAAAGGTCGAGATTTTTCGAGGAAGTATGCCACTGATTCTTCGGGTATCGTTATTAACGAGGCTGCCATGAAATACATGGGATTACAAAATCCTCTTGGCGAAACAATCAGCTGGAAGTTTCGCGAAAATACGGCCTACTTTCAAGTGATAGGTATTATAAAAGATATGGTAATGGAGTCTCCTTATGAGCCCGTTAAACCTGCTATTTTTTACATAAAACCCATTAATGGGAAGCCTAACTGGTTGAATGTCAAAATTAATCCATCTGTAAGTATCAGTCAGGCATTGCCAAAAATTGAGGCTGTTTTTAAGAAAATTGTTCCGACCGTGCCATTTGATTATACATTTGTGGATGAAGAATACAATGCCAAATTTAAAGCTGAAGAACGCATCGGAAAACTGGCTACTTTCTTCGCTGTCCTCGCTATTTTCATTTCTTGTCTGGGTTTATTTGGGCTGGCGTCGTTTGTGGCCGAGCAGCGCACGAAGGAAATAGGTATTCGTAAAGTACTAGGTGCGTCTGTTGTTGGTTTATGGCAAATGCTTTCCAAAGATTTTGTGGTATTGGTAATTATATCATGCCTGATTTCAGCGCCTATTTCTTACTATTTCATGGAGGGATGGTTACAAAAATATACCTACCGAACGTCGATTTCATGGTGGATTTTTGGCTTGACAAGCATAGGGGCGCTGACCATTACGTTGCTCACTGTTAGTTTCCAAGCCATAAAAGCCGCTTTGATCAATCCCGTGAAGAGCTTAAAATCTGAATAAAAAGAGAGGCAAAAGGCAAAATAGCAAAGGGCAAATTGGCAAAAAGTACCCCCTTATGCCCTTTGCCTCTTGTAAACTTGCCCTTTGCAAACCAACCCCAACGCCCCATGCACTCCAAACCACCCCGCCTTGCCGACCGCTTTTTGCAGTTTTTCTGCGCGCCTCACTTGCTGGAAGAAGTGCAGGGAGATTTGCACGAAGAATTTGAGTACCAAGTTGAGCGCGTGGGTGCGCGGCGCGCTCGTTGGCGTTACTGGCGCGACGTGCTGGGATTTTTTCAGCCACGGTATATCAAACGAAAACCCTCTCAATACCCTCAAACCTATTCATACAGCCTAATTATGATACGCAACTATTTTAAAATCGCACTCAGAAGCCTCCAACGAAACAAAGTCTATACTTCCATCAACTTGTTGGGATTATCGCTTGGCATGACTTGCGGGCTTCTTATTTTTCTTTTGGTCAAATACCACTTGAGTTTTGACAATTTTCATGCGCACTCCGACCGCATTTATCGCATTGTCACCGAGCAGCACCGCGACAATATCTCGTACGTATCATCTGTGCCAAGCCCGCTGGGAAAAGTGTTTAGAAATGACTATACTTTTGCCGAAAAAGTAGGGCGAATCTGTACTTTCGAGGACATGCTCATCTCAATAAAGGCAGAAAAAGGACTCAATAAGTTTAAAGAACCTCAAGGTGTGGCGTTTACAGAGCCCGAGTATTTTGCCATTTTTAATTTCCCATTGTCGGTTGGTAGCTTTCAAAATGCGCTAAATGAACCCAATACGGGTATTATTACCGAGCGAATTGCGCGTAAATACTTTGGTAATGCCAACCCTATCAATCAAATTTTTCGGGTGGACAACAAGCTTGACATTCGGGTAACGGGCGTGTTGAAAGACTTACCGACCAACTCAGACCAAAAAGCCGAGATTTTTGTCTCTTATCCCACCCTCAAATCTTACAACGATTGGCTTGGCAGCGACGATGCTTGGGGAGGGATTCAAAGCTCGATGAAATGTTTTGTTCGCCTTAGATCAGGGGTGTTACCGTCGGAAGTAGAAAAAGTGTTTCCTGCCTATGTGAAGAGGTATCGGCCTACCAGCAAAAACGTACACCATTACAAACTACAACCCCTTAACGATGTGCATTTTAACGCCCAGTACGGAGGGGCTATGAACAAGCAGACCCTGTGGATATTGTCGCTGATTGGGCTTTTCTTGATTATAACTGCCTGCGTTAATTTTATCAATTTGGCCACGGCCCAAGCCCTCAACCGCTCCAAAGAAGTGGGCGTAAGGAAAGTACTTGGAAGCCTTCGCGGGCAGTTATTTTGGCAATTTATTGCCCAAACGGGTCTTATTGCAACCATTGCAGGGGGCATTGTGTTGGGGTTGGCCGCGCTTGCTTTACCGTATGTTAATCAGTGGTTTGCCACCGAAATATCGCTTAATTTGCTGAGTGACTGGCGATTGGTAATGTTTATCCCTGCGTTGATATTGATTGTCACTTTTTTTGCGGGCTCGTATCCAGGATTAATTCTTGCTGGTTTTCAACCTATTTTGGCGCTCAAAGGCAAACTTTCTCAGCAAAATATCGGAGGCTTCAATACGCGCCGCGCCTTGATTGTTGTTCAATTTTCGATTTCGCAGGTACTAATCATCGGGATGATTGTGATTGCGCGCCAGATTTATTATGCCCAAAAAGCAGATTTAGGGTTTAATAAAGACGCTATCATGCTACTGCCCATTGCCTCAACGCCCCAACAGGCCAAAACCATCAAGGCGCAACTGCAAAGCTTGGCAGGCGTAGAACAGGTGTCGCTGTGTTATTCTGCCCCTGCCTCCAATGGTCACTGGCAAACAGCTCCTCACTACGATAACCACTCAGAAGAGGAGTCGTTTAGGGTATCAGTAAGGGCTGCCGACAATGATTATCTTTCTACGTTTGACCTAAAACTGGTAGCAGGCAGAAATTTATACCCTTCGGATACTGTAAAAGAGTTTTTGGTCAATGAAACGTTTGCAAAAAAATTGAACGTAGCCTCGCCCTCAGATTTACTAGGGAAAAATCTCCGCGTTAATGGCAACATGACTGGGCCGATTGTGGGCGTGGTCAAAGATTTTCACGACCATTCGTTTCACGAAGACATCAATCCCGTTTGTATTCCTTCGGCCAGTGATTTTTACAACAATTATGCCGTCAAAATCAGCACAGCCAACGTCCCTGCTACCATGGCTGCGGTGGAAAAAACTTGGAGTAAAATGCACCCTGATCAAATCTACGAATACACTTTTTTGGACGAACACATCGCGTCGTTTTATGAAACGGAGGCACTGATGCTAAAACTCATTCAGCTGTTTTCGCTCATTGCGGTGTTTATTGGGTGTTTGGGATTGTACGGTCTTATTTCTTTCATGGCAGCGCAGAAAACCAAGGAAATTGGGATTCGGAAAGTATTGGGCAGCAGCCTTGCACAGATTTTATGGATTTTTGGAAAAGAGTTTGCCCGTTTGATTGTCGTCGCCTTTCTGGTTGCGGCGCCCATTGCGTGGTGGTTTATGAACCAATGGCTGCAAGATTTTAAGTTTCACATCACGATTCAGCCTTGGATATTCGTAGTAACCATTGCCATCACACTGCTTGTCGCTACCCTGACGGTAATTTACGAAGCAACCAAAGCCGCCTTGGTCAATCCCGTGAAGAGTTTAAAATCTGAATAAAAAAGAGGCAAAATAGCAAATGGCAAATTGACAAAAAAGCAAACCCTTTTGTCCCTTGCAAACTTGCCCCTTGCCAATTTACCCTTTGCACCCAACCCCAACACCCCATGCATCACAAACCACCCCGCTTTGCCGACCGCTTTTTGCAGTTTTTCTGCGCGCCTCACTTGCTGGAAGAAGTGCAGGGCGATTTGCACGAAGAATTTGAGTACCAAGTCAAACGCGTGGGTGCGCGGCGCGCTCGTTGGCGTTACTGGCGCGACGTGCTGGGCTTTTTTCAGCCACGGTATATCAAACGAAAACCCTCTCAGTATCCTCAAACTTATTCCTACAGCCCAGCTATGCTACGAAACTATTTTAAAATCGCGCTTCGGAACCTGTTGAAGCATCCTACTTTTTCGCTCATCAACATCGCAGGCTTGGCCATGGGACTGGTTTGCTGTATGGCCATCGGTTTATACGTATGGGACGAATACCAATACGACCGCGCTGTGCCGCAGTTTGAGCACACCTACCGAATCACTGAAAGGCAAAAACAAGCCACAGGACTTTACAACGTTGCCGTAACGCCTGGGCCGCTGGCTGCTGCGCTCAAAAATGACTTTCCTGAAATTGCCGAAACCGTGCGCGTAGGGGCGTGGTCGGGGCTGCTTCAGTACGAGCAAAAGACGGTGGAGCCCGAAGCAATGCGAGTGGTCGATGCGTCGTTTTTGTCTTTTTTCGGTTTTAAACTTTTGAAAGGAAATCCACAAACCGTTTTATCCTCTCCCGATGAAGTCGTGATTAGTGAAGCCGTCGCCGAACGCTTTTTTGGAAAAAACTGGTCCGCTCAGTCTATTTTGGGTAAAACGATTCAATATAGTCAAAAACGGTCCCTTCGTTTGACGGGCGTCGTTGAAAACGCGCCCGCCCGTTCGCATCTTCAATACGATGTGTTGTTGCCTTTTATCTATTTTCAATTGAACGACAAATGGAGTTACAATTGGAACAGTAACAATTACCATACTTACCTCAAACTCAGGCCCGATGCCAATGCGACTATTTTTGCTCAAAAATTGGCAGGACAGCTCAAAAAATACGACAAAGACAACGAAACGCCCCTTTTGCTGCAACCTTTGCGCGATATTTATTTATATTCTAACTTCGATTTTGGGACGGATTGGGGAAAACGTGGCAACATCCGTTACGTCCAGATTTTCATGGCCGTGGGGTTGATTGTGCTGTTTATTGCCTTGTTTAATTTTATCAATTTATCCACCGCCCGTGCTACCCAACGAGCGCGCGAAGTGGGGGTGCGCAAAAGCGTAGGTGCGTTGCGTTCCAGCCTTATCGTTCAATTTTGGGGAGAGTCGCTGTTGATGACCAGTTTGGCACTGGGAGTCGGGTTTGTACTATTGAATTTGTTGCTACCTTTTTTCAGTGACTTGTCGGGTAAACCTATGACATTGCCGTTTCAAGAGCCCTTATTTTGGGCTTCCATGGCGGTTGTTTTGGTGCTTATTAGCTTTTTAACGGGGCTTTATCCTGCGTTTTATTTGTCCTCTTTCCGTCCAGTACGCGTTTTGAAAGGCATTTTTGATAAAAAATCAGGCACAAGTTTTCGGAAAACGCTGGTGGTGACGCAGTTTGTGATGTCGGTTGTTTTAATCATTGGTACCATTGGGCTGTACCAGCAATTACAATTTATGCAAAACAAAAAATTGGGTTTTGATAAAGAACAGTTGCTCTATGTACGTCTGAAGGGCGACCTGCGTGAAAAGTCATTGACAATGAAGGAGTTATTGCTAAAACAAGGTAGTATTGCCTCGGTATCGGCCACGACCAATACGCTGGTAGATGTCCAAAACACTTCTTATATCGAATGGCCAGGAAAGGCACCCAAAGATGAAGTATTGATTACGCAAATCAACGTAGATGCCGATTTTCTGAAAACTACGGGTATGAAATTAGCCGCTGGACGCAACTTTTCGTCGCACATCGCGAGCGATACGAGTAACAAATTTGGCACTTACCTCATCAACGAAACTGCTGCCAAACGCATGGGCTGGACGTCTCAGCAGGCATTGGGTAAAAAAGTAAACTTCTGGGGTTTGGAAGGTGAAATTGTAGGGGTATTGCGCGATTTTCACTTCCGCCCAATGAGCGTAAAAATTGACCCTTTCATCGTTCGCTTTCGACCTAAAGAGTTTTATTTCAACCTGTTGGTCAAAACACAGCCTGGTCAAACCCAGCAAGCTTTGGCCGACATGGCCCGTATCTATAAACAGTTTGAGCCGAATCATCCTTTCAGCTACGGGTTTGTGAATCAGGACTTAGACCGACAATATGCCATTGAACAGCGTACAGGCCAATTGCTGTTGAGCTTCTCTATTCTTGCGATTTTAATTGCCTGCTTGGGTTTATTTGGATTGGCCACGTTCACCACCGAGCAGCGCATCAAAGAAATTGGTATCCGCAAAATATTGGGAGCTTCGATTGCCAATATCACGGGGTTATTGTCCAAAGATTTTATTAAATTGGTAGTGATTGCCAACGTCATCGCGTTTCCATTGGCCCACTACGGGCTCAGCCAATGGCTCCAAAATTTTGAGTACCGTATCGGTATCGAATGGTGGATATTTGTGGCTACGGCTATCTTGGCCGTTGGAATTAGCCTTGCAACCGTCAGCGTCCAAGCCATCAAAGCGGCCTTGGTTAACCCCGTGAAATCGTTGAAAACGGAATAAGAAGTGATATTTATACTGTTATGCAAGTACAAAATCTAGGTTGCAATTGAAGTTAATTGGAATGACAATAAAAATAATTGTGAATCTAGATGACACAAGGCTTCAAGCCTTGTATTTAGCAAATACAGTCGGTTCTAATTTTCTTTTAGAATCCCTTTCTCATGTTGAACGATTTTTGCTTGAACTTGGCTTGCAAATTGTTCTGCCTGATTTTGCCTTATTACAGAGACTTTTGCAGAACCAAAAACTTTCTGATCAAGCTTATCTAAAATAAATGCCAATAATTCTTCATCTTGGTCTGGCAAAGCTGTTAGCAATCTAATCTCAAGCTCTTCTTTTGCGGTTTTGAGTTCATCTAGCATTCCTATCCATTTATATACTTTATTTTTTATGGAATCACTTTTCTTTAAATCAAAAGTTACAGGCTGATAACAATGCCAGATTTCGTTCTTCCAAGCGTAGTTAAAGATTATAGTGTCTTTCTCAGTTTCAACTTGATGAGCTTTTAGTCGAGAAATAACCCCCTTTTTTTCTAAGAAAGGTCGATATAATTTTTGCCAAACGTCATAGTCATTACGAATTGACTCTGAGCTTTCTGGTATATGCTCTTCTACTAAGCGGCTGTATAATTCATCAAAGGCTAAATTTAAATCATCATCAATGCCTCTCTTCACTTCAGAAAACTGAAATGCAGTGTCGTCTTTAGCTAAATAACGTGATGTTACAGCATTAATTTTTAAATACGTCTCAAACTGAAATGAATTCTTTAATTGATAGGAAAAATCATCCATCATGGCTTCCATGTGTCGCAAACGTCGATGAAGATGGCGCCCATCAAGCCCAGTAAAGAAGCTTGTTACACGGCTAACACTACGTAGAAAGCCCGCTTTCAAAAAGTTTGTTTTAGGGTCAAACAGTACTAAACCCACGTTAACAAACTCTCCACCAATTTGATCTGGTAGGTATCGAAGTATCTGGTATTCGTAGGTTGTCATATGAAAAGTGTTTTAATGGATTGAGTAAATAGCGAAGCGTTATTGACTATTTCAGTCAAGTATGTTCGAATCTCTTGAAGTTGTTGGGTCTGCCATTCTTGTGGTATTAGCTCAAACGCCTTATCCCAAAAAATATTATCTAAACTTTCTAATGCTTCTATGAAGTATGCTTCTGGGATTGGAAGCTTTTTTATTTTAGGCAGCAAAAATAGTGAATCTATCCAACTTTTGTCAGCCTCTCGTAACTCAAAAGGTCGTTTATTCCTAAAAATGTCATGAACAAAACTGAAAGCCAATTCATGGTCATAAATCACTAGCTCTTGCCCGTTTGACATTATGTTAGGCTTTTCGTGGCGACGATCACAATTTTGAATAAACAAATCAAACAAAACAACTTTTTGTGCATGAGTTAGTTCATAGTCGTTAAGTGGTTGAAATACTGGTATAGTGTCATAATTAGGTAAATAAATGGAACCATAGTTTAATCCTATGCTCTTCGATAAAGTTTGAAAATGAGGTTGGCCACGTTCTGTTTCAACAAAATCATGGACTATTTCTACTAAAACAGGTTCCACTACTCGAATACCCATGTGCTTAGCAATAAATGCGGCAAGCAGTTCACGGGCGCAAGCCTCAGGGCTCATGCGTTCTGCCCCTCTAAATTTGACGACACTGTCATAAGACTGGCGAATAGATAAATCTCGAGCATTTATAATGCCAGGCTTATTTGCTCCGGTCTCTAAAATTTTATTAAAACGAAGCGCTTTTAAAGTGGGTAAGCGGTATGCATCATCAGTTATACGCATGAACTATATATTTATGGCCATTATTCACCCAAAAATAAAAAAGGTATGCTTTTCTACGCACTTCTTTTGCAATTTTTATCAAGTGATTGGAAAATATATAATTATTTGAGGAAATAGAGATATATTGAAGGAAGATATTTGAGAACTCGTAAATCAATAGAAACATCATATTTATCCATCTTTAAAGAGTATGCTCTATTACCCTAGCTAATTTTCTCTTTTCTACACGTGTCCGATAATACACCGAATATTGTCCAATAGCGGACAATCGTTTTGGTTGAAAAACCTGTAAAAAGCCCTCAAAAGGGGCTTTTTTGTTTTTGGCATGGTATTTTATCGACATTATCGGAGGAAATAAATTAATCCAATGAAACGAACCTTTTTGGGAGAATTTGAAGAAATCGTTTTGCTAACGGTGGCCATTTTGGGCGAAGAAGCTTACGGTGTGACCGTCACGCAAGAACTGGAGCAAAAAACGGGGCGCTCGGTAGGGTTTAGCTCCGTGCATACGACCCTGCAACGCTTGGAAGAGAAGGGATTTCTGGCTTCTCAGATGGGCGGTGCGACGGCTGAGCGCGGTGGGCGTCGCAAACGATTTTTTACGGTGACGGCCGCAGGAAGAAGAGCGCTGGTAGAAGTCAAACAAGTGCGAGAGGAGCTTTGGGCAGCTTTGCCTACTCAAACCTTGCAGTTAATGGGCGGATAAGCATGGGTTTGCGCAACACAACTCCCACACCACCGCGCTGGGCCAGAACACTGCTGAGATGGTGGGCCAACCCCAACACCTCTGAGGAGGTAGAAGGTGATTTATTGGAATTATACAACTATTGGGTAGTGACTTTTGGCCAGCGAAACGCCAATTGGAAATATACCTTGAATGCCATCAAACTTTTACGTCCGTTAGCGAAAGACAAACGGGCTCACTATCCAAGAACCTATTTATACAGTCCAACGATGATACGTAATTATTTCAAAATCGCCTGGCGAAATTTGGTCGCAGGCAAAGGTATTTCTGTTATTAATATTACTGGTTTGGCCATCGGGATGGCAGGTACGTTCTTGATCATATTGTGGTTGCAAAACGAAATCAGCTTTGATACGTTTCACACAAACAAAGACCGTATTTACCAAGTATATGGCCTAGCGGCCAACGTCGATGGGGAAGCGTATGCCATTCCTGTGACGTCGCAACCGCTCGGACCAACCCTAAAAAAGGAGTACCCCGAAGTAGAAGCCTTTGCTCGCGTGAAGGGAACCAACAGTTTTTTGATCACAGCCAACGATAAAAGCATCTCAGGGATTGAAGGAAGCATTGTGGACCCTGATTTTTTCCAATTATTTAGTTTCCCTCTGCTGCAAGGTGGAGAAATGGAGCAGTTAGTTAATCCAAACTCTATTGTCATTACCGAAAAGTTGGCTAAAAAGCTTTTTGGGAACGAAGAGGCGCTAAACAAGACTGTTAAAATTGATGCCTCTGACAATTTTACTGTGACAGGTGTTCTAAAAGACTTGCCGCCCAATACGGACTTTCATTTTGAGTATTTACTGCCTTGGGACTACCTAAAAAAACGCGGCGACGGGTCTATCAATGAAAGCTGGCTCAGTAACAATACCCCAACGTATCTGCTCTTAAAACCCAATACCAATGTGGCGGCCTTTGACGCAAAAATCAAAGACTTAACGCGGCGCTACGCAGGGCGCAATGATGTTTGGACTCATTTTGTATTTCCGCTCGACCGCTGGCATTTGTACGATGAATTTAAAAATGGGCAATCGGTCGGTGGTCGTATTGAAATGGTGCGAATGTTTGGGTTGATTGCTGCTTTTATTTTGTTGATTGCGTGCATCAATTTTATGAACCTCAGCACGGCTCGTTCCGAAAAGCGAGCCAAAGAAGTGGGGATTCGGAAAGCAGCAGGGGCTGGCAAAGGGCTGTTGGTGGGGCAATTTATGATGGAAGCCTTTCTGACAGCGGGCATTGCGGGGCTTCTTGCCTTGTTGATTGTTGAATTGGCGCTACCTTCTTTCAATACACTCATCAATACCGAACTCGTCATTCCGTATTCCAATGCTACGTATTGGCTCTGGACACTGGCCTTTTTGGTATTTACAAGTTTGTTGGCAGGGAGTTATCCTGCTTTTTACTTGTCGTCTTTTAACCCCATTGGGATTTTCAAAAAACAATTTAAAAAGAGCCAAGCCGCTGTGTCGCCGCGTAAGTTGTTGGTAGTAACGCAGTTTACGTTTGCTATTTTGCTCATCATTTCTACTTTGGTGGTGAGAAATCAGATACAACATGCGCAGAATAGAGCAATGGGGTATTCAAAAAACAACTTGATTCACGTTCCTTTTGTGGGTGATATTGATAAAAACTATGCGTTGCTCAAGCAAGAATTGCTCCGTTCGGGCAGTGCCGCCTCGGTGACCAAAACCATGAACCGACTCACGGAAAGTGGTTCACGTACGTGGGGGTTACGCTGGGCTGGTGAAGCCCCTAAAGACACTAATACCGCCCTTACGTTATTCAGTGCCGATGCAGACTTTGTTAAAACCGCAGGGTTACAGTTGATAGAAGGACGAGACATTGATATTACGAAATACCCTACAGATAGTTTTTCGGTGCTTTTGAACGAAACGGCGGTTAAGTTGATGGGCTTTAAAAATCCCATTGGCCAACTCCTGTTTAGTAAATCTGGAAAAACGCAGTGGAAAGTGGTGGGAGTAGTGAAAGATTATCTAACGGGGTCACCCTACGAAGATATACCTCCTACAGTGATTGAAGGCCCAGGGGCGTGGTTTAATACGATGCACATTAAACTCAATCCTAATCATACTACCGCAGACAACCTTGCGACTATCGAGCAGATTTTTAAAAAATTCAATGCAGCGTATCCATTTGATTATCAATTTATAGACCAAGAATACGCCAGTCAGTTTGAAAATGAGCAACGGCTCAAAACGCTCTCGGGGCTATTTGCAGTTTTAGCCATCTTTATTTCCTGTTTGGGATTATTTGGACTGGCCAGTTTTGTGGCCGAACAACGCACCAAAGAAATCGGGATTCGTAAAGTACTGGGTGCATCTGTTCCAAATCTTTGGGGGTTGCTCTCGAAAGAATTTATCGGATTGGTAATGGTTTCGCTTATCATTGCTTCGCCCGTCGCGTATTATTTTGCCAATGACTGGTTGCAACAATACAGTTATCGTACCGAGGTTTCGGGGTGGATTTTTGTGGTAACGGCCATTTTAGCTGTTGGCATTACACTGTTGACGGTGAGTTATCAAGCTATTAAAGCCGCCACAGTAAATCCCGTCAAATCCTTAAAATCAGAATAAATGCCGCACACACCACCGCGCTGGGCCAGAACACTGCTGAGATGGTGGGCCGACCCCAACACTTCTGAGGAGGTAGAAGGTGATTTATTGGAATTATACAACCATTGGGTAGCTACCGTTGGCCAGCGCAAAGCCGATTGGAAATATACCTTGAATGCCCTCAAACTTTTACGGCCATTTGCCAAAGACAAACGATCTGATTATCCCACAACCTATTTATACAGTCCAACGATGATACGTAATTATTTCAAAATCGCTTTTCGTAACCTCCTCAAACAGAAGGTTTATAGCTCGTTCAACCTTATCGGCTTAGCCCTTGGGCTCTCCTGCGGTTTGCTACTAACGCTACACATCAAAGAAGAATTGAGCTACGAAAAAGACTTTCCGAAGCACGAGCGTATCTTCCGAATGGTTACCACCGAATGGTCTAAATCGCAACCTCCATTGGCGAGAGAAATGATGAACTTCTTTCCTGAGATTCAAGATGCCGTTCGTTTTTCTAGCAGAGGTTCACAAATCACCAATAACGGCCCCGACAAACAAGCCGAAACGTCGGGTTATTATGCAGATTCTTCTGTAGTGACTGTTTTTGACTTAAAACCCATCAGTGGTAATCCTTTCAAAGCATTGCAAGAGCCTGAAGCGGTGGTGATTACGAAACAAACGGCGGAAAAATTCTTTGGAGCTCAAAATCCAATTGGCCAAAAATTGACATTTGATAGCAAAGAAGATTTGTGGGTACGGGCTGTCGTTGATAATCTGCCCAATAATAGCCATCTCAAGTTTGATTATTTGGTTTCGATGCCTACGTTTTACCAACAAACTTCCCCAGACTGGACGAGCAGTAGGGGTTGGATGTTTGGTTGGACTTATATTTTGCTCAAAGACGCAAAAGACGCCCAGAAAATAGAAAAACGGCTGAACGACTTTTACGTTAAATTTTATCAACCCAACGGCGACGAAGAGAAGAAAAAAGTAGCCGAATTTGCCAGTACAGCCCGCCTTCAGCCACTGACCGACATTCACCTTACTTCCAATTTGATTCAAGAAATGGGACCAAACAGCAGTATTTTGTATGTCTATATTTTCATTGCTGTTGAAATTCTGATTCTAATTATTGCTTGTGTTAATTTCATTAATCTTTTTACTACCCAGGCACTCAAACGCGCCAAAGAAGTTGGAATGCGGAAGGCGTTGGGTGCTAAAAAGGCACAGGTGGTGACGCAGTTTTTGGGTGAAGCGTTTATTTTAATCATCCTTTCGGGACTGATTGCGATTTGTCTCTATCGCCTTGTCATTCCGTTTTATAATTCAATGGCGGGCAAACAACTTTCGGGTTGGGAATTTCTTCAACCTGCTAACTTGTTGATAATGATTGCGATGGTTTTATTCGTGGGGTTGTTGTCGGGCTTGTTTCCAGCTCTGTTTATCTCAAAATTTGACCCAATTGCATCGCTAAAATCGGATAAGCTCCCCAAATCATCAGCAACGGTATTGCGAAAAAGCCTCATTGTATTGCAATTTGTAGTTTCTGGCTTTTTGATTAGCTCTACGATTTTGATTTATCAGCAAATGAACTTGTTCAAAAACAAAGAGTTAGGCTTTGACAAAGAACAAGTAATAGCAATAAAACTCTATGGCAATTTAAAAGAAAAGGTATTGGCTAATTCAGCGGTTTTCAAAAATGAACTGACGCGCAATCCCAACGTTGTAGCCGTAGGCCAATCTTCCAATTTGATTGGGGATGATTTAAGTGTCGAGGGAATTACGCCGCTGAACCCTCCTGCTGGCAAGGAGTTTCCCTCTTTTAAAGTGAGTCGCATTGATGAAGATTTTTTAACGGTATTGAATATTCCCTTGAAAGAAGGGCGTAATTTTTCACGGCAATTCAACGACTCCGCTACGTTCATTATCAATGAAAAAGCCGCCAAAATATTGGAATTAAAAAATCCAGTAGGAGCAATCATCGTAAATCACTCAATGGGCGTGCAGGGGAAAGTTGTAGGGGTAGTGAAAGACTATAATTTTGCTTCTCTTCACAGCCAAGTAGAGCCACTGGTGTTGGAATACAAACCCGCTTGGACGGGAAATATATTGGTTAAAATTGCCGCAGGTAACATTCCACAAACCATCCATTATCTGAAAACTACGGTAGAAAAAGTGGCGCCTAATACGATGTTTAGTTATACCTTTTTGGATGAACGAATGGCTACGCTCTACAAAAAAGAAGACACCATGAGTCAGATTCTGAATGCTTTCTCGGGCTTGGCTATTATTATTTCCTGCTTGGGGTTATTTGGGGTGGTAGCGCACGAGTCGAAATTGCGAACCAAAGAAATCGGTATTCGGAAAGTATTGGGGGCTTCTGTGCCCAACTTAGTGGTTTTATTGTCTGGCAGTTTTCTCAAACTCGTACTTATCGGTATTGTCATTGCCACACCGCTCGCTTGGTATGCGATGAATCAGTGGCTTCAAGATTTTGAATATCGGATTGAATTGCAATGGTGGGTATTTGCTGTAGCGGGCCTATTGGTAGTTGGAATTGCCCTGTTGACGGTTGCATTTCAATCCATCAAAGCGGCGTTAGTTAACCCCGTCAAATCTTTAAAATCGGAATAAATGGCGCACACACCACCACGCTGGGCCAGAACACTGCTGAGATGGTGGGCCGACCCCAACACTTCTGAGGAGGTAGAAGGTGATTTATTGGAATTATACAGCCATTGGGTAGCTACCGTTGGCCAGCGCAAAGCCAATTGGAAATATACCTTGAATGCCATCAAACTTTTACGGCCATTTGCCAAAGACAAACGGTCTCAGTATCCCACAACCTATTTATACAGTCCAACGATGATACGTAATTATTTCAAAATCGCTTTTCGTAATGCGCTGAAATACAAATTGTTTTCTTTTATCAACCTGCTTGGTCTGAGTCTTGCGTTGCCGTCGGCACTAATGGCGTTGATTCAAATCGTTTCTTATTACGAATACGATAATTTTCACCAAGAAAGCGACCGCATCGTCCGAATCATCACCGATGAAAAGCAAGAAGATGGAGAAATGACGCACTGGGCGTCGAGTCCCGTAGCGTTGGGGAAATACATCAAGGAAAAATGGGCGGGTATCGAACAATCCACGACGCTTGTTCGTGATTCTAAATGGGTGTTGAGTAGCGGAATCAAAACCAAAAACGTACGGGCGATTTACACCGATGCGGCCTTTTTTCAAGTCTTTCATTTTCCTTTGGAAAAAGGCAGCTATCCCGTAGAAGCCAATACCGTGGTGCTTACCCACGAGACCGCCGAATGGTTTTTTAAAGAAGTAAATCCAATCGGACGAATTTTGGAACATCCAACTTACGGTGGTTTTAAAGTAGTGGGCGTTTTGAAGCCTTTTAACCAGCAAAAAACGCAGTTTAGAACCGATGTGCTGGTGCCTTTAGCGGGATACCTGAGCGGTGGTGAAAAAACAAAAGAATGGTCGGAATTAAAGGCCCATACTTTTGTCAAGCTATCGAAAGGGCGAAGCATCGCGTCATTTAACAAACAATTGGGCGCAACTTCGAGCGAAGTCAACAAATTGCTGGGCACAGCGGCAGGAAAGGGTTTGGCTTTTCAGGCACAAGCCTTGGGTGAGATTTCACCTTCGGAAAAAGAATTGAAAAATGACCCCTACGTTCAAGACGTCCGAAGCATTTACATCAATTTTGGGTTTCAGTTGATTATTCTTGTTCTCGCAGCCTTAAACTACATCAACCTCACGCTGGCTCGTTCGATGAACCGAAGCCGCGAAGTAGGCGTAAGAAAAGTAGCGGGGGCTACCAAATCGCAAATCATTTTTCAGTTTTTGACCGAATCGGTGCTGATTTCGTACCTCGCCCTCGGCATGGGGTTGTTGTTTCTGTGGATGATAAAAACGTTTATTCACGTTTCTTGGCTTACGTGGGAGATTGACCATTGGGAATATCTTATCCTGCTGTTTTTGGGCTTTAACTTCATTTTGGGAATCATTGCGGGGGCTTCTCCGAGTTTGGTATTGTCTTCTTATCAGCCCATCAAAGTACTCAAAGGGAGTGTCTCGCCCGCGAGTTTTGGTAAAATAGGTTTTCGTAAATCGCTGATAATTGTTCAGTTTACGATTGCACTGGTGTATATTTTTTTCATTGGGCACGCGTACCACCAAATAGCGTACATGGCCAATGACAACGAAAATTACCAACGCGAAAATAGATTGAACATTCACCTGACAGGAACGCCTAGCGAACGCTTTGCGGCGGAGGTAAGCACTGTCAAAGAAGTTGAAAAAATCGGCTACACATCACTGAGCTTTGGCAATACTCCTCCTTATATTGGGATAAAAAACACCAAAAATGAAGCACCCAAACCCGCGTTTTTTTACGCGGCTGACCACCAGTTTATCGACAACATGGGGCTAAAAATAGTAGCGGGTAAAAACCTGCCCGAAAGTAAGTCTGAAACGGCTTTGCCCTTAGTGGTAGTGAATCAAAAAACGGTAGAGCATTTGCGCTTAGGTGCTGACCAAGAGGCGATTGGGAAACTCATCGTTTTGAACGATACCGTTTCGGCGACGATTGTTGGGGTGGTAGCCAATTTTTGCCACTACGATTATGAACACAAAATCGAACCCGTCGTGTTTCAGTACCAGCCTGCGGCATTTAGGGTGATGTGCGTGAAGACGTCGCCCGCCACCGACCGAGCATCTTTAGAAGCTACCTTGGCCTCGCTTTGGGAAAAACACCATCCGTACGTCGAAATGAATGCGTCGTGGCTTGATACCGACATGTATGAGCGTTATTATCCCTACGAAGACATGCAGTTTGCGGGTATGCAAAGCATTGTCATTTTTGTGGTAGCTATTTTGGGCCTTATTGGCATTCTGACGTACAGTTTAGAGAAGCGAACCAAAGAAATTGGCATCCGCAAAGTAATTGGAGCCACTGCGGAAGAAGTGATGAGACTGATGGCCGCCGATTTTATTAAACTGCTTAGCATTGCGGCTGTCGTTGCAGTTCCGCTGGGAGTGGCAGTAGGGCTGTACATGAATAGTTACCTTGTATTCCACAACGGCGTTAGCTATTTCACGATGGTGGCTCTTCTTTTACTGGTTCTGGGTGTTTCGTTGGCTATCGTGGGTTATTTTTCCTGGCGGGCGGTACAAACCAATCCTGCCAAAACATTGAAATCGGAATAAACAATCCGTATGTCCTTTGGCGTACAATCGTGTACGAAAACGGACATTTAAGGCTAGTTTTTGCTTTTTTATGCTATTGATAATCAGTGTGTTGTCTCAGTGTTTGGTACTTGGCAAGCTATTTGACGGTTTTTTTGAAAAAGTATTCTGTAAAAACTGAGACTTGAACCTATGCTAAAGAACTACTTCAAAATCGCGTGGAGAAACCTCTCAAAAAATCGTGTCTATTCGGTCATTAATGTGGCAGGACTGGCGATTGGTGTGGCGGCAGTTGTGCTCCTTTTTTCCTTAATTCATTTTGAGTTGAGCTATGATACATTTCACGAAAAAAGTGACCGTATTTACCGCATTGTTCGGAAGAATACCTACGCCGATGGCAATGTAGAGCATACCTCTGGAGCTCCGTTAGCGATGGTGGATGCCTTGCCGCAAGACATCCCGCAGTTTGAAAAGGTAGTGCCTTTGTGCGGAACGATTGACCCGCAGATTACGGTGCTTGGCAACGACGCCAAAAGCACCAATACTTCCGTGAAATATAATGAAGAAAAACAGGGAATTTGTGCAGGCCCCGAGTTTTTTGACGTGTTTGATTATCAGTGGCTTATCGGAACACCTCAGGTGCTGAAAGAGCCCAACGTAGTGGTGTTGACCAAAAAATACGCCAGTAAGTACTTTGGAAATTACACGGATGCTGTAGGGAAATACGTCAAAGTCAACAACGTAATAACGATGCGCGTGGCAGGTATCCTGAAGGACGCACCTCTCAATACCGATTTTCCCGTAAATATCCTTTTCTCGTACGAAACAAAACGAAAAAACCCTGCCACTTTTGGCTTTGGTACGTTTAGTGATTGGGGTTCTACCAGTAGCATGGACAATATTTACGTGTTGCTGCCCAAAGGCTTTTCGGCTGACAATGTCAATAAGTTGCTCAAAACCTTTGGTTTAAAACACTACACTGAGGATACCAACGATAAAAAAGAACATTCAGCCGTAGCGCTTTCTACTGTTCACTACGACGACCGTTATGGCAACTACAGCGACCGCGTTGTTTCCAAAAACAAGCTTATCGGGGTAGCACTCGTCGGAGTACTGATTATTTTAATGGCTTGCATCAATTTTATCAACATTTCTACGGCCATTGCCAGCAAGCGCGCCAAAGAAGTGGGTGTTCGCAAAACCCTTGGAAGTGCCAATCGTCAGTTGGTGAGCCAGTTTATGATTGAAACTGTGGTGGTGGTCGGTATTGCGATTGGTTTGGGGCTCACTTTGGCCTCGATGGCGCTGCCTTTGCTTACTCAGTTATTTGACTTTCCGAGCGAAGCCCAACCTTTTTCAGAACCCATGCTTTGGGTGTTTGTAGGAGTGTTGTTTTTTGTGATTAATATTTTGTCAGGCATTTATCCCGCTTCCATTCTTTCATCCTTTTCACCGTTGGATGCGTTTCGTCAGAAAGCCAAAACCAATTGGACAGGGCGAGTTTCTTTGCGTCAGGGGCTGATTGTCTTTCAGTTTACAATTGCCTTGGTGATGATTTTTGGCACCATTGTCAACTTTCAGCAAATGGAGTTTATCAGTAAAATGGATTTAGGCTTCAAAAAAACGGGCGTATATACCTTGGCGATGGACGTGGAGTACCGAAACCGTTATGACCTCTTTCGCAACCGTCTCAAACAACTTTCGGAAGTAGAAGCGGTGTCGTTTTCGAGCGACGAGCCTTCGTCGCAAAACAATTGGCAGGTAAACTTTTCGTACGATAATTCGCCCAAAGATGCTCCGTTTAACTCTGATTTGAAGCTTGCCGATGGTGACTACGCCGCTACCTACGGCTTAAAAATCATTGCAGGTAGCCCGTATTTAGTGAGCGATACATTGCGTAAAATCATTGTGAATGAGACTATTTTGAAAAAATTGAACGTCAAAAATCCTGAAATGGCCATTGGCAAAATGATCAGAGTAGGTGGGTGGGATCCCGCGCCGATTGTAGCGGTGGTCAAAGACTTTCAGGTTGGGTCGGCCCGCGATGCCATTCGCCCCGTGATGATTGCCAAACTAGAAAAATACCATTGGAGAAGTGGAGTGAAAATAACCTCCGCCAACCTTACCGAAACGGTCGCCAAAATCGAAAAAATATATGGTGAAGTTTTCCCAGAAGTAGTTGTAAATGGTAGCTTCTTGGAAGATAAATTGGATAAATATTATAAGACTGAGCAACAATTGGGCTTATTGTACCGCATTGCTTCGATGCTTTCCATCTTTATTGCTTGCTTAGGCGTGTTTGGATTGGTGACATTTGTGGCCGAACAACGCGTCAAAGAAATCGGTATTCGTAAAGTGTTGGGAGCTACCGTAAGCCACATTACCCTGATGATTTCCAAGGACTTTATCAAATTAGTGGTCGTTTCGATGTTTATTGCCTTTCCTGTCGCGTACTATTTGATGAAGCAGTGGCTCAATGATTTTGTGTATCGAACGACCATCGAATGGTGGTATTTTATTGCCACGGGCATCATTGCGCTCCTCATTACGTTTGTATCGGTAAGTTATCAATCGGTTCGAGCCGCTCTGACCAATCCTGTCAAAAGCTTGAAGTCAGAATAAAGAATACACCTGTTGCTATATCCACTTGTTACCGAAGAAAGAAAAATCTTCGGTAACTTTTTTTTGAATAAAGAGTATTCACGTCAAATTTCTGTAGTTCAAAATAAATGAAGCTTTATGCAACGAATGCTCTTTGAAATACATCTTTATTCCAACAGCCATTTTTTAAGTTTCTTTAACAGCCCCGCCAAAAGAGTTTGAAGTAGTTTTGTGTAGTTAATTTTTACAGCCATTCTCATTACCTAAACAGTCGATGAAAAAGACATTTATTCTTTTTTGGGGGTTTGCGTTGGTGCAAACCTCTCTCCTTATGGGGCAAGTAATTTCCAAAAAACTTCCCGCCCAACGCACTACCCTGCCCGTATTGATTGATGGAAAACTAAACGACCCTGCGTGGAAGGAAGCCGCCAAAGCGGACGATTACACCGAATTTCGCCCCGTGATTGGACGCAAAGAAGAGCAAGGCAACCACACCGAAACCTTCTTGATGTACAACGACGAAGGGATTTATTTTGGTGGAACCTGTTACGAACGTAGCCTCGACAGTATTTCAAAAGAACTCAAAGGTCGGGACGGATTTGGGATGAACGATTACATCGGTATTATCTTCGATACTTACAACGACAAACTTAATGGCTTTGAGTATTTTGTAACGCCGCTGGGCGAGCAATGGGACGCCAAAATGACGTCTAACACCAACAGCGATAACGGTGGAGAAGATTTTAGCTGGAATGCCGTATGGCAAAGCGCCGTGGTGATGCACGACAAAGGCTGGTCGTTTGAGGTGTTTTTACCATACTCGGCCATTCGTTTTAGCAAATCCAACGTACAAGATTGGGGGCTAAACATCACCCGCCGCCGTCGAAAAACCGAACAACAATATACTTGGAATGCCATTGACCCCAATGTCAACGGCTTTTTGACCCAAGAAGGGCTATGGACGGGAATTAAGGATATTAAACCGCCGTTGCGTTTGCAATTTTCGCCTTATTTCTCGGTCTATGCCAACCATTTTCCAACCACCCAACCTGCCCAAAAGGATTGGACGCACCAAATGTCTGGCGGGATGGACGTAAAAGTAGGACTGAGCCAAGCATTTACGCTTGATGCCACGCTTATTCCTGATTTTGGGCAAGTACAAAGCGACAATCAAGTGTTGAACTTGAGTCCGTTTGAGGTAAAATTCAACGAAAACCGTACCTTTTTTACCGAAGGGACGGAGTTGTTCAACAAAGGGAACTTGTTTTATTCGCGCCGAATTGGCGGAACACCGATTCATTTGGGACGTGCTTATGATGATTTAGAAGTTGGAGAAAGAGTGACGAAAAACCCCACGGAGTCGAAGCTTCTCAATGCTACCAAAATTTCGGGACGTACCAAAAATGGGCTGGGAATCGGGGTTCTGAACGCCATTACTCGCCCCCAATACGCCGTGATTGAAAACACTGAAACGGGCCAAACCCGACGCTTTGAAACCGACCCAACCACCAATTACAACATTGCGGTGTTAGACCAAACCTTCAAACACAACTCCAGCGTGAGTTTTGTCAACACGAGCGTTATTCGAGGAAACAACAACTACAACGCCAATGTAAGCGCGGGTTTGTTTAGCTTTTTTGACAAAACCAATACCTACAACTTGGCGGGAAGCGCGGCCGTTAGTCGTTTAAATTTTAAAAACACGGCCGACAACAGCACAGGCTATAGTCACACCATTTCGTTTGCCAAAACAAGTGGTCGTTTTACGTTCAACGCAGCCCAAGAATTGACAGATACCAAGTTTACAAGCAATGATTTAGGGTACTTTACCAACAACAACTTCATCAATCACCGCATGTACGTAGGTTACCGCTACACCGAACCCAAAGGGTGGTATAACCGAATCTTTTTGAATCTCAATGCCAACATAAGTTCGTTGTATTCGCCTATTGGTGACATCAAATCGAAGTACCAGCAATCGCGGGTGCAGTTTAATTTTAATGCCCAGACCAAAAAACTGATTTGGTTTGGATTGATGCTTAATTTCCGCCCGAAAGAGAACGATTTCTACGAACCACGCAAAACGGGCTACATGTATGCCCGTGGCAATAGCGTGACGGTCGGCGGCTGGATAGAAAGCAACCCTGCCAAAAAATACTCTTATTCGGTGGAGGCATTTGAGCGCGCTTTCGTCAATTTCTACCAGCTAAACGGCTTGGATTTATACATCAACCAAACTTACCGATTCAACAGTAAATTATCGGTAAGTCACCTGCTTGGGTTAGAACCTCGGCCGCGCAGTATTGGTTTTACCACGATTTTGGACGATAACAGCATCGTGATGGCGCTGCGTAAAGTCAACACCATCAACAACGTCGTGAACCTCAAATACAGCTTTACCAACAAAATGTGGTTGACCTTCAGAGCGCGGCATTATTCGAGTGTCGTCAACAATAAGGAGTTTTTTACCTTGCAGAAAGACGGTTCGTTGGAGCCGCGCGCCAAATTGAGTGACCCACTCAACCGAAACGTCAATTTCTTCAACGTGGACATGGTCTATACGTGGCAGTTTGCGCCAGGTAGTTTCTTCAATGCTGTTTGGAAAAATGCTACTTTCCATAGCTCTAGCCTCGTGGACGAACGGTATTTTGATAACCTCCAAAACACCCTTCAAGCCGACCAAAACAACAATATTTCGGTAAAAGTGATTTACTTCTTGGATTATTTGCAACTGAAGCGAAAAAATCGTTAGCCTCAACGAGGTTAAAGCCAATCCACTCATAATCAAATATTTGCCGATAGTAATATTCTGGACAAGGGGTTGATACTAAAGAACTACATTTGATTAAACAAAATCCACAACTAAAATGACAGCTGCCTTAATTATTTCAGGAATAGTATTGCTTTGGTACGTTGCGAGAGAAAGTCGTGAAAATAAGCCTAACTGGGCTCGGGCGTTCAACGTAGCATTATTTTGGCCACTGTCTTTGGTTTTTAAGGTATCGGCCAGCAAAAGCGAGAAGCAGCAGGGCGTTGATAGATAAGTTTTTTGAAACTATCGACTAAAACAACCAGTCAGCCGATTGATGGAGTTGAAGCGTTAAACTGTGGTGGTGGTAATTGTTCTAAGAATCGTAAAGCAATTACTTAAACACACAATTTAAAACAGCAACAACCATGAAAAAGACCATCGTAACCATCGCCGCTTTCGCCATTTTGGGCATCGCCAATGTAAACGCCCAACGCGATTATCGTCCATCGCCAGCGGCTCCTCAAGCAGCAAATCCTCGCGTAGATAACGCGTTGGAAGAGCTAAATATCAACCGACTCGACAACGTAGTGAAGTTGACGCGGAAGCAAGAAAACGAAATCAAGCGCATCGAAGACCGATACGACCGTTTGTTCAGAAACCGTCGGTTGAGCCAGTTTGAATACCAACGTTTGCAGCGTGAGAAACAACAAGACATTTGGTCGGTGTTGACGCCAGCCCAACGCGACCGCTGGACGGCGTACCATCACTCACAACGTTTTGACAACCGTCCTTACCGCAGAGGCTAGTCGGTTTTGAAAAACGTTGAACTCATAAATAAACACAAAAGCCACCCCGTTCAAGGTGGCTTTTGTGTTATATAAAGCGGTTAACTGATAACAATTAACAGCCAACTGTAGTGCGTGCTAGTTATTTCACAGGCTTCTTAAAAATAGACTCGTCAACGGGAGGATTGATGGTTACTTTGGTCGTAGCAAACGAAAGGGCACCCATTTGGCTTGTCATTTCCATGGTATTAGCAAACGGAATACCTTCTACTGCTTTGTAATCAGAGAAAGAAATTTCGCTGTCTTGACCACCTGCTGATACTTTTACTTTGACAATCATGAACGAGTTTGCATCGATGTATTCATCTACTATTTGTCCGTCTTTGGTAGTAAGTTTAAGGTGATAGGCGTCTTTTTTGTCCACCTTTTCTGAGCCAATCAACTCTACTTTGTTGCCTTTTTCTTTGTAGTTGACCAATCCACCAAACGGATCTAACTGACCACCTTGTTGTTTTACCATTTCAGCAGGCATATCTTCGGGCTCACCTGTTCCGCCCATCATTGTTGGGCGAATCATCCAGCCTGAGGTAGCATCAAATACCTGCACCATGGTGTTTCCCATGACCGATGATTCCGAACGGGCAGCTTTGCCAACCATCAAAATCGTTTTGTTAGGAATTTCCATGCCTTGTACGGCAAGCGAACGTTCAATAATGAGACTTTTTACGCTGTTCAATTTGTCTTTGCCACCCAAGGCAGCCACGTGTTTATCGACAATTTCATCTACGGTTTGGGCATAAGCACCTACTGATACAAAGGCAACGAAGGCTGCGGCAAGGAATTTGTTAGTTTTCATTTTAGTTATGGTTGTTTTTGTATAGACGAAAATTTTGTTAAAAAGTGACTATCGGTTGCGCTGTTGGGTTCCTCCAGGAGCACCGCCTGTTTGGCCTGCACCGTCTGATTTAACGTCGTCGTTGTTGACCGAGCGGGCTTTCTTTTTCGGTGCGTCGGTGGTCATTTTACCAAGTTTGTAAGTAAAAGTCAAACGCACCCCACGGTTGTAAAGATACACGTTGCTAACTTGGTTAAACACAGGTGATTTAAGCTCCGAGTGAATGTTGAAGCGGTTGCTGAAGAAGTTTTCACCCGCTAATCCAAGGCTTCCCTTTTTGTTCTTGAAATCTTTCTTCACCCCGAAGGTGTAGAAAGCAAATCCTCCCTGAAACCCTTGAAGCTGCACTTGGCGGCCTTGCATAAATCCGAAGGCTTGCACTCCCCAACCGTTCTTAAACTGCGCTTGTGAAAACAGACCACCGCTTACGTTAACACCGTCGTTGGTAAAGTCTTGGGTTACACCGTTCAAACCAAGGGCTTGTCCTGTCATTTTGGTGTAAAAAATGTTGGAGAACAATCCTACGTTAAACTTCGAGGTAAATGCAATGTTGGCAAAAATATTCGTTCCGTACGCTTGTTGACGACCGATGTTCTCGAAAGTGGTGATGATAGCACCCGACAGGGTATCAGAGGGGCGACGTACTTGGGTGATGGCGTTGTCGGTATAACGTCCAAAAAACGAGGCATTGATGAACACTTTCTTGATGGTTTTGCTCAAACCTAATTCGATGTTGTCGGTCAACTCGGGGCGTAGTTCTGGGTTACCAACGCTGATGTTTTGAGGGTTGGCAGAGTTGAAGTTAGGGTTCAATTGTTGCAAACCTGGGCGTTGGATACGACGGTTGTAACCTAATTTCAGGGTAGTTCCTTTGATGGTTTTTGAGGCGTTCAAACTAGGCACCAATATGCCATAGTCGGCGACTCCAATCGGCCCGCCCTCACGAGTAGAGGCGTCGATAAACGTATGCTCATAACGCAAACCTCCTTTGAAAGTGTAGCGCTTTTTGGTGGTATAAGTGTAAGAGCTATATCCTGCGGCAATGTTTTGGTGGTAAAGCAACTCACCCGCAGGCTGACCTGCTTGGGTAGTGAAATCACCAGTGGAACCAGCGGCCAAAAAGCGGTAGTCGCTGTTTACTTGACGGAAGATGCCTTTTCCCCCAAACTCAATCATTTGATTTTTCTTGATGGGCGTTTGGTAATCCGTTTGGAGGGTAAACTCTTGGTTCAAGTTAGAGTTCAAGTTGCGCTGACGGCTTAGTAAGTTTCCTTCGCCACCCAAAATATTGGCGTCGAAGTTGTTAGTCAAATCATTGCGGCTATACAGCGTCGATACGCTCCATTCTTGCTGTGGTTTTTTGTACGTATGAAGGTAATCCAAGTTGACATCGACCGTTCCCGACAAGTTTTTAACGTCCACGTCGCGGCGAGAACCAGTGCCTGCTACCCCGTTGTTGTAAAGTTCAGTAATCAAATCTTGTTGGCTTTTCATGTTACGAGCACCGTAGCGAACCCCCGCCGTTAGGCTTTGGTTTTTGGCTAAATCGTAGTCAAATCCTAAGTTGTATTGGCCAAACAAAAACTCGCTGTAGCCATCCCCTTTTTGACGAATGAGCGTCGAAACTCCGTTTGAAATACTCGTTTGATCCATGCTCGTTTTGGTGATGGTGTTGTAGTTGGCACGGCCAAAACCTCCCAACGTAAGTCCAGCTTTCCCCTTGCGGTAATTGCCATTGAGAGACAGCGAAGAACCACGGTTACCTACTCCTGCATCCACGTTGAGGTTCAATCCTTGTAAACTGTTTTTCTTCGTGATGATGTTGATAATCCCGCCCGAACCTTCCGCATCGTATTTGGCCGATGGGCTGGTGATTACTTCTACGGTCTTAATTTGGTCGGCAGGAATTTGCTTCAACGCGTCCGAAATGCTGCTGGCGATGATGGTGCTTGGTTTGTTGTTAATCAAGACGCGGATATTAGAGCTTCCGCGAAGTGATACGTTCCCGTCCAAATCGACCGTTAACAAAGGTACTTTACGCAACACGTCGGTGGCGTCACCGCCTTTGGCTGCGATGTCTTTATCGGCGTTATAGACCAAACGATCCACTTTTTCTTCGATAATGGCTGCTTGGCCCGTTACAACTACCTCGCTGAGTGTCTGCACGCTAGGCGAAAGTTTGATAACGCCCAAGTCAAGGTCTTGTCCTTTGGCTAAGGTGATATTGTCAATGGTTTTGTTTTTAAAACCAAGGAAAGAAATCAGGATTTGGTAATTTCCATCGGCCAATTTGTTGAGAACAAACTTCCCTTTTTCGTCGGCGATGGTGCCATCAACAGCCTTACCAGTCGTTTTGTTGTAGAGCGCAATGCTTGCAAATTCAACCGCTTTGGTTACCGAAGAATCAACAACGAAGCCTGTGATTTTGGCGCTGCCTTTGGGTGTTTGGTCACCTGCTGTGCCAGGGAGTGCTTTGGCGGGAGCAGCTCCACCCATTGGAAATTGGGCGTGTACTGAACCCGAAAATGCAAAAATACAAAGTGTAATGGCGAGAAGTAGAGATATTTGTTTCATGGCCGTTTGGTTTTAACGTTACAAAGTTGAAACACAAAAAGGCATTCGGGAAACAAAAAAGGATAAAGCCTAAAATCGAAAGGATAAAATGCCGTTATGGGCTGATGAAAAGTTTTTTTAGGCAAATGAACAGGCCGGAAAGTGGATAAACGGCGCGAATTTGTTAATTGGTAAACTATTGTTTAGTATATATTAACTATATTTGAGCTCCAAACAAACCGTTTCCATGAAAAGAAGAAATTTTGTTAAGAACTTTCCCTTAGCTATGACCGCCGCAGCGGGGGTCAATTCGTCGGTTAATTCGCCTAAGGCGTCTGCGCCTAAACCCGTTTTGACGATTGGCCACATTACCGACGTCCACATTCGCCCCGAAAATGGGATTCCAGCGCGGTTTAGAAAGTGTTTGGAGGAAGTGAAAACCAAAAAAATAGACTTCTTTCTCAATACAGGAGACACTATTCATGCTGCTGATTATAAAGACATTACCCGTGAGCGCGTATTGGAACAATGGGCTGCTTGGGACGAATGTAAGTCGAGCTTTGATGGCTACGAACTTTACACCTGCATCGGGAATCATGACCCTTGGTGGGCAGCTCCTTCCAAAGAAGATGAAATGTATGGCATTGGTTATGTGGTGAAAAGAGCGAAGATGCCGCACCGCTATTATAGTTTCAACAAAAAGAATTGGCATTTTATGGTGTTGGACGGCAATAACCCAGGCATTTCGCTGGACCAAGAGCAGCTAATGTGGCTTCGCAAAGAACTCCAAGCCGTTCCTAAAGGACATTTTGTGTTGCTCATGTCGCATTATCCCATCTTGACCGTCACGGCATCGTGGGAAGGGGGACAGCACAAAGACCACAAACTACTCAAAGAGTTGTTTTATGAACACAAAGACAAAGTTCGGGTGTGTTTGAGCGGGCATCAGCATTTACTGGATGCGGCGGTTTACAACAACGTTCATTATTATTGCAACGGCGCTATGAGCGGTTTTTGGTGGGACAAAGGCGATGCAAAATCAGCGCAACCAGGCTATTATCAAGAAACACCACCAGGCTACGCCATTCTGAAATTACACGAAGATGGCCGTGTGGAAAATACGTACTACGAGCATCATTTTTAAAGATGTGGTAAAAAAAAGCCCTTCTCCAGAAAGGAGAAGGGTGGGGATGAGGTTATTTAAGTCATTCGATTTAATTCGCTTCTCTCAGCAATCCACGGCGGCGAAGGAGCGGTTTAATGTCAGGTTCGGCGCCACGGAAATTGCGGTAAAGTTTCATCGGTTCGTCTGTTCCACCGCGTTCTAGGACGTTTTTGCGGAACGATTGGGCTGATTTTTGGTCAAATAGTCCTTTTTGTTTAAACACTTCAAAGGCATCGGCATCCAACACCGCCGACCAAATGTAGCTGTAATAACCCGCAGAATATCCGCCCGCAAAAATGTGCTGGAAGTAAGTGGTACGGTAACGAGGAGGAATTTGCGAAATCAAGCCAATTTTATCCATGGCCGCTTTTTCAAACGCCAATACGTCGGTGGGGGCTTGGTCAGCTTTGAGGGTATGATAGCTCATGTCCAACAACGATGCCGCCAAGTATTCGCTCGTGGCAAACCCTTGGTTGAACAAGCTACTTTTTTCCATTTTGTCGATAAGCACATCAGGAATGACGGCACCTGTTTTGTAATGTTTGGCGTACAGCTTCAACATTTCAGGCTCGGTCGCCCAGTTTTCCATGATTTGAGACGGTAGTTCCACAAAATCGCGAGGAACCGAAGTGCCTGACAAACTACCGTACGTCACGTTGGAAAGTAGCCCGTGGAGCGCGTGCCCAAATTCGTGAAAAAACGTACGCGTTTCGTCCAAGCTCAAGAGGGCAGGTGCATCGCCCGCAGGACGAGAGAAGTTACAAACGATAGAAACGACGGGAGCCGAGCGTTTGCTGTTTTCAGTTTCTTGCTTGCGGTAGCTCGTCATCCAAGCGCCGCCGCGTTTGCTGGCCCGTGGGTGAAAATCCATATAAATCACGCCTACATGTTGGCCATTGGCTTCTTTTACTTCAAACGCTTCCGCTTCTTCGTGGTAAACGGGAATGTCAGTGCGGCGTTCAAACGTTAGACCATATAGTTTTTTGCACAACGTAAAAATTCCTTGGCGCACACCTTCCAACGGAAAATACGGGCGAAGCTCTTCTTCGTCAAGGTCGTATTTTTGCTTGCGAAGCTTTTCAGCGTAGTAGCGCCAGTCCCAGCTTTCCAATTTCTCGTTTTTGCCTTCTTTGTCCATCAATGTCTGCAATTCTGAGGCTTCTTGCTGAGTGACAGGGACAGTAGCGGTCCAGAGTTGGTTTAGAAAATCACTCACTTTGGCAGGGGTTTTCGACATACTTTCCTCTAGCACGTAAGCCGCATGGTTTTCATAACCCAAAAGCGCTGCTTTTTCGGCCCGTAGTGCCACGATTTTAGACATAATCGCCTTGTTGTCGGAGGCGTCGTTGTGGTTACAGCGTTCCAAATACGCCTTGAAGATTTGTTCGCGGAGGGCGCGGTTATCGGCGTACTGCAAAAACGGCATGATGCTCGGGTTTTGCAGCGTAAATACCCATTTTCCTTCGAGTTTGCGTTTTTTTGCATCTTCGGCAGCAGCAGCTACGAGCGAAGATGGTAAGCCACTCAAGTCTTCTTTTTTATCAATAACCAGTTTATAACCGTTGGTTTCAGTCAAAATGTTTTGGCCAAACTTGAGCGTCAACAACGACGATTCTTCGTTGATTTTACGCAAACGTGCTTGTTTGTCGGCAGGAAGGGCTGCTCCGCTTCTTACAAATCCTTTGTAGGTCTTTTCGAGTAAAGTGAGTTGTTCGGTCGTTAGTTTGAGCTGATTACGTTGGTCATAAACGGCTTTAACCCGTTTGAATAACTCGGCATTGAGCTGAATATCGTCGCGGTGCTTCGAGAGTTGGGGCGAAAGTGTTTGGGCGATTTTTTGGAGGGCGTCGCTGGTATTGGCGCTGTTGTAGTTGTAAAATACTGCACCCACTCGGTCAAGCAAATCGCCGCTGTTTTCCAGCGCCAAAATGGTATTGGCAAATGTAGGAGCTGCTTTCTGGTTGGTAATAGCGGCGATTTCGGTCGTTTGTTGTTTGATTCCTTCCACAAACGCAGGCTCAAAATGCTCATTTTTGATGAGGTGGAAAGGAGGCACGCCAAAAGGTGTTTTGTAGGTGTCAAAAAACGGGTTTTGGGCCATAATGTTGGTGGCAAAACAAGTGCTAAATAGGCCAATGAGAATGGATTTGCCTAGGGATTTTTGCATAGAAAAAGTGTTAATGAAGTTGGGGAATAAAGGCAAAGGTAAGCCTTTAGAAGCAAAAATAGCACTAAAACACCGCCAATGTATCACAAAAGCGGTGTATGCACTACCATTCTATTTATTTATAAACATCCAAAGGTACACCTCAAGGCGGATGCTGGCAACAAAAACCAGTTAGAAGGGCAGTATTTATGGACAGAAACGCAAATTTCTCTTTTAAACCCCGTCTTTTTACAAACCCATCAGTTCCTGAAAGGTATCTTTGTATAAATCTCCAACTGGAAGGGATATATTCCCAATCTGAACGGTATTGCGGCTTAATGAGTCGATTTTGGGAATGGCAACAACGAAGGAACGGTGAATACGCAAAAATTTAGAAGGAGGAAGCTTGTCTTCAATAAGTTTCAAGCGAGTCAGGGTAACGACGGGGGGCTGAGGAGGAGCGAGGTGAATTTTAACGTAGTCTTTGATGGACTCAAGGTAAAGAATTGCGTCAAAATCAATTCGTACCATTTTGTAGTCCGATTTCACAAACATGCAGCCGTGGCTGTTGTTTTCCGACCATTGTTCAACGTAGTTTTTGGCTTTGGTGGCCGCCCTTAAAAACTCTTCGTACCCAAACGGTTTCATCAAATAATCGAGCGCATCGACTTTGTAACCTTCTACGGCAAATTGGTTGTAAGCCGTTGTGAAGATGATTTTGGTTTGCCCCAAAGAAGAAGTTTGACTAATGATACGTGCCAATTCCATGCCGTTGAGGTTGGGCATTTGAATGTCTAAAAAAATAAGATGAACAGGTTGGTTGTGGATGGCTTGGAGGGCTTCGACGCCGTTGGCGTATTGACCAACAAGGTTTAAAAACGGCGTTTGCTGAACAAATGCACTGATAAGCCCAAGGGCAAGCGGCTCGTCGTCGGCGGTGATGCAATTTAACTTCATGGCTGGAACGCGTAAGTATTATAGCTGTATTTTCAAATCAACGGTGAAAGTCCTAAGGCTGGTGTCTTCGTGAATGATCAGTTCATGTCGCTCGGGATACACTAAATTAAGGCGGCGTTGGGTGTTTACCAATCCAATCCCCCCTCCTGTATTGGGAATCGCATCGGTATTGGCATGAATTTGGTTCCAAACGTGTAAATCCAAAACAGCATTTTGGGCCTTAATCACAATCAAAATTTCGGTTTTGTGCAGCGAGCTCGTGCCGTGTTTGAACGCATTTTCAATAAAAGGCAACAAAAGCATGGGCGCTACCGAATAATCTTGGTCGGGCTTGGGCGCTTCGATGGTTACTTTCGTAAACGAATGAAGCCGTAACTTCATCAGTTCGATGTAATCATTCATAAAAGATATTTCTTGACTCAACAACACTCGGTCGAGGACGGTATCGTAGAGGACATACCGCATCATCCGAGACAGTTTCAGAATGGCCTCGCGCGACAACGGCACGTCAGAGTAAGTAAGGGCATAAATGTTGTTGAGGGTATTGAAGAAAAAGTGGGGGTTGATTTGGGCTTTTAATAGCGCCAATTCGGAGGTTATGTGTTGTTTTTCAACGAGTTCGTGTAATTGAACGGCAGCCTGCCACCGCTGAATCATCGCAAACCCAATGCTGATGGCGGTCACCATTGTTACGACCATGAACAAATGGACATCAATGCTGTAAACACTTTTTGTGTGTTTCCACCCTCTAACAGCAGCCAATTGCTCAGGTACGTTCAGAATGGGTACCTCAATGATGCGTGCAATGACCAAATAGAGGACAACCAAAAAAGCGGCTGAAAGGGAAAAAAGAAGCTTTTTGCCTTTTACTAAATAGTTGGGAACCAGGTAGTAGGCAGAAAAATAAAAAACAGCCACCATCATAATGAAATTGGCCAATTGTTTGAGCCAGAATCCTAATGGCACCTTAAAATCCCATGTAAGGGGAGGATAGAATAAAACGATAAAGCCAAGCAGCGACCACACGGTTATGTGCAAAACCACCGTGAGTGTGCTAGTTGGTTTGGTTAGTTCCATGCGCGTAGAAGTAAAGCTACGAAGTTGGGGAGATGCGCGTGGAATCCCAAACATATTCGACGGAAAGGAGGTTTTTCTCGCTATATCGCAGAACTTTCCTTGCGGTTTCACCCCCTCTCCTTGCTGGAGAGGGGACTGCTGCGTGCAGCGCTGCTGCCATCAGGGTTGGTGTGGAGGTTAGTCGGGATTAGTCTTTTTTCCGAACATACACGTTATTACTAATTGATTCCAAGCGAATGTCGGGACCGCCGCCATTGACCGAACCTTCTAGCAAATAACCCACAATCGGGTTTTTGGGGCGCTTGTTTTTGAAATCAATGTCTAAGTCGGTATAAACTTCGCCCGTAATGGTTTTCATGGCCAAGTTCGCCCCTTTTGATTTGGGCAAACTATAATCAATGTAGCCGCTGATGCTCTTGGCAAAAACGGGCGCCGCTGCCCCTTGAATGTCCACGTTGCCGTTGATGGTTTCGAGTTTTAATTTGGCGTTGCGCGGCAAAAATACCTGATAATGAATGGTGCTACAAACGTACATATCTTGGCCGTCGCGCTGGGTGCGCCAGCTATGTTTTGAGTCGGGACAGTCTTCGGCTTTGCCTTTTTTTAGAATTTCGTTGTCAAAATTCGTTTTTAGGCTAATCTCTTGGGCATTTGTGGTGTTTTCTACGGTCAAGCCATCGTTAAGCCGCCCGCCGTTGATAAGAACCGAAATCCGAACCGATACTTCGGCTTTATCCCAATACCGCACCCGAATACTGTCAGCAAACTTGAGGTTGAGGTTGACGGTTTGAGCGGCGGAGTATGGAAATTGTTTGGTAATAATTTTTTGTGACCAAGCCGTTAGGGTCAACGTACTTACAAAGAGTATCAGTGAAAAAGTTTTCATGGCTATATGGGTAGTAAAGAAGGGTTACTGTTTACGTAAATAAATATTATTGCTGATGCTGCTAAGTTTAATCGCTACGCCGCCGCCGTTGGTGGTTGCGTTGATGCTATGACCACCTCCCACGCGTGACATGCCTTCTTTGGCATTTTTCAAGTCAAGGTCTAAGTCGGTGTAGATTTCACCACTGATAGACTTCATGCTGAGGGTCGATTTGGCATTGGTGGGCAGGCTCACGTCAATGGCACTACTAATGGAAGAAATGGCGCTGGGTTTTTCTTGGTTGAGACTCGAATAGACTACTTTGATGTCGCCGTTGGTGCTATTGGCCACGACAGGCCCCGTGACGTTGAGAAGTTCAATTTTACCGTTGTTGGTTTTTACTTCCAAATCCCCTTCTACGTTGCTGATAGAAATGTTCCCTGCGTTCCAATTGACTTGCTCGTACAAAATCGCCACTTTTTTGGGAACCTTGAGGATATACGACGTCGATTTACGCGATGCTTTTTCGATTTTTAGGCCATTTGCTTGGTTGGTCACAGCCAGTCCAATGCCTGTATTATCGACGGCCGAGTTGTACAAAGACCGCAACCCTTTGGCTTGTTCGGGCGGAGCCTGAAATCCATTTCCCTTGATAATGACCTCATCACCGTCATAGCCTTCGATTTTGAGGGTACTGGCATCCATTTCGATGCTGATTTTACGGTCTTTGCTGTTGGCCAACTTCGCTTTAAATTCTTGGGCAAAAAGTCCCACGCTGCACCCCATCCACAGGGCGCATACTAACACGGTTGATTTCATGGTTTTTGAGTGCTTACGCACCGTTAATTGTTAGGTATTATTCGTTTGTTTTTCTTGTTTTAGGTGGAAAACCCCTTCTTCGGCTTTGCGACGTACAATTTCCAGTACTTCTTGGTTTTTGGCCAAACGTAGCATTTCGGAAGCGGCTCGCTTTTCTTTCATGAGCACTAAAGCTTCAATCAATGCCAACTGAACACTGGGGTCGGTTTGAATTTTTAATGATTGAATCAGTCCATCGCGCACCATCGGCTCATTTTCAAAGCGTTGCAGCGCTTGACAAGCCGCGAGTCGTACGTTGACGTTTTCGTCGAAATTCATGGTATTAAGCAAAATCTGTGTGATTTCTTCATCACCTTGCGCAAGTTCATAACTCTGGTTGACGGCCAAAATGCGTTCACTCGCCGATGTTTGCTCAGGAGCTTGCAAGGTTTTTTTCATTTCAGCCATTTGGCTATTTTCTTCCGAAAGCCCCGCTTCGTGCTGTGTGTACCAAATCCCCGACCCAAAACCTACCACCAACAAAGTGAGACTGGCGGCGATTCGCAAGCCCCAAGAACTCAACGAGCGCACTTTGCTTCGTTTGCTAAGTTCAGTAACTGTGCGGTAACTTACCCCCGCCGAGGGCTGTTCTTTGCGCGTTTGGGCAAAATACCGAAACTGCTTGGCCTCATTTTCTAGGTGAGCAGGCACATTTTCGCTCAGAAGGAAAGCGCGTAACTGTTGCTCTTCTTCGAGGGTAGTTTCGCCTTCGTAATACTTTTCTATTAATTGTTCAATGTCCAGATTCATACGCCTGAATTTTTAAAAACTTATCCCGTACCTCTTTCCGTGCTCGCGACAAGACCACGCGAAGGTGGTTGACGTTCATCCCCGTGACTTGCTCTATTTCTTCAAACGAGTACTCTTCCACGTCGCGCAAATGAAGAATCAGCTTAGCCGTTTCGGGCAGTTCGTCTATCAGTTTGCGCATCAGCGCCGCGCTGTCTGATAGCTCCACTTGCTGGTAGGGCGATACTTTTTGCTCTTCTACCTCTTCCCAATTGGCTTCCCCTGCACGACTTTGCCATTCTTTTGATTTGAGCTTGTCGAGGCAGAGGTTACGGGTCATTTGTACGGCAAACGCTTCTACGTTTTGGTACGATTCTAACTGCTGCCGATGGGTCCAAAGCTTCATCAACACCTCCTGTAACGTATCCTCGGCTTCTTCGCGGTTGCGAAGAAACAACTTGGCCAATCTAAAAAGGCGGCCTTGCGTTGGGAGGATGAGTTGGGTAAAAGCTTTGAGTTCCATTTCAAAAGCATAGACGAGCGAGTTGAAAAAACATTACAAAATAGCGGTAACTTTTTTTGAGATGCGAAGTTTCCACGTACAAACTCTCCACAACCTTTTTCTCATTTACTTTATTATGAAAAAAAACAGCCTTTTTGATAGCGCCTTCTTTCTATTATTTATCATGAGCTACCACGCTGGGTTTTCGCAGCAAACGACACCTATCAATCAAAAGGTAGCTCGAATTGATTCTTTTGTAACCTCTTTAGCCAATCATCATTTATTCAATGGAACTCTTTTGGTAACCGAGGAGGGAAAAGTTATTTATAAAAAATCCTCAGGATATGCTGATTTTGGGCGGGGCATTCCCAATACAGACACCACTCATTTCAACTTGGCTTCTTTATCCAAACCTTTTACGGCGATTGCAGTGCTACAGTTAGTACAAAAAGGGCAGCTAAAGCTAACAGATACTTTTGCTAGTTATTTCCCCGATTTTCCCTACACGGCAATTACAATTCAACATTTACTGACCCAAACATCAGGTATTCCTGTCGTAGAACGCTATGAGGAGGATTACATAAAAGCGCACCCAAAGGAGATTATTAGCACTCAAAAAGCCTATGAACACCTAGTTTCCTTAAATAAGCCGTTGAACTTTACGGCGGGGAATCGATGGCAATACAACAATGCTAATTATTTTTTATTGGCATTGTTGGTGGAAAAAGTAAGCCAAACCTCTTTTGCTTACTACATGAAGAAGAATATTTTCACGCCTGCAGGTATGAAAAAAACCTACGTCCGTGAACTTAGCATGGCCAATACATCACGCTATACATTACTCAATTTTTATAGCCCCACCTACCATAATGTCGATTCCCTAAACCCTGCCGAGCATTATACTTATTATCATTTGGGTAGTTTGATGGGATCCAATAACATCATAAGTACGATAGAAGATTTGTGGCACTTTGACAATGCCTTTTCTGCTGGCAAGCTCCTCTCTTTAGCACTGATGAAAACAGCCTTTATGCCTGTTGTACTAAACGACGGAAAGCCATTTCGCATGGGCGGCAGTACGCGCTCTTACGGTTTAGGGTGGAATGTTTATACAAGTAAGACCGAGCCCGCCGACACCTCTATTTTTCATGATGGGCGCATTATTGGTCTAACCACATTTATGCACCGCAATCTCACTAAGAACCAAACGATTCTCTTCTACGACAACACCGAAAATAATCCAATACAAGTCATGGTTTCGATTTCTAATTTGTTGAATGGTACGCCTGCCTTACCCATTCGGCTCACCAAATCATTAGCAAAAGTTTATGGAGAAATATTGGTAAACAAAGGTATTGATGAAGCCGCCACTAAGTTCAACGAATTAAAAAATGACAGCACCAATTATTACGTAGATGAACTAGAAATGAATCGCTTAGGCTATGACTTGCTCAAAGCGCCTTTTCCTAATCATAATGAATTGTCGTTGGAAGTATTTAAAATTAATACGTTACTTTATCCAAAAAGCGGTAATACTTACGACAGTTACGCGCAGGCATTGGCTCAAAGTGGTAAGAAAGAAGCAGCCATTGCTATGTATCAAAAGTCAATAGCTTTGTCTCCAAACAATGAGGATGGCAAACGGGCATTGAGGGTATTATTAGAACAAAAAGAGTGACCGTAAGAGAAGAAGTAGAAAAAAAATAAAATTTTCTCTGTAACCTTCCCCCACTTCGGGAGTTTCCACGTACAAATCACCTACAAACAGCCATCATCGCTTGAATACACTATCGGATAACGCACTCATGCTTAAAGTAAAAGCGGGAGACTTGGACAAGATGGGATTGCTCTTTGAGCGCTACCATCGGCCGTTATTCGCTTTTTTGTACCACATGACTGGGCAAGCCCATGCGTGCGAAGATTTGGTACAAAATGTATTTTACCGAATGCTCAAGTACCGACATACGTTCAATGGCGACGGAGAATTTAGAACATGGATGTATCATTTGGCGCGGAATATTTTGAACGATTCGTTTCGACAGCAAGAACGCTGGGGAGGACGCGCCTACGATATTGCCGACTTATCGGATCGCCTCGGAGGGGGAGTTGCTGCCGATGAGCAATTGGAAAAAGAACAAGAATTGGATGCCTTGCAAAATGCCATGGCACGGCTCAGTCCTGATCACCGCGAAGTGCTGGTCTTGAGTCGATACCAAGAATTAAAATACGAAGAAATTGCGCGTATTTTGAACATTACCGAAGGCGCCGTAAAAGTACGGGTACACCGAGCGCTGGGAGAATTGAAAAAGAATTTTTTGACCTCAGAAAAAGGAAGCAAAGCTCATGAACTGTGAACAAGCAAAAGAACGGCTAACGGGCTGGCTGACCAACGAATTAACCGAGTCCGAACAAACAGCCATATATCATCATTTGAAAGAGTGCGCCGAGTGCAAAGTAGCTTTTGACGCCGACCGCCAACTGTGGCAGCTCATGGGGCAAGTTCCCGCACCCAAAGCCAACACCGAGCAAATGCGCGAAGGGTTTTATGCCATGCTCGAAACCTATAAACAAAACGAAGCTCCGTCGAGCCGTAGCCAGTGGAAAGCGATTTTTGATAAAATACAACAATTCTGGACGCCCCGTTTGGCGCTACGGGTGGCTTACAGTGTGTGCCTGATGAGTGTGGGCGTGCTAGGCGGGTATTTCCTGATGCGCCCCAAAGAAGTAGCGTACCAAGAAAAAATGGATACGCTCACCAAAGAAGTCCAAGAAATGCGCCAAATGATGATGCTTTCGCTGATTGAAAACCCGTCGGCCAGTGAGCGCCTCAAAGCCGTAAGTTATACCCGCGAAATCACCGATGTGGACGATAAAGTGGTGCAAGCACTCTTTACTACGCTCAACAACGACCCGAACGTAAACGTGCGCCTCGTGACGTTGGAGGCATTGGCCGAACTAGCCCACGACCCCGACGTTCGGCAAGGGCTGGTGCTGTCTTTGACAAAGCAAGAATCCCCGCTGGTGCAAGTGGCATTGGCCGATGTAATGGTAAAACTCCAAGAAAAACGCTCTATTAAAGCTTTCAAACAGATGCTTCGCCGCGAAGACCTCAACGACTTGGTGAAAAGTAAATTCCAACAAACTATCAAAGACTTATCTTAATTTAACCATCCAACTGTATAGCCATGAAACAAATCATTCTCCCCTTGTTAGCGGGAGTGGTGCTCTCTTGTACCCACTCCGCCGCCCAAACGCAGGAATTTAAAGAACACACAACCAAGGAGTTTACCTTGACCCAAAACGCAGCCAGCAGTACTTTGGCCATTTACAACATCAACGGCTCGATTCAAGTTGAAGGGTATTCGGGCGATAAGGTCATCATCGACGTGGATAAAACCATTTCGGGCAAAACCAAGGAAATCTTAGACCAAGGGAAAGCCGAATTTAAGTTTGTGGTGGAACAGAATGCGGATACCGTGATGGCGTATCTCATTGAGCCCTACGATTCGCGGCCTAACCGTAGTTGGAACAATCGCAACAACAATCGACACATCGAATACCACTACAAATTGAATTTTAAGGTGAAAGTGCCTTATTCGATGAACCTACACGTATCGACCGTCAACGGTGGGGAAGTACTGGTGAGCGATGTGACAGGGATGTTGGAGGTTGGAAATGTAAATGGTGCCATTACGTTGAAAAACGTAAAAGGTGCGACTAAGTTACGAACCGTCAACGGCAACGTGGACGCCAACTACACAGCCATTCCGCCAGGCCAGTCGTCGTACAAAACCCTCAACGGCGACATCCGTATCAGTTATCCCGCCGCGTTGTCGGCCGACTGCGAGTTTAAAAGCTTCCGAGGTGAATTTTACACCGATTTTGACAATGTAGAAACCTTACCCGTAAAAGTGGTGAAAAATCAGGAACAGCGCGGCGACAAAACCACTGTTTATAAACTCAATACCGAAACTTCGGTGCGGATTGGGAATGGCGGGAAACTGTTCCGATTTGAAACATTTAACGGAAATATTTATATCAAGAAACAATCATAATTGTATGAAAACCAGCATCAAAACCATTTTTTCGGTTGTTGCGCTTGCAGCCATGAACCTCGCAACACCGACCTACGCCCAAGGAGAAATCAAGGAACAATTGGTCGTACCTCTCACTGATCCCAGTAAACCAGGTAGTTTGCAAATAAAAATTATCAGCGGTTCCATCAAAATCACGGGATATTCGGGCAAGGACGTCATTATCGACGCCACAGTCGATGCCTACAACGGCAAGAAAACCGAAGGCAAAAACGATGAATTGGCGACGGGTATGAAAAAATTAACGAGCCGTGGGGGGATTGAACTCACCGCCGAGGAACGCAATAACCACGTAAAAGTGACCTCCAATTTGATGAAGCGCCCTGCGGTATTGTCTATCAAAGTACCTCAGCAGTTTTCGTTGCAAGTAGGAACCATTAATCAAGGCGATATTGTCGTTGAAAACGTAACGGGGACGTTGGAAGTAAACAACGTGAACGGCGATATTATTCTCACCAACGTGTCAGGTTCGGCGGTAGCAACGACGGTCAACGGCGAAGTGAAAGCCAATTTCAAAAGCGTGACCTCCGATACTCCGATGGCCTTTACGTCGCTCAACGGCCGCATCGACGTGACGTTCCCACCTTCGGCGAAGTTTAACGTAAAACTCAAATCCGATCGTGGAGAGATTTACAGCGATTTTGACGTTGATGCCGACAAAAGCGAGCCAAAATCCAACAAAGTTACCAAAGACGGCATGTACAAAGTGAGCATCGACGATTGGATTCAAGGCAAAGTCAACGGTGGTGGCAGCGAAGTGATGATGAAAAACATGCACGGCAATATTTACATCCGCAAAGCGAAGTAATTTTTTTTAACCATATAAGACATATAAGAGATTATAAGAAAAACTTATATGCCCTTATATGACTTATATGGTTGCATAAATACAATATAACTAGAAATCTCCTGTCCGTAAGTGAACGAAAAATCGTCCATTTACGGACATTTTTGTGTTTGTGGATTTATGTAATTTTCTGATTATTAAATAGATATGTATGTGGCATAAGTATTGCCCCGTGCTGTAGATTAAGACATGAAACAGTATTTACCCTATGGCACACATCGCTATACCGATTCCGTCTAATCTTGAACGACAAGACATTGATGTACAGGTCAGCATCAATGGGCAACGGCAGGCTTTGCACTATCGGGTGGAGTCGTTTTATTGGGATGAATACGGGGTACCTCCCGCCAACCGTGCCGATTGCTTGAACCACATTATTTCAACCTATGACCAAAACTGGTCACTGTATTACATAGGACTTCCCACCGAGAAGTCGATACAAGTGACCTTTGTCAGGAAAAAAGAACTGATTCTGCTTTCACCGTTTTTGTATTCACTTCTAAATCCTTAACGACATGGCACACATTGCAATTCCGATTCCGACCCAGCTAGGCAAGCAAGACATTGAGATTGAAGTAACTATCAATGGCCAAAAGCAAGCCCTTCATTACCGCGTAGAATTGTTTTATTGGGACGAATGCGGCCTCCCCAGCGTTGACCGTGCCGACTGCCTGCGGCATATTCTTTCGTCGTATGACCATGATTGGTCGTTGTATTACATAGGAGCTCCTACGGACGAGTTTGTGCCAATTACCTTTGTCAAAAAAGAAGATTTAGAAAGACAACACGCGTTGTTTCTCCAAAAATAGTAACATAAAAAACACTTTTTCCAGTAAGCCATGCTTAAAAATTATCTAAAAATTGCCCTTAGAAACTTGTGGAAGAACAAAACCTATTTGTTCATCAACCTCATTGGAATGTCCGTAGCATTTGGCGTTAGTAGTTTGTTGTTTCTGACTACCTACGACATGCTCACCTTCGATATGTTTCATGAAAAAAAGGGAGATATTTATCGGGTTTATGACAAAATCAACAACGCGGAAGAGACCAAATACGGTAATACCATGCCGCTACCGATGCGGACTGCCCTCAAAACCGATTACCCACAGGTAAAAGCCGCCACACGCATCGTGACAAGTCCAGGTCAAGTGTTAAAAGATGACAAACTTATTAACAGAGGGATGGCGTTCACGGATGAAGATTACCTCAAAATGTTTGGGTACCAATTGCTCCAAGGAGACCCCAAGAAGGCATTGAGCGAGTTGAGTAACGTGGTGTTGCGGGAGGATGTAGCCAAAAGTATTTTTGGGGAACAGCCCGCTTTGGGAAAAACCATCACCTTAATTTATGACAATCTACCCCATGCGTTTGTGGTAAGTGGCATTCTTGAAAAAGGGCCAGAGAACACCAGTATCGCCAACGAAATGCTGGTGCGGATGGAGAACCTAGGCGAGTATAACAACAACAAAGACCGCTGGGATGCAAGCCAAAATTCGTTGTATATCCAGTTAGCAGAAGGGACCAATCCCGATACGTTTGAGAAGGGTTTAAAAGCTTTTACGGCCAAATATTACAAAGGAAGCATCGAACAGCTTAAAAAAGAGGGAGCCAAAATAGACGAACGCGGTGAGGTGATGAGTACCCGAATGATGAAGCTGTCGGATACACACTTTGACACCAAAGTAGGGGGACGAGGACAGGCCATCAACAAGTTTTTTCCGTATGTGTTGTTGATTGTTGGCATTGTGATTTTGCTGATTGCGGCCATCAACTTCGTCAATTTATCCATTGCAAAATCGTTCGGGCGGGCCAAAGAAGTGGGAATGCGTAAGGCCCTTGGAGCGCTTAAAACCCAAATTGTGGGTCAGTTCTGGGGTGAAGCATTCATCATTTGTGTCTTTGCCTTTGGGCTTGGTATCGCGATTGCGTATTTGCTGAATACCCAATACAACGCGATTTTTAAAACCAGTATCACGCTCAAAACCATGACCGAACCTGTCTTGCTGGTCGCGATGCTGGGCTGTTTTGCTTTTATTACCCTCATTGCGGGTGGCTATCCTGCGTGGGCCGTTACCCGCTTCAATACCATCGAAGTACTAAAAGGAAAAATCAAACTCAGTAGTCGTTCGGGCGGGATTCGTAATTCGCTCATCGTGTTTCAGTTTGCCATGGCTGTGTTACTTATCGCGTGTACAATGATTGTGTGGACTCAAATTAAATTTTTGCGCGACAAACCACTGGGTTTCAGTACCTCCGAAGTATATAGTATTCCGATTGGGAATGAGGTGTCGGGCAAGCGCTTGTTGCAGCATTTTCGGAACCGTTTGGCAGGTCAGCCACGCATTTACAGCATGACGGGCTGTGATGTCAATTTGGGACGTGGGCTCGACGGGTCTTTTTCTAAATCAGTATTAGGATTTGAACAAAATGGCCGTACCCTCCAAACCAACATGCGTACTGCCGACTACGACTACGTAAAAACGTTGGGGCTAAAATTGATAGACGGTCGCGATTTTTCAGAAGCGTATCCTACCGATACCGTCAACTCGGTGGTCATTAACGAAACGATGGCCAAACAATTGGGCGTCAAAAATCCACTGGGCGTTATCCTCAATACAGAGAGTAAGGAAAAAGTCATAGGCGTAGTCAAAGACTTTCATTTTGAATCACTTCACCGAGAAATAGAACCCGTCACATTCTTTATGAATGGCTTTGGGATTAACTATATATTCGTCAAAATCGCCCCTGATCATACGGAAGAAACCATCGCTTTGTTGAAGAAAACCTACCACGAGCTCGCCCCCAAATCGGAATTTCAAGGGTCGTTTTTGAACGAAAATGCCGAAAACCAATACAAAAGTGAAGCTCGCATGGCGCAAATGTTTTTTAGCGCGGCCACGTTGGCGATTTTGCTTTCGTGCATGGGCTTATTTGCCATTGCCATCATGGTGATTTCGCAACGTACCAAAGAAGTGGGTATTCGTAAAGTGTTGGGAGCATCGGTGGGTAGCATTACGCTGCTGTTGTCGATTGACTTCCTGAAAATGGTAGCTGTTGCCATTGTCATTGCGTCACCCCTAGCGTGGTGGGCCATGGATGCTTGGCTTGCTGATTTTGCCTATCGAACCCCAATTTACTGGTGGATTTTTGTCGTAACAGGTCTCATTGCCGTAAGCATCGCCTTTGCGACGGTGAGTATTCAAGCCATTGGAGCTGCCCTTTCAAATCCCGTCAAGAGTTTAAAAACAGAATAAGTGTGCTAGCTTAAGTATCTAAGCACTCAAGGTTGTGTAAAGTTTTACCCGCAGATTGGCGCAGATTTAGAGCCGCAGATGAACCCCTTCATTAAGTCCTTTTTCGGCGAAAATCTGCGTTTGTATTAGTCTGCGGCATCTGCGGGTGAGATAATTGAAATGATTCACTTAATAATGTACTAAATCGTTCTCCCAAAATGATTCTCAACTATTTAAAGCTGGCTTTTAGAAACGCCATTCGTCAGCCGTTTTACACGTTGGTCAATGTCGTTGGGTTGACCATTGGCATGGTAGCGTGTTGGCTTTTGGCGACGTATTATTTTCACGAAAAACAATACGACACTTTTTTGCCTCATGCCAATCGCATTGCGGCGGCGGCATTGGATTTGAAAATGGGTGATACCGAAGGCATTACCACCAACACCCCACCGCCACTGGGAATGCGTTTGGCTGAATTCCCAGAAGTTGAAATGACGGCACGGACGTTTGCGCTAGGCGATGTCCTGATTCGTCAAAGCGAAGGAACAGAAAGTACCGTTTTTAGTGAATCCAGCGCGTTGGCGGTTGATTCTACCTTCTTGTCGTTGTTTGAGTTTCCGATGGTACAAGGTGATAAAAATGCGCTCAATGCGCCGTTGAGCCTTGTTTTAACCGAAAAAATGGCGCAAAAATACTTCGGAACAACGCAAGCCATCGGGAAATCGCTTTCGCTTAATGATCGTTTATTTAAAGTAACGGGAATAGTAAAAGACTTGCCCACTAACTCTTCGCTTAGCTTTGGCTTTTTGGTGCCTGTCAAAGATTTTCGGGTAGTTGAAAACTTTTCTTGGAGCTGGATTTGGTTACAAGTGGATACGTGGGTGAAATTTCGTCAACCGTTGACTGAAACTAACATCGCTGTCCTTGAAACCAAACTACCTGCCATGGTGCGCAAACACGCGCCTTCGGCTTTTGAGCGGGTAGGACAAAATTTTGAAGATCAACTCAAACGCGGCGACCGATACGACGTTCGGTTGTTGCCATTAACGAAACTCCACTTGGGCTATCCGCAGCTATCAAGTCGTCTCACCACAATCGGTGACGGAAATCAAGTTCGGACGCTTGCCCTTGGTGGACTTATCATATTGTTGTTGGCCTGTGTCAATTTTATCAATTTATCGACGGCGCGGTCCATGAAACGTGTCAAAGAAGTCGGGGTACGTAAAGCCTTGGGTTCGTCAAAAGGCAGTTTGGTAGGACAGTTTTTAGTCGAGTCTTCGCTGTTGAGTGGTGTGGCATTTTTATTGGCAGTGGTGGTTACATGGAGTGTATTGCCTTTATTCAATCAATTGACCCAAATTGCCTTTACCCCCGATTCACTCTCTTCTTTCGACGTGATGCGCGTCATTGTGGCGTTGCCAGTCATCACTGGGTTAGTCGCAGGTTTGTACCCTGCGCTGTACCTCTCACGTTTCAAGACGACCGACAGCATGAAGAAATTGACAGGTAGTGCCAATGGCGGCTTTAGCTTGGTGCGAAGTGGCTTGGTGGTGCTTCAGTTTTCGGTGGCGATTGTGCTCATGTTGGGAGTAACTGCCATGTACCGTCAGTTGTATTTTGCTCAACACTCCAAGCTCGGAATGGAGAAAGAAAATGTGTTGATTATCAAAAACGGACGGCATTTTGCCAATCCGTCGGAACGAGAAGTGTTTCGCCAGCAACTCAAACAGCTTCCTGAAGTTACGGAAGCCACCCATTCTACTTTTTTGCCTTCGTTGGGAAGTTTTGGTGATTTTTACGAGCCTGAGCAGGGTGAACAAGCCAATGCCGTAGTGCAAAATTTACCCATAAGTTCGTTTATGACCGATGAGCATTTTGCGCCTACCCTAAAACTAGAAATCATTGCAGGACGAAATTTCCGTCCCAACAGCCCTGCCGACTCGGCATCGGTGATTTTGAACGAAACGGCAGTGAAAGCCATTGGTTGGAAAAACCCCATTGGAAAATGGATGCGATACCCTGGTAATAACAATCAGCGTTTTCAGGTGATAGGTGTCATGCGAGATTTTCATTTGGGGTCGGTGCGGACGGTGATAGACCCGACAGCACTTTTCCACGAGTCATCAAAAACGTACCGAACGTGGGGTTCGTACCTCGCCGTTCGCCTACAGCCAGGAACCGAAAAAGCAACGATTCAAAAAGCAACCGAAATGTGGAAACGAGCGATTCCAAACGTGCCTTTTGAGTATGATTTCTTGGATGCGTCGTTTGCCAATTTATACCGTTCGGAGCAACATACGGCTTCTATCATCATGGTATTTACGGGGTTGGCTTTGTTTATTGGTTGTTTGGGGTTGTTTGCCTTGGCCTTGTTTATGTCGGAGCAGCGTACCAAAGAAATTGGGATTCGGAAAGTGCTAGGGGCTTCAGTTTTTTCGGTAACGGCTCTTTTATCCAAAGATTTTTTGAAACTTGTGCTGATTGCGCTTCTGATAGCGTCGCCCATTGGGTATTATTTGATAAACAGGTGGTTAGCTGATTTTGCGTATCGGATTGAGATTGGCTGGGGAATGTTTGTAGCAACGGGGGCAGTAGCCGTATTCATTGCGCTTTTAACCGTAGGCTACCAGTCCTTTAAAGCTGCGTTGACTAATCCAGTAAAATCGTTGAAAGCAGAGTAGCCCCCAACCCCCAATGGGGGCTATTCGTTGATATTCGATTATGGACAGCGAATTTATCGCGGTTGTGAGCAACCGCTTGCACGGTGGGAGCGGTTGCTCACAACCGCGATTTTAACGATAGGGCACATTATTCTACAATAGTTTAAAAATAGCAAGATGCTCAAGAATTACCTCAAAATAGCCTTTCGGAATCTCTGGAAAAACAAACTTTTTTCCTTTATCAACATCATGGGCTTGGGGCTTGCCATTCCGTTTGCCTTGTTGGCCTTGATGCACCTTCAAAGCACGTTTGAGTTTGATAATTTTCACCCTCATTCCGACCGTATCTTTCGAATATTGACCAACGAAACAACACAAGATGGAACCGTCACGAAGTATGCGTCTTCGCCCTATTTGCTGTCGGATGAATTAAAAAACAACTACACCCATATCGAAAAAGCGACCAAAGTGGTGCGCGATTTTGGTTGGGAACTCAATACGCCTTTTAAATCGCTGCGGGTCAATACGTTGTACGTTGAGCCTACTTTCTTTGAAATTTTTGGGTTTAAGTTGGCCAAAGGAAGCGTAGCAGTTGCTCCCAATACATTGATAATGAGTGAGGAAGCTGCCAAACGGTTTTTTGATGAAGCCAACCCCATTGGGCAAACCTTGGTACACCCTACCTATGGCGCTATGACGGTGACGGGCGTATTAAAACACTTCAAAAAACAAACGCAGTTTCGGAGCGATGTCATGGTGTCGATGGCGACATTGGAAAAATTTCGTCCAGAAGTGAAGCAGCGTGCTGGATGGGGTAAGTATGAAACCCATACGTTTGTGCGACTCCAGCCCAATGCAGTACCAAACGCCTTAGAATTGACGCTGGGGGCGGTGGCCAAAAAGACAAACATTAACCTAGTATCAGCCAAAAAGAGCAATGTATTTCGTAAACAAGTATTGGCCGATATTTCACCAAGCGTGGAGGATTTGCGTTACAACCCCTACGTGGATTCGATGCAGGACATTTACTTCAATTTTGGGATTCCGTTGATGATTTTGTTGTTGGCGGGTTTCAATTATACCAACCTGACGTTGGCGCGGTCGTTGAGTCGTTCCAAAGAAGTGGGCGTTCGAAAAGTAATGGGGGCCATTCGATTGCAGTTGGTGTTTCAGTTTATTTGCGAGGCCGTCATCATTGCCTTTTTTGCTTTTGGCGTCGGGCTGGTGTTACTGTATTTGATGAAACAATACATATACGTACAATGGCTGACCTGGGAGGTCGAAAACAGTACGTTGATTGGCGGGGTTTTTGTGGCTTTTACGTTGCTAGTGGGAATCTTGGCGGGGGTACTTCCTGCCCTCATTTTGTCAAAATTCCAGCCCGCTATGGTGCTGAAGGGTGTTTTAGGTCCTGTTTCGTTTGGAAAAATAAACTTCCGAAAAAGCCTGATTGTCGTTCAGTTTGTGGCAACGTTGGGCTTTATGTTTATGATTGGGCATTTGTACAATCAGTTTAGCTATATGGCGACTGAAAACGACAATTTCAACCGAAAAGGAATTTTTAACCTGTCGTTGGCCGACCAGAATTACCGATTGTTGAAGGACGAAATCAGCAAACACAAAGACGTCGAGAAAGTCGGTCTTGTGTCGATGCCTTTTGGAAGTGTGCCGTCGCAGCAAGTCATCAAGGTGCACGAAAAAGATGCAAATGTGCCGACCTATTATTATTCGGTGGACAGAAACTTCATTGAAAACATGAAGCTAACGCTGGTAGCGGGACAAAATTTGCCCGTTGCGCTAAACGATTCGGCGGGGAATTTTGTGCTGCTCAACGAAACGGGTGTGCGGCGTTTGCGGCTCGGTACGCCGCGCGAAGCCATTGGTCAGCAGGTGTTTATCAATGGCACAACTCCCTTGCAAGTGGTGGGAGTGGTCAAAGATTTTTGCCATTTTCATTACCAATACCAGAAAGAGCCGCTGGTGTTTCATTACAATCCTGCGCAGTTTTCGATGGTGTCGGTAAAAATAAACCCACAAGCCAACCAAGAAGCGTTTTTGGCCGACATGAAAGCCCTTTGGAAAAAATACAGTCCTTACAAAGAATTGGGGTATTCGTGGTACGAAAAAGAGCTGTACGACCGCTATTATCCCGCCGAAGACATGAAAATGATGGGCTTAGCGTCACTTATTATCTTTGTGATTGCGCTCTTGGGCTTGCTGGGCATGGTAACCTACAGCACCGAAAAACGCTACAAAGAAATTGGTGTTCGTAAAGTAATGGGCGCCAGTGTGTGGGAAATCGTTCGGATTTTATCGTGGAGCTTTTTGAAACTGTTGTTCATCGCGGCGGTGGTCGCCTTGCCGATTGGGTTGGTCGAAAATATGTTTATGAATAAAATGTTCACTTTCTACGCGGGGTTGAATATTGGTTTGATGGGCCTATTCTTTGTTATTGTATTGGTGGTAGCCATTGGAGCGATTGCCTACTATGCTACCAGAGCGGCGTTGGTCAATCCTGTCAAATCCCTCCGAACAGAATAGTGAGTTTTTTTTCCAACCTTTTTGCACAGAAAGGCGTCATAGCTTCAAATAAACAGTCATAGCGATGAAAAAAGGAATGTTTGTGGCGCTGGTGCTTGCAGGATTGGTAGGCTGCCAAAAAGAAGAAGTTACGAGTGAGTGTGTCGAAAAGCCTGATAACGGAATGATGTGCACGGCACAGTACGACCCTGTTTGTGGATGCAACGGTAAGACCTACGGAAACGCCTGCGAAGCCACGCGCGTTGGGATTAGTTTCACCAAAGGCGAATGCGGCAAAAAAGACTAAGTAGTTGTCCACTCGCGTACGAAAAGTGTCCACATTCGGACACTTTTTTGTTTTTATGGAGTTGTAATTGATTGTTATTTAGTGAGTTAGTGGGCTGGCATAGCTTTGGGAGAACAAATAACAACATTCATACAGCCTTTAATTGATTTTAAGTACAGTAAAGAAAATAGAGCAGAAAAGTGCCGTCGTTGCGGCACTTTTCTGCATTTTTTATTGGCCACCTTTTCTACTTTCTCAAACGTATGATTTTCAATTTCTTCAAAATTGCCTTTCGTAACCTCAGACGTCATGCACTGTATGGGAGCATCAACATCGTGGGGTTATCAATAGGACTAGCCGCCTGTGCTTTGATGGCAATCTATGTTCGACACGAGTTGAGCTACGACGTTTTTCACCAAAAAGCCCAGCGGATTGTGCGGGTTACGTCTCATTTAAAAACCCCCGAAGCCCCGATGGAGTTGGCCAATACGCCCAATTTATTGGCTTCTTTTTTGAACCGAAATTATCCTGAAGTAGAAAAAGCCGTCCGTTTTCAGTCGATGGCTGCTACGTTTAGCCAAGGTACCAAAGTGTACAACGAATCAGATGTGTATTATGCCGATGCCTCGGTTTTTGACGTGTTTACGTTTCCTTTGGTAGCAGGAGATGCCCGTCAAGCCCTGACCCAACCCCAAACCGTCGTACTTACGGAGACATTGGCCAAAAAATACTTTGGTACTACTGATGTTTTGGGAAAAACCGTACAAATCAACAAGCAGCCTTATCAGATTACGGGGGTGATGGCGGAGTTACCGACCAATACCGATTTAAAAATTCGCGCCCTTCTTTCCCACGATTTTGACAAGGGAAATTCTTGGATTGAGGATTTGTCTGCTTATACGTTTGTCTTATTCCGTGGAATACCTGATAACGCGGCTTTTGAGAAAAAAATGGCCGCCATCAGTCGGCGATACATTCAGCCCGAACTAACAAAAATGGATTCGAAAGACTATTCGCTGGAGTTTCGAGCGGAGGCGCTGACCGATGTCCATTACAGTCAAGGTAAGTTGGAAGACACGCCCAAAGGCAACAAACAATACGGGTACTTATTTTCTTTTTTGGCCGTATTTGTTTTGGTGATTGCCCTACTCAATTACATCAGCCTTCTGACGGCCCGCGCAACCGAACGCGCCAAAGAAGTGGGCGTCAGGAAAGCCAACGGGGCGTTGCGCTCTCAGTTGATTTGGCAGTTTTTGTTTGAATCACTGCTGATTAGTAGCTTATCGGTGGTGATTGGCCTTGTGCTTTTGCAGGTGTTTGTTCCTATAATGAACAATTTACTTCAAACCCAGTTTCAAATGACTGGTATGGAACTGAGCGTATGGGCGGGCGTTGGGTTGGCTATCACTACCTTACTCGGTGGGCTGTACCCTGCTTTTGTACTTTCAGCTTTTCGCCCTGCGGAGGCATTGCGGGGAGGAGTTCATCAAACAAGCGGCGGTTTTCAACTGCGACAGACAATCACCGTTTTTCAGTTTATGCTGGCCGTTGGGATGATTGCGGGCGTGTTGGTGATGTACAAACAAATGGATTTTCTGCAAAATCATTCGTTGGGTTTTAACAAAAATAAGGTACTGACGATACAGCTCCCTGCCGATTCGTTGGCTCAGATGAAAGGATACGCGCTGGCGGCTAGTTTGAAAAAATATCCCGCTATTTCTGAAATTACGGCGGGGTCGGGGTTTGAACCTGCATCGTTGGCTTCAACCAATTTTACGGTAAATGGCAAAGCGAGGGAGGTGATGACCCTGTTCTTTTTTGTTGATGACCGTTATCTTTCTACGCTTGAACTTAAATTAGCACAAGGTCGCAATTTCTCGTCTGCCTATCCTTCGGACAAACGAAGCGGTTTTATTGTCAACGAGGCTTTTGTGAGAATGAGCGGTTGGAAACAGCCAATTGGGCAGTCAATCGAAGGGGTAGGTAAAAAAGGAACGGTGATAGGAGTGGTCAAAAACTTTCATTTTAAATCGTTGCACAATTTGGTAGAGCCCATGGCGATGATTTGGAGTGAAAGCCCACCTAATACGCTGATGCTCAAAACTAACCCCGAACAGCTGCCTTTGCTCCGCGCCGTTTGGCAAAAACACTATCCTTTTGAGCCGTTTGAGTATTCATTTTTGGATAGCACCCTCGAAAAAGAATACCAAAAAGATCACCTTACGATGACTTTGTTTAATGCCTTTGCATTCCTCACGATTTTTGTGTCGTGCTTGGGGCTGTTTAGTTTGGTCACGTTATCGACCGAACTACGCACCAAAGAAATTGGCATCCGAAAAGTGTTGGGCGCCTCGGTGGTGGATATTTTGACGCTTTTGTCCAAAGACTTTTTAAAATTGGTAACCTTGGCCATTGTGATTGCCTCGCCGCTGGCCTACTATGCCTTAAATCGCTGGTTGGAGTCATTCGCCTATCACATTACCATCAGTGGGTGGACGTTTGTGTGGGTAAGCCTGATTGCCATCGTCATTGCATTGGTCACTATTAGTTTTCAATCGGTCAAAGCCGCCTTAGTAAATCCTGTAAAATCGTTAAAATCCGAATAGCTATGTTTCAGAATTACCTAAAAACAACCCTCAGAAACCTCTGGAAACACAAGTCGTTTACGCTTATCAATGTTTTTGGTTTGGCGGCGGGCTTGACGGCTTGCATGTTGATTGTGTTGTACATTCAGCATGAGTTGAGTTTTGACCAATTTCACAAAAACAAGCAGCAAATTGTTCGTACCATAATGCACTATAGCATTGAAGGAACGGCCAATAAAACAGTGATGACAGGGACGAAAGTTGGGCCAGCGTTGAAACGTGATTTTGCCGAAATTGAACAGTTTGTACGCGTGGCGGACCCCGCCTTTTCGCAACAAAAAGTAGTCATAAAAAAAGGAGAACAACAGTTTAATGAATCTCGCTTTTTGTGGGCTGATTCTACGTTTTTTGATGTATTCTCGTTTTCGTTGGTGAAAGGCGACGCGGCAACGGCCCTGAATGGCACCAACAAAGTGGTGGTGACGGAAGCGATGGCGCGAAAGTATTTTGGGAATGAAAACCCTATTGGTCAAATCTTACGGTTAGAAGACCGAGTGGATTATACCGTAACGGGCGTTGCGGCCGATGCTCCTTCCAATTCTCAACTTCAGTTTGATTTTGTGGCGTCGTTTATGTCGCTCTCAGCCGCCAAAACAGAAATGTGGTGGACCGCCAATTATGTCACTTACTTTTTGTTGAAACCATCTGCTTCGGCATCGCAGCTGCAAGCCAAACTACCTGCTTACATGCGTAAGCAGTCGGCCGAAACTGAAATGACAGGAAATAACTTTCTGACGTATCAATTTGAACCTCTTACGGACGTCCACCTTCGGTCTGAGGCAGAAGGCGGTATTATTGCTTCTGGCGATATTCGCTACATTTATATTTTCTCGGTGATTGCGTTGCTCATTTTGATTATTGCGACCACCAACTACATGAATCTTACAACGGCCCGTGCGACGGAGCGTGCCAAAGAAGTAGGGGTTCGTAAAGTAATGGGAGCCGTACGTGGGCAATTGTTTTGGCAATTTTTGGGCGAATCAATGGTGGTGACGCTGGTGGCTTTGCTGCTCAGTATCCTGCTGACAGTGTTGTTGTTGCCTGTATTTAATACCCTGTCCGAACGCGAACTGACTTTGCAAATACTACTTCAACCCGCAGGAATAGGGGCGCTGATAGGAGCGTGGTTGGTTGTCAGTTGTATTGCAGGGAGTTACCCATCGGTGGCGTTATCGTATTTTCAACCGATCAAAGTACTAAAAGGCGCATTTAAAAATACGGCTTCGGGCTTGGCCCTTCGTAAGTCGCTGATTGTGTTGCAGTTTATGATTTCGGTGTTTTTGGTCATTGGAACGTTGGTGGTTAAGAACCAACTGCATTTTATTCAAAACACAAAGCTGGGGTACGACAAACAACACGTAATTGCGCTCACGACCGACGAGCGAACTAACAAAAATTTGCCTGTTTTGAAGAACGAACTGCGGCAAAATCCGAATGTAAAAAGTATTTCGCTGGCCTATGAAACTCCCACGTTCATTAAGTGGGGCGATGGGCTTGAGACGGAGGGAACATCGGCGCCTGTGCAAAAAATGATTACAGCTTTTCCCTGTGATGAAGACATGGCCGAAACGCTCAATTTGGAGTTGGTTGCAGGAAATGATTTATCATCAGAAGACATGGAACGACTCAAAGGCAAAGACGAGAGCCAAGCCGATTACCGCTTTTTGTTGAATGAAACGATGATAAAGCAACTGGGTTGGAAACCTGCCGAAGCGATTGGTAAAAAAGTACGCGTAGGTGGCCGAACGGGTGAAGTCAAAGGCATTGTGCGCGACTTTCATTTTGCCTCAATGAAACAGCCGATTGGGCCATTGGTGATTTTTCCAGTCACTTGGGGGAATGTGTTGCTGGTCAAGTTGACGGGAAATAATCTCCCACAAACACTGACTTTTTTGGAAAATAAATGGAAAACGTTTGCGCCACATCGTCCGTTTACCTACACGTTTTTAAACGACGAATACAACCAAATGTATGCCAACGAAAACCGTATCAATCAAGTGTTTACGTATTTCTCCGCCTTGGCCGTTGTGCTGGCTTGTTTAGGTCTGTTGGGCTTGTCGGCCTACGTCACGGCACAGCGTACCAAGGAAATTGGAATCCGCAAAGTGCTTGGTGCATCCACTGCCAGCATCACGACGCTTTTATCTGCCGATTTTCTAAAATTAGTACTGATAGCCATCCTCATCGCTTCTCCCTTAGCGTGGTATGCGATGACCTACTGGCTCAATGATTTTGCGTATCGTATTGAAATAGAATGGTGGGTATTTGTGGTAGCAGGCGTTGTGGCAATTGGCATTGCCATGGTGACAGTCAGTACTCAGTCGATTAAAGCGGCCTTAATGAATCCTGTAAAATCGTTGAAATCGGAATAATCATGCTGCGTAATTATTTTATCATTGCTTGGCGAAATTTGCTTAAAAACAAGGTTTTTAGCTTTATTAATGTCACGGGACTTGCTGTTGGAATGGCTGTAAGTATGCTGATTTTGCTGTACGTTTCGCACGAACTGAGCTATGATCGTTTCCATACTAAGGGAAAACGCATCTTTCATACCTTTATCCAAATGAATTTTGGGGGCAATACCGTTCAGTTTAACCAGCTTTCCAAAAACTTTGGCCCAGCCATAAAACAGGCTAACTCAGAGGTCGAAGATTTTGTACGAATTGCTTCTTCGTTTCGTGGCGATGTAGTCATAAAATCCGATGAAAGTCATCAGTTTTTTGAGCGAGGATTTTACTTTTCTGAGCCCTCGTTGTTCAACGTATTTGCGTTTGAATTTGTCAATGGGAGTGCCGCTTCGGCCCTGAACGAACCCAACGCGGTGGTAATGACAGAGACCATGGCTAAAAAATACTTTGGGAACACAAACCCTGTTGGTAAAACCTTGATTTATAACAAAAATGAAGCGTTGAAGGTGACCGCAGTGGTGAAGAAATTGCCCACCAACTCATCGCTTCACTTTGACTTTATTGCTTCGTTGCCAACGTTTGAGGGGATTATGAAACGCGACCCAAACCAGCGTTACGAGGCAGACGATGTCGTTGGAATGGGGAGTTATGAAACCTATTTTTTGCTTAAAAATCCTGAAGCTGTTGCAAAAGTAGAGGCTATAATTCCAACGCTACTCACAGATAAAAAAGGAGAATTAGAGTCGCATTCAAAGTATCAGCTAACACCTTTTTTGGAAACTCACCTCGGAAACAACTGGGGTGATTCTTCGAACACCAAGTATGTGATGATATTTCTGTGTATTGCAGGCATCGTGTTGCTGTTGGCGCTTATCAATTATATGAGCCTTACCACAGCTCGTTCAACGATTCGAGCCAAGGAAGTAGGCGTCCGTAAAGTACTTGGAGCACATCGCCATCACTTAGCATCGCAGTTTTACGGAGAGTCAGTGCTCATAAGCTTGCTTTCTTTTGCCCTTGCCTTATTGCTGTTTCAGCTCCTAAAAACCCCCTTTTACCAACTTTTATCCTTATCCATCGACGATTCGTTTGTGAAAGGCCCTTTATTTTTGTCTATTTTGTTGGGGTTAGTTATTGCTACGGCACTTATCGCAGGCTCGTATCCTTCGTTGCTATTGTCAAAGTTTTCACCTGTCAGCATTTTAAAAGGCAAGTTTTCGGCAGCAGGCCAAGGAGGTCGTGTGCGGCGCGTGTTTATTGTCTTTCAGTTTGGGGCATCAATTGTGCTGATTATTTTCAGTATGGTAGTGCAGCGGCAATTACACTTCATGCAAACCAAGAAAATAGGCATGAACAAAGAGCAAGTGTTGGTCATCACGCTTTCCAAAGAAGCGCAAAAACACTATGCTGCGTTTCGGAATGACTTGGTTCAAAGCGTGGGTATTCGTCAGTTGGGTGCTTCGTCACTGAGTTTATTTACGGGAGGCTGGAATATGTTTTTTACCAAAACTCCGACTACCAATGAAGATGTGAGTCTCAATAATATGGTGGTGGACGAAAACTTTATTAAACTCTTAGGTCTTGAATGGAAGCACAAGCCCGATAACCTCGAAGAACTGGCTCACGGGAACCAATTGGTGGTCAATGAAACGGCAGTGGGTAAATTAAAAATAAGCGATAAACCTATCGGACAGAAACTGGATGTGTTTGATAAAGAATCAAAAAAAGCCGAAATCGTTGGTGTTTTGAAAGATTTTAACTTCGCTTCTTTGCAGTCGAAAGTGGAAGCTATGATGTTAAAAGTTGTCAAAGATACAACGCATTTACGGGCTCTTTATTTGCGCTTAGACCCCAAGGTAGATGTCCGACAAAAGATAGCTTCGATTGAAAAAAGCTATAAAAAATATGAGCCTAATGCCCCGTTCGAGTATTACTTTTTGGACGAGGCGTTTAACCAACAATACCGCGCCGAACAACGAATGGGCTACCTTTTCTCAGGTTTTACGGTCATTGCCATTTTTATTGCCTGTATGGGTCTTTTTGGGCTTATCACGTTTACGGCCGAACAAAAAACGAAAGAAATTGGCGTACGAAAAGTTCTGGGGGCAAGTGTTGCCAACATTGTTACGATGCTTTCAAAAGATTTTCTTCGGTTGGTTATCGTGGCCAATGTCATTGCGTTTCCGATTGCGTATTATGCTGCCACCCGATGGCTGCAAGATTTTGCCTATCAAGTCCAACTGAAAATCGACATTTTTGCATTGGCGGGCGGCTTAGCCATTTTTATCGCTCTTTTGACCGTCGCTATTCAAGCTACCAAAGCCGCTTTGACAAATCCTGTAAAATCGTTGAAATCGGAATAAATCGCCATCCTTGTAGAGACGTTGCATGCAACGTCTCTACAACCCTGTCCATAAACGAACTGAATTTGTCCGTTTATGGACATTTTTATTTCTTTTTATTTATTTTAAAAAATTGATTATCAAATAGTTGTCTTTCTGGTATGGCATTTGGGACTAAGAGGGTAAACCTGAACATCCCATGCTACAGAACTACCTCAAAATCGCTTTTCGGAACTTGCTCCGAAACAAAATATATAGTTTCATCAACATCACTGGCTTGGCGATGGGTATCGCAGCTTTTGTGTTGATTTTGCAATACGTGAGCCACGAAAAAAGCTTTAACCAGTTTCATGCCAATGCGTCTTCCATGTATCGACTTCTCAACGAAGATGTCAAAGGTAGCATGTGGGGTGAAGTAGAGCCAGGCTGGGCCACACGCGCCAAACAACGCTTCCCCGAAATCAAGGACTATTGTCGTTTTGCCGACGGGATGGCGCAAGGCATCGTACGGCGAGAAGGTGCTAAAACCGAAGCATTCCGCGAAACCAACATTAGCTACGCAGAGGGTAATTTTTTCTCGTTTTTCAATTTTCCACTTACTGCAGGTTCTCCCAAGGCATTGGAAAAGTCAAACGTAGTGTTTTTGTCGGCTTCTTATGCCAAAAAATATTTTGGTACCGAAAACCCTTTAGGGAAAGTGTTGATGCTTTCCAATCAATTTGACACCAACCCTTTTACGGTAGAAGGGGTCTATGCCGATATGCCTACCAACTCAGACATTCGATACGACATGGTGTTTTCGTTGGAAACGCTACGTCATCCCGCCAATTTGCACGGTAACGACTGGGTTAATTTAGAGAATATTGATAATCAGTATATTAATACATTTTTTCAACTCAATAACAACGTTCTCCCTTCAGTTTTTGAGAAAAAACTAACCGCCCTAAGAAACGAACTCAGCAAAGAAAACGACGGCGTAAAGTTTCGTCTTGTACCTCTCAAAAACGTGCATTTGGCGGCTTCCTTGAGCGACACGTACCTTACGCAAGGAAATCTCAAATACGTCTATATGTTGGGGGGAATTGCGTTTTTGATTCTGGTGATTGGTTGGTTCAACTACGTCAACCTTTCGACGGCTCAGTCGCTCAAACGGGCCAACGAAGTGGGGGTTCGGAAAGTGGTGGGCGCAACACAAAGCCACTTGGTGCGGCAGTTTTTGGGCGAATCGCTGTTGGTCAATTTCCTAAGTTTTGGATTAGCTGTGCTGATAGTACTTTTACTTCAGCCATTTTTTAATGAACTTATCGGGACGCCGTTGTCTTTTGCCTCTTTGGCTTCTACGTCGGTATGGGCTTGGGGCTTGGGCATTTTGCTTTTAGGTTCGTTATTTTCTGGGGGATACACGGCCTTTTTACTTTCCAATTACAACCCTGTTAAAACCTTAAAAGGTCAGTTAGCCAAAACGTCGGGTGGTGGGTTACTGAGAAAATCATTGGTGGTGTTTCAGTTTGCGATTTCGGTGTGCTTGGTCGTCACGACGATGGTCATTTATCGTCAGCTACACCACATGCAAACGCAGAGCTTGGGACTAAATCCGCAGCAATTGTTGGTGGTTCGTGGGCCAGAAGTAGGCAAAGATGCTACTTACAAAGTTCGCCAAACGACGTTTCAGAACGAGCTAATGCAACAAACGTTTGTGAAAGACTACGCGACCTCAGGGGCGGTGCCGAGCGGTTGGTATAATTTTGCGACCTCAGGTTTTACGCAACCTAAAACCAAACCAGGCGATGAACTCATTTCGTACTCGTTTGCCATCATTGGCGACCGTTTTCTGAAAACTTATCAAATCGACCTCAAAGCGGGGCGCAACTTTACCCCCGCCGAATGTGATATAGATTGGAACCAAAATAGTAAAGTATTGCTCAATGAACGAGCGGTAGAGTTATTGGGATTTGCGAACGCAGAAGAAGCCCTTCGTACCAAAATCAAGTGGGATGAGCGTTATTTGGACGTGATTGGGGTGGTGAAAAACTACCATCATACAGGGTTGAAAAGAACGATTGATCCTATCATTTTTTATCCCCAAAACAACAGTACCTATTTCACCATCCGATTAACCGCCGACCGAATGCCTGAAAAAATTGCGGCTTTGGATAAATTGTACAAGACATACTTCCCTGGCAATCCGTTTGACTACTCTTTTGTCGATGACAATTACAACAAACTTTATGTATCCGAACAACAATACAGCCGTATTTTCACGACGGCGTCGTTGTGGGCGATTTTTATTGCTTGTTTAGGGTTGTTTGGCTTGGCCACTTTCACCGTTGAGTCTCGTACCAAAGAGATTGGGATTCGCAAAGTGTTGGGGGCATCCACAGTTGGAATCATGGCACTGCTGTCCAAAGACTTCCTCAAATTGGTGCTTATTGCGATTCTGATTGCTTCGCCAATTGCGTGGTATTTGACCGAACAATGGCTGAAAGATTTTGCCTCTCGCATCACAGTTTCGTGGTGGGTATTTGCGGCGGCAGGCATGTTGGCCATCGGGATTGCGTGCCTGACGGTCGGTTTTCAGTCGCTAAAAGCAGCGCTGATGAATCCTGTAAAAAGCCTGAAGACAGAGTAGTAACTGTTTAACAACATTACTTAAAATCATGAAAATAGTCCCTTTTTTTAAAGTAAGAGATATTCAAGAAGCTATTGATTTCTACACCAAAATCCTTGACTTTGAAATCAAGTACCCAGATTTTACATTCGATGATTGGGGGGTGGATTTAATAAACGGAGAGGCAGAATTACAGCTTTCTGTTTGGGAAGGTGTATCTGGCTTGGATATCAATGTGCTTGTGGATGATGTAGATATCCTTTTTGAAAAATATACCCAAAGAGGACTAAATCAATCTCATAGAATAGAATCGCCTGTGCATTTGAGGCCAATAGACCAAACTTGGGGCAGAAGAGAATTTTATGTTACTGACCCAAGCGGAAATACATTGCGATTTACAGCGCCCATCAACTAAAAGTAGGTTAAGAAACTGTTTTAAAATCGCTTTCCGAGACCTTGCTAAAAACAAGGTGTATTTCATAAAAACATAGATTCACCTGAAATAAAAAACGATGCTTACAAGTTATTTTAAAACGGCCATTCGTGCTTTAAAGCGTAATTGGAGTTACTCAATTATCAATGTATTAGGGCTAACCTTGGGGCTGGCCTGTTGTGTGGTCTTGTTTGTGGCAGTTCGGTATGAACTAAGTTTTGACCGTCATCATCGTCATGCTGACCATATTTATCGAATGCTTGGTGTCTCTAAAAGCTCTCCCGAAACACCAAATACGGGAATTACCTTCCCCGCATTGGCAGCACTACGAAACGATTTTCCTGAATTGAAACACCAACTGACGATGGTAAGCCGTGTGAGAAGAGCGGTAGTATCGGTAGGAGGAACTGCTGTAACGGAGAAAAAACGGTTTCAGGAACCCGATGGAGTAATTACATTTGCCGAACCTGAATACTTCAATCTCTTTGATTATCAGTGGAAAAAAGGTAGCCCGCAGTCGCTCACTAACCCGAATACGGTGGTGCTCTCGGAGCGAATGGCGCGTAAGTACTTTGGGGATACCGACCCAATGGGCAAAACAATTCGGGTAGATAACCAAATGGATTTTGTGGTAACGGGTATTGTACAAGCGCCGCCTGCTACCAGTAGTTTTCCCTTCGATGTCTTTTTGACCCATGCTTCTGTGGTAACGTTTGGAAATACTTCTCCCATCGACGACTGGAAATCGAGCTATGGTGGGGCGCAGATTTACTTATTGTTGCCTCCATCGCTCACTTTGGCTCGAATGGAAAGCCAACTGGTCAGTTTCGTAAAAAAATACCACTCTCCAGAAGATGCCAAGAAGTTTAAATATGCGTTACAACCGTTGACCGATATTCACTTCGCAACGAATACCACTAACTTTGCTCGACGTAGTGTCAGCATTGAAATGATTTGGGCAATGGCCCTCATTGGCATTTTCATTTTGGTGACGGCTTGTATCAACTTCGTCAATTTGGCGACTGCCCAGGCAATTCGTCGGGCGCGAGAAGTAGGCGTCCGAAAAGTGCTGGGAAGTACTCGTAGCCAGCTACTAAGACAGTTTTTGGGCGAAACGAGCGTGTTGACAAGCATTGCCGTGGTATTGGCTCTTCTAGTGGCAGAGCTTGCATGGCCCTATGTCAGTGATTTATTAAATATCACGACAGGCGCTGTAAACTTATTTAGTCCTGTCATATTGGCCTTTTTGGCAGGACTCGGCGTGATCACCACCGTGCTGACGGGGTTCTATCCCGCGCTGATTTTGTCGGGTTATCAACCTATTTTGGCCCTCAAAGGAAAAATGAAAACAACCCGCTCGGCGCATTATTTTACGTTGCGTCGGGGGTTAATTATTGGGCAGTTTGCAGTGTCTCAATTTTTGCTCATCGGTACCATCATTGCATATTACCAAATGGATTATTTCCGTTCGGCCGATTTGGGTTTTAGCCGCGATGCTATTTTGACAGTAAAGCTTCCTGGAAATGAACCAGGTCAGTTGGAAAACCTACGGGCTAAACTCGCAGGCTTACCCAGCGTCCAGTCGCTTAGTTTTTCGATGACGACGCCATCTTCTGCATTCAACTGGAGTACTGGTTTTCGGTTCGAAAACCAAGAGAAAGAACCCGACTATGGCGTCGTGATGCGTCCCGCAGATACTTCTTACATTCGGACGTATGGGTTAAAATTATTGGCAGGACGTAATTACCTTCCCGCTGATACAATTCGAGAGTTGATTGTCAACGAAACATTTGTAAAACGCTTAGGCTTTCAAAATCCCGAACAAATTATTGGAAAGAAAATGAAAGTGGCGGGAGAAGACATTGAAAAACAAATTGTGGGGGTCGTAAAAGACTTTAACGTGTTTTCGCTCCGTGATCAGGTAGAACCAAGCGTATTAACGACCCAACGAGGCAATTATACTACCTTAGGAATGAAACTGGCAGGCCAAGAAGGAGGAGTAAAAGGTATTAGTCAATTACTGAAAGAGGTAGAAACCGTGTGGCAAAGTATCTTTCCTGAGTTTGTCTTTTCGTACGAATTTCTGGATGAAACCCTTGCCAATTTTTACCAAGGTGAAGAACGTAGCTATGCTCTTTTTCGCCTTTTGGCAGTGATTGCACTCTTTATCGGCTGTTTGGGATTATACGGTGTCGTCTCGTTTATGGCCGAATCACGCACCAAGGAAATTGGGATTCGTAAATCATTAGGTGCGACTACTGCGCATATTTTTGGGCTTTTCTCTGTTGATTTTGTTAAGCTCGTTGGGATGGCGATGATCATTAGCGCACCTTTGGGATGGTACGTAATGAAGCAATGGCTGTCCAAATTTGCCTATCGCATTGAAATTGAATGGTGGATGTTTGTACTATCAGGCGCCATCGCTATCGGAATTGCGATACTGACAGTCAGTTACCAAAGCATTCGTGCCGCCTTGGTTAATCCTGTAAAATCATTGAAAACAGAATAATCCTATACAACCATGATTCGGAATTATCTCAAAGTTGCGTGGCGCAACCTCGTCAAAAACAAAATGTACAGTTTCATCAATATCGGTGGACTGGCGGTGGGAATGGCAGTAGCTATGATGATTGGACTTTGGGTCAACGACGAATTGTCGTTTGATACCTACCATCAAAATTATGAGCGTATCGCGCAGGTCATGCAGCACGCTACTTTCAACGGGAAAATTGGAACCCAAACCTCTAATCCTGCCCAGATGGCCCCCGAAATTCGGCAAAAATACGGGAGTAGCTTCAAGCACGTAGTGCAGGCCTCGTGGGAAGGCTCGTACGTGTTGTCGTTAGGAAGCAACCACGTAACAAAATCGGGGATTTACTTTGAAGAAGGCGCACCTGAAATGCTTAGCCTCAAAATGCGCTACGGAACGTACGCAGGCTTAAAAGACCCGTACTCGATTATGCTGTCGGAATCGGTGGCCAAATCGCTGTTTGGTGACCAAAATCCGTTGGACAAAACGCTGAAAATCAACCGAACCTACGACGTGAAGGTGACGGGTGTTTACGAAGATTTGCCTTACAATACCTCGTTTCGCAACGTGAAGGTCATCATGCCGTGGTCGCTTTGGTTGATTGACAATCCTTGGGTAAAAACAATGGAAGACCCTTGGGATAGCAACTTTAGCCAGACATTCGTCCAAGTCGCAGATAATGTATCAATGCAGGCGGCTTCCAAACGCATTAAAAATGTCAAAGCCAACAATCTGAGTAAGGAAGAATTGAAGTATAAATGGGAGGCGTTTTTGCACCCCATGAGTAAATGGGCGTTGGAAAGTGAGTTTAAAGAAGGCATCAACACAGGAGGAAGCATTCGCTACGTGTGGATGTTTGGTATCATTGGGGTGTTTGTGTTGATGTTGGCTTGCATCAATTTTATGAACCTAGCCACCGCCCGCAGCGAAAAACGCGCCAAAGAAGTGGGTATTCGCAAAGCCGTAGGGTCGGTGCGGTCGCAGTTGATTAATCAGTTCTTTTCGGAGTCGTACATGGTGGTGGTGTTTGCTTTTGTGGTATCACTGGTATTGGTCACACTGTGTCTGCCATTTTTTAATGAAGTAGCTGATAAGAAAATTGAACTTCCTTGGGCAAATCCCGTTTTTTGGCTGCTTAGTTTGTCGTTTATTTCGCTTACGGGTTTGTTGGCGGGAAGTTATCCAGCGTTATACTTATCGTCTTTCCAGCCCTTGAAAGTCCTCAAAGGGACGTTTCGGGTGGGAAAATGGGCGGCCATTCCGCGCAAGGTGTTGGTAACGACCCAATTTACGGTTTCGGTGGTATTGATTATTGGCACAATCATCGTTTACCAACAAATTCAACACGCTAAAAATCGCCCGATTGGCTATGAACGTAACGGCTTGATAAGCATGGGAATGGACAAAGAAATTCAGGATCACTTTGAGGCATTTAGAGGAGAACTGAAATCGGCGGGGGCCATTGAAGAATTGACGGCTTCCAACAGTCCACTTACGGGCGTGTGGAATACCAACGGCGGTTTTGATTGGGAAGGGAAAGACCCGAACTTGGGCGTTGATTTTCCAAACAGTCGTGTCACCAAAGAATGGGGCAAAACGGTGGGTTGGAAAATTAAACAAGGCCGCGATTTCTCTCGTGAGTTTGCCACCGATTCGGCGGCGTTTATCATCAACGAGGCAGCGGCGAAGTTTTTAGGGTTCAAAGACCCCATTGGTAAAATTTTAAAATGGAATGGAAAGCCTTATACCATCATTGGGGTAGTGAGTGATATTATGGCTGAGTCGCCGTTTTATCCCGTGCGCCCGTCGTTGTATCATACCCGCGATAAGGATTTGTATAATCTTACCATCAAACTCAACCCTGCTCAAAGTTCGAGTAAATCCATTGCCACCCTCGAACGCATCTGGAAAAAGTACGTGCAGAATGTGCCTTTTTCGTACGAATTTATTGACCAACAATACGGTAATAAGTTCAAGGCCGAAGAGCGTATCGGTACGCTTTCGCTCTATTTTGCAGTCTTGGCCATCCTGATTTCGTGTTTGGGCTTGTTCGGAATGGCGAGCTTCGTGGCCGAGCAACGCACCAAAGAAATCGGCATTCGGAAGGTGTTGGGCGCAAGTGTTCCTAATTTGTGGCAAATGCTTTCTCGCGATTTTGTCGGCTTGGTGTTGCTTTCGAGCCTCATTGCCAGTCCGATTGCGTACTATTACCTCAATGATTGGTTGAATGGCTACGATTATCGAGTTGAAATCTCGTGGTGGGTGTTTGCCGTGGCTGCTGCTGGTGCACTGGTCATTACGTTGCTAACGGTTAGTTACCAGGCGCTACGTGCGGCCTTGGTCAACCCTGTAAAATCATTGAAATCGGAATAAAAACCATATCATCATGCTACGGAATTACCTCAAAATTGCTTGGAGAAACCTCCTCAAAAACAAACTTTACAGCGTCATCAACATTTTTGGGTTGGCCATTGGGCTTACCTGTTTTTTGCTGATTTCGCTGTACGTAGTCGATGAATTGAGCTACGACCGCTACCTCAAAGATGCTAACCGTATTTATCGCGTACAGTCAGACATCAAATTTGGGGGAACCGAGATGAAAATGGCACTAAGCTCCGACCCTTTTGGCCCAACGCTCAAAAAAGACTATCCTGAGGTGGAGCAATACACGCGTTTGTATGCCCAAAACAGTCGCCGATTTATCCGAAAAGGCAATGAGTTTTTGGTAGAACACAACTGCGTCAATGCAGATTCTACCTTTTTTGAAGTTTTTCCATTTCGGGTGTTGGAAGGTGATGCCAAAACAGCCCTCAATGCCCCTAACACCGTTGCCATTAGTCAGTCGGCTGCTCAGAAGTTTTTTGGGCCTGGCTCTGCGGTGGGAAAAATCCTAGCGACGGGAGTTAACAATCCTCAAGAGTATAAAGTAACGGCCGTGTATGAAGATATACCTCAAAATTCGCACTTCAGAACCAATATTATTTTTTCGTTCAAAAATGTGGATTACACATTCGGAAATTTCTTGAGCCACAATTTTTATACCTATGTCAAGCTAAAAGAAGGAGTTGATTATAAGCAACTTGAGAATAAATTTGACGGTTTGGTTGACAAATATGTTCTCCCACAAGCCAAAGCCTTCATAGATGTTAAAAGCATGGACGAGTTCAAAAAAGCGGGGAATTACATTCAGTATTCGCTGATGCCGCTGCTGGACATTCACCTCAAATCCAACAAATTATACGAGTTTGGGGTCAATGGCAATATCGAATATGTGTATATCTTTTCGATTGTGGCTTTGTTTTTACTGCTCATTGCCTGCATCAACTTCATGAATTTGAGCACGGCTCGCTCGGCCAACCGCGCCAAAGAAGTGGGGATTCGGAAGGTATTAGGCACCGAACGAAACAGTTTGATTGGTCAGTTTATGGCTGAGTCGATACTGACGAGTTATTTGGCTTTTGGCATTGCGTTGGTATTTACGACGGTATTGTTGCCTTATTTCAATCAAATTGCGGGCAAAGAATTTACGCCGACTACAATGTATCAACCTGCGTACTTGCCTTTTTTATTGGCATTACCGCTTGGTGTTGGGGTGTTGGCAGGTTATTATCCTTCCTTTTTCTTGTCGTCGTTTAAGCCAATTGAAGTCCTCAAAAGCAAGCTCAATGCCAATTTTAAACGCTCCAATTTCCGAAATGCGTTGGTGACGTTCCAGTTCGTGACGTCGTTGGTATTGGTCATTTCTACCTTTATCATTTACCGTCAGCTCAATTACATCCAACACAAAAACCTCGGATTTTCAAAAGACCAAGTGTTGGTGGTGACGGGTACGTCGTCGTTGGGAGAAAATAACCGCGTTTTTAAGGAAGAAGCCAAAAAAATGGCGGGGGTAAAAGCGGGGGCTTTTGCGGGGTATTTACCCGTAGCCAACTCGTCGCGTAGCGATAATTCGTACTCAAAAACGCCCATCATTGACGTGAAAAACGGATTTAACATGCAAAACTGGGTGATTGATGAAGAATACATTCCGACTTTGGGCATGGAAATCATCAAGGGGCGTAATTTTTCCAAAGCATTTGGGGCAGATTCTAGCTCGATTATTATCAATGAAGAAACGGCGAAGATGTTGGGATATGATGACCCCGTGGGCAAAAACCTCTATACGGGTACTGGCAATGGTTCCGAAACAAGTACGCTGACGATAATTGGCGTAGTGAAAAATTTTCATTATTCGTCGATGCGGGAAAACGTCGGCCCTTTGAGCTTTCGGTACGGGCGTAGTGGCTGGGACATGGCTTTTAAAATCAATACAGCTGACCCGCAGCAACTTATCAAGCGAATTGAAGCCCAGTGGAAACAACTCTCGACGGGGATGCCGTTCAATTACCATTTTCTTGATGATTCTTTCAACGAAATGTACCAGGCCGAGCAGCGAGTCGGCACCATTGCGCTCATTTTTGCCATTCTGACGATTTTTATTGCTTGTTTGGGTTTGTTTGGGCTCATCACCTACATCGCCGAGCAGCGTACCAAAGAAATTGGCGTTCGAAAAGTGCTGGGGGCTAGCTTGTGGAGCATCGTGGGCCTTCTTTCCAAAGACTTTTTGAAGTTAGTAGGAATTGCCTTTTTGATTGCCGCTCCGCTAGCCTACTACGCGATGAACACTTGGCTCGAAGACTTCGCGTTTCGGGTCGAAATTCCGTGGTGGATTTTTGTGGCAGCGGGCGTGTCCACGATGCTTTTGGCGTTTTTGACGGTGAGTTTCCAGTCGATTAAAGCCGCCCTGATGAATCCTGTCAAATCATTGAAATCCGAGTAAAGACGTTGCATGCAACGTCTCTACGTCACAAACCCCTAAACCTCATGCTACGAAACTACCTCAAAATCGCTTTTCGGAATTTGCTGAAAGATAGGGCTTTTAGCAGTATCAATATCTTAGGACTGGCCATCGGATTTTCGGCATCGGCATTGATTTTACTTTGGGTCAATGACGAAATGAACTTTGAAAACACCCACGAAAACCGAGACCGAATTTTTCAGGCGTGGAATCAAGTCACTGAAAAAGGCAAGACCAGTAGCTGGAACGTTACACCTCAAACCATGGGACCTGCCCTCCAAAAAGACTATCCCGAAGTTGAAAAAATGGTGCGGGTCGATTGGCCAGATAAATATTTGGTTCAAGCAAAAGAGACCAAAATTAAAGGGACTGTTCAGGTAGTGGATTCTACTTTTTTGGACGTATTCACCTTTCCATTGCTCAAAGGCGACGCCAAAACCTGCCTAAACGGCGTCAATAACGTGGTAATCACACAGGATTTTGCCCAAAAACTATTCGGAAATAGCGACCCGCTTGGTCAAATCATCAAGCTCAATAACGAAAGTGATTTTGTGGTGACAGGAGTCGTAAAACAACTGCCATCCAACACCGATTTTAATTTTGATTGTTTGGTGCCGTGGCGGTTCAAGGTGGTCAACAACATGGAGAGTTTGCACTGGGGTAACAACTCTACCACTACCTATGTGTTACTAAAAAAAGGAACAGATGCCCAAGCGTTTAACCTCAAAGCCAAACACCTAAGAAAGCGTTACGACAAAGAAACAGCCAACTGGGAGACCTTCGTTTATCCTCTTGAACGATTGCGGCTTTACGGAAGCTTTAAAAATGGGGTAGAAGAAGGTGGTAAAATTGAGCAAGTTCGCAACTTTACGGTCATTGCCCTTTTGATATTGCTGATTGCGTGCATCAACTTCATGAATTTAAGCACTGCTCGGAGCGAAAAACGAGCCAAAGAAGTGGGGGTCAGAAAAGCGTCGGGGGCTACTCGGTTTTCACTTATCAAACTGTTTTATTTCGAATCCATTCTTATCGCTTTGTTGGCAGGCGGATTGGCGGTGGTCATTGTCACGTTAAGCCTCCCTACTTTTAATGAGCTTATTGGATCAAAAATTTCGATTAATTGGTTTGATTATCAATGGATTGGATGTGCTTTGGTCTTTGTTGTAGCAACGGGGCTAGTGGCGGGTTCGTATCCTGCGTTGTTTCTTTCTAGCTTTAATCCTTTGCAAGTACTCAAAGGAAACTACATCAATATTACTTCGCCCCTTACACCACGGAAAATACTGGTCGTTTGCCAGTTTGTGTGCTCGGTGTTACTCATTTCTTGTACAATTATCATCAAACAACAGTTGGAATATGCCCAAAATAGGACAGTCGGTTATGACAAAGAAAACTTGGTGTACCATGCAGTTGAAGGAGATATATCTAAAAATTATGACCTCATTAAGACCGAATTACTGAAAAGTAACGCGGCAGTTTCGGTGGTCAAGACCTTTTCACCAATTACCGAAGCTTGGAGCAACACGGGTGGAATGAAATGGCGAGGTAAAGCCACCGACGACCACAGGAACATTGACCGTTTTGGAGCGGATGATCAAATTGTAAAAACGTTGGGGTTACAAATTATCGAAGGCCGTGATTTCGATTTAAAATCTTATCCAACCGATTCTTCGGGGGTAATTATTAACGAAACCGCCAAGAAGATGATGGGTTTCAAAAACCCCATTGGCGAAAAAATCACTGACGGAGGTTGGGAGTTTCAGGTGATTGGCGTGGTGAAAGATTTTGTGATGCAATCACCTTTTCGTGAAGTGAATGCGGTGACAATTGCGGGGGCGAAAATGAATTTTTTCAACGCGCTTCATGTCAAATATAACCCCGAAAATCCCATTAAAGAAAACCTAGAAAAAGCGAAGGCGATTTTTAAGAAATATAATCCTAACTATCCGTTTGAGTATCATTTTGTGGATGAAGCCTACAACGAAAAATTTGAAAGCGTCGCGCGCCTTTCTGCCATGGCCCAAGGGTTTTCATTTTTAACCATTTTTATCACTTGTTTGGGCTTGCTAGGATTGGCTTTATCGCTGACGCAGCGTAAAACCAAAGAAATTGGGATACGAAAAGTACTGGGAGCGGGCGTGTTTCAACTTGTGCTATTGATGTCAAAAGGGTTTGTCGGCCCTGTTTTGGTGGCCATTGTGATAGCCAGCCCACTTTCATATTGGATAATGAATCGGTGGTTGGAAGAATACACGTACAAAATTACGATCAATCCAATGATTTTTGTGTTTGCGGGGCTGTTGACGGTCGTAATTGCATTTCTCACCGTAAGTTACCAGTCGATTAAAGCCGCCCTGATGAATCCTGTTAAATCATTGAAATCGGAATAATTCGACGTAAACACCATGCTACGAAACTACCTCAAAATCGCTTTTCGGAACCTTTGGCAAAATCGGGTCTTCAGCTTTATCAACATTGCAGGGCTGGCAATGGGTTTGGCAGTTACCTTGCTGATTGTGCTATACGTGGCTCATGAGTACAGCTTTGACCGTTTTCACGAACACGCTGACCGCATTGTAAAAGTAGAATACAAGCATGAGGAAGGCGAACAATCTTATACTGTCCCATGGATGTCTTATCGCTTTGCGGAAGCTGTTCAGCAGGCTTCGCCTGAGGTTGAAAATTATGCCCGCATTAAAGTGGGTAGCTATTCCACTAAGCAAATCATGTCCGATGTACAGCATAAAAACTACGAATCGGGCTTTGGTTTTGCCGACAATCGTTTCTTTGAGGTATTTTCTTTTCCCCTACTAAAAGGAGACCGTCAGACTGTTCTTTCGCGTCCATACACAGTGGTACTTACTGAAAGTATGGCTAGAAAGTATTTTGGTAGTACTGACCCAATTGGAAAAACAATTACATATGACAAACAACATCTTTTTGAAGTCGTTGGGGTTGTTGCTGACCCACCAATAAACTCCTCGATTCAATTTAACTTTTTGGCCGATATCGAAACCCAACGTGCCATGGACCGTGCTAGATACGAATCTATTTTGGGAAAAGAGCAGGCAAACAAAGAACTGGAGTCGGTTGGGGCTACGGGTGGATTTGACACCTATTTATTGTTAAGAAATGCAAGTAATGCTGCGACTGTTGCTTCTAAAATCCCGTCAGTTTTAAGCGAACAAGCAAAAATCAGGAGCAAAAATGACAAATTTTATTTATACCATTTGCCCCAATACCATTTTGAAGCTTCCCATAAAAGCATTCAAAGAACAGTTAATACGTTCGGTATCATTGCGGCTCTAATACTGAGTTTGGCACTCATCAATTACGTAAGTCTCACAACGGCCCGCGCAACCACTCGTGCGAAAGAAGTTTCGCTTAGAAAAACCGTAGGAGCGGCGCGTAAATCCCTCATTGTCCAATTTTATTTGGAATCTACCCTTTTTGTAAGCTTGGCTTTTGGGGGAGCACTATTATTTTTTGGTTTATTAAGACCTGTTTTTTATGAGCTATTACAGCTCAAGATTGAGACATCTTTTATATGGACACCTTATTTTTGGCTACCTGCTATTGGAATTTATTTGGTTAGTATCCTATTATCAGGGAGTTATCCTGCGCTTCTCCTTGCGAATTTTGCTCCAATTTCTATTTTGAAGGGAAAATTAGGAATGGGTAAGGGAGTGACAACCGTAAGGCAATCGCTGACAGTGTTTCAATTCACTATCTCGATTGTACTTATTATCGCTTCTATACTCATCAAAAAACAATTGGATTTATTTCTCAGGCAAGATGTTGGTTTGGAACGCGAACAGGTCATCGGGATTCGTTTAGATCCCGAAACTGGTATTGACAAACATTATACATCTCTTAAAAATAGCCTTAGCCAAATCAGCGGGGTGGAATCTGTGACCTCCTCGGATTTACCAATTTATGGCGGATACATGAATAGCTTGGATGTAAAAGCATTGCACACCAATAAAGTAGTCAGTGTAAATAGTTTTCCTGTTGATAAAGAATTTATTAACACTATGCGTGTGCATTGGGACATTACGCCTACCTCAAAGGAAATTCAAGATAGTCATGGCTCTATCGTCATCAATGAGGCTGCGGCAAAAGCACTAGGAATAAATGCCAAAAATTACCAACACCCCCTTGATATTGGTAGCGGAACACAGAAACACTTGATAGGCGTGGTCAAAGATTTTCCGTTTTCTCCACTGCATCGTCAGATTCGCCCAATGGCGCTTCTTATTCACAAAAACGATGTATTTCATGAATACATCTACCTCAAGTTAGAAAAAAATGCCAACGTTCGGGAGAAAATAGCGGTCATAAAGCATGTGTATGATAGCTATAAAGTAGATAAGCCATTCGATTATTATTTTCTTGATGAAGCTTATCGTAAGCTTTATGAGTATGAAATTAGTATTGGGAAAATCATTTTTGCCTTTACAGGTTTTGCTATCCTGATAGCGTGCCTAGGGCTATTTGGGTTGGCTACTTTTACCTCAGAACAACGTACGAAAGAGATTGGAATACGTAAAGTGCTGGGTGCAAGTAGTATTAGTATTGTTCGGTTGCTTTCAGGCGAATCACTGAAACTCGTTTTTTTGGGTATCATTCTAGCCTCTCCTATTGCTTATTATTTACTACGTACCTGGCTTCAGGGATTTGCTTATCGAATCGAAATAAGTGGGTGGTATTTTGTAATAGCCGCGTTACTGAGCCTTTTCATCGCTCTGTTGACAACAAGCGTTCAATCATTTAAAGCCGCCCTGATGAATCCTGTTAAATCATTGAAATCGGAATAATTCGACCTAAACACCATGCTACGCAACTACCTCAAAATCGCTTTTCGGAACCTTTGGCAAAACAAAGTGTATTCGTTTGTCAACCTTGCAGGGCTCACCCTCGGCCTGACGGTGGTGATGCTGATTATGCTGTACGTCAAAGATGATTTGTCCTTTGACCGAATGCACGCGAAAGGCCCGCAGATTTTTCGGTTGATACAAGACCGCAAAGACCTGCAAGGTAATCTGAGTAAAATGGGAAACACAGGGATGCCGCAAGGCCCCGCGTTTGTGCGTGAACTAGGTGATTTTGAGGCGTATTGCCGCTTTAAAAACGGCTGGAATACCCTCGTGAAGAAAGGTAATGAAGGGATTACAGAGAATTTGATGTACGCCGACAACTCCGTGTTGACCATGTTTTCGTTTGAAGTATTGGCAGGAGACGCCCGCACAGCCCTCAAGGATTTAAAAAACGTGGTGATTACCGACCGCATGGCCGAAAAGTATTTTGGAAGCCAAGACCCAGTGGGGAAGCTAATCCAAATCGGTGATGAAGGGGCGGCTTTTAAGCCGTTTGTGGTGGCGGCGGTAGTCAAACATCCGCCCGCCAACTCGTCGATTCAGTTTGATCTGTTGATGTCTATCGACCACCTCGTTTCACCTGACCCTCAGCAGCGCGCCAACGATGAAAATTGGTTTAATGCAAGTTTGAACACGTTTTTGCTGGTGAATCCCAAAGCAAACGTGGCGCAGTTGGGCAAAAAAATGGAGTCCGTGACAAAGAAGTACACCGCTGATTTTTTAGAAAGTGTGCGTAAAGACAACAAAGAGGGAAAAACCTACGAAATGAAGTTTAAGCTGCAACCCTTGCACGAAATCCACTTAAACCCCGAATATTATGCCTCCAATGGCTTAGAATACTGGTCAAATGAGCGTTATCCGAAGATTTTGACAGGGTTGGCGTTGTTGGTTTTGGTCATTGCCTGTATCAATTTTGTGAATCTTACGCTGGCTCGCTCGCTCAAACGCGCCAAAGAAATTGGTATCCGAAAGGCAACGGGAGGCACGCGTCAGCACATTTTAGCGCAGTTTTTGGGAGAATCGTTTTTGCTGACTGCTTTGGCGTTTATTCCGTCGTGGTTATTGGCTTATCTGTTGTTGCCTACTTTCAGCGAATTGACCGACAAACACCTCGAAAGCACGTACCTTTTTCAACCGACTACCTTGGTGCTTTTTGGCGCACTGTTGTTTTTGGTAGCGCTTTTAGCAGGATTTTACCCTGCGTTGGTGCTATCAGGTTTTCGTCCAATCGAAACCTTGCGTGGGCCGTTTAAACTAACAGGCCGACAAACCTTCGGGAAAGCATTGGTTGTGTTTCAGTTTGTGTTGGCAGGAGTGTTGATTATCGGGACGGTTATTGCGACTCGTCAGTTTAATTACATCGCTCAGGCCGAACTTGGCTACAAAACCGACAATATTCTTCGCTTTTGGCTACCTTGGGATCAAATAGAAAAAGTAGCCGCACCGCTCAAAAATGAGTTGGCGCAATTGCCGTACGTCGAAAAAGTTTCCAGCAAATCAGGGGATTGGAACAGCACCATTTACCAGATTAATGGCAAAAGTACCGACTATACTTACTACGAGTACATCGACGAAAATCATTTGCAATTGATGGGAATTCCGTTGGTGCAAGGGCGGTATTTTTCGTCAAAATATGCGTTGGATACGGTCTCGAACATCATTGTCAACGAGGCTTTTGTACGGGAATTTGTCCCTAAAGGTCAAAACCCTTTTACCCTGTCTATTCGCCAACAAGATAAAGCATTGAATATCGTCGGGATTGTGAAAGATTTCCACTATGCTTCGTTCAAGGAGAAAATAAAACCCATCGTGTGGGCGCGCGATACCCGTCGGCAAGCGGGCTGTGTTCACGTACAAATTACCGCCAACCACCAAAAAGAAGCATTGGCGCAGATTAAGAAAGTGTATAAAAAGTACGTTCCCTACCTTCCTTTGGAATATTATTTCTTGGAAGATTTTCGGATGGAACGCTACGCCGACGATTTGCGCTGGAAACAGATTTTGACCTACACGTCGTTGGTGGCTATTTTGATTGCTTGCTTGGGATTGTTTGGCTTGGCTACCTTCGTAACCGAACAACGTACCAAAGAAATCGGCATTCGGAAAGTGCTGGGTGCGGGCGTTACGAGCATTGTAGCGCTTTTGTCAAAAGACTTCCTGAAACTGGTGCTTATCGGCATTCTCATTGCTTGTCCCGTAGCCTACTACTTTGGTAATCAATGGCTTCAAGATTTTGCTTACCGCGTCGAGATAAATGCTTGGATGTTTGTTTTTGCGGGGGCCGTGGCGATGGTGGTTGCCTTAGGAACCGTAGCGTACCAAGCCCTTAAAACGGCGTTGACCAATCCTGCCAATACCTTGAAAACGGAATAATCATGCTACTACACTACATCAAAATTTTGCTTCGGAAGCAACCGATTTTTACCGCCATCAATTTTGCGGGTCTTGTGTTGGGAATGGCGGCGAGTTTGTTGTTGTTTCGGTACGTGCGTTACGAACAAACGTACGATTTACAAAGCCCACACGCGGGGTCGATTTGGCGGGTGTATAACCAAACCCTCAATGGGAAAACGGTCGTTAACCAAGACGCCAACACGCACAGCGCCGTAGGGCCTACCCTCAAAGCAACCGTGCCAAGTGTGGTCGATTACGCTCGTTTGTACTGTGGCAATACGCCCGAAGCTACGGTCGTAGTCGGCAATCAGCCTTTTGATATTCGTCGTTATTACGCCACCGACCAGGGGTTTTTGCGCATGTTTCCCCAAAAAATCGTGGAAGGAAACGCCCAAAATTGCCTGACGGCACCTCATACGGTCATTTTGACCAGCACGACGGCCAAGCGCTTGTTTGGGAATGAACAGGTAGTTGGCAAAGGGCTGCGTCTCAAAGATGGTCGCCTAGCAGGAACTTACACCGTGACGGCAGTGGTGGCAGACCCACCTCAAAACACCCACCTCAAGTTTGACATGTTGGTGTCGTACGCGTCGCGGTACGCGCGGGGGCACGAAGACAACTTTGAGTCGTACTGGGACTATAATTATTTCCAACTAGCGCCCGATGCTTCGACCGACGGGGTGACCAAAAAATTAACCGAAATCAACCAAACCTTTCTCAAAAAAGAAGGAATCCAACTTGTGATTCAGCCTTTTAAAGACATTCACCTCCATTCCAATCTTACCTACGAACTCGAACCCAACGGCAGCGCGCGCACGGTGCAGTTTTTGGGTATCATTGCTTTGGTGATATTGGTGATTGCTTTTGTGAATTACATCAACTTAACAACGGCACTTGCCAACGAACGCGGCAAAGAAGTAGGCGTACGAAAAGTGCTGGGCGCAAGCCGTGGCACGCTCACTCAACAATTTTTGTGGGAAAGCTTTGTTATAAGCAGCGTGGCCTTCGGGGCAGCAGTAGTAGGTGTGCAGCTGTCAACCGATTGGTTTGGAGGCATCGTTGGCCGCGACTTATCGGCGGGTAACACCGTCGATGGGGTATATTGGGGCGTAAGTATTGGGTTTATTGTCCTAATATGGTTTGTGGCGGGGCTGTATCCTGCCTTGCAGCTTTCGGGGTTTCGACCCGTGGAAGTGCTGCGGGGGCGATTTGTGGCGGGCAATACCGAAACGCTTCGCAAAAGCTTGGTGGTGGTTCAGTTTGCTTGCTCGGCGGGGCTGATTTTTGGCGTTTTGGTGATTGAAAAGCAGTTACATTTCCTCAATAACCACGAACTTGGTGTACAACTCGACCAGTTGGTGTCGGTCAAAGTACCTGCGTCTGAAGACAACCGAGACAGTACTATTTTTAGAAAACTAGCGCTTTTTAAGTCGGAATGTGCAAAGGTTGTAGGGATTGAAGGCGCGTCTTCGTCCAACATCGTTCCAGGTTTGGGCATCAACACGATTGCGGGAAGCAACCGTCCGCTTCATTGGGTAAAGAAACCTGATTTTGCCAAAATTACTTCCTATTTTGTGGAAACCGACCAAGACTTTTTCCCTTTGTTTGGGATTCGGCTGTTGGCAGGAAAACATCAATTCTTCCCTGACCGCGTAGCGCGATTTAACACCATTACCATCAACGAAACCATGCGAAAGGCGCTCGGCTTTCCGTCGCCCGAAGCGGCTATTGGTCAACAAATTGCCTACGAAAATAGCGAGAATAATTCCTCCATGACGGTAGGGGCGGTCGTAGAGGATTTTCACATCGAATCGCTCAAAAGTGCACCCAAGCCTACTTTTTACTACTGTTTTGCGCCGCAAGAGCTGGGATATTTGACCCTAAAAATGAATGTACGACAATTGGAAGCGTCGCTTGGTGCAATGCAATTGGCATGGAAAAAGATCTACCCCGAAGAGCCGTTTCGTTACTGGTTTTTGGACGAAAATTTTGCCCACCAATACCAAAATGAGCGCCAGTTTAATCGAGTGTTTGGCATTTTTGCCGTGTTTGCCATTGCGATTTCGTGCTTGGGTATTTTGGGATTGACGGCTTATAACGTACAGCGCCGCCGCAAAGAAATTGGCATTCGTAAAGTGTTGGGGGCGTCGGTGCTTAGCATTACGGTAATGCTCTCAACCAATTTTCTCAAGCTGATTGCTTTCGCGGTCGTGTTGGCCACGCCCGTCGCGTATTATCTGATGCGTCAGTGGTTGCAAGAGTTTGCCTACCAGACCGAAATCAGTTGGTGGGTCATAGCGGCTACTGCCGTTGGGGTATTGGCGGTGGCCTTGCTGACAGTCAGCGTTCAGTCGGTCAAAGCAGCGTTGATGAATCCCGTAAAATCGTTGAAATCAGAATGATTTTCCGTAGATACGTTGCATGCAACGTATCTACGATGTTCAAACAATTAAGGTTTTTTAACAGACCGTCAATGCGTTTTGTACGTACCTTGCTGTGCCATTTTAAACGTACAAAACCATGCTTCAGAATTACTTCAAAATCGGCTGGCGCAGCCTGAAAAAGAACAAGTTATACGCTATCATCAACGTCTTTGGGCTTTCAGTGGGCATTACCTTTACGATGCTGATGGGAAGCTACGTTTGGGGAGAATGGCGGGTGAACGCCGAACTAAAAGACCTCGACCGACAGTACATTCTCAAATCGAAATGGAAACAGCCCAACATGGGCATCGAAATCACGACCATTGCGCCGCTGGCCAAGGCTTTGAAAGAAAATTTCCCTTCGTTGGTAGAAGACTATTATCACTTTGATGGTGTGACATCGGTGGTGTCAAAGGGTGACAAAAATTTCCGAGAAGACCTTCAGCTGGGAGATTCTACACTTTTGTCGATGTACGGTTTTCCGTTGTTGGACGGCGACCCCAAAACAGCCTTGAGTCAGCCCAATTCGGTGGTGATTTCGCAAAAAACGGCCTTGAAATATTTCGGAAAAACCAACGTCGTGGGCCAAACGCTTCAAATTGAGTCATTTTCGGGCGAGCGCCGCGATTTCATGGTGTCAGGTGTTTTGGCCAATATCCCCTACAATTCCGTGACGCAATTTGTGTCGAGCGAAACCCCCATCTTACTTCCGCTGAGGAGCTTGGCCTTCTTTGGCCGCGACGGAGCTATCACCTCTTGGGACAACGTGTATGTGGTCAATTACGTAAAACTCCGAGCAGGAGCAACCCTTCCCGCGTTAAAACGAGCGATTGCACAGCTGATAGCCACCCATTCGTCCAAAGTCATTCAAGAAAACATCGAAGTTATTCCTACCCCCCTTTCCACACTTTACCGCGAAGACAACAACGGACTCGTGAACAAGACAATACTTACCTTGAGCTTGGTTGCGTTTTTTATTTTGCTGATGGCCGTGGTCAATTTCGTCAACCTTTCGATGGGTGGCTCGGCGGCACGTCTCAAGGAAATTGGCGTTCGGAAGTCGCTTGGAAGTACAAAAACCCAATTGATGCGGCAGTTTTTGGCCGAATCAACCATTTTGGCCCTGTTCAGCACGGTTGTTTCGTGGGGCTTGTACGAACTTTTACGACCATCGTTTAGTGAGTTTTTGGGAAAAGAGCTCCTTCATTTTTCTGATGCCCCATTGGCTTTTTTGTCGGCAGGCATCGGTTTAGGGGTACTTGTAGGTGGCTTGGCGGGAGCATATCCTGCGTTTGTGCTTTCTTCTTTGCCCTCGGTGGAGTCCATCAAAGGCAAGCTCAAAAACGTGAAAGAAAACCGCCTTTTTAAATATTCGCTCATGGTAGGTCAGTTTTCGGTGGCGATGTTTGTGTTTGGAGCGGCAGTGATTATCACGAATCAGGTCAATTATTTCTTCGATAAAGAACTGGGATACTCCAAAGAGGCGATTGTGTGGGCGTCTGTCCCGCGCGATTGGTCGGCGAAAGGCGTGGCCAAAATGGAAACCATTCGCAATGAAATGGCGCGTTTGCCGCAGGTGAGCGAGGTATCGTTGTCGTACGAAATCCCCGACGGACGTACGGGGTTTCAGTCGGGCATTTTTAAGCTGGGGCAGGATTCTACTCAAGCGACGTTTATGCCTGTGTTGCAAACCGACGAACATTACGCCCAAACTTACCAAATTCCGATGGCGAGCGGGATTTATTTTGGGCAAAATCCAGCAATAGGTGCTCAAGTACCGCTCGTCATCAACCAATCGGCGGCTAAAAAACTCGGCTTTACGCCCGAAAATGCCCTTGGTCAGCAAGTGCGTTTGGTAGGGTTTGGACAAATTTTTCACATCGTGGGCGTCACCAAAGATTTTCATTTTCAATCCATGCGCGACCAAGTGGGAGCATTGGCCTTCGTTCACCTCAAAACCCTGAATAACTATCGCTACTTTTCGTTCAAATTGCGGCCTGCTACCGTGGCAGCGGGTGTTGCGGCGGTAGAACACAAATGGCGAGAATTACTCCCTGGCGCTCCTTTTGAGTATAAGTTTTTGGACGACATGCTTCAAAAGCTCTACCAAACCGAAATTCGCCTCAAAAAAGCTGCCCACACGGCTACCTTGTTGGCCATTATCATTGTATTGTTAGGAGTCATCGGCATGGTGTCGCTCAGTGTGACGCGTCGTACCAAAGAACTCGGAATTCGTAAGGTCTTGGGCGCTTCGCCTGCGAGTTTGGTGGGCTTGTTTTTGCGGGAGTTTTTGGTGGTAGCGGCCTTGGCGATGGCAGTCGCGTTTCCGTTGGTGTTTGTGAGTATGAAAAATTGGCTTCAAAGCTACGCCTATCGGGTCGAAATGAGCTGGACATCGTTTGCGTTTGTGGCAGGAAGTTTCGGAATTGTCATCATTCTTCTGGTAAGTGTGCAAACCATAAAAGCTTCATTATCAAACCCTACGCATTCGATAAAAGTCGAATAACAAACTTTTACATTTCGTTTACATTCTTTTACGGGAAAAATTTAGAAGATTTTGTGGGTGAAAATACCTTTGTCAACATCAAAGGAGTAAACACCTATAAACAACCTAAAGAGAATGAAAACACTGAAACGAATGTGGTGCGTGGCGGGCTTCGTGGGCGCGTCATTGATAGGGCAAGCGCAGACCAAATTTTCAAATTGTTCGGCGGTTTTTATTGATAATAGGATGGTAGTCGATGACTATTCTCCCACGGGAAAGTGTGCCTTGACGCAAGACGCGCAGGGGACGCTTTCGGTGGCTGAAGCGACCTACGAAAACAACCAGTGGCACCAAACGGCAGCGATTGACTTCATGGTGGCGATTCGGGACAAAAACAGCAAAACGTTGACAATGTTCTCGAAAGAAGTGTACCAAAAAGTGGACATCAAAAACGTGCTTTCAAAGTGCAACAAAGGAGACGCAATCGTGCTATTGACATTAAAAGACTCCTACGCACTCCCTCATAATGAAATCGTAATTCACTAACTATCAAACCTCTTTACAATCATGAAAACACTATCATTTATTGGACTTGCTGCCCTCGGTATGCTCGTTTTCGTAGCGGCAACCACCGCTGTTCCAACCACTAATTCGACCAACGACGCTAAAATGACCGTGGCTTTGCGCTTAGACGGCCAACCACTGAACCAAACGGAGCTATCGACCGTGAGCAGTGGCGTTTTGACCGTAAATTCATTAGAGTCAGATTCAAAAATGCCTTTCCGTATTTACCTAAAACGCGGTGACCAAAAAGTGAGTTTTGGAGGACAAACCAACGGAAAAGAGCAATACGAAGCTGAAATTGGGTTTTTGGTGTCACGGGCACGTTTTGGCGACGCGTTGGTGGTAGAAACCGTAGGAAATGCGGCCGAAAATCAAAAGCCTAAAGTGGTATTTACCAAATACCTTTTCCCTCTTAATTTTAAGAAAGTGACGGCTCAAAATGGCGATGGCTGTTAGGCATTGAAGGGGTCAGACGGTAGTCAGACCCCAGAGTAGGATGCGTGGTCTGACTACCGTCTGACCACGTAGCTTCAATCCGAAGTATATATGGTAAAACAGCACACCATTACGCTACTTGTTGTCTTGTTTTTTACTCAGGCAGGCATTGCCCAATCCACTGGCACTTTTACCGACTCACGCGATGGGCAAACGTATAAAACGTTCAGCTTTAAAAATGCTTCGACCGATACCATAGTTACTTGGATGGCCCAAAACCTGAACTACAAAGTGCAGGAGAGCTACGCTTATGATGACAAAGAGAGCAATCGAAAAGAGCTCGGCTTGCTTTACACTTGGGAAGCCGCGAAAAAAGCCTGCCCCAGCGGTTGGCATTTAGCAACGGATAGCGAATGGTCTATGCTGGTGACTAAATTCGGTGGAATGGACAAGGCCAGCGAAGCCCTGAAAAGCGTCAAAGGTTGGGCGGAAGACGGCAACGGTACTAACAGCAGCGGGTTTAACGGTCATCCGGCAGGTATTCGTAGAAATAATCTTTATGAGGTGATGAGTGTTATGGGTTTTTGGTGGACGTCCACACCTTCGGGTGAGGAGGGTAAAGCCTGGGGATGGAACTTCAGTTATGGTGGCCCAGGGGAAAAACCACTTAAAACAAAAGCGTTCCGTTTTCCTGCCTCTGTTTCTTACGCAGAATCTGTTCGTTGCGTCCAGGATTGATTTATCTAGTGAATGCAGCGGGTCAGAAATAATATGAATCGTTGAGTTTAAAATCATTTGTCATATCATTAATCAATATCATTTCTATTGTAGGTCATACTAAAAGACACTTTTACAATGAAAGTAAAATCAGATAGACAAAACCTGTTGTTCATTCTCAAATTGGCACCACACGGTTGAAATACACCAAAGGAGTTCGTTCAATTTTAGAAGATAGTAAAGGAAATATTTGGTTTGGCAGTCATAACGAAGGTGTGTGTATGCTTCAGAATGGTCGGTTGCACTATTTTACAACCCAAAACGGATTGAGTGACAACCAGGTGAGAAGTATTTATGAAGATAAAAATGGTATCATCTGGTTTGAATGTGGAATTGGGTTAAGTAGATATGATGGTGAAAAAATGACTGTTTACAATGAAAAAAAATATGATTCAAAAAACGGGTGGAAATTAACGGATAGTGACCTTTGGTTTAAAGGGGATGAAACTGCGGGTTACAATAAACTTGAAGGTGGACCAGGCGTGTATCAATATGATGGAAAAAACCCCTGTAGCTGTGTGGCGATACGATGGGCATACCATGAAAAATTTCACTCAAAAAGATGGTCTGGATGGTGACTTTACTTGGATTATTTACAAAAGCAAAGCGGGTGAATTGTGGTTTGGCGGAGGTCCCAATGGTGTGTATCGTTTCAATGGCAAGTCTTTTGAACGAAGATATTAACTAAGCCAACAATCTATATTGCTAGGCAGCTTTCTTTAACTATTACCCGCTGATTTACGCCGATTGAAAGTCGCAGAAGGCGCTGATTAATGACCATATAAAGCCCTTTTTCAGCGAGAATCAGCGTTTGTAATTCTGCGGCTTTCTGCGGGTAAAAAATAAAATTAGAAAAAAATAGCGCCCCTTTTAACGTCTCAAAAAAATGATGAAATACCTTCCTATTTATGCCTTGGTCTCTGTGGTTATTTTTTGTACATCTTGCAGCGGACAAGAAAAAACAAACACACAAAAAGGCTCAAATACGTCCAAACCAAGCCCCAAAATCATAAAAAACTTTAAGTCTGTGGGGTTGGCGCCCGATTTTGACACGACTCTGGTCAGCCAATACATCCGAAGTATTTTTCAGGATTCAAAAGGGAATTTATGGTTTGGTACCATAGGGGAAGGCGTCGTGAGGTACGATCAAAAAACCTTGACCTACTTTTCCAATCCCGACGGGTTTTATAACCAAACCGTTTATGCCATCAATGAAGATAAAGAAGGCAATATGTGGTTTGGCACCGACCAAGGCGTGTATAAGTATGATCCCAGACGGGCAGTCGGGGAAAGATTTAAAAATTATAATCAAAAAGATGGCCTGAACCACGTTGACATTACTCGAAAAGGCATTCTTGTTGATAAATCGGGCACGGTTTGGGTTGGTACGCATGGCGGCGTTTACCGCTATGACCCTGTGGCCGATAGCGAGGGCCGAAAAAGTTTTTCATTGTTTAAAGAACTTGCTACTGTAAACGTTGCTGGCGTCATGGAGGACAAAAGCGGTAACATCTGGTTTGCGTCTTCTAATCAGGGGGTCTTTCGTTATGACCCTGAACAGAAAGGGGATAATGCTATTACTCATGTGGCCGAAAAAGAACTATTGGGGGAGAACTACGCGGGAGGAATTGCCCAAGACCAAGCGGGTAATATGTGGTTTACCATGAAAAATGGCATTTGCAAATACGACCCAAAACAGGAAGTGGGAAAAAGATTTACCGAATACACGTCCAAAGACGGATTAGGCGGAACGGAGTTTTGGGGAATCATCATTGAGCAATCAGGTATTGTTTGGATTACCGCCCGAGGCAGCACGACGCGCTTTGACCCTTCTGTTTCCTTGTCGAATACTAAAGCATTTACCGTGTTTACAGTAGCAGACGGACTCACTTGCTGTGTTCAAAGTATGTATCAGGATAAATCAGGAAACATGTGGTGGGGTACGGGACAAGGGCTCTATCGTTTTGATGGCAAGCGCTTTTATCAAGTGAAAAAAAACGGCCCTTGGTAGTACGTTACTGATTGTAAGCTATTTCTACTAAATTTGATACAGAACTTATGGAAATCATGACGGGGAAATTGGCAATTGGGGCTTCATTGTTGGTCATCAGCTTGCTGTTTGGGCGGTTTGCTTGGTTTACTTCTGCCCCCGAATCGAGCACTTCGCAACGATTTGAGGAGAAAGTCAATCTGGCACTTCGCCGTACAGGACATCGCCTTTTATTGGCAAGTGGTGATTCTACGTCTCGCATTACTGCGGTCAAAAAAACAGCGGAAGGTACCTATGTATTACAACTAAGTAGGGCCTTCAATTACAGTCAGTTACCATCTTTGTTGCAAGAATCTTTTGACCTTCATGGCATCAAAATCAACTACGATGTAGCGGTCATCGACTGTAAAACCAATGAACTGCAACTAGGATATACCTTTTTAGATTATTCCAAAAGTAAAGAAGTGGCTTGCATTGGGCGTGAGCAACTTTTGGGATGCAATAATGTAAAAGTAACGTTTGCACTTTCTGCCAATTCTCCCTCCTCAACGAATCCCGTTTGGTGGACGTTAGGGCTAGGCTTGGTCTTGGTCGGCATTTCGTACGGGGTATGGTCGCGAAAAAAAATGACCACTGCGTCAGTCATTAAAACACTTCACGAACAGCCGATTGAAAAACCTGCACCTGCACGACTGACGTTTGGAGCATCGAGTATGGATTTAGAAAATCAAATGCTTTACATTGCTAACACACAACAAAGCCTGACCTACCGCGAGGCAAAATTGCTCCACTTGTTTGTGAAAAATCAGAATCAACTCCTTGAAAGAGAGTTTATTCTAAAATCGGTTTGGGAAGACGAGGGCATTATTGTGGGGCGCAGTATTGATGTTTTTGTCTCTCGCCTACGAAAATTACTCCAGGAGGACACTTCCCTAAAAATTGTGGCCGTTCACGGTGTTGGCTATCGCCTGGAAGTGGCTGCTTCTTAAAATACCCTGATAACCGTTTTTTTTCCATGCTACGCAATTACTTCAAAATCGCGCTGCGCCTCCTTTGGCACAATCGGCTGTATTCGGCCATCAATACCATTGGTTTGGCGTTTGGACTTAGCTGTGTGTTGTTGGCGATTTTATACATCCGAGATGAACATAGCTTTGATAATTTTCATCAAAAAAGCCCTCATTTATATCGAATTACGACAACGGCTGTTCAGAACAAAGGCGAAGATCCTCAAACCACGGGAGGAACGGGGCAAGTACAAGGCCCAGCTTTCAAAGCGTCCGTGCCCGAAATCGAAGACTATGTCAGAATCATGGGAGGGGCTATTTTTGGGGATATTCGCACCAACCGCAAAGCCCTGAAACTACAGTTGCTGTTTGTGGACAGTCATTTTTTTGATGTTTTTAGCTTTAAACTCCTTCACGGAAACCCCAAAACAGTGTTAAACGATGTGGGGTCGGTGGTGATTACCGAAAAAACAGCGCTGAAATTTTTCAATTCTACCAACGTCGTTGGCCAACTTTTACACATGGAAGCTGACCCTTCGGCCGACCGTTTGGGGAAACCGTTGGTGATTTCGGGTGTGGTGGAAAATCCTCCCAAAAATTCGTCCATTCAATTTGATGTGCTGCATCCGTTCAGCTTTATGGAATTGAGCTTTACGGATACCTATTGGCTAAATGCCTACCTCGGTACGTTTGTCGTGCTGAATCCCAAAGCCGACAAATCGTTGGTTTGTAAGAAATTCAACCAAGTTCATGCCCGACTCGCCAAAGAACAAATCAAAGAAAACGGCCACGATCCCCAGGTTACCTATGGGCTTCAACCTATTACTGATATTCATTTGTACCCACTTCAAACGGGCGGGGAAGGCGGCGCCATCAATTACAGCAATCCGCTCTATTCCTATATTTTTTTGGGGATAGCTTTGTTTATGCTGTTGATGGCAAGTATCAATTTTGTCAATATCAGCATTGCAAGTTCGCTCAAAAGGGCCAAAGAAGTGGGGATTCGCAAGGTAACAGGCAGCCGCCAAAGGCAAATTATTGTTCAATTTTTAGCCGAATCCGCCTTGCTGTGTGTGGCGGCGTTTTTTCTGGCTTTTGTGCTTATTTTGGTGCTGTTGCCTGTGTTCAATCAGTTGGCCAACAAGGAAATACTTCTCTCCGAAGTTTTTGAATGGAAACTCTTCTTTGTCTTCAGTGGGGTCTTGATGGTCAATATTTTGTTGGCGGGTTTGTACCCTGCTTTTGTGCTTTCCAAGTTCAATCCTACCGAAGTTTTATACCGAAAGCAAAAAGTATCGGGAAGTGGGTTTTTCGGAAAAAGCCTTGTGGTTCTTCAGTTTGCGTTAGCGGCTATTTTGCTCATTGCTTCCATTGTTTTTTACCAACAAATGAACTACGTGCGTACCAAAGATTTAGGTTATAATCCGTACCAAGTCATTCGGACGTACATCAGTGGTAACCGCGAAACCAAACCCTTGGCGGAGTTCATTCGAAACGAAGTAGCCAAAGAGCCATCCATTGTGCAAATTTCTTTTGGAGAAGAGCGAGGGGCTAATTATAAAGCCAAGGTGAATCAACGCACGGTAAAAAGTACGTATCAAAACATTGACCCGAATTACTTGGCAGTGTTGGGGATTCGTTTAAAAGAAGGGAGAACTATTTTAAATTCGAGTAAAGTAGAAGTGGTTGTGAATGAGTCGTTTGTGAGGGAGGCGGGTCTGACAAACCCCATTGGCGCTTTGGTGACTACGGAAGACTTTTTTCTGAAAACACCCGCGCGAATCGTGGGGGTAGTAAAAGATTTTCATTTTGGGTCATTGCGCGAACGAATCCCACCTTTGGTAATGGCTACCAACGACGTGTATTATGGTGGTATTTGGCTTAAAATTGACAAAAATCGACAGCAAGAAGCCCTCACGGCCTTTGAACGTATTTATCGAAAAGCCCTGCCTAACGCCGTGTATGCCTATAATTTTATGGATGAACTCAACAACCGGGATTATCTTCAGGAACAGCGTTGGCAGAAAATCATTGGCTTCGCTACCTTGCTTTCAATCATTCTTTGCGGCATGGGTTTGTTTGGATTGACGCACTTGGCCATTCAGCAACGTACCAAAGAGATAGGAATTCGTAAAGTAGTGGGCGCTTCGGTACCTAGTATTGTGGTCTTATTTTCCAATTCTTTTTTAAAGTTGGTCTTAATATCTGTGGTGGTAGCTTCGCCGATTGCGTATTATTTTATGGAGCAATGGTTGCAGGGTTTTGCCTATCGGATAGAGGTTTCGTGGCCTATTTTTGGTTATACCGCCCTACTGATGCTTTTTATTTCCTGTCTCACCATCAGTTATCAAGCCATCAAAGCGGCGCTGAGAAATCCCGTTGATTCGCTGCGGTCAGAGTAATACAGCGCCTTTGGCCACAACAACCCACTTTATAAAGTCATAAATTTCCCTAAAAACCCCTAATTTTGCGTTACAAATAAAGCCCCTCACCCCAAAGGGGGATTTGTACGTACCATAAAAGAGCTTCCCATTGGGGCAGGGGGCTGGGTAATCTATGAAAATTTCTTACAATTGGCTTAAACAACTCATTGATATTCAGGAGTCTCCCGAAGAAGTTGGTAAATTATTGACCGCAACGGGCTTGGAAGTAGAAGGAATCGACCCCGTCGAACGTGTCAAAGGCGGATTGGAAGGAATCGTGGTAGGAGAAGTTCTCACCTGCGAGCCGTTTACTGTCAAAGAAAAAACATTACACCTCACCACCGTTGATACTGGCGCAGGCGAACCAAGCACGATTGTCTGCGGAGCTGCCAACGTGGCGGCGGGACAAAAAGTGATTGTCGCTACCGTCGGGGCAACCATTTATCCTACCGAAGGCGAGCCGTTTACGATTGGAAAACGTAAAGTTTACGGCCAGCCGTCGGAAGGGATGATTTGTGCCGAAGACGAAATCGGTATCGGTCATTCTCACGCGGGTATCATGGTGCTAGACACCGATTTGCCCAACGGAACTCCTGCTGCGCAGTATTTTGGCGTATTGCCCGACTACGTGATTGAAATTGGTCTCACTCCTAACCGTGCCGACGCGGCGTCGCACCTTGGTGTTGCTCGCGACTTGAAAGCTGTTTGGGGACGTGAGTTAACCAAACCATCGGTGGAAGCATTCGACCAGTTGCCCATTACCAATCTTCCGTCACCCATTGAAGTAACCGTCGAAAATACCGAAGCTGCGCCACGTTATGCGGGTGTTTGCTTGGCAGGATTGACCGTGGGTGAGTCGCCCGAGTGGCTCAAAGAAAAGTTGCAAGCGGTGGGCGTACGTTCGATTAACAACATCGTGGACATCACCAACTTCATTTGCCACGAATTAGGACAGCCACTACACGCCTTTGATGCGTCGAAAATCACGGGCAATAAAGTCATCGTGAAAAATCTACCCGAAGGAACTCCTTTTGTGACCCTCGACGGCATAGAACGCAAGCTGTCTGAGCGTGACTTGATGATTTGCAACGCCGAAGAACCCATGTGTATCGGTGGTGTTTTTGGGGGAACCAAGTCAGGGGTGACCGAAAATACAACCGCGATTTTCTTAGAATCTGCTTATTTTTCTCCAGCGTCGATTCGTAAAACGGGTACTTTCCATACCCTCAAAACCGATGCGTCTTTCCGTTTTGAGCGTGGAACCGACCCTAACATGCCCATTTATGCCCTCAAACGGGCGGCATTGCTGATACTGGAAGTAGCAGGTGGACACATTGCGTCGGAAGTGGTGGATATTTATCCTAACCCGATTCCGAACCACGAGGTAGCCGTAAAATACCGCAACATTGACCGCTTGATTGGAAAATCGCTTGATCGCGACTTGATTAAGCAGATTTTGACAAGCCTCGACATCGAAATCCAAAACGAAACGCCCGAAGGTTTCTTGGCATCGGTAGCGCCTTACCGCGTTGATGTGACACGTGAGGCAGACATTGTGGAAGAAATTTTGCGGATTTATGGGTTCGATAACATCGAGTTGTCGGAACACTTGTCGGCCAACTTCCTCTCGGGCTTCCCGTTGGTGGATCCCGACAAACAAAAATTACGCATTGCCAATATCTTAGCAGGAAATGGCTTCAACGAAACCATGACCAATTCGCTCACCAAACCAGCCTACAACGAAGCCGTGCGGGCAAGTTTGGTTGGGGAAGATGTGGTCATGCTCAACCCATTGAGCGAAGATTTGTCGGTGATGCGTCAGACAATGTTATTCTCAGGGTTAGAGACGTTGGCCTACAACCTCAACCGCCGTCAGCGCGACCTTAAGATTTGTGAATTTGGAAAAACCTACCACAAAGTAGAAGGCAAATACAAAGACGTTGCCCACCTTGTGTTGTTGATGGCAGGACACCAACAAGCAGAAAGTTGGGTCGCTAAAGACCAAAAGCTGGCGTTCCACGATTTAGCCTCTATGGTACATTTGGTGCTCAGCGCTTTCCGAGTGCAAGGAGTTGAAAAACAAGAGATTCAGGATAAAACGGTTTTTGAATACGGCCTTACTTATACCGTAAAGAAAAAAGCAGTGGTGAGCTTTGGACAAGTAAAAGGCAAACACACCAAAATGCTCGACATCAAGCAGCCTGTGTTTTATGCTGACTTCGACTGGGCGTATTTGTTGAAACAATACCAAGACAAAGTTCGCTTTACAGAGGTTTCAAAATATCCCGAAGTACGCCGCGACTTGTCGCTGGTGTTGGATAAGACGGTGAGTTTTGAACAGATTCGTCAGTTGGCTCAAAAATATGAACGCAATTTGTTGACGAACGTGAACGTTTTTGACGTGTATGAAGGTGAAAATATCGGGGCGGATAAGAAATCGTACTCGGTGAGCTTCACCCTTCAAGACACGGAACAGACACTCACCGACAAGGTGATTGACAAAACGATGCAAAAGCTTATGATGGCTTTTGAGAAAGAGTTGGGAGCAGTGATTCGTAAATAGTACTAAGCGATGCCAGACTTGGAACGGAAACTTGTAACGTATGGCAATAGCGATGTGCTGGAACGACTCAATACGCAGTTTCGCCAGATAGAACAGCGTATCAATACGTTGCAAGTTACTTTACAGTTTGAAAAAGTGACGCACGACGAGCTAAAAATGCGTTTTGAACAGCTCGAAAAGGCGCACGAAAAACAAAGTGAAGAACTAAAAGAAACCCGACAACAGTTAAGAGCATTAAAAACAGAAAACAAACAATTGCGAGAAAAAGAAGTTTCTTTGAAGGAAAAGTTAAATAATTTCAAACAATTGTCTATAATTGTAAAAAACCCGAAAAACGCCAACGCGATAACGGAACTGAATAGCAAATTGGACGATTACATTCGATACATAGAGGAAACGATAACGCTGTTACGAACTATTTGATTTGACACCAATGGAATCCAAAAAAAGACGGCCTCCTATCAATATCACAATTGGTAACAAATCGTTTGAACTTCGTACAAGCTCTGAGTTTGAGGAAGAATTGATACGGAAAGCCGCCAAACTGGTGACAGAGCAAATAGAATATCGAATGACAAATAAAAAAGGAGAAGTAAATTTAGAAGAAATACTGTCGATGGTCTGCCTTGATGCTACGGTAGCACGCTTAAAAGGCGACTATGATTTGAGGATATTGAAAGAAGATGTCTTCAAGAATTTAGACACGATACAAAATAACTTCCAATCGACAACATAGCCCTAAAGCCAGCTTTTTTGTCGAAATCGTTCTTGAACCAATCAGTCTTGCTTCGTTCGTTGATGGGCGTTGGGAATATGTTAAACCAACAAACACACAGCACAAAAAAATGGATCCAATATTATTGCTTGATGCTGCCATCTCAGCAGCCGTCGGAGCAGCTATCATGTATTTTGCCATCAAAAAAGCCAATAAAAAGATGGAAGATGATGCTCAACAGCGCGCCGCTGAGATCATCAAAAATGCAGAAATTTCGGCCGAAAATATAAAGAAAGACCGTATCCTTGAGGCCAAAGAAAAATACCTCAAGTTGAAAAGTGAGTTTGAGGAAGATTCAAACAAGAAGAAACAGATTATTCTTCAGAACGAGCAGAAAATCAAGCAGCGTGAGCAGCAACTCAATCAGATGACGGAACAGAACAAACGTCGTGAAAATGAGTTGGAAGGTCTTCGTAAAAATCTCGAACAACAAACGGAAGTAGCGACCAAACGCCGCGAAGAAGCCGAAAAAATGCACCGCTCGCAGGTGGAGCAATTGGAGCGCATCGCTAACCTTACGGCCGAACAAGCAAAACAGCAATTGGTAGAAGCGATTCAGGCAGATGCCCAAACGCAGGCGTCGGCGTTTATCAAAAATACCATCGACGAGGCAAAACTTACCGCTACCAAAGAAGCTAAGAAAATTGTTATCGAGACGATTCAGCGCACAGCTTCTGAACATGCCATCGAAAATACAGTTTCGGTATTCAACATCGAAAGCGACGACGTGAAAGGTAAAATCATCGGTCGCGAAGGTCGTAACATCCGCGCACTCGAAGCCGCTACGGGTTGCGAAATTATCGTGGACGATACGCCAGAGGCCATCGTTATCTCGGGTTTTGACCCTGTTCGCCGTGAAATCGCTCGCTTGTCGTTGCACCGTTTGGTACAAGATGGCCGTATTCACCCCGCGCGTATCGAAGAAGTGGTATCTAAAACCAAGAAAAACATCGAAGACGAAATCGTCGAAATTGGCGAGCGTACCGTCATCGAATTGGGGGTACACGGCTTGCACCCTGAATTGGTGAAAATGGTAGGTCGGATGCGTTTCCGTTCGTCGTACGGTCAAAACTTGCTCCAGCACTCTCGCGAAGTGGCGCGTCTTTGCGCAGCCATGGCGGCCGAGTTGGGGCTCAATGCCAAATTGGCTAAACGTGCGGGTCTTCTACACGACATTGGAAAGGTTTGGCCCGAAGAATCAGAATTGCCACACGCAATTTTGGGGATGGAATTGGCGAAGAAATACAAAGAAAATCCAGAAGTTTGCAATGCCATCGGTGCCCACCACGACGAAATTGAAATGACAAGCATGATGTCGCCGATTATTCAGGTGTGTGATGCTATCTCAGGTTCTCGCCCAGGCGCTCGCCGTGAAATGATGGAATCGTACATCCAACGTTTGAAAGACCTCGAAAACTTAGCAACTAGCTTCCCAGGTGTGGACAAATGTTACGCCATTCAAGCGGGTCGTGAGTTGCGCGTGATTGTCAATTCAGATACTGTAAACGACGAAACGGCCAGCAAGCTTTCGTTTGATATTTCACAAAAAATTGAGAAAGAAATGCAGTACCCTGGCCAGATTAAAGTGACCGTTATCCGCGAGATGCGCTCGGTCGCTTACGCTAAATAAGTAAGCAAAAGGCAAATTGGCAAAGAGCAAATGCGCTTTGCCTACGCCTAAAAAAGCTATATTTCCTTCGTCCGAAGACGTACAAATGTTGTCCGTTTTCGGACGTTTTTTATTTTTGTGGTGAGCCTTTATGCTTGGTAATCAGTAAAATAGCATACTGGCACAACTCGTGTAATTAGTACAAACTATACATTATACAACAGCACAATTCATGATTCAGCTCAAAGGTATTTCTAAGTATTATCCCGCAGGATTTGGGAAAACGTACGTACTACGAAACATCAATTTAGACATAAATGAAGGAGAGTTTGTGTCCATCATGGGTCCGTCAGGCTCAGGAAAGTCCACTCTTTTGCACATTTTAGGGTTGTTAGAAGAACCATCCGAAGGCGAATATTTCTTCTTTGACGAACGCGTTGACAAACTCAGTGAAAAAAAACGTACTGAGCTGCACCGCCACCGCATTGGGTTTGTCTTTCAAGCTTACCATTTGATTGACGAACTGACGGTTTATGAAAACATCGAAACTCCGTTGTTGTACAAAGGAACATCATCGTCGGAGCGGAAAAGCAGGGTGGCCGAATTGCTCGACCGCTTCAATATGGTCGCAAAAAAAGACCTTTTCCCTAGCCAGCTTTCGGGAGGGCAGCAGCAGTTGGTGGGCATTGCGCGGGCGATTGTCCACGAACCAAGTATCATTTTTGCTGATGAACCAACGGGAAATTTGCACTCTGAACAAGCCGAGCAAATTATGGAGTTGTTCAAAGAACTCAACGAAAAAGACAAAGTATCCATCGTACAAGTAACTCACTCAGAAGTAAATGCCACCTACGGAAATCGAGTCATTCGATTGAAAGACGGCTGGGTTTCGTAAAGAAGGGAGTCATATTTATTGGTAGAAATTCAATGAAAACAATTCAACTGGTAATAGCCATAGGAGCGTTGGCGTTTTCAACCTCAGTGATGGCACAGAAAACGGTATCGCTCAAGGAGTGCGTAAGCATTCTTGAAAAAAATAACCTTACCTACCGCGAGAGCCAACTACAAGCGCGGGGTGCGTCGGCGCAATTGCAGCAAAATAAATCGCAACAGTTGCCGCAGATTGGTTTTAATGCGGGTCAAAACCTGAACTTTGGCCGCAGTATCGACCGTTTTACCAACGGGTACATCGACCAAGTATATAATACCAACTACGTAGGGGTTGGTTTTCAGATGCCTCTTTTTCAAGGTTTCCAGATTCAGCACCAAATTCAGCAGGGGATAGCCCTGCGGGATGCCGCTATCAAAAACCAAGAAGCGACCCTCAACCAGCAAATTATCCGATTGCTGCAAGCCTACGTACAAGTTTTGGCGACCGAAGCCTTGCACAAAGCTGCCCAAGAACAAGTAGCGTCTTCGCAGCAGCAAGTAGAGCGGGTAGAGCGCCAAGTATCAGCAGGAACGGTAGGCCAAAATATGTTGTACGAAATTAAGGCACAGTTGGCCAATGATAAATTTGACGAAGTAACGGCCCGTAACAATGAGCAATTGGCCCGTTTATCGGTATTTCAATTGTTGAATTTGCCACCTGATGGAACAGTTACTTTTGCCCCTGTCGAATCAAGAGATGTAGCGGCAACGACATTGAGTGCTGAAAGTATCTATGAAGATGCCGTAAAAATGTTGCCCGAAATCAAAAGCAGTGAATTGCGTTTGGGAAGCTTTGCGAGCCAAATCAAGGCTGTCAAAGCCAATAACTTGCCGTCGTTGAGTTTATCGGGGAATTTTGGCGCCTTCTATGCGTCATCAAACGCCGAACGTAGCTATTTCAAACAATTGGATGCTACCCGAAACGGCTCGTTGAGTTTGGGCTTGAACGTACCCATCATGGGGCGTTGGCAGATTCGCCCCCGCGTTGAAACGGTAAAAGTGCAGCAACAAGTAGCCGAAAACCAAGTAAGTTTAGTGAAACAACAACTTCGCCAAGCAATTGAACAAGGAACGCAATTGCTGGCCGCGACCATCGACCGCTATGCCGCCGCCAAAAGCCAAGTGGAGTCGTTGAGGGCTAATTTTGGAGCCGCCGAAAGTAGATTAACTGCTGGAACGGCCAGTGTGTTTGAATATACTCTTGCGAAAGCAAACCTAGCTCGCGCCGAAGCCAATGCCATTCGTTCCAACTACGAATTGACGCTTCAACGTCAAATCATGGACTTTTACCAAAAAGGTAAGTGGGAATTCTAACAAATCGGAGGTTGCTTACAACCTCCGATTTGAACTTATTTTTTAATGGTATATATTTAACTTGCTTATAGTCAGTAATTTGTTGGTAGATTAGGTGCTAATTTCAACATTTCGAGCCAAAGCATTATGTACTTCTAATAATCTTTGTTGATTTTTGTAGAGGTTTTAGTATCATTGATACCTTTATTCAAAATCAGTCATTTATGTTTGGCTACATCATCTGGGATGTTAATCCCGAAATTTTTAGCATTGGTAGTTTTTCGATTCGCTGGTATGGATTGCTATTTGCGTCAGGATTTTTGGTCGGCCAGCGCATCATGTCTCACATTTTTCGCAAGGAAGGCTTAAAAGAAACGTTACTGGACTCGCTCTTATTGACAATGGTGATTACGACCGTTATAGGAGCACGATTTGGCCATTTCTTGTTTTACGAACCCGAGGTTCTGCTTAAAAACCCTCTTCAAGTTATTACACCTCCGTTTGCGGGTTTGGCAAGTCACGGAGCAGCCATAGGTATTTTGTTGGGCTTGTTTATTTATTCTCGTTCCAAAAAAATCAACTTTTTGTGGGTGGTTGACCGTATCGTGATTACCGTTGCCTTGGCAGGCTGCTTTATTCGCATGGGTAACCTGATGAACTCGGAGATTGTAGGAAAAGTAACGACAATGCCTTGGGGCTTTGTCTTTACGCACAATTTTGAGTTTACGCAGTACCCGCGCCACCCAGCCCAATTATACGAAGCCATTGCGTGCTTGGTACTGTGTCTTTTTTTGTTTTGGATTTGGAACAAACGCAAAGCGCAAACTCCACAGGGCTTATTGTTGGGTATCTTCCTAATTTGGGTTTTTGGGCTTCGTTTTGTTATTGAGTTTTTCAAAGAAAATCAGGTGGCCTTTGAAAACGAGCTCACCTTTAATATGGGACAAATCCTGAGCGTCCCTGCGGTATTATTAGGGGTTATCTTTTTGGTATATGCTTACAAAAACAAAGACAAAGAGCAAAAAATATTTACTGATGCCTCGGTAGAAGAAGCCAACCGCATTGGGTGAAATGCCAGCTAGTTGTAACCGAATACTAATTTTAGAAAGTAAGACGGGGGCTAGTGTTGAAAAAAATGTAATTTAGAGGGGACATCCAGTCCCCTTTTTTTATTAACAAAAATCATCCTGAACTCATGAAAAAGATTTCGTTTTTAGCCCTACTGTTATCACTATCGGTTGTATTGTGGAACTGTGCTGGGAAATCGGAAGAAGAAAAAGCCAAAGAAGAGCCAAAAAATGGCTTAGAAGCCCTGCAAAAAATAGCGGACGAAGCTGAGAAAATGTCGAAAGAGGGTCCTAAAGAAACGGTTGACCCTAAACTGCTCAAGGAATTGCTGCCTGCTGATGCTGATGGATTAAAACGCAAAGAAGCATCGAGTGAAAAAACGGCGGCGATGGGATTCGGCGTATCTACGGCCAAGGCCGATTACAGCGACGATAACGGGCAAAGTATTGATGTCGAAATTGTGGACGTCGCAGGTACGGGTGTAGCGCTGATGGGAATGGCCGCGTGGTCGATGGCGTCGGTGGATAAAGAAACTGAACACGGCTACGAAAAGACAACCGAATACGACGGTCACAAAGCGTTTGAAAAATACAATTCTGATTCAAAAGACGGCGAAATTTCGGTGCTAGTCGCCAATCGCTACATCGTGAATGTGCGCGGAAACGGTGTGGGTATCGACAAAATAAAGTCAGTGCTTGGCGATATTGATTTGAATAAATTGGCGGATTTGAAATAAAAATGTCTGTGTCATACCTTCCCGAAAGTTCCAAAAACTTTCGGGAAGGTGCTTTTGGAACTTTCGGGAAGCTCCTGCTTAAATCACCGCTCGTAAAATTTCTCCTGTTCGCCACACTTCTTCAAAGGTATTATAAAGCGGGGCGGGCGTAAGGCGGATACAGTTGGGTTCGCGCCAATCGCCAATCACACCGTTTTCGACCAAATAATCAAAAACAGCTTTGCCTTTGCCCTCAATCAACAGTGAAAGCTGACTTCCCCGTTGCGAGGGTTGGGCTGGAGTCATCACTTCAATTTTGGCCCCCGATTCATTCAATCGACGAATGATTTCTGCCAATAATCCTGTCAGCGCTTCACTTTTTTGACGAATAAGCGGCATGGTTGCTTCTTCAAAAATAGCCAACGAAGCGCGGTGAACGGCCAAGGCCATGATGTTGGGGGTACTCAACTGCCATCCAGCGGCACCCGCCATAGGCACAAAGCCTTTGGTCATCTCAAAACGGCGATTTTCTTCGTAGCCCCACCAGCCTGCCAAGCGCACAAGGTTAGACGAGTGGTGTTTCTGATGAACAAATACCCCCGATACGCCGCCTGGGCCAGAATTTAGATATTTGTACGAACACCAAACGGCAAAGTCCACGCCCCAATCGTGAAGTTGCATCGGAATGTTTCCAGCGGCATGGGCTAAGTCAAACCCGACGTTGATGCCTAATGAGTGGGCTTTTGCGGTGATGGTTTGCATGTCGAAGACCTGCCCCGTGTAATAATTGAGGCCGCTCATGCAAACCAGCGCGAGGTCATTGGCGTGGATTTCGATGGCTTCGAGGAGGTCTTCTAGTCGAATGGTATATTCACCTTCGCGAGGAGCTACTTCGATGAGGGCATCGGCGGGGTTATAGCCACGGAATTTTAAATGGGTTTCGAGGGCATACTGATCCGATGGAAAATCACCTGCGATGGTCAAAATTTTGTACCGCTGAGGGGTAGGTTGGTAAAATGACACCAGCATTAAGTGAAGATTCACGGTAAGGTGGTTCATCGGACAAACTTCCTCGGCCAAAGCCCCTACGACTTGCCCAAGCGCTTGTTGGCAATACCGATGATAGCTTAGCCAAGGTTTTTCTCCCTCAAACCATCCTTCTACGCCGTGTTGCTGCCAAGTCGTAAGCTCTTGTTCAACCGCCGTTCGGGCGGCTTTGGGCTGTAAACCAAGCGAATTGCCGCAAAAATAAGTCAAAGGAGTACCGTTTTGTTCAGGAATAAAAAACTGAGAACGAAACTTGCGAAGTGGGTCGATGGCATCTTGTTGTAAAGCCCAAGCGTGGAGTTCATCTGACGAAAGCGAGTGTAAATCTAAAGTCTCCAATGGAATTTCATTTGTTGATGTACAAACCTACATAAACCCTAAATTTGAAACAATTACCTCCAAGAAACTCTTCAAACAGAGATAGGAATAAGTGCCAACTTTCACCCGAAAAATTCGTAATTTTGCACCATCTTTCACAGAAAATATCAATTCATTAAATGGTAACGGTTTCAAATGTGTCGTTGCGCTACGGTAAACGAGTGCTTTTCGACGAAGTAAATATTAAATTTAACCCAGGAAACTGCTACGGGGTAATTGGAGCCAACGGAGCAGGCAAGTCAACGTTCTTAAAAATTCTTTCAGGTGAAATCGACCCACAAACAGGAAGCGTAGCAATTACGCCAGGCCAACGGATGGCGGTTTTGAAGCAAAACCAGTTTGAGTTTGATGAGTACCAAGTCTTACAAACGGTAATGATGGGCTACAAGCGTTTGTACGAAATCATGCTCGAGAAAGACGCGATTTATGCCAAAGAAGACTTTACCGAAGCCGACGGTGAGAAAGCCGCTGACCTTGAAGCGGAGTTTGCCGAAATGAATGGTTGGGAAGCCGAACCCGAAGCGGCGTCGTTGTTGAGTGGTTTGGGAATTAAGGAAGACCTTCACTATGCCCAAATGACTGACCTCGACCCCAGCCAAAAAGTACGGGTGTTGTTGGCACAGACACTCTTCGGAAACCCCGATATTTTGCTCCTCGATGAGCCTACCAACAACTTGGACGTAGAAACGGTAATGTGGTTGGAAAACTTCTTGAACAACTTCAAAAACATCGTCATTGTTGTATCTCACGACCGTCACTTCCTTGACCAAGTGTGTACGCACGTGGTTGATATTGACTTTAGCAAAGTGCAGTTGTACGGTGGTAACTATACCTTCTGGTACGAATCAAGCCAGTTGGCGTTGAAACAACGTGCTGACCAAAACAAGAAAGCCGACGAAAAGCGTAAAGAATTGGAGGAATTTATCCGTCGCTTTAGTGCCAACGTTGCGAAGTCAAAACAAGCAACGGCGCGTCAGAAAATGTTGGAGAAACTCAACGTGGACGAAATTCAACCTTCGTCGCGTAAGTATCCGTACATCAACTTCAAGCCTGAGCGCGAGATTGGAGATCAAATATTGGCGGTAGAAGGCTTGTCGAAAACAGCCGAAGACGGGACGAAGTTGTTTGAAAATATTTCATTCCGTGTGAATCGCGAAGATAAAATTGCTTTTATCGGGCGTAATACCTTGGCAATCACGGCCTTGTTTGAAATTTTACACGAACAAGTAAAACCCGATGCGGGAGATTTCAAATGGGGAGTAACGATTACGAATGCTTATTTCCCGAAAGACAGCGACCATTTCTTCAAAACCGAAGATAACTTGGTGGATTGGCTACGTCAGTTCTCGAAAGAAAAAGACGAAAGCTTTATCCGTGGGTTTTTGGGACGGATGCTTTTCTCAGGCGAAGAGTCGCTCAAAAAAGCAAGTGTGTTGTCAGGAGGAGAAAAGGTGCGTTGCATGTTGTCGAAAATGATGCTTTCGGCGGCCAACTTCCTTACCTTAGACGACCCAACTAACCACTTGGATTTGGAATCGATTACGGCTTTGAACAACGGCTTGATTGATTTCAAAGGCGCGATGTTGTTTTACTCGCACGACCACCAGTTCATCCAAACGGTCGCCAACCGCATCATTGAAATCACGCCAAACGGCATTTTGGACAAGATGATGACCTACGACGAATACATCACCGACGAACGCGTAAAAGCCCAACGCGAAGCGTTGTATGGGGCGTTGGTTTAGGGAAGTCATTGATAAATAGGGGAGACGATACAGGTTTTGCTGCTATCGTCTCCCCTATTTATCAGTAGAAAAGCCTTTTGATATGTTTTATAAGTTTTGTGTACTATATTTTTATGTCCAATGATTACTGAAGAGCATATTAAAGAAGCTATATCAATAAAGTATGTGGAAATCTTGGCAAGTTACTTAGGGTATGATATAGCTTCTACAGATAAAGACTACGGTACAGATTTTTCTATAGTTGAAGTAGGATATAGAGAAGAACATGGACACATACGAAAAGTTAATACTGGAAGAGAGATAAAAATTCAGGCTAAATCAACAACTGAACGGGGTATACATATTGAAAACGCTGGTATTAAATATGACTTAGAATCAAAAACATATAATGATTTGATTCAAAGAAGGAACTTGAATAAACCTTTACTATTGTTTGTTTTTATACTCCCTGAAGACAAAAAATATTGGGTGCAAGTATCAGAAAATGAGCTAGTTGTAAAGAAATGTGTATATTGGTACTTTCCTGCGGAAGACGAAACTCTTACGGATAACACAGGGACGAAACGGATTTTTATTCAAAAAGAAAACTTGATTACAATAGATTCGCTGAGTGCTTTATTTGAAAATTTTGGATAGCCATGTCATCGCAACAAATATATGCAAATTTTAAAGAATTCCTAATTCAAAGGAATTGGAACTTGCATTTGGATAAGCCTCGTTATGAAGTATTTTCCCCACCAAAAAGTCTTTCCTTTGGGGAGGATTATTTACTCTATTTGCCTAAAAAATATTACCTTGAAGATTTTGAAGCTAGTATAATTAAACTGATAGAAGTTTTAAATTCTATTTATGAAGAATCTTCAGAAGAGCTTGAATCTATTATTTTAGAAGATAAAGAGATAATAAGTTTTCATATAGAAGGTGAAAAAATGAAATCAGGAAAAGTATCTATTGCTACTTTTCCTGATATACTATCAAAAATCCGAAGATTCTTACACGAAACTGCCGCTTTTACAGTAAGCGGGAAGCCCCACATTCTTGAGCAAATTGAGGAGGCAGAGCGTTATATTAACCTATGTAACTTTTTGAGAAATGATAAAGGAAGCCTAATAACGAAGATTGAGTTGCCAAAAAATGACACCATTAAAATGGGGAATATATTTGAAAGCCAAATCCAAGCGAGAGAAGTAAATAAAAAGGCAATCGATATACTAAGTTTTGTAAATAAAGATTTGTTGGATTCAGAAACATTTGAAGATTCATATTTAAAAGAACACAAATCTTTTATTAATGTTAACGTCATTGATGCTATAAGGGAGCTTTATAATGAAACAGATTTGGCTGATTTAGAAGTTGAACTAAAAGGTGTCAATAAGCCTCAAAAAACCTTGATTAAGGGGCTTAATAAAGATAAAATAGATACTTTACGTATATTTACTAAAAATGTTAAAGAGAAAATAAATGAAATTTTTGAAGAAACAATTTATGGGAAAGTTGTAGAATTAAGTTCAAAAGATATTGATGGTGAAAAAAATAAAGTAAAAATGCGTGCTTCTATACGCAACATAGATACGAATGTAGTAATTTATTTAAACTCGTATGAATATCAAAAAGCTATAGAAGCTCATAAAAATAACCGCGTGATTCAAATAGAAGGTACTTTTGAAAAAGAAAAAACACAATACCGAGTTACAAAACTTGGCCAATTTGATGTTTTATGATAGTTCTTTTAAATTTAGGTGATAATTGAATATGCCTTCTAAAGGAGCATTGAAGTCATCAGCCATATACGTGACCAATCCTTTCATACTTCCCGCTTTACGTTTTGGCACAGAACGCTTTGACTGGTATTTTGAAGATAAATAACCAATAAAGTCCAAAACCTCCTCCTGTAACGGGGTAGGTAATTTGTTAAATTCTTCCAATAGTAACTGTTCGGTCGTCATTTTATGCTTTTTCTACAAATTTAAACTTTTTTGTTTTTTACCCCAACAACACCCTTTCCACGCTCTCACGATAAGATTCTCCAATAGGAATGGTAGTTTTGGCCAATACCAATTGATGTCGTTCAATTTTGAGAATTGCCTCAATGGCGACGATGTACGACTTATGAACGCGCAAAAAACGCTCAGGTGGCAAAATGCGAAGCAGTTCGGTGACAGTCATTCGCGTAATGACGCGGCGGCTGCGTTCGTAAATAAACAACAGATTGGTGTCTGATTGAATGTACTGAATTTCACCCAGCGACACGCGCACCCAATCGTAGCCTTCTTTTACAAAAATGTAACTCTGTCCTTCCACCCGTTGGCTTTGCTGGGCATAGACGCGATTGGCGGCTTGTAAAAAACGGGTAAACTCAATGGGTTTCAGCAAATAATCCAACGCTTGAACGTCAAACCCTTGGACGGCAAATTCGGGGTAGGCGGTGGTAAAAATGACCTGCGTTTGTCCTTGAAGAATACGGGCGAAATCTGTTCCGAGCAAATCGGGCATTTTGATGTCCAAAAACACGCAATCGACGCGTTCTTTTTTCAAAAAAGCTAAGGCTTCCTTGGGACTCACAAAGGTTTGTTTTAGGGTTAAAAATGGCACAAGGTGGGTATATTCTTCGATAACGGCCAAGGCCGCAGGTTCGTCGTCGATGGCGATGGTGGAAACGTTCATGGTTTACAATTGAAGCGTCAAATCTACGAGAAAAGTACCTTTTTCGGGGCCAAATGCCAAGGTATATTGGTGAGGATACAGCAATTGTAGTCGTTTTTGGGCGTTTGGCAAGCCCGTTCCTGCCCCTTTTTGGTGGCCATGTACTGTCAAAAGGCTGTTTTCGACGCGCAGATGGAGTTTTTTGTCTTCAATCGTCAAGCGAATAGTGACAAAGCTAGGCGTGTCCAAACTAATGCCGTATTGGAAGGCATTTTCAATGAAGGGAATCAACAACAACGGTGCAATATCGGCAGGTTCTTGGTCCCAATGAATTGACGTATTGATGGATACGTGGGGGTGTTGCGGCAAGCGGGCGCGTTGGAGGGCGAGGTATTTTTCAATAAATGCCAGTTCCTTTTCTAAGGATGTTTTTTCGTGACGAACTTCTTCCACGCTGTGCCGTAAAATCCCCGATAATTGTTGTACCAACTGCGCCGTGGGCGTGTCTTTTTCGGTGAGGGCCGAACTGTAGATGGTATTGAGCGAATTGAACAGAAAGTGAGGGTTTAACTGCGCTTTCAAGGACTGAATTTCTACTTCGCGTTGCTGTCTCTCCAACTCCTCCTCTCGCTTCCGACTTTGCCAAACGTACATGATGAGGGTGAAAAAGGCGGTGTAGAGGAGATAGAAGATAATATCATCTACTCCTAAAACAAGCAAGCCATAGACAAATCTGTTTTGGGTAAGGATATGAAACGAATCAAGCAAAAGAGCTGAAAAAGGGCGGAAAAGGTTTCCGTTTTCCTTTTGGGTTTCAATCCAAGCCTGTTCTTTTTCATATTCGTAGGTGTAATTGAAGAGAAGCCAATCGTAAAAAGCCCACAGAATAATTTGTAGTATTAGTAGGGCTCCAACAAAGAGGCAAAATTTAATGGCAAAACGTTTAAACTGTTTTTGGACTAAATCCTGAAAAATAAATAAGTAAAAGTAGGTTGATATTGAGACAATCAATAATGCTTTAATGAATGGAGCATTTTTAGTTGCAAATAGCTGTATAGCAATACTCTGCCATGGTATAAAAATGGTTACGTTTTTAACATGATAAATTTCGAGGTAGTTATTTGTAAAAAAATGCCATATTAAAAGTAAGAGCAATAAAACCCCATAATGAATCCAGAACAATCGCCATTTATTGATGTGCATAGCTGTATGGTTTAAGATGATGCTCCAAAGCAAATACAACCATCGGAGCGATAAAAATAAATGTGGCGAGTACTTCAAAACACGTGCTGTACCCCCTAAAAAATTGCGAAAAAGGTCCTCACGAAGCCGTCAAATAATTGGCCGTACTTTTTGTTGCGTACTGTTCACAATTTACCGAACTTTCATCGTTTATTGGCCAAATTCTAAACCGTCTTTCCAATGCGCTCCTTTATGAAGCACTTCAAAGTCCCTCGCCTAGCAGGAGAGGGATTTAGGGTGAGGTTACTCGCTCTACTTACGCTTTTTTCCACCACCTTCCTCTCCCAATGTGGAAAACTCAACGAAATTCGGGTGGTAGGTCGAAATTTTGAAGACGAAATCAACCTCGCCCAAAACTTGGTTTTTACGTTCAACAAAGACATTGTTCCCACGTCCGAACTCAACAGCTGGGAATCGACCAAATTTATTGAGTTTATTCCTGCCGTGGCGGGAAAATTTAAGTGGACAGCCCCCAACGAATTGGTGTTTTCGCCCGCGAGTGGGTTTGAACCTGCGACCGAATATCGCGCCGAATTGAGTAAGGAGTTGGCCAAGAAAACCATCGACAAACGCTATGACCTATCGGGCGACGATGTGACGTTTCATACGCCTTACCTCCAACTTACCGAAGCCGAAACCTACTGGACTAAGTCGCGCGAAACGGGAAAACCGTTGGCAAAAACCAAGTTATATTTTAATTATGACCTCAGTAGTGGCGAAATTGGTGGAAAACTCAGTGCCAAAAGCGACGAGAAAAAGCTAAGTCCTTCCGTCATTCCTACGCAAAACGCGCCTGTGGTGACGGTGGCTTTGGGGGAAGCCGTTGCTGATAAAAACGAACAACCGCTCGAAGTCGCCGTTGAAAAAGGGGTAAAAGTTCCCAACACAACCTACACAAGCACAGCGCCTTTGACCTTGTCAAGTACCATTCCATCGGCCACAACGCTTGAAGTGAAAGATGTAAAAACGGGCTTTGAAAATAACCGAGGCATGGTGCGGGTCATTACGACGCAAGAACTGAAAAACGAGGATTTGAGCACCTATTACAGCATTCAGCCTGCCGTACAGACCAAAGCCGAATTGACCGAAAATGGCTTCGTCATTCGGGGTGATTTTAACGAAACTGATACCTACGTGCTCACCCTCACCGACCAAGTGCAGGGGGTGCTGGGAGCGCGTTTGGAAGAACCCGTTAGCAAAGATTTGTTTTTTGGGTTGATGCCTGCCAGCATTTCGTTTGTCAACAAAAAAGCCATTTACCTCTCTTCCAAAGGCGCGCGAAATGTGGGCATCCAGATTGTGAACGTTCCGAAAGTACAGGTGAAAATTGCGAAGATTTACGAAAACAACATTTTGCAGTACCTCCGCAGCAACCGTTACGAAGAATACGGGTACTTAGGTGGGGGTGAGGATAATTGGGGGCCTACGGGAAATTACAACTACGACGAAGATTACAACCAAGTTTTCAGCGACGTCGTAGTGGACAAAACGGTAGAAACCGATAACCTGCCCAAAGTAAAGGGCGTTTCGGCCTTGAATTTGGGGATTCCCGACGCGAGCAATGAGTTTCGAGGAATTTATGTGGTGACGGTGCAGTCAAAAGACGAACAGTACAACCGCGCCATCAAAATGGTGTCGTTGTCGGACATTGGTCTCATTGCCAAACAAGGCAAAGATGAATTGTGGGTGTTTGCCAACTCGATTAAAACCGCCGAGCCGCTAGGTAAGTTGGAAGTCAGCTTGGTTTCGACCAATAACCAAACCGTCGTAAAAGGAAAAACTGACAATGACGGGGTGGTGAAATTTGAGAAGTTATCGGAAAAAGCGCCGAATTTTAAAATTGCGATGGTAGTGGCCCAAACGCCGCGTTCAGAGGATAACACGGTTCAGGACTTTAACTATTTGTTGTTGGAAGACGCCCAAGTCGAAACCTCCCGTTTTGAGGTAGAAGGCAAGCGCGATAATGCGTCGGGTTTTGAGGCGTTTGTGTATGGTGACCGCGACATCTATCGTCCAGGGGAAACGGTGCACTTTAATACGGTCGTTCGTCAACAAAATTGGAAAAGTGTGGGTGAAATCCCGTTGAAAATCAAAGTGATTTTGCCCAATGGAAAAGAATTGAAGACGTTTCGGGTAACGACTAACGGTCAAGGCGCCGTAGAAACCTCGGTAGCACTCGACAAAGCGGCCGTCACGGGCGGCTACAGCGTGGAGGTGTATAACGCCAACGATGTGTTGTTGACCTCCAAAAAACTGAGCATCGAGGAATTTATGCCCGACCGCATCAAGGTGGATGTCAAAGCGAACCAAGACCATTACCGTACGGGGCAAACCATTCAACTCAACGCAACAGCCCTCAATTTGTTTGGCCCACCCGCGTCGGGGAGAAACTACGAAATGGAGTTTTCGTTGAAGAAAAAAGCCTTTTTTGCCGAAAAATACAAGGAATACATTTTTGACATACCTAACAATAGCAAATACGAAAATACAGTACGCCAAGGAGTAACCGACGACAACGGGCAGGCCAAAGAGGGTTTTGTGCTTCCTGCTACGTACCAAGATGTGGGTGTGTTGGAAGGGAAAATTTACGTAACGGTTTTTGACGAAACAGGCCGCCCCGTCAATCGTCTCAAACGCTTTGATGTCTTTACCCAAGACGTCTTTTATGGCGTACGAATGCCCGATAGCTACGTTGGGCTCAACGCTCCCGTTCCGATTGGTTTGGTGGCGGTGGACAAAGACGGTCGCCCAAAAGCAACCGCGACGGCCCAAGTGGACATTGTGCGGATGGAGTATCAAACCGTCGTAGAAAAACAAAACGACCAGCTACGGTATGCGTCCAAAAAGCGGGAAAAAGTCGTGTATTCCAACGTGATTTCGTTCAAAAATGGCTTATCCGAAGTACGTTACGTACCCACAGTATCGGGAGAATACGAAGTTCGCATTCGCCGTGCAGGTGGGGTAGCGGGGTATTCTGTGACCCATTTTTATGCCTACGGCTGGGGAGGTACGTCGGCTTCGTCGTTTGAAGTAAGCAACGAAGGCGAGGTATTGATGGAGTTTGATAAGCCATCGTACCAAGTCGGGGATAAGGCAAAGGTGTTGTTCAAAACGCCGTTTGCGGGAAAATTATTGGTGACGGTGGAGCGCAATCAGGTATTGGAGCATCATTACTTAGAAACTGATAACAAATCGGCCGAATTTACCTTCTCATTAGGCGATGAGCATTTGCCCAATGCCTACGTCACGGCTACGTTGATTCGTCCGTTGGATAATTCAAACCTACCGCTGACGGTAGCGCACGGTTTTGCCTCGGTGAAAGTGGAAGAAGAAGACACCAAAATTCCCGTAGAAATTGTGGCAGTAGAGAAGTCGCGTTCAAAGACCAAACAGAAAATAAAAATCAAAACTGCGCGGAATGCCCAAGTAACGGTTGCGGTGGTGGACGAAGGGATTTTGCAAATCAAAAATTTTCAAACGCCAGATATTCACGGGTTTTTCTACCAAAAACGAGCCTTAGAAGTCAACAGTCACGACTTGTATCCGTTCCTTTTTCCCGAATTATCGTTGGCTTCCACAAGCAGCGTTGGGGGAGATGGCTACGATTTGGAAAAACGCATCAATCCTCTTTCTAATGGGCGGGTGAATTTGGTGGCGTATTGGTCGGGACAACTAGAAACTGGGCTCAGCGGAGAAGCCGAGTTTGAGGTGGACATCCCGCAGTTTTCGGGCGATTTGCGCATTATGGCGGTGGCGTACAAAGACAATGCGTTTGGGTCGAATAACAAAAATATGAAAGTAGCCGACCCTATTGTCATTAGTACGGCCCTACCGCGATTCTTGAGCCCAACCGATGAGGTAATTGTCCCCGTAAATATCAGCAACACCGAAAAAACAACGGCCAATGTCACGGCAAGTATCGCTATCAGTGGCAAGTTATCGGCGGTTAGTCAGGTAACTCAGCGCCTAAGCATTGCCCCCGAAAAAGAAGCCAGAACGTACTTTACCATCAAAGCGGCCGAGGCGATGGGAAATGGTTCGGTGGTTGTGACGGTGAATAATGGCAAAGAGAAATTTGTTGAAAAAACGGAGCTGACGGTACGTCCTGCCGCTTCGTTGCTCAAAGCGAGTCAGTCGGGAGTGATTGCGGGCGGTAGCACTGCTACCATCGATTTGCGAGGGAATGATTTTATCCCGTCAACCGTAACGAGCCGAATCGTAGTGAGCCGTTCGCCGATGGTACAATATGCCAAAGCCCTCGACTACCTGCTTGGCTATCCACATGGTTGCATCGAACAAACGATTTCGAAGGCATTTCCCCAGATTTATTTTGGAGATTTGGCCAAAACCATTGCTCCAAAAACCTACCTCGTCAAAGCAGGCGAGAGCGATTTTAACCCGACTTTCAACGTTCAAGCGGCCATTCAAAAGGTAGAAAGTATGCAGTTGCCCAACGGTGCGGTAAGTTACTGGCCTGCCAGTACCGAGGAATCGGCCTGGGGAACGGCCTATGCAACGCACTTTTTGTTGGAAGCCCAACGGGCTGGTTTTGAGGTGAATGCGTCGGCACTGGGGCGGATGTTAGATTACCTGACGACCAAAGCAGGAACAGCGGCTACGGAATATGACTACGTTTACAACGAAACAGGCGGCTATACGCAGTTGACGATTGCGAGCCGCACGACCATGTATTCACTGTACGTCTTGGCATTGGGTGGAAAAGCCAATCGGGCGTCGATGAACTATTACAAACAAAATCAACAGTTATTGACGCTCGACACGCGCTATTTATTGGCAGCGGCGTACAAGCAAATCGGTGACGAACGCAGTTATAAGGCCTTATTGCCCGCCGATTATGTGCCTCCAGTAGGGGCGAGAGGACTGAGCGGAAGTTTTGCTAGTCCGATTCGTAACTTGGCTTTGACGGTCAATACCCTCATTGAAACTGATCCGAATAACCTCCAAATTCCTCGACTTGCCCGACGCTTATCAGAAGCGATGGCGTCGAGTTCGTACCTCAACACCCAAGAAGCGGCATTCTCGTTTTTGGCGTTGGGTAAATTGGCCAAGAAAAACGCGAATTCGACGGCAACTGCTAAAATGACTATCAATGGCAAAGGGTATCAATTTGATGGAAAAGAGTTAATAATTTCAACAAATAGCCCACTTCGGGGGTTGGGGGCTGCCTCGGGCAAAGGTTCGGTCTATTGGTTTGCCCAAACGGAGGGCATCAGTGCGACAGGAACTTATACGGAAGAAGATGCAGGTTTGCGCGTCCGTAAACAATTCTTCAATCGCTTTGGACAACCAATCAGCACGTTCCGACAAAACGACTTGGTAGTGGTAAAGATTAGCCTCAGCAGCACCGACGGCTCGCCAGTTGAAAACGTGGTGGTGACGGATTTGCTCCCAGCGTCGTTTGAAATCGAAAACCCACGTTTGACCGAACCCCGCGATATGCCGTGGATTCAGGCACCTACCGTTCCCGACCACTTTGACATTCGCGACGACCGTATCAGTTATTATACTACCGCCACGTCCGAACCCAAAACGTTTTATTACATGGTTCGGGTCATTACCAAAGGCACATTCACACTTGGCCCCGTGAGTGCCGATGCCATGTACTCGGGCGATTTTAGAAGTTATTCGGGAGGAGGAAAGGTAAAAGTGGACTAAAAACCTAGCCCAAAAGTGCTTAGATAGGGAGTGGACGTTAGTTTTCTGATGTCTTCTCCCTATCTTTGCATCAAACGAAAAAAACGTTTTGTCAGTAGAAAGCGTTTTGGCTGAATAAATTAGATGGTTGATATTCGCAAAATGATTCGTAGTTTTAGCTACGCCTTTGAAGGGGTGGTAGCATTGTTTCGCTACGAAAACAATGCCCGTTTTCACCTTATTGCGGCTTTTGGAGTAGTTTTGTTAGGAATTGTGCTTGGGTTAGAGCGTTTTGAGTGGGCGCTGGTGGCGATAGTGATAGGAGCAGTTTGGGCAGCAGAAGCATTTAATACGGCCATTGAAAAATTGTGCGATTTGGTGTCGCCCGATTACCATCCACAAATCAAAGCGGCCAAAGATTTGGCGGCAGCAGGAGTAATGATAACATCAGTAGTAGCTGTAGTGGTGGGAGCAATTGTGTTTGGCGGTAAGCTGTGGTGTTGGTTCTTGAATATGTAAATTCCATAAAATAAACAGATGGATTCTCACAATCAATCATTAGAAACCTTGACCGAGATTCGGGATTTGATGCAGCGCTCATCAAAATTCCTATCGTTAAGCGGTTTGTCAGGGATATTCGCGGGTATTGTTGCACTGGGGGGGGCGTTAGTGGCGTACTTACGTCTCAAAACCGATGCGCTGAGTTACGATGGCATGAGCGACGTCTCGGAGCTTACCCGTGGTGAAATGATGCGTTTTGTACTCCTCGATGGAACCATCGTCTTGGTTTTAGCATTAATTTTTGGGGTGTTCTTTACCATTCGTAAAGCAAAGAAGTCGGGGCAAAGTGTTTGGAATAGTACATCAAAACGCCTGGTCATTAGCTTAATGATTCCGCTCGTAACGGGAGGGGTTTTTTGCTTGGCGATGTTTTACAGAGGTATTTTGTGGGTGAGTTTTCCCGCAACCCTCATTTTTTACGGATTAGCCCTGCTCAATGCTAGTAAATACACCGTTCGTGATGTCGAATACCTGGGTATTTGTGAAGTAATTTTAGGATTGATTTCACTGTTTATGACGGGATATAACTTACTGGTTTGGGCGCTAGGATTTGGAGTTCTTCACATTGTTTATGGAACTTACATGTATTTTAAGTACGACATAAAACGCTAGCAGATTACCCTACTGCAATTAAAGAAAAGACACACTAAATGCTCGAACATTTCAATAAAGCTTTTGAGAGTAAGGCAAGGTTAGGAATCATGTCGGTGTTGATTGTCAATGAGTCGTTGAGTTTCAACGCCCTCAAAGACCTCCTTCAACTGACCGACGGAAACCTCGCTACCCACCTGCGCGCGCTCGAAGAGCAAGGGTATGTGAGTGTTCAAAAACAATTTATTGGACGAAAACCCAACACTACCTACGCCGCGACTGACGATGGCCGTACGGCGTTTACGCAGCACCTCAATACCCTAGAAGCATTTATTCGCTCAGGAACTTTTCAAGAAACGAAATGAGCGCGTGAGTATAAATTCACGCGCTCATTTCGTTTAATTAATTCCCCCCAAGCGGAATCAACAGACCTATTGACCCTTGGATGTTTCGCGTAAACCTTTTACTTGCAGCAGGGACATCACCGTCGCTGCCAAGACCATAATAGTAGCGTCCTTCAATGAGCAATTGTGCCCTTCCAAGTCCCAACGCTACCCCTGCACCTCCTACAGCCCCGTATTCGAGACGTTGATCACCTGAATCAAATTTCAAGTCAGTGGTAGTCGTAATGCCACTAAAGGTAGTTTTTGTCTTGGCACTGAGGGCATAGCTTCCAAAACCTCCTGCATTGATAAAAAACTTCGTTAGACCATTGCCAAGCGATACTTTGAACAAAAGTGGGACGGTCACACTGTTGACACGACTTTCGCCTGTAAGTAAACTTCCTGACTGGGAAGCGCTGATTTTATAGGCTGTTTGAGAATACAAGATTTCTGGTTGAACTGAAAATGTTTTTCCACCGAGTTCTACCACCAACCCACCGTGGTAGCCCAATAGAGGATCAACGGTGAGTCCGCTGGCTTTGATGGCATCTGAAGTGATAGAACTGTAATTGGCTCCGCCTCTCAGACCTACTTTTACCCCAAATCCACCTTCGCTTGCCATCGCGGGTGCAGGAACAGGCTTAGTAGGTTTGGGTTTGGCTGGTTCAACCGTTTTGGCCTGCTTGGGAGGTTTAGAGGGGGCGGTGGTTTTCTCAGGTTTTTGGGTAGTAGTTTTCGTTTTTGCTTTTGATTTATCAGTGGTCGGCGTTTTAGGCTTGATTCCGTGGAGTTTGTCATATTGCTCTTGCATACTTGGAGTAGGCTGCGTTTGAGCAAGGGTAGTTTGTGAAAATCCAGTAACAAAAAGGGCGGCACACAGCAGCAGTGTCGAGAGCTTATTCATGATTTGTTGGAGTTAGGGAAACACTAATTGAAAAAGTTTACAAAAGTGCAGTTTTTTACCCGTACCCTTCTGAGGGATTGTACGGTTTTTATCTACGTGTTTTTACTTGTTTTGGATGTGTAAAACAAAAACGGCGAGTGACTTCTTGAAGTTGCTCGCCGTTGTAAAAAAAAGCGGTGTTTGGTTAGCGGAGTTTCAACGTAACCAAGGTGGCAATGGCCAAAATAATGCCCACAATCCAGAAACGCGCCACGATTTTGGCTTCGTGGTATCCCTTTTTCTGAAAATGGTGGTGAAGCGGCGACATCAAGAAAATGCGACGCCCTTCGCCGAATTTTTTCTTAGTATATTTAAAATAACTCACTTGCATGATGACGGAGAGGCTTTCGGCAAAGAAAATTCCGCACATAATAGGAATCAGCAACTCTTTCCGAATCGCCAACGAAATAACGGCGATGACGCCCCCGAGCATCAAGCTGCCCGTATCGCCCATAAACACTTGGGCGGGGTAGGAATTGTACCATAAAAATCCAATACAGGCCCCCACAAAAGCCGCTACGAAAATTACCATCTCCCCAGAGTTAGGAATGTACATGACATTGAGATACTGCGAAAATTTGGCATTCCCCGATACATAGGCCAAAACGCCCAGCGTAAGTCCAATAATAATGGATGTGCCCGCCGCAAGACCGTCGATACCGTCGGTAATGTTGGAGCCATTGGAAACAGCCGTAATGATGAAAATAGCGACGATGGTATAAATAATCCACGAATAGCTGTCGGGAAGAAGCCCAAAAAGAAGGTTTGAATAGTCAAATTCATTGTTTTTGATGAAAGGGAGTGTTGTCACGGTAGGATTAATGAGGTCATTATAACGCTGGACTTCCCCAATGGCCGAGCTAATCAGGGGTTTATCATAAATCCGAATTTTAACGTGTTGGTTAAACGACAACGTAATCCCCACAATCAATCCGAGCCCTACTTGGCCTACGACTTTAAACTTTCCGTGAAGTCCTTCTTTGTTGTTTTTGAATTTTTTGAGGTAATCGTCAACGAATCCAATCAAGCCTGTCCAAACGGCGGTGATGAGCAGTAAAACGATATAGACGTTGGAGAGTTTGGCAAAAAGGAGCACGGGAACTAACAAGGAAGCCAAGATGATAAACCCGCCCATGGTTGGCGTTCCTTTTTTCTCCATTTGGCCTTGAAGTCCCAAGTCACGAATGGTTTCGCCAATTTGTTTGGTGCGTAAAAAATCAATGATACGTCGCCCAAAAACGGCCGCGATGAGGAGCGAGGTAACGGTAGCTCCCAACGCCCGAAACGAAATATATTGAAATACCCCTGCCCCAGGGAAATTGAAGGTCTTGTCTAAATACGAAAATAGGTAATAAAGCATAGTAAATTGGAGGTTAGGCAAACGCAAAAATGCCTATACTTGGCACGATGTCGGCAAGTATAGGCATTTTTAAGAAAATCAGAAAAAGAAATTAGTCTTCTAAATGAAAAGCCGTTTTGACCATCTCATAATCGCCCATGTTAATCGGTGATTTTTTGACCAACGAATTTGGAATTAACACATAGCGGTACTGCTGCTCGCCCATGGGTTTTAGGTTGCCTTTCAAACCAATCATTACAATTTTTAGGGTAGATGGTGTAGGCATGGTATAGTCAAAACGCAATTCGGCGCTGTTTTGGCGAATGTTAAAAGGCATGGGATGGACTTGCTCGTCAATTTTAGAATAGACATACAATTGATTTTCTTCTAACAACGACGGACTCAATTGTTTGGACGTTAGCTCGCAAGTACGAGCGGGTAAACCAAATACCGTTGTCGTCACCCATTGGTTAGCATCAATCCAGTCTGACGTAATTACTTCAGAAGTATTGAGGTGAATAAACGAGGGGGTATGCGACGCGGTTTTTGTGCCAGTACAATTAATCATCCAGCCTAAAAACATAATCATCAAAAGCCCAAAAATTCCAAAGCGGTAAAAACGATTCATAAAAAACAATTGAAAAGCAGAGGGTTATATACCTTTTAGATACACTAACCATCACTTATCAAAAGTTATGCCAAAGTTAAATTTGTTAAAAATCACTAAAAGCGATAGCGTACTTGGCATTTAATATCTGTTCGGTTTGTCCCTTGGATTTCGTCCACGTACGAGCTGAGTGCGTCGCGTTCGGGCATGGTTGTACGCGATACCCGAAGCCAAATATCCGTGTGCGCATTTGCCGAATACCGCAGCAACAAAAAATGCCGAAAGCCACGCTCATAATAAGCAGGCATCGAAATCGCGTATAGTACATCCTGCTCTACGGCGTATTGACGAGCGTCGTAGCTATCGGTATTGTACGCAGAAACGCGGGCGGTCGCTGCCAACTTGCCCCATTTGGCCGTTACTTCTTGTAACACCAACCATCCTTTGTCGGCTTCGAAGCCGTGGTAGCCAAACGTCCCTCCTTGGATTCGACTGCGAAACGACCAACTGCGGTGGGGTGCGTATTCGGCATTTAGTACAAGGGTGCGGCGCAGGGTTTGGGTTACAAATTTTTGTTTTGACAAATCAGACGCGATATTTCTTTCTTTTTGCTCTTGCCGATAAACGGCGTACAACGTCCATTTTTTGGAAGGCGTCCAGGTGCCTTGTACGAGATAATCCCAGCCTTTGGTAGGTTGTTTATCGACCAAATATTTATACCAAGGGAAGCGATAGAGGTCAACGTAAGTCGCTAGTTTTAGCCGTTTATGAACGCTGTATTTTGCCCCCAAATACAACCCAGCTTCGTTGATATTACGGCTGTTTTCACCAAAAGCATTGGCATAAAAACTGTGAAAATTCCTGTCAAAATTCCGAAAAAGTAGGGACGCATCCCAGCGTTTGGTGAGGCTGGCGAGTACGCCTGCAACGGTACCCGTTCCACCGCTTTTGGAGCGTGCCGTTTCGCCAAAAAAATGAAAATTCCGCCAAACATAGTTGCCATGCAATCCCAAAAGGTGATTATGTTTTCCCCGAAATTCAAATTCATTGCGTGGCGCTTCTGCCTTCTGCAACGGATAGTCAAAAGAAGTATGAAGGTAGGTAGCACCCAGTTGCCCACGGTCAAGATGATACACCAAATGCGCTCCCGCGTTTTGTTCTACGAGGTTGGCGCGGTATTGGAGTTCATTAGGAATGCGAAAAAGCCCGTCGGTTTGGAACGAGCTGACGGTTTGCTGGGCGGTGAGTGTTCCACTCTGCCGAACGCGAGAAAGCAGCGTGGTAAGTTCAAGGCGCTTGCCTAAAGAATAAGTAGCCGCAATGCCGCGAAAAAAGCCCGTTTCGGTGACAGAAGTGTAAGGACGGATACCTGTCGTGGGGCGACGAATGGTATAGACGGTTTCCATGCCTTTGCCCAGCGAAAAACCCGCCGAATAAATTAACCCTTGTCCTACTTGGAGTTGGTAATCACCCAAAATGAGGTTTTTGAGGCGCCCACGGTGCTGTACTTGGGCGTGAAATGATAAAAAATCAGGGCCGTACTTGTGCGCCGAAGGCTTCCACGAAAAAGCTTCCCCTTCGTCTTTTTCGGCCGTAATGCCAAAACTAAAGTCGCGGCTTCGGCTGTAGCGATAGCGAGCGTACCATTGCAGCGGACTACCCGCAAATTTCTGCAATGTTCCATCGCGTGACTGGGGCGCATCTGCGGTAGCTCCGCGTTTTTGTTCTAAAAGTTGCTCCGTTCTTACCAACAAATAATGGTCGCTAGGATTGGTCAATCCATTCCATAACTTTCGATTTTGGGGAGTGACGGTCACAAAGGGGAGCAATCGGTAAATCAGTGCTAACTCAAACTCAGGAATAGCCTGTAACTCGTAGATAGACAGGAAATTTCCAAACTGAGTACGGTACTCAAAGAAGCGATTGAGCTGACGTTCATTGAGAAGATACGTAGCAGCCAGTTCTTCGCGCGTGCAGGTGTTAAGGTCGAGTGGAGCAGTGTAGAGCTGAATCAGATTCTCATAGACCGTACCATAATTGAGGTCTTCTGCCGTGATGGGCAGGAGGTTCTGAACAAATGAAGTGGGGTCAATTTCGCGGCGGCGAAATTCTTGCGCATAGGAAACAGTTCCAACTAAGCCAACCCCAAACGAGAGAAAAAGTAGTGATTTCAAACGAGTAAAAATGGATACGTTTAAACATACAATGGTTTCTTCTTTGTGTTTGAGAATTGAACATAACGTATGATTGTTAGGGTTAAATTAAGAAATTTTCAATAAAACCCCTACTTTAATTATTAAAATTGATAAGAATTGGCCTTTTTTCTTGAAAATGTACAATTTTATGCTTTTATTCGCTGTCTAATACCCACCTAACATTAACAACCCACATGCCTAACGTTTATCAAGACGCTGTTGTAACGAAATATAACATTTTCAACAGCCTGTTTCTGAGCTTACCGTTTCAGGACATCTACCGTACGGGTACGCTTCTTCCGTTGCTTGTTCAGGCGAGTGAGGAAGGGTTTAATGCGGGCAAAAGCCCTTTGCAAATCATCGAGTCGTTTTTTGAGGAATATACCGAAAATGCGACCGAAGATGAACGTCGCGACTTGCTATTTAACTTAATCAAGTTCATTGAACGGCAAGTTGTATTGTTTGATTCCGTGGAAGATGCGGGTTTTGACCACACACATGACAGCAATGGGCAAGGGTCGCTTACGCAGCTTCTCAATCGGGTCGATAGCGACGATTTGCGCCAAAAGCTTCTTCGTAAGTTAGAAGACTTTTGTGTACGCATCGTGTTGACAGCCCACCCTACGCAATTTTACCCAGGCAAAGTACTTGGTATCATCACTGATTTGGAAGAATCCATCAAAGACAATGACTTTGTGGAAGTAAACCATCTTCTATTGCAGTTGGGAAAAACGGGCTTTATCAACAAAAACAAGCCTACGCCGCTGGATGAAGCCATGACGTTGTGTTGGTTTTTGGAGAATGTATTTTATAAAGCCATCCCGATGCTTGTGCAACGCCTGCTCAATGGCCTTGAAGTACCGATGAACGAATGGAAACACACGGGTTTGTTCCGCTTGGGCTTTTGGCCTGGAGGCGACCGCGACGGAAACCCGTTTGTCACTTCGGACGTGACATTGGAGGTGGCTGACCGTTTGCGCCAGATATTGCTCAAGTGTTATTGGCGTGATATTAAATACCTCAAACGCCGATTGACCTTTAATGGGGTAGAAGAGTTTATCTCAACGGCAGAGCGTAAGACCAACAACGCGATTTATTATCCTGATCAAGAGCACTACACCAAAGCCGAAGAACTATTGGCGGACTTGAGCCAAGCACGGGAAGTATTGGTACGCGACCACGATTCACTCTTTGTGGAGTTGTTGGATGAAACAGTGTTGAAAATCAAGCTATTTGGTTTCTTTTTTGCTAGTTTGGATATTCGTCAAGTAAGTCCTAAACACTCATTGGCGTGGCAGGAAATTCTTACGAAAATTGAAAAACAAGTTCCTGTTTTCTCATTCTCTGATTATGAAAGTTGGGATGAAAAACGAAAAATAGATTTCTTGTTGTCGTTGCAGGTAGAGTTGGCAGAAAGCGATTTCAAAGACCCGATTACGCAAGATATTTATGGTTCGATGTTGGCCATTCGTGAAATTCAGAAACGAAATGGAATAGAAGGAGCTCACCGCTATGTCATCAGCAACTGTGCGAGTGCGCTTAACGTGGTGGAAGTATTGGCGTTGTTTAAAAATGTTTGGAAAACAGATGATTTGCACGTTGATATTGTCCCGCTTTTTGAAACTGTAGATGACCTTGCAAATGCGTCGGAGGTAATGAAAATGTTGTACGAAAATCCGTATTATCGGGCGCATTTAGCCAAGAGAGGCAACCAACAAACCATCATGGTGGGTTTCTCCGACGGGACCAAAGACGGAGGATATTTGCGGGCAAACTGGTCAATTTTCTCAGCCAAAGAGCAACTCACAAAAATTTCGCGCGAGTACGATGTAAAAGTGACCTTCTTCGACGGTCGTGGAGGGCCTCCAGGTCGTGGGGGAGGAAACAACCACGCGTTTTATGCGTCGTTGGGGAAAGATATTGAAGACAAAGAAATTCAGTTGACGGTTCAGGGACAGACCATTAGCTCCAACTATGGTACAGTGCCAACGGCCATTTATAACTTAGAAAGATTGTTTACGGCAGGGTTGGAAAACAATCTTTTTATGTCCAAAAACACCAAGGATCAACTTTCTGAGGCCGATAAGGCGCTGATGGAAGAGTTGGCCGATGCGGCGTATCATGCGTATTTGGGACTCAAAAATCACCCGACGTTTGTGCCGTATTTGGAGAAAATTACGCCTTTACGTTTTTACGGACAAACCAAAATTGGTAGCCGACCCGACAAGCGTGGAAGCGGTGGTGGACTCAAGTTTGAAGACCTCCGCGCGATTCCGTTTGTGGGTTCTTGGGCCCAGATGAAACAAAATGTACCTGGTTTTTACGGGTTTGGGTCAGGTTTGGAAACGTTGAAAAACGAAGGGAAAATGGATGCTTTGAAGAAGCTCTATAAGCGTTCGTTGTTTGTTCGTACGTTGGTCGAAAACTCAATGCAGTCGCTGATGAAGGCGTATTATCCAGCTACCAAATACCTCCAAGACAATCCAGAGTTTGCAACGATTTGGAACATGATGTTTGAGGAATACGAGCGTAGTATTCGATTGATGTTGGAGTTTTCGGGCGAAAAAGACTTATTAAACCAAAACCCAGTCACCAAAGAGTCCATCAAGATTCGGGAGCGAATTGTCTTGCCGTTGATGACGATTCAACAGTACGCGCTTCAAAAACTACAAAGTGGAGAGCTCTCTTCCGCTGACGTAGATGTGTTCAATAAGCTTGTCATTCGGGCGATGTTTGGTATCATCAACGCCGCGCGCAACTCTGCCTAATCCTTTTTTTACCTTCCCGAAAGTTTAAAACTTTCGGGAAGGTTGAGATAACTTCTTCGTATTGATTGGCTATGGGGCGTATTTTTCAATAGTGCTTTCTTCTAATGGGTAATCAAATAAATAGCACTATCAATAAAAAAGAAAAGTCCCTGATTAGTTAATACATTTTCGTCGTGAAGGTCTTCAAGAATAATGCCTAACTCTGGATGAAAAAAATCATTACCTTCTCCAATATAGGCATTTTGAGGTATTGCAGTGTACCAAAGATGATAGCGAGAGGCAAAGGTAGTTAGGTGTTTTACCTCGTCTTCTTTATTGACGAATTTTGATTTTTCAATCTTTCCACTTGCTGTTTGGCCTTTTCTAAGGTAAAAGAGGGTTGTTTGGATAAGATCTGTTTCTGTAATTCTGCCAGTTCCTTCAAGGATATGTCTAAGTTCATCGGTCATTTTTTTTATCAAAGATAACTACGAAACTGATTTTTAGCAAAAGGTCAATTTACTCCTCGTCACTCCACCTTCATCACCGCTGTGCGTTGCCCTATTTTTATCAAGTGCTTTGAGGTAGTACTCGTTTTTGTTTTACATCATAATCATTCACCTTCCCGAAAGTTTCAAACTTTCGGGAAGGGTTTACTCCACTTTCATCACTACCGTGCGTTGCCCAATGCCGTTTTCGTTGAAAGGCTCAATCGAAAGGTAATAGGTCGTATTTTTATCAAGTGCTTTGAGGTAGTACTCGTTTTTGTTATAGACCATCACGCTGGTATATAGCTTGTCGGGCGCGATACCGTAATGGATATTATAGCCCTGTGCGCCGCTTTCGGGGTACCATTTGAGCCACGCATTCCGTTTGTCGTCTTCTTGTCGGAGTACTACAAAGCCTTTAACAGCGTTAGGTACTTTCCCCTTTCCTTTTCCAAATACCCGCAGACCACTGATGGCAAACTTGCCCGTGGCCATGTGGAGGTTTTCTAACTTAATAAAACGCGTTTCAACGGGCTTGCTCAGCTCAATGTAATCGTGGGGGACATCGGTCTTGTTTTTACTTTTGTCCACCAGCAACTGCCATTTTTTGCCATCTAGCGAATGCCATAGACGGTATTGGTGATAGATATTGGTAAATTTTCCCAAATACATCGAGTCCACGTCTTGGTCGGCATAGTTGATTTGAATGGCATTGACGGTCGATACTTCGCCCAAGTCGCTCTGTAGCCATTCGCCTGCGTTGGCCGAAGTAGCACTCCAGTAGGTTTTGATGTCCTCGTCCACGGCGAAGTTGGGCGTAAAACCACTCAACGACGACGAAACTTGCACGGGTTTGTTGTAATTTAACAACATCCAGCCCGTAAAACGACTTTTAAGGTGGTCAGCTTTGCCAGTGGGTAACGTATGAGGGTAGTCGCCAAACGTGGTGTTGGAATACATAATGCCGTCGTTGTCAAAACCCGTAGGAAAAAGGACCAAACGACGTTCAAAATTGTTTTTGACGGCCACAACACCCGTAGTAATGTGCCACCAATTGTTAAAATTATCTTTGAAACTTCCGCCGTGGCCTGCTCCTCGTATGAAGCCTCCTGGTTTATAACAAAATGGGTTGTGTTTTTGGTAGGTAAATGGCCCCAATGGGTTGTCCGATACATAAACCCCGTCGGCGTATCCGTTAAACTCCGTTCCAGGTGCTCCGTATTGGAAGTAGTATTTCCCGTTGTGTTTGTCCACCCAAGCCCCTTCGATAAACGGTTTGAGGAAAATATTGTCGTTATAATCGCCAAAACGTTCCCAGCCATGTTGGTCGTCGTGGAGGCGGACGAGTTCTTTACGTTCGCCAATGGGTTGGAGTGTTTTTGGGTTGATTTCCCAGCCGTACAATGGATAAAAATTGCTAGAACCGTAGTAAAGGTAAAGGCGTTTGTCGTCGTCGTACAAAAAGGCGGGGTCCCAAGCTGCCCCTTCAAAAGCCGAAACGGCAATTTTCCAGTCATCAACCGTGGGGTTGGTACTTTTCCAAATTGCAAACTCTTTGGTATGCGTAGAACCAATAACGTAGAGCGTATCGTCCATGGCCCAAACGGCGGGGGCGCATAATTCGTCATAGACTTTGTTGTGCGGAAGGAGAAACTTACGACTTATAAAGTTCCATTTTGACAAATCTTTGCTCCACCAATAGCCCCATTGATTGGTAGAAAAAAGAAAATAGGTGCCTTTGAAATTGACAATGACGGGGTCGGCGGTGGCACGATGCCGCCCTGCTTCCGAAAAATTGGGAATGGGAGTAAAGCCATAATCCAGATTAATCGGGTTGCAGTACGTTCGCGTTTGGGCAAAAGTTGGGCAAAATGCAAAAAAGAGCAAGAAGCAAAAGGCAATACCTTCTGCGAGGTACGCAGTAAACGTACGACGTTTTGGTAGTATTTTCATGATAGGTTATCTATTAGTTCCCAACTACTGTTGAGCCAATAGATAAAGCACCGCCATGCGCACAGCTACTCCGTTTTCTACTTGGTTTAAGATGATACTTTGACGCGAATCGGCGGCATCAGAGGTGAGTTCGACCCCACGGTTGATAGGCCCAGGGTGCATCAAGACAATGTCGCGGTCAAGTTCGTCGAGCATTTGACGATTAATACCAAAATACAACGAATACTCACGAAGGCTTGGGAAGTATTTTACTTGCAGGCGTTCTAATTGAATACGGAGCACGTTGGCGACATCGCACCATTGGAGCGTTTCTTTCACGTTGTGGCTCACTTGTACGCCCAACGAAGAAATGTATTTTGGGATAAGCGTGGTTGGCCCACACACGCGGACTTCGGCGCCTAGTTTTTTGAGGCAAAAAATGTTAGAAAGCGCGACCCGAGAGTGAAGAATATCGCCAATGATGGCAATCTTTTTCCCCGCCAAATCACCAATTTGCTCACGAATGGAAAACGCATCCAACAACGCTTGGGTAGGGTGCTCGTGGGTGCCGTCGCCTGCGTTGACGACATTGGCAGTAATCCGCTCAGACAAGAAATGCGGAGCGCCTGGGCTACTGTGCCGCATCACAATCATATCGACTTTCATGGCCAAAATGTTGTTGACGGTATCGAGCAAGGTTTCCCCTTTTTTGACCGAACTTCCCGAAGCAGAAAAATTAACTACGTCGGCAGAAAGTCGTTTTTCGGCCAATTCAAACGATAAACGAGTGCGGGTAGAGTTTTCAAAAAAAACGTTGGCAATCGTCACATCGCGCAAAGAAGGGACTTTTTTGATGGGCCGATTGATGACGTCTTTGAACTGAGTAGCCGTATCTAAAATCGTGTAAATATCTGATTCGGTGAGGTTTTTGATGCCGAGTAGGTGCCTTACGGAAAGTTGTGACATGGTCAGGAGCACAAAAAAAGTTTTGCAAAGGTACAAATCCCTGCACGTTTGCGAAATATTCGGCCTCAAAAACCTTGAAAAGTGTGCTTATAGAATTTCGTCGAGGTTGGCTTTGATGGTTTCGTAAATGGTATCCGTAGGGAGGTCGTTGGCGTCGGTTCCGAAGGGGTCTTCAATTTCTTCGGCCAAAACTTCGATGCTGGCGAAGATGTAGAAAACGATGGCTACAATGGGGGCTGCCCAATACTTAAACTCCACCACAAACCCAATGGGCATCGTAAATACGTACAAGAAAATGACTTTTTTCAAAAATAAACTGTAGGCAAACGGAATGGGCGTGCGCTTGATACGCTCACAGCCACCGATGTTGTCGGTGAAAGAGCGGAGTTCTTCATTGATGAGAAATAGCTGGTCGCCCGTGAGTAGTTTGTGCTGGTAAAGGGTATTGACCTCGTCATAAATCGCCCCCATAATTTGGTTGGGAACATGCTTTTTCTTGCTATAAAACGTGCTGTCGTATTCGCCTATATTCTCTAGGTGCTTCACATGCACTCCCGAACGCAAGTGTTCTTTTGCGGCAAGAATGTAGTTGGTAATGAGTACTTTAAACGTCTTTCTGATTTCAGGATGATGGGGTAGAAACGTGTTGAGTTTGAGCGCTAAGTTACGTGAATTATTCACAAAACTCCCCCAAAAACGACGGCCTTCCCACCAGCGGTCGTAGGCGGTGTTGGTACGAAAAACAAGCAACATCGAAAGCACAAAACCTACCAGCGAGTGAACGACGGTAGTGTTTTTGAAAGAGGCGTGAAAAATATCATTTTCGATGTAAGCGACCACCACTGTGTAAGCCGCAACGCCCAGAATTCCAGGTAATAAAGAGCGAAAAGTGTCGCTTTTGTGGAACGCAAAAATAAGCTTCCACCAATCTTTGGGGTTATAACTAATCATGGAGAATGTCGAAGAAAGAATGTCGAGTGCAGAATTTAAAGTGTCGAGTGCGGAGTGCAGACGGGAGCACGCGTGCGATGTTATTCGATATTCTGCACTCCGCACTCGACACTCCATTTAGGCTTCGCCCATTGGGCCGCCAAAATTCATAAAGGGAAACTCTTCTTCGCCAGATTGGCGAATGTCGCCGTGGGCATCTTCAAACTTACGGATGTTGTCTTTTAAAGCGGCTAACAAACGTTTGGCGTGCTCAGGGGTAAGAATAACTCTAGCTTTCACTTTCGCTTTAGGAACGTTAGGCATGAGACGGATGAAATCTAAGATAAATTCGCTGTTGGAATGGGCAATCATGGCCAAATTAGAATAAACGCCTTCGGCCATTTCTTCTGAGATTTCGACGTTGATTTGTTGTTCGATTTCGATGTGTTTATCTTCTTGCATGGTATATGTTGGTATTTTGTATCGTTTAACAAGGCTTGACGGCGGGTGTTGGAAATCTGAGTTCTATTTTACAAAGACGACCCCGAAAAGTAAATAACGTATTCATCAAAATTTTCGTTTTCAAAGTGTCATCGTAAGCAGAAGCACGATGCAATTCAATTCTATTTACGAAAAACAAGGTGATTTTTTTAAATTCTCGGTCAAAATATTTGGCAAACTGTTTTCGCATAAAGTCATTTAAGCAGGTATCAAATTTTTCCCTCATGTTTTCAACCGTGAATCCCGCAGAATAATCAATGTTTTTCATTTCAACAATCGTTGCTGAAAATGTAGTATCGCTGCACTGAACAATAATGAGACAGTCGGGAGAGGCAGGTCGTTTTTCTACGTTGAAACTATTATAATAATCATCAACCTTGATAATCACTATCCTTTCTGGTGGAATTCGTGGGTCAATGTCAACACATAGTCCTTCGTCTTCACATTTTTCTCTCACAAAATTCTTGAGAACCAAATCGTTTTTTATCTCACTAATCATGGCTGCCTGCGTAGCGTTTCTCTAATAGTTTCATGCGTTCTTCGTACAACGCTACCGACACGCTGGTAAAATTGTGGTCTTCAATACCTTCCTCAGTTGCTTTCATATCGCCTGCGTCGTAGCTTCCATTTTCCCCCATCACAAAGTGATAACTTGCGACTTTATCGGGTGAAACTTCTCCTGCTAATAACAAGTTGCTCAACGTGTCCTTCATGTAATCGCTGTGGGTAGTCATTACTACTTTGACTCCAGCGTTGACCAACTCGACAAACACTTTCATCATTTCAACCTGAATTTTAGGGTGTAAGTGGGCTTCGGGCTCTTCAATGAAGAGGATACTTTTATCGGTGACAATATATTTAATAAATGCAACGAAAGGAGCTATTTCGGCTACCATTGAAGAGGTTTGTGAGAGTTCTAAGTCAAAAGTTAATCCCTCTTGTTTGAATAAAAGCTTTTTTTGTGTCTTATCAAAAATAACTTCTCCTTTCAGGATTTTTTTCTCTACGATGGATGTAATTGATTCGTTTTTAGGTAATTGATTAATAGATGTTAGTAGTAAGAAGTAATCAGAAATAGGTTCCGAATACGTGGGTATGCTAATAGTTTCTTTAATGGAATTTCGTAATTGGGATAACTGAGCAATAATGGGTGAAAGAGAATTTATGCCGTTATAAAGCCCAGAACGAGAAGCGGGTAAGTAATGAAGAGAGTATTTTTTTAGAAAATATAAATCTTTTACATCCATGAACTCACTCAAAGTAAGGGTAGGAGATTCAGAATCGTTCAGTTGAATTTGATAGCTAGTGCCTTTTGATGAAGTTAATAGAATTTCAACACCTTTTCCAGTCCCATTATTAGTTAGTTGAGTAGGAAAAGATATGGCAACTGATTGATGAATCAGGTCTTTTAATTGTACGTTGAAATTTTTATCTGATACAAATAATAGATTCTTCAAAATCAAATAAACAGCACTCATAGCATATGATTTGCCGAGGTTGTTTTCTCCGTAAATCACGTGCAGGTCTTTATCCAAATCAAACTCGAAATGGTCAATAGGGCCGAAGTTTTTGAGTTCTATTTTCATGTATTAGAAAGGTCTATAAATAGCTTTGACAACCCTGTTAGAGTTGTCAAAGCTACAAAAAAGGATTTAAACACAGTTGATACTGGTCTAATAAATAGATTCTTACGGAATGACAAAACAGGCTTAAAATTCAGCCGATTTTGGTGCACGTGGGAACGGAATCACGTCGCGAATGTTACCCATGCCCGATACGAAAAGAATTAAGCGCTCAAAGCCGAGTCCAAAACCTGCGTGCGGAGCCGTTCCAAACTTGCGGGTTTCGAGGTACCACCAAATAGCTTCTGGTTCGATACCTACTTCGTGCATCCGAGCTACCAACTTGTCGTGATCTTCTTCCCGCTGCGAGCCACCGATGATTTCGCCAATGCCTGGGAACAATACGTCCATCGCGCGTACGGTTGGCCCTGGTTCAGCAGGGTTTGGTTCGTTTTGCTTCATGTAAAACGCCTTGATAGCCCGTGGATAGTTAATTAAAATCACGGGTTTTTTGAAGTGTTTTTCTACCAAGAAACGCTCATGCTCCGATTGCAAATCGATGCCCCATTCTACATTGTACTGAAACTTTTTCTCTTTGTGAGGTTTTGATTTCAACAAAATGTCGATGGCTTCGGTATAAGTGACGCGTTCAAAATTGTTGTCAACCACAAAGCGTAGTTTCTCCAACAACGGCATCGAACGCTCGTTTTGAGGCTTTTGTTTTTCTTCTTCTTCGAGGCGTTTTTGGAGGAAATTGAGGTCGTCAGCGCAGTTTTCCAACGCATAGCGAATCACGTATTTTACAAAATCCTCAGCCAAGTTCATGTTGTCTTCCAACTCAAAAAAGGCCATTTCTGGCTCAATCATCCAAAACTCGGCCAAGTGGCGAGTGGTGTTTGAGTTTTCGGCACGGAACGTAGGGCCGAATGTATAAATCTTCGACAAAGCCATGGCGCCAAGCTCGCCTTCCAACTGCCCCGATACGGTGAGGTTGGTTTCGCGCCCAAAGAAATCTTCTTTGAAGTCGATTTTTCCTTCTTCGGTGCGAGGAAGTTTGTCCAAATTTAACGTAGTCACGCGAAACATTTCACCTGCCCCTTCGGCGTCGGATGCCGTGATGATAGGCGTATGAAGGTAAAAGAAACCGTTGTCGTTATAATATTTATGAACGGCAAACGCCAACGCGTGGCGAAGACGCAAAATAGCGCTAAAGGTATTGGTACGCGGGCGCAAGTGAGCGATTTCCCGCAAAAACTCCAACGAGTGCTTTTTAGGCTGAAGCGGGTATTCGTCAGGGTCGGCTGTACCGTACACGTGTACATCTGAAAGCTTTACCTCAACGGCTTGTCCCGAACCTTGCGACGCCACGAGCTCGCCCGTCACTTTGAGGCAAGCGCCTGTGGTGATAAGCTTGAGGGTATCTTCGGCGATTTGACCAGGTTCTGCTACTGCCTGTATATTATGGATGGTCGAGCCATCATTAATTGCAATAAAAATGGCATTTTTACTTTCACGCTTGGTACGTACCCAACCTTTGACGACCACTTCGCTGCCTACACTGGCCTCGGAAAGAATCTGTTTAATCTGTATCGGACCCACTTTTTGTAATTGGTAAATGGTGAATGTTATAAACTATAACCACGAAAGGGCTACAAAATTAGGGTTTTAAAGCGTCAGGACAAAGAATGAGGGGATTTGAAATCAGGTTTTGATTTTTCAAGAATCTTCTTTTACTTTTGAATAGCCCTAATCTCCCGTAAAAATGCCAATTCGTGTTGTTATTACCGACGATCATCAAATCGTGCTCGATAGCCTTTCGCTGCTCATTTCTACGATTCCTAACATGGAAGTTGTAGGTACTTTAAACGATAGCCGAAAAGTACTTGGTTTTTTGGAAACTAACGAAGCCGATGTGCTGGTGACGGATTTAAGTATGCCGTATCTGACGGGAGTGGACTTGACGTTGCAGGTTCGGAGTAAATTTTCCCAACTTAAAATCTTGATGCTAACTGTTTCGGAAGATGCCGATACGATTCGGAAAGCTTTTCAGGCGGGAATTGCGGGTTATGTCATGAAAAAAGCCAATCGCGCCGAGCTAGAACGTGCCCTAACAACAGTGGCAAGTGGTGAAAAATACTTTAGCGAAGCGGTGATGAAAGAACTCCTAAGCCCGTCGGCATTGACAGCGACCCCTACCGATGAACTGCCAGGGCAGCCCATTGCCGTTACCTCGCGCGAACTAGAAATTATTCGACTAATAGCCCAAGAACTTTCGACTTCCGAAATCGCCGAACGCCTTTTTATCAGTGTCGGAACGGTCGAAACGCACCGTCATAATATTCTACGTAAATTAGGCGTAAAAAATGCCATCGGGATTATCAAGTACGCCGTGAAGCATAAATTGGTTTAGAAAGGAATTTCAATCGTTACTTTTGTGCCTACATGGGGTTTTGTTTCGACTTCCCAATTCCCTTCCAATGCCTCAACGCGGGCGCTGATGTTGCGCAATCCCACGCCATCGGTTTGATTTTTTGTTTGAAATCCCACGCCGTCGTCGCTGACGGTCAGGATGATATACTGCTCGTTTTTTGAAACACTCATCCAAACATTTTGGGCCTGGGCGTGTTTGAGCACGTTGTTCACTAATTCCAGTGTAATGCTGTACAACTGGTACGCTTTTTTTGGGTCAAAGCGTTCGTTAATGTCGGCCGAAACCAACCGAAAATGCGTTTTGGTGTTAAGATTGAGCTTTTCGGTGAGGGTGTGCAGCGCCACTATAAGTCCTTGGGTTTCTAGCTCAGGAGGAAGTAAATTGTGGGAAATTAAGCGAATATCCGCATAGACATCTTCCAACATTTGCACCAAACTCTCGTGAATTTTTTGATCTGCTTGAGGATAGCGAGAGGTATCAAGGGCTTCCAACCGCCAACGAAGCGCGGCGATTTTGGTGTTTAGATTGTCGTGTAATTCTGACGCTACGCGCTTTCTCTCAATGGTTTGTCCTTTAAACAAGGCTTCTTCGATTTCTTTGTTTTTGCGTTGTAATTCGTCATTTTTAGAACGTAGTTTTTGGTTGCTCCAAATGATGTAGAGCACCAGCCCGATACCCAACAACAAAGAGGTAATGAGGATGTTGCGCGTGCGGGTAAGGTGTTCGTTTTCAAGTTCGGTAATACGAAGTTGTTGTTGCTCCGTTTTGTATTTGGCCTGTAGCTCGTCGTAGGCTTTTTGAACCGAAAACCGTCCCAGACTATCTTCATGCGCTTTGTGGGCTTCAAAATACTTCAACGCGTTTTGATAGTCACCCGCAAGCTTATAAGTAGTATAAATATAATTTTCGGCTCGCGATTCCATCTCTTTCCAGCCCGATTTTCGAGCGTAATCAAGACTAGCAAGGCGGTATTCAATGGCTTTAGAATAGTCTTTTCGTTGTTGGTAAATATCGGCTAGGTCGGCATAAGTAGCAAAAATCACGACTCGGTTGTTGTAATGCTTTGCGATGGTCAGTGCTTTATCGCGGTACTGATTGGCCAGAGATTCATTTCCGAGTTTCATATATACATTGGCCAAACAATGCGGGTTATCAGCTTTGAGCGTTGGGCTGGTCGTAAACGGAATGTTTTTTTCGACCTCTTGATAGTAAAATAGGGCTTTTTGGTAATTGCGTACGCCGAACGAGTCATAATAATTGTAGTCTCCCAAAAAATCATAAATCCAGCATAAATTGTTTTTGTTTTTGGTGGCTTTGGCGTAGGGGAGTGCTGCGTTAAGATACTCTAAGCATTTGTTGGTCAGCCCATTATTATTTAGAACAAAACCTGCCAACACGTAAGCATACCCTAACTCGTAAGGGTCACCACCTGCTTTTTTTAACAGTTGAATCGCTTTTTCGTAGTAATTAAAAGCATCGGTATAATTGCCCTGCACGTCGTTTTTTTTACCCAAAGCCCGTTGGTACAACCCCAATCCTTTGAGCCAGTTGACCTTTTGAGTAAAGCGAGACAGTGAATCCAGAAAAAATACTTTGCGGGCATCCCCGAGATTAATAGACCGTTCGGTAAGCAAGCTAAGGCTCAAAATGAGGTTGGTATCCCGCTCAATAGAAGGAGGTTTTTTGCTCCAGCCTTCAATGTTTTGAATGAGGCTATCCAGCAGCGGATTTTGGGCCATCAAAGGCGTCGAGAGTGCATACAACAAAAAGAAATTCAGTACAATTTTCTTCATGGTTGGTCAGTTTCGTTCTATATCGGTATTCCAACGGTGACTTTAGTGCCTTGTGTATAGGCGCTTTCGATGGTTAATTCGCCCGAAAGCGCTTCTATCCGATTGCGTAAGTTGTTCATGCCCATTCCTTCGGACTTGATTTCGTCAGGGATACCAACGCCATTGTCGCTCACGGTAAGTGAAAGTTGATGTTCTGACTGACTCAGGCTTACCCAAACCTCAGAAGCTTGGGCGTGTTTGAGGACATTGTTGATAAGTTCGAGGGCGATGTTGTAGAGTTGATGTTCTATTGGAGAAGGTTGACGTTCATTTGAGCCACTGGTAACAAAATGAAACACCGTTTTAGAATTAACATTTAGTTGCAACATCAACTTCTGCAAAGCTGCGTGCAACCCTTGGGTTTCGAGCTCAGTAGGAAGCATATTGTGGGAAATAAGCCGAACGTCGGCATAGACATCGTTGGCCATTTCGAGTAGCTTGTTGTGAATTTTTTGATTAAATCCGTTTAATTCGTCGGTTTGCATGGCTTCCAAATGCCAACGGAGGGCGGCGAGTTTGGTGTTGAGGTTGTCGTGAAGCTCAGAAGCGACGCGTTTTCGTTCTATTTTTTGACCTTTGAACAAGGCTTCCTCAATTTCGCGGTTTTTACGACTGAGTTCATGGTTTTTTAGCTTCAACCGACGGTTATACCAAAGTACAAAAGCCAGCCCAAGTAGCCCAATGGCCGAAAGTCCAATGAGAATGTTCCTGGTTTGGGTTAGTTTTTCGTTTTCAAGGGTTTGGATTCGGAGTTTGTTGACTTGTTGTTTTTTCTCAAAATCGTAGGTCATCGACGAAGCGGTAATTCTCTGAATCGCTTCGTTGTTGAGAATACTATCCGACTCAGTCTTGTACGCTCTAAAATGTTCCAACGCTTTTAGGGGTTGGCCCAATTTTTCGTAGGCAACGGCCAATTGGCGGTGGTATTCGGCGGCCTCTTCCAAGAGTGGTGGGTCGTTTTGAAGTGCCCAATTGAGTCCCAATGCCGCTTTTTGAATAACTAAGGGGTAGTTTTTCTGAATCAGGTAAATTTTTCCAAAATTAATCTGAGAAAGATGCTGCATGGTTTCTCCCCCCATTGTTTTATGATACAGCTGGGCGGCCATTTGGTTGTATTTGAGGGCTTTGTCGTAGTCCTTTAGGGCAATGTACACGCCTCCCAAGCGGGCGTAGGCGCGAGGAAGTTTCCCGTTGCTTTTGGTCATTTCTAAAATGGCTACGGCCCTTTGGTTAGCCACCAACGCTTCGGCGTAGCGGTGTTTTTTCTCCAAAATTTCGCCTTGATAACTAGCAATGTGTGCTTCGGCGCGTGGGTCACGAAGCTGTTTGGCAATCACAGCGGCTTCTTCAAATGCCCGCAAGGCTTCGTCGTATTTGTTTACCGAAAGAAAAAAAACGCCTAAATTCCCCACCGAAGACCTACGGATGCGCAAATCAGGGTATTTTTCTTGCAGGCGTTTGGCTTGAAACATCCGCTCAATCGCCTCGGCATTTTTGGCTTGATTCATTAGCTGAAGTGCTTCTCGCTCATAGATATAGCTTTGAAGTTCGTCGTTATGGATTTCTGATACAATACGCTGGGCTTTAGCAAGAAGGGCGGGAATCTCTTTTTGCTTTTCAAAATTGGGCTCATTTAGGTGTGCCCGTCGAATGTAAGAAAAAGCTTCCAAGTACTTGTCGTTAAGTTTTTTGGCGAGAATATCGACAGCGTCTAGGTGTGCATACGCGGTTGGAGTATCGGCGAGGTTGTCGCGTTCGATGCGTACCAATTGCAACCTAGCTTCTGCTTCTTGCCTTCCAAAATTATTTTTTTGCCCAAGCTTCACCGCTTCATTCAGGTATTGGCGCGCCAATGAGTCGTTGCCTTCAATCCACAGATTTTTTCCTAAATCTATTAATACCTCGGCTCGGTGAACGCCCGTAGGCAACGTACGAACAAGCCGCAGAAGCGAGTCTGTATTTTGAGCAAAGAGCTGGAAGGGAAGTAAAAACAGCAGGACGAGTCGTGGTTTCATGGGTTGATACTGGCTTAAAGCTGTATGTTGACGGATACTTTTGTGCCTTTGCTGGGCTCACTTTCGATAGACAGCTCGCCTTGCAAGGATGCGACACGGTTTTTAAGGTTTTGCATACCCATGCCCTCGGAATGGATTTCTTGGGGCATCCCAATACCGTCGTCACTTACAGTCAGCGAAAGTTGGTTTTCGTTGTGGCTGAGGCTGAGCCAAACTTCGGTTGCTTGGGCGTGTTTAATAACGTTGTTGATTAGTTCCAATGCAATATTGTACAATTGGTGTTCAACCGACGACGGGAGGCGAGGAAAAGGGCTGGTTGTGACCAAGTGAAAGAGTGTTTTGGTGTTGATGTTCAATTTCTCCACCAGTTTTTGGAGCGCGGAAGCCAAGCCTTCAGTTTCGAGCTCGGCGGGGAGCATATTGTGGGAAATGAGCCTGACATCGGCATAGACATCGTTGGCCATTTCGAGAAGTTTGTCGTGGATTTTTTGATTAAAGCCGTTTAATTCGTCGGTTTGCATGGCTTCCAAATGCCAGCGAAATGCGGCGAGTTTGGTGTTTAGGTTATCGTGAAGCTCAGAAGCGACGCGTTTACGTTCTATTTTTTGACCTTTGAATAAGGCTTCCTCAATTTCGCGATTTTTACGGCTGAGTTCTTGGTTTTTAAGCTTCAAACGGCGGTTATACCAGAGCACAAAAGCCAATCCCAGCAGCCCAATGGCCGAAAGTCCAAGGAGGATGTTTCGGGTTTGGGTCAGTTTTTCGTTTTCGAGGGTTTGGATGCGGAGTTTGTTGACTTGTTGTTTTTTCTCAAAATCGTAGGTCATCGACGAAACCATGGTTTTTTGCAATACCTCGTTGTTGATGAGACTGTCCGACTCCGCCTTAAATTGTTTAAAATGAGTTAATGCCAATGCAGGTTTTCCCAAACGGGTATATGCCTCAGCCAACTGACGATGGTATTCGGCCAATTCTCTCCGAAGCGGAGGTTGGGAAGAAGAAGCCCATTCGATGCCCGTAGTCGCGTATTTGACCACTTTCTCATACTGTTTTTGGGCTAAAAAAATGTTGCCAAAATTGATTTGACATACGTGTTCCAACGATTCTTTGGAGTCAATTTCGCTTTTATACACACTGTCGGCGATAGTCGTATAATAAAGTGCCTTTTTGTAATCTTTAAGCTGAAAATAGACCCCACCCATTCGTCCGTACGTGCGCGGGAGCCATTGGGTAGAGCGGGTCATTTCGTGGATTTTGGCGGCTTCTTGGAAAGCCTTGAGCGCTTCGGGATATTGTTTTTGTTTTTCGTAAATGTCAGCGCGCTGCCCGATAACATACGCTCGAAGGCGTAAATCGTTGAGCTTGTCGGCGATTTTTTCGGCGTCTTTGTAACATTGGAGGGCGTCTTTGTACCGACCCAATGAAGCGTAGAAAGTGCCCAAATTGGGTATCGTAGAACGCAGTGCGTTGATGTCATTGGCTTTTTCTTGCAAACGCCGTGCTTTGAGCATCAAATCAACGGCTTCGGCGTATTTTCCTTCGTTGGTAAGTAGCGTGGCCATTTCAGCATACACAGTTCCTTGCCAAACCAAGTCGTTGGCTTCTATAAAAAGGCGTAATGCTTTGTTTAATAAAGGATTGACTTGAGATTGTTTCTCAAAAAATGACTCGTACAGCTGCGCCCGACGAAGATAAACCTGTCCTTCCAATGATTTGTCAGGAATAGATTGAGCATTTTTCAACGCCATGTCCAAATGCGCATAAGCGGTCTTTAGGTCAGTGAGGTATTCAAATTCGATTCGTACCAACTGCAAACGCGCTTTGGCTTCTCCTCGGGGGTAATGGAGCTGCTGGGCCAAGGCAATGGATTGGTCACAGTACAGCCGCGCCAAAGAGTCATTTCCTTCCCGCCAATAGGCCCTACCGAGTTCGAAAAGGGTGTTCACTTTGTTGGTGTCACTGGGGGCTTTTTTCAAAACTCCCACCAACGAATCTGCTTTCTGGGCTTGTGCTGCCAGTGAAAACCACCAAATACAAAACAACCATTTCTTCATGAGCGTATAACGAGTTGGAGAACTTGGTGAAAATTAACGATAAAAGAGCATCTAGTACAAGCGTAAAGGCCAAAAATACAGGTTTTCCTATACCCGAAATGTAGGTGTTTCTGGATTTACGATGGGGATATTTTGGAAGACCTTTGTTGTGTTCAATCGTCAACCTTTTTACTCATGAATCCTAATACACCGCATCTGTCCGAACCAAACCCCAAACACACGGACGCAGAAGTGCAAGACGAAGGCTTTTTTAGCGTATTGTTCGACATTACCAAAAAGCACCCTGTATTGTTTACGGTCTTTTTTTTGATTCCTTTCGTGATTTTGCTCATCTCCTTGGGGTACAAATGGTATTACATTTTTACCGATACGACCCATTATTTGACAGATTATCAGATTCAAGGAGGCAAGTGGACAGACGGAAGCGCGTACTTTGGGCCTGGTATTGATAAGTACATTCGCGAACTGGACATTGCGGGTTTGGTAGGGGGGATTGTCGGGATTTTTATTGGCTTGTACCTGACAGTTACGACCGAAAAACTAAACCGCCAAAAAGAACGCACCAACCAGCAAGAAATGGATCACCTCAAGACCCAAACGAGCTTGCTCGTGCAGGCCACTAAGTCGCTCAATTCGATTATGGTCGAAGTAAGTGGGAAGGTCAACGAAAAAGTGCAGCTGATGGAGGGAACCAAAGATGTGCTGGAAGGTATCGACAAGGTGGTAGAATTGTCCAAAGTCCAAGGAAATAACCTGCTTGTGCTGTCGAATACGGCGCGCATTGAGGCAATTTCGCCGTTTCGGATGGATTTGGTGGCAAAACACGCCGACCTAAAACCCCACGAACTTCGTCACGCCACGCAGTTTGACTATGCCCGCAAAGCCGAAAGTTTGCTGCGAGATTGTTCGGACGTAGAAAATAAGCTCAAAGAAACAGCCATTTATCTCCAAAAAATTGGCAGCGACGCTCGCGTGGAATTTGTGACCCTCAACGACCAAAACGAAGGGGCAAGCCACGCATTTTTGAAGTATTTAGGCAAAATATTCAACGAACACGTCTCGGTAGAAACCTACCGAAGCGGGAGCAATTCACCGTTGGCAGTAAACGAAGCCGTGCCGCACCACAATCGGTTTATGATTGCTACCAATGGGCAAGAAAATGGTGATGCCCAATCGGCCTTAATTCGGCAATTGTACAACGACCACGCTCAGGCCATGCGCGAAATGCAAGACTTGGGTGTTCGGGTGACAAAAGTGAACAAAACCTTACCCATACAGCTCTTTATTAGTACGCCCAACGACAACAAACCTGGCATTCAGAAAACGTTGTGCGTGTGTATTTTGGGTAGTGGCTCCAATTCCAGCGGGCGCCCCTCAAAACTCACGGCTTTCCTGACCGACGACCCCCACATTGTTTCGTCGATGGTCGAACTATTCTACGATTATGAATCCGACGCTGCCCTCAATACCCGCGAGTTTATGCGTAAAATCTAAGCACTATGTCCACAAGTACGTTGATAAAAAAACTTTGGCCGTTTGTCCAAAAATACCGCCAAAGCCTCGTGGGGGCGTTGGTGTTGACCTCCATTGGGGCATTGTTGGCGCAAGTCACGCCCCTTGTGATGGAATATACCGTGAATCGGGTGCAATTGATGCTCCGCGACAAAACCCAAGGGCTTGATGCCTGGACGGTGGTGGGTTGGTTGGTGCTGATTTTGTTGAGCAAAGAAATCTTGAGCTTGCTGATTCAATTAGGGCAAAAGTTTTTGAGCGATCGCTTGCGGTTTCGATTAGCGGCAGATTTGCATAATTATACCATTCGACGGATGGTCTCATACCATTTGTCGTTTTTTGCGTTGCCCCAAAATGCCATTGGTAAACTCGAAAAACGCATCGACAAAGGCATTGAAAGCCTGACCAAAACCGTCAAAAACATTTTTGTGGACATCGTTCCCATGTTTGCCAATGCCGCACTGGCGTTGGCATTGATGTACAAAAAAAACGTTTGGGTGGGCGTGTGCGCTACCGTTGTCATGCCTTTGTATGCTCTTATTAGCCGTGAGCAATCGCGCCGCCAAAAGTCGATTCGACACAGCATTCAGCACTTTCGGGAAGAGAAAGCCAATACCCTTTTTAGCTTGATTGAATCCATTTTTGTGGTAAAATCATTTGTGCGCGAAAGCTACGAAGCCAGTCGCCAGCAGACGCTTACGCAGTTTTTATCAGACAGCGAAGTGAAGCACCACCGTACCAATTACCTTTTCGATGGGCTCAAAAGCATTGCCGAGCAGTTGGGGATTATTATGGTGTTTGTGGTGACGATTTACTTTGTGTTGAACCAACAAATGACCGTAGGGGCGATTTTGTTACACATCATGTTGTTCAACAACGTATCGGCTCCCGTGCGGCATTTACACCGTATCTATGACGAGTACAGCGAAGCGCTTACCTACGCCGAAGGTTTTTTTGACATGATTGAAAACGATACCTACCTCGTAGCGGAGGGAGGTGTAAAAAGCCCAAAAATGCAAGGTACGTTTGAGATGAAAGCGGTGGATTTTGTGTACCCTAATGGTAAACAAGCCCTCAAAAACGTTCAACTTACTATTGAAGCGGGCAAAACCACAGCCTTGGTAGGGCTGTCGGGAGCAGGGAAGAGTTCGGCTATGAATGTGTTGACAGGTTTCTACAGTCCTTCGCGGGGGCAAGTCTTGCTGGACGGGCGTTTGTTGGGAGAGTATGACCAACATTGGGTACGGGAAAACGTAGGCTTAGTCATGCAGAAAAACCATATTTTTTCGGGAACAGTGGAGGAAAATATCCGCTACGGGAAACTGGAAGCGACGGGAGAAGAAATTATAGAAGCTGCCAAAAAAGCATCGCTTCACGACCAGATTTTACAGCTTCCCAAAGGTTACCAATCGGAAGCCAAAGCGCTGTCGGGTGGGCAGCAGCAGCGGATTGCCATTGCGCGTTTATTTCTCAAAAACCCGCCTGTTATTTTTCTCGATGAACCTACGGCTAGTTTGGATGCAATTACTGCCGAGCAAATCAAGGACAGCATTGATGCCATAAAGAAGGATCGAACGGTGCTGATTATTTCGCATAATATCAGCCAAATCATGGATGCCGACCAGATTTATGTCATGCAAGAAGGCGAAATCATCGGCCGTGGCAATCATGAAAGCTTGTATGCCGAAGGCGGGCTCTACCGCGACATTATTGACTCCAACGCCCGCACGCTCAACATTGGACGCCTAGCCGCTACGGTTTTGCAATAGGTCAGACGACAGTCAGACCGAGCATTATTGCAGTCAAAGAGCAGGATTCCTAGCAGGAGGTGAGTCTGACTATCGTCTGACTCAGGGGCTAGCATACTGAAGGCATATAGGTTTTCCTATACTTCAAAATACAGGTTTTCCTAAAAAAGAATGTAGGTGTTTCTGGATTTACTGGCGTCGGCTTTTGGGGGAACTTTGTATCACTCAAAAGCAAGAAAGAAACAAACAAAAAGCTTTCGCGCCCAAAAACAGAAACTAACATTCAAACAGTTAAAATAGTACAGCAATGAACCCTTCTATTAAAAACTTTGTCATTCGTCACCTTGTAGGTGCTAAAGCTAACCAAATCGAAGAATTTGATTTTAGCCGACACAACGAACTCACATTAGGCCGTTCGGGCGATAGCGACGTGCAGTTTGATCCCGAAATCGATACCGTGGTGAGCCGCGAACACGGAAAAATTGTCAAAGACGGCCCGTTGGCATTTACCTTGATTGACAACAACAGCCGAAACGGAATTTTTGTCAACAAGGTGCGGGTGAAAGGCAGCACGCCGATTCAGCCAGGCGACGAGGTGCAACTGGGAAGCAATGGCCCCGTCTTTTTATTTGATGTAGATCCTCGCCCCGCCGAATTGATGCCTGCTACGCGTTTTGTAGAAGTGGTGAAGCCCACCAGCGAGTTTGTTCCTGCCGAAGTAGCAGCGGCTTCTCCCGAAAAGTCAGGCATCGGGAAGCAAACGTTTGAGCGCGTCATCACGCACGAACGACAGAAATCACAGCGCACGTTGGTAGCGTCTGTAGCAGGGCTTATCATTGTGGCAGGAGCGGCATTTTTTGCTTTTAAAGACAAGATAGCCCCGCAAATTACCAACGTCGTCAAAAATGATACAACCTTGGTTACCAACGTTACGAATGTTGTCAAAGAATCATTTGACCCCGAAGCCATTGCCAAAGCCAACATTGATAAAGTGGTGCTTATTGAGTTTAGTTCAAAACTTGTTCATGCGCCATCGGGCGACGATATTTACCACCGCTATGAAACCTACAAGGGCATCGACCGCCCCATTCCAGTCTATGTAGAAGTCGATGGCCAAATCGAACCTCTGCTTGATTTAAAGAAAAATACGCCCAATGGACAGCCCATTGCGTTGCAAGGAAGCGGTTCGGGATTTGTAGTGTCAAAAGAAGGTTACATTCTTACCAACCGCCACGTTGCTGCAAGCTGGCACTCTTATTATAGTTTTCCTGAAGACGCTTTCCCTGGGGTATTGTACCGTTTCCAAGGAGGAGAGATGCAAATAGCGGGAATTATCACGCAAGAAATGGGCCAAAACATCCGCTGGATACCTGCCGAGACAAAACTGTTTGGTAAAAAGCCCGTTTCAGGAAAAATCATTGATGGAACGAATACGTATATAGATGTAACGTTTGCCAAAAACGACCAGCGTACCCCTGCTAAAGTGGTTCGGGTATCCAACAAACACGATGTGGCAATGATTAAAATTGATTTGCCTAGCGAAATGCAAGCCGTGACCATGAAAGATGCAGATGCGACGATTGCTCCAGGCCAAAAAGTGGTAACGATGGGTTACCCAGGCATCTCTCCCAGCGTAGTGGTCGCAACCGCAGGCAATGATTTTGCGAATCGTACTACACAAGTGGTGACAGTTCCCGACCCAACGGTCACGGATGGAAGCGTTGGTAAAGTCATTCGAGGAACGACCAATACGTCTAAAGAAAGTGGCGTAGTAGGCTATTACAGCACCTTTGGGGATTATTATCAGCTGACCGTGAATGCGACGGGGGCAGGAAACAGCGGAGGGCCTGTGTTTGACAAAGAAGGAAATGTGATTGGCATCTTTACGGCCAGTACCAGCCGCGCTGATGCGACAAGAATCACCTTTGCCGTACCTATTCACTACGGACTAGAATTGATGGGAAATACCAAAGTAATCAACTAATTCGTGATGCAAGAGCCATTAATACATCGAACAATTCGAGGCTACCAACTTACGCAGTGGTTGGGAGCAGGAGGGATGGGGGAGGTTTACATGGCCCAGCATCAGACTACTCGCCGAACGGCCGCCGTCAAGGTGCTGTACCGTGCCGACCAAGCGGCTCGTTTTCGGAACGAAGCCTACATCCAAGCCTCGGTACAGCACCCCCACATTGCCGCTCTGTACGAATACGTTATCGAAGACAGCACCCCTTGCATCATTATGGAATACGTGGAGGGAATCACGCTCGAAAAGCTCATCAAGCGCCAAGGACGCCTTCCTGAGTCGTTTGTGTGGAAAGTGTTGGCGCAGGTGGCTACCGCAGTGGCTCATTTACACCAAAAAGGAATTATTCACCGCGATTTGAAGCCAGGCAATGTGAAGGTCAACAAAGATAGTTTTGCCAAACTTCTTGATTTTGGAATCGCTAAATCGGCCTATACACCTAAGTTGACGCAAGAAGGCTACATCGTCGGAACGGCGCATTACATGGCTCCTGAGCAGTTTCAAGGAAAGGTAAGTATGCAGTCCGATTGCTGGGCGTTGGGGGTTTTGTTGTACGAAATGCTGACAGGTTATTTGCCCTTCAACGGACGTACTGAAACCGAGATTCGGGTTAAGATTGAAAAAGGAGATTATACCGAGCCCGATTTGTTGGCACCACAAATTTCGAAACGGAGCAAACGCTTGATTGGTAAACTGTTGCGTGTCAATCCGACCAGTCGCATCAGCGCGGCGGCCTTGATTCAAGAGTTAGAAAGCCCGCAGTCGGACCATGGATTTGGGCTTACCGACTGGGTGGATAACTTGACCGAATTTGTTGAAAAACTACCCGTAAAGCGTTGGTTTAAAAATAGATAACTACTGATAAAGCTATGTTTTGGAAAAAATGGTTATCGGGCAAAACAGCGGAAGCCTCTTCCTCAAATTCGGTGGATTTGCGCGCAGTGGTGGTGTCAGACGTCGGGTGTGTGCGGGTCAATAATGAAGATGCTGCGCGTTTTGTCCGTCCTGCCACGGCCTTGATTCGAACCACCAAAGGTTTTTTGGCCATTGTTGCCGATGGAATGGGTGGCCACGCTGCGGGCGAAATAGCCTCTCAATTGGCAGTAGAAACAATCGCTAAAACTTATTACCAACGCGAAGAATCGCCCGAAGAAAGCTTGTTTTTTGCGTTGACCAAAGCCAATCGGGCTATTTGGCAAACGGCAAGCAAAAATACGCGCTACCGAGGCATGGGCACGACCTGCACGACGATTGCAGTATGTGAAGACCAACTATTTTTGGCCCACGTGGGCGACAGTCGGGCGTATATTTTAAAAAATGGACAACTGTTGCCGCTTTCCAACGACCATACCTACGTTCAGTCGCTGGTTCAACAGGGTATTATTACGACGGCTGAAGCCGAAAAACATCCCGAACGTAATGTACTCACGAGAGCAATGGGTACGCACAACAAGGTAGAGATTGACGTGCAAGCGTTGCCCCAATTATTTGAAAATGATGACCGCTTGCTGCTTTGCACCGACGGACTGTATGATTACCTCAACAACGACGAAATCGCGCAATTACTCATGATTCCCCTGCTCAATGAGGCCGCACATCAATTGGTCGAATTGGCCAAACAACGAGGTGGTCACGATAATATCACGGTATTGCTGGTTGAGCGCATGAGTAACGAGTCGTTTCAGTCGGTTCGACCCACCGAAGAAATCAATGGATAAACGTTTACGTAAAGAAGGACAACTATGATTGGGCGCACGATTCAGAATTACCACGTCGAAGAACTTCTCGGAGAAGGAGGGATGGGGACGGTGTATCGAGGAACGGATACGCTACTTCGTCGTCCTGTGGCCATTAAAATGCTGCATCCGCATCTGTTGAAAGATTCGACCTTTATGGATCGTTTTCGGAACGAGGCCGTGTTGTCGGCGCAGCTCAACCATCCCAATGTTGCCACGCTTTATAACTTGCTGCACGACCGCACCGATAACCTCATGGTGATGGAGTTAGTGGATGGTTTTACGATTGAGCGGTTGCTGACCAAACACGGAAAATTGTCGTTAGAAACGACGTTTCGGATTATCGCGCAAGCGCTGGATGGCCTACAACACGCACATAACAAAGGCATTTTACACCGCGACATCAAGCCCGCTAACCTGATGTTGACCCACGAAGGCGTGGTAAAATTGATGGATTTTGGCATTGCTCGATTGGTAGGTAGCCAACGGTTGACGCGGGCTGATAGGGTAGTTGGTACCCTCGAATACATGGCGCCCGAGTTGCTCAACGGAGCCGAGCCTTCGGTGCAGTCAGATTTGTATGCTATTGGGGTGCTGATGTATGAAATGCTATCGGGGAAAATGCCCTTTGAGCCAACGACGGAGTCCACACTCATTACCCAAATTTTGACCAAAAAGCCGATTCCCATCCGAAATCGGATGGCGGATTTACCAAGGTCGGTAGAGGAAATTTTGGATAAATTACTTCAAAAAAAGCCCGAAAAACGCTTTGAAAAGGCTTCAGAACTGAAATACGCGCTATTGTCGGTGGTGGCGGCGGGGCCGATTGTGTTGCAAACGGCGGAGGGGAAATCAGGAAAAACCCTGCCTGCCACGAAATTGGCCAATGCCCAACCGAATAAACCACAGGTAGGGCCGACGCGGTTAGCGTCATCTACCTCTGACACCATTCCCAAAAAAACCTCAAAACTACAATCACAGCTGCTGAGTTTGGAAGGTTTAATTTTATTAGGGGCGATTGTGATAGCGCTTGGAATAATTGGTTTTTGGTTTGTCAATACCGACCCCACGCCTACGTCACAAGTAGCCCGAGACACGACCACACATTCTAAATTACATCCAACTATTTCGCCTACGGTCAAAGAAATAAAGCCTGATTCGACAAACGTAGCTGTTGAAAACCGCCAAATTATAACAACACCGTCCACGACTTCGCCCGTAGTTTCCTTGCCACCCGCGCCAAAGCAAATTGAACCTGAGCCTACCGAGCCCAAAACGCAGAAACCTGTCCGTAAAAAAGAGTCGCCTAAAACGCCTGTTCAAGAAAAACCTCGGGAAGAGGCGCCCGTTGCCGTTTCGCCCAAAGAAGAGCCTAAGCCCGTACAAAAAGAAGAACCTATTGTGAAAAAAGAACCTTCCAAACGAAACGTAACGGTGGAGGTGAGAAACGAACCATTTTCGGTAGAGTTTTCGCAAACGGTCACTTCAGAAGCATCAGAAGGACAAACGGTTTGGTTGCAAACGGTTTCAGGTATTTCGGTGGACGGCGTAACAGTGGTGCAAACGGGTGCGCGGGTGCGGGCCATTGTGCAAGACGCGCGCTCGTCGAGCAATTCCCAAAAGGCCCTCTTATCGCTTCGTTTTGAGGCGGTTGAAGCTGTCAATGGGCAGTGGTTGCCCGTCAAATTTCCTGAATACAGCGATAAATCAAGCGATCAAGTCGTATTTCAACGAGGACGCCGCGTCAACAATCTTCGCGTGTCTCGTAGCACGCTTACACTCCAACTTTAAACAACATTTACTCATGATACGGAAAAAATTACTTGTAATGGTGATGGGCTTTTTAGGCTATGCCGCAAGCGTCAAAGCACAAGATATTCAATCTAATACCGAAGGCTTCAACATTGGTGTTCATGCGGGAGTGGGAAATTGGTCTTCGAGTTATTTTCTCAATTTAGACGAATTAGAGCCTATGGGTGTGGGAGGTGGAGTGCGTTTGGGCTATGGACTGAATCAGCGTTTTGAGGTATTTGCGCAGTACAATGCCAAAACATTTGCCATTAAAAACGACTGGGACACTTACCGCATTTCTTCATTAGGGGCAGGAATTAGGGTGCATTTTGGGGGAACACTCCAGCAGTTGCGACCCTACGTAGAAGGAGGGGTGGCAGGAGTGAATTTGCTCATCAACCCTGTTTTGTTCAATGGTGACTTGGTCGAATATCGGCTTAAAGGCTCTTCCTTGGCATTGGGGACAGGGATAAACTATTTTTTATCTCCCAATTTGGCCTTACACGCCAACGCCACGGGCACTTTTGGAAAATTTAATTCTTTTCAAATAGACAGTCGCGGTATCCAAGACCGTCCCGATGTTCGTACGCTCCAGTTTTCGCTAGGTATCAACTTTTTTTTCAATTAAAAATCGGTGACTTTGTTGGTTTCTTCTCGTCTTAAAGCACGTGAGAAGTTCAAATTGCCCTACTTTATTGCATAATTTAAGGGGTTCTGTATGAAATGAAGGGAAATTCCCGACAAATTGTACAGAACCTTTTTTTATGCTTTACATTCCCATTTTTAATAAATTGCGTCTCTAACATTATCTAAACTACTTATGAAACATATCTTATTTGGAGCCTGTGTCGTATTTTTAAGTATAAGCTCTTTTGCTCAAAAGGTGGATTTAGACCGCTTTTCTTTTGATTATAGTTATCTTAAACTTCCCAAAGAATACATCGACCCTGCGAAGCGTACTTTTGGAGTACGAGTAGAAACTTCCAAAAGCCTCGGAATTGTAACGGATGTCAACCAAATCTACGATCGAATTCGCGTCGGTGGGTTTGATAAAGTAGGCCAAAACCCCACAGTAGGCGTGGAAGTACAATTTAATAGCTTCAAAATTTTGGGTTACGAAATCAAAGAACGGGTAGAAGAGAAAAAAGACAAAGATGGACGAGTGACGGAACGAAAAGTATATTATTGGGCGGAAGTAAAATACAGCTCAGAAGGTAATTATGCCATCATGGGGCCACGTACGCCTACCCAAAAACAAGCAGAGGCACAGGCCAAAGAGATGGAAAAAAATCGTTTTTTACAACAGGCCAATGTCTCTAATGAATCTTTCAAAGTAATGTCTGGTTCAACGGGTTCGTATAGCCAAACGTACAAAACGAGTGAATTTAAGAACTCAATGGATGTTCGTGATTATTACCGCGATAACCAAGTTCTGATTCGGGAGGAAATTACGAGAGAATGGGTGAACCGAACCATTTCAACCATCAACCAACAATTGGCGGATTTATACGGGTTTGACGAATCGAAAGGCCGTGACCATTTGTGGATTTTGGATTCAAAAAGCCACCCAGAGTACCCTATTCAACAAGAAGCCATCAAAGCCGTAAAACAACTGATGACTGAAATGTCGGCGTTTCGCAACATCAAGGTATTGGAAAAAAACTTGGGGCCAGTGATGTCTTATTTTGAGGAATTGAAGAGAAAATACAAAGGCAGCGACAAGCGCGAACAAAAAATGCGCTATTCGGCCTACTACAACTTGGCAAAACTATACTACTTACTCGATCGTCCCGACGACAGCGAAAAAGAAGCCATTGGCTTGATTCAGAATGGGTTTGATACCAGCGATGGCGAGATGTTTGTAAAAATGGCGAAAACACTCCGCGATGACTTGGCTCGGCAAAAAATGGATACTCGCCATTTTGAATAAATAAACTTATTTGAGCAATCTACGTACCGTTGGTAGTGCTTTTTCAGCCCACTGACGGTACATTTTTCCCGAAAAATGCAATTGATCGTAGGTAATCATGGACGCATCGTTTTGGGCAGTTCTTGAAAGTGCGGTAATGTCAATAAAGGCAATCCCTAGTTTTTCACATTCTTGTTGGGCTACTTCATTAAACGCGTCAATCTCTGACGCGATTTTTTTTGTATCTGAGCCACTGGCAAAAGGCGTCACGCCCCAGTCGGGTGTCGAAAGCATAAATACACGCTGGATATTTCCCCCCGCAAACCCAATCGCCTGTTGAAGCAAATCTTGTAATTCGGTTCGGTAACGTTCCAAACTTTGGCCACGGTATTGGTTGTTGACCCCAATCAGCAATGATACCAAATTGTATGGCCCTTTGGGATTCTTATTTTTAATACCTTCTGCCAATTCGGCCGTTGTCCATCCCGTACGGGCAATAATTTCGGGTGTACCAATTTTTACACCTTCTTTGCGGAGCATTTCACTCAATTGAACACTCCATCGTTCATTTTCGGCAACGCGCTCTCCAATCGTATATGAATCTCCAAGGGAAAGGTAGCGATATTCGCCCTGATTAATAGGGGTTTCGGGTGTCATAGAAGACGAGTTTTGAGCAGAACAAGCTGAAATAAGCAACAATATACTATAAATCCACTTCATGGTTTTTTTGTTTTTCAACGCGTTGGATACTATTTTTGTTTGCAACCACCTTTCATAGTTATATGTCTCTACTCTCTGCCGACGATCTTATTTACGGATATATGAATGGTATATTTCCGATGGCAGATTCCGATGGTACATTGTATTGGTATTCTCCCGACCCTCGGGCTATTATTCCGTTGGATACGTACAAACCTGCCAAGTCATTGCGTCCTGTTCTCAATAAAGGCACGTTTGAAATACGCATCAATGCCGATTTCGAGGGCGTCATGCGGGGATGCGCCGCGCCGCGCCCCGATGAAGAAAACACTTGGATTTCGGAAGAAATCATTGATGCTTATACTGAACTACACCGACTTGGTTTTGCCCACAGCGTTGAAACCTACGTTGACAACCAACTCGTTGGCGGCTTGTATGGGGTGGCTATTGGGGCAGTTTTCTTTGGCGAATCCATGTTTCATACAGTTAGTAATGCCTCTAAAGTCGCGTTTCATTATTTGATTGAAAACCTTCGTCGGAAAAACTATGAATTGCTAGACACCCAATTCATCAATGACAATGTACGTAGATTTGGGGCAATTGAGATTCCTAAATCAGAATATGTTCGACTTTTAAAACGCGGCATTGCCCAAAAAGCGCGTTTTACCGATGACTCAGTAGCTCATTTATTTACTTCATTGTAAGAAAATTTACTTTTTAAAATTTGTCGATTCATCCTTTGTTTGTGCAGGGTGAGGTAGCAAAAATGTACCTTCGGTCAAGGTACTTGGATTTGACCGTTTTTATCCTAAACTTTACTAAAAAAACAAAGCTATTTTATCTTCTATGGCAGCTATCACTTTGGATATCAATGGAAAAAAACATGACCTTGATATCGACCCTAAAATGCCACTTTTGTGGGCCATTCGCGATGTTGTTGGATTGAAAGGAACAAAATTTGGGTGCGGAATGGCACAGTGTGGCGCCTGCACTGTTCACATGAACGGTCACCCAACTCGCTCGTGTGTATTGCCAGTTCAGTCAGTGGTAGGAAGCAAAATCACGACCATCGAGGGAATTGGTACCGAAGAAAAACTCCACCCTGTTCAGCAGGCTTGGATTGACGAACAAGTACCTCAATGTGGCTATTGCCAATCAGGGCAAATTATGGCCGCGGCGGCGTTGTTGAAAGACAAACCTACCCCAACCGATGCCGACATTACCAGTGCGATGCAAGGCCACATTTGTCGGTGCGGCACTTACGACCGCATTCGTAAGGCAATCCATACGGCGGCAAAAGCTAAATCACCCAAAGGCGAAATGTCGGGAGGTAAGTAATCCATTCTCAAAACGCAAAAAAAGACATGAGTAATAGAAGAACATTCCTAAAAACCCTCGGACTTTCGTCGGCGAGTTTTGTACTGGGGGTATCGAGTTTAGCGAAAGGCAATGCCGTCGTAAACATGAGTACCGACCCACTGTCGTTGGCCCTCGAAATCAACCCCTTTATTGTGATTCAGCCTTCGGGGCAAATCACCCTCATCAACCCTCGTCCTGACATGGGGCAAGGCTCTACCCAAGCCGTTCCGTCGTTGTTGGCGGAAGAACTGGAAGTAAGCCTCGACCAAGTGACGATTGCGCAGTCGGACGGAAAAGGGAAATACGGTGACCAAACCTCGGGTGGAAGCAGTAGCGTACGTGCATTATGGACGCCGATTCGCCAAGCAGGAGCGGCGGCCAAAGAAATGCTTATCAAAGCCGCTGCCCAGCGCTGGAGTGTTCCTGAAAGTGAGTGCTATGCCGAAAAAGCAAAGGTGATTCACCGTCCAAGCGGAAAGTCGTTGACCTACGGAGAAGTAGCAGACGATGCCTCGAAGCTTGAAATTCCGAAAAACCCCAAATTGAAAGAACCCAAAGATTTTAAAATCATTGGGAAATATGCGCCTCGTTTGGACGTACCTGCCCGTGTAACGGGAAAAGCCGTGTATGGTATCGACGTAGAAGTGCCAGGCATGGTGTATGCCGTGATGCTACACAGCCCGATGATTCACGGAAAAGTAGTCTCTATCGACGACTCAGAAGCACTGAAAATCAAAGGCGTACAAAAAGTGCTCAAATGCGAGCGTCCGATGCCACACCGCACTTCGGAAGCCGTCGCGATTATTGCCGATAATTATTGGGCGGCGCTTTCGGCCAAAAAAGCGGTAAAAGTGCAGTGGGATAACGGTACGTTGGGGCAAACGTTGACAACGGCTGCTTACTTTAAAAAATGCGCCGAAGCCGCGACCAAAGAAGGACTAAAAGCCGAAGAAGAAGGCGATTTTGCCGCGACGTTTGGAGCGGCTGCCAAAAAACTGGAGGCTGTTTATGAAACGCCCTTTTTGGCGCACGCACCTATGGAGCCCGAAAATGCCATCGCGCACATCAAAGACGACGGTACGGCCGAAGTTTGGGCACCGATTCAAGGGCCCGACTGGGCATTGCGCGATTTGGCGGGGTACTTGAAAATAAAACCCGAACACATCAAAATCAACGTAGCGTTGTTGGGTGGAGCATTTGGACGTAAAGCCTACCACGATTTCCTACTGGAGGCTTGTTTTCTTTCAAAAGACGTGAAAAAGCCCGTAAAATTGGTGTGGACGCGGGAAGATGACATCACGCAAGGGCCTTACCGCCCAGGAATGATGGCGCGGATGCAAGGTGCGGTGGATGCCAAAGGAAACATCGTGGCTTACCACCATCATCCGATTGGCGAGTCGATTCAGTTTCAGGTATTTAAAGCGCCTAGCAATAAACCCGACGACTGGGTATGTGGCGAGTTGAGTCAAAAAGAACAGAAGTACAATATTCCTGCGTTTAAAATTTCTTATACCCACGTTCCTACCGAAATCCCTATCGTTTGGTGGCGTTCGGTGTATGCGTCCAACTTTGGTTTCAGTCAAGAAGGGTTTTTCGATGAGTTGGCACACGCGGCCAACAAAGACCCGTTAAAAGCACGTTTGGAACTGATGAGCGATGCCCGTTTCAAAAAAGTACTAGAAACGCTGGCCGAAAAAGCCAATTGGGGCGAAAAACTGCCTGCGGGACAGGGAAAAGGCATTGCGATTTTTAAATCGTTTGGAAGTATCAGTGCCTGCTGCGTGACAGTAGCAAAACAAGGCACGGGTGTAAAAATCGAAAAAGTAGTGTCCGTGATTGACTGCGGTCATTATGTAAATCCAGATAACGTAAAAGCCCAAACTGAAGGAAATATTGTGATGGGGATTACGGCTGCGGTGAAAAAGGGTATCACCTTTACCAATGGCCAATCAGACCATACCAATTTCCACCAGTACCAAGTGATGCGCATGAACGAAATGCCCAAAGTAGAAATTCACATTGTAGAAAGTGGTGCAGAACCAGGAGGTGTGGGTGAACCAGGGCTGCCACCGATTGCCCCTGCATTGGCCAATGCCGTTTTTGCCGCCACAGGAAAACGCATTCGTCGATTGCCTTTTGACTTGAACACGTTGGCGTAAATATTATTTCTTACTATCAAAAAAGCCCAATGAACTCATTGGGCTTTTTTGATAGGGTTTAGTTTTTAGAACGCTTTGCTGGAATAATTACGGGTACAATGACCTCGCCCCCTTTTACACTAAACGTGTAAATACCAGCTTTTTCATCCCATTGTTTTACGACTGGTACAATGCGTGTCCTGCGCGGGCCTACTTTTTCTGCTGAGTTGTGAATGTGGTAAACATAATACAGTTGTTTGTCAAGTCCTTCAAACAGGTCACCATGTCCTGAGCCGTTTTCACCAACGATGGAACGATGAATGATAGGGTTGTTTTTATATTTTACCCAAGGGCCAAAGGGCGAATCAGCCACGGCATAGCCAATGGCATAATCGATATTCTGGAAATGATTGGCTGAATAAAACAAGTAATATTTATTTTTCAATTTTATAACCGTAGGGCCTTCCATAATGGGGCCTGATTTAAAATTAGGCGTTGCCTCCCAAGGTTCGGTTTGGTCAAAACATCTTTTCAGGGTTTCGGGCTTTATTTTTTTGGTTTTCAGGTCAAATTCGGCGGCATACAAGTAATTCCCTTTGTCAAAACGTACACAATAAAGGTAATATTTGCCGTCAGAGTCCTTGAAAATATAGGAATCGATATTTTTCTCAGTGCCATCAATAGGCTCCACTTCTTTTTGCCTGTAGGGACCCAATAACGATTTTGATTCCGTCAAAACGGTTTGTTCATCAGCCGTATAGGTCATATAATAAGTGCCTTTATCTTTGAATATTTGGGGTGCCCAGAAGCCCTTGGTGCCGAAGGTGTGGTCGCCTTTGGTCAGAATCATCCCCAGCGAATCTTTTGACTTAGCAGGGAGTGTCCATGTTTTTAGGTCTTTTGATTCTAAAAAGGCAAATCCCTGCGGCCCATCGTTTCCACTTTTTGACCCAGTAAGGTAATATTTGCCTCCTTCTACAAAGATGGTCACATCTGCAAAAAAAATCTCACGCTTTGCCTGTGCTGATGCTTGTAGGGTAGAGAATAAAAGGAGAGAATAAATAAGAATTGATTTCATTTTTTCAGGTTACAAATATTCATTTTATCTGTTAAACCAACTGTCACATACGTATCTACTCAATTGTACATCATATTTGTCGTGCCAGCCCGATAAAAACTGGACGACTCTATTTGCTGTACTTCTATGATACGCATTGAAGATATAAATAGAGTGTGTCTCAGGGCGTTCAGAGTCTCCCTTTTTTGTTTCAATGAAATTCCTCCTATATTTGCAAACCGTATGCTTGCATAATACCTAAAACACTTAACTTTCAATGGCACAGTACTATAGCCGTCGTAATCTTAACTTTTTACTTCACGAAGTATTTGATGCTGCATCGCTTAACAAATACCCGTATTTCAATGCTCACGACCGTGAAACAATTGACATGACGATTGATGCGGTGACCCAAATCGGGGACAACTTGATGTATCCATATTTGCGTGACCTTGACCGTAATCCCCCCGAACTGCATAATGGCAAAGTGACCGTTCATCCGAAAGTGGGCGATTACCTCAAAGCGATGGGCGAAGCTGGGTTGATTGGAACAAGTTTTTCGTTTGAAGATGGTGGTCAACAACTTCCTGAGGTGGTGAGTTCGTGCTTAGGGTTTATCGTTATGGCTGCGAATAATGGCATGATGTACACGGGTTTGACCTCAGGAGCAGCGGGGTTGATTAACTCGTTTGGTACGGATGAATTAAAACAAACCTACGTCGCTAATATGCTTTCGGGCAAATGGCAAGGAACGATGGCGTTGACCGAGCCTCAGGCGGGTAGCTCGCTGTCAGACATTACTTCCACGGCTGCTCCGCAAGCCGATGGAAGCTACTTGATTAAAGGACAAAAAGTCTTTATCTCAGCGGGTGACCACGATCAGTGTGAAAATATCATTCACTTGATGTTGGCTCGTATTGAAGGCGCTCCCAAAGGAACCAAAGGCATTTCACTTTTTGTGGTGCCGAAATACCGCCTTGATGGCGCTGATAATGACGTAACTTCAACGGGAGTATATCATAAACTAGGGCAACGCGGTGTACCTGCCATGCACCTCACCATGGGGGACCGCGACGACTGCCGTGGTTGGTTAGTTGGTGAGCCACACAAAGGGCTTTCGTACATGTTTCAGATGATGAACGAAGCGCGTATCGGCGTCGGGATGACGGGCGCGGCGATTGCGTCGGCGGCTTATTGTGCATCGGTGCAGTACGCCAAAGAACGCCCACAAAGTCGCCGTTTGAACGAAAAAGGCGTATTAGATAGCCCACAAATTCCGATTATTCAGCACCCCGACGTAAAACGGATGTTGCTTTTACAAAAAGCCGTGGTAGAAGGTTCGTTGTCGTTGCTGCTAGAAACGGCGCGTTGTGTTGACATTGCTCATGCTAGTGAAGACCCTGAGGAAAAAGAGAAATACCACCTCATCCTCGAATTGTTGACACCAATTGCGAAAACATACCCTACCGAAATGGGGCTTGTTGCGGTGAGTAATGGCTTGCAAGTACTTGGAGGATACGGTTTTACGGAAGATTTTCCTCTCGAACAGTACTACCGTGATATTCGTATTACGCCTATTTACGAAGGAACAACGGGTATTCAGTCGCAGGATTTGTTGGGACGTAAAATGACAATGAAGGGCGGAAAACCTGCTCAATTGTTGTTTGCCGAAGTTTCAAAAACCATTGCTGAAGCCGAAACCCACGAAGAGTTGAAGCCTTACGCCCAAAAGTTGAAAGCCGAACTGGGTCGTTTGCAAGAGGTAACAATGGCCTTGATGCCGTATGCCATGCAGGGCGACATCGAGCGTTATTTGATGGATGCAACGTTGTTTATGGAAATGTTTGGCATTATTACGATTGCCTGGCAGTGGCTGAAACAAGGAGTCGTGGCCAAAAATGCGTTGCTCACCCAACAACCTGAAGGCGACGAATTAGCCTTTTACGAGAGCAAAATTCATACGATGAAGTTTTTCTTCCACTACGAAGTGCCCAAAACGCTTGGATTGGCCGTTCGATTAAAAGATACCGAGGTGCTAACAATTGAGACCGAAAAAGAGTTAGCACTATAAGAGTTTAAAATCAACAATTAAAAACCGAAGCAACAGTCCCGACAATTGTCGGGATTTGTTGTTTTTGAGGGACTTTGCTTTTATGTTTGTGCTTTAACCCTCCCCAAATACCATGATTATTGGCATTGGCGGCCGTAGCCGTTCTGGAAAAACAACCCTCGCCGAAACACTGGTTTGGCACGAACGTTCTCAAAACAAAAAGGCCATTACGCTGCACCAAGACGATTTTGTGAACCGAATTGAAGACATCCCGCTCGTTCGTGATCACATTGATTGGGAAATTCCTGCTTCGATTGACTTTGAACTGTTGCGTAAAACGGTTGCTTTTTTGCAGACTCAATTTGACGTTGTGGTAGTTGAAGGTTTTTTAGCTTTTGCCGATGCTGAATTAAATTCGATGTACGACCGTTGCTTTTTTACGGTTATTTCAGAAGAGACCTTTCGGATTCGGAAAGCGGCTGATACGCGCTGGGGGCAAGAACCCGAGTGGTACGTGACGTACATTTGGGAAAGTTTCTTAGCCTATGGTCAACCGCCCGCTTCGCTGGCCAATTTGATGGAGATTGATGGGGCAAAACCTTACCCAATGGAAGAAATTGTGGATTTTTTACGCCATTCTGGCAGTTAGCATATTTGTTAAAAAGCCATTTTGTCGTGAAAATAGGCTTGGTATGTGGTTTGTACTTGTATCATCACACAGCAACCACTTACGACAATGAAAGCAAAAATTGAAATTCCGCAAGATATAATTACCGCCATCGACTACGCCAATACCACCAACGGGGGCATGAGCGAGCCTACTTTGGTGGTGCAGCAACACGAAGAAGGGTATGAAGTCAAAGTGAAAATGGCAGGAGTAAGTGCTGATAACTTTGGCCTAGATGTGGTCAATGACCGCCTTTGGGTATATCACTTTGTGAATCTTTTTGCCGAACGCCCCGAAGGCTTAGAAAACCTAAAAACAGCCCGTACGATTGGCAATCTGTTTTTACCCAATGACGTAAATGTAGAAGAAATTGTGGCGCGATTTGATGCCGAAGCCAACGTGCTAAAAATTTCAATTCCCTTTAATCACGCCAAGCGTAACTTCCGCCGTCATATCGATATTGAGAAATGGTAGGTGCAGAGGGGTGCTCATACCCCGACTGACGTGCGAAGGGGTGCTCACACCCCGACTGATGCGGAAAACTGTGAGCACCCCTTTGTTTGATTAAAATCGAGCCTTTATTTCTTCAAAATCTTGAACTCTACCCGACGGTTGATTTGGCGTCCTTCTTCGGTGTCATTGGTGGCTTTGGGTTTGGCTTCTCCGTATCCTTTACTTTGCACGCGGTCGGGTTCAATACCCTTTCCAATAAAATATTCCCGTACAGAATCTGCACGTTCTTGCGATAGTTTTAAGTTGGCGGCATCCGTACCAACGTTGTCTGTGTGACCTCCAATTTCCATCACCAAGCCTGGGTTTTCGTTGAAAGTAAGCACCATACGGTCAAGCTCGGCATTAGATTCGGGACGTAAGGCGGCTTTACCAGTATCGAAAAAGAGGTTGTTTAGTACCCCAACCGCATTGATTTCAATCGGTACAAGCGTGAGGTTAGTACCGTTTACTTCCTGAAACCCACCTTTCATGTTGGTAAGGTCGATGCTCTGAGCTTCAGCGATAAAGTCTTTGGCCACTGCCCGTACGCCATACTTCACACCCTTGGGCAATACGATTTTATATTCTCCCGTGCGGGGGTCGGTTTGGGCAGTTCCTACTTCCGTACCGTCGGCCAAGTTTTCGTAAATGATGCGGGCGTCAATTGGTTTGCCTGTTTTGGTATCAACAACCTTTCCACTGACCAATGCTACAGGGTCAGGTGCAGGTACGATAGGCGCGGCTGAAGGCTCATCCGACTTGATTTTAATGCGAACGATGTCTCCTTTGCCGAGGGTGTTTTTCTTGGAAACCATGTAGGCATAATCACCTGCGGCTGCAATGGTATAATAGGCATCGTAGCCGTCGGTGTTGATAGCTTGGCCTAGATTAACAGGCTTTGACCACCGCTTCCACGTTTTATCAATGCGTTTGGTGTAATAAATATCGTTGCTACCTTGTCCCCCTGGTCGGTCGCTCGAAAAATAAATGGTGGCGCCATCAGAGGCAAGAAACGGTGTTGTTTCCGTAAAATCGTCGGTATTTACTTCTACGCCGAGGCTTTGGGGTTTGGTCCAAGTGCCATTTTTTTGGAGAAAACTCACGTACAAATCGTCTTTGGTACTACGTTTTTTCTCGCTAAAAGCCATGAGTAGCGTTTTTCCATCGTTCGATAAAAAACCGCACATGTATTCGCCTTTGCTCATTCCTTCCAAGCCTGGAATATTCAATTTACTGGGCGCTGACCAGCCATTGACAGTACGCTTACTAAACGAAAATCCGCGCGTTTCGTAGGCACCACGGTCGTAAGCGCCCATAATCAGCAAGGTATTGCCATCGGGGGTGACACTGTAGGCACAGTTGTATTCCTCTTTGTTGAGCGGAGGAGTCATTCGTTTGGCCAAACTCCATTGGCTATTTTGCCATTCCGAAAACCAAATGTCTTGGCTTCCTTCTTGGCCGTGGGCGTTTTGGGGGTGGCTTACCCGCCCAAAATAGAGGGTTTTGCCGTCGGGAGAAATGACGGGGTTGATTTCGTTGTATTCGGAGTTGATGGCATTGCCTAGGTTTTCGACTTTAAGCTGGGCAAAAACAAACGCAGTTGGAAAAATAAAACAGCTAAAAGCAATAAGAGTTGACTTCATTTCAAAATGGAAGTTAGAGGCTTTTCTACGCTAAAAAGCGAATTTCGTACCATTTTAACGAAATAGTTGCTAAAATTGATATTCAAAATATTTTTGTCGGCAAACTTACGACATTTGTCCGCAAAAGCGCGTGCCAGCGGTTACAATAACCGCTGATTAGTTTCTCAAAACCGAGATTTGTGAACGAGGTTTTGAGAAACCTCGGTGTTGGATTTGAGAATCCAACGGCACGCTTTTGTGCCAGCGGTTACAATAACCGCTGTTCGGTTTCTCAAAACCGAGAGTTGTGAACGAGGTTTTGAGAAACCTCGGTGTTGGATTTGAGAATCCAACGGCACGCTTTTGTGTCAGCGGTTACAATAACCGCTGTTCGGTTTCTCAAAACCGAGAGTTGTGAGTGAGGTTTTGAGAAACTTCGGTGTTGGATTTGAGAATCCAACTGCACGCTTTTGTGCCAGCGGTTACAATAACTGCTGATTGGTTTCTTAAAACCAAATGTTGTGAACGAGGTTTTGAGAAACCTCGGAGTTGGATTTGAGAATCCAACCTCACACCTTTGCGATTCCAAAGCTACAATCAAACAATAACCCACTCAATCCCTCATAAATGGAGTCGCTAGTACCCAACGAAGCCACATCTCCCGTCGAACTTCCGCCCAAGTATTACCTAGATTACTTTTTATTTCTGGTTGAGTTTGTGGAAAAGCTTTACGGAGAAATCCTCAACGATGCTGAGCAACAGTTTATCGCCGATTTTCGAGCGCTGTCGGAGGATGCTCAGTGCCTTTTTGTGCGGTTTAGTAATCGGCGAGGGCTTTTTTTTAGAACCAATAAGTTGAAATACAATGAACTCGAAGATATTCCTGCGGCGCTTTACGAACTGGAAGAGCGGGGTTTTATTGAGTCTTTGGACGTAAAACACGAAGCTTATGCCAGCGAAATCCTGAATTTATTTACCAAAGAAGAATGGATAAAATTAGCACCGCCGACTGAATTATCGCTCAAACCCCTCAAAAAGCCCGATTTGATTCGTTTTTTGAGTCATACGTTTACGTTTGAGCTATTAGTATCGCGCATCAATTCCCCCGAATTGTTGGGGGAGCCTGTGATTAAAGTAGGCTACGAAGTGGAGGTGATGATGCTGAAGTTCTTGTTTTTTGGCAATCGTCATGCCGACATGACCGAGTTTGTGGTGCGTGATTTGGGCAAAGTGAATTTTGAACGCTACCGCGACGATGCTTACACGGCACGCTTCGCCACGCGCCAAGACGCCGAGGACAAGTTTATGGTGTCGCTGACAGCGCAGCAATTCTACGAATTTCAGGAAGCAGCCACTCCGCCCGAAGAAATTTTCGACTGGTTTATGAACTGGCAAGCGTCGTTGCACACGCTCAGCGATGTAGCACAACCTGGGTACGTTAAGTTGATAAATCGAGTGGGGGCTTTTTTGGAACGTCAAAAACTTCCCGAACAGGCCCTAACGGTGTATCAGTTGACTGACCAAATTCCGTCGCGGGAGCGTCGGGTTCGGTTGTTGCATCGGATGGGCTTTGTAGAGGAAGCGATGGCGTTGTGCGAGGCGATTGCTCATGCCCCCCAAAACGCTGACGAGCGTTTTTTTGCGCTCGATTTTCAAGAAAAAATTACGAGTACCAAAAAACGGGTGAAAAAGAGTGTCACGCGGTTTCTGCAAGAATCGAGCAGCGTACAGATTCCGATTAGCTATCGGTATCGGGTGGAGCAAGGAGTAGCCGATTATTTTGTGGAAAAAGGCTACGGGGCGGTTCATGCTGAAAACTATCCTTGGCGGGGGCTATTTGGGCTTATTTTTTGGGAAATTATTTACGACACCAACGTTCAGGCCATCCATCATCCCTTGCAGCGAATGCCGTCAGATTTTTATCAACCCGATTTTTACCGAAAACGCGCGCCTCAAATTCGTGAGCGACTATCGGAATTGGATACCAACGAAAAAATTGCCCAAGTGCTGGAAAGCACGTTTATCGAAAAGTTTGGGATTGCCAACGTGCTGGTCGATTGGAATGAAATCTTGTTGGAATTGGTGAAATTGATTGCCCAAAGCCTCAGCCCGATGCAGCTGCGGGCTATTTTGCTTGAAATGGCGACGAATTTACGCGAAAACACCCGAGGTTTTCCCGATTTGATGGTGTGGGGAGAGCAAGGCCTTGAATTGGTAGAAGTAAAATCTCCGACCGATCACCTTTCGGCCCAGCAGCTTCATTGGATGCACTTTATGGCCGATTTGGGGGTTAATGCGCGGGTGTTGCGCGTGGAGTGGAAAGCAGATTCAGACTAAAAAAAACCTCCCGAAAGTTCAAAACTTTCGGGAGGTTGGAGTAGGTTGAAGATTGACAACCAATTATTTAATGCGGAAGGTCGCATTCATACGGTAGCTGTACTTGATTTTTTCGTATTCAAGTCCACCACCCGACTCAGGCATAGCATCGGCGGCCATCATCCGTACGTTGTACTGAGCCTGTTTGTACATCGGATAGACGTTGCCTTCTTCTACTTCGTGGATTTCGAGTACTTCGCCTAGTTTTTCACCAATCGACTCCAACAAATAGCCTGCTTTTTCCTTGGCTGCTTTGAGGGCGTTGATTTTTACTTGGCGACGGAATTCCTCTTTTTTCGAGTGTTCTACCCGACTCATGTTTACGTATTCGACGCCACGGTCATCTACTTTGGCCATGAGGTCGTTGATATTATTCGCGTTTGAAAGTTTCAATTGAAATTGCTTGGCGGCCAAAAAGTACTGCGGTTTTTTCTTGCCTGTCCACTCGCGGTAGCCTGTTACGCCACTGATTGAGAGGTTTTCTTTGGGCAAACCTGCACTTTTGACGGCTTCAATCAATTGCTTTTCAAGCGTTTCGAGCGAAACTTTGTCTTTCTGGTTTTTTTCGTCTTTAAAATATTCTTTCAACGAAATAGTGAAATAAAGCTCGTCGGGTACGATTTCGAGTTCGGCAGTACCTGTTACCTCGATTTTTTTGATGGGGTCTTTGTCCACGGTGGTAGATGTTTGAGCAAACATGGATAGGCTTGATACAAGCAAAACGGCTGTTAATACGAAACGTTTCATGGTTAGTAAAGAAAAATTAGATGGTTTTGGGCTAAAAACGCCAAAGTGGTGCCCAAATTGTGAATAGTTTTGTTAATGATTCCTAATGCTTCAAGGTAATTTTGGCGGTTTTCTGCACTTCTCCCGCCATGAGTCGAGCGTAGTAGGTACCTTCACTCATGAACTGTACATTGAAAGGAACGGTGTAATTGCCAGCTTCTTGTTGCTTGTTGACAACCAATGCACCCACTCGCGTTCCGCGCGAATCATACACGTAAAGCGACACTTCGGCGGCGGCGGGCAAGCGGTATCGAATGTTGATTTGTTGATTAAATGGATTCGGAAAAATTTGAAGAAACTCATCCGACTCGGTTGAAGCTACCGAAGTGTTTTGTGGTTTTGCAGGTGTTTTGGTTTCTTCTACTTCTTGTTCTTCTTCGTCCTCTTCTTCTTCATTGGCGGCCGCAACGGCTTCCATAGGCTCTTCGGAATTAGCTACTATAGGCGCGTTTTTGAGTTGGGTTGCCAATGGTAAAATAACCTTCTCTGGCTCGGGCGCTGCCTCAATCGGTTTGGAATTGGTGGTTAAGCTACTGGCTTCCGTGGGTTGACTTTCGTTGTGCAGGCGATTAAAAGCACTCACCGTGTAGTTGTACTTGGTGTTGGGCTTTACTTGATTATCGGTAAAACTGAAGGTAGATTCACCTTCGGTATTTACCACAATGCTTCGAATGGCTTGGGCTGAGCGCAAGTCAATCGACGATTGCTGGCTGCTGCGATACACCACAAAATAGCGGGCTTTGTCACGCTCAGAAGTCAATTGATAAGGAAAAGACCACGAGAGGGTTACTGTGTTATTATCGTTAAGCTTGGCGGTCAGTTCTCTGGGGCTTGGCGGAGCTGCTTGGGTTTTCCAAGGCATGGCAGGCACCAAGGCAGGGCTTTGATATACTTCTTGGCACAAGGCATCGCAAAAGCGGTTGGGGTTATTTCTCAGGGTTTTGGCACTGAATAAAATACTTCCATGAACATTCTCAAACGAACGATTATAGCGCACTTGATTCGGAACTTCCAATGGACGTTTCCAGTGAGAGTCGCTATTGACTTTATAGACGCCGTGACCAATGTAGAGGTGAGGTTCGGAGACATTATCACTCCACCACGACACCAATTGGGCATAATTGGCGGTCGTACTTCCCATGCTCCAATACACTTGCGGGGCAATGTAGTCCACCCAGCCTTCTTGCACCCATTTGCGAGAATCGGAAAAATTGCCTGAAAAAGCCTCAAAACCACGAGAATTGGAGCCTTCGGGAGAACTGCTGCGATTGCGCCAAATTCCAAAAGGCGATACCCCAAATTTAATCCAAGGTTTGACGCGGCGGATACTATCTGATACCGTTTTGACGAGCAAATTGACATTATCGCGCCGCCAATCGGCTTTGTTGGTAAAACCTCGGCTGTAGTTTTGGAAAGTCGCTTCGTCGTTTAGGTTTACTTTAGGAACGGGATAGGGGTAAAAATAATCGTCGAAATGAATGCCGTCCACATCGTAGCGGCGAACGACGTCCATAACCACGCGGGTGACGAAGTTGCGCACTTCGGGCCGTCCTGGATCGAGAATACGTAACGAGCCGTAGGATAGAAGTACATCGGGGTGCGTTTTGGCGATGTGGTTGGGGGCCAGAGAAGCCCGACGAATATCGGTGACGGCACGGTAGGGGTTTATCCAAGCATGAATCTCAAGGTTACGCTTGCGGCATTCTTGAATGGCAAAAGCAAGCGGGTCGTAGCCAGGTGATTGACCCTGCTGTCCCGTTAGCCATTCCGACCAAGGTTCGAGTTTGCTCTCATAAACGGCATCGCAGGCGTTGCGAATTTGAAAAAAAACGGCATTTAGGCCCCTTAATTGAATCAAATCCAGTAAATCGCGAAGTTCTTGCTGCTGTTGCTGCGCCGATAGCCCTTTTTGAGAAGGCCAGTCAACATTGCCCACATTGGCAATCCATACCCCCCGAAACTCGCGTTTGGGCTGGGCAAAAAGTGAACAACTAATCAGCAGTAAAAAAAGTGTATATCTCAAAAATGACATGGTATGAAAGCTCAACGTAGAAAACCCCGCAAAATTAACGCCAATCTCTCACATAATGGTACGTTTGGGGAACAACAAAGTAAGAGGAGGGGGAAAAAGAAATAGCCGAGACACTTCGCAGTGCCTCGGCTTGGTATTAAGAGAATTAGAAAATCTCTAAAAGTCCATGAGTCTTTGATAAATAGAAGTGTTCAAGGTCAATAACTTTTGATGTTAAAACAGAGGCAATGACTTTTGTGGAGGAGTTGCCAAGTTTTAAAATAATGACCTTGGGAGGAAATCCATATAGGTTAGCCAGTGATTCAAAATCTTCATCAAAAGTGACGATGACCAGTTGATTTTTCTTAGCGTATTCCCAAATTATACGGTCAGAAATTGGAAAGGAAACCCCAATACGACTGACATGTAAGCTTTCAGGGAAAATTTCAATAAGTTGTTTTATAATTCGGTAAGATATGTTTTCGTCGAATAAAAGCTTCATGCTGCTGTAATCAAAATCTTGGTATTTTCTTCACGATTGGCAGCAAATGCTAAAGACGCCAAAATGTCCTCTTGGGTGAGTTGAGGAAAATCTTCAATGATTTCTTCGTGGCTCATTCCACTTGCTAACCAGCCTAAAATATCCCATACTGCGATACGAGTCCCTTTGATGCAAGGCTTACCAAATCGAATTTCTGGATTGATACTAAGCCGTTCTTGAATATTTATCATAGCCTTTTCATTTTTCTTTTCAAATATACACTTTTCTCGTTTTATGAATTAAAAAACAGCCGAGACACTTCGCAGTGCCTCGGCTTGGTATTGCCTGAATGAATGAAAGTAAGACCTAAAACGCAATGGTATTGACCGTCGCAGAACTCGAAGTAGTGGTGGTTGATTTGAGCGTTGCTCCTGTGTTCGAATACGTGCCCCCCGTGTATAAGCCCCATCCTGACGAGTTACCTACGTAGCTTCCGCCCGTGTACGTTCCGCCGAAATAGATTTTGTACTGACTTCCTTTGGCTAAACTTGGATTCGAGAAATGGAAATAATAATTGGCATTTTTAGGTTTGAAAGTTACCATTTCTTTGCCAGAAGCATCTTCAACCCGTAATAGTGAAGACGAGGCTAGTTGGGCACTTGAGGTGATGTACATACTTACTTGTGTAGAGCTTGTACTCATGGCTTTGGTCATTCTGGCATTTGAGCCACCTGAAATAACGACACCTCCGTTTATCAAAAAACTGCCGTTTACGTCCACTCCCTCTTCGGGTGAGCTTGTGGGACCGCCTACGATGGTTGTTCCGCCAGTAATCGTAATATTTCCGTTACTGTCTATTCCATCGCTTCCTGCAACGATGATGATGCCACCCTTAATGAACACATTACTCCCGTCATTGGATGAGGTCCCACCAGTGGTTGTTCCCATGGAAGCATTAATTCCATCGTTAGAGGCGGTTACGTTGGTAAGTCCGCCCGCAAAGGTGATAGTTTTGGACTCGATACCTTCGGTTGCTTTGGTGATAATCAGGGTGCCATCATTAATGGTAATCGACGTTTCTGATTTTAGACCATCGTCGGTAGCGGCAATGTTGAGTTCACCGTTGTTCATCACAAAAGCACCGTCGCTCTTAAAACCCTTGGCTTCGCTGGTATTGGCTGTGTTATAAGTATATTTTGTCCCAGTGGCAGAGATAGTGGTTGTTCCACCGCTGACGGTGGCGGTTCCGTCAACGCTGATGCCTTTGGCGCCTGTTCCCGTACTGGTGACGGTCAACGTTCCGCCTTTGATGGCGAGGTTTTTGTCGCAGTTAATTCCCGCTGGGGCGGCAATGTCGGCGTCGGCAGTATCGTAATAAGCTGCTCCTGAGGTGGTAATTTTGACCGTACCCGAGGTAATGGTGCAATCGCCGCCCGTTTTGATTCCTTTAGAACCTTTGCCCGAAACCGTAAGTGTAACCGCATCGGTTCTGCCAATTGTTGTGTAGCTTTCGCTTTTGATGGCGTTGCCTTTGTCGCCCGTCGTTGTGACCGTAATTTTGCCTCCTTTTATCAAAACATAAGGCGTAATGGTAGCATCGGTTCCCTCGTAAGAAGCCGTGATTCCGTCGTTGACACTATTGATGGTGACCACCCCGCCGTTGATGGCTACGTAGCCTTCTTCGGCTTCGATGCCATTACTCGTTGCGGCAGTTACAGTAACACTTCCGTTGTCCATCGCAAAATAATCGTTCGCGTGAATACCGTCACTAGCCGCCGATTTGATGACGATATTGGCTTCGCTGACGTAAATATAGTCGTCGGATACGATGGCGTGTTTGTTGTTACCTGTAACGTTCAACGTACCTGTTCCCATAAAACTCAATTGCCCTTCTCCGAAAAGTGTTCCTTTTTGGTCTTCTGAGCTGGTGGCATAGGTGGTTCCATCGACAAGGGTGTTGGTGCCGACTACGTTGATGGTTGCTTTTTTGCTCGACTGGATATTGATGGCAGGGCCTGCACTGTTGGTAATGCTAACGCCTTTGAGGGTGATGTTGAATTTGTATTCGCTGTAAATCTTAAAGCTTCCTTTGGTGGCAGTACCCGATAAAAGGTACACGATTTCTTTGGAGGTATTGGTTGATTTTACGGTGATATCAGCCCCGCTGGTAGTTACTGTTACGCCGTCGTTTTGGAAGGCATTACTAACAGAAGCGCTGGTTCCCGAATAGGTAATCACAACGGTGTCTTTGGCAGTAGAGGCGGTGCTTGAAGCACTGATAGCGACCGAAACCGTGCAGGTTTGTCCTCCCAAACTCAAGTTAAAAACAGCCGTGCCCGTCGAAGTAGGTGTTCCCGCAATGTTATAGACCAGCGTGCCCGAGCCATTGGCCAGCGTGCCTGCTGCCAAAGTAGCCGTAAGCCCTTCTACCCCCGTCGATGAAGCCGTCGAAACATCATAAGCACCGCCATTTCCGCCAGTGTAGGTGATGGTCACTGTGCCAGTGTAAGCCACGCCGTTGGTTCCTGTAGTAGGATTTACGGTTCCCGTGAGCGTTGCGACACTCGCTTTTGAGGCAGTGACAGGCAATGCCAACGTACAGGTTTGCCCGCCTAAATCAATTGAAAAGTTGGCAGTTCCAGCCGAGGCAGGGGTGCCCGTAATCACAAAACTGGCGGTGCCGTTTCCATCAGCTAAAGTACCTGCCGACAAGGTAGCAGTTAATCCCGTTACGCCCGTAGAAGCAATGGCCGTTCCTTCAGCGTAGGAGGCGCCGTTGCCGCCCGTATAGGGGACGCTCGAGGTGGCAGTAAACGAAGCTCCGCTTGTAGCAGAAGCTGAGAAGGTAGCACTTGAACAATTTAATGATGTGATGGTGGCAGCGTTTTCGGCGGTGATTTCCTTGTCTTTACAGGCTTGAAAAACCAAAATAAGAGCCAAGACAAAGCTCGCTACTGCAAAACGTTTTTGATTCATGGTATCAGATGGTAAAAAGAGTATTGGTGTATCAATGTGTGTGTACTTTTGAGATTTACGTACCTTCTGGTGTTTGCGTTGCAGTTTTGGGCTATTTCTTAGGGAATAAAGCACAAAAAAGCCGAGACCATTGCGGGCCTCGGCTGAAGGAAGAAGAAAAGCCGTTTATTCTATGGCTTCAAGACGGTCTTTGAAAATTGTTACGAGTTTGTATTTACTACTCATTTCGAGCGCTGTTGGCCAAACTGAGAGGATAATTGAGTGAAACTCTTTACGCAAACTGCTGACACGCTTCTATATCCTCGGGTTCGAGCATTGGGTACTGATAAAGAAGCTCCTCTTGAGAAGTTCCTGCAAATAAAAACTCTAAGACTGTTTGGACTGTAATTCGCATTCCACGAATAATCGGACGTCCATTGCATATATCTGGATTGATGGCTATGCGTTCTGTAATGTAGGTAGTCATGGATGTTTTTTATTTTTTCAAAATTACATATTGTTAGTTTCATTACAAAAAAGCCGAGACCATTGCGGGGCTCGGCTGAAAGGGGGAATCTAATTTGATTAGTTCTCGTCGGGAGAAATGTAGCGAGCAGGCCGCCACGTATTGTTACGAGGGTTGACGTCAGGGGTTTTTGAATCAGGGTCAATCGTGACCGATTTAAGCGGTCCTTTGGTAGGGGCTTTAAATGTCCACGAACCACTGCGTTGAAACACCTCAACGGGGAGTTGAATCCGCGTTTTTTTACCGTTGGTTTCTTCCAATTCTACTACGGCAGGTAAGGCCCACTTTTCTAAATTCTCAATCGTAATGATCGAACCTTTGGCGGGAGTTTGTTCTACGTATTGTACTTCTTTGACGGCTTGGTCGAGTTTATAATTTTCGTAAAACCATCCTTTCCAAAACCAACCCAAATCTTCGCCTGTGCCATCTTCCATGCTGCGGAAAAAGTCGTAAGGGGTAGGGTGTTTGAAGGCCCAACGTTTTACGTATTGTTTGAAAGCATAATCAAAACGGTCGCGGCCTACCACCACTTCGCGTAGAATCTTGAGGCCAATCGCAGGCTTGTAATACGCATCCCAACCAAGATTGGTCGTTTTGATAACGTCTGGAATGGTAATGATAGGATCTGCACCGTCGCGGAAGAGGGTAGGGGCAATGTTTTGAATATCGTCCAAACGGTCTTGGTTGTACTCGCCGTCGTTGAATGCCTCGGTTGAAAGCATGTTGATAAAAGTATTAAAACCTTCGTCCATCCACGCAAATTTACGCTCGTTGTTTCCCACAATCATCGGAAACCAAGTATGCCCAAATTCGTGGTCGGTGACGCCCCAAAGCGATTCTTTTTTGTCGTTGTGGGCGCAAAAAACAATGCCAGGGTATTCCATTCCGCCTACAATTCCTGCGACGTTACTGGCGACGGGGTAGGGGTATTCGAGCAAATATTTTGAATAAAATTCCAAACAACCTTTTACGTATTCTGTGGAGCGTCCCCAACTGTCATTGCCTGCACTTTCGACGGGGTACACCGACTGCGCCAAGGCGGGTTTACCGCTTGGTAGGTTCATTTTGGCGGCATCCCATACAAACGACTGCGAGGTAGCCCAGGCCACGTCGCGGGCGTTGTTACAACGGAAGCGCCACGTGAGCATTCCTTCTTGTTTGGGGCGAGAGTTTTTGTCTTTTACTTCTTTTTCTGTGCGAATCATCACCGTTTTGTCACTTTTACGGGCTTCTTCAAGGCGTTTGAGTTGCTCCGAAGTGAGTACTTCAGTAGGGTTGAGCAATTCACCCGAACCTACCACAATGTGGTTCCAAGGTACGGTGACGCTGTATTCATAATCGCCATAATCTAAGTAAAACTCCCCTGCACCGAGGTAGGGCAATACGTTCCAGCCCTCGATGTCATCAAAAACGCACATGCGCGGATACCATTGTGCCATTTCGTAAACTATGCCGTTGCGCGTGTCGAGTTTTCCCATGCGGTCGGAGGCGTACGACGGAATTTTAAACGAATACGTGACTTTGACTTTGATAATGTCGCCACCCGACTTGAGCGGCTCGGCCAAACGAATCTGCATACGGGTATCATCGACAATGTACTCGGCAGGTGCTGCTTTGCCTTTCCCTTGCTGGACTGTCACGGTGCTAACCACGTAGCCGCCCTCAAACCCCGAATTACCATAACGGCCACCGCTGAGCGGTGTTGTTTTTCCACTGCGAGAGTTGTCATTGAAGGCATTTTGGTCGAGTTGTAGCCAGAGAAAAGGGAGCGTTTCGGGGCTGTTGTTGGTGTACGTAATTTCTACTTCACCGCTGAGTTGATTAGCGCCTTCATCGAGGGTAGCCGCAATTTTATAGTCGGCACGATTTTGCCAGTACCGAGGCCCTGGTGCACCGCTTCCTGTTCGAAACTCGTTGGCAGGCTGATAGTTAAACAATGGGTTAAATAATACGTGTGGATCGTATTTGGAGGTTGTGGGTTGGGCGTGGCTCAACGAGGCAAGACCAATCAAAAATAAAAGACAGAGTTGTCGAAACATTTTAGTGAAATTTGCAGAAAAACGAAGGTAAAACAGAATTGTTGTAAAACGTAACAAAGACAGTCGGAATCGCCAATTTTGGGCGTATTTTCCCCCAATTTGGAGGAGAAACGCTACTAATTGTCCTTGCACCAATTGCGTTTAAAGTTGATTCCAAATCACAATAGACGCTCAGGCTAACTGTTTATTTGAAACGAAGTACGTAACTCTACTGTTTGCTTATAAATTCAATAGTAGGAATGGCATTACAAAAAATACCCGTCAATCTGATTACAGGTTTTTTGGGCGTAGGAAAAACAACCACGCTCCAAAACATTCTTAAACGCAAACCCGCCGACGAACGCTGGGCGGTGATTATCAACGAATTTGGGGCGGTTTCTATTGACCACACGCCTTTTGCGGGTACAGACGAAAATGGCTTAGTAGTGAAAGAGGTCGCGGGGGGGTGCATTTGTTGCTCCGCCAATTTGCCCATGCAAATGACCCTGACGCTGGTGCTGCGTCAAATCAAACCGCATCGGATTTTGATTGAGCCCACGGGAATGGGGCATCCAGAGGCCATTTTGGACATGCTTCGGGGAAAGTTTTTGAAAGATGTACTTGATATTCGGGCAACGGTGTGCTTGGTGGATCCTCGGCAGTGGGACAAAGAGGAATACCGTGAGCACGAGACATTTATTGACCAAATTACACTCTCCGATGTGTTGATTGCCAACAAAATAGACCTCGCAGGGGAAGAATTGACGCGTGAGTTTTTGGGCTGGGCCAAAGAACTGTTTCCGCCGAAGATTCTAATTGGCGCCGTCGAACAGGGCGATGTTGACCCTAATTGGTTGAACATTGAGCCTTTTCCAAATCGCAAAGCTTTGCACCCCAATGCCCATGAGCACGAACATCACCACCACCATCATCACGATGAGGCACACGACCTGCCTATTCCTGAAGTGGGCAAACCGTTGATGAAAGAAAGCCACGGTTTAGGAAGGTACAGTTGCGGTTGGGTATTCTCGCCCGATGAGGTCTTTGATTTACAAAAATTGAAGGCTTGGGTGACTTCCCTCAAGCATGTTGAACGAGTAAAAGGAGCGTTTCGGACGGGTGTCGATTGGGTGTTGATTAATTCGGTTCGAGGCGAGTTTTCGATTGAGTACCTTGCTTACCGCCGCGATAGCCGCGTGGAGTGCATCGGAGGAAATCCGCTTCCGTGGAAGACCTTGGAAGAAGGTTTGAAAGGTTGTTTGTTGGAACAAAAATAACCCAACATGAAAAAAAACGTCGGGATAGCGATGGGGTTGAGTGCCGTAGTGTACCTAACGTACGCGATGGTGCAGCCCACATATTCCTACGAATTGTTGGACAAGCGTTTTGATGCGCATAAGTACGCGGAAAGCTATCGGTATTTTCGGGGTCTAACGCCTGATTATCTGCTTTCTTTTCCGTTCAATACCCGAACTTTGAGCCCGTGGTTGGCGGCGCATTTTCCCTTCCATGACCTAAAAATAGATTTTGTCGGCCTCAATGGTTTGTTTGTGGTGCTGACCGTAGGGCTACTGACATTGATTTGGCAACGACTTCACTTTCGCCTTTCAGTCATTGGGCTGGGGTTGTTTTGGATATTTTTTCATTGGAAAGGACTGGTGCGCATGTACCTGCCCGACCCCGTAACGGCAGATGTGGGAAGCTATTTTTGGTTAACGCTCTTGCTGTTTTTTTTGGTTTCAGAAAGTAAAAACTGGCTTTTTATAGTGCTTGTGGCCGCTTTAGGAACGCTACAAAAGGAGTCTTTTATTGCCGTCCTTGGAAGTATGGCTTTGTGGAATGGGGTGAATAGCTTTGTGTTTAACAAGCCAAAACGGCCTTTTTTTATTGCATTATCAGCCCTATTGGTGGCCTTGTTGGTGTATTACGTAGCTTCGCATTTTTTCCCCTCACCTACGTCTGATTGGCGTAATAACTCTTTGGTAACGTTACTTCGAGTTGGAAAACGTTATCTCGTAGAACCAGAGTTATTAGTGCGAATTCCCATCAGCTGGTTGTTAGCTTTTGGAACTTTGTGGCTATCGGCCTCACCCAGTAAGCGTTTTATTTCTCTCTCCTGGAAGGAGAAAAGCGTTCAAAATCCCCCTCTCCTGCAAGGAGAGGGGGACTCAGGGGGTGAGGTGAAAACTCATTTACAAATTCAACTCATTTTGTGGCTATTCCTCAGTGTGTTTGGCGGAGGTGATACGAGCCGAATTTTATTTAACGGAATGCCGTTTGTGTTGACATTTTTGCTGTTGCGATTAAATCAGCAGCCTACTTGGGTTGTTGGCTACGTGCTATTTACATCGTTGCCGTTGATGCGTTTGTACGAATTAGAACCCGATTTAGGTCGATTTCCTGCCCAGACACGTCGCTGGTGCGTAGAGTGCTGGCCCGTCCGTGAAAGTTGGGGGTATACAGCGTACGCTTTGGCGGTTTTAGCGGGTTATTATTACCTTTTGCGACATTTTAACGTCATTGGCGGTCGTAAAACGCAGGAGATACAAGCCCGCAGGTAATTTGCTGATATCCATTGGGAGCTCGGTGGTTGGTTGTGGAACAATGATGCTGCTAATGAATTGTCCACTGATAGAAAACAGCTCAAGCGTTCCTTTTTCGGGAACTTGGGCGTAAAGAAAGTTGGAAGTAGGATTTGGATACACAAAAAACTCCAGCTCATTGCCAGTGGGAGTGCCCTTGGGTGAGTTGTTTTTCAAAAAACGTATCCCACCCGTATTGCTTCCAATAAGGAGTTCGGGAAGTTGGTCACCGTTGACATCTCCTACCGCAGGAAATAGGCCCACGCCAATGCGGATAAATTCGGATTTATTGCTAAATGCGTTGAAAATGAGGTTGCTATCGCTTTTAAACGTAGTCAGTGTGGTAAAGTTTTGGTAAACACGCAAGCGACCCAGCAAATCCCCCATGATAAGCTCAGGTTTTTGGTCAGCATTGAGATCAGCCACGACCATGCCTTGCGCGCGGCGCTCAAAATCCACGTCAATTCCGCCAAAAGCTTCACTTTTAAGTTCGTAGATGGGGGATGCCGTACTCCCCACATTTTGGTGAAACTCCACATTCCCCGAATTTTTACTCACCAGTACGTCTAATTTCCCATCTTTATCAATGTCGTAGTAGAGTAAATTCTCTCCGTTGGTAAAATTTTTCGGAAGCGGCATTTTGGTGATTCGACTCGTATCTAGCCGCATTGCTTGTCCGCGAGGGGCGAGGTTAGGCAGGTAGCGAATATCCATTCCCCTGAAAGTATTGGCCCAAAATCCCAAATCAGTAGTACCATCGCCATTCAAATCCGCAAAAAAAGGTTTGGCATTCACCAAACTTACGTTTTCTTTTTTAAAAAGCTGGGCGCTCAACCCGAGAAAGTCTTCATTGATAAATTCAAAAGCGGCTTGGGTAGCGTTACCTGTATTTCGGAAAAATGCAATGCCTGCCCGATAACCATCAGTGGCGCGTAAACCACCGTAACCCGCGACTAAATCTAAGTCACCATCACCGTCAATATCCGCTAAGGCAGGGGTGGCGTTTTCTCCCAAATCAATCATCCCATCTTGGAGAAAATCCATTTGACGATAGGTAAACTTAGGGTTGGTAGTAGTTCCTTCGTTTTTATACAACCAGTTGGATTGCCGTAAATTGAGCAACGGATTGGTAGCAATGTCGGTACTGCTGGGGCTGGCAATCAAGTCCTTTTGACCGTCGCCATCAATGTCTTCTAAGTAAGGAGAAGGAAAAACGGGGAAATTGATGGGGGTGATGGAAGGGAAGGAAGCTTGCGCACTGCCAATGAGCGCTGCCATTCCGTTTCCACCTACATTGGTCAGCATCACTACGTTGTCACAAGCAACGTGGCCGTGTAGCACGTCTTTTTTGCCGTCGCCGTTGAGGTCACCAACCCAAAGGGTATTTCCTGCGTGGGCAATGCGCGCGTTGGAGGGGTTTTGGAGTGCAACGTCGATAGGTGGAAGATTAAAAAGATATTGGTCACAAAAGGAAGTAGCGCTGAAGCGTCCCCAATTGTTGGTGGTTTTCTTAAAAATGAACGGATTTGTACTTTTTTGTTCTTTGCTAAAATTTTGATGAAGCTCGACCGAAGTCCCCGTAAAATCGAAGGTAAGAATGTCAATGTCTCCGTCGTCGTCGATGTCAGCAATCGCGGGTAAGTCGGTGGAAGGAACGTATAAGTTGATATTTCCTGAAAAACCTTGCGTAAGAATGGGGTCAGCAATTAGCGACCACGAAAAGCCGTTGGAGGTAGCTACATTTCTAAAAACCCGAATACCGCCGTTGGTGCTGGTAAACAGGTCTTTGCGGCCATCTTGGTCAAAATCAACGAGTAACATCCAATGAAGCATGTCCGCAGGGAAGCGCGTTTCGTACTCAGGGGCGTGTTTCCATTGATGCCCAGTCGCTTGTGGTACGGCCAAAAACGTATTGACCGAATGGCTCGAACGCTCAAAAACAACCAAATCCTCGACTCCATCGTCGTTGAGGTGCATCTTAGAAAACTGAGCGTTGTTTAGCCCACCCGCCCAAGGGTTAAGAAGCTTTTTCCCCTGAATTGTCACGGCAACAGCATTGTCCCACTGAAAAGAAAACGACTGAGCCAATGCCGTGAAAGTTGTGCATACACCTAAAACAATCCCTGCCAAACCGCGAGACGCAAAGGAATGGACAAGTGGTGCGGTGAAATTTGGTAGCAGAAGCTTCATCAGTTGGTCAATTTTTCTCTGGCAAAATCGTTACACAACAAAAAAACGTTTTTATGGCCCAAAAAGTGTTACCTAGACTCCTAATCAACGGACTTTTCATTCATTTTGTTTGGGGTTTGTCAACGGCATTGGCGCAGCAAAAGTACCATAATTTAGTGCTCGAAGGGGGTGGTATTCGCGGGGTGGCGTATTGTGGGGCGCTTCAAGAACTAGAACAAAGGGGAATGTTGCACAGTATTCGTCGCATTGGCGGAACGTCGGCAGGTGCCATTCAGGCGTCGTTGCTGTCGGTAGGTTATTCGGCGGCTGAGTTGACGGACTTGGTCTCCGAGATGAAAGTAGAGTCGTTTAACGACGGTCAATACATTTTTGTGGGAGGGGCTCAGCGATTGGTGGAGCGTTTTGGCTGGTACCGAGGGGATGCGTTTCGACGGTGGATTGGCGAAAAAATCGACATCAGAACGGGAAATTCGGGGTTGACTTTTGGGGAACTTCACGAACTTGCCCAACGCGACAGCTGCCTTAAAGACTTGTATGTGACGGTCACCAACCTCACGCAACAAAAACCGATGGTGCTTTCGTACGAAAATTTCCCCAACCTCGCGATTGCTGACGCGGTACGGGCGTCCATGTCGATTCCTTTGTATTACTGCGCGGTGTTTATGGATAGTACGGGGCGTTTTTATTCGCGCCCTCCGCGCACAGTTCCCGCCGACGTGCTGGTAGATGGCGGGTTATTGCTCAATTACCCGATTGGTTTGTTTGACCAGAACCGCTTCTTGAGCCAACCGCAGCCCCAATTGTCGCCCGATGCCTACGTTTTTAACCACGAAACCCTCGGTTTACGCCTCGAAAGTGCCGAGCAAATCAAGGCCGATGCCCAAAACTTTGGGTTAGCGCCTTACCCCATTCGCAGTTTCAAAACCTACATGGGGGCGTTTTATAACCTCGTTTCGGAAGCCGCCAATCGCGCCAGTTTTCGCCCCGAAGATTTAAAACGAACGATTTCGATTGACTTTCAAAACATTGGCGTTAAAGTCCGAAAGCTTTCTTTGTTGGAGAAAAACACCTTGATTGAAAGTGGGAAAAAAGGTGTTTGTGATTTTTGTAAACCTACCACCACGACCTCAGAGAATTGACATCAACTCGTTCAAATGCTGTACATCATAGGTAGGGGTTTGCTCAAATTTTAGGTTTTTGGGGTTGTAAAAAGCAGCATCGATGCCAAAGCGGAGCGCTCCCATAATGTCAGCTTCCCAGTTGTCGCCAATCATCAAACTTTCATCAGGGTGGGCGTTGGCGGAGCGCAGTGCAAACTCAAAAATCTGGGCATCAGGCTTTTTAGCCCCTGCTTTTTCATTGGTAATGACGTGCTCAAAATACTGCTGAATGCCCGAACTGGCCATTTTAGAGGCTTGAATCGAATCAAAACCGTTGGTGACGATGTGGAGTTGGTAGTTTTTGTTGGCACAATAATCCAGTAATTCCACGGCGCCGTCGAGCAAGTGGGCTTTTTGGGGTAAAAGCCGCAAGTATTCTTCTCCCATGTCTTTTCCAACGGCGAGGTTATCGACGTTGAGCGCCTCAAAAACCAATCGAAAACGATTTTCTCGGATATAGCCGTGAGCAATTTTACCACGGTCGAAATCAGCCCAAAGCTGCGTATTGATTTCAATAAAGGTTTTGACAAAATCGCCAAGCGATAAAATACCGTGGTTATGCAGTTCAAACGTATGGTAAATTTCAGAAAGAGACTCGGCCGAATTGCGCTCAAAATCCCATAAAGTGTGGTCGAGGTCGAAAAAAAGGTGTTTGTAAGTAGGCATTTTGGACAGCTGTATTGCTATTTTTTCCAAAACTACGAAAATCGACGTTACTTTGTTTTATGAACACTTCACTCATTCTTTCCGACATTTACATTTATCCCGTCAAATCATTGGGCGCAATTCGGGTTTCACAGGCCGAAGTCGAAGAGCGGGGCTTACGCTTTGACCGCCGTTGGGTGGTGATTGATGACGCCAATCGCTTTGTGACCCAGCGTCAACATCCGACCATGGCGCTAATTGAGGTAACCTTGACCGACTATGGCTTGGAACTTCGACATCGCACGCGCGATTTGGGCGTGTTGACCGTACCTACACTTCCTGAAACCTTCGATTTAGTACCCGTGACCGTTTGGGACGATACCATCGAAGCCGTAGTAGTCAACGATGCCTGTAACCGTTGGCTGACGGAGGCGTTGGGTTTTTCGGTGCGTTTAATGTATTTACCTGATACTTCGCCGCGTTTGGCTGATCCAGATTACGCCCCTTTCGACGTCAACGTAAGCTTCGCCGATGGCTTTCCTTTTTTGTTGATTGGCCAATCTTCGTTAGATGATTTAAACACTCGACTGCCCGACGCAGTTTCTATGGTACGCTTTCGCCCCAACTTTGTTTTTGAAGGAGGCGAGCCTTACGAGGAAGACCAATGGTACGAGTTCACGATAGGAGGAGTCCGCTTTTACGGCGTAAAACCTTGTGCCCGCTGTATTCTGACCACGGTTGACCCAGAAAAAGGGGAAATTTCGGGCAAAGAACCTCTGCGTACGCTGTCCAGCTACCGAAAAAGAAACAATAAGATTTTCTTTGGCCAAAACGTCGTTACGCAAGAATCGGGTCGAATTAAGGTGGGAGATGAGGTCGTGGTGGTGAGTCGGAAGGTGCGTTATACAATGAGTGAAGGAATTTAACCAACGGACGGGACGTCCGTACCACAAATGAAAACAGCAGCGGTCATTGGCGCAGGAATTGCGGGCATTGCCACAAGTATTCGACTGGCCAATAAGGGGTATAAAGTGCACGTTTTTGAGGCCAATACCTATCCAGGAGGTAAACTTTCGAGTTTTGAGTTAAACGGTTATCGTTTCGACGCGGGGCCGTCGTTGTTTACCATGCCGCAGTTGGTGGATGAACTGTTTCGTTTGTCGGGGAAAGACCCCAAAGCCTATTTTGATTATATTCGACTTGAAGAAGTGTGTCGGTATTTTTGGGATGACGGGGTTCGACTAACAGCCCATGCCGACCAGCAAAAGTTTGCACAAGCGCTCGAACAAACGCTTGGAGTACCCGCGCAAGACGTGTTGGAACACCTAGACGACAGCGCCCTAAAATACGACGTCACCGAGAAGCTGTTTTTACACCGTTCGTTGCATAAATGGGGGACGTATTTTAACCGAGATGCGCTCAAAGGTTACGCGAATTTGCACCGTTTGGACGCTTTTACTACCATGAACCGCGCCAACGAACGGCGATTTTCTAATCCACGGGTGGTACAATTGTTCAACCGTTATGCTACCTACAACGGCTCTAATCCCTACGAAACTCCCGCGACGATGAACATTATTCCGCATCTGGAGTACAATATTGGGGCATTTTTTCCAAAAAAAGGAATGGTGGACATCACCGATAGTTTGGTGAAATTAGCGCAGGACTTGGGTGTGACGTTTCATTTTGGTACGAAAGTAACAACCATTATAACGGAAGCAAATCAGGTAAAAGGTTTACAGCTAGGTAATAACGAAAAAGTAGAAGAGCGAACCTTCGATGTCGTCGTCTCTAATATGGACGTAGTGAATACCTTTCGGAAATTACTCCCCAACGCCCGTCAACCTGAACGTATCTTGCGCCAACCCAAATCAAGTTCGGCGCTGATTTTTTATTGGGGGGTAAAAAAACAGTTTAACGAACTGGAGCTTCATAACATCTTCTTTTCCAACGATTATCGTACTGAGTTTGAGCATTTGTTTCAAAAGAAGACCATCTACTCCGACCCGACCGTTTACATCAACATTACCTCCAAATATAAACCTGACGACGCACCATCAGGGGGCGAAAATTGGTTTGTGATGGTCAATGCGCCCAACAATGAAGGGCAAGATTGGGACGCCTTGATTGCGCAAACAAGAAAAGCAATTATCCAGAAATTGAGCCATAATTTAGGAGTTGACTTGGCCGAATTGATTGAATGTGAGGCGATTTTAGACCCACGCACCATCGAATCTAAGACTTCAAGTTCGCAAGGGGCACTGTATGGTAATAGCTCCAACAATCGCTTTGCAGCTTTTCTTCGTCACGCTAATTTTTCCCGTCAGTTCAAAAACCTTTACTTTGTAGGAGGAAGCGTACACCCTGGGGGCGGAATTCCGCTGGCGATTTTGTCGGCTAAAATTGCGACCGCCGAGCTTTGAAAAAGTTCAGCTAAAGGGTATTTTAGGCGCGATTTTTGCAATAAATCCTTGAATCTGATACCCTTTTGAAAAAATAAGTTGGACAGGAAGAAACGTGTGTTTGGGCAGACTACCTTGTGGGCCGTGATGGGGGTTTTGGTAGTGGGAGCAAGTTTTGCGCAACAGGTGCCTCATTATTCGCAGTATTTACAAAATCATTTTCTCATCAACCCTGCCGTAGCTGGAATCGAAAGCTATGCCGATGCCCGAGTGGGCTATCGACAGCAGTGGGGCGGGCTCGAAGATGCCCCTCGTACGTTTTATTTGACTGCTCACCTGCCTTTGGGCCATCCTGATTTTAGCGTAGAACCCGCCTCTACTCCTCGTTTTCGTTTTGGGCGGGAGAGGTATTCGTCGCAGCCCGATGCACACGGAGGGGCAGGGTTGACGGTCGTGCGAGACCAAACTGGGCCGTGGACACGGTTTTCGATGGGCGCAACGGGGGCGTATCATTATCCAATCAATGAAGAGTGGCAAGTAAGCGCAGGGCTGACGGCAGGACTAAGTCAGCATACGCTTGATTTTGACCAAATCCGTTTGGCAAATCCACAAGACCCTTTGGTGTCATCGGGAAAACTATCCGTCATTCGTCCCGACCTAAACGCGGGTATTTGGGTGTATTCGACTGATTTCTTTGGTGGATTTTCGGTAAACCAACTTTGGCCTTCAACGCTCTCGTTTAAAAACACTAGCAGCAATTGGCAGGGTAAGGTCGTGCCACACTTTTTTCTGACGGCGGGGTATCGGTTGCCATTGGTAGAAGACTGGGATTTTACTCCTTCTATTTTGTTAAAAAAAGTATCAAACGCGCCGCTATCTTGGGATTTGAATCTAAAAATAAGCTATTCTTCCGACTTGTGGTTTGGTGCATCCTACCGCCAATTAGAGTCTTTTACAGCCTTTTTTGGCGCAAAAGTAGCGCAGCAACTGAGGGTTAATTACACCTACGAATACCCCATTTCCTCGCTGCAAGTGGCTACGCGCGGTTCGCACGAAATTACGCTAGGAGTCACGCTTGGCCCACGGAGTCATTATACTTCTTCGCGTTTGTTTTGGTAATAGAATCACTCTTTTCGGTAAAAATCTTGGAGTCGCTTCCGCAGCCGCGATGCCAGTGACTTACTCATGTCTCGGAAAAAATCAGTATCCGAGGGCGGAAAAAGGTTTTTGGAGGTAGTCAGTACTTTGCCGTTTAAGGCTCGGGTGTCTCCGCTAAACTCATGCCATTCTTCGGCCCAATCTGCCCAATCGTTGATATAATCAGAATGAAGCGGGCGCTCGGTATCTAAATCAATAATTCTAAACTCTAACCGACAACTCGCCGACAACTCCCGACGGTGCGTAGTGAGACTGCCTTTCACTTTTTCCATCACGTCCACCTCGGTGGTATCATTGATTTTTTTTGTGCCTACTTTGTACGTTTCGTTACTTTCAACGGTCGTGCAGCTCGACGACAAAGTTTCGCTTTGGGAGCTGTATTTGGTAAAACTAAGTTGAATCAAATGGTGAGGTGGAATGCTGTCGTAACGAGCAAGGGCTGGAGGGTAAAAGCGAACCAATTCGTGCGGTTGGCGAGTATCAAACAGAGCATCCGCTAGTTTCTCCTCCAAATACTGGTAGTCATTCTTGGAAAGTGAATGCACGTCTTTAAAAGGCTCAATCACCACCCGAAGCGTAGCATATTCTTTGGCCAACGGCAGCAATTTATCCACGTCTTTGTACGACGACCGCAGTTGTTTTACTTTTTTAAAATGCTCAAAAGCTTCTTTGCACGCTTGGCGGTTGCCTTGGTATTTCAACGCAAGAACACCTGCCTCGTAGCGTTCGGCGGCGGCGAGGTCGAGTACCTGTTCTATGCTTTCGGTGTAGGGGCGAGGCAGGGGCTGAATCAATGAACGACAAGCCGCGCACTTTGAAAACTGTTGAAAATTTTGTTGTAAACGCTGGTATTGGTACAAGACGTCCTCCCATTTAAAGGGTTGATTGTTCCTGATTTGCAGTTGTATGTTTTCTTGATGAATCCGTTCCTGCGTTTGGTAGGCAGCGATGAAGACCTTCGCTGCTTTGGTATGCGAAGGCCGTTTGGTCAAGCGGTACGACGATTGCTTAATGGCAAGGTCGAGCCTTCCTTTTTTGAAGGCAGTTTCGCCCGTAGCGCATCGGACAAAAAGCGAAGCAATTACTAGCAAAAGTAAAGAGGGGGCTTTCATAACTATTCATGGCTTATTAGTTCAAAAATAGCGAAATTTTTGGAGGTCTGTCAACCATTCATCCCAAAAGGTTGTTTGTGAAAGAAGTTGACACTCAAAAAACTTTTTTGTTTTGTATGAAAGCCGCTATTCTTCCAGAAATCAAACAAACCGTTACGGTACAAGAAGTTGAAAAACCAAGCGCGGGCAAGGGTGAAGTGCTGGTGCAAATCAAAGCCGCCGCCCTCAATCATCGCGATGTTTTTATTCAACAAGGTCTTTATCCTGGGATTAAACTTCCCGCCACTTTAGGCTCCGACGGTGCAGGTACGGTGGTAGAAGTAGGAGAAGGCGTTTCAGAAGAATGGCTAGGCAAAGACGTTATTATTAACCCATCGCACAATTGGGGTGAAAATCCTGCTTTTTACAGTAAAAGCTTTAAAATTTTGGGAATGCCCGACAACGGAACATTCGCCGAATACCTCAAAGTAGAAGCCAAATACCTTGCGACAAAACCCACCCATTTGTCGTACGAAGCCGCAGCGGCCGTGCCATTGGCTGGCTTGACGGGCTGGCGGGCACTCATGTCGCGCGCAAGTATGAAAGCGGGTGACCGTGTGCTGGTAACAGGTATCGGCGGGGGAGTGGCGTTGTTTGTGCTTCAGTTTGCAGTAGCGGCGGGAGCAGAAGTATGGGTAACGTCGGGTTCGGACGAAAAAATTGCCAAGGCAATTGCGCTGGGAGCTAAAGGCGGTGTGAATTACAAAGATGCTAACTGGGCCAAAAACCTAATTGCCGCCACGGGGGGCGACCGTAGTGGGTATTTCAACGTCATCATCGACAGTGCAGGCGGGGCAAGTTTTACGAAATTGATAGATGTTGCCACGGCAGGAGCAAGTATTTGTTTTTTTGGCGGAACTACGGGGAATATTACCGACATCGTGCCTGGGAAGGTATTTTTCAAACAACTTAATATATATGGGTCAACGATGGGGACGGAGGCAGAATTTGCCGATATGATTTACTTCTTGGGGGAGCACCAAATTGAGCCTATTGTGGATCAAGTTTTTGCCTTAGAAGAGATTGAAACCGCTTTACAACACATGGATAGTGGTGCCCAATTTGGGAAGATTGTCCTGAAAGTTGGATGATTGCCCTGAAAGCCAGTAACTTTGCAGAAAATAAGACAGTTTGGCTCATCGCAATGGCCAAACTGTCGTCTTTATAACATGATAGAAACAACAACCATAAAAAAGCAAGATATTCGTAAACTGTCGGTGGCACAGTTGAAAGACTGGTTAGCGGCCCACGGAGAACAAGGTTTTCGTGCCAAACAAATTGCCGAATGGCTGTGGAAAAAATCCGCTACGTCGTTTGAACAAATGAGTAATCTCTCGCTCAAAACAAGGGAGTTATTGGATACCCATTTTGAAATAAAGTCGATTGCAACGGCCAAATCCCAAAAAAGCTCGGACGGAACCATCAAGTCGGCCTTCCGACTGCACGATAGCCATCTAATTGAAGGGGTCTTGATTCCTGCCGACGATCGCATGACGGCCTGTGTGTCGAGCCAAGTAGGGTGTTCGTTGACCTGTAAGTTTTGTGCGACGGGCTACATGGATCGTAAACGTAACCTCGACGCGGCGGAAATGTACGACCAAGTGGTGGCCATCGACCGCCAAGCCAAGGAAAACTACGGAATTCCTTTGTCGAACATTGTGTATATGGGAATGGGTGAACCCCTGCTCAACTATGCCAACGTGCTTGAATCAGTGGAAAAAATCACCTCACCCGATGGACTGGGAATGTCGCCCAAGCGAATTACGGTTTCTACGGCGGGTATCGCCAAAATGATTACCAAATTAGGCGACGATGGCGTAAAATTTAACTTGGCATTGTCGCTCCATGCGGCCAACGACGAAAAGCGCAACAAAATCATGCCTATCAATGAGTCGAATTCGTTGAAAAACTTGGCGGAGGCGTTGCAGCATTTTTACCGTAAAACCCAGAACCGCATCACGTTTGAATACATCGTGTTTTACAATTTCAACGATACCATTCAGGACGCCAGGGAATTGTGGGAGTTTACCAAAAAAGTGCCTTCAAAAGTAAACATCATCGAATACAACCCCATTGCCGAAGCCGATTTCAAAAACACGGGTGTCGATAAGCTGACTCAGTTTGCCAAATTTTTGGAAGACAAAGGCGTCGTGGTTAACGTTCGCCGCAGCCGAGGTAAAGACATTGATGCGGCCTGTGGGCAGTTAGCCAACCGTGAAAAATCGGAACAAGAATGAGTGCCTATGTCTTGGGAGGACTCTTGATAATTGCAGGGGTAGTGCATCTCATCAATCCGAAATTGTATAAACCAATGATGCCTCCATGGATACCTGCTCACCAACTGTGGATTTTTTTATCGGGAGTGGCAGAAATACTTTTAGGAATAGGCTTGTTGGTGAATTTTACAAGAAACTCGGCGGCATGGGGATGTATCTTGCTGTTTATTGCCATTTTTCCTGCGAATATCTATATGTTGACTTCAGGTAAATTTCATAAAATTCCTCAATGGATACTTGTTTTACGATTGCCCTTACAAGGAGTTCTTATTTGGTGGGCGTACCAGTTTACGTAGCTGTTAAATAAAAAAGGCGCTGAATTTTATTTCCAGCGCCTTTTTTATTTAACAAATCCTGACCTACACCTTCAAAAAGACTTTCTTCTTATAAAGGAAGTACAAAACGAGCCATTCGACTACTACGAATCCAATGCTGTAAAATACCTTTTGGAAGGGTTCAGAGAAATACTTGACGATTCCTACAAACATGCGCTCCGAGGTATAATGAAAATCGAAGAAGCTATCGCTCATATATATAAGGATGGAGTTCATACCAATAACGGCCAGTACCCACGCCCAACGGTTCCAGTTTTGAACGTCAATAATCCAGTAAAAAATGGACAATAAAACGAGGCTCCAGCCACCTACAAACAACACAAATGAGCTCGTCCAAAGGTTTTTATTGATGGGAAAAACGTAATCCCAAAGTTTTCCTAGCACTAAAAAAACGATGCCTACCACAAAAAGGTAAAGCGTTTTTTGTTGGCGGCTCGTAGAGCGTTCATCGGCGTGGAGTAAATTTCCCGCAAAAATACCCAATAGTCCCGTAGCAATGGCAGGGAAGGTAGAAAACAAACCTTCGGGGTCGTGGATGCCCTTGTGCAAATGCCCTGGAATAATCAGGTGGTCAAGATAACTCACGGGGTTGCACTCCATCGTCATGTGGCCTGCTCCGCAACCTGGCACTGGCACAAGCATCACAAAGGCCCAATAACCCAGCAATAGCGAAACAAACCAGATGTATTGCGCTTTTGTGCTGAAATAAAGGTAAATAATTTGGGCAAACATCCCTGCCAAACCAATCCGAGCCAAAACACTTGGGAAACGCATCTCTGACAAGGGTTTGATTTCAAGTCCGTTGTTGTAAATAATACCTAACAAGACAAGTGTGAGTCCGCGTTGGATGATTTTGCGAAGCAATTGCGAGCGGTCTGCACCTTGCTCCATGCGGCGGCCGAGCGAAAAAGGCGTAGAAACGCCTGCCAAAAACAAAAACAAAGGAAAAATAAGGTCATACGCTCGAAAGCCGTTCCATTCGGGGTGAGAGAGTTGTTCGGCCATTAAGATGGCTCCCGCCCAGCCAGTAGCTTCAGCCAGCGCATGGAAAATGTTTTCGCCCCCCGCAATCCAGAACATATCAAAGCCTCGCAAGGCATCGAGCGACAGTAACCGTTTGGGGCGAGAATCGGTAGAAGGTGAATTCATAGGGGTAGTTAGATAATTCGGGTTTTAGAAAGGTACGCCCGCAAAGGTCGAATGTACTATTTACTTATCCTTCAAATTTGGCCGTGACGTGTGAGCCGTCGCAATATGGTTTGTTGCCCGATTGGCCACAACGGCAAAAGGCTGTTACCTGTGATTTTTTGGTTTCGTTGCCTGCTGCGTCTTTGACCTTTAAATTGCCATAAACCAACAAAGGCCCTTTAGGAAGAATTTCGATGATGGTTTCGGTTTCGACTTCTACGGGTTCTTGCTCTTCTACTTGGGTATTCATAAAATACGATAAAGCCCCCGAAGGACATTTCTGAATTTGTTCCACAATCGCAATGGTGCTTCCGCCTTCGGTCGTTACCCAAGGGCGTTTGCGTGGGTCGAAAACATTAGGAAGCCCGCGAAAACAAATGGCAGAGTGAACACAGAGGTGCGGTTGCCACACAACGGTTACTTCGCCGTTGGTGTAATGTTTGGTAATTTGCTTTTCCATGTGATAAGGTAAGATTGTAAAGGGGAACAAAAACAACGAAATCTAACGAAAATCTGCTACGCACGCTACCAGAAAGCATAAAAAAACCTGACAACATTTTCTGCTGTCAGGTGCTATAAATGCGAGCGTGTTACGCCGTGATTCCTTCTTTCATGCGTTCGGCATTGTCGGCAATCCGAAGTTGCTCAATAAAATCACCAATTTCACCTTCCATAAAGGCAGGTAAGTTGTAAATGGTGTAACCAATGCGGTGGTCTGTCACGCGGCTTTGGGGGTAGTTATAGGTACGAATTTTATCCGAACGGTCACCACTTCCCACCAACGACTTACGCTGCGACGAAACGGCTTCGTTTTGCTTCTTCAATTCCATTTCGTACAGTTTTGAACGAAGCATATTCATGGCGCGCTCGCGGTTACCGTGTTGGCTACGTTCTACCTGACATACTACCACGATACCCGTTGGTTTGTGGGTAAGTTGTACTTTGGTTTCTACCTTGTTGACGTTTTGTCCACCCGCACCTCCCGAACGCGAAGTGATGATTTCGATGTCGGCAGGGTTGATTTCTACTTCTTCAACGTCTTCTACTTCTGGCAATACCGCTACCGTTGCTGCCGAAGTGTGTACCCGTCCTTGCGATTCGGTCACAGGAACGCGCTGTACGCGGTGAGCACCTGATTCAAATTTGAGCTTACCGTACACGTCTTCGCCGATGATACTGGCAATGATTTCTTTATAGCCGCCCGTACTTCCTTCGGTAAAGTCCATGATTTCGACTTTCCAGCCCATACGGTCGCAAAAACGCTGATACATGCGGAACAAGTCTCCCGCAAAAATCGCTGCTTCATCGCCGCCCGTTCCACCACGAACTTCAAGAATGACATTGTGGCTATCGTTAGGGTCTTTGGGAATCAACATATCTTTGAGCGTTGCTTCAAGTTCTTCGGCTTGCGGTTGAAGCTCCGTCAATTCCGCTTTAGCCATATCGCGCATATCTTCGTCGCTTTCATTGGCAACGAGGTCTTTAGCGCCTTCGATGTCGCTCAGTACTTTTTTGTACGCTTGGTACTTCTGTACGATTTTGTCTAAGTCTTTGTATTCTTTGCTCAATTTTGAAAAGCGTTTTTGGTCAGAAACGACCTCAGGCTGCACAATTTGTTGCGAGACCTCTTCGAAACGCTCTTTTATAGCTTCTAACTGTTCTAACATTGGTATTTTGTGTTTCTTTGATGACTACATAGCCCCGCAGATAATCAGAAGTTTGGCCTTGCGAGGGGGTATGTAGAGCAGATACTCTGATGAAATCCGTTTTGAATATGCAAAGGTACGACAAAAATACATTTCACCCACTTTGGGGGAAGCGTAAACCCTCAGTTACCAATACTTTTGTTTGAAAGTATGAAAACGAAACTACTCATCGGGCTTATGTGGATGTGGGCGGCTTGGGCAAACGCTGCGCCACCGATTGGCTTTGACTTTTGGAATCATTTAGGAACCAACGAGGGGCTAAGCCAAAACGAAGTTCACTGTATTTTACAAGACCACCGTGGTTTGATGTGGTTTGGGACGCAAGATGGCCTCAATTGTTACGACGGCCAGCGAGTGCAGGTTTTTCGTCAAACGCCTTTTGACTCTACCTCCTTGTCCGATGATTTTATTACTACGCTTCACGAAGACTCCAAACAGCGCTTTTGGGTAGGTACTGCCAAAGGATTGAACTGTTACGATTTTGCCAAAGGGACGTTTCGACGTAGTTCGCAACTCAAAACGGTCATTTTACAAATCATTGAAGATAAAAATAAGGCCATTTGGGTTCAGACAAAAACGACTTGGTGGGTTATGGCTGCCAATGAAACGGAGTTTAAAGTAACAAAACGTAGTCCCGATGATGCGAAAAAAGCATTATTGGCTCAAATTACCCCCTTACTTCCTGCGAAGGTATCTGTTTCTTCGCTCATGACCGACCACCTGGGCATTGTGTGGGTCGGAACACGTGGCCAAGGTATCTATCGGTTTCGCTACGAAGCGGATAAGCAACAGTATGTGCCTTTAGATGCTTTTGATGAAGATTTTTTTGATACCAACGGCTTGAAAAGTAGCTATATCACTTGTTTGTACGAGGGCAATGAGGCCGATGAAGATATTGTATGGATAGGAACGCGCGAAGCGGGCGTGCAATTATACAGTCGCTCCAAAAATACATTTAAACACTGGGAACGTCTTTTTACCCAAGAGTCAGTAGCTACTCGTACGTTTTTTGGGTTAACGACCGATAAGAAAGGACACCTGTGGGTGGGTTCTTATTCTGGCTTGTACCGTATTCATCGGGCAACGCACGACATCCGAACGTATAAAACTCCGCCCAATACCATCGTCGAAACCTCTTTGGAAGATACACAGGGTAGTGTTTGGGTAGGAGGAAATACGGGGTTGTTTCATTTGGACAATGCCCAGCAACGATTTGAACCGTTTAACCTGCCACTGTACGAAGGCGGTCAGCCGTGGGTATTGCGAATTTATGAAGACCCAAGCCAACAAGTTTGGGTAGGGACGCGGGGATACTTGGCACAAATTGACCCGCAAAAAAAAGTTCGTACGTGGAAAGAGCTGCCTGTTTCTAAGACCACCAAAGCAAAACTGGAATCAGTAGGGACGATCCAGCGTGATGCCAAAGGAGGAATGTGGATTGGAATGCGGCAAGGGTTAATCTATTGGCCCGCGCAAAATCAATACGCCCGTTTGTTTCAAAACAATCCCAACGATGTAAAGTCACTCATTAGTAATATGATATTGGACGTGCATGTGGACGCCAAACAACGCGTTTGGATATGTTCGGCCAAGGGATTGAGTTTGGCAAAACACCAAAATGGAAAAGTAGAATTTGAACATTTTACCGAAAAAAATGGCCTTACCAATTCGTTTGTCTATGGGGCTATGAGCGATAAAGCGGGGAATTTGTGGTTGACGACCAACGGAGGGCTTATTCGCTTCAATCCTGAAAAGAAAACATTTCGCACCTACACCAGCCAAGATGGCTTGGGAGGATTAGAATTCAACTCGGGAGGTTTTCATCGCAGCCCCGATGGGGAGTTTTTTGTGGGTGGAAACGGAATGTTGCTCAGTTTTCGCCCCGATGAATTGGTGATAAACAACCACCTCCCACGGATTTTGCTACGTTCTTTTAAAAAGTTTGAAAAACCAGTTGTTCATTTAGATAGCATCATTGCGAGCGGTCAGCCCATTCGTTTAGATTACGACGAAAATTTTTTCTCCTTTGAGTGGGCAGCATTGGACTATACCAATCCTTCTAGCAATCAGTTTGCGTACCGTCTCGAAGGCTTCGATAAAGATTGGGTCTATACGGGCACGCGTCGCTTTGTCGATTTTACCAACCTCAATCCTGGGAATTATAAATTATGGGTGAAGGCGGCCAATAACGAAGGAAAGTGGAACGACCGAGATTACCTACAGCTATCGCTGGTGATTACCCCGCCTTTTTGGAAAACGTGGTGGTTTTATGGACTCCTTTTTCTACTGGTGGCGGCAGTGGCAAAACTGCTTTATGATAATCATGTTCGACAACTGCTTGCGCTTGAGCGAGCAAAATTGGAGGAAAACGAGCGCGTTCGGAAACTAGCTGCCCAAGATTTACACGATGAGTTTGGAAATACCCTCACGCGAATTTCCCTTTTGACCGAATTGGTGAAAAACCGAATGAATGGCCAAGCGGGAGGCGAAGTAGGGGAATTGTTGACCAAAATCAGCGATAATGCCAATCGAATGTACCAAGGGACCAAAGACTTTATCTGGGCGATTAACCCCGAACACGATAGCCTGTATGAAATCGCGGTTCGATTGAAGGATTTTGGCGACGACGTTTTTGATAAAACTGGGGTACGGTTCAATGTGGAAGGATTAAACGATGCGCTTCGTGGCGTAAATTTACCGACGGGTGCAAGTCGGCATTTGGTGCTTTTGTTCAAAGAAGCCATGAGCAACACCCTCAAACACGCGCAGGCGACCGAAACCACGCTTTCGTTTGTTCCCACTGCTGACTCATTACGTATCGAATGGCAAGACAATGGCCGAGGCGTGGACTTAGGACGAAGCCGACCAGGTAATGGCTTGATGAATATTCAAACGCGGGCCGAAAAAATTGGCGGTGTAGCGACACTCACTTCGCCTAAACACGGAGGTTTTGTCGTTTTATTTGAGCGGCCTTGTGTATAATTAAACTAAAAATCAGTTACTTAATATGATAAAAACACGCCTTTGTTTGGTCGAAGACGACTACATTATCCGAGAAGGCTTTGCAGCACTTTTAAGTCAAACTTCTGATTTTGAGGTGGTAGGAGCCTATTCTAACTGTGAAGATTACCTCAAAAATCTGGCCACCGACCGCCCTGATGTGGTATTAATGGATTTGGAATTACCTCGCATGGGAGGAGTGGAAGGGATTGAACGTACCAAAAAGCTCCGTCCCCAAACTCAGCTCATCGTTGTGACGGTATATGAAAACGATGGGTTAGTATTTAAGGCATTGTGTGCAGGAGCTGGAGGTTATTTGACCAAAAATATGCCCCCAAGTCGTTTGATTGACGCCATTCGAGAAATCCGCCAAGGCGGAGCTCCCATGAGTACCAATATTGCTCGAATGGTGGTTGCTTCCTTCCAAAAAAATTACCAATCGCCCCTTACTGCCCGCGAAACGGAAGTATTAGAGCGAATTGCCCAAGGAAAAAGCTACACGACCATTGCTGATGAACTGTTTGTTGACAAAGAAACGATTCGGACTCACATCAAAAATATTTATTGGAAGTTAGAGGTTCATTCCAAAGCGGAAGCGATTGAAAAAGCGCGCAAAGAAAAATTAATTTGAACATAGTTGACATTCCTTGGTCGTCGCTGATAATCGTCAATAATAACATTTAAGTTTTCGGCGCTCCGCACGGCGAGCTTGGGTTCCCAAGAGATATTCTGCCCGAAACGATAAAAAACCGTACGAATCTTTTACTTTAGGGTTTCCACGTTGCGCACCTGCCTCATTTCTAACAGGAAACCCTGTTGGAAGTGTCGCAGGGTCAAGCTCTGGGCGGCGGTCAGAAAGTTGGAGTGCAAGTTCAGACATTCCTGTTGGATTGGGATAAACTGTACTGACATCGTCCAAATAATCAGAATTGGCGTAATTATTACTCAACTCGACGGCAAAACTCCAGCGCTCGTTGTATTTCCAAGAGGTACCAATCCCGATGACCCCAATGCGCACATTGCGTTTATACGCAACACCTTCTGTTTGGAGCGGTGCAAGGCTATGCCAAGTTCCTTGATACTGCGCTTTAGGCGTAATGCGAGTGATTCCAATTCCACCAAATAAATAAGGATTCACTGCCCGTTCGTCGTGATAACGGAACAAATCTGCTTGTAGGCCCACATACCCAGCAGGATTGTCAGAACGAAACGAAAGATTATTGTACCAAATAGGCCCACCTTCTTGTTTTCCAGAAATACGATAAAAATCAATTTCTCCGCGTACAGAAAAACGTTCGGCCAAACGATAAGTAATGGCCGCAGCAATGTGAGGTTGAATAAAGCGCAAATCAGTCTTAGCGCGCATGTCGCCCATGTAATACGAAATACCAGTTCCCACACTAAGTTTTATAATCCCAAAAGCAGGAGTATTACGATACAGGTGAGAATTACGGGAGGATTGGGCTAGAACAGATACAGAACCAATCACACATACCAACAAACTAGCCAATCGAAGAGGGAGTTGTGTCATATTTTACGGGTTAAGCCTCGTATGTTTACAGCGACAATAACGAAAATGATGCCAAAGTTAATATGGATTTAGGTAGATTTTGCGAAAAGAAGCCGTAACTGCCTCAAAAACAAAAAAATATTTTTTCTTTTTTGCTGTAATGTGTTGTAATATTGAATAATAATTAAGACCTTTGCAAGCCTTTTCAAAAGACGTATATTTTCTAGTCAAGACATACATTGGGTGAAGGTCCTGAATTAAGGAAACCGCATCTGAGTTCAAAGCAAAAATTAGCTAGTTTGCTAGCTTTAATTTGGTTGCAACTGAAGTCAGGTGTTCTATCATCTGACTTTTTTTGTGTCTCTCAGAAAATAAATACGAAGGCTAATTTGGAATGCAAAAATATAATGTTGACCTTTGCAGTCCATTTTGTAAAATAAATTGTATAACCTGCTGTAAATCAAAAAGATGTCTGGTTTAATAGGAAAAAAAATCGGAATGACAAGCGTGTACAATGCGGACGGGCAGGCTCTGGCGTGTACGGTTATTGAAGCTGGTCCTTGTGTAGTAACGCAAGTAAAAACCGAAGAAACCGATGGATACCAAGCTATTCAGCTCGGTTTCGGTGAGAAGAAAGAAAAGCACACGACTCAACCGCTCATGGGTCACTTCAAGAAAGCAGGAACTACTCCTAAGCGCAAGCTCGTCGAGTTCAAAGAGTTCACACAAGAACTTGCTTTGGGTCAGACGCTAGAAGTTGCTGACGTTTTTATTGAAGGAGACTTTGTGGATGTGGTTGGAACTGCCAAAGGTCGTGGTTTTCAAGGTGTTGTAAAGCGTCATGGCTTTGGTGGGGTTGGAGGCCAAACTCACGGTCAGCACAACCGTCAACGTCACCCAGGTTCGATTGGGGCTTGTTCGTTTCCGTCGCGTGTATTCAAAGGAATTCGCATGGCAGGTCGTATGGGTAACAACCGCGTGAAGGTGCAAAACCTTAAAGTGTTGAAGGTAATCCCTGGGCAGAATATCGTCGTTATCAGTGGCTCAGTGCCAGGTGCGAAGAATTCGTTTGTAATCATTGAAAAGTAATCAATCGCAACGGCGAATCAAGACAATGGAACTTTCAGTATTAAATATAAAAGGACAAGCGACTGGTAAAACAGTCTCTCTTTCCGATGAAGTGTTCGGCATCGAGCCAAATGAGCACGTAGTATATTTGGATGTGAAACAGTACTTGGCCAATCAACGTCAAGGTACTCACAAGTCAAAAGAGCGTGCCGAGGTTTCTTATTCAACTAGAAAAATCAAGCGCCAAAAGGGAACTGGTGGAGCTCGTGCGGGTTCAATCAAGTCGCCAGTATTCGTAGGTGGTGGACGTGTATTCGGTCCTAGACCACGCGATTATAGCTTCAAATTGAATAAAAAAGTAAAAGCGTTGGCGCGTAAGTCAGTGCTTTCACAGAAAGCTAAAGCAAATGGTATTTCGGTAGTAGAAGACTTTACGTTTGATGCTCCAAAAACAAAACAATACCTTTCGTTTTTGAGCGCGCTTTCACTTACTGGTAAGAAAACACTTCTTATTTTGCCAGAATACAATAACAATGTGTATTTGTCAGGACGTAACATTCCTAAGACAAATATTACTACAGCAGGTGATGTTAATACATACGACCTTATCAATGCTGAGGTGTTGTTAATCAGTGAAACAGCGGTGTCGAAGTTAGAAAATCTCTTGAACAAGTAAGACAATGAGTGTACTTAAGCGACCAATATTGACCGAAAAAGCTACTGCTCTTAGCAACTTGGGCAAGTATGTATTTGAGGTAACAAAAACTGCCAATAAAATTGAAATCGCCAATGCCATCGAAAAGATGTACGGCGTTAAGGTAGCAAGCGTAGATACAATGCGCTCGATTGGTAGAAAGAAAACAAGAATGTCACGCGGTAAGGCCATTAGTGGTATTACTTCAACGTACAAAAAGGCCATTGTGACATTGAAAGCAGGCGAGATTATTGATATCTACGCTGATATTGTTTAATAAACCGTTGAAGTAGCAAATAATTGAACAACAACAATGGGAGTCATTAAGCTCAAACCAACAACTCCAGGTCAGCGCTACCGTACGGCTCCGTCGTTTGACGAAATTACGACCGACAAGCCAGAAAAAAGCTTGTTAGCCCCTATCAAAAAGACAGGTGGACGTAACAGCCAAGGTCGTCGTACAGCTCGTTACATTGGCGGTGGTCACAAGCGCATGTACCGTATCATCGATTTCAAGCGTAATAAATTGGACGTACCAGGTACTGTAATGACAGTAGAATACGATCCAAACCGTTCTGCTCGTATCGCATTGGTAGAGTACCAAGATGGTGAAAAACGCTACATCCTTGCCCCACAAGGTATTGCTGTAGGACAAACAATTATCTCTGGAAGCGAAGTAGCTCCAGAAGTAGGAAACGCTCTTCCGCTTGCTGTGATGCCAATTGGTACAATCGTCCACAATGTGGAATTGCACCCAGGTAAAGGAGGTCAGCTCGTTCGTAGTGCGGGAACTTATGCTCAGTTAGTAGCTCGCGATGGTAAATATGCAGTATTGCGTATGCCATCAAGCGAAATGCGGATGGTTCTTGCAGTATGTAAGGCAACGGTAGGTTCAGTATCTAACCCCGATCACATGAACGTGAGCCTTGGTAAGGCGGGTCGTAAACGTTGGTTAGGTATTCGTCCACGTGTACGTGGGGTTGCGATGAACCCAGTCGATCACCCAATGGGTGGTGGTGAAGGTCGTGCGTCAGGTGGTCACCCACGTTCTCGTACGGGCTTATATGCGAAGGGTAAAAAGACCCGTACTCCGAAAAAGTATTCTAACCGTTTGATTATTAGCAAACGTAAAAAATAATCGAAGATAAATGGGACGTTCGATAAAAAAAGGACCATACATTGATTTCCGTCTGCAAATTAAAGTAGATGCCATGAATGATTCGGGCAAGAAATCAGTAATCAAGACTTGGTCAAGACGCAGTACAATCTCCCCAGATTTTATTGGTCACACTTTTGCAGTACACAACGGAAACAAGTTTATCCCAGTGTACGTAACCGAAAACATGGTTGGGCATAAGTTGGGCGAATTCTCTCCTACGCGCAATTTCCGTGGGCACATTGCCAAAAAGGACAAAGGTAAGCGATAGTAATAGTCACAAAGAAAATGGAAGCAAGAGCTATATTAAGAAACGTACCCACTTCACCTCGTAAAATGCGGTTAGTAGCCGACATGATTCGGGGCCAGAAAGTGAGCCGCGCATTGGCGATTTTGCAGTATCAGCCACAGGCTGCCGCTCCGGTTTTGAAAAAAGTTTTGATGTCAGCCGTAGCTAACTGGCAACAGCTCAACGAGGATGTTAAACTTGAAGACGCTGAACTGTATGTAAAGACAGTATTCGTTGACGGCGGTACTATGTTGAAGCGTCTGCGTCCGGCTCCTCAAGGCCGTGCCTATCGCGTTCGTAAGCGTTCAAACCACATTACACTTGTGGTAGATGATGCATCAGCAGAATTAATCCAACAAGAAGCCTAAAATTTTCAATAACGAATGGGACAGAAAGTTAATCCTGTAGGTCTGCGACTCGGTATCGTCCGTGGTTGGGAATCAAGCTGGTACGGCGGACGTGAGTTTGCTGACAAATTGATTGAAGATGAGCAGATCCGCAAATATATTTCCGCTCGTATTCCAAAAGGCGCCATCTCTAAAGTAGTAATTGAACGTACTTTGAAGCGCATTACGCTTACGATTCACACGGCTCGCCCAGGTATCGTAATCGGTAAAGGTGGAAACGAGGTAGATAAAATCAAAGAAGAGCTTAAAAAGATTACGGGTAAAGATATCCAAATCAACATCTACGAAATCAAGCGTCCTGAAATTGATGCTAAATTGGTAGGTGAATCAATCGCTCAACAACTTGAAAACCGTATCTCTTATCGTCGCGCTATGAAGCAAGCAATTTCTTCAGCAATGCGTGTAGGAGCACAAGGTATCAAAGTTCGGATTTCAGGTCGTTTAGGTGGTGCTGAAATGGCACGTACTGAAGAGTATAAAGAGGGTCGAGTACCTTTGCATACTCTTCGCGCTGACATCGACTACGCTATCTCAGAAGCTTTGACCGTCTATGGAAAGATTGGAATCAAAGTATGGGTTTTCAAAGGCGAAATCTTTGGAAAGCGTGACTTATCGCCAATCAGCGGTGGTGCAGCAGCAGCAGAACGTAGCGGTGGAAATGACCGTGGCGGAGAGCGTGGCGACCGTCGTAGAGGTGGTGGTGACCGCGAAGGTGGTGACCGTCGTGGTGGAAACGGTGGCGGCAACAAAAACCGCAACAACAACAACCGTAACAAGAAAAAGTAATTATCGAAAGCAAACGGGTCTTAGTTGACACCGAATAATACTGCTGAACCATGTTACAACCGAAAAGAACCAAGTTCCGCAAACAACAAAAAAGCAAAGGGTCTGAAAAAGGCATGGCTACTCGTGGCCACCAAATTGCTTTCGGTACGTTTGCCATTAAAGCGCTCGAACCTGGCTGGATTACAGCCCGTCAGATTGAGGCAGCTCGTATCTCAGTTACCCGTGCAATGAAACGTGAAGGTCAAGTTTGGATTCGTATCTTCCCAGATAAGCCAATCACAAAGAAGCCTCTCGAAGTACGTATGGGTAAAGGAAAAGGTGCTCCTGAGTATTGGGTAGCCCCAGTAAAAGCGGGTACAATCTTATTTGAAGCCACAGGTGTGTCACTCGAATTAGCTAATGAAGCTCTTCGTCTAGCCGCTCAGAAGCTTCCCGTTAAGACTAAGTTCGTAGTTCGTCGCGATCATCAAGAAGAAGCAGAATAAGTATTAGTCAAATGAAAAATAGTGAAATAAAAGCGCTAACGGTAGAACAATTGACGCAAACGATTGCTGAAGAGCAAGATCGTCTTTTAAAGTTAAAGTTTGCTCATGCCGTATCTCCGATCGAAAACCCGATGCGTATTCGCAATACGCGCCGCCTAATAGCTAGGTTGATCACGGAATTGTCGGCTAAAAATAAAGTCGCAAGCGCGTAATAATGGTCAGGAGACCCCAATTGTAAAATAACCGACACAATGGAGGCAGCAGCACAAACAACCGTAGAAAGAAATTTACGCAAAGTCAGAGTTGGCCGCGTAGTAAGCAACAAAATGGAGAAATCTTGCGTTGTCGCGGTAGAGCGTAAAGTAAAGCACCCGAAATACGGTAAGTTTATGAAAAAAACTACCAAATTAATGGTGCATGACGAAAATAATGAGTGTGGAATCGGCGATACAATTCGCGTAATGGAAACACGCCCACTCAGTAAGAATAAGCGTTGGAGATTAGTCGAAATCATTGAAAAAGCGAAATAACAATGGTACAGCAAGAATCAAGACTGTCTGTTGCTGATAATAGTGGAGCGAAAGAAGTACTTGTCATCCGTGTATTGGGTGGTACTGGCAAACGCTACGCATCTATTGGTGACAAAGTTGTGGTGACAGTTAAACAGGCAATTCCTTCGGGCAACATAAAGAAAGGTACAGTTTCTAAGGCCGTTGTTGTTCGTACCAAGAAAGAAATCCGTCGTAAAGATGGTTCTTACATTCGATTCGAGGACAACGCCGTCGTATTACTCAACAACCAAGATGAACCACGTGGTACCCGTATTTTCGGACCCGTTGCTCGTGAGTTGCGTGAGAAAAACTTTATGAAAATTGTTTCATTGGCACCTGAAGTATTGTAAGCAATGGAAAGAAAATTCAACAAACAGCCCAAGTTACACATTCGTACTGGAGACTCAGTAGAAGTGATAGCTGGTAACTCAAAAGGCCAGTCGGGCAAAGTCACCAAAGTGTTGGTTGAGAAACAGCGTGCGATTGTGGAAGGTGTTAACCTTGTCACAAAACACGTTAAACCAACTGCCGCGAATCCTCAAGGTGAGCTTAAAAAGATAGAAGGCTCAATTCATATCAGTAACTTGATGTTGATTGATCCAGCTACTGGTAAGCCAACCCGTACAGGACGCAAGCTCAACGAGCAAGGGAAACTACAACGCTATTCAAAAGAATCAGGGAAGTTTATTCCAGATCCTTCAAAGTAGTTTTCGTTTGTCACTTATAAATTAACTGTGGGTCGGAAATCCACAAACTAATAATCAAAATGGCAACTACGAGATTAAAAGAGAAATACACGAAGGAAGTCGTATCTCACTTGCAAGAGAAATTTCAATACAAATCAATTATGCAAGTACCACACCTTGATAAGATTGTTATCAACAAGGGTATCGGTGCAGCAGTATCTGACAAGAAATTGATTGATGCTGGATTGGAAGAAATCACGCTTATTGCAGGTCAGAAGGCAGTTCCAACAATGTCTAAGAAGGCGGTCTCTAACTTTAAGTTACGCGAAAAAATGCCAATCGGCGTGAAAGTAACGCTTCGTGGAGACAAAATGTACGAATTCTTGGATCGTCTAACAAGCATCGCTTTACCACGTGTTCGTGACTTCCAAGGAATTAGCGACAAAGGCTTTGATGGCCGCGGTAACTACACATTCGGTGTAAAAGAGCAAATTATCTTTCCTGAAATTCAAATCGACAAAGTGAATAAGATTTCAGGTATGGATATTACATTCGTAACCTCTGCAAAGACAGATGAAGAAAGTTACGAGTTGTTGAAATCTCTTGGTATGCCCTTTACAAAAGGTAAAAAATAAGAATCCCTTTTTCAACGAAATAAGGAAATGGCGAAAGAATCAGTAAAAGCAAGAGAATTGAAAAAGCAAAAGCTAGTTGCTAAGTACGCTGAAAAGCGTGCTGCTTTGAAAGAAGCTGGCGACTGGGAAGGTTTAGACAAATTGCCACGTAGTTCATCGGCAGTTCGTTTGCATAACCGTTGCCGCCTTACAGGCCGTCCAAGAGGATACATGCGCAAGTTTGGTATTTGCCGTGTTGTTTTCCGCGAAATGGCTTCTCAAGGAAAAATTCCTGGCGTAACCAAAGCAAGTTGGTAAAAATCGCTTTTGTTTTCAAAATCAATTCCGTAACTTTGCAGCCCTTTTACAGAAGGGACGCAACAAATCAGTAGAGAAATGATAACCGATCCCATAGCAGACTATCTGACGAGAATCAGAAACGCCATAAGGGCGAAGCACCGGGTTGTGGAAATACCTGCTTCTAACATTAAGAAGGAGATTACTAAGGTACTCTACGATAAAGGCTTTATCCAGAACTACAAGTTCGAGGAGACAGGCCCGCAGGGTACTATTAAGATTGCCTTGAAATACAACCCAGTAACAAAGCAGTCTGCCATTGTTGATTTACAACGTGTAAGTAAGCCAGGACTTCGTAAGTACTCTGGTTCAGCAGAAATGCCACGCGTTTTGAATGGTCTTGGCGTTGCAATTGTATCTACCTCAAAAGGGGTAATGACTGACAAAGAAGCTCGCGTACTTAACGTGGGTGGAGAAGTGCTGTGTTACGTTTACTGATAAAACCTGAAAGAAAATGTCACGTATAGGAAAGAAGCCGATAACGCTACCTGCAAACGTTACAATATCAGTGTCAGACGATAACGTCGTGACCGTTAAAGGGCCTAAAGGCTCATTAACTCGTGATATTGACCGTGATATCAAGGTGGAAGTAGAGGGCAGCGAGTTGACAGTTGTTCGTCCGACTGAGCAAAAACGTCACAAAGCATTGCACGGACTTTACCGTGCACTCATTAATAACATGGTTGTGGGCGTAAGCGAAGGTTACAAAGCACAATTAGAAATTGTTGGGGTAGGTTATAAAGCCTCTGTTAACAACAATATTTTGGAGCTTAGCCTTGGATACTCACATGGTATCTATTTCGCAGTACCTTCAGAAGTGAAGGTAAGCGCAACGATGGAAAAAGGACAAAACCCGAAAGTATTCTTAGAGTGTATTGACAAAGAACTACTTGGGCAAATCGCGGCGAAAATTCGTTCGTTCCGCAAGGTTGAACCTTACAAAGGTAAAGGTATTCGTTTTGTGGGTGAGCAAATCAGACGTAAGGCTGGTAAAGCTGCTGCTAAGAAGTAATCAGTAATCTGAAAAAATTGTAAGCAATCATGGCTTCAGTAAAAAGCGAAAGAAGACAGCGCATTAAATACCGGATTCGGAAAAAAGTAGAAGGAACTTCAGAAAAGCCTCGTCTTTCTGTTTTCCGCTCAAATGCTCGTATTTATGCGCAGGTAATTGATGATACAAAAGGTCTAACATTGGTCTCTGCTTCATCTCTTGAACTTGATGCTACAAAAGCGAGTGTCAATGTTGAGGATGCAAAGAATGTAGGTCTTAAATTGGCCGAAAAAGCACTCGCAGCAGGCGTAAGTGCGGTTGTATTTGACCGCAATGGTTATTTGTATCATGGGAAAGTAAAAGCATTGGCAGACGGCGCTCGTGAGGGTGGTCTCAAATTCTAAAAAGATATGTCAAACAGTATCAAACCTTTGAAATACAACGAAGCTGACCTTAAAGAAAAGGTAGTAGCTATCAACCGTGTTGCCAAAGTAGTAAAAGGTGGACGCCGCTTTAGCTTCTCAGCAATCGTAGTCGTTGGAGATGGCAAAGGCGTTGTAGGTTACGGATTAGGAAAAGCTAACGAAGTAACTGACGCTATTGCAAAAGGAATTGAAGACGCGAAGAAAAACCTCGTGCAAGTTCCACTCCTTAAAGGAACAGTTCCTCACGAAATGCACGGAAAATTCAGCGGTGGCTTAGTATTTGTTAAGCCAGCAGCTCCAGGTACTGGAGTTATTGCGGGTGGTGCGATGCGTGCTGTATTAGAAGCCGCAGGTGTACACGACGTATTAGCCAAGTCAAAAGGTTCTTCTAACCCTCACAACGTAGTGAAGGCAACAATTGACGCGCTTCTTAAAATGAGAGCTCCGCACCAAGTTGCATTCCAACGTGGAGTAAAGTTGGCCACAGTGTTTAATGGATAATCTTTTGAGACAATGTCAAAGATAAGAATTACACAAGTTAGAAGTATGATTGGCCGTCCAGGAGACCAGAAACGCACGCTCGCTGCTTTAGGTCTTGGCAAAATCAATCGTAGTGTCGAGATTAATGTGAATCCAGCCCTTGAAGGTATGATTCGCAAGGTAGATCATTTAGTGAAAATTGAAGAGATTTAATCCGCGATATAGCAATGAATCTTAGCGCATTGAAACCAGCTTCAGGCTCGGTAAAAACAAAAAAACGTTTGGGTAGAGGTCAAGGTTCAGGAATGGGCGGAACTTCTACACGCGGACACAAGGGGGCGCAGTCTCGTTCGGGATATAGCCAAAAAAGTCACTTTGAAGGTGGACAGATGCCGCTTCAAAGACGAGTACCTAAATTCGGTTTTAAGAATATCAACCGCGTTGAATACAAAGCTCTTAATTTGGATGCAATCCAAGCAGTTGTTGAAAAAACAAATGCTACTGTAATCGATATTGAGACACTTTACAGCAATGGCTTGGTATCTAAAACAGACTTAGTAAAAGTGCTTAATCGTGGCGAATTAAAAGCTGCCGTTGAAGTAAAAGTTCACGCTTTTTCTAAGACTGCTGCCGAGGCTATCGAAAAAGCAGGTGGTAAAGCGGTTACATTATAATCTTGATTCAAAAGATTTTCGTAACTTTGCCTGATTTTTTACACAGGTAAATCTAAAAACGCATGAAACGGTTTATACAGACCTTAAAAAATATCTTTTCAATCGAAGAGCTTAGAAGTAGAATTCTTTATACTCTTCTATTGATCGCGGTCTATCGCCTTGGTTCGTACATCGTACTTCCAGGTATTGATAGTGACAAGCTTGAGGTGAATAATTCAGGTCTTTTAGGCTTATTAGATACCTTCCTCGGTGGTGCCTTTACGAAAGCATCTATCTTTGCGCTAGGTATTATGCCTTACATTTCTGCGTCAATTGCCATTCAGTTGTTAACGATGGCGTTGCCTTACTTTCAAAAAATGCAGAAAGAAGGAGAGTCTGGACGGAAGAAACTTAATCAGATTACGCGTGTACTAACAATCTTTGTTACCATCGCACAATCGGTGAGTTATTTACAAACAACCATCTCTTCGGAAGCTCTATTGATTGATCGTGCAGCTTTCACCATTTCAGCCGTGTTTATCCTTACTGCAGGAACAATATTCTGTATGTGGTTAGGTGAACGTATCACTGACAAGGGAATTGGAAACGGAACCTCAATGTTAATTATGATTGGGATTGTATCTCGTTTTCCAAAAGCAATTGTTCAGGAAGGTGCTTCACGCGGTAGTGGTGGTCTGTTGATTTTTGTTGCAGAAATTGTTGCTCTCTTTGTGGTAGTAATGTTTGCAGTAGCATTGACTCAAGCAGTACGTCGAGTACCTATTCAGTATGCAAAACAAGTGGTTGGTAACAAGGTAATGGGCGGTCAACGTCAGTACTTGCCTCTGAAACTTAACACGTCAGGAGTAATGCCAATCATTTTTGCGCAAGCACTTATGTTTATCCCGTCGTTAGTGGCTGGTTTGTTTGCAGAAAAAAGTGAGGTTGCTAGTTCAATAGCTACAACGTTCAATGACTATACGACTTGGCAATACAATGTATTGTTTGCAACTTTGATCATTGTCTTCACTTTCTTTTACACAGCGATTGCAATCAGCCCACAACAAATATCTGATGATATGAAGCGTGGGGGAGGCTTTATACCAGGAGTAAAACCTGGCATTGCAACATCTGATTTCATTGCTACTGTATTAGATCGAATCACATTGCCAGGTGGAATTTTGTTAGCAGTTGTTGCTATCTTACCATCACTTGCGAGTATGTCAGGTATGACAAGGGAGTTTTCTCAGTTCTTTGGTGGAACTTCGCTTCTTATCTTGGTAGGTGTTGTACTTGATACATTACAACAAGTAGAAAGCTACTTATTGATGAAGCATTATGAAGGCTTGATGAAGTCAGGGCGCGTGAAAGGACGTACTGAGACTGTAGCTGCCTAATAAAGAAGATGATTTTTCTCAAGTCAGAAGAAGAAGTACTACTCATTAAGGAAAGTGCCCAGCTATTAGGCAAAGCACATGCAGAAGTAGCCAAATGGATTAAACCAGGTGTGGCCACAAAGCAGCTCGATAAAGTTGCTGATGAGTTTATCAGAGACCATAAAGGACATCCGTCATTTAAAGGTTATAATGGTTTTCCCTCAGCACTTTGTATTTCTTTGAATGATATTGTGGTTCACGGTTTTCCAAGCCAGTACCAACTAAAGGAAGGCGATGTTATTTCGATTGATTGTGGCGTAAAGTTAAATGGGTTTCATAGCGATAGTGCTTATACATATCCGATTGGGAATGTGATTCCTGAAGTTTCAAACCTCCTTAAAAGAACAAAACAGTCGCTCTATTTAGGTATTGAACAAGCCGTTGAAGGCAAACGAGTAGGAGATATAGGATATGCTGTCCAAACCTATGTGGAAAAGTTTGGATACGGTGTTGTAAGAGAATTAGTTGGGCATGGTGTAGGCCGAAATCTGCACGAAGGACCAGAAGTTCCAAATTATGGAAAAAAAGGACAAGGCCCTAGACTAAGAGAAGGAATCGTTATTGCTATTGAGCCAATGATTACACTTGGAAAACGTAATGTAGTTCAAGAAAAAGATGGTTGGACAATTAGAACAACGGATAGAAAACCAGCGGCTCATTTTGAACATACAGTATTAGTTCGAAAAGGTAAAGCTGAAATTCTTACAACGTTTAAGTATATCGAAGAAGTAACCCAAAATACGACGTTAATGGTAAGCGTCTAATTTTCCTTACCAAAAGAGTATATGGCAAAACAAGGACTCATCGAAGTTGACGGAATAATCGTAGAAGCACTCTCAAATGCGATGTTTAGAGTACAACTCGAAAACAAGCATGAAGTAATTGCTCACATTTCCGGAAAGATGCGAATGAATTATATCAAGATTTTGCAGGGTGATCGAGTGAAATTAGAGATGTCGCCTTATGACTTATCTAAAGCTCGGATTATCTATCGGTATAAATAAAGGTAACAACTTGATAATAGATAGTAGGGCTTTAAGTAGTTCGTTTTGATTTTGAAAGTCCTATCGTCTAAAATCCAAAATCAAATACAAAAATGAAAGTAAAAGCGTCTATTAAAAAGCGCAGTGCTGAATGTAAAGTGATTCGCCGTAAAGGTAAACTTTACGTGATCAACAAGAAAAATCCCAAGTACAAACAAAGACAAGGATAATTTAAGATATGGCACGTATTGCAGGTGTTGACATTCCAGACAAAAAACGTGGCGAAATTTCGCTTACTTACATCTTCGGAATTGGACGTAGCTCCGCTCGTAGAATTTTGGAAAAAGCTGGAATTAGTTACGACAAAAAAGTAGCTGAATGGTCGGACGAAGAAGCTAATGCTATTCGTGGAATCATTAATGGTGAATTTACTACTGAAGGCGCCCTTCGCTCAGAAGTTCAATTGAGCATCAAGCGCTTGATGGACATCGGTTGTTACCGTGGCTTGCGTCACCGTAAAGGTCTTCCTTTGCGTGGACAAAGAACGAAGAACAATAGCCGTACTCGTAAAGGTAAGCGTAAGACTGTAGCGAACAAGAAGAAGGCTACGAAGTAATTCATAATTGTTAACTGTTGTCCGTTATTTGTTTGAAATAATGAGTAGGATAACAGATAACTGCTAACAGATACCGATTAAAACAATGGCTCAAAATAAGCGTAAGGATAAAGCAAAAAAGCGCGTTGTACAAGTGGAGCAAGTGGGTCAAATTCACATTAAAGCTTCCTTCAACAACATTATCATCTCAGTTACCAATTTGTCTGGTCAAGTTATCTCTTGGGGATCAGCTGGTAAAATGGGCTTTAAAGGCTCAAAGAAAAATACGCCCTATGCTGCTCAAACAGCCGCTCAAAGCTGTGCCCAAGTAGCATATGACCTTGGAATGCGTAAAGCAGAAGTGTTTGTGAAAGGACCAGGTTCTGGACGTGAGTCTGCTATCCGTACCGTACAAAACGTAGGTATTGAAGTGACCACTATCAAGGACATTACTCCACTACCTCACAATGGCTGCCGCCCTCCAAAGCGCAGAAGAGTATAATCTTTAAGATTTTATAACACCGTACGAACAATCAGCAATTTGGACACTGGGGTTGCTAGATTGTTCCTACGGTAATTTTTGTGTTTATTCTAAATCAATTCACATGGCACGTTATACAGGTCCGAAATCGAAGATTTCACGTCGTTTTGGTGAGGCTATCCTAGGGCCAAGCAAAGCGCTTAGTAAAAAGAACTACCCTCCAGGCCAACACGGCAGAGGTCGTCGTAGCAAGAAGTCAGAATATGCACTTCAATTGCAAGAAAAACAAAAGGTAAAATATACTTATGGTATCTTGGAACGTCAGTTCCGCAACCTTTTCCACCGTGCAGCAGTACGTGAAGGTATTACAGGTGAAAACTTGCTTAAACTTTGCGAAGCACGTCTTGACAATACAGTATATCGTTTAGGAATTGCTCCTACTCGCCGTGCTGCTCGTCAGTTGGTTACTCACAAACACATCACTATTGATGGCGAAGTCGTAAATGTACCTTCGTACTCGTTGCGCCCAGGCCAAGTAGTTGGCGTTCGTGAGAAATCAAAATCACTTGAAACTATCAACGATAGCATCGTAGCTCGTACAGCTGCAGCGAAACGTTTTAACTGGCTTGAGTGGGATAACGGTTTGATGGTTGGTAAGTTTGTTCAGTACCCAGAACGTGATCAGATTCCTGAAAACGTGAATGAGCAAGCTATCGTCGAATTGTATTCGAAATAGTCTTAAATTATTCTACAAAACCCTTGTGGGGTGGATTACCACGTCAAGGGTTTTGTTTTTGTATGTTTAGAAAAACATACTTTTTTGCGGTTAATAACCGCTCTTCGGACTCTAAAAAAACTGCTAATCCTATGTCTATTTTAGCATTCCAAATGCCTGACAAGGTCGTAATGGAAAAAGCCGACGACTTTCACGGGTTGTTTGAGTTCAAGCCGCTGGAAAAAGGTTTCGGTGTAACAATAGGAAATGCGTTACGTCGTATCCTGCTTTCATCGCTGGAAGGCTACGCTATCATTAGCGTTCGTTTTCCAAGTGTTCTTCATGAATTCTCTTCGATTGAGGGAGTTGTTGAAGATGTAACCGAAATTATCTTGAACCTCAAAATGGTTCGGTTTAAGAAAATTTCGGAATTGGTTGATAACAAAATTTCGGTAAGTGTGAAAAACCAATCGGTGGTAACAGCTGGCGACATCGCTAAGTTTACATCATCGTTTCAGGTTTTGAATCCTGACCTAGTTATCTGTCACATCGACGACCAAATGACTTTCGAAATGGAGATTATCCTTGAAAAAGGTCGTGGTTATGTCCCTGCTGACGAACCTCGTTCATTGGAGTTGCCGATTGGTCATATTCCAATTGACGCCATTTACACACCAATCAAAAACGTTAAGTACAGCGTAGAAAATACGCGCGTAGAACAGAAAACTGACTACGAAAAACTACTTATTGAGGTTACTACTGATGGGTCTATCCACCCAGAAGAAGCCCTCAAAGGCGCTGCTTACATCTTGATTCAACACTTTATGTTGTTCTCTGATCAAACGATGACGTTTGAAACTCAGAAAAATGACGAAGTGAGCGAAGTAGATGAAGAAATGTTGCGTATGCGTAAGTTGTTGAAAACGCCTTTGGCAGACCTCGACTTATCAGTACGTGCTTATAACTGTCTTAAGTCGGCAGACATCAAAACTCTTGGTGATTTGGCAAGACTCGAAGTGGCTGATATGATGAAGTTCCGTAACTTCGGTAAAAAGTCATTGACTGAGTTAGAGCAATTAATTGCTGAGAAGAATTTGACGTTTGGTATGGACGTAGCGAAATACCGCCTCGACGAAGACTAAAATCTTTTGACCTTTCTCTGTAACGAGAAAGGTCTTTTTATGTATTGTTCAACCGGTTAGTATTCTGAAGCGCGGTTTCCGCAGCTCGAAGCTAATCAAAAACTCAAACTAATGAGACACGGTAAAAAAGACAACCATTTGGGGCGTACCTCCTCACACCGTAGTGCTTTACTACGTAACATGGCTTCGTCATTGATTATCCACAAGCGTATCGAAACTACTTTAGCGAAAGCAAAAGAACTCAAAAAATATGTTGAGCCCCTTTTGACTCGCTCTAAAGAAGATACTACGCACAACCGCCGTATCGTTTTCTCTTACATCCCTGAGAAAGAGGTTGTAAAAGAATTGTTCAGTACAGTTGCTGACAAAATCGCCAACCGTCCTGGAGGTTATACTCGTATCATCAAATTGGGTACTCGTCAAGGTGACGCTGCCGAAGTTTGTATGATTGAGTTAGTTGACTTCAACGAAACGCTTCTTGCAGCGGTTGAAGAAAAAGCAGCAAAAACACGTCGTAGCCGTCGTGGTGGTAAAAAAGCTGAAACTGAAGTAAAAGCTTCTGCACCAGTTGTGGAAGAAGTTGTTGCTGAAACAGCGGAAGCAACTGCTGCTGATGACCTTGAAATCATCGAAGGAATTGGTCCAAAAATCGCAAGCGCGCTTGTAGCTGCGGGTGTAACAACCTTTGCTCAATTGGCAGACTCAACTCCTGAAGCAATTCAAGAAATCGTATCGGCTGCGGGTATCGGTTCTAAGAGCCCTGCCACATGGCCTCAGCAAGCTGCCCTCGCTCGCGATGGTAAATTTGATGAATTGAAAGCTTGGCAAGACGAATTAAACGGAGGCCAAGAATAACTTTTCTCAGAATTATTTTTATAAAATGAAGAAAAGTTAAAATACAGAAGGGGTTAAACGAAAGTTTAGCCCCTTTTTTTGGAAATTTGCAAAACAAATTATTCAACACCAACTAAAAAATGGGTTCTCAACAACCAGCACTCTTACTTCTCGAAGACGGAACAGCCCTCAGAGGGTTGGCGCTTGGCAAAATTGGTACAATGGGTGGCGAAATTTGCTTCAACACTGGTATGACTGGCTATCAGGAAATCTATACTGATCCTTCGTACTTTGGGCAAATTGTAGTCAACACCAATTCTCACATTGGTAACTACGGTGTACAGTTGGACAGCGAGGAAGAATCAAATTCTGTAAAAATTAGCGGGATGGTTTGCAACTCTTTCTCGCGTATTTATTCTCGCAAAACAGCTGACTTTTCGCTCCAAACGTATTTTGAAAAAGCAAATATCGTTGGAATTAGCGAAGTGGATACCCGCCAATTGGTGCGTCACGTTCGCCAACAAGGGGTAATGAACGCAATCATTTCGTCCGAAATCTTGGACGAGAAAACACTCATGGAGCACTTAAAAGAAGTGCCTAACATGGCAGGTTTGGAGTTGTCGTCGGTAGTTTCTACGAAAGTGCCTTACTTTATGGGAGATGAAACAACGGCTCAGTACCGAATCGCGGTGATGGATTATGGAATTAAGAAAAGTATTCTTTTGAACATGACCCAACGCGGCTGCTACTGCAAGGTGTTCCCTGCTAAAACTCCTTTTGAAGAAGTGATGGCTTGGAATCCTGACGGTTTCTTTATCTCAAATGGCCCAGGTGACCCGTCGTCAATGCCGTATGCTGTTGAAACAGTCCAGAAGTTTTTGGAAACCAGCAAACCCATTTTTGGAATTTGTTTGGGACACCAAATCCTAGCGTTGGCGAGTGGAATTTCTACTTACAAAATGCACCACGGCCACCGCGGATTGAACCACCCCGTGAAGAACTTCCAAACAGGACTTTGTGAGATTACTTCACAGAACCACGGTTTTGCGGTAAGCCCAGAGGAAATCGAAGCGCATCCTGATGTTGAAGTAACGCACATCAACCTCAATGATAAAACCATTGAAGGAATTAAGCGAAAAGACAAGCCTGCATTTTCAGTACAGTATCACCCTGAAGCATCGCCAGGTCCGCACGATTCACGCTATTTGTTCGACAACTTTATTGAGTTGTTTAAAGCATAAAAAATCAAAGTAATATCCAAAAAACTCCCCAATTTCTTGGGGAGTTTTTTGTTTTAAATGGCTTTTGTAAAGTGTTGACTTTTACCAGTTCACTCTTAAACACGTTTCACTTTATGAAAGCTAATCGTCGAAGTTTTATTCAAACGCTGGGACTTAGTGCCGCAACGGCGGGAGTAAGCGCCCCTTTTGCTTCCACTGCGCATCCTATCAACGTTGAACCAAAAGAAGATGACCAAATTTTATTTGTTGGTGATAACATCGCCGTTGCAAATACAAGCTATGGCCGAGTCAGAGGGTTTGTTTTAAGAGGGATTCATACTTTTCTAGGAATCCCGTATGGCGCAGATACCTCAGGTGCAAATCGGTTTATGCCACCTCAAAAACCAGCGCCGTGGACGGAGGTGCGTCCTGCTGTTTGGTGGGGAAATACGGCACCTCAAATCATGGAAAAGCGGTATGCTGACCAATACGCCTCATTTGTTGATCATTGGAACTATGACGATGTAAGCGAAGATTGCCTTCGGATAAACGTCTGGACACCTGCTTTAGATACCAAAAAACGCCCAGTCGTTGTATGGTTGCACGGTGGTGGATTTGTTAATGGAAATGGTATCGAGCAAGATGGGTATCATGGCGAAAATCTAAGCCGAATGGGGGATGTGGTATTTTGTTCCCTCAACCACCGCCTTGGGGCGTTAGGTTTTACCAATATCGCGGGAGTAGGAGGTGAAAAATTTGCCGCTTCAGGCAATGTTGGTATGTTAGATATTGTTGCTGCCCTTGAATGGGTGCGAGACAATATCGCTAACTTTGGAGGAGATGCCTCTAACGTCACTATCATTGGTCAATCGGGCGGTGGGGCAAAAGTTTGTACACTGATGGCAATGCCGTCGGCCAAAGGGCTGTTTCATAAAGCGGTGGCATTGAGTGGATCATCATTAGGAGGTGTAAACAAAGAATACGCCGAAAAACTAGGCGCAGTGGTACTCAAAGAAGCAGGTCTAGGGTCGAATGAAATTGATAAGCTACAACAAATACCGTGGCGTGAGTACATAGATATTGCCAATCGTGCCGTAGCCAAAATGGCCGAAGAAGCAAAGCGGTTGAACCTAGCGCGAGGCGGGTTTAGCCCAGTAGCAGATGGGACGTTTTTGTCGGCGACGCCTTTTTATAGCGATTCGGCGCATTTCTCAGCGGATATTCCGATGATTATCTCCACAACCTTCAACGAGCAGTCGCCGAGTAGGGTTGATTCTGCACTCGAAAAAGTATCGATGAATGATGTCAAAGAAAAATTAAAAGTGCGTTTTGGTGAAAAGTCGGGAGAAGTAGCGGATGCTTATTCAAAAACATTCCCTGATAAAAAGCCAGTCGAAATTTGGTCGATGATATTAAGTAATCGTAAAAATGCAATTGCGACTGCCGATGCCAAAGTAAAACAGAAAGCACCTGTTTATGTGGCTTGGTTTGGATGGCAACCACCTCTTTTTGATGGACGAATGCGGGCTTTCCACTGCGACGATATTTGTTTTTGGTTTTATAATACCGATTTGATGCTCACGCACACGGGCGGGGGAGCGCGCCCAAGGCGACTTTCAGAGAAAATGGCCAAATCGTTTGTCAATTTTGCACGGACAGGAAACCCCAACGGAGGTGGCCTGCCTAACTGGCCACAATACACCACTGGAAAAGGAGAAACGATGATTCTTGATGATGTGCCAGTGGTAAAAAATGACCCCGACCGCGACGCAAGAAAGTCGTTAGCATAACCTGTTATCGCAGGGTATTTTTGGCCGCACCAACGCTTTTGTGGGTGCGGCTTTTGCCTAATTTTATATTCCTTAACCTCACATGAAAAATTACCTTTATACCTTATCCATCATTGTAGCGGCAACACTTGCTCTATTTTTCCCTCAAACTTTTACCCAAATTGGGGACTTTCATTTAAAAACCCTTATTGTTCCGCTCTTGCAGATTATCATGTTTGGGATGGGAACGACCATGAGCCCAAAAGACTTTGAAGCGGTTGCAAAATCTCCCAAAAGTGTCATCATTGGCCTCGTTTGTCAATTCACTATTATGCCCTTGGTGGGTTATACTTTGGCTGTAAGTTTTGACTTTCCTGCTGAAATTGCGGCAGGAATTATTCTAATTGGTTGTTCACCAAGCGGCCTAGCCTCAAACGTGATGGCGTATATTGCCAAGGCAAATGTGGCATTATCATTGACGATAACCTCTTGTGCAACCTTGATGGCTCCCATTCTTACACCTCTTTTGATGAAATTATTGGGAGGGTCGTTTATAGAAATTGATTTTATGAAGATGATGGTTGAAATCTTAAAAATCATCATTTTGCCCATCGGTGTGGGGTTGGCCGTGAATAAAATCTTTAGAAGTCAAACTGCGTTTCTAAACAAATACATGCCATTGGTTTCGATGGCAGGAATTGCCGTTATTATTTGTATCATTACGGCTGCGGGGCGGGATAGTTTGTTGAAGGTGGGCGGAATACTCATTGTATGTACATTGATTCATAATTTGGCTGGCTATGTGCTCGGGTATTGGAGTGCAAGATTATTGAAACTTCCCGAACAAGATTGTCGAACAGTCGCTATTGAAGTAGGTTTGCAAAATGGAGGGTTAGCCTCAGGAATTGCCCTACAAATGGGGAAAGTAGCAACTGTGGGGTTAGCGCCAGCGTTGTTTGGGCCAATTATGAACATTACAGGGTCATTGTTGGCGAGTTGGTGGAGTAAAAAACCAACCGAATAAGTAGGTAGAACTAAGAAGCGAATACATGAAAGAAAAAGAGTTTAGTGGCCAAGTGGCGATTGTAACGGGGGCTGGCCAAGGAATTGGCTTAGAAATAGCCCGTCAGTTGGCAGAACGGGGCGCGGCGGTTGTGCTAAACGACCTCGATAAAACATTGTCGGACGAAGGAGCGCTTGCTATTCAGCAGCAAGGAGGAAATTGTATCAGTTATCCAGGAAATGCGGCCGACGTTGACTTTGTGCAAGCAATGGTAGCTGAGGCTGTGAAGGTTTTTGGAAAGCTGACGACAATCGTGGCAAATGCAGGTATGACTACGTTTGGCGATTTTTTTGAATATCGCCCAGAATCGCTTCAACAGCTGTTAGATTTGAACATTAGGGGTAGTTTCTTCCTAACCCAAGCGGCGGCGCGCCAGATGCGCCTACAAGGGCAAGGAGGGCGTGTATTGTTGATGTCGTCGGTAACAGGCCACCAAGCGCACCAATTTTTGGCAGCTTATGGCATGACCAAAGCGGCCCTCGAAATGCTGGCGAAGAGTTTGGTGGTGGAGCTTTCTCCCCATGGGATTACCATCAATGCCGTAGCACCAGGCGCAACAATGACAGAACGCACGGCCGAAGATCCAGCATATAACCAAACTTGGAGTAAAATTACACCCATGGGGCGCCCTGCAACGGTGCAAGATATTGCCAATGCGGCACTGTTTCTGGTCTCGCCAGGGGCAGGGCACGTGACTGGGCAGTCGCTGGTTGTAGATGGAGGCTGGACGTCGGTGAGCCCGTCGCCTTATCATTCGTAGCTTTCACAATGGACATAAAAAAAGGAGCTGTTTTGGCAGCTCCTTTTTTGTGGTAAAAAAACGAAGAATTATCTCTTTCCGTATTTTCTAAGGAATTTGTCAACACGACCAGCCGTGTCAATCAATGTATTTTTACCAGTGTAGAACGGGTGTGACTGAGAAGTTACCTCGGCCTTGAACACAGGGTAAGTTTTTCCTTCAAACTCGATAGTGTCTTTTGTTGGGGCGCAAGAACGTGTTACGAACTTGTCATCAGTTGCTAAATCCCAAAATACGATTTCTCTGTAATCTGGATGAATTCCTTTTTTCATTTCTGTATCAGCGCTTTATGATGTTACGATGCTTTGTTTCAAAACGGGACGCAAAGATAGTAACTTTTTGAAAATCAAAAAAGTATCCTCCCAAAGAAGTTTGGTAAAAATATTTATATTGCATCAAACGAATGTAAAATATGACAAATTCGAGTGTACATTATCGTGCGTGTAATCTTTGCGAGGCCATTTGCGGTCTTGAAATCCACTACACGGATCATCAAGTGGTTTCGATAGCAGGAGATAAAAGCGATCCGTTTAGCCGTGGGCACGTTTGTCCTAAGGCCGTGGCGTTAAAAGATATTTATGAAGATCCCAATCGTTTGAAGAAACCCGTGCGCCGAACCGCTACTGGATGGGAGGAAATAACTTGGGAGGAGGCTTTGGAAGAAGTCGCGGCTCGTTTGGGGAAAATTCAGGCAAATGATGGCCCTGATGCAGTCGCAATGTATGCGGGAAATCCATCGGTGCATAATTCTGGGACGTATTTGGCAGGAACGAATCTGATGAGGGCTTTGAAGACAAAAAATATTTTCTCTGCAACTTCGGCCGACCAATTACCCCACCATTTTGCCGCTTGGCAGCAGTTTGGACATCCGTTTTTACTGCCTATTCCCGACATTGACCGTACCGATTTTTGGTTGATTTTGGGAGCCAACCCCCTTGCCTCTAATGGAAGCTTGATGACGGCACCTGATGTGGCAAATCGTTTGAAAGCGATTCAACAGCGCGGTGGAAAAGTGGTGGTCGTTGACCCGCGCTATACCGAAACTGCCGCCAAGGCCGACGCCCATTTCTTCATCCGTCCTGCTACCGATGTCTTTTTGTTATTGGCTATGTTACAGGTGATTTTTGAAGAAAAACTAGAAAAAGTGCCAGCCTATGCTGATGGATTGGAGGAGTTGAAAGCGCTAGTAGCGGCTTTTTCACCTGAACAGGTAACTGAACGTACGGGGATTGAAACAGCACATATTCGACAGTTGGCTAGGGAGTTTGCCAATGCCCCATCGGCGGTTGCGTATGGGAGAATTGGGTTGTCAACTCAGGCTTTTGGAGGTGCTTGTCAGTGGTTGGTGAATGCCCTCAACTGCGTCACTGGAAACCTTGATAAAGCGGGTGGAGCCATGTTTACCCAACCTGCCATGGATATTTTAGCTACCTCCAAAGGGGAGTACAACAAATACAACCGTTACCAAAGTCGGGTACGTGGATTGCCTGAGTTTATGGGAGAACTTCCCGTTTCGACCTTGGCTGAGGAAATTTTGACGGAAGGTGAGGGACAAATAAAAGCGTTGATTACAAGTTGCGGAAACCCGATTCTTTCGACGCCAAACGGGCAGCAGTTGGATTGGGCGTTTGAAGCTTTGGAGTTTATGGTTTCCATCGACATTTATATCAACGAAACAACCCGCCATGCTCATCTCATTTTGCCCCCTGCAACAGGCTTAGAGGTAGCTCATTATGACTTGACTTTTAATGCCTTGGCCATCCGAAATGTAGCACGATGGTCGGAGCCGTTATTTTCCAAAGAAACAGGTGCGAAATATGATTGGGAGATTTTTCAGGAACTAACAGCTCGTTTGACGGGTCATTATTCTCCCTCATTTACTCCTGAAGACCCGCACGCAAAAGTCGATTTAGCCCTGCGTTTTGGGAAATATAAATTAAGTTTAGATACGCTTCGGCAACATCCACACGGTTTGGATTTGGGGGCTTTAGAGCCCTGTTTACCCGCACGTTTGCAGACTTCAAATAAAAAAGTTAGGTTGGCTCCAGCGTTATTAGTCAAAGATGTAGAAAGAATCAAAAAAGCATTGGCGCAAACTCCGCCCTCAGACTTTGACTTATTGCTTATCAATAGACGCCACGTTCGAGATAACAATTCGTGGATGCACAATTCGGAGCGCTTGGTGAAGGGACGCAACCGTTGTACGTTATTGATGCACCCACAGGATGCCCAACAACGAGGGATTGAAACAGGAACGAAAGTCCAAGTACTTTCACGGGTGGGAGAGGTAAAGGTAGAGGTGGAACTGACCGAAAAAATAATGCTTGGTGTAGTGAGTTTGCCGCATGGCTATGGGCATGGACGAGACGGAGTTAGGCTAAATGTGGCGCAAGCTCACGCGGGCGTTAGTGTTAATGACTTAACGGATGAACAAGTGCTGGATGACTTGACGGGGAATTCAGTATTTGGAGGCGTGCCAGTACGAGTACAAAACTGCTATGATTTGCGGAGTTTTGTATAACTTCAAGCCCCATTTTCACGTTTTAAAAAGAAAAATCGCTTCATCATGCACTTTCGTTTTTACTTGATTTTCTGTGTGTCGGCACTGATTGGGTCAACTATGTATGCCCAGCGCTCGCCACTTTATTCGACTGAACAACAGCAAAAGATTAGAAATGTACGACAATCAATTGATAATCAATATAGATTGGCGGCGGCTGAGTTGCAGCAATTAGCAAAGAAAAATAACTGGGTAGAACGACAGTCCTTTCCCGATGGGTCGGTGATGATTTTGGCAGGGGTAAGCGAAACGGGGCAACCTTTGTATGATGTTACTACAACCAACGTTGGGGCTGCCTTCACAACACGCACAAATACACTTTATAACGATGGCGGACTGGGACTAAATTTGACAGGAGGTAGTGCGCCAATGAAAGACCGCTTGGCAATATGGGACGGTGGACTGGTACTTGGAACGCACACCGAACTGGCAGGACGGGTGACTCAGCTAGACAATGCGACTACGGCGGATGCCCACGCTACGCACGTCAGTGGAACCATGATCGCAACGGGAGTGAATCCTAGGGCGAAAGGAATGTCGAATGCCGCGACGCTTCTGGCCCATGATTTTAACAATGATACTCCAGAAATGGTCAATGTGGCTCCCGATGTGTTGATTTCTAACCATTCTTACGGAACAGTTTCGGGGTGGCGTTATAATTCAGCCCGCCCTGGTACCGATGTGAACCGTAAATGGGAATGGTATGGAGATTCAACGGTAAATGAGCAATACGATTATAAAATGGGGTTCTATGACACCCGTGCGCGTGAATGGGATCGTATCGCTTACAACGCGCCCTATTATTTAATTGTCCATTCCGCAGGAAATGCAAGGGGCTCGAATGGCCCTCCAGCTGGAACACCGTATTTTTTGGGAAGTTCAACTCGGACAAGCACCATCCAACGCGCAGCTCAAGATGGATATGATTTAATTCCGACCTATGGGAATGCTAAAAATACCTTGACGGTGGGCGCTGTGAGTGTGTTAAGCAACGGCTATAACCAAGTTTCAGACCCACGAATTTCCAGTTTTAGTAGTTGGGGGCCGACCGATGACGGTCGCATTAAACCCGATATTGTGGGTGTAGGAGTGAGTGTTTTTTCGACAACATCCACCTCCAATAATGCTTACACAGTGCTCAGTGGCACCTCAATGGCATCGCCAAATGTATCGGGGTCGTTGTTTTTGCTACAGGAGCTTTATCAGCAGCAAAATAAGAAATTTATGCGTTCGTCAACGCTGAAAGGCTTGGCAATTCATACCGCCGACGATGCAGGTAATCCTGGCCCTGACTATCAATACGGGTGGGGGCTTTTGAATATGAAGCAAGCAGCTGAAGTGATTCTGAACCGTGATTTGAACCATGTATTGGCAGAACGCACGCTGGCGATTAATGAAGTCTATAGTACACAAGTGGTTGCGTCGGGACGTGGTCCGTTGGTGGCTACCATTTGCTGGACGGACCCTGAATCCCAGGCCACGAGTGTATCGGCGGCGAATTTTAACAATCGAACGCCTAAATTAATCAATGACTTAGACATACGTGTGAGTGATGGAACGACGGAATCATTGCCGTGGATACTAGACCCGAATCAACCGTCGGCGAATGCAACGCAGGGTGATAATATTCGGGATAACGTCGAACAAATACGTATTGTCAATCCCGTTCCTGGGCGTACTTATACAATCACGATAAAGCACAAAGGGACCACGTTAACCAATACATCACAGGCTTATGCTTTGATTATGAGTGGAATAGGTGGAAAGGCGTTTTGCGAATCGAAGGCAAGTTCAAACGCAGATACCAAAATTGCCCAAGTAACATTCGGCAATGTGGTGCAAGCAGGAAAAGAGGGCTGCCAAGACTACAGCGATTTTACAACGCAAGTAGTCGCTGTGGCGGCAGGACAAACGCTGCCATTGGAAGTGAAACTAACAACCTGTGGAGGCGATTTTGACAAAGTTGTTAAGGCATTTGTGGATTGGAATGGTGACGGAGATTTTGATGATCCCAATGAAAACGTAGCGACATCGGATGTACTAAAAGGCAATGCGACATTCAAAGCGGATGTAAAAGTGCCTTCTGGGTTAGTGGTAGGAAATTTGGCACGTTTACGGATTGTATGCGTCGAAACCAATTCACTTTCGTCGGTGGTGGCGTGCGGGGTCTATGCCAAAGGCGAAACGCAAGAATACCTGGTTCGTTATGTTCGTCCAACGCGGGATGTTGCCTTGGCGTCGTTGGTAACACCAGAAAATAATTTTTGTGGTAACCAACTGAAAAATATCACCGTACAGGTGAGAAATGTAGGAACCGAAACGCAACAAAATATACCCGTTTCAGTGCAAGTGTGGGATGCTTCTGGTGCATTGGTGGGAACAATAAACGGGGCTGTTAACCAAGCGATTGCTCCTTTTTCAACGGCTACTATGACACTCTCCGATGCACTGTTAGGGAAACTGGTATCTGGTCAAAATTACCAGTTTATTTGTCGTACTAACCTTGAAAACGACCAAGACACGGCCAATAATGTTCTTCGTGAGGTTCGGACTGTCGCCACCGTTCCAACGGTTACTTCGGCTACGGCGACTTACTGTGACGCGGATCCGTTATCCTTGATTTCGCGGGATTCGGGCACGGCTTTTTGGTATGATAGTCCTACGGAAGCAAAGCCATTTGCGATTGGAAATTTTGCAAGTAGCTCGTTGAAAGTCCCCAACGGAACATTTTATGTAGCATTAAATGACTTCAGTGGGAATGTAGGCCCAGCGTCTAAGTCGCTTTACGGAGGAGGGTCGTATGCGGGAAATTTTGGGCCTGCGCCGTTGATTAAAACCGAAGTACCTTTGATTCTTGAAAGTGCTCGATTATACACGGCTACGCCAGGTCGATTGACTTTTACCGTCATGGGGCTTGACGACCGATTTGTGTCGAGTACGACAATAGACGTGACGGCCAGCCGAAACCCCAATGTACCGAATACGGGTGCACCTGCGGGACAATATGCGGATGACCCATCAGACGAAGGGAAAGTGTATCCACTCAATTTGTCGATTCCGCAGGCGGGGAATTATAAAATCACCATTGAATACGAAAACGGTGCCACGATTTACCGTAGCAATGTTGGTGTCACGGGTTTCCCGTATAGCATTCCTGGGGTGATTGCGTTGCGCGGAGCGTTATTTACCCAAAACAATACCGTGGATACCCTTACCAATGCGTATTATTATTTGTACGATTTGAAAGTGAAGTCATTTGGCTGTCCGAGTGAAAGAGTAGCAATTGCCGCCAAAACCGCTACTAAGTCCACGCCAAGTATTAGTTTTGACGGGGCCGCAAGTATTTGTGAAGGTAGTTCTCTTACCCTGAAAGCACCAGTAAATGCGGGGATTTATCAATGGTATTTCAACAGTCAGCCAGTTAGCGGAGCCGTAGGGAACAGTTTTGAGGCAATACAGGCAGGTAATTATGCGGTAAGCACTTCGGTAAATAATTGTTTGCCAACGTTATCGACGCCAGTTGCCTTAACTACCCGTAAGCCCGAGAAGCCTACCATTACTGTGGTAGATGGAATTACGCTTCGTTCTAATGCGACGACAAGTAATCAATGGTTGATCAATGGCTTGCCAATCCCTGGAGCAACGTCGGCTACGTTTACGGCGTTTCAAACGGGCAGTTATTCCGTAAGAGCCAATGTGAGTGGTTGCGGAGAAGTGGTGTCGGACGAAGTCAGAATTACCATTACTGCCTTGGACGACAATGCTGCATCGACGGTTGCAACCTCCAGGGTGTATCCCAATCCTGCGCACGCATTTTTGGTATGTGAATACGTGTCGCCGACCAATAGCAAACCGACGGCTATCAGAGCAGCGCTCTACGACCTAAGCGGCCGAATGGTAGGACAACAGCAAATGGAAAAAATTGAAAAAACATTTCGGACGCAGTTTAACGTAACTTCTTTGCAAAGCGGTACGTTTTTTGCTATATTCGAAGAGGAGGGTACACCAATGCGCGTTGTGCATACGATACAGAAGCTTTAGAGCGCGCGCTGTACTTGAAAGGAATGGCGATTATTTTACCCCTTACACTATTATTTTTTTTTACTCGGCTGATAAACAGGCGTTCTATGGTGCTCTGTTTGTCAGCCGCTACTTTCTTCGCTAGCGCTCAAGCGCAAGTTAAACCAGTTTTGAAGAACGATTCTGTCTCCCATTTATTCATCAAGGGCCTTCAACAACGCTATACCCAAAATCGTCAATGGGCTTTCAAAAATGCAAAAAAGAAGGGTTGGTTTACTAGCAAAAAATATGCCAACGGACGAATTTTGACTTTGCAAGGGGTGGATGCAGTCGGCGAACCTGTCTATTATACCAGCCATAATGTCGTCGCTTCGATGGGAACACATACTACTGGGCTTTACGTTGGTGGTGGGCTTGGCGTGGACTTAAAAGGAGATTTACCTGAGCTAGATGGACGCCTTTGTATTTGGGACGGTGGCTTACCGCGCTTGTCGCACGTTGAATTTGGAGGTAGAGTACGCCTAAAAGATCAAAGTACGGTCTTGAGTGATCATGCCACCCACTTGTCGGGAACGATGGCTGCCGCAGGAGTTAACGCGCAGGTGAAAGGAATGGCCTACGGGGCAAAATTGGACGTTTGGGACTATACCGACGATTTGGTAGAAATGGCCCGAGAAGCGTCTCGAATGCTCATCTCAAATCATGCCTATGGCCCAGTGGTAGGTTGGGTTTTTAACGAAAATCGCCCAGGAACCAACCCCAACCTTAAATGGGAATGGTGGGGAAATACGTCAATTAGCGCAACAGAAGATTATCGTTTTGGGTTTTATGACGACAAAGCCCGCGATTTAGACCAACTAGCCGCAAATAGCCCTTATTACTTAATCGTAAAATCGGCCGATAACAAACATGCCGAAACGGGACCACCTATTGGTTCTCCTTATTTTTTGAGAAATACTAGCCAAACCAGTTTGCTGGAACGCAGCCGCAATGATGCCTATGACGCTATTCCGTCGGAGGCAAATGCTAAAAATATTTTAACGGTGGGCGGTGCCGCTATTCAACTGCAAGGGTCGTCCATTACTGATTTTAAAGTGGCAGATTTTAGTGGTTGGGGACCTACAGACGACGGGCGTATTAAACCCGATTTGCTGGGGGTTGGGAGTAACATTATTTCCTCGATTGCGTCCTCCAACAATGCCTACGCGACCATGTCGGGCACTTCTACCGCCAGCGCCAATGTATCAGGGTCATTGATTTTGCTACAAGAGCTTTTTTATCGTCGTCAAAATTATTTTATGCGTTCGGCTACGTTGAAAGGCTTGGTGCTTCACACTGCAAGTACCCCAAAAGGAAAAGTGGGTCCAAGTTATGAGTACGGATGGGGCTTGCTGAACGCCGAAAAAGCCGCTCAGGTAGTGCTTAATACGGCGAATAGACACGTATTGTTGGAAAATACGTTGAAACAAAACGAAACCTACCAACAAAAAGTCATCGCCGCAGGTACCGAACCGCTGATAGTAACGCTTTCTTGGACCGACCCTGAAGGGATTGCGACGGGTATTTCCAGCCAAAATGTAGATAGCCCTTCGTTGAAATTAATCAATGATTTGGACGTTCGGCTGACCGACGAAACAGGAACAACCTACTTCCCTTGGGTGCTCGACCCTACCAAGCCCACGCAAGCAGCTACGGGTGGTGACAACATTCGGGACAATGTAGAACAGGTGCTCATTCTGACTCCTCCGACGGGGAAGGTTTATACCGTGACCGTACGGCATAAACGCACCTTAAAAAATAACGGACAACCTTATACATTGATTATGAGCGGTGTAAAGCCGCAAGATTGTGTGGCAGCAGTGCAAGTGTTGAAAGGACAAGACACCACCATTTGTAGCAGCAATAAAGTGCAGCTTCAAGTGAAGGGTGATAACGCCATCACCTATCAATGGCTGAAAGATGGAAATGTGATTGGTACTACCACTACGCCTATCTACGAAATTACGCAAGCAGGAGTGTATAGTGTAAAAGCCATCGGATACCAGTGTTCGGCACAATCGAAAACAATATCGGTTGCTGTGACCAATGTCAATGCCAAAATAACCCCAGAAGGTACCGCGACTATTTGTGCAGGTACGCCTATTTTGTTGACTGCCAGTGCGGGTTCGGGGTATAGATACCAATGGCGTCGGGATGGAGAAAATATTGCTGGTGCAACCGCCTCAACCCTCAATCCTACCGAAGCAGGGAATTACAGTGTGGTGATTACGGCAGGGCGCTGTGTGGTCACAACCCCGTCCACCCAACTTGTTTCGTCGCTACAGCGTCCCGTTATTTCAACCAATAGCGGGACAATTATTCCGCCAAGCGGAAGTATTCGTCTTACAACGAGTACAGGAGAAGGGATGACCTATCGCTGGTTTTTGAATGGTACGGTGATTCCTACCGCAACAGGGCCACGATTGGTTGCAACCCTCGCAGGAAAATATAGCGTAGAAATTACCCAGCGAGGATGTTCGATTGCGTCAAAAGTACTTGAACTTACCAACACCCAATACGCGCCCAATAGCCCGATTACGAACACTCCACCCGAAATTTTAATCTTAAAAGAAAAGCTCTCGCTGTATCCCAATCCTGTGGTAGATGCCTTGACGGTGGCTTATGAATCGGACAATACGTACGATTTAACGGCCGAAATTATCACCAACGATGGCCGAACGCTCACGCAAAAGCTTCTTTATGACAATGGAAGCGTTTTCTTGAACCAGTTTGACGTGTCAGAATTGCCTACTGGACAGTATTTTATTCGGGTAAGCGACGGGCGACGGGTGATTGCCAAGCCTTTTATTAAGCACTAACAACAACGCTGAACTTTGACAAAGAAAAGTTATGTTTGTCTTTGTAAAGTTGTTTTGTTTATGCCTCTTTTGCGTACGCACACCCACCAGCCTCCACGGTGGCTTCCCAATGGCCACTATCAGAGCATATTTCCTGCCTTGTTTCGGAAAATTAAACCACCGTACCAGCGTGAACGTCTCACGACGCTCGACGATGATTTTCTGGATATTGACTGGAGTTTCGCACCCTCAACTTCTACTGACATTGCTTCAAAGCCACCCTTGGTGATTCTTTCGCATGGATTGGAAGGAAGCAGTACGCGTCAGTACATCACAGGAATGGTCCGTTTGCTGAATCATCATGGATACGATTGCTTGGCGTGGAACTACCGCAGTTGCAGCGGAGAAATCAATCGTCAGCTTCGGTTTTATCACAGTGGCGAAACATCGGATTTGGATTTTGTGGTGAAGTATGCCATTGCCAAAGGCTATACTGAGATTTCGCTCATGGGCTTTAGTTTGGGGGGAAACGTAACGCTAAAGTACGCTGGCGAACAAGGGAAAACGTTGCCCAAGCAGATTCATAAAGTGGTGGTTTTTAGCGTGCCAATGGATTTGTTGGGCTGTAGCCGAAACATCGAAAAACCAGAAAACAAGGTTTATCTATGGCGTTTTTTGCAAACATTAAAGCCAAAAATTGAAGCAAAAGCTACTCAATATCCCGACCGTTTCGATGTTTCGCAATGGGAAAAGGTAAAAACGTTTTGGGATTTTGACCATATTTATACGGGGCCTCTTCATGGGTTTATCGGGGCGGATGACTACTATCAGCGCTGTAGTTCTACATATTTTGTCGAAGGAATTGCGGTGCCAACCCTCATTGTGAATGCCGAAAACGATCCGTTGGTTCCTTACCAAAGTTTGCCCATCAAGACCATTACAGATATGCCTAATGTGTGGCTAGAACTTACTGCGCAAGGCGGGCATTGCGGGTTTCGACCCCGACGTTTTGACCAAAAAGGGGCTTATTGGTCAGAAGTAAGGGCACTAGAGTTCTTACAAAAACCATGAACGGGCTCATTCTGGTAGGAGGGCGTAGTACGCGCATGGGGGTTGACAAAAGCCAGCTTTCTTATCACGCGAAACCTCAGTGGGAATACTTATTTGAATTGGTTTCAGGTGTTGCACCGACGTACCTATCATGTAGGAAAGAGCAACAAGACCTGTTCGGAAATACGCCACTTTTGTTGGATTCGTTGGAGGTCGGGCCAATGGGGGGAATTGCGAGTGCTATTTTTTCTCAACCATCTACCCCGTGGTTGGTGGTGGCCTGTGATATGCCTTTTGTCAACCAAAAAACACTGGAATATTTGGTGACCCATCGGGAAGCGCACTTGCCTGCCACTGTTTTCAAACATCCTTCCACGGGATTTTTAGAGCCTTTGGTGGGGATTTGGGAGCCAACGTCCGAAAAATGGTTGAGGGAAGCAGTGGCTGAGGGAGAGTTTTCTCTCACCAAACTGTTGCGAAAGATGGGCGTGCCAGGGCTTGCTTGTCCCGACGAACGTTGGTTACAAAATATCAATACGCCCGATGAACGTGATAAAGTCAAAACGGCTTTTCATATTTATCAAAAATCAAATCAAAACGGTCGTTGAGAATGTCATCCAAATGACGGTGATAATCTGGGAAATTCGGAAGGTTGTTGTGCCCGCCGCCATAAATCGGAATAAGACGAGCCGATTGGGGAATGAGGTTCATCAACCGTACACTTGACCGAAAAGGGATAAGCAGGTCTTTGGTCCCGTGAATAATATAAATCGGGCATTTGACATACTTTATCCAGACATCAGTACGAATCGAAAATTTGAGAATATAAGAAACGGGTAAAAAAGGCAAAAAACGGGTAGTGAGGCGGGTAAAACTGTAGTAAGGAGCGTCTAAAATAAGCATTTTTGGGTGATTGGCCGAGGCCAGTTTTGTGGCAAAACCCGACCCCAAGGAGCGTCCATAAATGATGATTTTCTCTTCGGAATAACCGTATTTTGAGCGCATTTTATTATAGACGTGCTGCGCATCGTTTTTGAGTCCTTCTTCGGTTTGTTTTCCCGTACTTTTGCCAAAACCTCGGTAATCAATCATCAGTACATCGTAGCCATGCTGGGTAAAATCTTTGGCGTATTTAGACCAGCCTTTGATGCTTCGCGTATTGCCGTGAAAATAGACCACGAGACCTCGGGAAATGTCGTCTTGATAAAAACGAAGTGCGTTGATGCGGACGTTAGGTTCGGGTTCAAAAAATAACTCCTCAAATAGGTCTTCGTAATTATAGACGAAATCTTGCGGGAGTTTTTCAGGTTTAAAGATAAATTTGTGTTGAATAAAGTACGCCAATAAGCACAAAACGAGGTAAATGGCCCCTAGCCAAATCAATCGTTCGGTGGTAAAAAAATCAAGCATTTGTTTTGGATAATTTTTTCTACGAAAATAACAATAATAAGTCATCCTTAGGCGGAATGCCAAAGAGAATTTTGGGGGATAAGGTAAAACTTACCATTTTTTCCTTTTATCGTAAACACTAAAATTGAACGCATCAGTGAAATATCTTTTAGGCTATGACGTAGGCAGCTCGTCGGTAAAAGTTGCGCTACTAGACATTGAAACGGGAAAAGCGGTAGCAACCGCCACTTCGCCTGAGCAAGAAATGGGCATGATTGCGCACCGTGCAGGTTGGGCAGAGCAGCATCCCGATAGCTGGTGGCAAGAAGCCGTAAACGCTACGCACAAACTCAAAAATAAATACAATTTCTCTCCAGAGCTAGTAGCAGGAATTGGAATTTCGTACCAAATGCACGGCTTGGTGGTGGTCGATAAAGACCTTCGTCCGTTGCGTCCTTCGATTATTTGGTGCGATAGTCGTGCCGTTGAAATTGGAAATAAAGCATTTGCCGACATGGGAGGCGATGCTTGTTTGGGGCATTTGTTAAACTCTCCTGGTAACTTTACCGCGTCAAAACTTAAATGGGTCAAAGACAACGAACCTGATATTTATGCGCAGATTCGGCATTTTATGCTCCCAGGCGACTACCTAGCACTTCGGATGTCGGGCACGCCTCAAACGACCGTTTCGGGCTTATCAGAAGGAATTTTCTGGGATTTTGCGGAACAAAAAGTGTCGCAAGCACTGCTGGATTACTACGGATTCGACAATTCATTTATTCCCGAAATCGTTGGGACGTTTGCCCCTCAAAGCCAACTGTCGGCATCGGCGGCGGCAGAATTAGGACTAAAAGCGGGCATCCCGATTGCCTACCGCGCAGGTGACCAGCCCAACAATGCTTTTTCACTTAATGTACTCAACCCAGGCGAAGTGGCTACGACGGCAGGAACGTCGGGGGTAGTGTATGGAATCAATGCCCAACCTACGGCCGACCCACTTTCGAGGGTAAATAGTTTTGCCCACGTCAATAGTACGCCCGAAGCACAACGCAACGGCGTATTGCTGTGTGTCAACGGAACGGGAATTTTGAACAGCTGGGTGCGCCGTTTTGCAGGTGGACTGGGTTATGATGAAATGAATCAGTTGGCAGCCCAAACCCCCATCGGAGCGGAAGGACTCACGTTTTTGCCATTCGGAAACGGAGCTGAACGCGTACTCGAAAACCGATTGGTAGGAGGTCATTTGCAAGGGTTAAACTTTAATATCCATTCGTCGGCGCACGTTTTCCGAGCTGCACAAGAAGGAATTGTGTTTGCGCTCAATTACGGATTACAAGTGATGAGCCAAATGGGCGTAGAAACGCAGACCGTTCGGGCAGGTCATGCCAACTTGTTTTTGAGTCCACTTTTCCGCGAAGCCTTTGCCAACACAACAGGCGCTACCATCGAATTGTACGACACCGATGGAGCGCAAGGGGCAGCGCGTGCGGCAGGAATTGGCGTAGGGGTTTACGACGTGAAGTCGGCGTTTGAAGGTTTAAACCAAATCGCAACTTTTGAGCCAAACGAGGTACTTCGCGGACTCTATGCCGAAAATTATGCTCGTTGGGAGCAAGCACTGAATAAAGCATTGGGAGAATAAATCACAAAAGGAGAAGGGCGTCGAACGTTTTTTTGCCTAAATTGCGGCGATATTTTTCTTCAACCACTCAAACATTGATTTCAATGGAAGCACATAAGGAACAACAAGTTGGTCCAGGCGTATTGATTACATTCTATGTTTTGATTGTAGTATTGTTGTTTACTTTTGGTGATGTATTGACGGGTATTGTTGGTACACTCATCCAAAGTGCAGTTTTTGCAGGATACTATAATAGCCTTCACAAAAGCCTTGATTAGCTAACATCAACCCAACAAAAAACGGAAGGCATTTGCCTTCCGTTTTTTGTTGGTGACGAATGATGTCCCTTATTTTTTCAAAGAAGGCTTAATCAATGGCGCCTTTTTCTCTTTTTTAGGTTTTTCTTGTTGCTCTTCGTCTTGCGGAGCTTCCAATTCACCTACGCCATCTGGGAAATCAGAGATAAGGCGAGTAGGAGCGGCTTTTTTCGCATCAGCTGGAGTGCTGTCTTCTTTTGCTTGTGCACGTGTAAGTGAGTCAACCACGATAGGAGTAGCTACAAACAACGAAGAGTAGGTACCTACGATAACACCCACCAACATGGCAAATGAGAATCCACGAATTACTTCACCTCCAAAAAGGAAGAGAATGAGGAGCACCAAAATCGTGGCAATACCCGTTACGGCCGTACGGCTAAGGGTACTGTTCAAGGCATTGTTGATAACCGTAGAGATATTTTCTTTTTTGCCACGGTTGTCGTTGAGGTACTCACGAACGCGGTCAAAGATAACGACAGTATCGTTCATTGAGTAACCCATGATGGTCAGCATCGCACCCACAAATGCTTGGTCAACATCCAACGAGAAAGGAAGGATTCCGTTGAAAATAGAGAATACGGCCAATGTAACGAGTACGTCGTGTAACAACGCCACCACAGATCCCCACACAAAGCCCATTCGACGGAAACGAAGGAAGATATAAATACCAACGATTAATATAGCCAGTAAAATAGACTTCATCGAGGTCATGATAAGGTCGTGGGCAATCGTTGGTCCTACTTTTTGTGAGCTTTGGATGGTTGCTTTATTTCCAAGTTTACTTAGACCTTCATTGAGTTTAAGTTCGGCACGCTTATCGGCATCAGGTGCAGTGTCTTCTACCAAATAACTGGTTGTGATTTTGACCTGCTCGTTGGCACCAATACCCGTTCCACCGTATGTTTTTACTTCTGGTGCAGCACCAAAAGGATCTGTCAATGCTTCTCTGACTTCAGTCGTAGTAACCGATTTTTCAAAACGTACGACGTAGCTACGCCCACCTTTGAAGTCAACACCTAGACCAAATCCTTTGAAAATCATTGAGAGAATACCCGCAACGACAATCACCGATGAAATAGTGTAATAAACACGGCGGCGAGAGATAAAGTCAAAGTGAGTATCTTGGAACCAATTTTTTGAGAAATTAGAGAAAAACTCAATTTTGTTTCCTTTGCCAACCCACCATTCTAAGATAATGCGTGACACAAATAGCGCAGCAAAAAGTGAGGTAACGATACCAATCACGAGGGTAGTGGCAAAACCGAGGATAAGTCCAGTACCTAAGAAGAACAAAATTCCACCTGTAAGTAAGGTTGTAATGTTGGAGTCTAAGATAGAAGGAAGTGCGTGTTTGAAACCGTCTGCGATGGCAAGTTTTATGTCTTTGCCCGAAAGCAATTCTTCTTTGATACGTTCATAGACAAGTACGTTGGCATCGACGGCCATACCAATGGTAAGAACAATACCTGCAATACCAGGAAGGGTAAGAACCGCACCCAACGATGCCATGATACCCATCAAGAAGAATAGGTTGATAACCAAGGCAATGTCGGCAATAAAACCAGACTTGTTGTAATAGAACAACATAAAGACTAATACTACTAATAATCCTACCAGCGACGAAATTACGCCTGAATTGATAGACTCAGAACCAAGGGTTGCACCCACAACCGCTTCTTCAACAATCGTAGTTGGAGCTGGCAATTTACCTGCTTTCAACACGTTGGCCATATCCTTGGTTTCTTCTACCGTAAAGCTTCCTGTGATGCTTGAGTTTCCGTTCGGGATTTCGTTTTGTACGTTAGGCGCTGTATAAACAAAACCATCAAGGATAATCGCTACTTGGCGACCTACGTTGGCGGCCGTAAGGTTTCTCCATTTACGGGCACCTTCGGCATTCATACGCATTGTCACTTCTGGGCGGCCACGGTCGTCGTAATCGTTTCCTGCGTCCACAATTACATCTCCTTCAAGTGGTGCTTTACCGCCTGATTTTTTGATGAAATAAACGCCAATAATTTCGTTACGCTTGTCAAGAGTTTCAACACCTTTACGGTTCCACATAACAATTAAGTCAGATGGGAACATGGCCTTTACTTCTGGACGAGCCAAAATTTCGTTAGCACGAGCGGTATCTTTGGCATACACGCCTAGTTCGCCTTGTGAAATAGGTACAAACAAGCTTGCCAAACCAGTTTGGTTAGCCGTCGTGTCTGTTTTGGTCGTATCTGCTTTTGCTCCTTTAGCCAATTGTGATGCGAGGTCAGATGCTTTGCTAGTGTCGGCAGCAGCAGAACCTTTGGTCGCAATTTTTTTCTCTAAATCCAATTGAGTCAAATACGCTCCGAGTGAATTGAGGGCAGGAGAAATTTCGTTGAGTGTATATACTTCGCAGAATTCCAATTTGGCAGAGCCAGTCAAAAGGCGACGCACACGCTCAGGGTTGTCCACACCTGGCAACTCAATCAAAATGCGGCCTGTTCCTGGCAAACGCTGAATGTTCGGGTTAGCAACCCCAAATTTGTCCACCCGTTGTTGGATGATTTGGAAGGCACGGCTAGTAGCACCATCTACTTCTGTTTTTAAGAAAGCGGTTACTTCGCTATCAGAAGAAGTACTGTTGATTTTGCCACGATTGGTACTGTTTGCAAAAATTTGTGCCAACGAAGTTGAAGGCGCCAAACGCTTAAATTCAGTCACAAACAAATCCACAAAGTTAGATTGGCTTGATTTCTGAGCTTCAACGGCTTTTTTCAAGGCTTCAGTTACTTGGCTGTTGCGGGCGTTGCCACCTGCCAAGCCTTTCATAATATCGGTAGGAGCTACTTCCAACACGACGTGCATACCACCTTGAAGGTCAAGACCAAGGCCAAGCTCGCGTTGGGTCACTTCTTGGTACGTAGAACCCAAGTAAACAGGCTCGCGGCGAAGAGAATCTAAATAGCGTTCTTTTTTCTTGGTGTCAATAACACCATCCTTGCCTGTAGCAAATGCGTCTGCATCGCTACGGATGCTACGCGCTACAAACGTAAATGACAAGTAGTAAATACTCAAAAGCGCTACTACCACTGTCAAAATCCAAATACCAAGTCTGTTTTGCATTAGTTTATGATTGATAAAATTGGTTTACACTAATTGAATTGGAGTTTTCCGAAAGCGTCTAACGCTCGGAAGTTTGTATGAATTGGGAAATAGAAGACAAGGGAACAGAACTTCGTTCCAGTTTTCATCTTAATGGATAAAAAGCAATGGGCACAAAGTCGCAACGACGCACCTACTAGGGGGCGTTGCTGGCAATAAAATGGCCGAAAACGTTTCGAAAAAAGGAGAAAAAGTAATAAAACACATCGAAACGCTTGGGAAGAAGACTGACCGAAGGAAGCTCGATGCACCAAATGCTGGGAAGAAGGTAGAATGTTTGCTCAAAATCAAACGAAATAGCGGGGGCCACTACCGCCTCCAGGGACATTTCCTGAATGACTGGACGCTCGTCGTTACTTTGTTGTTTTTTAGCAGTTTGTTCGGCAACGGGCTTTTTCGGGCTAACTTTACGGTGCGACAATGCTTTTCCTGCCGTTGCTGTCAAGAGCAACAGTAAGGCTAGCGCCGCAGAAAAAACCCGTGTGTAAAGTTTCCGTTGTTTCATAAAAATAATTTGCTTAGAAAAGCGGTGACAAATTTCGTACCATTTTTTTTGTTAAACAAGTGCCTCTATTTTTTATATTGCTTGTTTCGTCTATATCTTTCTTGAAAATGTTACAAAACGGGCCTTTGCCTCCCTTTTTTATTGAAAAAGATGCTTTCTACCGAACACTTACCGCCGCCTTCTCTAATAGCTACTGCCCCGTGGTCGTTGACTGGAAATGGCTATATTTTCCTGTACCGCTTGCCCAAAAAATTTGTTAGAGAAAAGTGTTTTTTGTTTGATTATCAAAGAGATAACTACAAAGGTTTACTAGCAAGTATGATGTTAGTCGATTACCATACCACACCCGTTGGCCCGTACCGCGAATTGCTCTTTATTCCAGGGGTATTTGACATGCTGGAAAAAAACACGTTTTCGATTTCAAAAATTTACGTTTCTGACGCAAATAGTGTCTGGAACGGCATCGAAAATTGGGGGATTCCCAAAGAATTGTGTGATTTTGACTTTCAAGCCCTTGACGAACGTACCGACAAGTTGGTGGCAAAACGGGAAAATATCCCCTTCTTTGAAGCGACAATACGCCGAGGGAGTTTTTCGTTTCCTTTAACAACGGCCTTTTTGCCTTTGCGTATTACGCAGCAACTTCGCGACGAGTGGGTCGTGACGCAGCCCAGCGCGAAAGGAAAGGCTTATTTTGGAAAACTGACCGACATCAAGATAAATGCCGACATGTTTCCTAACATTGCTCCTTTCAAACCGTGGGGAGTGTTGGTCGTGAAAAACTTTACAATGACGTTTCCTGTTGCAAACTTTAGAAAAATTGAACCATGAGATTTCTTCGACAACTTTTTCCATTTACTTATTTGGTAGTCATTGTGCTGGGTATATTTTCGTGTGCGCGACCTGTAACAACCCCCGACGGAGGTTTGGGAATTCCTATCAAACTGGCGGATGCAACGTATCCGATTGATGTATTTTACGAAAATCAGCCTACAACGCGGGTTTACACACCCATTGGCCCCGTGAAAGTAGAAAAGGAAGTGCCGTTGAGCAACCAGCAAACCAAAGGCGGACGAATGCTGTACCGGGGCAACGACGAAGAGCAAAAAAAGGCTTTGCTTGATCAATTAATCATTCAAGCGACAAGCATGGGCGCTCACGCCATTGTAAACGTCAAATACCAATATTACACAGGAAAAGATTACCAAGGTTTTGTCATGGCAGGAACTGCCGTGAAGTACGGAAATCAGTAGCGGAGAATTGAGAGAAGATAAATAATATCCTAAAAAGCATAAATAGAGGGTGAGATTTTACGCTTGATAAATTCTTCAAAAAGAAATAAACCGATGATGCCTATTTTGACGCAATAACTGTAAATTTACTATTTATTCGTTTGGGATATTTTAGTTTACAGTGTCTGTGTTTAAATAAAATGGGCAAACGTCTCGTACTTATTTTATTGGTGGTGGCCCAAATGGGAGGTTGTGTGATGGCGCCACCTGAGAGTGCTCCCTTTTACTACATTACTTCTCAGCATGTTGCTACACCAAGTAAGCTACAAACTACCTGTCTTTTTAGATATTCGACTGAAAATACCTACAATCGGTTAGACGACAACACGCAGCAGGAAGCGATTCAGCAGGCATTTGATGTGTGGCGAAAAGCCAATCCCAATTTACAATTTGTGCGCTATCAAGCCCCTGGCGTTGAAATAGCTATTCGATTTGTTCCAAAATCTTCCATGGGTAGTACTACGCTACAAATGCCAGTTGGCTTAGTGAGAGGGGAGGCCAATACACTTTCTGCTTCAAGACGTGAGAATGCCACCAATGTCATTTTGCTAGATGAGTCCTACCCTTGGGATAAAGAATCACTTTCAAGGGTCCTTACGCACCAAATAGGTGTTTTTCTAGGGCTGAACACTTCGTCTGAAGTAGGTTCGATGATGAATCCTGTCTTTAGAAAACAAGCGCCCAAACTTTCCACGCAAGATTCTTTATTAGTGAATCAATTATATCCCCAAGCTTGCCGCGATTTGGCGTATAGTTTTTTGCCGCTCAACTTTCAGGTTAATCGTGAAATAACTCAAAAAATTATACTTACCTCGCCAAAAAGTATCCTCAGTGTGAAAGCATCTGGTAGTATCGTCGTTGGGTTTTGGTTGGGAGTGAGCACCCCTATTGGCTTGGACAGAGGGTTGTTTAATTTTCCTATTGATCAGTATAATATTGTTTTAGGAATGAACCACGGAGCGCTTATGTATCGACTGAATAACGATAAAACTTGGAGCTTTTGTGGCAACCAATGTGAAATCGAAACAGAAGGTATGAATCAGTACCTTGAGTTGACATTTAACATCAACGACAATAACATATCGGATAATTTAGGAGGAGCTTATCAGGTTCAAGTGAAATACAAATGAAGTTCAATCGAAAGGTTTTGGTATGGTGGCTTAGTTCGGCTGTTATTCCTTTTTTGGGGATGGGGCAACAAGCGCAAAAAAAACTTTGGCAGCAGTACCAATACAAAGCAGAATATTTTTCCCGCCAAGACAGTACCCAGTTAGCTATTTTTTTTTATCAGAAAGCATATCAGCAGGTAAGCCGAGCAGACCCCAATCGTTCGGGGTATTTTTGTATGAATATTTGTAGTTTGTACTATGGCCAAGGGAGGTTGCAGGAAGCAGCGCATTTTGGCCATAAAGGCATAGCGCATCTCCTTGAGTTAGCTACCCTACCAGATACGACGCATTTCAAACTTTATTCTTTCCTAGGAGCAATCTACCAATCACGGTCAAATACCGATTCTTCTTATTTTTATTTTCAACGAGCTGACCAAACACTTGAACAAAACCCCTCTGTTGAAACCCGTTTACCGACGTATGTGGTGTATCATTACATCAATTTGGGACGAATGCTCCTAACTTTTCAGGATTATCAACAAAGCATGAATTACTTTCAAAAAGCACGTACGTTGTCTATTACGTATAATTTGAAAGATAATATTCCTACTATTAGTAGTAGTATAGCCGAATGTTTCGATTTGATGGAGGAGCATTCCAAGGCGCTTCTGTATCGTCGAGAATCCTTGCGCCTACATCTGAAACAAGATATAGACAAAGCAGCTTACTTATCTGGACTTGCTTGGACTTTTTATAAGGAGAAAGATTTCGCTCAGTCCTTGACTACATGTAAAAAAACCATTGTATTACTAGCCCATCTTTCACCTCAAAGCTCTAGTACCTATTTTACTATTTTGTTTAAGCAATATTGGTTTATGGGAGCGTGCCATTTTGAGGAAAAAAGGTACGAAGAAGCAGAGAAAAATATAGATAAATCCATCGAAGTTTACGAAAAAAATCTTCTTTCAAAACGGGATAATTTAGCGCATGTGTATTTGCTGAAAGCCCGAATTTTAATTCAAAAAGGGAAAGATATACTGGCATTAAAATACCTTGAATCAGTACGACAGATGGTCGTACTAAAAAAGGTCACTAATACGCTGTCTCCTTTCGATATTAAAAATCCTAAATTAGCGGTTGAGTCGGTAAATCTCATTTCTTTTTTATGTTACAACAATTTTAAAAAAAGCAATAAAGCAGTTGATTTAAAAAAAGCGATTGATGCGTTTGAGGTTGCCATAAAAGTACATGCCTTGGTTGGTAAAACAATTGACGATAAACAAGTGAGGCTTTTATTGGCGGAGCAAAACTTTTCTGTTTATCCAGAAGCCATCAAAATGGGGGTTGAAGCTTGCAAGAACTATCCATCGTTATTTGGTATTCATCGGTTGTTTCGGTGGATTGAAGCTTTTCAGTCTAGCCACCTCAAAGAAACAGTTAAGGTTAATACATTAAAAAGACATACATTACCGCCTCATATTTTAGACGAAGAAAGTAGAATTGAGCGTCAATTGATGAGTTTTAGGGGAAAACAATCGGTTGATATGGATGCCTATATTAATCTTCAAATTCGGTGGCACCGTTTTAAACAACAACTTTTTAAAAAATACCCAAGTTATTACCAAAGTATTTATCAACAACTTGCTTTTTCTTTGTCATCGCTACAGCAACAATTAGACAATGAAACAGCTTATGTATCCTATATTTGGCAAAATGACTGTCTTTATACTTTTGTTGTTACCCATGATAAAGCCGATGTATTGTGTCAACCCATTGCTCCACAATTAGAGGTTTGTCTAAGGAATTTACAAGAGCAAATAGTGAACAACCCTGGATTGGGGCGTTACTATGGCTCTGCATCGGCTATTTATTGTTACCAACAGTTTATAGAACCGATAAAAAAAGTAGTACTTAACAAAAAAATCTTGGTTATTAACCGTGATCCTCGTTTCCAATTTTTACCTTTTGAGATTTTGGAAACAGGGCAAAAACAGTACGATTATTTGTTGTCAAAGTATTCGATTTCTTATGCTTATTCGGCACAGTGGTATTGGCAACATCCCAGTCGTGTGTATCAAGAGCGCTCTAAGCCGCTGTTAGATGCGCCAAAAGGAACTACCCAGTCGGCATTAGTTATTGCTCCTTTTTTAGACGAAAAATTGTTGGCAAAAAAATGGCTGCCAATCTCAAGCACAGAAGAAGTAGAGAAGATAGATGGTGAAAAGATTTTAACTACAAAAGCAACAAAAACCCGTCTATTAAAGGCAGATTTAAACAAAAAAATAATCCATATCGCTGCCCATACTTTCATAGATTCGGCAGATTTTTTTAACTCTTACATACAACTATATCCCGATCACGATAGTCACCTGTATTTTGATGACATTTGCCACTTACCGTTACAAAATACATCGTTGGTAGTTTTAGGTACTTGCGAAGCCAATAGAGGAACGATGCTACGGAGTGAAGGTATCTTGTCATTAGCAAGGGCATTTGCCTATGCAGGTGCTCAAGCAGTAGTGACCACGACTTGGGAAGCCAACAATGATGCCGTGTCTTTTTTATCAATTCGACTCCATCATTATCTATCCAAGGGATATGCTATCGACGAAGCACTTCAAAAGGCAAAGCTTGACATACTTTCTTCTAGAGAACATAAGAAGTACCGCCATCCTTATTATTGGGCAAATTATATTGTTTTAGGAAACCGAGAGGCTGTCTATGCTGAACAGTTTTTTGGGGGGATTTCTTGGAAAGTGGGAATAGCCGTCTTTGGTTTCGTTCTAGCAGCAGCGTTGTTGTGGAAAGGAAAAACCAGAAAAGGAGTATGGGAGCCACCGTTTCTTAAGAAACGATAACCCCCATACAAGGTAAAGTCAACAACTAAATGGTGCTAGTCGCAAGTACCTCCACCAGAACATGGAGGTGGCTTTGGAGGCGTATCCTCCGCATACGACGGCGTACTTTTTACAGGTTTGACATCATTTTCCGTACAAGCTGACATAAAAGCAACAACGGCTACAAACGACAAAATACGCATGAGGCTTTTCATTTGTGTAAGCGGTTAGTGGTTGAAAACGTCCCAATATATGAAAAATACTTAGAATTGCTACAAAACGACTCCTCATTTTTTGACGAACTTCGTTGGGATGAATTTTTGTCTCTGCAAACTAAAATAGCTCAAGACGAGGCGTTTTATGATGCTGCGAATCAATTTTCGATGCCTAGCGCTCCTAAAACTTATCCTCAGCAAATTGTAGCTTATTTTCAGCAGTATCCATATTATACTGCTTTTGCGGCGTCGTTTATACTGTTATTGATTGTTGGGGTGAGTGTTTGGCGTCATCAATCCTCAAGTGCTAGTTTTGTGTTTATTCGTAACCAACAAATGGAGGTGTATGCAGCTCAACAAACACCGTCGAGAGGATTGGGGTACGCAGAAGGGCTACCAATCGGTGAGTTGCCCGTACAATGGTGGGAAGCGCCTCAGCAAAAAGCACAATTGGCGTATATTTTTTGTGAGGATACGTTGAAGTTATACACCAGAGATAAACCTACCCAAGATAGCCTTTTAACCAAAATCCAGCTAGAATATGAGGCGATGTCCCAGCAATATGCCATTGGTTTATTCACCACCAAACAACTGCTAGTGGACAGTTGCCGTACCAATCCTAAAGTACTATTGCCCTAACCTTCAATTAATTGTATTCGGCGATGAACTGCTCGTTTTGGACTATATTGCTTTTGGTAGGTTGGGGGGGATTGGCGTATGGCCAAAAAAAAACTACTCCTCTCAAAGACCTGCCTCCTTGTGATTGTCGAGCATTGGATTGGAATAAAAAAAGAAGGTACATTGAAAGTGGGGAGGCCGCAGAAAAGCAAATAAAATTTTTTCTGGAACAGGTTGCTAATCACTCATCTCTTAGGCTACCCGAGTCGCCTATTCAGGTGCGAGAGGCGGTTTGTGAATCACCTATGGCCATGCTTTGTGAAGGTGATAATCGATTGATTTTGTTCAACGATTATTTTATTAACCTAATTAATCAAAATGATAAAATCCCCATGACGCTAGTGGATAAACACATACTAGCGCACGAGTTGGGGCATCATGTGTTGGGGCATTTTAAAAGATTGGGGCCATTATCCAAAATAGAACAGCTTTATGAGCGAGAGCATGAGTACATCAGAAGGCATTTTAACTTGAGCAGTTCCAACCCCATGGCCCAAGAAATAGAAGCTGATTTGTTTGCCTTGTGGCTTTTAAGTAAGGCAGAGAAAAATTTTGATGTTAAAAAATTAATTGCGCAAATGGATACGTTGCGCCTATGGCAGGAAGACGAAAAAAGGAGAGCGGATACTGTTACAAAAAAAGAAGATAAGAATACTGCTAAGCAGTTGGGGAAGTCTTACGGAACACATCCCTTTTTTAAAGACCGTATTGCCCTGATGCGTAAATACCAAGAATTGGTGAGAAAATTACCCGCCACTGTAGCGAGCCGCGGATTTGCTGAAATTTCTAACAGTGCTTATTTCGATTTATGGCCTTCGCGCCATTATTTGGACATTAGTGTGAGTGCAGGCATGATACTGGCGGGGAGTCCTCAGTTTTCGGTGCAAGGCCAAAAAGTCCCTGCTTTTTTGTATCAATCCCAAGAACGGCCTAGTTTTCAAGTCGGTTTTTCGGCTTCTCGTTTTAGATGGGATAAGCCACTTTTTTTTGCTGCTGATTTGCATTGGAACCAGCAACATTATGGTACAACGATTGAAACCGAAGATGGACGGAAGTTAGCCGAAAAGTTTCAGCTAGACTACGTTTCTTTTTGTCCACAGGTGGGTTGGAATACTGCAATGAACCCACGTGAGCGGTTAAGTTCACTCAAGATGGGTTTCGTTGGAAGTATCGGGTTGAATGTATGCGTTCCGTTACGAGACATGACTTACACTAATTACCTGATTTCGGTAGCTGCACCAACGCTAAAACCTTCAATTGCACCTAGATTGAGCCTTGGCTTTGCTAGGCTGCGAAAATCCATTGCGCCACGCCATTGGAAGTTACTGTTTAATTACGAGTTTCAGTGTCTTCGACTAGAGGCTAACCCAACTCCAAGGGCCATCTCTCATAATTTCAGTACGACGCTACAGTACACTATTTCGCGCCGCTAGCAAAGGAGGGCGCTAGGGTTTGTGTAAAAACCTCTGATTTTCTGTTACCTATCTCACTCAAAAAAAGATAAAGGTTCAGAAATGAATCGTACACAAATAAATAATTATGAATACTCCACAGTCACTTCCGTCGTTGTGCCCGCCAATTTTTTTGAGGATAGGTGATCGCAAAGAAGCAGTCTCGTTGATGCAAATAGTGAGGTTCCAATCAGAGCGGAATTACACACGTGTGTATTTAACCGATGGCCGCCAAGTACTGATGGCCAAAACGTTAGGTGCTTTTGAGCGGCTTCTTCCTTCCTCTTTTGTGCGTATTCACCGATCTCATCTTGTCAACCACTCTTTTATTAGCCATTGGGTTGATTCACCTTTGAAAAATACCTTGGTACTTACAAACGGTCAAGTACTTACAATAGCCAATCGACGTATAAAAGAGTTTACAGAGATGAACCACCGCTTACGACATAAGGCATAATAAGTTTATAAATTGATTATGCAATTTTAGGTGCTTATTGTAATTTAGAGGTTCTTGACTGAACTCTACTACCATTATGTTAACTCACTCGACGCTCAAGAAAATCCTCTATTTTTTCACGGTTATTTTGTCGGTATTGGGCGGTAATCTCTATGCCCAAGAGCGGGTTGACATCACCACTTGCGACGCTACTAGCTCAGGAGTGGTGTGTATTTCACCGACTGACTCCCTGTATGAGCTTTGTGTCAAGCTTAAACCAGGCCCTTGTTCTAGTAAGGTATATGAAGTGGAATGGGGTGATGGTAAAAGTGAAAATGTAACACTCAATAGTGAGGTGACAATCAAGCATATTTATGACTTGAAAAATTTTGTCAAAAATTGTAGTGCGGGCTTAGTTCGTTTTGATATTGATGTAGGGAGTGCTACGTGTTTAAACGATAACAAAGGCTTTAGGGTTACTTTTAACAAGAAACCTGTCGCTAATCCTGCCGTTGGGGCGGCTTGTGAGGGTTCGCCTGTGCGTTTTTCAAATAATTCTTGCCCGACTTCCTCAGATGTAAGTTTTTTGTGGGATTTTGGAAATGGCCAAACCAGTACTGGCTCTTCACCTTCTATCAACTACAGTGACCCTACGAAAACATACAAAGCCAAACTTACCGCTACTTCACAAAACTGTGGGGTGAGTACAGCCGAAGTGGATGTCAAACTCAAAAAACTGCCAGAAGCTAAATATGTACTAACGAGCGGCTTCTCATTGGTCAATGGTGATACGGTGATTTGTTTATCAAATGGAGGTACGCTTACGTTGGATGCGACACTTTCGATTGATGCCACTCGCTATCAATGGACGGTTAGCCCAAGTGATTATCGTTTTATTAACGGAACTAATGCCTCTTCGCCCAAACCTGTCATTCAATTCTCGAAAGCAGGAATATATACCGTTACATTGGTTGCCGAAAATGATTGTGGACGCTCGAAGCCTAATCCTTGCCCTCATACTGTCATTGACAAACCCACACTCAACCTGCCGCGCCAAGCAGATGTTTGTCAAGCACCTTTTCGTTACCGATTTGCCTCACAAACGGGTGTCTCTTACACCTTAAATGGTCGAGCGTTTGATCCTGCTGTTGGAGAAGAACTTACTTTTCAAACAGCTCCTTATATTGTCGAAGCAACCATTCCGAACCCTTGTGGCGGAGTAATTACCGACCGTGATACTTTTTTGGTATCGGCAGCTAGTCAAGTAAAGATTACGACTCCAGTAAGAGATACGACCTTATGCTTAGGTACAGCAAGCCTTTCACTACGTGCGTCGTCTTTGGGTGGTACGTGGTCAGGCTCAGCCTTGATTGAATCTCAGGGAACAAATCGTGTTTTTAACCCAAAAACGTTAGGACGACATCTGATTCGTTATGTAGTAGGAAGTGGGAGTTGTTCTTCCAAAGATAGTGTGACAGTCGTTGTTGAAGGCATACAGCCTGATGCCAGAGATTTGACGATTTGTCAAGGAGCTTCGCTGCTTAAACTACAAGCTACTCCTTCGGGAGGACGTTGGACAGGATGTTCCAATTGCCTGAGAGGAGATACATTAATAATTAGTGCGGTTCCTAATAATCAGATTAGGCTTACGTACGAGGTGAGCAGCCCCAGTGGGTGTCGAAGTACAGATGATGCCGTTATTTCTATTGGTCGTCCTAAAGCTGATTTTGCGATAGCGAATGGATGTACGGGTAGTGCGCTTCGCCCTACGAACAATTCGACGGGTGCGTCAACTTATACGTGGTTGGTCAACAACAATCAAGTAGCCAATGGTGCTACCCCTAGTCTTTCGCTAGCTGCCGGAACCAATCGAATAACGCTCATTGCAGGAGCGGGAGGATGTGCTGATACCACGACGCGAGAAGTGCTCATTTTAGCACCCCCTGCGAATGTCGATTTTAGTCTCAGCCAAACACAAGGTTGTGCACCATTGACGGTGAACTTTACACCGACAGGTACGCCCAATAGTACCTCCGACTACACATGGACTTTAGGGGATGGAACACAACATACAGGGTTTACACCGCCTGCTAAGCAATACGAAAATATTGAACGGGTGGCCAAAGATTTTACCGTCACTTTGTCGGTAAAAAATGCTTGCGGAGAACAACGAGCTAGTAAATCTGTCACTGTTCGTCCACGGGCAAAAGCAGAAATAGGAGTGGACTCTACGACGGTTCGCTGTACGCCTGCACTGATTACTTTCTCTAATCGTTCTACTGGGCACAATAAACCTTTGACACGTTGGAGTTTTGGAGATGGTAGTATGCGCACTTCAGGGGCAGATACCTTGAAACATTGGTTTTCGGCACGGGATAGCTCCCGTACTTATCGTGTGAAATTAGCAGTCACCAGTGATTGCGGACAAGACAGTGCCACGGTAGATATTCGGGTTCACCCAAATGTAGTTAGGCCACTTTTTGAATTGTCAAAATCAATCGTATGCCCAGGCGAACCAATTCAAGTGAAAGATGCCACTGTCCCCAAGCCCGAACGCTGGGTTTGGAAATTTGGAGATGGAAAGATAGACACACGCCCCAATGCTACCCATGCTTTTTCCCAACCAAATCGTGATTATCGAATTACACTGATTGCTTACACCGCTTGCGGGTTTGATTCTACCTCTAAAATTGTGAAGGTAGATAGCCTACCTAAAGGTGATTTTCGCCTTGAATCTCCGATGGCCTGTCAAGGGCAGCCAGTTCAATTTGTCAATTTATCCGATCCCCGCTTAGGTGTTATTTGGGATTTTGGAGATGGTTCTCCCCTCGACTCGGTTACTTACTCGCCTTTACACACCTATACCACTACTGCCAATTCTATTTCGGCCACATTGACGGTGTATCGGGGTAGTACTGCGTGCAAAGGGGTACCAATCCGTAAGACAGTACCTATACTAGCTCGCACTGTTGCTGACTTTTCGATAGAGGGTGATTCTCTGCTTTGTTCACCTGGCCCAGTAAGATTCATCAATCGTTCTCAAAATGCAGATACTTTTAAGTGGTATTTCAGCGATGGACGTACATCCGATGCGCCCAACCCAATCCTTCCGTTTCCTAAAGGTCAATACGATGTTAAGTTGGTAGTTAGTAACCGTGGGGTTTGTAAAGATTCTACTTTTCGGGTGTCGGCTTTTCAAACAGATAGCTGCTCAGTGGTGATTCCCCAAGCATTTACCCCGAACAACGACGGTATCGGTGACCGATTTACCCTATTCGGAAACGGTATTAAGGAAATCATCTGGCTTCGTATTCGAGATAGATGGGGAGAGGTAGTTTTTGAAGTAAAAAATATACCAGCAGGTAGCCAAAATGAGGCAGAATCTTGGGATGGTACTTTTAATGGTCGGGCCATGCCAGCAGACATGTATGTTTTAGAAAGTGAGGTAATGTATATTGAAACTCGTAAACGAGAACGGCTTCGAGGTAATTTTTACTTGATGCGATGACTTACTAAAAACACGTTTTCTACCCATGCGCTATTTATCCTTTATCTTTTGGAGTATTGTGATTAATGTAAGTGCGCAAGCGCCTCAATTTTCCCAATTTTACACCAATCCTTTGTATCAAAATCCAGCATTGGCAGGTGATGCAGGCACTCCTCGTTTGATTGCGAATTATCGTAACCAATGGCCTTCGATTGGTACTGCGTTTCAGACTGCTGCCTTTTCTTTTGATACCTACGCAGAAGATGCACAAGTAGGTTTGGGAGTACAGGCGATGTATGATCGTAGGGGAAGTATTCTCAACAGTACACATTTGGCAGGCCAAGTGTCGCGGTTGTTTTATTTAGATGCTAAACAGCAGTTAAGGCTTACACCAGGGCTTCAAGCGGCGTGGGTCTCTGATCGATGGAGTGGTGATAACCTTATGTTTGTATCCAATTATCTGGGTACTAATGATCCACTAGCGCAAGATGGTTTAACCAATAACCGCTTGGCTTTTTCAAGTGGGCTTCGTTTTGATTATGACCCACAGAGCGATTATGAGCCTTTTTTTTGGACGGGTGTATCTTATCACAATATGGGGTTTCGAAACAATGATTGGTTACGCGAACGCTGGGGTGTTCAGCTAGGTGCCCAATTTCCCCTCCAAATTCAAGTGTTTGGAAATGGATATGGGCGAGATTTGGACCGAGAAAGCGCACTGAGTGTGGCACTACAATGGCGTCGTCAGGGGATGAATCAGCAGCTAGACGTAGGCACAAACCTTATCTTTTCTCCGCTTTTGGTAGGTGTATGGTACAGAGGTCTTTTGACTGGCCCTAAACGCAGAGATGCCTTGGTCGGAACCATGGGATGGGCCAGAGATAATATCCTTTTTCAGGCCAGTTATGATGTTAGTATTTCTTCCCTTGGTACGGATACTGGCGCTTTTGAACTAGCTATTTGGTATGGATTTGATGCCCTTTTTAGGTTTAGAGGCAAAAGCAGCGCTGCCAGAAGAAAGACAAGGTGTTTGAAATACTAACCTTTGTATTCTTTTGTAGTAAAACTTCTATACTGTTTTACCAAGATAATTCTATGACACTGAACGATATGTTGTAACTTTCGGTGCCTTTATAGAAAAATATCTAGCTGTTCATGCGCAAAATCAACAAACTTCTGGTCGCCAACCGTGGGGAAATTGCTCTTCGGGTCATGCGAACTGCCCGCGAAATGGGCATTAAAACGGTGGCAGTGTATAGTGAAGCCGACCGCAACGCGTTGCACGTACGCTATGCCGATGAGGCAGTATGTATTGGCCCTGCTGCTTCATCAGAATCGTACTTGAGGGGTGATAAAATTATAGACGTATGTAAAAAATTGGGCGTAGATGCCATTCACCCAGGGTACGGATTTTTGTCCGAAAATGCCAAGTTCTCGCAAATGGTCAAAGATGCGGGGCTTCTTTTTGTGGGGCCATCGGCAGAGAGTATCGAAATCATGGGCGATAAGCTGTCGGCAAAACGGGCGGCGGCAAAATATAAAATCCCTATGGTACCAGGTACACCCGATGCTGTTACCGACCGCGCCGAAGCCAAAGCCATTGCGGGGCAAATCGGCTATCCTGTGTTAATTAAAGCAAGTGCAGGTGGTGGTGGAAAAGGAATGCGTATTGTTGAAAATGAAGAAGAGTTTGACGAACAAATGGAGCGCGCCGTCAGTGAGGCCATTTCGGCTTTTGGCGACGGAGCGGTGTTTGTCGAAAAATACGTAGCCTCGCCACGGCACATCGAAATTCAGGTGTTGGGCGACCAGCACGGAAATATTATTTACCTTTTTGAACGGGAGTGTTCGGTGCAACGCCGTCACCAAAAGGTAGTCGAAGAAGCACCTTCGTCGTGCCTTACGCCCGAAATCCGAGAAGCAATGGGCAAATGCGCCGTGGACGTAGCTCGCTCGTGCGGGTATTATGGCGCAGGGACGGTCGAGTTTATTGTGGACGACCAACTGAACTTCTATTTCCTCGAAATGAATACACGCCTTCAAGTAGAACACCCAGTGACCGAGATGATTACGGGGGTGGACTTGGTGCGTCAGATGATTTATATTGCCGAAGGTCAAGAACTTCAGATCAAGCAAGAAGACCTTGAAATCAACGGGCACGCTATGGAGATTCGGGTGTATGCTGAAGATCCTTATAATAACTTCCTGCCCGATGTTGGAAATCTAAAAACCTACGTGCGTCCACAAGGAAATGGCGTTCGGGTGGACGATGGTTTTGAGCAAGGCATGGACATCCCGATTTATTATGACCCCATGATTGCCAAACTTATCACCCACGCGGCGACGCGTCAGGAGTCGATTGATAAAATGGTAAGAGCCATTGATGAATACGAAATCACGGGGGTACAAACGACGTTGGCGTTTTGTCGTTTTGTGATGTTGCACGAAGCTTTTACTTCTGGTAATTTCGATACGCATTTTGTCAAACACTACTTTACCCCCGAAGTGCTCAAAAAAGAGGTCGATCAGGAAGAAATCGAAGTTGCGGCGGCGTTGGTGGCCTATCTAATGAATCAAACCAAACAACCTACCAGCGGAGGCACAACGGTTTCTGTGGCTACCAAAAGCAAATGGAAAACTAATCGAGTAAAGTAGAGTGGGAATTACGATATTGTGTAGAGGGTTGCTTACAACCCTCTTTTTTCGTGCCTGGGGTTGCTCCCAATCTCGATTTCTGAATTGGGTTTTGAGAAACCCTGTGTTTGGATAATAGTATCCAAACGCACAGCACTCTTGTTGTGTAGAGGGTTGCTCACAACCCTCTTTTTTATGCTTACTCACACAACCCGAATGTTTAGAAAGCATACAGAACTAACCCACCTGCGGCCATTAAGAAATAAGGCACTAACGAGGCGGCACCTGCGTAGTCTTGTGCCAGCCGTTGCCCAAAAAACAAACACACCAACGAAATTCCCCCCAAACACATGCCCGAGGCCGCTACCACATTGGCCAAATCGCTTCCAATGAGCAAAAGCACTACGCCCACCAAGGACACCAAACCCGCTGAAGTCTCAAGCAACGTAATGGTGGGCATCAGCGCCCCGATGCTGGAAGCCAACGGCGATTTTTTAAAATGATCTTTAAAATAATCGAGGTTGCCTTGGTAGTGAAAAACCTTGTCTAAGCCCGATTGCGTAAACAAAATACCATTGAAAGCCGCAAACAGGATTTTTGTAAGTACCAATACAGGAAAGCCGAGTAGTGTCATGGTCGTTTAGGAGTTATCTTTTGGTGCAATTATACTAAAACCAAAGAGGTTTTGACAGACTTATTTCCCCCTTTTTACTATCTGAAACCCTGTTGCACGTGCTTTTGATTTATTTTTGCTAAAAATCGGTTTTGATGAAAAAGCTTCTGAAACAGTTTTTGGCATTGACAATGGCGTCGCTGGCCCTTTGGGCGGGTAATGGCTTTGGGGTGCTGGAACATTCGTGTCAGGAGCATGGAACGCATCGCCACATTCTTTCAAGCTGGGCGGAGACGTCGTGCGAACACCAGCAGCACGAAGACGAACATCATCACCATCACGAGGCCGCTGCGGGTTTTCAGGCCCACGAAGAAGAAGCACAAGTCAACTTTGTGTATTGTTATGCCGAAGTTACGACCAAAGCCCCTAACTTCGCTTCAACGGTTTTTATTCCTTTTATTCCCTCTTTTTCTGCATTTTTCTACAAGCCTACGCTCTTTCAAAAAGAAGAGATAGGTATTGCTTTTTTTAAACCGTCCTACGTCTTTCGACGAACCTACGGGCGTTTTCTTCTAACGCTGGTTCAGAGCTTTTTGATTTAGAAATAGAGGAAATGCACAAGTTTGTAAAAGGCAAACAGGCAAAAGAGTTTGCCCCTTGCAAACTTGCCCTTTGCAAACTCGCTCTTTGCAAACTCGCCTCTTAACTTTTTCTTAGTTTTTAAATCAAATCTTCATTTTTGATGAACACTTACTGGCAAAAGTCAGCCTTGACGGTCGGACTTGGTTGGGTGTTGAGTACCTGCGCGTGGTCACAACGTACGCTGACGCCCGACGAAGTAGTGGAAGCAGCGCTCAAGAACAGTCATGCACTGAAAGCTTCGAGTTTGGTGGTGAAGCAAAACGAACAACTCATCCGTTCCACCCGAGCGATTCCTAACCCTGAGCTGACGTTTGATAGCCCGACAGGGGTATTTTATACGCTGGGCGTGCAGCAAAGCTTTCGTTTGCCTTCGGTGTATCACCAGCAGGCGCAGTTGCAGCAAGCCTACGTAGGATTGGCTCAAAAAGACCAAAAAATCACCGAAAACGAGCTAAAATTTCGGGTAAAATGGACATATCTCAATGCGCAATTTACCCAGTCGTATCTCCAACAACTCCAAAGCCAAGACAGCGCCTACACCCAAATCGCCATTGCCGCAAAGAGGAGCTTTGAAGTAGGCACCATCGACAAGCTAGCGTTGGTATTCGCAGAAACGCAAGCAGCGGAACTTCGTAACCAAGTTTCGATGGCTAGTCAAGAGGTAATCTTGCAAAAAAATCAACTAGGGATATTGATGGGGAATGTGCTCTCGCCAGAGGTAGCACTACTTCCGTTGGACAAAATGCCGTTCCCTACGGATACCTTAGGTGATGTGGACTCTGCTCCGCTTGTGGAAATGGCTAAGCAAATGGAAGTGGTTGGTCAAAAGGTAGTTGGAGTAGAAAAAAGTAGCCGACTTCCCAGTTTCATGGTAGGCTATTACAATCAAGGTACGCCAGAAACGCGGATGGGGTTTCGTCTGCGGGCAGGGGTGAGTATCCCGCTTTGGTGGGGGTCATACAAAAGCCGAATTGAGGCCGCTCAAACGGCGCAAGAAGCTGCCCATGAGCGGACGGAGTCGCAAAAACAGCTAGTGTCACTCGACTTGCAAATGGCGCAAAATGAGGCGACGAAATTTCGAATGTTACTGGCCTACTACCAAAGTGTGGCTCTACCACAAGCCAATACGATGATTGAAACAGCTCGTCGTTTTTTTGAAAATGGTCAAACCGATTACATCAATTTTCTACGAACAACCAACGACGCCTACACCATCAAACTTCGCTACATCGAAACCCAACGTAGCTATTTTCAGTCGATTTTGACCATACAACACCTAACAGGAAATTTATGAAAAAAATAGATAGCCCCCCCCTAACCTCCGATGGGGGAATTGTTAGAGGGCTCTTTGTAAGCTTAAATAAGCTAATTTGTTTGTTGATATGCTTCCTTTGGGGAATGGGGAGCTTTACGTACGCTCAGCACATGCACGCCGATGGTACCATGCACGATGACCATGACCACGGAGCTCATGAGCCAGCGGCTGAAACCATCAAAGTCAAAAAGGCCGAAGCGGTATCAGACCGCTATGAGTTGGTTTTAAAATACGAACACTTGCACGCCAACGAAGCGGGCAAACTTACGCTTTACGTCGCTGACCCTGCCACCAATCGCCCTATTAGCAATGCAAAAATCGCACTTTCGGCCTCGTTAGATTCCAAAGCTACGTTTGATATAAAACCCAAAGAGGCGGGCATCTATGAGGTTACGTCGCGTTTTAGTCGGGAGCGTACCTTTTCACTCACCGCTAAAATTGAAGGCATCAATGGCCCCGATTTGATGGTGCTGAAAGGAGTATTGGTAGGTCACGATGAGTCGGAACATGCCCACGAGGAAGCCAACGAACAAACAAATGAATGGCAAATCGACAATTGGCGAATGTGGGTGATGTTTGGGGGTGGTTTGGTAATTGGTTTAATCGCCATGTTTTTGGCCATGAAGAAAAACCGAACCCTTTTTTCGATTCTTCTCATCGGTGCTTGCCTTTTCCCAACCTATCAGCCTAGTCAGGCCCAAGAAGATGGACATAACCACGAAGGGGAGAAAAACGCCAAAGGGCAAACAGCTAATGGTGACGCGTTTGAAGTACCAAAAGAGACACAATTCCTATTTGAAGTACTGACCAATCCTGTTGAAACGGGCAACTTCCGCGAAACAACCCAGCTGTATGGAACAGTGATTCCTGCTTCGACGGGGATGGCGGTGGTGCAAACGCCACAAGTGGGGCGCATCGTGTCGCTTACTACCCGAGTGGGGCAGCGTGTCAACAAAGGACAGACGTTGGCGGTCGTCGAACAGACCATCGATGCCAGTACGCAAGTGAGTTTGCAAGCCGAACGCAACAATTTGGAAGTGGAATTGGCGACGGCTCAAAAAGAGTACGACCGCTTGAAAAAAATCGAAGACATTGCTGCCAAACGTGATATGGTTGAAGCCGAAGCCCGTCTTCGCAAAGCGCAAGAAAACCTCAAAGTGTTTAACAACATTGCTAAAAATGGCAAGGGTAATAGCCGTTTGGTCGCGCTTACCGCACCGATTTCGGGCGTAGTGGCACCGTTTGCGGTGGCAATTGGCTCAACAGTAGGAACGGGTGAAACGCTTTTTACGATTACCAATCTCAACAAAGTGTATGTCGAAGCGCAGGTATTTGAACAAGATGCTGACAAAGTCCGCTTAGGAACAGGCTTCGAGGTGGAATGCCAGCGAGACAGTGAAAAACATAAAACCAATCGAGTGCGGTTATTGTCGGCGGCGCAAGTCGTAAATGCCAACCAATCGCAAAAAATGCTTTTTGAAGTCGAGAATCCCGATGGTGATTTTAAAATTGGCGAATACGTGACCGTGCGAGCGCAAGCACGCGACGAAAATAGGACGTTGGCATTGCCCAATAGCGCACTAAGCCAGCTCAACGGCAAACCTTGTGTGTTTGTAAAAGAGTCGCCTGAGCGTTTCAGGGTGGAATATGTGGCGATTGGAAACAACAACGGAGCATCTACGACTATTTTGAAGGGTGTACATTCGGGAGAAAAAGTAGTGGTTACTTCTTCGTATCAATTGAAAATGATTTTCCTGAATCAATAACATGCTCGATAAAATAATAAAATTCTCGCTAAACAATCGACTGATTGTATTGGCGTTTGCGGGGATATTGTTGGTTGGAGGAACCTATACGGCGATTCGATTGCCGATTGATGTATTGCCCGACCTGAACCGAGCCCGCGTGACGATATTCTTGGAGTCCAACGGTTTAGCTCCCGAAGAAATAGAAACCCAAGTGGTATTACCCGTCGAAACTGCCCTCAATGGCGCACCAGGCGTAGAATCGGTACGAAGTAGTTCGGCGATTGGCTTGGGGATGGTCTATGTGGAATTTGACTGGAATACCGAAATTTACCGAGCGCGGCAGTTGGTGGCCGAAAAACTCCAAACCGTGACTTTACCCAACGGAATTAAGCCGATTATGGGGCCTATTTCGTCGGTAATGGGACAGTTTATGTACGTCGGAATGAGTGCCGATAGTACATCGCCTGCCGAGCTTCGAACCTTGGCCGATTTTACCGTTCGGCGTCGATTGTTGACCATCAAAGGAGTAGCGCAAGTGATTCCGATTGGAGGCGACCGTTTGCAGTACCAAGTGCAAGTGTCGAGTATAAAGCTTAAACAATTTGGCGTAGGACTCGACGAAGTGGAACAAGCATTGTCGCTTTCATCGCGCAATACCACGGGAAATTTTTACTACGAATACGGTTCGGAAGTCTTGATTCGAAACGTAGGACGGGCGGAATCGCTGGACGATTTGGCCAATACGGTCGTAACCAGCCGACAGGGTCAACCTGTGCTACTCAAACAGGTGGCCGATGTAAAATTTGGAGCGGCCTTTAAGCGAGGAGACGGAAGTATCAACGGGAAACCTGCGGTGATTATGGCGGTAGAAAAACAACCAGGGGCCAATACCGTGGTCTTGACCGATGAGGTAGAAAAAGCCTGCCAAGAGCTTCGGCCTGCGTTGCCGCGCGATGTATCGTTAAATCCGAAGATTTTTCAGCAGAAAACATTCATCGAAAACTCCATCCACAACGTCACCGAGGCATTGCGAGATGGGTTTATATTGGTGGTGGTGATTTTATTCTTGTTTTTGATGAATCTCCGCACGACGGTTATTACGCTGACGGCCATTCCGCTGTCGTTGGTGATGACGGCTATTATTTTTCAATTGTTTGATATTTCCATCAATACCCTGACATTGGGCGGGCTGGCGATTGCCATCGGTGAGTTGGTCGATGACGCTATTGTCGATGTTGAAAATGTCTTTCGACGGTTGAAAGAAAACCAAGCCTCAGGCAACCCCAAATCAACGCTTCGGGTAGTATATGAAGCCAGTTCCGAAGTGCGCAATTCGATTGTCTATGCTACCATTATTGTGGTTCTCGTATTTGTGCCGTTGTTTTTTATGGAAGGCGTCGAAGGACGGATTTTTGCGCCGTTGGGCTTGGCTTACATCACTTCGATTATCGCCTCATTGTTGGTGTCGCTTACCGTTACGCCCGTGTTATGTAGTTATCTAAGCCCCCCATCCCCCAATGGAGGAGCTATTTTTGCCCCCCCATCGGGGGACGGGGGGCTGGTGCGGTGGCTTAAAAAGCAGGATACGAAGCTGTTGCAGTGGGCATTGCAGCGGCCAAAGGCAATTATAGTTATGGCGACATTACTGATTATGGCTTCAGTTGGCACGCTTCCTTTTTTAGGAACGGAGTTTTTGCCACCTTTCAACGAAGGTTCGTTTACCATCAATCTCATTGCTCCGCCTGGAACTTCGTTGGAGGAGTCGAATCGGTTAGGAACCTTGGCCGAAAAACTCATGCTGCAAGTACCTGAAGTGGAGTATGCCAGTCGTCGTACAGGACGAGCCGAACTCGATGAGCACGTCGAACCTGTCAGTCGTTCCGAAATTGAAGTAGAATTAAAATCTGATACCAAGCGAAGTCGGGATGAAATCATTGCTGACATCCGCGAAAAACTGTCGGTGATGAAAGGCGTAACAATTGCAGTAGGACAACCTATTTCGCACCGAATTGAGCACTTGCTTTCGGGGGTACAGGCGCAAATAGCGCTTAAACTCTACGGAAATGATTTAGCCGAACTTCGTACCACCGCAGGGCAAATCAAAAATGTGATGCAAGGCGTTGAGGGAGTGGTGGACTTGAGTATCGAGCGTCAAGTGATGGTACCTCAGTTGCAGATTCGTGTCAAACGCGACGCACTCCAACGTTTTGGGCTGCAAGCGGGTAAAGTGGCGGAGGAACTCGAAGTGTTTTACAACGGAAAAGTGACAGGTCAGATGTACGATGGACAAAAAACGTTTGATATTCTCATTCGTGCCAACGAACACGAACGTTCAAACCTTGAAGCCATCCGCAACACTCAAATCAGTACTCCTGATGGGACATTGGTGCCTTTGGAACAGATTGCTGACATCGAACAAACCGTGACCGTCAACCAAGTGATGCACGAAAATACCCAGCGGCGGATGGTGATTTCGGCCAATGTTCAAGAACGAGATTTGGGAAGTACTGTCGAAGAAATAAAAAAGCAAGTGGGCAAGTTGCAACTTCCCCAAGGAACGTATGTCGTTTATTCGGGACTGATTGAGAGCCAGGAGTCAGCTACGCAATTGATAAGCCTCTTGAGTATTCTTTCCATCGTCAGTATTTTCTTGGTACTTTTTACCCATTTTAAATCAAGCCGCATTGTGCTGCAAATCATGCTCAATGTCCCATTGGCGCTGGTGGGGAGTGTGGTGGCGGTGTTGCTTTCGGGGGGCGTATTTTCGGTAGCAACGTTGGTGGGTTTTATTACCCTGACGGGAATCGCAAGCCGCAACGGAATCATGATGATTTCGCATTACATCCACCTTATCGAGCACGAAGGTGAGCATTTTGGGAAAGAAATGATTATCCGTGGTTCGCTCGAACGCCTCGTTCCGGTACTAATGACGGCCTTGGTGGCAGCCTTAGCGCTCATTCCCCTTACCCTCGATCCCCAAGCCGCAGGGAAAGAAATTCTCTACCCTGTGGCAACGGTTATCTTGGGGGGATTGATTTCGAGTACGTTACTTGATATGGTGGTAACGCCCGCTGTGTTTTATGTTTTTGGACAAAAAGCCCTTGGCACTTATTTCAAAGAGAAAAATAAGGTTCGGGAGTTTTAAGCATGTTCTAAAATAAACGCAGGGTCGATGGCTAATTTTTGATAAAGTCGTTTAGCTAAATCCATGTTGACCTTACGCTTGCCCGTCATCACTTCCGAGAGTCGGGTAGGCGTGATGTCAAGTAGTGCTGCTAAGTCTTTTTGTTTCAATTTTAACTGAAACATTTTTAAACTCAGCATGTCAGAAAGTGTTTGAGGAGTAGGAATTTGTAAAGGCATGATTGGGATAGCGTCTTCGTAAGCTTCTGCTTGTAAAGATAGATTTCGGAGACGTTCTGTTTCTTCAGGAGAAAGGCTTGTAAAACCTTCATTATGAGTAGCTTTTTGTAAAAACGTCTCAATTTCAGCCATTACTTGCTTGTATTCAGCTTCGGTTTTTAGTGGGGAAGTCATTGTTTAAATAGTGGTTGAGTCAATTTTGTCGTATTCTGCGTGAGTTCCTATGAAACGAATAAATACTGTACGAATGTCTAAAAAAATCATTGTTACTAGGCGATAACGATTGCCTTTTATGTTAAAAACAAATCGCTCATTGCCCACATAGTCAACTGAATTAAAAGTTTGTTTTATGTCAGTAAAATTTGACCAGTTTGCTTCTGAGACAGTAGCAAACCAATCATTAAGCGCATCGTTTGCATCAGCGTGCTTTAGTCCAAACTCACGAATGATTGTTTTTGAAATGATGACCAATTGCGTTTTTGCTTTGGGTTATAAAAATACAAAAAACAAAATTAAATAAACAAAATCAAAATTTTTCTTTTTTGCCAAAACCCACCCACCCTCCGACTTCAACACTTACCTGACTTTCCCAAAAACCTGTTTTATAGAACGTTTACAAGAGATTATTGGGGGAAAGCACAAAAAATAGGAGAAATCGCTAATTATTTGCGAGAGATAAACTTTTTCTCGTAGATACTGGTTAGATTTACGAAATATTCATCCACTTCATGTTGTTTCATCAACGCATACGACAAACCATTGCTCAGGGTTTCTTGGTGTTATTCACCTTGATGCTTCTCAACGGCATTGTGTTTCGTCATGCGCACAAGCTCTCAAGTGGAAAGATTATTACCCACGCGCACCCTTACAAAGCCTCTAATTCTAATACTCCTTTTCAGCCCAACGACCACACCAAAAACGAACTGTTTTTGCTGGATTCGTTGACCAACGCAACCTACGCCGCACTTACGCTATCGGTGGCATTGGCAGTTTTGAAGCGGTTGGTTACCAATTATTCTCCACGTACCTCATTTTACTTATTAGCAGCCTACCGAACTCCTTTTTTCGGAGATTTCTCCCTTCGAGGGCCACCTACTACTACCCACTCATAGTCTTTGATTTGATGGGAAATAAATCACACACGTAACTAGGTGAAATCGGTTTTATCAAACGGATAAAATCGCACATGTACGCCATATTTTTTTCCTTCAAAAACGAAGACCGTCTCCCTTTTTAATCTTGTTGGTTGTCATCCACGCGAAGCGCTGTGGTTGTCATCGACTCATTTTCGTATCATTTTACATCAGTATGTCGAAGGCGCATTTTTTCTGTGAAACAGAAGGTGGCTTCGAACAAGCTGTACATACATTCCTAACGGCATTCTCACAATGAAGCATTTGTTCTTATTACTAGCGTCCATGCTAGTGTCAACCATTATTTTCGCACAAACTGGAAGTATTCGAGGAACGGTAACTGTCAAAGGTAAACCTCTGGAATTTGGAACGGCGGCTTTGAAAAATACCCAATACGGTACCACGACCGACGAAAAAGGAGTTTTCGAAATCAAAAATGTCAAGTACGGTTCGTATCAGTTGGTGATTTCGGCCATTGGTTATCGTACCATTACCAAGGCCGTGACCATTTCGGAGGCTAAATTTTTCCAAGAATTGACCCTTCAAACGGATGAGTTAGAAAATTCGCTGGCCGAAGTTGTAGTGACAGGAACGATGAAAGAGGTCTCAAAACTAGATAGCCCCGTTCCTGTTGAAATCTATACCCCCGTATTTTTTAAGCGGAATCCTGTTCCCAACTTATTTGAATCATTACAGAATATTAACGGGATTCGTCCGCAGTTGAACTGCAACGTCTGTAACACGGGCGATATTCACATCAATGGTTTGGAAGGTCCCTATACCATGATTATGATTGATGGAATGCCCATTGTATCAGGACTTTCGACAGTATATGGGTTGAGCGGGATTCCAAGTGCGCTCATCGAACGGGTCGAAGTGGTGAAAGGCCCTGCCTCTACCTTGTATGGTTCGGAAGCGGTGGGTGGTTTGATCAACGTCATTACCAAAAAGCCGTCGTCAGCGCCTTTGGTTTCAGTAGATGTGATGGGAACTTCATGGGCAGAATTCAATGCAGACTTGGGGTTAAAGTACAAGTTGGGCGAAAAAATCCAATCATTATTTGGGCTTAACTATTTTAATTTTCAACGCCCGACCGATAAAAATGGCGATGGTTTTACGGACATTACGCTTCAAAATCGAATCTCGCTTTTTAATAAATTTAGCATAGACCGTAAAGATAATCGGGTGTTCACGCTAGGTGGGCGCTACGTCTATGAAGACCGTTGGGGCGGGCAAACTCAGTGGACGCCTAAGTACCGTGGAAGTAATGAGATTTATGCCGAAAGTATCAATACCAAGCGCTGGGAGGTAATTGGAGCGTATCAATTGCCCATGAAAGAAAAGATAACCTTTCAGTTTTCGGCCAACGGGCATTTGCAGGATTCGTACTACGGAACAACCCCGTACCAAGCGCAGCAGTACATTGGTTTTGGCCAATTTACATGGGATAAAAAACTCAAAGAGCGCCACGATTTGTTGGTAGGAACGGCTCTACGCTACACTTTTTACGATGATAATACCCCTGCAACGGACGCCGATGGAAAGAATGCACCGTCGAAAGTGCTATTGCCTGGGTTGTTTGTCCAAGATGAAATCACGCTTACGACCAACCATAAGTTGTTGCTAGGAGCGCGCTATGATTATAACTCTATCCACGGGAGCATCTTTACGCCTCGTTTAAATTACAAATGGACTTCCACCGACAAGAAAAACGTGCTTCGTGCAAGCGTCGGAAATGGGTATCGGGTGGCCAACGTATTCACTGAAGACCACGCAGCCTTGACTGGAGCGCGGAAAGTAGAGTTTACCGAAGAATTGAAACCTGAACGCTCTTGGAACGGAAATTTAAACTACGTGCGGAAGTTTTTCTTGGGTAACGGCGGATACGTAGGACTGGATGCAACGGCTTTCTACACGTTTTTTAATAACCGTATTATTCCTGATTACCTCACTGACCCCAACAAAATCATTTACAGCAACTTGAGCGGAAACGCCGTTTCACGCGGCTTGTCGTTAAATATCGACGTATCGCTGGCCAACGGGCTCAAATTTATGACGGGCGCAACAGCCATGGATGTATTCCAGCGCGAAGACGACGGCAGCGGAACGCTGGTGAAGCAAACCCAGCTTTTGACAGAGAAGTTTACGGGTGTATGGTCGGTGTCATATACCTTCCCACAAATTGGCCTGTCGGTCGATTATACAGGCAATTTGTACGGCCCAATGAAACTGCCCGTACTAGGTCCACTTGACCCTCGCCCTGAGTATTCGCCTTGGTGGAGCCTTCAAAATATCCAATTAGGGAAGAAATTTAACAATGGGTTGGAAATCTACGGAGGGGTGAAAAATCTATTGAATTTTACCCCATCTCCTGATGCCATTGCCCGCGCTTTTGACCCGTTTGATAAACAAGTAACGTTTGATGCGACGGGGCAAGTAGTGCCGACTCCCAATAACCCCTACGCCTTGACCTTCGACCCGTCGTACGTCTATGCGCCCAACCAAGGTATTCGCTTCTTTGCAGGTGTTAGATACAATTTGTTCAAATGAAAAAGCACGTTTGGATAGCACTTTTTGGCTTGTTTGGGCTTTTGGCAGTCGAATGCCAAGCCCAAACATTGCGTTGGACGTCGTTTGAACACCTCACCGACAGCCTCCGCAAAGAGCGCCGACCCGTGCTGGTGTTTATTCATACCGATTGGTGTACGTATTGTAAAATGATGGAATTGCGAACGTTTGCAGACCAACAGGTTGTCAGCAAGCTTCATGAGAAATTTTACTGTGTTCGCCTCAATGCGGAAGATGCGCAGCCCATTACGTTTTTGCAACGTACGTACAAGTTTAAGCCAACGGGGGTAAAAACGGGTGTACACGAGTTGGCACAAGTACTAGGAACCGAAAATGGAAAACTGAGCTACCCAACCACCGTTTTTTTTGACCAATACCTGCAACTTCAAGGTAGAGTAGTGGGAGCATTAGAAACAAAGCGGCTAGAAAAAGCGCTCGACCTTTTTATTGAAAATTCAATGGAGGTAGGAAACAAGTGAAAAGTTTTAGTACGGAACAGTAAAGTTGTCTGATAAAGATTCTTTAGGTTTGTAACCCCCTAAATAATACATCTTGTGAAGACTTTAACTCTACTTAGTCCAGGCCATTTTCAGCAGTCTGAAACGGACTTGAACACGGAACTTCAAGACGGCGAAGTTCTTTTAAAAATTCATCGCATTGGTATTTGTGGAACCGACTACCATGCTTTCCGTGGGAAGCAACCGTTTTTTTCGTACCCTCGTATTCTTGGTCACGAACTCGGAGCGGAGGTAGTAGCGATAGGTACAGGTGTTGGCAACGTGACGGTAGGCGATAAAGTATCGGTGGAGCCTTACATCAATTGCGGCAAATGTCAAGCGTGTCGTATGGGCAAAACCAATTGCTGCGAAAAACTTCAAGTACTCGGTGTACATTCCGATGGTGGAATGCGCGAGTTTCTGAAAGTTCCTGCCAATAAAGTATATACGTCAAAAACGTTGAGTTATGAGCAGTTGGCCTTGGTCGAAACGTTGGGCATTGGCTCACACGCGGTCAATCGGGCACAAGTGCAAGCCAACGATTTGGTGTTAGTCATTGGAGCAGGGCCGATTGGCCTTTCTGTAATTCAATTTGCCAAGCTCAAAGGCGCTAAAGTGGCCGTGATGGACATGAACGAAGGGCGGTTGGTGTTTTGCAAACAACAATTGAAGGTGGACGAAACCATTTTGTTGACAACTAATGACCCCGTAGAGGCTATTCGTGGTGTGTTGAATGGTGACTTGCCAACGGCGGTGTTTGATGCCACAGGAAATCCAACGTCGATGATGCAAGCCTTCAAATATGTAGCTCACGGTGGTCGATTGACTTTTGTTGGGCTGTTTCAGGGAGAGGTAACTTTTAACGACCCTGAATTTCACCGAAAAGAAGTGACACTTTTAGCCAGTCGTAACGCCCTACCAGAGGATTTTACGAGCATCATCGCGGCGATGGAGAATGGGACATTAGATACCCAACCTTGGATTTCTCACCGCGTTTCGTTTGACTCCCTTATCGACTCATTTGAAACGCTTCTTCTTCCTGAAAGTCGAGTCATAAAAGCGGTAATTGAATTGTAAGTGCCTCTGGTTGCTCACAACCAGAGGTACGTGAGTGCGGTTATGAGTAACTGCACCCTTTATCCAATCTTTACAGAAGTCATTGAAATAGAGCCTAAAACAGTTTTGTCGTTAAAGAAACTGATAGGCTCTTTTTCTTCTTTTAAGCCCAAAATATATAACAATGGTAAGTAGTGGTCGGGGGATGGAATCGACAATAATGCTGCTTGTCCCAATTTCTCGTAATTAATCAGCGGAGCGTGGTCATTCTCGACGATTAGTTTTTTGAATTTGGTATTCATTTCAATGGCCCAATCGTAACCTCGTTCGGTGTATTGCCAATTGAGGATACCAAGGTTATGAACCATGTTTCCGCTTCCAATAATTAGCACCCCTTTTTTGCGTAAAGCTGCTAATTCTTTTGCCAGCTCATAATGATAACGAGGTGGTTGGGTGTAATCAATGCTCAATTGTAATACGGGAATGTTGGCTTTAGGGTACATGTGACGTACGACCGTCCACGTTCCGTGGTCTAAGCCCCATTCATGGTCAAGGCTGACTTGCGCTTTTTTAACGAGCGATGCTGTTTCGTTGGCCAACGCAGGGCTACCTGGCGCAGGGTATTGAACCTCAAACAAAGCCCTCGGAAATCCACCAAAATCGTGGATGGTACGCGGGGCGTTCATGGCCGTTATTTTGGTGCCACGGGTGTACCAGTGCGCCGACACTACCAAGACGGCCGTTGGGACGGGTATGTCTTTGCCAAGCCGTTTCCAGCCACCGCTAAACTCATTTTCTTCGATTCCGTTCATGGGCGAGCCGTGCCCCACAAAAAGTAGGGGCATGAACGAGTCTTTGGTTGCCAATTGTTCGTTCCATTTATAAAGGTCTTTTAATGAGTCCATTGCAATAGTTCCTCCCAGAACACTTTTTAGAAATTCGTTTCTTTTCATACCACGCTATTTTACACCACCTTGAGCCTAGTAGCTTAGGATGTTATAAATATATGTAGATACATATAATTTTCCAAAATAGTTCTCCCTTCATTTTTGCTTGCTATTAAATCATTTTAATTGTCGTATAGACAGTTAAATACCTATCTTCGCAAACATATTTCACTATTCTAATATCTAATTAACCTATGCCAAGTTTTAATTTAAAAGTCAACAAAACCCATACCTACGATGCCATCGTGATTGGGTCAGGAATTAGCGGCGGTTGGGCCTCTAAGGAGCTGTGTGAGAAAGGGTTGCAGACGCTTGTCTTGGAAAGAGGACGGATGGTGCGTCACGTTGAAGACTACCCTACGATGAACAACGACCACTGGGATTTTGAACACCGTGGAAAGCTGACCGATGAAGATAAAAAGAAATACCATATTCAAGTTCGGAGTGGCTTTATTGATGAATCCAACAAGCATTTTTATAACAACGACCTTGATAGCCCTTACACCGAAGTAAAGCGTTTTGACTGGATTCGAGGAAATCAGGTAGGAGGGCGTTCGTTGCTTTGGGGAAAACAGTGCTACCGCTGGAGCGACCTTGATTTTGAAGCTAATGCCAAACAAAGCATCGGAGTAGATTGGCCTATTCGATACAAAGACCTTGAAAATTGGTACACCTACGTAGAGAAATATGTCGGGATTAGTGGTGAGAAGCTAGGATTATCGCACTTGCCCGACGGGCATTTTTTGCCCCCGATGGAGCTAAATTGCCTCGAAAAACACGTCAAAGGCAGTATTGAAAAAACGTACAAAGGCCGCCACCTGACCATTGGACGCGTAGCGCACTTGACCGAACCTATCAACGGTCGGGGGCAATGCCAAAATCGTAACCGTTGTTCGAGGGGCTGCCCTTTTGGGGCGTATTTTAGCAGCAATGCCGTAACGCTGCCTGCGGCCGATGCCACAGGCAAATTAACCCTCCGCCCCAACTCGCAAGCAGCATCGATTATTTATGATGAAAAATTGGGCAAAGCAAAAGGCGTAAAGGTGATTGATTCGGAAACCAAGGAAGAAATTGAGTTTTATGCACGAATCATCTTCTTGAACGCTTCGACGCTCGGAACCACCCAAATTTTGTTGAATTCTACGTCAAGTCGTTTCCCTAACGGTCTAGGAAATGATAGTGGCGAATTGGGACATAACTTAATGGATCACCACTATCGAGTAGGAGCAATGGGTAGTTATGATGGGTTTGAAGACCAATACTACAAAGGCCGCCGCCCCAACGGGATTTTTATTCCGCGTTACCGCAACCTCGACGAAGCTTCCAAAATGAAAGATTTTATTCGAGGATATGACTATCAAGGTGCTGGTGGACGAGGAAATTGGGGTGCTGGGATCGGTGGAGGCGGAGTAGGCGCTGAGTTTAAAGATAGTTTGTTTGCGCCAAGTAGCTGGGGTATGTCACTTGTAGGTTTTGGAGAATGTTTGCCGTACCACGAAAACAAAGTAACCCTCAACCATGACGTAAAAGACAAATGGGGCTTACCTACGCTGAGTATTGATGCCGAATTTAAAGCAAATGAAATGGCGATGCGTAAACAAATGAAAGAGGATGCCGTAGAAATGCTCGAAAATGCGGGCTTGAAAAATGTGACGCCATTTGATTATTCGGGAGGAATTGGCGTAGGCGTACACGAGATGGGAACGGCACGCATGGGCCGCGATCCGAAAACGTCGGTGGTCAATGCCAATAACCAACTTCATGCTGTACCTAACGTATTTGTTACAGATGGAGCCTGCATGACTTCCTCAAGTTGTGTCAATCCGTCCATCACGTACATGGCGCTCACGGCGCGTGCCGCTGATTTTGCCGTAAAAGAACTCAATCGTAAAAATCTCTAATCCCTAATCAGATGAACCGCAGAGATATTATAAAGTCGTCGGCCCTGTTTTTGGGCTATGCTGTTTCCACGGCTACGTTGAGCGAGGCGTTTATGGCCTGCTCGCAAGAAGCAAAATTGGACTGGAAACCTACTTTTTTGACCAATAACCAAGCGGCAAGCATTGCTGAAATTGCGGAAACTATTCTGCCCAAAACCAAAACGCCTGGCGCCAAAGAGCTAGGAGTACCGCAGTTTATTGACAAAATGTTAAAAGATTTGTTGTCGGAAGAAGAACAAAAGGATTTTGTGGGTGGTTTAGAAAAATTGGAAGAAGATTGTGAAAAAGCTTATGGGAAGTCGTTTGTGGAATGTACTCCCGAACAGCGAAAGGAATTTTTGACTAAACTGGATGCGGAAGCGGAGAAGTTACCACCATCGGTATGGGGCATTCGTCTGGCACCGCCTTCTCCAACGCCATTTTTTAGAAGAGTGAAGGAACTGACGCTCCTTGGCTATTTTACGTCCCAAAAAATTGGTAAAGAAGTACTCGGCTACGACCCAATTCCAGGGAAATACATTGCGTGTATGCCGCTAACACTTGGCATGAACGCATGGAATGAATAAGACAAGGTCAGACGATAGTCAGACCGTAAGCATGATAGCGCAGTCTGACTATCGTCTGACAGCGTACAATGGTCAGACGGTAGTGTGTCAAGACCATAACCACTCGAAAGAGCAGTCTGACTACCGTCTGACTGCGTACTAGACCACCGTCTGACTGCAACCCAAAAACAACATTGACAATGAATTACAGAAAATTAGGAAAAACAGGATTTGAGATTTCGGAAATCAGCTTAGGAACGTGGCAGGTGGGAGGAAAATGGGGAGATGATTTTAGCCACGAAAATGCAGAAAAAATTCTTCACGCGGCAGTGGATTCAGGCATCAATTTTATTGACACCGCTGATGTTTATGGTGCGGGAGAAAGTGAAAAAGCCGTGGGTAAATTTGTGAAAAGCCGCTCAGAACGTATTTATGTCGCCACCAAATGCGGCCGCCAACTTAGCCCGCATGTTAGTGAAGCCTACCAGCCTGCGGTATTGCGTAAGTTTGTAGAAGATAGCCTCACAAATATGGGGTTAGAGACCCTGGATTTGATTCAACTCCATTGTCCACCCACGGAGGTGTATTATCGCCCCGAAATTTTTGAGTTGTTTGACCGCTTAAAAGAAGAAGGTAAAATTTTGAATTTGGGTATCAGCGTTGAGAAAGTAGAAGAGGCGTTGAAAGGCATTGAGTACGACAATGTCACTACGGTTCAAATCATCTTCAATATGTTCCGCCAGCGTCCGTCGGAATTGTTTTTTGAGCAAGCCCAAAAGAAAAATATCGGTGTCATCGTGCGCGTACCTTTGGCCAGTGGCTTGCTGACGGGCAAATTCTCAAAATCTTCGAGTTTCACGGCAGGCGACCACCGCTTTTTTAACCGCAATGGCGAACACTTTGATAAAGGAGAAACGTTTTCGGGCATTAATTATGAAACAGGATTGGACGCAGTAGAAGAACTCAAAGCGGTATTTCCTTCGTACGAAAACCTTGCCCCAGTGGCTTTACGCTGGATTTTGGGCTTTTCTTCGGTGAGTACTATTATACCAGGTGCGTCCAATCCTACGCAAGCAACTGCCAATTTGGAAGCGCTCACGATTCCTGATTTGACCCAAGATCAATTACAATCTGTGAATGAAATCTATGCTAAATACATAAAACCGCAGGTGCATCATTTGTGGTAAACGCCAAATTTCGTTTGATAACCTCCCCACTTAGTTAATGAGTGGGGATTTTTTTGCCCAAAAATTCCCCAAATTCCCCATATCTCCCTAATGAACGCCTAAAACTACCGTGGCATAAGTATTTTACATCTAATATCAGATTAACAGCAATGACAATAACACGGAGTTTATCAATAAGGCTCTTTTGAGCATTAAAAATTCAAAAGCTCCTTTTTTTACTAACAAAGTTTTTTGTCAGCCATGAATACAACAAAAAAAACGGTTAAAAGTCTCTTGCTTGTATCAATGAGTTTTTTATTGATCATAGGGCTTTCCGACTGTAAGTCCACATCCTTTCTATCAAGAACTAAGGGGAAAACGGTTTCACCTGCCAAACATGGGCAAAGTAAATCGAAAGATCCTGCCAATTACGCGATAAGCGCTTCAGTAGTGGGTGGTTTGCCAGGTACTCGTATTGAACAATACATGGAACAGCAAACCATCCAGCTACGCCAACAGCTAGGAGGCATCGCCCAAATTGAACGCTTGGGAGAAGGCATTAAAATTACGTTTCAATCCGCTATCTTATATCCTGAAGGCTCGTATGTGTTATCGAATGACCCACAACCGTTCGTAAAGAAACTTGCGCAGGTATTACAAGATTTCAAAGACACTGAAATATTGGTAGCGGGACATACCGATTCTCAAGGAAGTTTGAAAGTGAATCAAGCGCTTTCTGAGAAACGCGCGGAAGCTTTAGCGGATTTTTTGCAAGCACATGGGGTTCCTCAATTGCGAATCGTAACAGAAGGCTTTGGAGAAACGACGCCTAAAGCTTCAAACAAAACGCTGGATGGCCGCCGTCAAAATCAGCGAGTTGAAGTAGTTGTTGTGGCTAACCAACGTTTGAAAGAGGAGGTTCGGAAAGCCGTAGAATCGGGTAGCGTAGTTCAGAACTAATTAGCTGGAAGTACACAAAGTTTTTAATGGCTATGGCCAAAAATCAGAAATTTCGTCAAGAATAAAATAATAGTAATTGTTTTTTCATAAGGTAAAGGGTTTAGGAATAGACGGAGAGCCAGAGAAGATATCTTCTCTGGCTCTTTTGTTTACACCCAGCCTTTAAAAACTTTTTGAGCGTAAGCAAGGTCTTGTTGATGGGCTTGAATGGCGTTGAGTGTGTTGGGAGATTGTGGTTCTAAACATTGTTCCAATACGAGTAAAGGCTTGATATTCATGGTTTTCAATTCGCGGACAAGCCGCGGGTAATCGATGTCGCCCTCGCCGAAGGTTTCTCCCCAAATTTGCCCCACCGACTGCCGTATGTGAAGTTCTACTACGCGTTTTCCGTACATTTTTACAATATCGAACAGCGCCACTTGGGAGTTGCCAGCTCCTCGGTAAATCCAATGCGCGTCCAAACACAAGCTGACATTTTGCGGATGCGTATTTTGTAGCATGTGGTGAAACTCCCGCGCGCCTGCTTTAAACTCCGCGTCGTGGGTATGATAGGCGAGGGTAATGCCTTGCTTTTTTAACTCAGAACCTAGCAGGTCTAGGTTTTTGGCTTGTTTGATTAGCTGTTCATCGCTTTTGATTTCGGTTCCGCCCCAGCGAATGGGGTTGGGACTCGTAACTAAAATCGATAACCCCAGCGGCTTGGCTTCTTTGGCAATGGCAATGGCCGTTTCGATGGTTTTTTGACTTTCGGCGTCTTCGTGCAAAATACTCCCGATGTAAGCCGAAGGAAGGGCTAATTGGTATTTTTTTAAGAGAGGTGCCAGCGTTTTGACGTCGTTGGTGGAATAAAAACTGGGTTCAAAGGCTTTCAATCCTGATTTCACGTATTCAGCAAGCGAGGCGTCGAGGTTTTCACCCCAACTGCGTTTTTCGCGTTCATAAAAGGTAAACCACGAATATTGATTACACGAAATGAAGGGTGCAGCTGAGGCATTAGACCAAGAAGGCTTGGACGCGACAACAGCGCTAGTAGCAGTAAGCGTTTGGATAAATCGACGACGAGAGGTGGCCATAAGTGTATCATTTTCAGTAAAAAGGCACAAGCCTCCACAAAAATACTTTTAGTTGCCTACACTCAATTTTTCCAAAATTCGTCTCCCGTCAAACGTTTTAATTCCAGTTGATTGATAAACCATTGAAACTGATAGGTGAGTTCCGCCAAACGAGCCTCTTCAATGGAAGTTTGAGCATTGTCTAACTCTACGGTAGTAATGGTTCCGTTTTGTAAACGGTTCTGGGCAAGTGCCAGGGCTCTTTCGGCTTGGGTCACTTGAATTCGCACGTTTTCGAGGCGTTGTTCGTTGCTTTTGAGGTCAGAAAGAGCCATTTCGACGTCTTTTTGAAGCGATGCGTTTACCGATTCGAGGTTGTATTTTGTGGCTTCCAAGTTTACCAAGGCCGCCTTACGCTGAATGTCGTACCGCTTGCCCGAATACAAGGGAACGGTCACGCTAAGACCAGCCGCAACGTTGAAACGCAATTGGTTGACGTTGGGCATGTACCCATTTTTTTCGCCAGCACTTCCTGTAAGCATCAACGTTGGTAAGTGGGCTTTGGCGGCAATCGCCACCTCTGTTTCCGCATTTTGAATGCGGTCTTTGGCCAACTGTACCTCTTTATTCTGATTGTTGAAAAGTTGGGTCAACGCTTCTTTCGTTGGTAGGTTGGCATTAAGCCCAAGCGCCAAATCTGCGACGCTAATTTCACTGCTCGGAATTCCCGTAAGGTAGCTCAACGTGATTTTTTGTTTGTCGATTTGGTTCTCAAAATCCACTTTACGGTTTTGGGCGAGTTTCAATTTTACTTGCTGCGAAACAACGTCAAACTCCAACGCATCGCCATTTTGAACCCGTTTACTGATTTGTTTCAATACGTTTTCGCTGGTTTGAATGACGTCTTGCTGTACTTGCTTACTTTTCTCCAGAAAGGCGATGGTGTAGTAGAGTTGGGCAATTTGGTAAGCTAAATTATGTCGATTCAACTCCAACGTATGACGAGCGCTCAAGATATTTTCCTGGGCTTGACGAATGTTGAGGTTTGTTTTTCCAAAATCATACAAACCATAGCCTGCATTTACTCCTACGTTTAGGTTGTGGTTGGGCATAAACTGAATCTCGCGTGAACCCTCAGGAAGGGGCAAGGTAGCTTTCATCGTAGGAGCCACGTAGTTATAGGAAGCACTGGCATTAACATAAGGCAAAAGCGCTGTTTTGGCTACATCCACGCGCAATTCGCCTGCTTTGATGAGTTGTTCGGCTTCCTTGAGTTTGGGGAAATGTTCAAAAGACTGCTGGACCAACTTGGAAAGTGGGGTAGGAGTTTGGGCCACTGCGGCGTTTCTCAAAACGAGCATAAGCACCCCTACGACGGATATTTTTACAAAGGTTTTCATTGGATATATCGGCAATTAGTGAGAAGCATCGGCCGCCGCTTTGGCAGTTTGAGGCGTCATTTTTTTCTTTTCTAGGAGAAATAATAAAGGAAATGTGACAATAAAGAACATCGTAGCCACCTGAAATACATCCAAATAAGATAGCATCAAGGCTTGTTTTTGGACGGCTAAGTTGAGGTTGCCGTACGAAAGTTGAAGGGCGTCGAGTGGGTTGATGCCACGCGCTATGAGCCCTTGCGACATGGTCGTGAGGCGTTCTTGGGTAAGCATATCGCCAGGCTGTAGGTGCGCCGAAAGATTCATGGCATTGAGCGGGAGGCGTTGGGCAATGTACGTATTGACAAGTGCCACCCCGACAGCACCGCCAATCTGCCGAATCATGTTGGTGATGGCGATACCCATTGGCATTTCTTGGGGTGTCAAGGTCGAAATCGACTGGTTAATAAGCGGGACGTTCGAAAGAGCAAGCCCTACTCCGCGAATCATCAAGGCGCCCATTAAAATGGCAGGAGACGCGTTGAGGTCGATGATAGACATTTGGTAACAAAAAAGTGCAAATGCAAGGTAACCGACGGTGGCAATGGAGCGCGGTGGAACGCCTTTTGAAATTAATCGTCCCACAATTGGGAAAATAAAAAGCGTAATTCCTGCGCCAGGGATAAGCAAAAGCCCCGTTTGGGTGGCAGTGTAGCCAATAATCCGTTGTACAAACAACGGGTACATAAAGACGGACGTAAAAAGCCCGATACCAATCACAAAGACCAGAATAGAGCCCAGTAAAAGATTGCGGTTTTTCAGCACCCGCAGGTTCACAACGGGATTGGGGATTTTTAATTCCCACCAAATGAACGAAGTCAGTGAAACAACCAGCGCAATGGTACAAATGACAATGTTTTGGTCTTCAAACCAGTCGTTGGCTTCGCCGCGTTCGAGCACGTACTGCAAGCACCCGATGCCAATCGAAAGAAGCACAATTCCCAAATAATCAATCTTGATTTTACTGCGGTCGATGTGGTGCTCTTCTGGTTTCTTGTCGATGTAGATATAGCTTAACAAGAAGGCGACAATCCCAATCGGAACGTTGATAAAAAACATCCAACTCCAATGGTAATTGTCGATAATGTACCCGCCGAGGGTCGGCCCAAACGTCGGCCCAAGTACAATACCCATCCCAAATACTGCCGAGGCTATGGCGCGTTGCTGAATCGGGAATGAATCGTACAACAACCCTTGGGAAACTGAAAGTAAAGCTCCACCGCCTACTCCTTGTAAAAAACGCGCTAAGACAAGCAGCGGTAGGGTATCGGCAATGCCACACAAATACGAAGCAAACGTAAAAAGGGCAATGGAGACGATGAAGTAATTTTTCCGCCCAAAGTAGTTTTGTAAAAATCCTGTAAGGGGAATAATAATTACGTTGGCGATGGCATACGACGTAATCACCCACGAAATATCCTCAATGGTTACGCCTAAGTTGCCCGCCATTTGATAAATACCTACGTTCACAATCGAGGTATCTATCAGTTCCATAACGGCCGCTGTGATGACCGTGATGACAACAATCCATCTTTTCATAGTGTGTGTTTTCTAACTCCGATGATTGAACCTCGTTTACTGTACTTTGACCGCTACTTCGACGCTCAAACCAGCGCGAAGCAGTTCTTTGTATTGTTCGGGGTGCTCAATCTCGATTTTAACGGGAACGCGCTGCGTAAGTTTGACGAAGTTACCCGAAGCGTTATCGGGAGGGAGAAGCGAGAATTTTGCGCCTGTTGCGTCGGAAATGGTTTGGATTTTACCACTGATTTTTAACGTCGGATAGGCATCAAGTTTGAGCTCAACGGGTTGGCCTACGCGCATTTTTTCGAGCTGGGTTTCTTTAAAATTAGCCGTTACCCAGTAAACCGCTTCGTTGACAATCGTGAACAGGTTTTGGCCAGGTTGTACGTATTGACCTTTGGCAACGTTGATTTTGCCCGTTTTTCCCGATACAGGTGCGTCGATGTGGGTATATGACAAACGTAATTTGGCTTGGTCAAGAATCGTTTGTTTGACTTTTACCATGGCTTCCATTTTTTTGATGTTTGCGATCGCTGCGCCTTCGGCTACTTTGGCTTGGTTGACTTGGGCCAAAGCGGCATCGTATTGGCGACTTTGCACTTCTACGTTGGCTTGGCTATCGTCCAAGACCTTTTTGGTGGTAGAGCCGCCTTCGTACAAGTTTTTGTCGCGGGTTAGGTCTGCTGTAGCCTTGGTTTTGCGGCTGGCCTGTACGTCGGCGTTGGCCTTGGATACTTTGTAAGCTTCTTGAGCGTTGCGGAGGGCTGCTTTGGCAGTTTCGATGTCGGCTACGGCTTGTTGTAAGTCGGCATCGGCTTGAGCTACGGCAATTTGGTATTCTTGGGGGTCAATCTCAATAAGACGGTCGTTGGCGCGTACACTTTTGTAATCTTCTAGGTTCGATTCAAGTACATAACCTGCCACGCGGGCGAGTACGGGCGAATTTTTGGTTTCAATCTGAGCGTTATCGGTGGTTTCGTAGGTTTGATTGTAACGGTACGATTGAAAACCGTAAAAACTACCTACGCCGAGCACGGCGATAACAATGGCAAATGGTAGTAGTTTTTTGAAAGGACTTTTAGATGCAGTGGTATCCATGGCGTTTTGTTTTTATTCGATGATGAGCAATAAGTTGTTTTACAAATAAGTTTATAAGTAAACTTGGTTGACTATATTTGTGGCAGCAAAGGTAAACTAAGTTGACCAAAAAAGTCAAATAAGTTGACTAAAAATTGGATTAAAATTTGAGTGCTATTTTTTAATAACCTGTATTCCAATAGATTTGTAACATGGAAAAAGTACTTGCATCAGGACGGATATATAGCTTTGAGAAGTTTGAATCAATGCGTCAGCGTTCCATTGGGCGCTTGTTGTGGCGGCTCAAACGCCACGTTCATCTTCACATTGCCCCACTTTTAGAGAAACGTGGCTACACAGATATTAAGATGAGCTCGATTTCGCTGTTGGTCAACATCGGGGAGGAAGGGATTACGAGTAGTGAGTTGGCCAAAAAGCTAGAAGTGACCAAGCAAGCCATGAGTAAAGCCGTTAAAGAGTTAGAAGAAACGGGTTACGTTTACAGCTGCCCAAGCGAAAAAGATGCCCGAGCAAGCATCATTTTTTTGGACGATCGTGGCAAAGAGTTTTTGCTGGACTTAAACGAAGAAATGGAAGGAATGCAAGCGCGTTTTGAAAAAGCTGTAAGTGCCAAAAAGTATAACCAAATGGTGGATACTATGTGCGATTTGCTGGCAGTGCTTGATGCCGAAGAATAGCTACATCAAGCGCCTCACAATCAAACTTTTGACTAACTCAAAAAAAGGCTGAGGTTGCAGCGTTCGCCAGTTATCGAGGTGAAGTGTGCCCCCAAAATTGAGATAATAGTCAAGGCGGTAGCGTTTCCATTCGCGTTCGGTATGGTCGCGCGAGCCCACTACGGCAATCCAGCCGTCTTCGATTTCGTCAAACCATTCGGCATAATATTCATCGTCGGAGCCGTGAAAATTAAGGATGTTTTCGGCAATAAGAATGTACTTATTGATGCCTTGAGCCAGCAAATGGTCGATGACATTGCGTTTGAAGTGCATGATGTCGTTGTGCAGCGTGTCGTTCCATTCTCCAAAAAGCTCAATGACGGCAAATTTCTTCTTGTAGTCAGCAAATAAAATCTTGACATAGAGCGTCTCGGAGTCTATTTCGTCCCACAAAGGGTGAATATAATACCCGTATATGTCGTGCTCGTACTGGTTTAAATTATAGTCTCGACCGTAAAAAGGGGATTTGCGGTCGTTGGCAGCGACATAATGTTTTTCCCAATTATAAAAAGGTTCTATCTCGTGCATAGCGCTTTCTTCTCTTCGTCCGTGACAAATATACAAACGCCAAAGGTCAATAAGGGCGAGGTGGAAGGATTTTCTTACTAACTTGCATCCTCAATTTGACCCATTGTTATGGCTACTTCAACGGTACAATACGATTACCAACCCGAGCATTTGAACATTTCGGAGCCAAGTAAATACACTGCCGACCAGCTAAAGTCGGAAGAAATGGTGATTAACTTAGGCCCGCAGCACCCTTCTACCCACGGAGTGTTGCGCTTAGAAGTGGTGTCGGATGGTGAAATTATCGTGGACGTAGTGCCGCACCTTGGGTACTTGCACCGTTGTTTTGAGAAACACGCCGAATCGCTGCCTTTCAACCAAATCATCCCGTACGTGGATCGGATGGACTACGTGGCGGCTATCAACTCCGAACATGCTTATGTGATGGGTGTTGAACGAATGTTGGGTATTGAGAAAGATATTCCAAAACGCATTGAATACATTCGGGTGTTGGTGGCAGAGTTAAACCGCCTGGCTTCGCACTTCGTAGCTATTGGTACGTACGCCATGGATATTGGGGCGTACACGCCTTTTTTGTGGCTCATGCGCGACCGCGAACATATTTTGCGGATGTTGGAATGGCTCTCAGGCGCTCGAATGCTCTATAACTACGTTTGGGTTGGAGGCTTGTTTTACGATTTACCAGTGGGTTTTGAAGAGCGTTGCCAAGAGTTTGTGAGTTATCTCAAACCTAAATTGAAGGAGCTTCAACAGCTTGTCATTGACAATAAGATTTTTGTGGAACGTACGGCCAATGTAGGCGTTTTGCCATTGCCTGTCGCTATTAATTATGGGTGCTCGGGGCCCGTGTTGCGTGGCTCGGGCTTGCGTTGGGACTTGCGTAAAGTAGATGGCTATTCGGTTTATCCTGAGTTGGAATTTAACGTACCGATTGGTGAAGGGCTTGTAGGAACCGTGGGCGATTGTTGGGATAGGAACTACGTTCGGGTGCAGGAATGTTGGGAATCCCTTGGCCTTATTGAACAATGTGTTGAAAAACTGTTGGGAGAGCACCGTCGCACGCCTGACTTTGACCCGCAGGCAGTAGTGCCGAAGAAAATTCGCCCACAGGCGATGGATTTTTATGTACGCGCGGAAAACCCCAAAGGTGAATTAGGCTTTTTCTTCCGTACCGATGGAAAGTCGGATATTCCTGTGCGATGCAAAGCACGGGCGTGTTCGTTCAACAACTTATCGGTCATTGCCGAAATCTCACGCGGTGCTATGCTCGCTGACTTGGTAGCTATTATCGGTTCTATCGACGTCGTCATGGGCGAAGTGGATAGGTGATAAAGTTTTCTATTCGTCGGTAAACATATACCCTACACCTTTGAGGGTCTTGATGTAATTTTCACCGACCTTTTCGCGGACTTTACGAATGTGCACATCGACAGTGCGTTCGAGTACATAAATATCTGCTCCCCAAATTTTTTGAAGTAATTCTTCTCGATTGAAGACCTTATTGGGGTGATTGGCCAAGAAAAACAACAACTCAAATTCTTTTTTGGGCAAAACAACCGCTTTATCGCCTTTGGTCACCGTGTAGTTTTTACGGTTGATATGCAAGCCCGCAATCTCAATTTGGGATTCTGGCTCGGATTTTTGGGCTTCTCTTCTAAAAAGCGCATTGATGCGGCTCATCAGCGCGCGGGGCTTGATGGGCTTGGTCAGGTAGTCGTCGGCGCCAATTTCAAACGCTGCTACTTCCGAATATTCTTCCGAGCGAGCGGTCAAAAATAAGATGTAGGTATTTCTAAAATCGGGGATTTCTCGCAGCTGGCGGGCGGTTTCGATGCCGTCCATTTGGGGCATCATAATATCAAGAACGACCAGCTCAGGGATAAATGAGCGTGCTGTTTCAATGGCCATTTTTCCGTTGGCAGCGGTGGCTACTTCGTAACCTTCTTTTTCTAAATTGTATTCAAGTAGCTCAACAATATCTGGGTCGTCGTCAACGACTAAAACTTTGTGTGCGATTTGAGCCGATTTGGCAGCGCTCATAGCATGGATTTTTATTACGGCGACGAAATTACGAGTCGTGTCAACAATTTTAACACTCAAAACGTATTCTTAACACAAATTTAACAGTAGAAGTCACTTTTCCAAAAGTAGAAAACAAGAAACCAGTGCCCACGGGTAAAAGGTTGACTATGAAAGTTATAGAAGAAAACGATTTTTTTAGAATGTCAGTTAAATTAGGCGTTTTGGGGCGGAGGTGTTGTTTCTTGACTAAGGCGAACAATAAGCTTTTGCAAGCTACGCTCAATATGCTCGTAATCGACTTTTTCTTTGGCAATCAAAATAAATGCAATGGCACTGGGGGGGCGCTGCTCGGGCGAAGAAAAGAAAAGATGTTTGTTTTTTCGATAAGCCTCACGACAACGACGGCGAAGGAGGTTGCGATCAACCGCTTTTTTGAAGTTGCGCTTTGAAATCGAAAACAAGACTTGAGGAGGCTGACCCGAAGGAATCTCCGAGTCGAATAGGTAAAATACCTTAAATGGAAAAAGGTAGGACGTTTTTGTTTCCGTACTACCTTTTTCGAACAAACGCCCTATGGTTTTTCGACTACAGAGGCGTTCAGTTTTTGGGAAAGTTTGCTTCATCTTAGCATCGAGTATCAAGTTAAAGCATTGGCTTAAAAGCAAAAACGCTCAACTTCAAACTCTAAACTACTGACTTTTATTGCTTGTGACGCTTTTCGTCAGAAACTGTCAATTTCCAACGGCCTTTTTTGCGACGAGCTGCTAATACTTTACGACCGTTAGCAGAAGACATACGCTCACGGAACCCGTGCTTGTTACGTCTTTTGCGGTTTGATGGTTGATATGTACGTTTCATTTCTCTAAGCCTTTTATTTCTTGTAAATCCTTGATTTCAAAACGAGTCCGCAAAGGTACGGAAACTTTTAAAAGTTTACAAACTAATTTTGAATAAAAAACCGACCTTTGTTTTTGCTTACTTACATTCAACGACTTTATGCCCTTCTTTCAGCCTCATAAGAGCCCCAACTCACCCCTGTTCACCTTGCCTGACAAACAGCCGATAGGGTGGATGTTGCTGGTTTTGGTGAGTAGTGGCATTGGTTATTGGTGGATTGGTTATGAAATAGAACGTACACAGTCAAAAACGTTGATTTTGGTGTATGGAAGCCTGTTTTTGGTATATGGGCTTGTTGTAACTCGCTTTTGGAATGCCATTCAAATCCGTTGGTGGATGGGAGTCGCCGTGCTTTTTCGGCTCATTTTGCTGTGTTCTACGCCTGTATTGTCCGATGATTTTTTTCGTTTTGTGTGGGACGGACGTCTGTTGGTGGCGGGTTTTAATCCATACCTGTATCTTCCTTCTGACTTGCTTCCTTCTTCCATTTTTTTATCAGCAAACCTAACCACAACTCTGTATGAAGGGCTTAATTCCCCGAATTACTTTACAGTTTATCCACCTCTTAATCAGTTGTTCTTTGGAATTGCGGCTTGGATAGGAGGCGACAATATTCAACTTTCGGTGGTTGTGATGCGGGTTATTATTCTCATGGCTGAGGTGGGGAATTGCTGGCTGTTATCATCACCTCAAAATCTTGGAATTCAACCAGCGGCAAAGCGGAAAATCAACGGTTTGGTCTATGCTTTGAATCCGCTGGTGATTGTGGAACTGACTGGCAATTTACATTTCGAAGCAGTGACGTTGTTTTTTGTGTTGCTGGCTTTGCGTTGGCTTAACCGCCCTTGTGGCAAGGATTCCTATTTTATACCTTCAGCCGTGGCATTAGGACTGGGGGCATCGGTGAAGCTGCTGCCGCTGATTTTTCTACCATTACTGGTACGGCGGATAGGTTGGCAGAAAGGAATAATTTACGGTGCAATAGTTGGGGCAACAATGGTTGGTTTATTTCTCCCTTTTTTGAGTAAAAGCCTTTTTATCAACGTAGGAAAAAGCCTTGATTTGTATTTTCAGAAGTTTGAGTTTAATGCCAGTGTCTATTACCTCCTACGTGAAGTTGGCTATTGGATAACGGGTTATAACCTCATCCAATCGTTGGGCCCTGTGTTGTCTTTGATTACTTTAGGAACGGTGAGCTGGTTAGCGTTTCAAAAACGAAGTCTTGCCGAAAAAATGCTCCTTTCTTTGACCATATATTTCTTTTTGGCCACGACCGTACATCCGTGGTATATCACGACGCTGGTAGCATTGGGCGCGATTACAAGGTATTGGTATCCTGTGGTTTGGTCGCTGTTGTTGCCATTGACGTACGTTGCCTACGCTTCGTCTCCCTACCAAGAAAACCTTCGAGTAGTAGGGCTTGAATACATACTTGTGTTTGGGCTTTTTGCGTACGAAGTATTTCTAAAAGGAATTGATTGGCAAACGAACTAACCCCTTTGCTCATTTGCCATTTGCCTCATGCAAACTTGCCTCTTGCTCTTTTGCCTTTGCTCATTTGCCTACTTGCCCTTTAGCCTCTTCACTTAGTTTCCTTTTATCTTTTCCTGTAAAAATTTCAGTTGCATTTGGGTGGAGTCGTTGGGAGAAATGTAAGTTAGCCAAACCGAAGAAGCACGTTCATCTTTGGGCAAAAACACCAAGCCGCGGATGGATTCGTTGGGCGGAAGAGTAGTTTTTCGCAGGGCCATTTCTTGCCAATTGGCGCGTTCGTGTTGTAGTCGTTCCGTGCGGATTCGTTGGAGATTTACGTCGGCAATTTGTTTTTGGATGATAAAATTGTAGGCTTGAGCGTGGGCATATTGCGAGTTGGCGCGTTGCGTCCACGACTTATCGCGGCGGTTGGATGAGTTGATGTCGCTGGCAACGGTTGCCACCAACAACACGCCGTTCAGAATAGAAGCTGCGGCAAGGCGTCGTTTTTCCCGTTGGATGTCCAAGGTCGCTTGTTTAATTTTTTCTTCGGGATTGAGGGCGCGGTAAAAAGCCGTATAGGAAGCGTTGATAGCACTGCGCAGGGTGTCATTTTTAGTATCGAAAGGAATGTAGTGAAAATCGTTGGGGTCAACCAAGAGCGAGGTCTGAGTCCGATTTTTGACTTCGACGTCCAAAACAATATTATGGGCATCTTCAAACTCGTAGGAGGCGACCAAAACAACGCCGTTTTGTTCGGCGCGCGTCACTTCTCTTCCTTCTATCCAAGCAATGTCGCCCGAAGCGGGTTTCCATTGGTAAAAATACGTGCTGCAACCCGACATGAGCGAAGCGGCAACTAAAAACAAAACGAGTCGTAGGTGTTTCATGGCAAAAGCGAATTTTCAGTGCTGTACAACAAAAATACACACAGAAAACTCGCTTTCAAATAATTTTTTGACGAACGGTTAAGCGACCATAAAAGGCTGCAAAAGTTCGTAAACTTTGTGAAGCGGCAAGCCCATGATGGTATAAAACGAACCTTCGATACGAGGAATTCCTATCATACCAATCCATTCTTGTACCCCATACGCTCCCGCCTTGTCGAAAGGGCGATAGTGGGTGATGTAGTACTCAATTTCACTGTCGGTGAGCGTTTTGAACGTGACATGGGCTACATCGCTGAGGGTTTTATAGCCTTGAGGACTTAGTAAACACACGCCTGTAATGACTTGATGCGACCTCCCCGACAATAGCTGTAACATATTGCGCGCTTCGGCGGCATCGGCTGGTTTGTTCAGAATAGTATCATCGACGACCACGACTGTATCGGCACAAAGAATGAGTTTATCGCCTAAATCATGGGCAAATTGTTCGGCTTTGTGTTGGGCCAAGTACCCAGCCACGTCCGAAACGGGCATATTCGAGGGAAAAAGCTCGTCGGTGGGGCGAACTTGCACCGTAAATTCAACCCCCATTTCCCGCAGTAATTGCTGACGGCGTGGAGAGTTGGAAGCAAGAACGAGAGCGTGAGAGAGGTTTATCATATCTTCTCTTTGTGCATAAGCGTTGCGACGCCTTTGGTTGTGATTTTGCCCGTCGTTACGTCAAATACCTCACCTAGAATTTCGCCTGTGTGCTTTTCGGGGTTGAGGCTTTGTACGGTAAACTTCACTTTGTAGTCGGTATCGACAAACATAGGGCGTAAAAACTGAAATGTTTGTCCCACATAAATCGAACCGTACCCAGGAAAACGAGTACCAATGATTTTGGTGAAAACACTAGCGCCTAGCATCCCGTGGATAATCGGGCGTTTGAAGGGCGTTGTAGCAGCGTAGTCGTGGTCTAAGTGCAAAGGATTGTCGTCGCCCGTAAGCTGAGCAAACGCAATTACTTCTTCTTGTGAAAAACGGAATTCGTACTCGTACGTATCGCCAATGGAAAGTTTCATTTTTATAAAGATTTAGAGGTAATATCAAGTTTGTTAAAGCGTTAGCTAAATTTATTTAAAGTTTTACCCGCCGATTGGCGCAGACTGAGAGGCGCAGATAACCGCAGATGAATGGCTTTATTAAATCCTTATCAGCGAAAATCTGCGTTTGTTTTATTCAGCGGACATCTGCGGGTAAAATAATGACTCGACATTCATTTTTAAAGGTTTGCGGTTTTTCCGCCATCTACGGGCAGGTTGATACCGCTGATGGCAGCGGCAGCGGGACTGCACAAAAAGGCCACGGCGGCGGCGACTTCTTCGGCTTCGGCAAAACGACCAATGGGTATTTCAGCTTCGAGTTGAGTGGCGATTTCTTCGACCGTTTTGCCCGTCGCTTGGGCGCGCATCTTGTTCACCGAATCCAAGCGCCCCGTTTTGGTATAACCAGGCAAAACGTTGTTGACCGTAATGCCAAATTTGCCGATTTCGAGCGAAAGCGTTTTTGCCCAACTCGCTACCGCCCAACGAATTGTATTAGACACGCCCAACCCCACAATAGGTTGTTTTACGGAAGTTGAAATGACGTTGATAATTCGGCCAAAACCTGCTTTTTTCATGGCAGGGACAACGGCTTGCGCCAAAAGTTGGTTGTTGACGAGGTGCATTTCAAAAGTAGCCAAAAATTGCTCGGGGGCAGCGTCGATGATAGGGCCACCCGTGGGGCCACCTGTATTGTTGACCAAAATGTGAACTTCAGGAAATTCGGCTAAATAGGCGTCGATGGCGTTTTTTACCAAACTACTACTGGCAAAATCGGCGACAAGATAGCGGTGGATTTGTCCTTTGCTTGTGTCAAGTGCCGACAAAGTTGCTTGTAACGAGGCTTCATTACGTGCCATGAGCGTGACATTGGCTCCTAAAAGGGCAAGCTCGACGGCCGAAGCACGCCCAATTCCTTGGGTACTTCCGCAGACAATGGCAGTTTTGTGGGTTAAGTCAAGATTCATTTGGTTCTAAAAATAGTTAGCGCGTTTGGACGATAGTAAAACCGTTTTTCAAAGATTTACGTTTGTTAAGTAAAACCATCGAAAATTATGCGCAGTTTCGCTTTTATTCTGTTTTTTGTCGTGGGGCTATTTGGTAGTTGTACTGCTACGCCAACCTCAACGGCCGCTCCCGTAGATCATTCGGCGTGGGACAAACTTCTCAAAAAACACGTAAACGACAAAGGATTTGTCAATTATACGGCGTTTAAAAAGGATTACGACGAGCTCAAAAAGTACTTGGATATGCTTAGTGCAAGCGCTCCTAACAATAAATGGACGAAAGAAGAGCAGTTGGCGTACTGGATTAATGCCTACAATGCCTTTACGGTTCAGCTTATTCTTGACCACTACCCTGGGATTTCTACTATCAAAGACATTGGCTCTAAAATTAAAATCCCGTTTGTGAGCGATGCGTGGACGGTCAATTTTATCGTCATTGGTGGAAAAAAAATGAACCTGAACGACATCGAACACGGAATTATTCGCAAAAAATTTGACGAACCTCGTATTCACTTTGCGTTGGTTTGCGCGGCAAAATCGTGCCCACCGCTGCGTAATGAGGCGTTTACAGCCGATCAACTCAACAAGCAACTTGATGAGCAAGGGAGAGATTTCTTGAATGATAAGTCTAAAAACAACATCCGCAAAGACAAAGCAGAATTATCGAAGATTTTGACGTGGTACGGCGGCGATTTTACCAAAAAAATGCCGATAGTGGAGTGGGTGAATAAATACTCGACGGTAAAAATAGACAAAAGTACCCCCGTATCTTACATGGATTATGATTGGGAGTTGAATGGGAAGTAGGGTGTTTGAGGTTTAGGGTTTTAGGTTTCGAGTTTAAAAATGGAATAAGCTTTGGTAGGGTAATAAAAATGTCGGGTTGTAAGCAACCCGACTCACTATTTAATAGCCTAAAACCAAGAAATGGCAAACCCCAAACTGGAAACCTCAAACCCTAAACTAAAACCTATGCCTTCACCGCTTTGGGCTTCAAGTCGGTAAGGTCTGAAATTTTAACAGGTTGACCCGTTTGAATGCTTTTTCGAGCACCGATTCCGACCAAAATCGCCATGGCACCGTCGCGGCTACCTGCCGACTGGCGGTAAGTATCTGGCGCGTTCGGGTTGCGGAAAATCTTATCTCGTAGGCGCGCATCTCCACCGCCGTGCCCTTCGGCTTGCGGAATTTTGATGTATTCGACATCGCCAAAGTTCTTCGACAACATCAATTCATCGTACGGTTCAATTGTCATTTTGCCCGATTCCTTAATCCAAGCTTCCAAACGGCCTTTTGTTCCGTTGAAAGCAATGCGGTAGCCCTCGTAAGGCGAATAAGTCGTCAGTGAATAACTTACGTTGACGCCATTGGCATAATGAATGGTTGCCGCCATTTTGTCAAAAATATTGATGTCTTCCTTGAAAACACAGCCATCGCGTAAGTAGCCATCGTGCTTTTCATTATCGACGTATAGAGAGACAAGACGTTTGTCTTTCGTCACGTCCCAGTAAAACTTACAGTCGTTTTTGTGGGCACAACTGCGGCAATTGTTGCCTCTAAGTGCTCCATTTTTACCGTAATGCTCCAAAGAACCTTGCGCAAAAACGCTCTCAGGTTCCGATTCTAACCACCAGTTGAGCAAATCAAAATGGTGACTGGCTTTGTGTACCCATAACGAACCACTGTTTTCTTTGAGGCGGTGCCAACGGCGGAAGTAGTCTGCCCCGTGGCGAACGTCCAAATACCAGTGGAAATCAACGGAGGTGACAGTCCCGATGGCGCCTTCACGGAGGAGTTCGTAGATTTTTTGGCGGTGCGGTGAATAACGGTAGTTGAACGTAACTGTCACTTTTTTACCCGTACGTTTTTCGGTATCCAAAATGGCCTGGCACTTGGCTTCGTCGGTGGTCATGGGCTTTTCGGTAACAATATCCGCACCCAGTTCCATCCCCCGTACAATAAACTTATCGTGCGTAGCATCGACCGTTGTTACAATGAGAATATCAGGCTTGGTTTCGGCCATCATTTTCTCAAAGTCAGTATAAAGCGGGCAGGTGACATTGAGCATTTTGCGGGCGGTTTCGGCGCGGCCAGGGTTGATGTCGCACAGGCCCACAAATTCGATGACGTCACCAAATTCTTTTACCACAGGTATGCCCCACATACTCGTCCCACGGTGACCCGTTCCGACCATCGCTACTTTGCGTTTGGCGTTGGGGGTTGCATTGGCAAACAAGGTCGAAGAAGCGAGCATTCCTGCTGTTGCCAACGAAGATTTCTGAATAAACTCGCGGCGATTAAACGTTTCTTGAGGAGTGTTCATGTATAAAATAGGTGGTTTATAAAACGAAATTAATCCATGTGAAATACACACTCGATGGACGTACTCACGGGTGAGTTGTCGGGGTTGGTGTCCATGATGTCGGCCATGTATGCCCACCATTTTTTGACAACAGGGTGGTTGGGGAGGTCGTCGGCGGTGTTGTTTTCGGTACGTTTTTGAACGGCAAACAAAATACCCGTGGCACGGTCTAAATAAATCGAATAATCATAAACTCCCGCCTCGGTGAGCACTGCGGAGAGTTCGGGCCAGATTTCGTCGTGGCGTTTTTTATACTCAGCCTCAAAACCAGGCTTTAGTTTCATTAAAAAAGCAACTTTTTCCATGTGTGTTTTGGGTAAGGAATAAAAGATAACAAACCAAAAAGAATCTTTGGGCTCAACCCTCCTGTACTGTTATGCATAGAAAACCAGATGTTCCTACAATTTGTCTAATGCTTGAGCCAAATCTTCAATGAGAAAATCGGCTTCTTCCAGCCCAATGTAAAAACGTATCAATCGGTGTTCTTGCTCATTAGGGTCAAAGTCGTCGGGGTGTAACCCTGCGCATTTGGGCAATACCAGCGATTCGTGCCCGCCCCAGCTTACGGCCAACAAAAAGTGTTGGAGATCAAAAGTAAAACGTTCGATTTGGGCGTGCGATTCGGCTTTGATGGCCACTGTGAGTAGGCCGCTTGCGCCCGTCATTTGTTTTTTAGCAAGCTCGTATTGAGGGAAATCGGGGTCAAGTGGAAAATAGACTTTCTCAATTTTGGGGTGAGTTTTGAAAAAAGACAACACTTTTTGGGTGCTTTCTGCGCTTTGTTTGAGGCGAATTGGCAACGTACGTAAGCCCCGCAGCAACAACCACGCATTGAAAGGCGACACAAAAGCCCCTGTATTGTGGGCTTCACGGTCAAAAATCTGTTTTATCATGGCTTTACTGCCCGTGAGCACACCCGCCACCGTGTCGGAGTGCCCGCCAATGTACTTGGTGGCCGATTGCAGACAAAGGTCAATGCCAAGGCGGTGCGGTTTTTGGAAAATAGGGGTGCAATAGCTGTTGTCGATAATGGTAATGATGCCCCGCGATTTGGCCAACTTCGCTACGGCCTCAATGTCTTGAAGTTCGAAGGTTAAGCTATTAGGCGATTCGAGATAAATGACTTTGGTGTTGGGCTGAAGGGCCTCTTCAAAATGTTCGATACGTGTGCCATCGATGTAAGTAGTTGTGACGTTGTAGCGAGTCAGTACGTTGTCAAACAGTTTCCAGGCCCAAGTGTAGGGTTTCTGAACACTAACGATGTGGTCGCCCGCTTGGACGTTGGACATGACGGCGCAAAAAATAGCCGAAGCACCGCTGTTGAGAACAAGGGCATCTTCGGCTTCGTCGAGGGCAGCGAGTTTTTTACGGAGAATATCCACCGTAGGGTTCATGCCTCGTGTATAGAGGTAATCCGACATTTCGTCTTCAAAAGCGCTGCGTAATGAAGCAAAGTCGTTGAAGGCAAAATTGCTGGTTTGGACAATCGGCGGGCTGACGGCGTTGAAGTACTGTTCGCGGTCTTCGGCGAGTTCGTTAATGATTTGGGAGTAGTGCATGGGAATAAAAAAAGGAACAAAACTCCGCGAAGATAACCGATTCTGTTAATTTGCTGTCTTACTACTTTTACTTCACTGTATGACATCACCTCGTTCGTTACGTGCGCTCATTGATACCCTCAAAACCAACCACCAAAACGTAGGGCTTTTGTGCAACCAAACCGCCTTTTTGTTTGAAGAAAAAATGTATTTGATGGATTGGTTGGCCAAAGAAAAAGTGCTGAAAACGATTTTTGTGCCCGAACATGGCCTTTTTTCTGAATTACAAGATCAAGAAGCCTTGGAAAATGCCGAAATCTATCATTTTTGGGAAGATGTCAGCTGCGTTTCGTTGTATGGACACGATGAGCTGAGTTTGAAAGTTTCGCCCGAAAAGGTGGAGGAATTGGATGATATTCTGATTGATATTCAGGATGTTGGGTGTCGGTATTTTACCTATTTGACGACCATTGCGTATTTGTTTGAGACGCTTACCCGTTGCCAACGCCCGCCGCGCGTGTGGGTGATAGACCACCCTAATCCCGCAGGTCGCCAAGTGGAAGGCTCTCCCATTTCGGCTACTTATGCGTCCTTCATAGGGCATGAGGGGCTATTGCACCGCCACGGCCTGACGCTCGGTGAAATCGCACTGTGGCTAAAGGGGTTTTATGGAGGGACGTTTGACTTACAGGTGCTTATGGGGGCGTCTCCCGACTATTTTATGCAAATTTACCCTTCTCCCAATTTCCCTTCGTTGCAAACTGCCAAGCTTTACAGCGGTCAGTGTTTGTTTGAAGCCACCATTTTGAGCGAAGGACGTGGCACTACGCGCCCTTTTGAAATAGTGGGCGCCCCTTTTTTGCGCTGGGAAACCCTCCACCGCATCAAACATGATGTTGAACACCTAAGCAAAGAGTACGGTTGGTTCAATTACGTGTTGAGGCCGCTCCAGTTTATTCCTACTTTTCATAAATATGCCAACGAACTCTGCGGTGGTTTTCAAATACACCTTTCTACGCAAGCAAAAAACCATTCATTGTTGAGTTCACTGCTGTTGCTACGCGTCTTTAACGAATACGTTCCGAATCTTTGGCGAGCAGGCGCTTACGAAAAAGGGAATCCGCGTACGGCGTCGGAGATTTTGGTTGGGGACGAATTGTTGATTGATTTTGTACAGGGTAAACAGCCGCTTTTAGAGGTAGTTTCTTGTTTAAAAGGTTCTGAAAGTCAATGGATTAATTCTGTTAGGCATTTGTCAAAAGAACCTCTTTTTTCGTTGCTTTAGTGCTTTTAGGTGGACCGTTAAATAACTTCGTGTAATAAATACGCAAAATATTTTGCAGGTTTGAATTGTAGTAATTTACTTTGTGTTGTTAATACGCAAAGCAAATGCAAGACGAACTATCAACATATCCTCGCCCTTCGGTTACTATCGACTGCGTTGTATTTGGTTACGATGGCGAACAGCTTTCGATTTTGTTGCTCAATCGCCGAGCTGAACCATTTGCCAATCAATGGACGCTACCAGGTGGTTTTTTACGCTTGGAAGAAACGTTTGAAGAGGCAGCACAACGGATTTTGAAGGAGAAAACGGGGATTGAAAATCTATTTTTAGAGCAATTATACACCTTTGGAGGGCTTTCGCGTGACCCTAGAGGTCGGGTCCTTTCGGTGGCCTATTACGCGTTGGTCAACCCTGCAAAATACCAATTGATGGTCGGGCAAATGGCGAATGACTTACGGTGGTTTAATTGGAAACAGCTCCCTTCGCTTGGGTTTGACCACGAGAACATTGCTCAGGTGGCGCAGGCGCGTTTAGCTGCCAAAATTCAGTACCGACCCATTGGTTTTGAATTGTTGAATGCCCAATTTACAATGAGCGAATTGCAGGCTTTGCACGAATGTATTTTGGACGAACCCCTCGACCGCCGCAATTTTCACAAACGCATGATGGCTTCGGGCCTATTGCGAAGCACAGGCGAGCGCCGAGAAGGGCTAAAAAGTCGTCCTGCTGAATTGTTTGAGTTTATCCCTTGAAAATTAAATAGATACGTTTACAGTTACCATGAAAACACTTCCCATTTTACTAAAAGACGGTTACAAAGTAGGACACAAATTCCAATATCCCGACGGGACGACGTTGGTGTATTCTAACTTTACGCCTCGTAAATCACGAAACCCAGAACAAAACGAAATTGTATTTTTTGGGTTGCAGTATTTTATCAAAGAATACCTCATTCGCCAGTTTGATGAAAATTTCTTTCAACGCCCCAAAGCCGAAGTTATCCAACAATACAAGCGTCGTATTGATAACTATTTGGGAAAAGATTGTATTCCATACGACCACGTAGAAGCATTGCATGACTTGGGGTATTTGCCGCTCGAAATCAAGGCATTACCCGAAGGTAGCCTTGTGTCAATGCGCGTGCCTGTTCTGACGATTCGCAATACAAAACCTGAATTTTTTTGGTTGACCAACATGCTCGAAACCTTGATGAGTACCATTTTATGGAAACCGAGCACCTCGGCCACAACGGCATTTGAATACTTCCAAACGTTTATCAATTATGCCCACGAAACCGTGGGGGATGACCTTAGTTTTGTGCCTTGGCAAGGCCACGATTTCAGTTTTAGAGGGATGTCTGGTATTGAAGATGCGGTGATGAGTGGGGCAGGACATCTGCTGAGCTTTACGGGAACCGATACTATTCCTGCCATTGATTTCTTGGAAAATTACTATAACGCAGATTGTGAAGCAGAATTGATTGGTGGTTCGGTGCCTGCTACAGAGCATAGCGTGATGTGTATGGGGACAAAAGATGGTGAAATAGAGACCTTTGAGCGATTGATTACGGAGGTGTATCCCGCTGGAATTGTTTCTATCGTGAGCGATACGTGGGATTTTTGGCAAGTGATTACGGAGTTTTTACCTAAACTCAAACACCAAATTTTGGCCCGTGAGGGAAAAGTAGTCATTCGCCCTGATAGCGGTGATCCTATAAAAATTATCGTTGGTGACCCAGCAGCGCCCGTCGGTTCACCCGAATACAAAGGGGCGATAGCGTGTATGTGGGAAACGTTTGGGGGGAGCGTTACGCCTCAGGGTTTTAAGCTATTGGATGCGCATATTGGCCTTATTTACGGAGATAGCATTACGCCTGCGCGGCAACTAGCCATTTTAGAAGGACTAAAACAAAAAGGGTTTGCCAGTTATAATGTGGTACTCGGAATAGGTTCATACACCTACGAATACGTGACACGCGATACATTTGGTTTTGCGATGAAGGCGACTTACGGCGAAGTAGATGGCGAAGGGCGTGATATTTTTAAAGACCCTAAAACCGACGATGGGACTAAAAAATCGGCCAAAGGACTGATGGCGGTGCATCGGGATGCTATTACGGGCAAGTACGTATTGCAAGACCAATGTACGTGGGAGGAAGAAGCCCAAGGTGAGCTTAAAACGGTCTTTTTGGATGGAAAACTTACTATTGATTGGACACTGTCGGAGATACGAACACGGGTGCAGCAACAGCTTTAACCCCACATTTTAAACCATATAAGTCATATAAGAGATTATAAGTTTTTGTTCTTATATGCCCTTATATGTCTTATATGGTTCAAAAAAATAAAGCAGAAATGTGACGACCCAAACTTGGCATAGGTCAAAGTGAAAACCACTTTTTAGACAAAATGCCAACCAAGACATACCTAAAAGATTTGACATACCAAGTCAATGGAGCGGCAATTGAAGTACACAAAGCCCTCGGCCCTGGACTGCTAGAAAATGTGTATCATAAGTGCCTAAAACACGAGTTACAGCTACGTGGTATCATTTTCCAATCAGAAATGCTTGTGCCCGTTTTGTACAAAGGTGTGAACGTGCAAGCTGACTTACGATGTGATTTGTTTGTTGAAAACTGCCTAGTCGTTGAGTTAAAAGCTGTTGATGCCGTTTTGCCGCTGTTTGAAGCGCAATTGATGACCTATATGAAATTACTTAAAGCTCCACTGGGGTTGTTAATCAATTTTAACGCTACTCATATTTTCAGTCAAGGGCAAAAAACGTACGTGAACGAGTATTACAGAGAATTAGCTGATAAATAGCTTATTTTGAACCATATAAGACACATAAGGGATTATAAGTTTTTGTTCTTATATGGTTCAAAAAAACAAAACTCAAATGAACCTTAACTTAATTACGCCACAAAAAAGCGAAATAGCTTTCAAAAGCTTTACTTTTCCCGACGGACAGCCGCACCTTCAATTGGAGGCTCTTCCCGCCGACACCAAGCACGTGCATATTTTGACACGTTTATCAACCATGAACGATGTATTTCTCTGCCTTGCCGCCAAAAATGCCCTCGATTATGCAGGCGTTGAGGCGGTAGATGTGACTATATCTTACCTAATGGCAGCTCGTATGGACCGAGTGATGACGGAAGGAGAGCCGTTTTCGCTGAAAATTGTGGCTGATATGCTCAATGCAGGGCAATTTCGTAAAGTCCACATTTTTGACCCACATTCCGACGTTGCTACGGCGCTTGTTCATCGTTCGGTAGCAATTTCTAACGTAACGTTGGTAAAAATGGCAATGAAAACATTTCTCAATCTTACCAATAACGACGGTTATTATTTGGTTTCGCCCGATTCAGGTGCATTAAAAAAGGTATATAAAATTGCAGCATCGATAGGTGCAGAGCGGGTGGCGGAATGTATCAAATTTAGGGATGTAAAAACGGGACAATTGTCAGGTTTTAAGACGTTTGAAGAAGATTTTGGCCAACGACCTTGTTTTATCATTGATGATATTTGTGACGGTGGCGGTACTTTTGCGGGACTGGCCGCACTTTTAAAAAGTCGAAACGCTGGCAAAGTAATATTGATTGTCAGTCATGGTATTTTTAGCCGAGGGTTTGATATTGCAGGAATAGATGGCATATTTAGTACCAATTCTTTCAAAGAATTTACTGAAACTCCGTCTTCGCTACGAATCTTCCCCGTAGAATCAGTTCTGTAAATATAGGTTTTCAATGAAAAAACTCATCACTGCAATCACAGCATGGATTTTTGCCTTTACCCTGTACGCCCAACCCAAAACCGTGGTTTTTCAAACTGATTTTGGCTTGAAAGACGGGGCTGTATCGGCCATGAAGGGCGTGGCCATGGGCGTAAACTCCGCGTTACGGTTGTTTGATTTGACCCACGAAATTCCTGCATATAACATTTGGGAAGCTGCGTACCGCCTCGAACAAACTGCAACCTACTGGCCCAAAGGAACGGTATTTGTGTCGGTGGTGGACCCAGGCGTGGGAACCGACCGTAAATCGGTAGTGCTAAAAACTAAAAGCGGGCATTTTTTTGTAGGGCCCGACAACGGGAGTTTTTCTTTGGTGGCAGAGTCGTTGGGGATTCAGGAAGTGCGAGAGATTGACGAAGCCATCAATCGAAGACGTAATTCACAAGGCTCTTATACCTTTCATGGGCGCGATGTGTATGCGTTTACGGCGGCGCGGTTGGCCGCGGGTGTCATTACGCTGGGGCAAGTAGGGACGCGTCTGTCCAACGAAGTGGTTCAAATTCCTTATCAAAAAGCGGTGGTGGAGGAAGATGCCATTATTGGAACTATCCCAATTTTGGACGTTCAGTACGGCAACGTTTGGACAAATATCCCCGCTGAAATGGTGAAAAAGTGGGGTTTAACGGCAGGTAAAAAGATAATGGTGACGGTTTGGGATGGCGACAAAGAAGTGTTTCGAGGAGAAATGCCTTTTGCCAATACGTTTGGGGAAGTGCCCGAAGGGCAAAATCTTTGTTATTTGAATAGCTTGATGAACTTCTCTTTTGCTGTCAATATGGGTGATTTTTCTACTAAATACAGTGTAAAAAGCGGTCCTAATTGGAAAGTAAAGCTAGAAAAACGCTGACATTCCAAGTTTCAAAAACTTGGAATGTCTTTCTTATTTCCGCGCCAAACGAGCATAGACTGTCGCTAACACAGGCTCACTTTCGTTGTGGAGGCGGTCGAGGGCCGTAACAGCGTAGGTATAGCGCCTGCCACGTTTGGCACTTTTATCAAGCGCACGTGTTTGACCTTCGTAACAACCTGCCAATAGGCGAGGGGCTTCACTGTCGGAATAACGATAGACGGCATAATAGTGAGCAAAACTGCCGTCGCGGGCTGCTTCAGAGGCCGCCCAACGCAGTTCGACGCCGTCGCGGGTATCTTTTACCTGTAAATTTTTGGGAGTCAGAGGGGCCGTATGGTCTTTCCACGGCATGGTAGGAGGAAATGCAGGCTCTTTGTAGAAATTGGTACGCAAGGAGTCGGCGTGCCCTAGTTTGTTTCCAATCAATGACTTTGAACTAAAGAAAACGCTCCCTAGGATTTCTGGATTGAGGCGAATAAACCGCATTTGATTGGGAAATTCAGATGGATTTGCCCAAGTTCTATCTTTGTCCTCGGTGCCAATCCGATACGGGCCTTGACCAATGTACAAATGACGGCCGTAGGTATAAGGCAACCACCAAGAAGTCACAATTTTAAAAGGGACTTTGTCAAATTTGGTTGAAAAATAAATCTGTGGAACGAGGTAATCAATCCAGCCCGCTTTCATCCATTTTTTCGTATCAGCATACAGATTATCGTAGGATGTTTGCCCAGCCTCCGTTGCTGAACCCGAAGGGTCGTCTTTGCGATTTCTCCATACCCCAAATGGACTTACCCCAAACTTAACGTACGGTTTTTCGGCCGTAATCGCATCGCTGATTTGTTTGATAAGTTTATCAACGTTGTCGCGGCGCCAGTCGTCCTTGTTACGAAATCGACCGCCGTATTGTTGGTAGGCTTCTTCGTCTTTGAGCGTTTGGCCAGTGACGGTGTAGGGATAAAAATAATCGTCGAAATGAATGCCATCCACGTCGTATTCGTGGACAATATTGGTCGTTACCGACGTAATATAATCCCTAACTTCAGGGAGGCCAAAGTTGAATAGCTTATAGCCATCGTAGTCAAATACCCATTCAGGATGCTTGCGGCCAATGTTATCGTTGGAAATACTCTTACTCGCTCGGTGAGCCGTGCGGTTGAGGTTGAGCCACGCATGAAATTCAATGCCCCGACGGTGGCATTCTTCAATCATAAAATCGAGGGGGTCGTAAAAAGGCTCGGGGGCTTTGCCTTGTTTTCCCGTCAGCCACTCTGACCAAGGTTCTTCCCCGCGCGCATAAAAAGCATCGGCTGCCGCCCGTACTTGCACAAATACCGCGTTGATACCCATCCGTTTGTGTGTTTCAATGAGCCGAATAAACTCCTCCCGTTGTTCAGCGGGAGGAAGGTTTTTGCGGCTGGGCCAATCAATGTTATCGACCGTTGCAATCCAAACCGCCCGCATTTCGCGTTTCATTCCCATTGGGCCAAAATCACGAGGCGTGGTACGCGGTTTTTTGGATGATTTGCAACCTTCTAACACTAAAAACAGCAGCAGGCAGAGCCAAGCGAGGTGTTTTTTCACGGAATGATGCAAGAGTTAAAAATGAGCAAAAAAGATTGGTTACATCCACAAATGTAATGATTTTGACCAATCAATTTTGCATCCTTTATCTTGCGGTATAAAAACCCTGAAAGTTGCCTATTTAGGCCGCGTTTGCTCACCCGTCAAAAATCCTACCATGTATAAATCAAAGCCACCTTTGCCTTGGGGACGGTTGGATGAAAAGACCCCTAAATGATAGTTAAAATCGTAGTTTGGAAGGGTTATTGGGCGGTACTCATCGTAAGAAGTATTCACATGACTTCCCATGTTTTCGGGTTGTGACCACGTTCCGTTGGTGAGTTGAGCAGAATAAATATCAAAACCTCCCAAACCACCCGCACGATTGGAAGTAAAGTATAGGGTATTGTCCCAATAGCTTGTTGCAAAGTGCGGACATTTGTCGTCGGCGGGTGAAGAAAGCTGCGTATTTTTCTTAACGGGTAGAATCGCCCTGGCTAATAAGGTGGACAAAAGCTGGGTTTTGTCGTTGGGCAAATCGGCCTCAAAAATGTCAAAATTCCCCTCGCGGTTGGAGCAAAAATAGACTTTGCTAAAATCTGAATTGAAAGAAGGATAGGCGTCGTCGTTGGTGCTGTTGAGCCATGCTACTTCAAAAGGGCCTTCAGCGGTGTTTTTGTCGTTGAAATTATGCACAAACTTAATTTGTAAATCCCCCGATGAATCGTCGGCATAAAGCAACAAAAATTTACCCTCATGGCGACTACTTCCGCTGTTGATAATTTGTCGGTCGAATGAATAAACCACTGGCCCTAGCACATTGCACGATTGATTGGCCTTCCGTACTAAAAGCTGGTAGTAAGGTTCGTCTTTGGCAATGTCGAGGTTGGATTGAATGCCGACTTTGGCATTGAGTAAATTGGTTTTATCGTCGTATTCGAGCTCAAAAGGTTTAGCAACAAGGTTAAAAAGCTCTTTAAGGTCACGTTTTGAGGAAAAAATAAGGTAGCCATTTCCGTAGCGGTTGCCTGGCAAAGCAGAATTATAATCGTCAAATTCAGAATTAAAGGCTTCTAAATTGACGGGCTGGGAAAGAAATTTTCCATTGCGGTCATTAAAAAGACCATTGGGGCATGCAGTCATTAAACATATAATTGCAGCAGCAATTCCAAAAGATAAGAGGCGGTTCATAGAAGAGGTGAGTCTAGTTTTTGAGAAGACGCAAAAAAGAAGCATAACGTTGGATTGTGCCTCAGGGTACTCGCATCGTGTCTCAGGGTACTCATACCCTGAGGACTGTCAGGATTGCTTGGTCGGGATATGAGTATCCCTCCTCACGCGTCGTGCCTCAGGGTACTCGCGTTGTGTCTCAGGGTACTCATACCCTGAGAAATGTCAGGATTGCTTGGTCGGGATATGAGTATCCCTCCGCACGCGTTGTGCCTCAGGGTACTTGCGTCGTGTCTCAGGGTACTCATACCCTGAGGACTATAGAGAAAAAAATAGCCCGAACACAAAGGCTCGGGCTTGCAAGGGGTAGGTAGAAAGCGAAAGATTAATTGTCCTTAGGTGAGTTCAGAGGATACTGCGTATCTTCTTTTGGCGCTACCTGAGGAGCGTGCTCTTGCGCGTATTTCTCGTAATTGAGGTCTTTTTCAGAAACTTTCGTCGTTACAGGTTCCAACACGGCTTCTACGTGTTTTTCAACCGTAAACTTCACAGCGTCAACGGCAGCTTGGGTACGGAGGTAATACATACCCGTTTTTAAGCCTTTTTTCCACGCGTAGAAGTGCATCGACGTAAGTTTGCCGTAGTTGGCATTTTCCATGAAAATATTCAACGACTGCGACTGACAAATATAGGCACCACGGTCGGCAGCCATGTCAACAATCGTCTTTTGTTTGATCTCCCAAGCTGTTTTGTAAAGGTCTTTGAGGTGTTGTGGTATTTCGGCGATTTTCTGAACCGAACCGTTGTGCATCATCAACTTGTTCTTCATCGAATCGTTCCACAAACCTTCTTTTACGAGGTCTTTGAGGAGGTATTTATTAACAACCACAAACTCACCCGACAATACGCGACGAACGTAGAGGTTAGAAGTAAATGGTTCGAAACATTCGTTGTTACCCAAAATTTGGCTGGTAGAAGCTGTTGGCATAGGTGCCAACAAAAGTGAATTGCGAACACCGTGTTTCACCACATCTTTGCGAAGCTGTTCCCAGTTCCAGCGGCCACTCTTAGGCGTTACGTTCCACATATCAAATTGGAAGATACCCTCAGAAATTGGTGAGCCTTTCCACGTTTCGTAAGCACCGTCGTTTTGAGCCAACTCCATCGAGGCTACCAACGAGCCGTGGTAAATCGTTTCGTGGATATCTTCATTGAGGCGGCGGGCTTCTTCGGATTCAAACGGCATACGCATCAACAAGAACGCATCGGCCAACCCTTGGATACCAATACCGATGGGGCGGTGGCGTTTGTTACTACGTTCTGCTTCAGGTACGGGATAGTAGTTGAGGTCAATGATTTTGTTGAGGTTGCGCGTTACCACTTTTGTGATTTCAAACAACTTCTCATGGTTGAAATGTAAGAATCCGTCGGGACCTTGTTCTACAAATTTTGGCAATGAAATCGAGGCCAAATTACAAACCGCTACTTCGTCAGGAGAGGTGAATTCCATGATTTCAGTACACAAGTTCGACGACTTGATGGTTCCCAAGTTCTTTTGGTTCGACTTGCGGTTAGCGTGGTCTTTGTAGAGCATGTAAGGCGTCCCTGTCTCGATTTGCGACTCCATAATCGCAAACCAAAGGTCTTGGGCTTTTACCGTTTTGCGGGCTTTCCCATCGCGTTCGTATTGAGTATATAATGCCTCAAACTCATCGCCATACGTATCTGCTAAACCTGGGCATTCGTGAGGGCAAAGCAACGACCAAGTATCGTTGGCTTCTACGCGCTTCATAAACAAGTCAGGAATCCACATGGCGTAGAACAAATCGCGAGCGCGGAGTTCTTCTTTCCCGTGGTTTTTCTTCAATTCTAAGAAATCAAAAATGTCGGCGTGCCAAGGTTCCAAATAAATGGCAAACGAGCCTTTACGCTTACCACCGCCTTGGTCCACGTAGCGGGCAGTGTCGTTGAATACGCGCAACATCGGTACGATACCGTTAGAATTACCATTGGTCCCTTTGATGTAGCTACCTTTTGCACGGATATTATGAATGCTTACCCCGATTCCTCCTGCCGACTGCGAAATGAGCGCGCATTGCTTGAGGGTGTCATAGATACCCGCGATGCTATCTTCTTTCATCGTCAACAAGAAGCAGCTCGACATCTGTGGTTTCGGTGTTCCTGCGTTGAAAAGCGTAGGAGTTGCGTGCGTAAACCATCTTTCAGAAAGCAAATTGTAGGTTTCAATGACTGAATCTAAATCGTCCAAGTGAATCCCTACTGCTACCCGCATCAGCATGTGCTGAGGGCGTTCGGCGATTTTGCCGTTTAACTTCAAAAGGTATGATTTTTCAAGCGTTTTATACCCAAAATAGTCGTAGCCGTAATCGCGGTCGTAAATGATTGTTGAGTCGAGCAAAGCAGCGTGTTTGCGAATCACGTCGTAAGCTTCTTTCGAAATCAACGAAGCATTTTCGTTCGTTTTAGGGTCAGTGTAAGTATAAAGTTGCTTCATCGTTGCGGAGAACGACTTCAGCGTGTTTTTGTGCAAATTGGAGATAGCAATACGCGCGGCCAAGATGGCGTAATCGGGGTGCTTCGTGGTCATAGAGGCGGCGGTTTCGGCGGCTAACACGTCCAATTCGGCCGTAGTTACACCGTCGTAGATACCAGATACCACTTTTTTCGCCACTTCAATTGGCTGAACGTAAGCAGCTTCCAGTCCGTAGCACAACTTCTCTATGCGGGAAGTGATTTTATCAAATTTGACCGATTCACGGCGGCCATCGCGTTTAACAACATACATAGGTACTTCGTATTTTTATTGGGGTGATTGTCTGTTTTGTACTGATTTTGGTTTGAAAAGCACAATTCACTTTTGCACGTGCCCAAAAGAGCACCTGAAAGGGCAAATAGCTTGTCATTGGTTTTGCGAAATTACAAACGTTTTATGAGTGACCCTAATCAAAAAAACAGATGTTGAATCACTTTTTAGGCCGTCGTATAGTGTTCTGAAATTAGTAACGAATTTGCTATTAGCAGGTTACGAGTCTCTTGGTTAGGGCATTCACTTTTGAAAAAATAAGAAAAAAATACAAAAATTATAAGAGAGTATCGTAGCCCATTAAATTGCAATGTTGGGAGCTTTTCGTGGTACAATTTACGACGAACCTTTGGGCTCATTCAACTTTTTGGGAGTTTTTTTTTCGATGAATTTATCAAACGGTATTTTCCCGCTATTTATTAGGCATATTCAAAAAGGATATTACAGGGTGTCGTACCGCCAAAGGGGAAAAATGTCTCCCTTTTTGAACTCGGTTTGCTCCTTGGGTAGCTCTAAAAACCCTTGATTTTCAACCAAATTGGCAAAATCTCCCGAGCCATGTCCCATCACTGGACGTGCCATCAATGTGGCATTCTCTTGGTATAGTTGAACTTGCAAAAAATAAGTCAATGGAGAGGTATAAACATAGTCTGCGCTCAAGGCCGCGTAGGTGTGGTCGAAAGCTACCAGTCCCAACGATTGTCGTAGCCACGGGATAAAATACCGACGCGCGCACAGAAACGAAGATACGGGATTTCCTGGCAAAGCAAAGACAACGTTACGGTCTTTTCGCCCAAACCAGAAAGGTTTGCCAGGTTGTTGGCTCAGTTTATGAAAATACTTCTGCACGCCTTCGGCTTGAAGGGCTTTTGGAATAAAATCTTTCTTTCCCTGCGATACCCCACCGCACAAAATAAGGACGTCGTATTGTTGGAGTGCTTGTTGAATGGCCTCCTGCGTGGTAGCCAAATCATCGGGAATATGGATAAAATCCACCTCGATTTGGTACGGTTTGAGCAAAGTAGCAATGCAATGTACGTTGGAGCTGCGAATCTGGTGAGGGAGCGGGGTGGCCTCTACAGGAACCAGCTCGTCGCCCGAAGTAATAATCACCACCGAAGGTAGTTTTTTTACCTTTACCTTTGTTGCCCCAACGCTAGCGGCTATGGCGATTTCGGGCGGCCCCAACAGCGTACCTGTAGGTACAATAGCGCTGCCTGCCATGCGGTCTTCGCCCCGAAAGTGCACATTTTGTTTCTCACGAACGGTAAATTTGAGCTGAGCTACTCCGTTTTCGATGGCCACGTCCTCGTATTTGATGACTGTATCGGTATTGATGGGAAGCGACGCCCCTGTCATTACCTCAATACAAGCCGCAGGATTTTGAAGCGTGTGCTGGACGTCGCCCGCGGTTTGGGTACTTTCAATCCGAAAGTCACGTTGGCCCTTTTGGTAACTTTGCCATTGAATCGCAATTCCGTCCATTGTCACGCGGTCGAAAGGAGGAAAATCGCGGTCAGCTACCAGCGGTTCGGCCAGTACGCGACGATAAGCGTCAGTGAAAGCAACGGACTCAGCACCGTAGTCGAGGGTATTTTCTAAAATAATGCGCGTGGCGTCGTTTACAGAGGTCAATTCCATAGCAAATAAATCAATCGCGTTCGTGAATAGGGGTTGTGCGAAGGCGTAAAGCTTCTCCCGTACGTTGGGAAAAAACGGCCCGTATTTCGGCTAAAATCGACAAGGCAATTTCTTCGGGTGAAATAGCGCCTATGTCCAAACCTACGGGGGCGTGAATTCGTTCGCTTTCGGCATTTGAAATAACAATCCCTTCGTCAGAAAGTTCTTTAAGGATTTTTTCGGAACGGACTTTCGGACCCAACATCCCCACGTAACTCGCTGCCGTTTGTAGCACTTTGGGAAGGTTGTATTTGTCGGTCTTAAAATCGTGCGACATGAGAATAATTGCCGTGTGTTCGTCGATTAAAATGGTGCTAAAATCGGCAGGTGCAACAATTGCATCGGTGACAGCCAGCAATTTAGACATCAGTTTCTGAGGATTGGCAACGATGGTCGCCCGCCAGCCAATTTCTTTCGTAAGACGAGCCAACGGCAACACATCGTATTGGTGCCCCATCAATACAAGGTGAATTTCGGGGGGAAGAATTTCGATGAACAATTCAAGCGTTCGGCCGTCGGGGAGGTCAAACGCCTTGGGACGTGAGCGCCCTTTTTCGGCATAGATCTCTATGGTATGGCTAAGTTCTGTCTGAAGGCTTGGGTTGCCTAAAAATGCAATGCTTTCAGGTCCCGTATAGCGGAGCATCGTTCCTGCTTGTAAGCCTTGATAGTCATCTTCTAACCCAATTACCGTCAATAAAATATGCGTCTGACGGCGCTCGTTCATGCAGCTTTTGAGAATTTCAACGGGATTATTCGCATCCTCAAAAGAAAGGGGAGTCAATAAAACGTCAATCACCCCGTTGCATCCCAATCCGACGCCGATTTGGTGTTGGTCGTCTTCCGTGGTATCGTAGGTCACTAAACTCGCTTTCGATTTGGCAATGGCAAGGCGTGCCCGCTTGAGAGCATCGCCCTCCAAACATCCGCCACTGATGCCCCCTACCCACACGCCGTCGTCCATAACAAGCATACGGGCACCCGTACGACGATACGACGACCCTTCGACGCGCACAACGGTGGCGAGGGCGGCTTTGGTAGTGCTGCGGTCGATGCGGTCGTAGGCTTCGATGATGGCTTTGATTTCTTTCATGTGAATGTGCTAATTTATCTTGGTAAGAGTCACAACAAAAATAGAGGATTCCCAATTCCCACCAATGATATTCGTTAGCATTGGTCGATTTCGTTCGCGATATTTGCGGCCAAAGCAATTATTAACAAACCGAGAATGAAGACAATTGTTGTGTATTGTGGGGCAAACGCAGGCAAGCGACCTGAATATTTTCAAGCAGCCGAGGAAGCTGGGCGCGCGTTGGCCAACCGAGGGATAAGTCTGGTCTATGGGGGAGGAAATTTGGGGTTGATGGGAGCCGTTGCCGATGGGGTATTGGCAGGAGGACAAAAAGTAACGGGAATTATTCCTAATTTCTTGGCCGAATTGGAAGTGGCGCATAAAACGCTTACCGAAATCCATTTTGTGGACACAATGCACGAGCGCAAAGCCAAAATGGTCTCTATGTCTGACGGGGTGATTGCGCTCCCTGGTGGATTCGGGACCCTCGACGAACTGTTTGAAATCCTGACGTGGGCGCAGTTGAAAATTTTTCATGGACCCGTCGGGGTGTTGAATGTCAACGGTTTCTATAATCACTTACTAGCCCACATCGACCACATGGTGCAAGAAGGATTTTTGAAAGCCGAAAACCGTGCATTGCTCTTGGTGGCGGATACGATTGACGAATTATTGGATAAAATGATGGCGTTTGAACGGAATGAAACCAAACTGGAACTGAAGAACATTCAGCACGAGAATGGGGGGGCTGTTTAACTAATAGAGCGAATAACAAGTGCAGTTGGTTTCTCAAAACCAACCCCGAGGATGCTCACATCCTCGTTTTTAATCAAAGATTCAATTGACAATGGCAAAGACACTTCAAAACCTACTAGCGGGCGTTCCGATTAGCTCAGTAATTGGAAATACCGATATTGAAATCAGTTCCATCGAATTTGATTCTCGAAAAGTAACTTCGGGAAGTTTGTTTGTGGCTCAAAAAGGGACGCAGGTAGATGGGCATGAGTTTATCCCGAAAGTCATTGAAATGGGCGCAGTGGCTATTTTATGTCAAGATATACCCAACAATTTGGCCGAAGGAATTGCCTACATTCAAGTGGCGGACTCCGCCCGAGCGATGGGGCAAATGGCATCTAATTTTTACGATAATCCATCGGCGAAGCTTAAATTAGTAGGGGTTACAGGAACCAACGGGAAAACATCGTCCGTGACGTTGTTGTTCAAACTATTCCGCCAATTAGGGCATCGCGTAGGATTACTTTCGACGGTGCAAAACCAAATTGACGACGATATTATTCCTTCGACGCATACAACACCAGATTCAGTTAAAATCAATGAGTTGTTGGCCGAAATGGTTCGCCGTGGGTGTGCGTATTGCTTTATGGAAGTGAGTTCACACGCGGTGGCACAGGAACGCATCGCAGGGCTGACGTTTGCGGGAGGAATCTTTACCAACATTACCCACGACCACCTCGATTTTCATAAAACGTTCGATAACTACATCAAAGCCAAAAAAGGGTTCTTTGACCAGTTGCCTAAAACAGCCTTCGCGCTGGTAAACATCGACGACCGCCGTGGGGGAGTAATGGTGCAAAACACCGCAGCCCGTAAAGAAACCTATTCGTTACAAACCGTTGCTACCTTTAAAGGTAAACTCATTGCGGATAGCCTTTTTGGGCTTCAAATGGAGGTTGACGGGCAGGAAGTTTGGTTTAAATTGATTGGGAGATTCAATGCCTACAACCTATTGGGCGTATATGGCGCGGCTATTTTGTTGGGCGAAGATACCGAACAGGTGTTGACGGCGCTTTCGGCAGTTACGCCGCCGCCAGGCCGTTTTGAGCAGGTGGTAAGTCCGAACGAAGTGGTGGGAATCGTGGATTATGCCCACACACCCGATGCCCTACAAAATGTATTGGAAACCATCAACGAACTGCGCGAAGGCAACCAGCAAGTGATTACGGTGGTGGGTTGTGGCGGAAATCGCGATGCAACCAAGCGCCCCGAAATGGCGCGAATTGCCTGCGAATTGAGCAATAAAGTGATTCTAACGTCCGATAATCCGCGCAATGAAGACCCGTTCGCGATTTTGGAACAAATGCAAGCAGGCGTTTCGCCCGTTGACTTTAAGAAAACCAAAACCATCGAAGACCGCCGCGAAGCCATTCGGTACGCGGTGTCATTGGTCCAGCCGCACGATATTATTTTGGTAGCGGGCAAAGGCCACGAAACCTACCAAGAAATCAAAGGCGTAAAGCATCATTTCGATGATAGGGAGGAGTTGCGAGCGGCGTTTGAGTAACCAGTCAATGTAAAAATGTTGTAACTTTACGTAAGTTCAGAAAAGGAGAAACGCTATGGCTACTACAACACAAACCATTCCTCAAAGCCTTATTTACGAAGAGTTTGGCGGTCGTGTCTATTACCGAAAAGGGTATCGTAAAGTATTGCTTGGACTCAAAACGGAAGATGAAATTATGGGAAGTAGTATTTTTCAATCGCTTATTATTCAGGCTTTTGTCTTTTATTTAAAATCCATTTTGCCCAAAAAGAAATTTTGGGTACCTACCAATGAAGCAGGCTTGCATTTATACCGAAGTAAAAATTTTGCAAATGACATTGCCATTGTAGAAAAATCAAAGCTCGTAGAGCCTGTTTCTGATAAATACAATACCGTTCCCCCAAAATTCATCATAGAGGTGGACGTGAAAATTGACGCCAAAGCCGAAAACGAAGAAGAAGGGGGGACGGAAGCGGATTATATTCTTCAAAAATCCCAAGAACTGTTGACTTTTGGGGTAGAAGGTATCGTATGGATTTTGACAAAAAGTCGTCAAATTTTGGTGATACGTACCCACAAAAATGTAGAAGTATATGCTTGGAGCGAAAGTGTTCCGCTGTTTGAGGATTATACGTTTTGCTTGCAACAAATTTTAGAAGACGAAGAAATTTTGCCAAATGATAAGGGTTAAATTCGGATAAACTTCCACGAATCTGTGATTGTAAATGGATGTGCCAAATGCACAGACGCTATTCTTCTACTAAGATGTAGCTCCTCTGGAGCAATAAACATTTTAATGCGTTTCACTTAGGTAAAATACCGAAATGATGGTTTGTAGGAAAAGATTTTTTGTCTTGCTTTTTCTGAGTTTTTCTCCTTGCATTGCCCAAAAAGACACGTCTCACGTACTTTTTATTGGTAATAGCCTGACCTATTCTAATGACATGCCTGCCATTTTACAGCAGATGTTTGAGACTGGTAAAGACAAAAACTACATCCTCTATTCTGCCACTTTGCCAGGAATTACTTTAGAACAACATTTAGAATTACTTCTGAGTAATACTGACGAGAAAGTTTCGACTGGAAGACAATTGGTGCTTGGTAAAGATACTTTTCAGAAAAGGAAATTTGATTACGTTATTTTACAGGAAGCAACCGTAAGAATGCTGATTCCTGAGATAAGGAAACAGTCATTCAGGTGCATAGAACAATTGGATAGCTTAATCAAAGAAAATGGAGGAAAAACAGTACTTTATCAAAATTATCCCATTTACAACTATCCCCATTCTTATTGCCTGCCTGATCCTGTCAAGTTTAAATATGATAGTGATGCTTTCTACTGTAGTGAAGAGTTGTTGAATAGCAAGCAAGAAGTAGAAATTTTAGTGAAAGCTTGTACTGAAATTGGCAACCGAATCGGAGCAAAAATAACCCCGATTGGCCAAGCATTTGAACAATTGAAGAGATTAAACCCTCGGTATGACTTATTAAGTGACGATGGGCACCCTTCCAAAGTTGGCTCTTATTTAATAGCTTCTTTCTTTTATTGGATCATAACTGAAAGATGTTTCAAAAAGACGGGTGAGTTTACGGAAGTGCCTGAGTTTCAAAAACTGGATATAATTGAAGTTTGTGAAAGTTTAAACTGATACGTTTGTATATCGCGAAATGCTTTTGGTCTTAGCGATTTTGAAGTACATCAAGGGCTTAACTTCTCAAAAGCAAGATAAACTACTAATCTCCCAAAATCTCCCTTTCAACAAAATACATTCCTTTTTCTCCGCGATTTTTGATGTCTTTTTTGCCACGGTCGGAGCAAATAAAATGCGCTTTGACCAGCTCGTAGGTATCTTCCGAAATGTTGACTTTGCCAGGAAGACTCGCTGATTCCACGCGAGACGCAATGTTGACAGTATCGCCCCAAAGGTCGAAGGCAAATTTCTTTTCCCCCACAATTCCTGCCACTACTTCCCCCGTGTGAATCCCGACGCGGGCTTCAAAAAAAGGCAAATTTTCGTGGAGTCGTTGCTGTTTTCGGGCTTCGATAAATTCTTGTAGTTCAAGTGCAGCTCGGACAATGCGCACGTGAGCGTCGGAGTCGGGCACAGGTACGCCACCTGCGGCCATGTAGGCATCGCCGATGGTCTTTATTTTTTCAATTTTATTGTTGCCCATAATTCGGTCAAAACGCTTGAAACAATAGTCCAGCTCGGCGACCAGTTCTTGGGGCGGGAGTTTTTCGGCCAAAAAGGTAAAGCCCACAAAATCAGAGAATAATACGCTTACTTCTTCGTAATGTTTTGCTTCGGCGGCGCCGCTTTTCTTGAGTTCGTCGGCGACTTCTTTGGGCAGGATATTGAGCAGTAAGTATTCCGATTTGTTTTTTTCTTCCTCAATAATTTTAGAATATTTTTTGACATTCAGTAGGCTTCGGTAAATGCCAAGAGCTACTACCAAAACCCCTAATACCACCACAATCAGTAAATTTCGTTGGCTTTGTTGAAGTTCGACTTCCGCTTCTTGCCGTCGAAGTTGGTCTTCTTTTTGGGCCAATATTTTCTGTTGGTCGCTGATTTTGAGGGAGTCAATGACTTTGGTAAACGAAACGGAGTCGAGTAGCTGTTTTTGCCGCAAGAGCATCAATTGGATTTTCATTTGCGTCTCGGTCATGAGTTTGAGGCTTTGGTTGCGGACAACAAGCTGCGAATCCAGAAAGTGCTGTTGAACATCCAATGCCTTTTTTTGCGCATCAAGGGCGTCTATTTGAGAGGACAAATTTTGATTTTTCCACTCTAAAAATTGCTTTTCGTTTTCTACCTTTTTCTTCTCTGCCGAAACTTTGTCTTTTTCCTTTGAAACGGCTTCTAACTCTTTATTTTTTTTGTTGCCAAAAAGTCGCCACCCCTTTTTTTTCGTCGTAGCCGAGTCGGTTTTGCTTTTTTGTGCTGCTAAAGGATGGGCAAGTGTCAATACCAATACCAATATCCAAAGACGTCTTTTCATAAATGTGTGGATTACTTGAAGGACTCAAGTGTCGTTTTTAACTGTTCATCTATTGCTTCAATGGCAGTTTGGTAGCCGATTTCAACGATTTTTTCGTACGATTTCCAATCTATGATGCCAAAATTGGTCACATTGGGGTTGATGTAAAGATCGCAGTAAGGCTTGTATTGATTGGCTTTAAAATCACTAGAAATGGTGGTTGATTGAAAAATTACGGACATCATATTGGGGATTCTAGTTCCCGTACTTTGCCCCATAACTCGCCCTTTGAACGCCTGCCACGTACCACCTGATTGGTAATTTTCATTTTTTTGAAGCGTACGTTGCACATTCATATCGACCGAAATTACTTTTCCAACCCCCTGCGCCAGCATGACATCTACAGGCGTATTATTAAAAATTCCACCGTCCACCAGTAAGCCTTCTTCGTCAATCACAGGGGGTAAAATACCTGGCAACGAGATGCTGGCCCGTACGTATTTTCGCAACTTTCCCGCTTGGTGAATCATGGCTTCGGCTTTGGTGAGGTTGCTAGAAATACAATAAAAATTGCGCCACAAATCTTCGATTTCGATTTCACCGCAATATTTTTCTAAAATTTGTTCCACTTTCTTGCCTTTAATGAGCGAGAAGTAGGGAATCAGGTTAAAATCAGCCGTCGGATTTTTGCCTTCTACGTAGATTTTACGCATGACTTTGTCAAGCATTTCGGCAGAATATCCCATGGCAATAAAACTGCCAATGATAGAACCCATGCTCGTTCCTCCCACAAAATCGACGGGAATGCCTCGTTCTTCCAAGGCACGATAAACCCCTACGTGTACGAAGCCCCGCGCCCCACCTCCCGACAGCACCAACCCGACAGATTGACCCATGAGGTAACGTCGAATGCGCTCAACGTCTGAGGGGTTATCTTGTTCTACGTGAAAATGCCGCTGAACTCGCCTGCTTCGTAGCCAACTGGAGGTCTTGGTCGGAAAATCAGCCATGGGAGGATGAAGCAACACCAGCGTTTTGTTGACACTAGAAGAACCCGTGTGTAATAAGGCCATTTCGGCAGCGCTCGGCCCCGAGCCGTATTGACTTTCAGAAATAATCAGCACCTTGTCCGCCTGACGAATGCAACGTTTGGCCCATTCACTGCTGAGGTTGTCGGCCTCGTAAAAAACATAATTGTACTGAGCTTCTTGTTCGTCGAACCAATTACTAAGCAGTCGGTAATTAGCCACGTCCGTTTTTTCTACATTCGCAATGTGTGGGTCGTTGAAGTGCTGGCTAATCCGCTCAATGGATAAATAGGAACAACTTGCCTTTTGGTTAAGTGCTTTGAAAACAGCTTGACAAAATGCTTTTTCGGTAGGAGAATGATGCAAACAAACGAGGGCAACGTTGGTGATTTTGTAGTTCGTTTTTTTGGAAAGATTTTGCCGATTCAGTCGCTCAATAATCAAATTGGTGATATTGAGAACGACTTTGGGCGACACCATGATGATTTTTTCAAAGGCACTTTTACTAATTTTTACCAAAACAGAATCACGGATGGCGATAATGCTTGCACTGCGTGGAGACTCCGTAAAAATACCCATTTCCCCCACAGTTTCTCCTGGCGGAATTTCCCCCAAGGAGATTTCAGACCCATCATCGTTCGGAACGTACGCCCGTAGCCGTCCGCTGAGTACGCCGTATAAACAATCTGCTTCGTCGTTTTTGTGGAATAAAATTTCTCCCCCCGCTACTTCTTTCCATTCCAATAAATCAACAACTGATTCAAAGACATCCATTGGGAGTTCTCCAAAAATACGGGTCAGCGTAATTTGGAGTAATTCGTAGTAAACTGCTTTTTGCATAGTCAAATATATTCCTATCTCCAATGATAGTCAAGAAAAGAGTATATATTTCTGGTAGAGTAAATTGCACTATAAAGCATGTGTTGAGATAAAATCAAATTAGCATAACAAACGCGTAGGTCGTAACTTTGCGCTTTCGCAGATGATTTCGAAAACTCACCAATGACTCACCTACCACTTTCTGAATTAGCCCAACGTTTTAAGGGCGAACTGTACGACGATACAACCATGCGAACGCTCTACGCTACCGATGCGTCGGCGTATCGTGAGATGCCTCTGGCCGTGGCGATTCCGCAGGATATTGAGGATTTAAAAGTGCTCATCCGTTTTGCAAATACCCATAAAACATCCCTCATTCCGCGTACGGCTGGAACGTCGTTGGCGGGGCAAGTGGTTGGAAACGGCATCGTTGTCGATGTATCGCGGACGTTTACAAAGATTTTGGAAATCAACGCCGAAGAACGCTGGGTGCGCGTGCAGCCAGGCGTTGTACGCGATGAGCTAAACATGGCACTGAAGCCGTATGGTTTGTATTTTGGCCCCGAGACTTCTACCGCCAACCGAGCGATGATTGGGGGGATGGTAGGAAACAACTCTTGCGGGTCTAATTCGGTGGTGTATGGCTCCACGCGTGAACATTTGTTGGAAGTGAAAGCGCTACTTGCCGATGGAAGCGAGGTTACATTCGGCCCCCTAGCAGCTAATGGGGGAATTACTTCTTTCCCGACGGATGGATTGGAGGGCGCCATTTATGCAAAAACCTTTGAAATTCTATCTAACCCTGAAAATCAGGAAGAAATACGCAAAAACTTCCCCAAAAAGTCAATTGAACGCCGCAATACGGGCTATGCGTTGGATATGCTATTAGACTCTGCTCCTTTTGGGGGAACGGAGGCTTTCAATATGTGTAAACTGATTGCGGGTTCGGAAGGAACACTTTGTTTTTTGACCGAAATTAAGTTGAACATTATTCCGCCGCCGCCCAAAGCGCAAGGCTTGGTGTGTGTGCATTTCGATACCATCGACGACGCGCTTCATGCCACCCTCACGGCGCTAAAATACAAACCGCAGGCCGTTGAGCTAATTGATAACTATATCTTAGAATGTGCGGCTGAGAATCCCGAACAAAGCAAAAACGCGTTTTTTGTTCAGAAAAAAGCCGATGGCTCGTATCCTATCATTTTGGTGGTGGATGTTTCTCAGGATACCAAAGAGGAAGTAGAACGGGTAGCGGCAGCTTTGATTGAGGACTACAAAAAAGAAGGAAAAGGGTTTCATTATCCGCTCCTCCATGCCGACGACACCAAAAAAATATGGACGCTTCGGAAGGCAGGTTTGGGGCTTTTGGCCAATCTGCCTGGCGATGAAAAGGCCGTAGCCGTGATTGAAGATACGGCCGTGGATGTACAAGACCAACCGTATTTTATCCGTGATTTTAACGAGATTTTGCACAAAAACGGCATGTCAGCCGTGCATTACGCGCACGCTGGCTCGGGCGAAATCCACCTTCGTCCTATTATTAATCTAAAAACCAAGGAGGGCCACCGCCAATTCCGAATGATTGCGGAGGAGATTGCTACTTTGGTGAAAAAATACGACGGTTCGCTGTCGGGCGAGCACGGCGACGGGCGTTTGCGCGGAGAATTTATTCCGCAGATGGTGGGAGAAAAAAATTACGCGTTGTTTAAAGAGCTTAAACGAACCTGGGATCCTAATGCGATTTTCAACCCAGGCAAAATTGTGGATACGGCGCCAATGGATACGTTTTTGCGCTACGAAGCCGACCAACAAACGCCTGATGTTAAAACATATTTCCGCTATCCAAACCAAACCATCCTCCAACACGCTGAGCAGTGTAATGGCTCTGGCGACTGCCGCAAAACGCAGTTGTCGGGTGGAACGATGTGTCCTAGCTTTATGGCTACGCGCAACGAAAAGGATACCACGCGGGCTCGGGCTAACATATTGCGCGAGTTTTTGACGCACAGTCCCCAAACGCCGAATGGGAAATTTAGTGATGATAAAAACAGCTCCACTGGGATGGCGGCTGTCAAAGAAGTATATGATTTGTGCTTGGCCTGCAAGGGTTGTAAAGGAGAATGTCCGTCGAATGTGGACGTTGCCAAACTGAAAATGGAGTTTTTGCAGCATTACTACGATGCCAACGGCGTACCAATGCGTTCGTGGTTGGTGGGTAATTTTTCTAAAATGACGGGAATTGCGAGCTACGTGCCTTGGGCGTACAATTTGGTGTTTAAAAACGCTCCCTTGCGCCGCATTGCCAACCAAATTGTCGGTTTTCACCCCGACCGAACCATGCCGCTGTTGCACAATACTACCTTGAAGAACTGGACAAGTAGCAGAGAGCAAGGGGCAAGGGGCAAAGGACAAGCAAGTGGCAAAGTGTATCTTTTTTGTGATGAATTTACCAATTATAACGACGTTGAGATTGGAAAAAAAGCCATTCAATTGTTGGAAAAATTAGGGTATGAAGTGGTGATACCTGAACACGGGCCGAGTGGGCGTCCGCAGTTGTCGAAGGGGTTGTTGAAAGATGCTAAGAAGATTGCGGAGCAAAATGTGCAGCTACTCAAAGGGTTAATTTCAGACCAAACACCGTTGGTGGGAATTGAGCCGTCGGCTATTTTGACATTCCGCGACGAATATCCTGATTTGGTGAGCGAAAAATTGGTCGAGGATGCCAAACGTTTGGCTAAAAATGCTTTACAGTTTGATGAGTTCATCGCCCGCGAAATCGACGCCAAACGCATTACCAGCAAGCAATTTACCGAAGAACCCAAACGCATAAAACTGCACGGTCATTGTCAGCAGAAAGCCATTGCTTCGATGGTGCCGACGAAAAAAATGCTTTCGTTGCCCAAAAACTACGAAGTACAGTTGATTCCAAGCGGTTGTTGTGGAATGGCAGGAAGCTTTGGTTACGAAAAAGAGCACTACGACTTGTCGATGAAAATCGGGGAGATGGTATTATTTCCAACCGTACGTCAACAACCCGAAGAAGTGATTATTGCGGCTCCTGGCACGAGTTGTCGTCATCAAATTCACGATGGAACGGGCCGTCATGCGCTGCACCCAGTAGAAATTTTGTGGGAAGCATTACGCTAAAACAAAAAATGGCAAACCGAGAATCTCACCGCTACAACCACCTACCCTTGCTTCGGTCAAGACCTGGGGGATTCAGTAGGAGCTGGTAGTTCCGATTTGCCGATGCAAAATTAGGAAATTGTGAAGAGAGATGCAAAAAGTTAATTGTTAATCATTGACTGTTCACTGTTAATTGCTTGATAATTATACTTTTAGATTTTATAAAAATTCGATTTTCTATGGATTATAGGCTAAAAACAATGGACTAACTGATGAAAAAATGGATAGAAGCGGCGCGTTTGCGGACGTTGCCTTTGGCGTTATCGAGTATTCTAATGGGGTGTTTTTTGGCCGCTGCACACCATCAATTTAGCTGGACAGTGGCTATTTTGGCGGTTGTAACCACCATTTGTTTGCAAGTACTTTCCAACTTTGCCAATGACTACGGCGATGCCGTAAACGGAAAAGACACCGATGCGCGGCAAGGGCCTCAGCGGGCGGTACAGTCGGGAGCTATTTCGGCTAGTTCGATGCGAAACGCCGTGATTTTGTTTTCGGTAGTATCGCTGGTGAGCGGAATAGGGTTGTTGTACGAAGCCCTCAAAGATGCTACTTGGCAGTCGTTTTTGGCTTTTTTGGGGTTGGGTATTCTCGCCATTATCGCGGCTATCACCTACACTGCAGGCAAGCGTCCGTATGGTTACGAAGGGCTGGGAGATTTGTCCGTGCTTATCTTTTTTGGTTGGGTAGGTGTGCTGGGTGTGTATTATTTGCATACCAAAACTTTTGATCCAACGTTGTTATTACCCGCTACAAGTTGTGGGTTGTTTGCCGTAGGTGTGTTAAATATTAATAACATCCGAGACATTGAATCTGATACCTTGACGGGCAAGCGTTCGGTACCAGTGCGAATAGGGCGCCAAAAGGCAATTGTGTATCATTGGGTATTGTTGACGGTCGGGATGTTGGCAAGTATTGCCTATTTACTCCTTACCGAATGGACATGGAGTCAATGGGTGTTCGTACTTAGCTTTCCGCTCTTTGTGAGGAATGGTCTTGCCGTTACCCGACTGACAAACCCAAGAGAGTTAGACCCTTACTTAAAACAGATGGCGCTCTCCACATTACTTTTTGTTCTATTATTTGGAATAGGATTTTGGATAGGATAATCTGCTTTTCGGCATAAATATTTTAGGGGTCATGTTGGCTAGGCGTCTAAAAATCGGTAGTTTTGGCAAGCCAATCCCAATATTCATCAAACTTTTTTTACGTATTGCTATGAAGCAACGCTCAACTTTTATGTTTGTTTTTGCCTGTATTATGGCATTTACTCATGTTTTGAAAGCTCAAAAAACTGCCGCGGAGTATTTTGAAGAAGGTGTTAATAAAAGTAAATCAGGCGATTTTGTAGCCGCTCTCCAAGCCTTTAACTTGGCTATCACGATGAGCCCAGAAAACGCCCCTAGCTACTACAACCGCGCCATGGCGAAGGCGAATCTGAAAGACCACCGTGGGGCAATTTTAGATTTTGACCGTTCTATCGAATTAAATCCTAAGTATTCGGACGCGTACCTCTACCGTGGGGCGAGCAAAGCCAAACAAGACGATTTTCGTTCTGCCATTCAAGACTTTTCACGGGCTATTGAATTGAACCCTGACGATCCACAAGGGTATTATCAACGCGGGGTTAACCGTGCTCGCGTAGAAAACTACCGTGGAGCATTGCAAGATTTGAACCGTACGATTGAGTTGGAACCAAACAACGCAGGCGCGCTTTTTGCCCGTGGTACGGTCAAAACAAAATTGGAAGATTATCCAAGTGCTTTGGTTGATTTCTCTCGCGTATTGGATTTGACCCCTAAAAGCCCATCAGCATTGTCAGGACGTGGTTATGTGAAAATTAAATTGAACGATTTTGCGGGTGCCGTAAACGATTACAGCAAAGCCATCGAATTGAAACCAGAGGATGCTGAGTCGTTTTACAACCGTGGTTTTTCTCGTAGTAAGTTAGAGAAATACGAAGAAGCAATTGTTGATTTTGACCAAGCGATTCGTCTTGATCCACAAAACCACCGTGCTTATTATGGACGTGGGTTTAGCAAAAGCAAATTGGGTAACCAACGCGATGCTATCTCTGATTTGAACAAAGCCGTTGATATTAACAACACACCTACTGATACAAAAGTGGTTTATATGGGAAGCATTAGCCGCTCTATTTTAGACCAGCTTCGTGAAGTAGTGCAAGAGAAAAACAAAATCAACGAGCTTTCGACTGAGCGTTCGGAGGCGTTTTTTGCGCGGGGAGTTGGTAAAAACAAACAGGGCGATGGCAAAGGTGCGATTATCGACTTGAACAAAGCAATTGAGTTTAACCCTACTTACGCAGAAGCATATTTTACGCGTGGAATGATTAAGTCTGCCATTGGCGACCAAAGAGGAGCTATCCAAGATTGTACAAGTGCCATCAAATTGAGCCCTAAACACGCAGAAGCATACTACGTGCGTGGGCTTATCAAACACAGCCTTGGCGACGAAAATGGCGGCTGTTTAGACTTGTCGAAAGCGGGAGAATTAGGATATACCCAGGCTTATAAAGTAATCAGCGATTACTGTAACTAAGCGCTTGTACGCAGTTAATCGTGTCGTTAGCTGCAAAAAAACAAAGCCCCATTGAGTTGACCATTGGTCAACTCAATGGGGCTTTGTTTTTAGCCTGCTTCTTTCTGCGAAGATTTGGCTCCTCTGGAGCAATAAATATTTCGATTGCCTGCTTTTTCGCCATTGGCTTCGCAGCGTGTCGGCACCCTTATTGCTTCTCTTTGACCTCGTTTTTACGTATTATTGAATAAATATCCGTTCTTCTGTCTTTTAAATTTCGAACACTTCCAAATTGATTTAATTCCCGTAACATATCAATATCCACATCAGCAATTAAAATCATTTCGGTATTGGGGGTAGCTTCCGCTTTTATTCCATTAGTAGGAAACGAAAAATCGCAGGGGGTAAAAACCATGGATTGAGCATATTGAATATCCATGTTGTGTACTTTCGGCAAGTTTCCTACGCTTCCAGCGATGGCGACATAACATTCGTTTTCGATGGCTCTTGCCTGAGCGCAGTTTCTCACCCTTGAATATCCGTTTTGAGTGTCGGTCAGAAAGGGCACAAATAGAATATGCATTCCTTCCTCAGCTAAAATGCGGCTTAACTCGGGAAATTCCACATCATAGCAAATAAGGATGCCTATTTTTCCGCAATCGGTATCAAAGGTTTTGATGGTGTTGCCGCCCTGCATGCCCCATATCTTTGCTTCATCGGGGGTTACGTGCAATTTTTCGAATCGCTCAATTCCCCCGTCTCTTTTGCATAAATACCCCACATTGTACAGATGATTATCAACGACCTCCGGCATACTGCCGGTAATGATGTTGATATTGTAGGAGATGGCAAGTTCAGAAAAGCGATTCACAATGCGCTCCGTATATTCGGCTAACTTTCTGATGGCTTTTGGTTCGGAGAGATGATTATAATCAGACATCAAAGGGGCATTGAAGAACTCAGGAAACAGGGCAAAATCAGACCTGTAGCCCGATACGGCATCCACAAAGTATTCAGCCTGCTGCATAAGTTCCTCAAAGTTATTGTATAACCTCATTTGCCATTGTATCAGGCCTAATCGGATAATTGACTTTTTAAAGGCCGCCTGATCAGTGATTTTCTCGTAGTAAACATTATCCCACTCCAGCAGTACGGCATATTCGTTGGAGTCTTTATCGCCTTCCAAATACCCTTGCAGGATGCGGGCAGGGTGAAAGTCGTTCGACAATTGAAAATTCAACACAGGGTCGTGTATTTCCTTGTTTCGCACCTTATCAATATACTCTTTAGGAGAAATGGCAGCGGAATAGTTATGATAATTAGGAATTCGGCCTCCAAACACTATTCCTTTAAGGTTTAATTTTTCACAAAGCTCTTTTCGGTAATCATACAAACGCCTTCCCAATCGCAGGCCCCGAAACTTTGGTTTTATAAATACGTCGATTCCGTACAAAACATCTCCTTCGTTGGTATGGGTCTTAAAGCTGTAATTTCCCGTGATTGCTTTGTATGTATGTTTAGAGTCAACTTTTTCGTAGTCAACAATTATGGATAAGGCACACCCAGCCAACTCATTATCTACTCTGATGCCCACTTGCCCCTCGTGAAAAATAGTGATCAAGGTTTTGATGTGATGTTCTTTCCAGTAGGCATTAGGCATACTGGAATAGGTCTCAATCATCATTTCTTTAATCTCTTGGTAATCTTCTGGTTTTAGAAAAACCAACTCAATATTCCCAATTGATTTTAGGTCTTTGTTTGTCTCCATAGTGGATTTCTCTCCGTTTTATCTGCCTTTAGCAGGGAGTAGGTCGTAGATTGGTTTTATGTAACCAATTTGGTTTTTAAGTATTTGATTTGTTTTGTACGCTGATAAAACGCTCATAATTTCGTCGGTGAGCCGTTGGATCATGGGAAGTGGAGTTTTTTGCAGTTTGGTCGCTACAAAAATCTCACTTCCTTTTATTTATGGCAATTGTAGCTGAGTAGAGTAAAATTTTTTAGGTCGCATACAGCCAAAATAATAAAACCCAAAAACTTTTGCCCAACTACGTAACGGCTAATTGTTAAGAACTAACCACGCGCAAGCACTTATTCAAAACGTAAGTGCTTGACCGATTCGCCTGAACTGGCTAGTTCCACCAAGGAGTCGATGCCAAGCTGTAGGTGACGGTTTACAAACTGAGAAGTTACTTTTTTGTCACTCTCTTCGGTTTTTACCCCTTCTGGCACCAGTGGGTTATCAGAAACCAACAACAATGCGCCATGGGGGATTTGGTTGACAAACCCAACGGTAAATATGGTCGCCGTTTCCATGTCAATCGCCATCGCTCTGATTTCGCGAAGGTATTCTTTAAATGTCTCGTCGTGTTCCCAAATTCGGCGGTTGGTGGTATAGACCGTACCTGTCCAGTAATCTAACTCGTGCTTTTTAATCATGGACGACACGGCCCGTTGCAAACGAAAAGAGGGCAACGCAGGAATCTCTGGTCGCATGTAATCGTTGCTTGTTCCTTCGCCGCGAATGGCCGCAATCGGAAGTACCAAGTCCCCGATTTGCGTTTTTTTCAATCCACCACATTTTCCCAAAAACAGCACTGCCTTGGGATTGATGGCCGACAATAAATCCATCACCGTGGCCGCCATGGCGCTGCCCATCCCAAAGTTAATGATGGTGATGTTATCGGCAGTTGCGGTTTGCATGGCACGGTCGCGACCATACACTTCGACCCCGTACTTATCGGCAAACATTTGTACGTAATTGATGAAGTTGGTCAACAAAATGTATTCTCCGAAGACCTCCAGCGGAGTTCCTGTGTAGCGTGGGAGCCAATTTTCTACGATTTCTTCTTTGCTTTTCATTGGTTTTGTGTTGATTTTTGGGGAGAATAGGTTAAAAAAAAGATTTGTAAGATGCCCTTACAAATCCTCCTCTGTATGGTTGAGCTAAATTTGCCCCCCTTTGATTACAAAGTTACGAAAATTGCGGGAAAACCTCATATCTTCGACGTAATTCGGCGTAAGTACCTGCTTATCACGCCCGAAGAGTGGGTGAGGCAGCACGTCTTGCACTGGTTGATAGGGCACCATCAGTACCCAAAATCCTTGATTCGTACCGAAAGTGGCTTGCAGTACAACCAACTTGCTAAGCGTACCGATATTTTGGTGTACGACCGCTCGGGTGCGCCTTTTTTGTTGGTGGAGTGTAAGGCTGTTCACATTCCCCTCACGGATGCCGTCCTCGACCAAGCCATTCGCTACAACGCCGTGCTAAAAGCACCCTATTTGCTGATTAGCAATGGACTCGAACATCTATTGTTTGAAATAAAAGAAGGAGAAGCGAATGCGCTAGAAATAATCCCGCCTTTTGAATGAGGCAATGAACGGTTCTATTGTTTTACCAACTGCTTTCGGATGATTTCGGTAGGCGTATGAACGCGTAATACGTACGTGCCCGAAGGTCCTTGAATAGGAATACTGACGGTGGTTGGAACGACCGACAAGTACTGAAACTTACTGGTAATTAGCTTGCCATTGAGGTCAAAAACTTCTGCCAAAATCTCCATTGGGCGCGGAGCTTTAAAGAGAAGTCGGGCGTCGTCAGTAAAAGGATTGGGCGCTACTTCGACGATTACTTCGTGGATGGGAGTGGGGTCAGCGGCGGTGAGCGTACCGGGTATGTTCATGTCCATCCAAGCGAGGCGCTGCGTGAGCCATTGTTTGAGTTCAAGGACTTCGCCTGCCCAAGTGGATGGAATGGGCGTAGGGTTGGGCCAAACATATTGACCCAAAACGGGCCACCGCTGAAAATTCCGCTGTTGAGCCTCTTGAAGAACGGTCGCCAGTGAGTCGATATACGACATAAGCGTTTCGGTTTTCCAAGCACCTTTGCGCATTCGTTGGTATTCGTCGTTGAGCTCCGAGACATAAGCGGGGTCTTCGAGCATTCGCTTCCAATGAAAGGGTACTTGCCAATTGTCTCTAGGGCAGACGTTTCCAAACAAATACGCCCAGCCGTAAGTAAGTGGTGCTTCACAATAGTCGGCATTCCCAAAGGCCAAGTCGTAGTCCCAAGCGGGACCTGCTTTTATTTTTCCGCCTTTGCTGTCGCGGTCTTTGTGAAAAAACGTACTGATGCGGTAGCCGTCCACGTTGCGGGAGACTTCGTTGACCAAAAAGATGCGCGCAAAAGAAATTCCATCATAAAACCGACGGTAGCCTACTTGAGGATCTCTGAACTGAGTACCATTCAAAGCTGCTTCGGCACTATCTACTTTGGCGATGAGGTAAGCTTTTTGGTTCGGGGTAATTTCGTCAAAATCGGGATATTCGTACAAGTACTGGATGCGGCCACTGTAGTTGACTTTAGAAAACCAACCTATCGACCCGCCCGAACCCGTTGGTTTGTCAACCTTAAAGATATACCCCCCCGTAAGCGCATCGCCGCTGTTGTCTTGGTCAGATAACTTGGTAATGTTCAATCGCCCATTGACCCGTTTGATTTTTTCCATAAGAACATACACCCCTTCATAACGTCCATTAACGATGACTTCGACGAACTGCGTACGGCTGGCATACACCCCCAAATCGCGGGCCATTTTCATGGCAAGGACGTTATGTAAAAGGCTTTTTTCGTTGTAAGAAGCAAACAAAAGCCAGTCTTCTTCCTTGGGCATCCCACACAGCGCAACTTCTTTACCGTCGCCTTTTTCGTCCCGAAATTCAAATCCGTACGATTTTTTTGGGAAAAGCTGAGACGATGACCCGCGAAACTCAATTCCTGCGATGCCTTGATAAACGTTGGCTGCATCTGAGGGGGCTGTTCGTTGGGCAGGGCCGTTGTAAATAATTTTCATTTGCGCGTTGATTTTGGGCGAATCCACAATCAACCGCCCTTGGGTATCAATAATGACAAGGGGCAAATTGGAAGTCACAAGGTTTTGGGCCGACACCACCGCACAAAAAAATAAATTCAATACCATCCCAAGCCAAGTTCTCATAGTTACAATCTTTTTGTTTCAGTTACGTTTTTAAAGAGCTACGGAAGTGAGCGTTTATAATGCTAAGTTCGATTATTAAAAAACATTGAAAACTACAAAAAAATATCAATAACGCTATGGAAACGGAAGCAACGACGATTGACCGAAAAGAGTTTTTTCGCCTAGTGGGGGTAAGTTTTGGAGCTATTGTACTTCAACAGTGTTTGTCGGGATGTAATACAGGTGCTAGTCCCGACCCCAATCCGACGACTCCCACTGATTTTTCTGTGAACATCAATAATGGTACATTTACGGCTTTGCGCAATGCAGGAGGCTTTGTCCGAACCAATGGAGTAATTATTGCACGTACGCAGCAGGGTGGGTTTATCGCGGTTTCGCAAGCCTGTACCCACGAAGGAACGGCGGTCAACTACATTGTCTCAAACAATACTTTTCTGTGCCCTAACCACGGCTCAGTGTTTTCGAGCGAGGGAGAAGTGCAAACTGGGCCAGCCACTAAGCCATTGACGCGGTACAAAACCTCGTACGACCCATCGACGGGCGATATTCGTATTTACCCATAGTCTATGTTCTATACTTTAGTACCCCAACATATTTTTGAAACTCCCGTGCCCGAGGATGCTTATTTTCGACAGGCGTGGGAGTTTTGTCGTTTGTACGCCTCGGGGCAAGAGACTTTTGTGCTGCATACATCGGGTTCGACGGGCACTCCTAAGCCTATTACCTTGACGCGCGTCCAAATGCAAGCCAGTGCCCGCGTTACGCAGCGTGCGTTGGATTTGCGGACGGGTCAGCAAGCCTTGGTGTGCCTCAATGTGGGTTACATTGCAGGAACGATGATGCTCGTGCGTGGAATGGAATTAGGCCTGACGATGCACATCGTCGCGCCTTCTTCGCAGCCGTTTGCCTCGCTGCCCCATGATTTATCAATAGATTTTGTGGCGGTAGTGCCGCTCCAATTGCAAGCAATGTTGGATGCAGGACAAGCCTCGGTTCTAAATACCTTGGGCGTTATCATTGTGGGAGGAGCTCCTGTTTCCCAACAATTGCTCGAAGGTATTCAGCGGCTTAGCGTGCCCATATTTAGTACTTATGGCATGACCGAAACGGTATCGCACGTGGCGCTGCGAAGACTAAACGGAGTAGAGGCAACAGATAGCTATCGGCTTTTGGAAGGAGTTGAAGCCGCTACCGACGAACGCCGCTGCCTTCGTCTGCGCGGGGCAGTAACCAACCACCAATGGATTCAAACCAACGATGTGGTGGAGTTTTTGGCGCCTCGAAAATTCATCATAGTGGGGCGCGCTGATAACATTATTAATTCGGGAGGAGTCAAAATTCAGCTGGAGAAAGTAGAACGTGCCGTTGAAAAAACGGAGCTGATTGCTTCGCGGTTTTTTGCATGGTCGGAATCCGACGAACGCTTAGGACAAAAACTGATTTTAGTAGTAGAAAGTGAAAAAAAACTTGATAGCGAACTACTTCAAACGAGATTAATACCTGAGCTTTTGACCTACGAACTCCCTAAAAAGGTGTATTTTGTTAAAAAATTTGTAGAAACACCCACGGGCAAAGTAGATAAGCGCCGTACCTTTGAGGAAAATATACGCTAAATGGCAACTTTTCGTAAACTGACTATCCAATTTGAAACTTCGGCGCAACTTCCGCCACCTTACTCATATCGCTACGTATTGCGCATTCTTCCGACTGAGCAAACCATCAATGTCGATTTAAAATTGACATATACCCACCGCGACGAACTCGATGCCGATGAAATTGAAGCAGAAGGGTTTACCGATAATGATGATTATCAGTGGAAAGGAACACTTGAAAAAGTGTGGTCTGACGAGCTTGAAAAAGTTCTCAAGAAAACCCAGATGGGAGGCAGTATGCTTCAAGATGAAGAATTGGACTTTCTGACCCTAGAGTGGGAAACAGATACGACGAAAAAAGGTCAGCCGAAAAACACCGAAGATTGGCTCTATTTTGCCCAAGAATTGCTTCAGGCGATTTATGAAACATCGGAAAAAGAACGCCCGTTTGAAATGCAAATCATTGACGCGACTTCGCAAGGGACCAGAGAAGCACAGTTGACGGCGTCGTTTCGCACAAGGACGGCACAAGTCAAACGCGTGGTGGATGGAAAAACATCATTGCGTTTTTATCCGTGGCAAGAACTGCCTTCGTTGATGGAAACTGTATATGCGCCTAACTGGCTTACTGACAATGCTTCAAGTCAAAAACCCAAGCGAAATGGTCTATATTTTAACCTAGGCGATGGCGTGTGGTACGAATGGGGAAAACAAGTCGTAGAACCTGGTAAAGGCGCAAAAACACTCTCGAAACTCAAAGATGTTGTAACGACGTTGTTTGGGTAAAGCAACCTCTCGAAAGTTCAAAACTTTCGAGAGGTTATATTAGACTTTCGAGAGGTTATAAAGGCATAAAACTGCATAAACGAATGAAAATCAGGACCAAAATAGCCCTTCAATTTACGGTAATTATTGCCGCCATTTTGGCCACATTTTCGGTATCGTTTTATTACGTGGCGGAGCAAAACCGTAAAGACGAGTTCTACAAAAACTTGTGTGACCGCGCGCTCACGCGGGCCGATTTGCTGGTGAAAATAGCGGCGAACAACAAGAAAATTCTGAAAATCCTCGACAAAGAAACCTTGTCAAAACTGTACGGAGAAAAGGTGTTGATGTTTAACGACGAAGACAAAATCGTCTATGCCAGCTACGACCCCGACAGCGCCGAAAATTATTATTACAATGCTGATTTGCTAAAATCTGTTCGAAAAAACAAATACGTTGAAACCGCCAACGGGAAGTTGCTAGTAGCAGGTTTGATGTACACCCACCCCGAAAAAGGCGAACTGGTACTGATGACTTCGGCGGAAGATGAACTGGGGAATACCCAGCTTCAGCGCCTGCGGGATTCGTTGATTTACAGTTTTTTGTTTGGTATTCTCATCACGATTGTGTTGGGCTTTATTTTTGCGGGACAGTCGCTCAAGCCATTGTCGGCCATGAACCGCGAGATTAGTACCATCACGGCTTATAACTTGCGAAAGCAATTGAACGAAGGCAATCGCCAAGACGAGTTGGCCCAATTGGCTATTAACTTCAACCAAATGCTTCAACGGTTGGAGCAATCGTTTGATTTTCAACGGAGCTTTGTCTCGAACGCCTCGCACGAGCTACGAACTCCATTGGCAGGCTTAAAATCAGAAATTCAAATCGCTCTCGAAAAAGAACGTACACCCGAAGAGTATCAAAAAGTCTTGGACTCGCTTCTGAACGATGCGCAACGGCTAATTCAGTTGACTAACAGCCTGTTGCAGCTGGCGCAATCTGAAAAGAAAGAAGAACGCACGATGAGCTTTCAGTCCATTCGTTTGGATGAGCTGGTGTTTCAGACCCAAGAAGAACTTCAAAGCCTCCGCACCGATTACCAGATTCACATTGACTTTGAAGATATTCCCGAAAATGAGCAGGACATTACCGTCCTTGGAAACGCGCCTTTGCTGAAAACGGTGCTTAATAATCTAATGGACAATGCCTGCAAATATTCGCCAGATAAACGCGCCGACGTAAAAATCGGCTTTGACGAACAAAATTGCTACATTCGAGTCACCGACCGAGGCATTGGCATCCCTGAAAACGAAACCCAGCGAATTTTTGAACCACTTTATCGTGCCAAAAACGCTACTACTTTTCGAGGATACGGCATTGGGTTGTCGGTATGCCGTAGGATTGTGGACATGCACCGTGGATTTATAAAAGTCGTGAGCCAATTGGGGGCAGGAAGTACGTTTGAAGTAGTTCTACCGCACGTCTAGCAGTTCGTAAAGATTAGAAAAAAACCTTGTCATGCTTTTGGAAACAGCACCTTATAATCTATAACTACTATGTTTCGTCGCGATTTTGTAAAAACGGCTGTTACGGCTTCGGCAGCTACGCTAGTGAGCGGTGTAGCCACGGCTAATACTATGACTCCTAAAGCAAAAAATAATTTTAAATTGGCCTATGCCCCTCACTTTGGCATGTTCCAAAACAGTGCAGGGAAAGACCTTATCGACCAACTCAAGTTCATGGCCGACAATGGCTTCACGGCCTTGGAAGACAACGGGATGATGGGGCGTCCAGTGGAAATTCAAACCAAAATCGGCGAAACTTTGGCGAAGTTGGGGATGACCATGGGCGTATTTGTGGTGGACAAAGGAGGAAATTCTCAGAATACCCTCGCGGCGGGCAAACAAGCACACATTGACATTTTCTTGGACGGCTGTAAGCGCGCCGTAGAAACCGCCAAACGCTGCAATGCCAAGTGGATGACGGTCGTACCGGGCGATTTTGAACGTAATCTTCCAATTGGAATTCAAACGGGACACGTGATTGATGCGCTTCGCCGAGGGGCAGATATTTTGGCGCCTCACGGTTTGACGATGGTGTTGGAACCCTTGAGCGACAGCCCTAATTTGTTTTTGCAAACGTCTGACCAGACCTACGAAATTTGCCGCGCCGTAAATAGTCCCGCTTGCAAGATTTTGTTTGATATTTACCATATGCAAAAAACCGAAGGGCACATCATTCCGCACATCGACTGGTGCTGGTCCGAAATCGGTTATTTTCAAATTGGCGATAACCCAGGACGTAAAGAGCCAACGACGGGCGAAATCAACTATAAAAACGTGTTCAAACATATTTACACCAAAATGAAGGCCAACAACCAAAACTTTATTTTTGGAATGGAACACGGAAACTCAAAACCTGGCAAAGAAGGCGAAGAGGCACTCATTAAAGCCTACCTAGAGTCGGATAGCTTTACGGTGTAAAAAAATACGTCGGGGTAGTATAAAAACTCATCGGGGTACCAAAACAGTGCGTCGGGGTACTCATACCCCGACGTATTCATTTAAAAACAAAACCCACTATTGGTGTTGAAAGCATTTCTCAAGTCGGTGATTGGCCCCGCAGGCCGTAAACAATTAAGAGCATTACAGGCTTCGGCGAGAGCCACGGTGTATGGATTAGGCAACGACGTTGAATGTCCTATTTGTGGAAGTACGTACAGCCAATTTTTGCCTTTCAATCGCCCCAATGCCCTTTGTTATACTTGTAAGTCGCTCGAACGCCACCGTTTGGTGTATTTGTATTTAAAAAATAAGACCGATTTTTTTACGGGGAAAAAACGAATTCTGCACTTTGCCCCCGAAAAATGCCTGCACGACCAAATCCGTAAGCACCCCCAACTTCAGTACGAAACGGCCGATTTGATGACGACCTACATCGACGCCATCGGGGTACTGCCCGACCACGTTATGTCGGTGACGGGTATTCAATTTTCCGATAACACGTTCGACGTCGTGATTTGTAATCACGTCTTTGAACTTGTGCCTGACGATGCCCAAGGAATGCGGGAAATTTATCGGGTGCTCAAACCCAACGGCTACGCCATTATTCAAGGTGCGGTGAATAATTCGATGGAAAAAACCGTAGAAACCCAGCACCTGACGCCCGAAGAGCGGAAACGAATCGCGGGGGCTCACCAGCACGTTCGCCGCTATGGCCGCGACTATGCCGACCGCCTTGCCGCCGCAGGTTTTAGGGTAGAGGTAAGTGCTTACGTGCAAGAAATCGACTGGAAACACTACGGACTCATGGCGGATGAGAACGTGTATGTGTGTTGGAAAAAATAATTGGTGCGTCTTGAAGCGAGGTTTTAAGAAACCTCGGTGGTGGTTTTGAGAAACCACCAGCACGCTCGTGATGTCGGTTTCTCAAAACCGACGCGACGTTTCAAAACCAACGCAACACTTGTGGAGAAACCGACGCCATACAGGAGGTAGCAGGACGGGAGGCTAGAACCAATGAGGTATTTTTGGACTCAACCTTTGTTATTTCTTAATCCTGCCTCTCATCGTGACGCTACGAACCCATCTACTTTTGTCCGTTTTTGGCTGGGGAGTTTGCCTTTCTACCTTTGCCCAACCAGCTAAACTTTCTAATTACAACGTTGTTTGGAAAACTCCGAGCAAAAACTCGTCTGAATCCATGCCTTGTGGTGGGGGAGATGTCGGCTTGAATGTGTGGGTCGAAGACGGCGACGTCTTTTTTTACCTTTCCCAAAGTGGTACGTTCGACGAAAACAACGCCATGCTCAAACTGGGGCGGATACGCCTTCGGCTGTCTCCTAATCCGTTTACAGGCCCTGATTTTAAGCAAGAACTTCGGCTTCAAGACGGAGGGGTGTACATAAGCGGTGGGAAAACGCGCTTGCACTTGTGGGTGGATGTGTTTCGTTCGGTGGTGCACGCGGAGTTGCAAAGTGACAAGCCCGTCAAGGTCAAAGCCGCGTACGAATCGTGGCGTTACGAAGACCGTTTGGTGCAAGGAACGGCCATTCGCGAAAACTCCTACAAAACACCCCAGAAATTTGACCTAAAAACGTACAAAGACGAAATCGCTTTTCGTGGCAACGAACTGTGGTTTTACCACCGAAACCGCGACGACGTACCCAATCTTTTTGATTTTACGGTGCGGCTAGAAGGGATGGAGTCCGTAAAATCGCAACTGTATAACCCCATCAAAAACAATACGTTTGGGGGAGCGGTGCGTTCCCGTACCATGCGGCCCGCGGGCATTACCACGGGCAAGTACCTTGATACTGATTTTAAAGCGTGGAACTTAGAAACCTCGCGTCCCGTCCGTGCCGAACACCTAGAAGTGGTGTTGAACACAGCACCCACCTCCACCCTCGCTGAATGGGAAAATACGGTAGTTCGCCGACAGCAAGAAGTTACCCAAACTCAACCAACGGCCTTGGCGCAGACCCGTGCTTGGTGGAAACAGTTTTGGGAACGAAGCTACATTTTTATTGAGGGAAAAGACAGTACTATTTCGCGCAATTACCACCTTTTTCGCTATCAATTGGGCTGCAACGCGTTTGGACAGTGGCCTACGAAATTTAACGGTGGGTTATTCACATTTGACCCACAATTTGTGGATAAAAAATACAACCATACGCCCGATTTTCGCCTGTGGGGCGGAGGAACCATGACCGCCCAAAACCAGCGATTGGTGTATTTTCCGATGCTCAAAAGCGGCGATTTTGAGTTGATGAAACCCCAGTTTGACTTTTATTTACGTTCGCAGACCAATGCCGAGCTGCGTTCAAAAGTGTATTGGAACCACAATGGAGCGTGTTTTACTGAGCAAATCGAAAATTTTGGTTTGCCCAATCCCTTTGAGTACGGCTACAAGCGCCCCGAAGGCTACGATGCAGGAATGGAATACAACGCGTGGCTCGAATACCAATTGGATACGGTGTTTGAATTTTGCCTGATGATGCTCGAAACGGAGCGCTACGAAAACCGAAACATTGAAATGTACGTGCCTTTTATCGAAAGCTGCCTGACGTTTTTTGATGAACATTACCAAGGGCTTGCCAAGCAACGCGGTACCAAGGCATTTGATGAAAAAGGTCAGTACGTGTTTTACCCAAGTTCGGCTTGCGAGACGTACAAAATGACCTACAATTCTACCACGGTGATTTCGGCTTTGAAAGTGATTTTGACGCGTATGCTTGAGCTTCCCGACCGTTATTTATCCACTTCGCAGCGCCAAAAGTGGACGACGATGTTGGAACGTTTGCCCCCCTTGCCTTTGCAGGAAATCGACGGACATAAAACCCTGGCTCCCGCCGTGGCGTGGATGCGGGTACAAAACTCCGAAGCGCCGCAGTTGTATCCCGTATTTCCGTGGGGGCTGTATGGGGTAGGAAAGCCTGAGTTGGAAGTTGCCCAAAACACCTATCGTCACGACCCGCACGTTCAGAAATATAAAAGCCACGTAGGCTGGCGTCAACACAACATTTTTGCGGCACGACTTGGGCTTGTGGAAGAAGCCGCAGAACTTACTCGAAGCAAATTTAAAGATGCCGACTTACGTTTCCCGACTTTCTGGGGGCCAGGTTTTGACTGGACGCCCGACCATAATTGGGGTGGTTCAGCTATGATTGGGCTGCAAGAAATGCTGCTGCAAACCAACGGTCGAAAAATAGTTTTGCTCCCTGCATGGCCCAAAGACTGGAATGCTACGTTTAAATTACACGCACCCTACCAAACGACGATTGAAGGGCGTATCAAAAACGGGGTGATTGAAGACCTGAAAGTGACCCCCGCATCGCGCTTGTCGGATGTAATTGTGTCGAAATAAGTAGTAAAAAAAACAGGCTTTGCGCCTTCTGTTACCTATAATCCCTTGCATCGAATGAAACCACTACAACACACGACGAGTAGCCGTCGAGATTTCTTAAAATTAGGCGCGGGAGCCGTTGGAAGCATCCTTGCATCAAGTTCTTTGGCCGAGGCGGCACTTTGGGCGGAAGAAAGCCGCAAACTTTCACTGCCGTTGGGTATTTGTACGTCGTACGACAAAGCGGCGTTGCTCAAAAGCATTGGTTATTCGTACGTCGAAGAAAACGTCGGTCGTTTTTTGATTCCTGACAAAGGGGGAGACGAACAATATGCCAAAAACGTAGAAGCCCTCAAAACGACGGGTGTACCGTTGCGCTCGTACGTATCGTTTATTCCAGGAAGTATCAAATCAGTAGGGCCTAACGCCAACCACGAAGCTTTGTTGGAAAGAGCTGATTTGGCATTTAAACGCGCCAAAGAATGTGGTACACCTTACGTCGTGTTTGGAAGTAGTGCATCGCGCACCATTCCCGAGGGTTTTGACCGTGCGAAAGCCAAAGAACAACATACAGAAGTGAGCAAAAAAATGGCACTGTTGGCCGAAAAACACGGGATTACGGTGGCCTTAGAACCCCTCAATCGCAGCGAGACTAATTTCATTAACAGCTTGGCCGAAGGAGTTGAAATTATCGAAGCCGTCAATCACCCTCGTTTTCGGTTGTTGTGCGATATTTACCACATGCTCAAAGACAACGAAGGCCCTGAGCAAATTGTTAAATATGGCAAATACATCGTACACTGCCACATTGCCGAAAAACAAAACCGTACCGCTCCTGGGGTCGTAGGCGATGATTTTAGAGAATACTTCAAGGCATTGAAAAAAATTAAATACCGTGGCGGATTGTCGATTGAAGGCCGTTGGACTAATTTTGATAGCGAAGCCAAAAAAGCCTTTGAAGTGCTGACGCAGCAAATGTCAGAAGTATAAACCATGATAAAATCACGATTTTTAAGTCTATTTTTTGTAGTAAGTACGGGTCTGGGTTGGGCACAAAAGGCACTTCCAGACCCGCTTGTTTTGGCCAACGGAAAACGCGTAAAAAATGCCAAACAGTGGCATAACGAGCGCCGCCCCGAGCTGTTTCGGATGTTTACCTCAGAAATGTACGGGCAAGCCCCGCCGCGTCCCAAAGAAATGCGGTTTGAAGTATTTGACGTGGATAAAAACGCCCTGAATGGCAAAGCTACTCGGAAGCAAATTGCGGTCTATTTTAGTGGAAAAGCCGATGGCCCACGGATGGATTTGCTGATGTATGTTCCCAATCACCGCAAACGACCTGCTCCCGCCATTTTGGGACTGAATTTCTGGGGAAACCACGCTGTTCATCCCGATCCTGCTATTCGAATCACGACGAGTTGGGTGGAATCGGGCAAAGGAAACCCCTATGTAAAGCTGTCGTGTGTAACCGACCACCGCGCTACCGAAGCTTGTCGGGGTGTGAATGCCGTTCAATGGCCGATTGATACAATCATTGCGCGGGGCTACGCCCTCATCACAGCTTATCGCGAAGACATTGCTTCTGACGATCCTAAAACGGGCTTTCAGAAGGGAATTCACCCCATTTATCCCGACTACCAAGGCCGAGAGGATAACTTTGGGACGATTGCGGCTTGGGCTTGGGCACTGAGCCGTGCCATGGATTATGTTGTGACCGACAAAGCGATTGATGCCAAACGCGTGGCGGTATTTGGCTGGTCGCGTTTGGGAAAAGCGGCGCTTTGGGCAGGAGCTACTGACGAGCGTTTTGCGATGGTCATAAGTAACGAATCGGGCGCGGGAGGAGCCAAGTTATTCCACCGTGGCGTAGGCGAAAATATTCGTCGGCTTTGTACGGTTTTTCCGCACTGGTACGCTGCTAGTTTTAAGAAATACATGGACAAAGATACCTTGTTGCCCTTCGACCAGCACCAAGTGATTTCGCTCGTCGCGCCGCGACCTATTTACATCGCCAGTGCCGTGGACGACAAAGGTGCAGACCCGCAAGGAGAATTTGCGGCCGCCAAAGCTGCTGAATCCGTGTATTTGTTTTTGGGAAAAACAGGACTTCCTGCCCAAACCATCCCCCCACTGAACCAGTCGGTGCAAGGACAAATCGGCTATCATATTCGTGAGGGTGGGCACGATGTCACCTTGTATGATTGGAAACAATACCTGAACTTTGCCGATAAACACTTCAAATAGTTGGATAACCTGATGATACCTTTCAAAAAAATCGCACTTTTTCTCGTTATTGGTTTGTGTAGTACGTCTGCATGGGCCGAAAAAATTGATACGGTAGAAACGTACAGTCCTTCGATGAAAAAAAACATCAAAGCGGTAGTACTCACACCCGACTCGTACGATGGCGCCAAAGAGTTTCCCGTCGTTTACCTATTGCACGGTTACAGCGGTAACTATGCCGATTGGATTAAAAAAGCCCCTGTCATGCAGCGTATGGCGGATGTATATCAAACGATTATTGTATGTCCCGACGGCGCGTTTTCGAGCTGGTACTGGGATAGCCCCGTTGACCCAACAATGCGTTACGAAACGTATGTTTCTAACGAGCTGGTTTCGTGGATTGATGGTCGCTACAAAACCATCAAAAGCCGCGAAGGGCGCGGAATTACGGGCTTGAGCATGGGCGGACACGGTGCACTTTATTTGGCGTTTAAACACCAAGACGTGTTTGGAACGGCAGGGAGTATGAGCGGAGGCGTGGACATTCGTCCTTTTCCTAACAACTGGGACATGGCCAAGCGTTTGGGCAAATACGCTGAAGCCCCCGAGCTTTGGGAAAAAAATACCGTTATCAATTTGGTACATTTGCTCACCCCCAACTCGCTGGCACTCATCATTGATTGCGGCAGCGAAGACTTCTTTTACCGTGTCAACAACAACCTGCACGACAAATTGCTTGAACGCAATATTCCGCACGATTATATCTCTCGTCCAGGGGGGCATAATTGGCCTTATTGGAACAACGCCATTAGTTACCAACTGCTTTTTATGAGAAACTTTTTTGACAAAGCAAAGAGTAAGTAAGGCGTTGAAAAGCATCAAACATTTTGTGAGAGATAGCTGGCTGACAGCCTCGTACTACACGGGGCTGAGCCACCTCTACCAAGCTTTGGCGGGACGAAAACGAGGCATTATTTCGTATCATAATGTGCTACCTGTCAGTGTTTTACCCGCGTTTGATACGTACAATGTTGACGTGACCGCAGCCATCTTCGACAAACAACTCCATTTCTTAAAAAAACACTTTCGAGTACAGCCCATTCAGGAATTAGAAAACCCAAACGCCAAAGGCATCTTTTTGACCTTTGACGATGGGATGCGTAACAACTATGAGGTGTTGGCGCCTATTTTAGCAAAGCACGACGTGTCGGCGCTGTTTGCGATTTGCCCCGCCATGGTCGATGGAGACTTGCCTTACATTTGGCGTGACCATCTGTTTTTGCTGTTACACCAAGCCATTTCGCAAGAAGTTTGGCTCCCCCTCAACGACTATCAAACGCCGCTTCTAGTTCCTGAAACGTCCGCAGGGATAAATGCCTTGACACGGCAGCTTAAACAGTATATTTACCAACATCAATTGGCGGATATTTATGGCCTTGTGCGCGAAATCTGCCAAAAAAATGGCTGGAGCTATAAAGTATCTTCACCCGACGGGCTTCGGTACGATTTTATGACTTGGTCGCAGATTCGGGCTTTGGTAGGCCAGGGGCATAGAGTGGCATCCCATACGCAGACCCATCGCGTGTTGCGTTTTTTGGGGCAAGAAGAAAAAAAAATGGAATTGGAAGTGTCCAAACAACGCCTCGAAGCCGAACTGAAGCAAGAGGTATCGCTCTTTGTTTATCCTTACGGAAGTAGGGCTGAAATCGACCAAGCTACCGTACAGGCTGTGCAAGAGGCAGGGTATCACATGGCTTTGATGAATGTGCAGCAACCCAGCTTTTCCCCCGTCATGTTATCTCAACCGCGTTTTGCCTTTCCGCCGATGGCCGATTCAGCACATCTACACGCCATTGTATCGGGCTATAAATTTTTGTTTCGGTAGTCAAATCTTTCTTTATCTTTGGCTACGGGGGAAGAAATAAGCTATTTTTATTCGATTTCGATGCCTTCTTCTTTGATGAGTTGAGCAAGGTTGAGAATACAATCGTCCAAGACGGGGATATTGGTATCAAACGGAACCATGGTCCATGTTTCGGTTTTTGAAAAAACAAAAATGATTTTGGTTTGGGTCGAAATCCAAATCACCCTTTCGGTGCCAAACTCAAGCATTTTTTGTGCTTTTTCAATGATATAGCTAAAGTTTTCATCGTGATCGTCGGGATCAATATCTATTTTGATGTCTATCTCTACTACCACTTTGGGAGCTACCTCAAAATAACGGTTGTTTAGCGTCAACCCTTCTTTTTCAAAAATAGCGATATCATTAGCTAGGTTCGTGTTTTTACTGATATGAATCCCAATCTCGTTGGTAGCCAAAAAATACCGTTTTCGATTGATAGACATGAATAAAAAACCATGAATAATACTAACCAAAATGCCTTGCAATGAACTACAACCCATAATTTCAGCCGTTTTTTTCTTTTTTTCTAGCACGTCTCTGTATCCTTTGTACGGCAATACTTTCCCATTCAAGGTTTCATAAACCAAGTAGGAAGGGATTTTTTCAAGTTTTCGTTTACGACGCGGTACTTTCTGAGTAGTAGTCATAACATAATCAGTTTTAAACAAATATAAGCCCTAAACATCTACAATGCAAACGACTTCATCTCGTTCTGGACTCGCTAAACTCTTCACCAATCTGACCTTTTGGGTTTTGACGGCCATCACAATTGGCATCTTATTGGGCCATTTTCGACCCGATTTGGCGTTGATGAAAGTATTGGACGCACCCATCAAAGGGAAGTTTTTGGGTCAAGAACTTGAAATTGGAGCCACTTTTAGCGAAATGTTGGGCAAAACGTTTATCAGCGTTGTCAAACTCTTCATTAACCCCATTATTTTCCTCACCATTACGTTGGGAATTATTTCGATGGGTGATTTAAAGAAGGTCGGTAAAGTGGGGGCCAAAGCGTTGTTGTACTTTGAGGTCGTAACGACCGTTGCGCTGATTATTGGGATAATCGTAGCCAATATCATCCGCCCAGGTGATGGTGTAACAACGGAGGGAATCAAGGGAGGCGATATTTCTAAATACACCAAAAGCGCCGAAGCCTTTAGCTGGTGGAAGTTTTTTATGGATAACTCTACCCTCCAAGTCCTTGCGGTAGCGATTGTGCTTGGGGCGGTGCTAAGTAATTATTCGGGTCGGCAGAAAGTAATCGACTTCCTTGCGCCCATTTCCAAGGTAATTTTCAAAGCCTTGCACCGCGTTATGATGCTTGCGCCGATTGGGGCGTTCGGCGGAATGGCTTTCACCATTGGAAAATACGGAATTCAAACGCTGGTGCCCCTTGCAAAACTGATGGTGACTGTTTATACTACCATGGGAATTTTTGTGTGCGTGGTGCTGTGGTACATCCTCAGGACTGCGAAGGTGGACTTGTTTAAGTTTTTGCGCTACATCCGCGAAGAGCTTTTGATTGTACTCGGGACTTCGTCGTCAGAAGCAGCGTTGCCTTCTTTGATGGAAAAACTAGAAAAAATGGGCTGCTCGAAGTCGGTCGTGGGGCTCGTTGTCCCTGCGGGGTATTCGTTTAACCTCGATGGAACGACGATTTACCTTTCTATGGCCGTTATTTTCTTGGCGCAAGTGTTTAACGTGCACTTGGATTTGACCCAAATGCTGACCATTATCGGTATTTTGATGGTAACTTCCAAAGGAGCAGCGGGTGTGACGGGCAGCGGCTTCATCGTATTGGCATCGACGCTAACGGCGCTCAAGGCCATTCCCGTAGAAGGGTTGGCGTTGTTGTTGGGCGTTGACCGTTTTATGTCCGAAGCCCGCGCCATTACCAACTTCATCGGAAATGCCGTGGCAACGGTGTGGTTGGCCAACCACGAAAAAGAATTTGACCGTCAGAAAATGCACTACGCGTTTGGGAACGTCGAACAGTTTGAAGACATCAAAACCGATAACCTCGATTAAGCTTCCCGAATCATAATCGTGTGCGGAATCCCATCTTCGAGGTAATCCTCGCCCGTTGATTTGAAACCAAACGACTCATAAAACTTTAACAAATATTGCTGGGCGCCAATCTTGATGGGTTGGTGCCCAAATAATTTTTCACATTGCTCAATAGAGTACGCTATCAACTGTCTCCCTGCGCCTTGCCCGCGCACCTTGTCGGAAGTAGCTACTCGTCCAATTGAGGTAAAGCCTTCAAAAGATAGATTTAAGTCAAACAAACGGGTATAAGCGACTAATGCCCCGTCGTCGTCGTAGCCAAGGCAATGCCAAGCGTAAAAATCCTTTCCGTCGGCATCGTGAAAAGGACAATTTTGTTCAACAATAAACACATCAATCCGAAGGGCAAGCAGGTCGTACAATTGGCGTAAACTGAGTTGGTCGAAGGGAAGGCATTGAAACGTGATGGCGGCCATAATTTTCGGGAGGTTTGCTATCTTTGACAAAGGACAATGATTTGGCAAAATTGGAACAATTTTTAAATTTTCACACACATAACGTGTCAGAACTTCCCGCTGAACGAAGTATTTTAAACATTCTCGGGCAAGACATGGCTGCGTATGGCTTTGACCCAGGCCGCTGGGTATCGGTCGGCATACATCCGTGGTATATTGATGTTGAAACATGGGAAACTCAGTTGGTAGAATTAGAACGATGGGCTACCCAACCAGAAGTAAAAATGATAGGGGAATGTGGCCTTGACCGTTTGATTCCACTTTCGTTAGAAATACAGCTCAAGGTATTTGAAGCACAAGTCCAAGTGGCCGAGCGGGTACAGAAACCCGTCGTGATTCACTGCGTACGGGCGTTCAATGAATTGTTGCAATGGCATAAGCGCCGCCGAACGCAAGTGCCTTTGATTATTCATGGATTTAATAATCAACCGCAAATAGCGCAGCAATTACTGCAAAAAGGATTTTATTTTTCATTGGGGGGAGCGTTATTGCGTCCAGACTCAAACGCTTCTACATTGGTGCGTGAAATCCCTTTAGAACGGCTATTTCTTGAAAACGATGACCGTCCTATTCCAATAGAAGAAGTGTATCAAGCAGCGGCAACGCATTTACAGTGTTCTACAGGATACTTACAAAGCCAAATTTGGACTAACTTTGTGGCACTGTTTTCGCAAAAGTAAGTTTGCTTACTCTTTTATGTATTTAAGAAATTGAATGAAATGGCAGATTTAGGATGGCTTTCGCGTACGCGCCTTATGGTGGGCGACGAAGGATTAGATAAACTTCAACAAGCCCACGTGTTGGTGGTAGGGCTAGGTGGCGTCGGTTCGTTTGCTGCCGAATTTATTGCGCGTTCAGGGGTAGGCACAATGACGATTGTCGATGGCGACGTGGTTGACCCTTCCAATCGTAACCGACAACTTCCCGCCCTTGCAACCACTCACGGGCAGTCGAAGGCCGAATTGATGGCCGAACGCCTGTTAGCTATTAATCCCGAATTGAAACTAACGGTCATCAAAGAGTTTTTGACTCCCCAAAAAGTACGCGATATTCTCGGCGCAGCCTCGTACGACTACGTGATGGATTGCATCGACAGTATTACCCCAAAATTGACCCTCTTGGTGACATCCCGCGAGTATAACTATCCGCTGGTAAGTTCGATGGGAGCGGGGGGGAAATACGACCCAACGCAGTTGAAAGTAGCTGATTTGTTTGATACATACGAGTGCTTTTTAGCCCATTACGTTCGTAAGCGTCTCAAAAAATACGGGATTACGTCAGGGATTAAGGCCGTGTTTTCGACCGAAAAAGTGCAAAAGGATTCGTTGATGCTGACGGATGGAAATAACTTCAAACGTTCCGCCTACGGAACCATTTCGTACTTGCCCGCTACTTTTGGAAGCGTTTGTGCCTCTGTTGTTATTCGAGAATTGTTGGGACAAAAAGTGCCATTGCACAAGAACCCTTTGAAAGAGATAAAGAAAAAACAACAGCAAAAAAAGGCGAAAAAAGCGCAAAACAAGTAACTTTGATGAATGACTAGCCCACAAAAGCTATTACTTACTGTCCAAATTGGCAGTAACATGGCCAATAAGCCTTACTTTGCATGAGCTTTACCCTACATCTTGACCACGACGCTAAAACCCCTAAATACAAGCAAATTGTAAAATCGGTGATTAGCTCGATTGAGCGTGGTGTTTTAAAACAGGACGACCAACTTCCTTCCATCAACGAACTGAGTGAAGAGTACTATTTAGCGCGCGACACTGTCGAAAAAGCCTATAAAGAACTCAAAGCACTGGGGGTGATTGACTCCGTACGCGGGAAAGGGTTTTATATCCTAAATGAAAAGCCCAAGCAAATGCGGGTGTTGTTGGTGATGAATAAACTCAGCGCCTACAAAAAAGCCGTGTACGAAGGTTTTGTAAGTACGTTGGGTGACCGCGCCACAGTAACGCTTCATATTCACCACGGGAATGTTCGGGTTTTTGATGACATTATGAAAGAGAGCCTTGGGCATTATCACTACTACGTAATCATGCCGCACTTTTATGATGAGGCCGATCGAGTGGCGGTTTTGTCGATGCTGAAAAAGATTGCTCCCAAAGAACTGATTCTCCTCGACCGTGAGTTTTCTGACTTTTCTGGAGAATATGCCAGTGTTTACCAAGATTTCACCGATGATATTTACGGGGCTTTGCAGTCGGGAGTAGATTTACTAGATAAGTATGAAGAAATTGTGCTTGTTTTTCCACAAGATGTAAAATACCCCCCCGAAATTGTTCGTGGCTTCCGCAATTTTTGTGCGCACTACCACAAGCAAGGGCGTATTATTGCCAAGGCTTCCGACGAAGAAGAGTTAAAAGGCCATGCCTATGTGGTTTTAGAAGACTCGGATTTGGCCGAATTAGTAAAAAAGACCAGACTACAAAGCCTGGTCTTGGGTGAAGAGGTAGGAATAGTATCTTTTAATGATACGCCCCTCAAAGAGGTTTTGGCCAATGGAATCACCGTTATTTCGACAAACCACAGCCAAATGGGGCGTACGGCCGCGGAGTTGATTTTAAAGGGAAAAATAATGCACGTTAAAAATCCGTTTGGATTGATTCGGCGAGGGTCCCTTTGAGGAAAAAGCATTCTCTGTTGGGTGCCAAGGGGAATTAGCTCAGCTAATTCCCCTTTATATTTTACACCAACCCTTTTAACAAATCGGGAAGTAGCCCAAAGAAAAGGGTAATGATAGTAGTTGCAATAAGAACTAAACGATAGAACTGTGGTACTTTGATTGACCCCGCTTCGCCTTCGCGCATGTAAGCAGCAATCACGGCTTTGAAGTAGTAGTAAATACCCACTGCCGACATCAAAACGGCTACCACCAAAATCCACGTCAAACCGCGTTCTACGACGCTTGAGAAGACAAAGAACTTACCCCAGAACCCAGCCGTAAGCGGAATTCCAGCCAACGAAAGCATCGAAACTGTGAGAACAAAAGCCAATAAAGGATTTTTCTTGCCTAAGCCATTGAAAACATTGAAATTCTCGCTCACTTCATGCGAACGAACCCCCGTTTCTTTGCCAACAATCATTAATACGCCAAAAGCACTGATGGTAGCTAATGAGTACGCCAACGAGTAGAACACAATCGCATCTTGAGACTGTGAGCTAAGCGCGGTAAGGCTCAGAAGCAAGTATCCCGCGTGCGAAATACTCGAATAAGCCATCATGCGTTTGAAGCTATTTTGATAAACCGCCGTAATGTTTCCAGCCAAGAGCGTCAAGACCGTAATGCCAGCGAGGGTTGACCACCAAAAGGTATATACACCCGAAAACGAGCCCGAAAGTAAACGATAAAGTGCGGCAAAACCCGCAGTTTTTACGATGGTTGACATGAAAGCAGTAAACACCGTTGGTGCGCCGTCATAGACGTCGGGTGTCCAAAAATGGAAAGGAGCAGCAGATACTTTGAAAAGCATACCAATCAACAACATCAACAACCCAACGTACAACATCGGGGAAGGAGAGGGGTTGGTCAAAACGTAGGATTTCAAAGCGGCGAGGTTGAACGAGCCCGTTGAGCCGTATAACAAAGCCATCCCAAAAAGCATAATACCTGTTGCAAACGAACCCATCAAAAGGTATTTGAGCGCGGCTTCGTTGGAACGTAAATTGCGCTTATCACTACCTGTCAAAACGTACATAGAAACCGAAAGAATTTCGACGCCTACAAATAACATGAGCAGGTTTTCGTACCCAATCATCATAATCGCTCCTACCAACGAAAACAACATAATGGCGTAGTATTCTGCAGGTTGGGCAGCCTCATCGTCGATAAAACCGCGCGTAAGCGCCGCAATCAACAGTGCCGAAAGCAATACAATGCCCGAAAAAGCCATCGTAAGTTTGTTTTCGAAAAGCATTCCTTTGAAATACAACGACGGTGCATCGTTCCAGTTCGCAAAGTTGGCAATCAAGGTGAGAACCAATACCAAAAGTGTGGCAGGTAGTAGCAAGTTTTTCGATTTCTGAAAACCCAAAAACAAAACCAAAAGGCCAAGTATGGAAAGAAGTATGATTGGAAGCATTTTGTTTAATTTTTCAATTTGAAACAGGGTCGGTTCGCCGCTGCGACGCCCGTGCGATGAGATGTCAGTGCGGCGAACCGCTTAAAATAATTCTCTAATTAATAATGAATCATTTGTAATAGGTTACTTACCGCAGGCTCGGTTAGTTTCAAGAAAGAGTTTGGATAAAGCCCCATCCAGAAAACCATGATAACCAACGGCACCAAAACCGCACGCTCGCTGAACGACAAGTCGGCAAAGTGCTCTGTAAAAGTTGATTTAGCACCAAACATTGACTTTTGGAACAAACGAAGCATGTAAACTGCCCCCAAAATGATGGTAGTACCCGCAATCGCCCCTAACCAAATGTTTGACTCATATACCCCACGAAGCAATAAAAACTCACCTACGAAACCGTTTGTCAACGGAAGTGCAACACTTCCCAACATCAGAATCATAAAGTAAACTGTCAAATGAGGCGTACGTTGGGTAATGCCGCCCAATTGCTCAATGTTACGCGTTTTGGTACGAGAGAAAATGATTTCGATGATGAAAAACAAACCTACCACGTTGATTCCGTGCGCCAACATCTGAATTAGTGCCCCTTGAACGCCGCTGAGGGTTTGGGAAAACACCCCCGCCGACATCAAACCGACGTGCGCAAATGACGAGTACGCAATAAGGCGCTTCATGTCGCGCTGCTGAATGGCGATGATAGAACCGTACACAATTCCGATGACCGACAACACGATGGCCGTTGTCCCCCACGTTTGTAAACCTAACGGAACGATTGGCAACACAAAGCGAATCACCCCGTAAACCCCCATTTTAAGCATGATACCCGCCAAAAGCATGGTTGCAGGTGTTGGAGACTCGGTGTACGTATCGGGCTGCCAAGTGTGGAAAGGAAACACGGGCATTTTAATGGCAAAAGCAATAAAGAACGCCCAGAAAATCCAACCTTGTTTTTGGGCATCAAGGGCTAATTTATAGAAAGCCGAAATTTCTGACGTATGACCCTGTGCTGATGTTGTTTGGTAGTACAAATACACCAACGCTACCAACATAAACAAACTTCCGAAAATGGTATAAACAAAAAACTTGAACGTGACTTTGATACGATCTTCTCCGCCCCAAACGGCTGCCAGGAAATAGACAGGGATAAGGGCAGCTTCAAAGAATAAATAAAACAAGAAGGCGTCGGCAGCGGTAAAGACCCCCATCAATGCCGCTTGCATGAAGAGGATAAGCGCATAAAACGTCGAAGCATTTTTGTAAGGCTGACGGAAAGTCGAGAGAATAATAAGCGGCGTTAGGAAAGCCGTGAGCATCACGAGTAAAATGCTGATGCCATCGATACCTCCTGCAAACGAAATTCCTGCCGATTGAATCCAAGGGTAGCTGAAACCAAATTGCTGAGCAGCGGTAGGCTGGAATTGCGAGTAAATTACCACTGCCAAAACCAGCTCAATGGCCGCCCCAATCAGGGCCAACTGCTTTGCGCTGTTGTTTTTGGTAATTAATGTAATCACCCCTGCAATCAACGGAATGAGTATAAGTGAAAGAGTAAGCATATTAAAATGTCGATTTCAGAATGTTAAAAGAGTTCAGTTTCTATTAAAACCTTCACTTTACTTTATTAAGAAATTCCAAGCCAAAACAAGGACGATACCAATCACCATCGCAAATACGTAGAAGCCTGTTTCGCCCGTTTGTAACAAACGAAGACGTCCGCCTAAAAACTGTACCAAACGACCCGAGCCATTGACGATGACATCAATCAAGAACTCTCCGAAGCTGTAAAGAATATCTGAAAGCTTGCTGATGGGCTTCACAAACACCGAATCGTATAATTCGTCGATGTAGTATTTGTTTTGAAGTACTTTCGGGAAGCCTGTCACGTCTTTGTCGGCCGCAGGAACCACTGCCTTGCTGATAAACAAGCTGTAGGCAAACCCAATGGCCAACACCGCTGCACCTACCGACACACCCATCAAAATATATTCGGTTGAATGGTCAAGGTGACCTTCAAAAAGCGCAGGGTTTACTTGTTTTGACCCTTCAAACAACGGTGCCATAAAGTGCCCCAAGGCTTCGCCGCCGCCCAATACGTGCGGAATGTTCATTAAACCACCCACGGCCGACAATACCGCCAACACCATCAAAGGAATGGTCATGGTAGCTGGAGACTCGTGCAAGTGGTGCTCTTGCTCGTGCGTTCCACGGAAATTACCAAAGAACGTTACAAACAACAAACGGAACATATAAAAGGCCGTCATCATCGCGCCTACAATTCCTAGCGCCCACATGATTTTGTTGTGCTCAAATACGTGCGCCAAAATTTCATCTTTCGAGAAGAAACCTGAAAGTGGGAAAATACCCGCAATGGCAAAAGTTGCAATCGTAAATGTCCAGAAGGTAACGGGCAAATGCTTCCGCAAACCACCCATGTTGCGAATGTCTTGCTCGTCTGACATGGCGTGAATCACACTACCCGCTCCCAAAAACAACAACGCCTTAAAGAAAGCGTGGGTCATAACGTGGAACATGGCTGAGGTGTAAGCCCCAACGCCCAACGCCAAAAACATATATCCTAACTGACTTACGGTAGAGTAAGCCAATACTTTTTTAATGTCGTTTTGATACAAACCAATCGAAGCCGCTACGAGCGCTGTCACCAAGCCGATGCCTCCCACGAAACCAAGGGTAGCAGGTGCCAACGAATAGAGCACGTTGGAGCGAATCACCATGTAGATACCCGCTGTCACCATCGTTGCGGCGTGGATAAGGGCCGATACTGGCGTTGGACCCGCCATCGCGTCAGGAAGCCACGTATAAAGTGGAATCTGGGCTGATTTTCCCATCGCACCGACAAACAACAAGGCCGTGATGGTTACAATCACCGTATCATTGATGCCAAAACCCCCGTTGGCTGCTTTATTGAATACTTCGATGTACTCAACCGAGCCGAAGTGTTGGATAATCATAAAAATACCCAACAAAAAGCCCAAGTCCCCGATGCGGTTCATAATGAAGGCTTTGCGGGCAGCGTTGTTGTAGTTGGTTACTTTGTTCCAAAAACCGATGAGCAAATAAGAACAAAGCCCTACGCCTTCCCATCCGATAAACATGATGACGTAGTTGGAACCCATCACCAACAGCAACATGAAGAACAAGAAGAGGTTAAGGAAGGCAAAAAACTTTCCAAAGCCTTCGTCGTGGTGCATGTAGCCAATCGAATAAATATGAATCAACGAACCCACGCCCGTCACGACCATCAGCATCAATAGCGATAGCTGGTCAATTTGGAACGAGAAAGGAATCGTAAGTTGCCCAATTGAAATCCAATCAAAAAGTTTTACCACTTGAGGCTGACCGTCGAAGCTGTTCCATGCCAAGATGGAAATAATAAAAGCTCCCAACGTGGCGGCCGAACCAATGACCCCCACTAGGCTCTTGGGAACGTGCCGAAAACCTATGCCATTGATGGCAAAACCAATCAGTGGCAACAAGGGTATAAGAATAAGTAAGGATGGAGACATATATTTTTGAAACGTTAGTGGTCAATTGTTAACTGTTTAGAAGCGGTAGCTGTTCAACAATTAACAATTAACGGACAACAAATAACAGCTTTTAATTACCATTTCAATTTATTCAAGAAACCAATGTCGATGGTTCGGGTATTGCGATAGATCATCACAATAATCGCCAACCCTACTGCCACTTCGGCAGCGGCAACCGCCATGATAAAAAACACAAAAACCTGGCCAACGGGGTCAGATTTGTAGGTTGAAAAGGCGATAAGTAAGAGGTTAACGGCGTTGAGCATCAGTTCGACGCTCATAAAAATAATCAGCGCGTTGCGACGGGTCAGCACCCCCAGAATGCCTATCACGAACAGTGTTGTCGCCAACAACACGTAGTTTTGGAGAGGGATAGACTGTATTACGCCAGGAATCGACGGTGTAGCTTGTGGAAACATATAGTAGTTAGGTCGAAAAGATGTCTGTTGGTGAAATAAGTCCCAAAAACGGGGGCAAATTTACTGAATAATCGTAGTTGCCCAAATTAGAAGTCTAAAAACTGTGCATATTGGGAAAAGTCCCTCGGTAATTTTGGAGTTACCCTTCTGCTACGCAGGGTGTTGGTGGGGAGAAGGAGTATAAAAAACGCCACCTTCGTAGAAGTGGCGTGGAGAAAGCATATGATAATTACTTTACGGCCTATTATAATTTGGTTACGCTCACAGAAAAATTGGCACTTCTGGCGGTGTTAGTACTATTTGTCTGGGTTAGTTCAAGATAGATGCGATCGCCCCCAGTAAGTTTTGCTGTTCCTACGAATCGCTGATAATTAGGGTCGTCAGCAGTGCGTCTTGCATAAAAAGATTCCATAAAAAGACCGCTCGAGAGTACTTTTATCATTATTTCACCAGCAAAAGTAGTTGGCCAGAAGGTATTTACGTCAATAAGATAGGTTCCTGTTTCTTCTATTAGGATAGTATTGTCAGTTACGTTTACGTTAGAAGTTGTATTATTTTTTTTCTCATGATAAACAGCATCAAGGTCCATTTTCGTGGCAGTTCCCGAAGTGAAACTTTGCGGCCCGCCTGGCGCAAAATAATTGTGTAAAACTATTACTTCTTGCTTGGTTTTGAAATTGGCTACCCCGTTGGCGTTGGAGGTCAATCGGTCATTAAGGTCAGCCCCTTGCCCCTTGAAAGTCATTTGTCCAGGCTTGATTTCAATACTTTGTTGCGCCGCAGCCATAAACGCGCAAAGGCAGAAAAGTAAAAGAAGGGATAGAAGTCTCATAGCGATAGAAAATAGTAAGGTGATTGATAATTGATTAAACAAAGGACGATGAGAGTGATTTGAGGAGTTTTATTTTTCTTCGTGCCAATGGAATGACACTGCCATCGCTAAGCAATAATTGACGACCTTGCCGACGATTCAAGTAATACAAATTGAGAAAGCATCCTTTATTGACGCGTACAAACGATTCGGGTAGTTCTGTTTGGTACGAGCCCAGATTTCGTGAAGTCATCAAGCGGCGACCGTCGTTGAGGATGATGTACGTGTAGTTTTTATCGGCTTCGAGACGCACAATACTAGATAGCGGCACCCGTATTTTGTTGCGTAGAATGCTCAGCGTTGAAGGAGGACTGGGAAATGTATTCATACGTTTAAGAGGATAGTGTTCTCACGTTTTTGTTCGAGGTAAAATTGGCAAATGTTTGGGGAGGGTAGTCCCCCCAATTTTGGTGGTTCTGTCGAAAGTAGAGAAACCAAAAAACCACTTCGGGGGAAGTGGCTTTGAACCCGTGTCGGGAAGAGTCGCTTTGATAGCTTGCAACGCCTCAATTCCTGATATGCCTGGCATCTGAATGTCCATCAAAACAACGTCGTGTTTGTACCGTTGGATTTTGCTGACACAACCTTCTGCATCACCAAACGAAGCACACATAAAAATCTCGTCCGAACTGGCCAAGTACAGGGCTAAATTTTGGCGAAAACTTTTGTTGTCTTCAAACAAAACTACACGAATCATGCAGTAGAGTGTTTAGGGGCGGTATTAGGTTTTGGTACCGCCAAATTGATTATTTTATCTCAAAACTTCGATACAAAACAATCGAAATTTATCCTGCGGTCATCCCCCCAAATCGGGTAGGCGCAAAACCACCCTTAAACGGGCACTACGATGACTTCCAAACGAGTTCCTTCGCCAATTTTTGAGGTAAGTGTGGTCTTCATGAAGCTGTCCAACGCCCTCTTTTTGAAGTTTTTGAGGCCGTTTCCCTCGTAGCCTTGCGTTGCGTCAAAGCCACGGCCATTGTCCCCAATAAGCATTCTAAGTTCCCCTTCGTTGGTCATGCTTAAGTTTACTGATACTTTACTGGCTTCGGCGTGTTTGAGGATATTGTTGAGGGCTTCTTTAAAAATGAGATAGACATTTTGCCGCTGCTCCATGCTTATTTTGAGCTGATTGATTTGTTCTGGGGTGAGCTGAATAGCAAAATCTAGGGCAATTTCTTGGGGAGTAAGCAGTTGAAATGCCAAGGAACGCATTTTTTCAAAAAGCTGATGGACAGAGTCGTTGTTGGGGTTGAGGGTCCAAACCGTATCACGAATACTCTGAATACTTTCTTCGGAGTCGGTTTTGATTTGTTGCAAAATGGGCAGGACGTCAGGGGTTTGCGCTCCTACTTTCTTTTCTACCAAGCGAGTAGCGATGACAATGCTGCTCAAAGTCGCGCCTACTTCGTCGTGCAAATCGGCCGCGATGCGATTGCGAAGGCTGTGGAGTTTGAGTTTTTGGCGAAAGTTGTAGAGCAAAAAGAAATAAATGGCAGCACCAAGCAACAACAAAATATAGACCGCAACGGCAGGCCAAAACCACCATTCTTCGGTGATGCTTTTTTCTACTTGCAGGAAGAAGCGAGTGGGCTTCGACCAGACGTTGTTTTGCTGTGTTTGTACCCAAAAGGTGTAATCGCCTCCTTCTAGGTTGGTAAACATAGCGATAGGATAGGCCAACGACACGGTATCGGCATTTAAGCCCTCCAAACGGTATCGGTACCGACAAGCGCAGGGTTTCCATTCGATCATGAGCTCATCGTCGAGGGCGTTTAATTGTAAACTATTGGAAGGCGAAAGCGTCTTTTTTATTCCATTGGCAGAAATGGAAGTAATGCTGGGGCCGACTTGTGCCACTGAAGCTTGTACCAAAAGTAACAATACCCCCCAAGCCCACCTGCTCATTATCGTTTTACTCATAATTGTAGAAAGCGTAGTTTGGATAACAGCAACTCGCACGCAAAATAGGGGTTTTGGTGCTATTTCGTATGCGTTCTAGCAAGTTTGAGGAAGCCCGAGCGGGTGTTTTAGGTCGATGGGTACTTTTTTGAGGATAACCCTACATTCGCTAAAGAATAAAAAACAGCTTACCATTTGCCCATACCAGACATTTTCTGAATATTGTCTTCGAAATAATTTACTTCGTACCATATTTTACTATTTGTATAGTAATGGTATGTTTTAAATTATATAAATAGTATATATTGTGTTCCTTTATTTTTAATAACATCTCAAAAATATAGCGGTTCGTTACTAGTATGAAACAACTATTTTTCTTTTTCGTGGCTTTGCTGATAAGCCAACAGTTGATGGCTCAAAACCGACCTTTCATCACTCGCTGGAATTTGGCTACGGCGGGTTCGGGAACTACGCAGTTGAGTTTTGGAGTAGCGACCTCTGGCACAGTTAATTATACTTGGGAAACCGTTCCCTCAGGAACGAGTGGGTCGGGTACGTTTACGGGTTCAGTTGCAACAATTACAGGCTTACCTGCCAATAAGATTATTGATTTGAGAATTGGGCCAGCCAATTTTCAAAGATTTATAATAAATGATGGTTATGACAGAAACCGCCTGACTTCGATTGAACAATGGGGCGATGTGGCTTGGAAAAATATGAACAGTGCCTTTTATGGTTGTCAGTACATGGTACTCAATGCTAAGGATGTACCAAATACCGCTGCTGTAATGGATATGAGTTCGATGTTTCGGGATTGCCTTTCTTTTAATCAACCTTTACCTAATGGCTTTAACACAGAGGCTGTAACGAATATGAGTGCTATGTTTGCTGGTTGTCGTTCTTATAATCAACCTCTACCGATTAGTTTTAATACTTCAAACGTAAAGAACATGAGCGATATGTTTTCTGTTTGTAGCAGATACAATCAACCTTTACCGAGTAGCTTTATTACATCATCGGTTATTGATATGAATAGTATGTTTTATGACTGTAGTTCATATAATCAACCTTTACCAATTAACTTCAATACTTCTTTAGTAAAGAATATGAGTATGATGTTTTTTGGGTGCTTTTCTTACAACCAACCCCTACCTAATAGTTTTAATACATCGTCAGTAACGGATATGAGTAGTATGTTTGGTGGTTGTAGTGTTTATAATCAACCTCTACCCAGTAGTTTTAATACTTCTTCAGTAACGGATATGAGTAGTATGTTTGGTGGTTGCAGTATTTATAACCAACCTCTTCCTGGCAGCTTTATAACGGGAAAAGTAACGAATATGAGTGGTATGTTTTACGGTTGTCTCTATTATAACAAACAGTTTCCTAGTAGCTTTACAACGGCAGGGGTAAAATATATGGTTTGGATGTTTTATGGAACAACAGCCTTTAATCAGTATATTGGAGATTGGAACATTGAGATGGTGATAGATATGCGATATATGTTTTATGGAGCAACTGCCTTTAATCAAAGTCTAGCGCTTTGGGGAGCAAAACTTCACCCAAATATAAATTTGGAAAAATTTCTTGATAATTGTGGGATGAGTTTGGCCAATTATGACGCTACTCTAGTGGGTTTTAATTTGGGTACAGCAACCGAGAGGACTTTGGGGGCTGTAAACCGTAAATACTGTTCCTCTGTCACCGATAGAGCCAATTTAATAAAACCCGTAGCCGATGGCGGCAAGGGCTGGACTATAATAGGAGATACTTTTTTATGTGTATCTGACTCTGAAATAAACCTCAAAAGCAACAATGTTTCCATTGCAGACGGTGATATAACTCCTTCAATAAATGACCACACCGATTTTGGCACTCAGTCGTTAGGAACAGGGGCGGTTGTCCGAACATTTACCATTGAAAATACGGGCGCAGGAGTGTTGAACTTAACGGGTTCGCCCAACAAAGTGGTTATTTCGGGAACACATGCCGCAGATTTTACGGTGAATGTTCAACCTGCTTCGCCCATAGCAGCTAGCAGTGGCAGCACTACTTTTCAGATTGCCTTTATACCTTCGGCGGGAGGATTGAGAAAAGCCACCGTTAGTATCGCCAATGACGATGCCGATGAAAATCCTTACAATTTCGATATTCAGGGGATTGGTTGCGGTGGAGCATCGCTTTCGATTGCCAACAATATCAGTTCAGGGACGGGCCTTTACGGGGCTACAGCCATAACGGCGACTAATCAAATCATCTATGCCAACGTAGAGTACAGAGGAGAGAGTTCGGTAACATTACTACCTGGGTTTAAAGCCGAGGAAACGGTCTTTAAAGCACAAATTGGGGGTGGTTGTAACTAATTGCCGATAGCACGAGCGTCCCTGCTTCCGATAGCGAGAGCGTCCCCGCTCGTGCTGACTATTCCAAGGATTCGAGCCTAGTTTGGGAAAAAAGAGGCTAGTAAAGGCCTGGTCAAGCGTTATGGATTTCTCCTGTCGCCGAAATGACAAAAAGGGTGCGAAATGACAAAAAAAGGGTGTTACTTGGAAATACGCTTGCTTATTTTTTCTCTAATGATTTGTAAATCAGTTACTTTTAGTAAAAGGCAAATGCCGATGAAAACGAGGATGGCTACGCATGCAAGGCTAGCGCCAATAAAAAAACTGGCCAGTTTGTTGTAGTGGCTGATGTCTTGCCAATAGCCTTTGGTCAACCAACCTACGCTAACGCTGACTAAGAAAGCAAAGGTAATTTTGAGCACTTCGCCCCCTTCGTAAAAGCCAAAATAGGCTTTTTTCTTTGTCCATACCGTAAGCAGTGGAACAAGCGCCATGAACGTACTGTGCGTAAACAGATGGATCAAAACGCCCGTAAAACCGAAGGTTTGGATGATAAAGTAGCTGAACAAAGCCGACAGAACGTGAACGACACTCCAGAAATAATACTGCAACTCTGGATTGGTGACCGAAACGGCCAATTTGCGGTAAATCATGTACGGCCCCGTGCAAATCATGGCGGCAAAAAATACGCACAAAAGCTGATAAACGCTTTCTACGTCTTGGGCGTTGAATTTTACACCACCCCAAAGCGTCCAAATCAAATATTGGCCTCCCGCGACAAAGGGAATTAGTACCAAAAAACCGATGAAATACGAAAAATTGAGGTTTTTGGCGACAAAAGCTTTAATCAACTGTCCGTTGTTTTGGTGAAGTAGGCGGTTGATTTCGTTGAAAAAAACGGTGCTAACGGGGATTAAAAAGACGTTGGCCACTTTTCCGTAGATAAGTTCGGCGTAACGAAACAACGCGTACGTACCCGATGGCAAAAGCGAAAGTGCAGCGTTAAAAATAAACGTATAGACTTGTACGCCACCCATATAGGTGGACGTCGCCATCAGCGTACTGGACAGCTCACGAAGGGGAAAGTGAGGGTTGCGGAAAAGCCATGTGTGGCGATAATGAATCTGCCGTAAGTAATAGACCACAGTGCCAAATTGGGCCAAAACACTGATAAAAAGGGCCGCCACCAAGCTCCAGATATTGCCGTCTCTTCCCCAAATACAAAGAATCAGTACGTGCACGAGTTGCGAAATTGTGCTGGTAAACTCGGTTTTTCCGTAAATATTTTCGGCATTTAACATGCCTTGGAAAACGTTGGTGGCAATCTGAATTGGGAGTAAAAAACCCGTAAAACAGAAAATTTGCCACACTTGCTCTTTGGTCGTTAGTTTAAAGCCAGGAACAAGCAGATTGACGACGTCGGTACCGCTGGCAATAAACAAAAGCACCAAGACAAACGCGATGCCTACGATGTAATTGGCCAGCGTTGCTACAATCGACATCGCGGCGGCGGTATTTACTTCAGATTTGATGCGGTGGTAACGCGCTACAACTACTTCGACAAGCTGGCCTGCGTTGACAAAACGGGAGACGGTCGTCCCTAAAACGGAGGCTGCAAAAAAAGCTTCTACTTCGGCAGAAGTACCAAAAAAATAGACCATGAGCGTTGAGTTGACAACGTTCAGGATGACATTGATGGTGTTGAGACTGAGTAAAGTAGCTATGTTACGATAATCTAAATTCATTTGAAGGTTCGTAGTATTTTTTTGCCTAGCTGTTTCACAAAAAAGCCTATACGGTGCGAAAGGCGGTGTAAATGAGGATAGTCTGTCTTGCGGTTTGCTAAATAATTGTCATCTATCACATTTGTGCGTAAGGTTTTTAAGTGGTTTTTTACATAACGAGGCGCATTATGGTTGTCTAAAGCCACTTTTTCCATCCAAAGTTCTGGGTGTAAATCCAGTTTCTTATTCCTGAATTTTGAAATAGGTATGTGGTTACATCGCATACTTTGAGAAATTTCGTCATCGGTCATGCCACCATGAGGAAAAGTCCTAAACTTTCGTAAAATGCTTTCGCGATTATAGCAATACGAATACTCATAGACCAGCGTACGCTCCCATTCGGGCACGGCTCCGATGTAATCAGAACGAAGAAGCCCCATGCCCATGTCGCCCGTGGCTTGGGCGAGGCGTTGTACCGTCACGATGGGCGTAGCCCGAACGGCATTCCAAAGGTTGTCGTAGTCGTACCAAAATCGGCGACGCGGAATTTGAACCAAACCGTCGTTGGCAGCGGTGAGTTTGGTGGTTAAAAATGTAAAATTATCGGGAAAAGAATCGAAATCAATCACTTCGTCGGCATCCGAAAGTAGTACCCAAACGTCGGTTTCGTGGCCGTATTTTTCTACGATATATTTCTGGGCCAGCGAACGCTGACGGCGCTCCGAATCCATCCCTTGGGTATCAATGTCTTTGCGCGTGTAATCAATAGGAGGGTGCTGCAACGAGGCCGATATGAGGTGAATACGGTCGCGGAACGGGGCAAAACGCTCGTCGGAGTCAAGTACTTGTTGGGCAAAAACGCCCTTGTGTTCTCCTTGAAATGTATATTCATTTTCAACAATAACCCACTCCGTAATGGCTTCTCCGCCCAGAATAAATTTAATCAGTAGCGCTTCTTTTTCGTGGGGTTCACTGAATAGAAATGTATCAATAATTTTTGTCATAAGCTAGATGAAACTGAGGCAAGCCTGTTTACAAAAGCGTAAAAGATAGTTGTAAAAACAACGTGTTTACTGCTTGAAACGTATGCGAAATTGAGAAATCGTGCTGTGAGTTGTGTATAACAGCGGTTTTTCTTCAACTTTTAACCAATTAATTTCGTACGCATCAAACGACTGCAAACAGTCATATACTTCGGCTTCAAGCCCTTTTCGGAAATAACTTCGCTGTTTTATCATAGCCGAAAGACCATTTCGCTTGGAAGCGGTTGGAAATATAATGTGCTGATTATCTTTGGAAAGTACCAAATAAATTGCCTCGTCATCACGGCTTGGAAATTGGAGCTGCGGTTCTTCAATGAGCCAATAATTTCCGCAAGTAACCCCGTCGAGTTTTTTCTCTTCAAAACGTTCGGCCACAGCTTGGCTGGTAAAATCAATGCGAGTGGCGTTGTTGAGTTGGGCTAATAAATTATATTGAGGTGAAACAGTAAATAACCCAATCTGTTTAGCTTCAACAACATCCGCTCCATACTGAGAGTTTGGAGTCGTAGCAAGCAAATCGAGCCGATTGTGAAGTCGATTGTGGTAATCAACAATGGTGCGCCATTCGGTGGTTTTACGCAAGCCAATGTCACGATAAAAACTCAGCACCGTTACCAATCCCACCATTCCCCAAATCGACACGCGTCCCCAGCGAGGCAGGTGAAAAGGTAGGTGGCGGAAAGCCATTAAGAGGCTCACTGTCACGGCCAACGAGCTATATTGCCGATAACGCCCTCCAATGATGATGCTCATGCCTTTCTCGGCCCGAAACAAACCAACGGCCAAGGCCGTCAGTGCGACAAAAGCAACCAGCGCCAAAAGAATGAGGTCGGTACGTTGGCGGCTTTTGAGGTAGTTTTTGGTCGTAATCAACGTCATGGCAGTAACGCCAGTTCCCACAACCAACGCGATGATTTGCCCTGCTTTTCCCCCTAACAACGCCCCGTAAGAACCCAAAAAAGCGAGCACGTTGAAAGGTAAAAGTGGTAAATTACTCAACAAAAATAAGCCTTCGGAAGGCTGTTGACGCATTAGATAAAAGTAACTTCCGCAGGTAAAAACTCCCGCGCCAGCCCAAATTGCCCATTGCAAAAAAGGGCGACGTTCAAAGAAGAGCATTAGCAAGCCAATGGGCCAAATCATCAGTCCGTTGCCGTTGGCGAAGGTTGCAACAACGGCGAAGGGTATTGACCAGTACCATCGTTTTGGGCGAGTGACCAGTAAAATGCTGAGTGTAACAGGTACAAATACCCAAATATTGGACCACAAGGCCATTGCCCACAAGGCCGTAACGGAATATTGAGGATTAAGAAAGACAAGAATCACCAACAAAAAATAAGGCGCAGGATAACGTTCGGTGGGGACAAAGGTGGAGTAAAGTACCGCCAGTGGAACCAACAGCAGGGCATTTCCCCAAAGAAGCAACGCAAAGATGTTGAGATGCCCCGTTAGTCCGTAATTAATCCAACTTACCATTCGAGTCATGGAAATAATGTGCTCATTGTGAGGAAGTAAGATAGAACGGAGTTTTTCCCAAAACGTAGCTTCTCGAAAAGCAAGAAGATAATCTAAAATGGCGTCGTAGTCGTCGAGGTAGGGAATGTCCACGGCATAGTGGGCGACGTAATAGAAATACCACGCTACGTAGAGAGTTGCACCGATAAGAAGTCCTGTTAATCCAGCAGTTGTTTTAGGCATTGTTGTTCAAAATAAACTCCACAAACTCGCGCACGGCACCGTCGCCGCCTTTTTTTTCAAGTAAAATAATGTTTGGAATTTGTTTGATGGCCTTGACGGCATTGGCAGGACAAGCCGCAACGCCGACTGCACTCAGAAGTTCAAGGCAATTGATGTCGTCGCCTACGTAAGCCACTTCTTCAAGACCGATGTTAAGTTCTTGGCAAATTTGTTGGGCAGCGGCCAATTTACCCCCGTCGCGTTTGCCCTGATAAATATAATCGGCTTTGATTTTAGCAGCTCGTCTTGCCACGATTTGGGTATCTTCCGACGTCACAATCCCCGTTTTAATCCCTGCTTTGCGGAGCAGTTCAAACGCCATTCCGTCGTGCGTATGAAACCGCTTGAACTCGTCGCCGCTTTCGGTGTAATACATACTGCCGTCGGTCATAACGCCATCCACATCGGTTAAAAAGAGCTTTATCGCCATTGGGTCGTTCAGTTTAAAATGTTATCCACCTAAGGCCGTATCGTTTGTTTAGTAGTGTAAAACTGTGCTTCCTTATTTTCGGCAACATGCACTAAAAACAAGGTGTATTCGCCCTTAGGAAGCTGGCAAGTGGCTAATTCCCCCACGAAACCAGGTTGGAAGTACGTTCGTTGCCGCACAAATTGCGCAGGCTTTGTTTTGAGCGAAGTGGTTGGATATAAGAAAGTACGTTGGTCACTCTTCAGGGCCCAAAACCATAGGGCATTTGGCGTAAGCTCAAACTGTGGCGTTGTTGATTTGACGGTATATACTTCCACGCAACGAGTCGTATCTGCCGATTTATCAATATGAATAGTGATGGGTGCCAAAGGTAGGTTATCCCAAGAACTAGGCCATTTAAGGTCTTCAAAGCTAGTGAGGTCGGCTTTCAGTATGTTTTTGGCCAATGTTTCTTGAAAAATACTGGCAAATTCCTGAGGGGCGGGCATTTCAAGATAAAGAGCGTTGTTGTGCTGCATGTTGTAGGCATCGGTAAAAAAACGCTGATTGTCCATGTAGCGATAGCCCCAGTCGCGGTAATAGGAGAAAATACCCACCACAAGACTAGCAACCATCGTTCCCGCAAAAAGCCAGTTTGCTTGGCGTTTGGGGTACAAATAGACAACGCTGCTCAGATACACGAGCGCAACTGCCAGGGCGGAGTAATGCCGATATCGCCCTAGATACATGGCATCTAGCCCAACGGGCTCGGTGCGCAAAATGGAAACGCCTCCCGCCGTTGCGAGAATGAACAAAAAGAAGACAAGCATCCGAAAATGGAAAGAAGTGCCGTACGAAGGCTTTTTCCATTGACTCAAATTAACCACCACAAGCGCAGCTGTAAGCACGAACCCAAGCCCTAACGCTACTTTTTTGAGGCTTCCTGAAATAAAATCGCCGTAGTTTCCTACGAAAATCATGCTTCCTAGCAGCCATTTTAGGGGATTTTTTTGAACTCCGTAGAAAGTATCAGGCACGCCGAGTGCTTTGGCCCATTGGTAAGCCAAAACCACCAAAACGCTGGCTGCTCCCCATGCAAAAAGGTGTTTCTTCTCGGCTTTTTGGAACAATAATATCCCGAATCCAATCAATAAGACTAAAAGGCCATTTCCATTGGAAAAGGTGGCGGTGAGTCCAAGGAAGAAGGCCAAGCCAAAGCGCCAAAATTCTTTTTTCTCCGAAATCAATAAGTTGAACGATTCAACCGCTAGCCAAACTACAATGAGATTAGACCAAAGTGCCATCGGCCAGAGGGCTGTTTCGGAAAATTGAACCTGAAAAAGAATGAAAGGAACGGGCAAGAAAAGCAAGGCTGGGAGCTTGGCTTCTTGGGACAAACGATACAAAATCCATGTAACCCGCACCCAAAAAAGATTGCCCAACAAAATCATCATTTTCAAATCCATTTGCCCCGTGACTACCACTTGGAGGTAGGCAATGAGTTTGGCAGGGAGAATCACGTGTTCCCGAAACGGCACAAAGAGCAATCGTCCTGCTTCGGAAGTGAACGGAAAAGCCCGATTGATAAAAGCCAAAATGGCTGGAATATCGTCCTCGTTGGGAAAAGGGGTGCTAAAATGATAGGCGTACCAAAAGAAAAATAAAACAGGGAGGCTACCTGCGGCTAAAATGGCGAGTTTTTTGAGCATGAGGGATAACGTTTTTGGGAACTAGGTGTTACTCAAATCGCACACATTCGACCTGATTCATGGTTTCTTCGGCTTTGCGAAAACCAGCAAGGTCGTCGATGTCGATGGCATACTCAAAAGGCAGGACATAAGGCAGAATAGGATACCCTGACATGGATTTTTTGTCCAAAATAACGTGAGGCCGAATCACATCGAGGTTGCCAATATGCCAATGTACGGGCGGGAGTTTTTGACGGGGTTCATTATAAAACTCAGGGAGGGTAGGGTGGTTCAAAAGCGGCTGCATTGTGGCCGTTTCGGGGTCATATACCCACATTTTGTAAGGAGTTATAGGGGTCGGTGTAATAGTTCGAATACTATCAGCTTCAGGGGTATTCCAAAGGGTTTGAATGGCATCGTCGATGTGCCGAACCGACCGAACGGGCGACGTGGGGCGCAATTGCACCACGAGGTCGGGGCGATAACCTTCGTTTTCCCAAAACCAGTTGAGGGCGTGCTTAAATACGTCAAAATCGGTACTCAAGTCTTGGGCAAACTCGGCGGGGCGGATAAAAGGTACTTCTGCACCGTACTTTTGAGCCGCGTCGGCAATGGCTTGCGAATCGGTTGAAATAATGGTTCGCGTAATGGACGGGGTTTCGAGGGCGGCTTTGACACTGTAAGCGACCAACGGATGCCCCGCCAGTGGTAATAAGTTTTTATTGGGAAGCCCTTTGCTACCGCCTCGGGCTTGAATAATAGCTAAAACGTTTGGTTGTGCCATAAAATTAGGAGGCAATAGGAGTTGTGTTTTTGCGATATTTGAGCTTATCGCGTTGTTCGGCTTCGATGTCCAAAATTTCCTTGTTTTTAAACGTAAGCGCTTGTTGGATTTGGGTCAAATCCCGTACCAGCTTTTGAAGACCTGGGACTTCAAGCGAGGCAGCGTGGTCAGTTCCTTTCCACGTACGGTCTTTGGTAAAATGGCGTTCAATCCAGCGCGCGCCCAAAGTATAAGCGGCAACGTCGGCGGCAATGCCCAAATGATGCCCCGAAAACCCAATTTCTTTGACTCGGTGATCGTAATGTTCGTATAAACGATTGATTTCCAGTAAACAAATGTCTTTGAAAGGCACAGGATAGCCCGATGTACAGTTGTATAATACCAATCGACTTTTGGCTTGGTCGGTTACTTCAAAAAACTTGACCAGTTCTTCGATTTCATCGAGCGTCGTCATTCCCGAAGAAATATGGATATCGCCAGCGTACTCGTCGCGAAGCAATTGAAGCATTTCGTAGTGGTTGTTGCAAGCCGACGGCACCTTGATAAAATCGGGGTGAAGGGCGGCGATTTCGCGGGCCGAAGTGATGTCCCATACCGAGGTAGCATAGCCGATGCCAATCGACTCGGCGTATTCTTTGAGGTCGGCGTGTTGTTCCCACGTAAACTCTAAAAATTCGCGGTGCGCGCCGTAAGTATTTCCATACGCGTTGTAGGGTACGGGGTGAGGGGTATTGTATTGTTCGTCGGTGAGCAATTCGCGGGCATTTCGCTTCTGAAATTTGGCGTAATCAGCACCGCAGTCTTTCGACAACTTGATAAGTTCTTTAGCGATTTCAAAGTCCCCCATGTGGTTACAACCAATTTCGGAAATGACCAAAGGTTTACGATAATCAAATTTGAATGCCATAGTACGTGCAATTTGGATTTGTTTTTAGAAGCAAAAAGGTCACAAAGGTAACGGTTGATTTTGAGTTTTGGCTATTGTATTCCAATCCACCGCGCTAGTTACCTCGTATATTTGCGTAAAAATTCGTAGGAACTTTTTTCCTCGAATTCAGTTACAATGATAGGTATTTTAATGAATATGAATCAATCTGTGTCGCAACCTAGTTCGAGTACTTCCAAAAATATTGGCAAAACGGGGGTTTTTATTGTAAACCTCGGTACGCCTGATAGCCCCAACACACCCGATGTTCGCAAATATTTGCGTGAATTTTTGATGGATGGGCGGGTGATAGATATTCCGTTTATCCCTCGTTTTTTGTTGGTCAACGGCATCATTGCTCCCTTTCGTGCGCCTAAGTCAGCCAAAACGTACAAAGAAGTATGGCTTCCCGAAGGCTCGCCGCTGAAAGTGTATGGATTGGCGGTAGAAAAAATGCTGCAAGAAGCACTGGGCGACGATTACGTGGTCAAATTAGGGATGCGTTATCAAAGCCCAAGCATTGAATCACGATTGATGGAGTTCCAAAAAATGGGTTTGACCGAAATCATCGTCATTCCATTCTTCCCTCAATATGCTTCCGCCACGACGGGTTCGGTTTACGAAGAAGTAATGCGAGTGTTGTCTAAGTGGCAAGTAATGCCTTCGGTAAAGTTTGTCAATCAGTTTTTATCGCATCCTAAGTTTTTGCAAGGATTTGTCCAAAATGCTCAAAAATACCTGCAAGCCAATAATTACGACCATTTTATCTTCAGTTATCACGGTTTACCTGAACGTCAAATTCGTAAGGGAGATTGTACCAAAGAAGTCTGCAAATTGGGCAGCTGCTGCGATACCCTGCACGCGATGAACCAACACTGCTACCGCGCTCAGTGTTTTGAAACGACTCGACTACTAGTAAAAGCTCTCAACATTCCCGAAGGAAAATATACGACCTGTTTCCAATCACGGTTGGGCAATGACCCGTGGATTAAGCCCTACACAGAAGACGTTATCAAAGAGCTTCCCAAGAAAGGACTCAAAAGCGTTTTAGCTTTTTCTCCTGCTTTTGTAGCCGATTGCCTCGAAACCACCCTCGAAGTGGGCGAGGAATACAAAGAAGTATTTGAAAAAGAAGGTGGCGAACATTGGGATTTGGTCGAAAGCCTCAACGATAGCCCAATTTGGGTAGAAACGTTAGTAGATTTGGTCAAAACGTGTTAACGCCTCGTGTTCGTGGTTGCCGTTCGGTGCCCGTGGTTGCTCACAACCACGGAAAACGTGTCAGCGGTTGCTCACAACCGCGCTTCTTGGTGAAAGTGGTTGCTTACAACCGCGTTTTTTTTGCAAAAGTAGTTGCTCCAAACATGATGAGTTTGGCAAAGGAGTTGACTTTTGTCCCTAATATTCTATTGGGATAATTGCTAACTTCCTCAATTCATGCAATACCAACGACGTCTGTTCCTCACATTTCTATTCTTTACAGTATTTCATTATTCCCGAGCCCAGGCTCTGCCCCAGTGGCAGGAAGTGCAGCCTGGCATCTGGAAAGCCACGGCAGGCAAGCCTGAAAAAATTAGCTTGCTAGGCGCGGCGGGTGCCAAACCCAACCTGACAGCACTGGCAGCTTTACCCAAATCGCCGTTCCCACTATCAAAAACCGACATCAGCGTGCGCGTCATCGACGGCAAAACCTACCTGCGCTTTCCGCTGGAGGAAGGTGAACAGCTGTTTGGGCTGGGCCTGAATTTCCAGACCGTCAATCAGCGCGGACGAATCATGGAGCTGCACGTTGACCACTACGGCGGGAAAGACAATGGCCGTACCCATGCCCCCGTGCCGTTTTATGTGTCGTCCAAAGGCTACGGCGTGCTGGTGGATGCCGCCCGTTACATCACGGTTTATGCGGGCACGGCCGTGCGGACCGACGCCAAGCACCCGCCCGTGCTGCGCGACCGCAACACCGATAAAAAATGGGAAGCTCAGCCGTATTCTGACGCTGTCGAAATGCTGGTGCCTGCCGAAGGCGCGACCTTGTACGTTTTTGCGGGGCCAACGCCGATGAACGTGGTGCAGCGCTACAACCTCATGAACGGCGGCGGGTATTTGCCCCCGAAATGGGGTTTGGGCTTCACCCAGCGCGTCCCGACGCTGTATTCACAAGACGATATTCTGAAAGAAGTACAGAGCTTTGAAGAGCACAACTTTCCGCTGGACTTCATCGGCGTTGAGCCAGGCTGGCACAGCATGGCCTATCCGTGTACGTTTGAATGGGAAAAAACGCGTTTTCCCGACCCCAAAGGTTTCTTGAAAAAACTGGCCGATAAGGGCATCAGCGCTAACCTCTGGATGAACCCGTACGTGTCGCCCGTCGGGTCGTTGTATCCTAAAATCAAACCGTTTACTGGTTCGCACACCGTGTGGAACGGCATTGTGCCTGATTTTACCATGCCGCAAGCCCGACAACTGTTCAAGGAACATTTTATGAGTCAGCACCTGAACATCGGGGTGGGCGGCTATAAAATCGACGAGGTGGACGGGTACGACAACTGGATTTGGCCCGATGTGGCAACCTTCCCGTCGGGAACGAGTGCCGAGCAAATGCGGCAAACCTACGGCCTGATGGTGCAGCAGATGACAGGTAGCTGGTTCAGGGAAATCAACAAACGCACCTACGGGCTGGTGCGGGCATCAAACGCAGGAGCGAGCAGCTTTCCGTACGTGATTTACAACGATTATTACAGCCACAAGGACTTTATAACGGCACTGGTCAACAGCAGTTTTATCGGGGTGCTCTGGACGCCAGAGGTTCGTGCGTCCAAAACGGCCGAAGAATGGGTACGGCGGATGCAGTCGGTCTGTTTTTCGCCCATGGCCATGCTCAATGCGTGGGCCGATGGCACCAAACCGTGGTCGTTTCCCGATGTGGAGCAGGCTGTGAGCGATGTCGCCAACCTACGGATGCAACTGCTGCCGTACTTGTATTCAACCTTTGCGCAGTATCGCTTTGAAGGAAAACCACCGTTTCGGGCCATGAATTTGGTCGAAGGTTTCGGCTTTAAATCGGTGACGGTGGCAGGAACGTTTGACGCGACGGCCAATCCGTACGCCATGAGCCTGAAAAAAGACATCAAAGACCAGTACATGATGGGCGATTACCTGTTGGTGGCGCCGATGTTTGCGGGCGAAAAAAGCCGCGAAGTCTATCTGCCGCAAGGCAAATGGTACGATTTTTACACGGGGAAAGAAGTTGGCGAAAATCAGCTGATTACCGTTACGCCTGCGCTGGACAAAATTCCGTTGTTCGTGAAAGACGGAGCCCTGATTCCGATGGTGCCACCGCACCGACAAGCGCCGAAAGCGGGCGAAACGCTTCCCCTGACCGTTCGGCATTACGGCACAGCATCGGGCAGTTTTCAGTTGTATGATGATGATGGAACGACCTTTGACTTTGAAAAAGGGACCTACTCCTTTACCCGATTAACCGTCTCCAAAACGGCCGATGGTAAACTCAGGGGCGATATGGCCGCTCCTGTCAACAGCAAACCTTTTGGCTATTCTAAAGAAATTAAATGGGAGTTTATGACTCCGTAAAATCTAACATCCCGAAAGTTTTGAACTTTCGGGATGTTGAAAATGCCTTTTCCAATGAAAAACCTTTCCAAACTAAGCCGCAAGATATTGCAGCTCTACGTGATTTTCGCTGCCCTGTCAGCCCATGCCCAAACCCAACCCCGTTACAACCAGCCCGCTACCGTTGATTGGCTGGTAACGCCCGTTACCCAAAAGGCCGAAGTCATTACCGAAGGCAAAAACATCATTTTATACAACGGTTTGGTCAAACGCGTGTTTCGCCTCGAACCCAACGTGGTTTGTATTGATTATAAAAACCTGTCGAACGGTCAACAGCTTTTACGGGCCGTTAAGCCCGAAGCCAGAATTGTGGTCAACGGCAAAACGTACAACATTGGCGGGCTGATGGGGCAAAAAGAAAATGCCTATCTGTTGCCCGAATGGGTCGATAAATTTACTGTCGGTAAGGACGATTTTGTGGCAACGGGTCATTCGGTGTCGGACATAAAGCCGTTTGTGAACTGGAAAGCCAACTCATGGGCTGCGAAGACAAAAGCGCCGTCTGGTAAGGTACTGACCTTTCGCTACAAAGCACAGGCCGAAGCCGTGAAAGGGCTGGAAGTGACGGTTAACTACGAGCTTTACGACGGTATTCCGTTGATTGTCAAATGGGTGTCTGTTGAAAATAAACAAAGTGCTGAACTGAAACTGAACCGCGTAGTAAACGAAGTATTGGCGTTGGTGGAAGAGGAAAGCGCCGTGGTGGGCAAACCCGAGGAGATGAAAAAACAGCATGGGATTTACGTAGAAACCAACTACGCTTTCAACAACGCCATGCGCTACGACATCAGCGACCAGACTACGCACTGGAAAATTGATTCGACTTATACCTCGCAGGTCAACTACAATTTTGAAACACCTTGCTTGCTGGAAGTGTATCCCGAAAAAGCACCAGGCATCGACCTCCAGCCCAATGAAGTGTTCAAATCGGTGCGGACGCACGAGTTGCTGATGGACAGTTATGACCGTCAGCGACGGGGGCTGATGATTCGGAAAATGTACCGAACCGTGGCGCCGTGGACGACCCAAAATCCGATTTTTATGCATCTTGTGAGTAAAAACGATCAGGAGGTAAAAAGTTGTATCGACCAATGCGCGGCAACGGGTTACGAAGCCGTGATTCTGAGTTTTGGGAGCCACCTCAACATGGAAGACAGCACCGCTAAAAACATTAGCCGCTGGAAAGAACTGGCCGATTATGCGCATAGCAAAAATATTTTGCTGGGCGGTTATTCGCTGTTCAGTAGCCGACGCATCAGCGACGAAGACGACGTGGTTGACCCGAAAACGGGCAAACCGGGCGGCGCGTTTTTTGGCCATGCGCCTTGCTTCGGCAGTAAATGGGGACTGGCTTACCGCAACAAAATCAAGTACTTCTTTGCAAAAACAGGGTTTGACATCTGGGAAAACGACGGCCCTTATCCGGGCGATGTGTGCGGGTCAACCGTACATCCGGGGCACAAAGGGCTGGATGATTCACAGTGGCGGCAAATGGAAATTCAGAAGGAACTGTACCGCTGGCTAAATGAACGCGGGGTGTATATCAATGCCCCCGACTGGTATTTTCTGGACGGTACGCACAAAATCGCTATCGGGTATCGGGAGGTGAATTTCTCGTTGTCGCGCGAGCAGCAGCGGATTCTGAACCGTCAAAACATTCACGACGGGACGATGGAAAAAACGGCGGCCATGAGCTGGGGCTTTGTCCCGCTGACCCGCTATCAGGGCGGTGGGCCTGAGGCGGTACTTGAGCCGTTAAGCGAACACCTCACGGACTACGAACAACTGATGGTGCAGTACTACGGAGCGGGTGTACAAGCTTGTTACCGTGGCCCGCGTCTGTACGATACCGAAACTACGCGCCAACTGGTGTCGAAAACGGTGGCGTGGTACAAGCAATACCGCGACATTCTGAACGCCGACATGATTCACCTGCGCCGCGCCGATGGCCGCGACTGGGATGGTTTTATTCACGTGGACCCTCAGCAGAAGCAAAAGGGATTTTTGATGCTATACAACCCGACGAAAGTGCGAATCACGCGGACGATTAATGTTCCGCTGTATTACACAGGCTTAACGTCGGCTGCCACGTTTAAAGAAAAAGGAACAGTTGGCAAAAAATACACCCTCAACCGCAACTACGAAGTTGCGTTAACCGTAATGATTGACCCTGAGAGTTATACGTGGTTTACAGTGGAGTAACCGACCTAGTGATTACTGTTTAACAAATTTACCCGTAGCGACTCTGTCGGCATTTATTCGAACCAAATAAGTGCCCGCAGAGAGCTGTGTCGTGTCAAAACTGTGTTCGTGTATCGGAGAATAAGCGAAAGAACGATATTCAGAAAGTACCCTTCCCGTCATATCTATAAGCTGAAATACGGCTGTTGAAGACACCAAGCCCCGCCAAACGACATTGATTCGTTGGTGAGCTATGGAAGGAATGACAAGAAGCTGACTCGTTGGCATACGGTCAATGCCCGTAATGGGGCCACTGGAAGTTTCAGGGAGTTCAAAAGGGGGAATGCTAATGGGGGTACCCCCAAAATCACCGACAGGCAGCGTAGTTTCGAACTGAGATTCGCTGATACGTAGCCCATTTCTCCATTCTTCGACCTTTACCACAAAGGTATATTGGCCAATTTGAGTAGGAGCATTCCATGTCAAAATACCCGTTCTGGATTGAATACTAAATGTACCCTCGCGGGTTACTTCATTTGGGTAAAGATACGCATCGATGGGTTGAGCCGAACAAGTGCCTGAGCGGGTGGTTTTACTTTTGTCTATCCGATATACAAGGCTATCTCCATCTGTATCAGTAGCTTGGAAGTCGCCCGTAAATACTTGCCGAGTAGCGGCAAAATATGTTCCAATGGCTTCATTGAAGGTAGGTGTAGAATTAACTAAGTTGGCCGAAAAAGTCGTTTGAATGTAAAACGGGCTATTTATGGCGTTGAAATTAGAAATATTGTCACCGCGATTTTCGAGGGCTACCGATACCGTAAATGTGTTGGGAGTGGCATAGGTGTATTGGGCTTGGTACGTATTCAGTGAAACCGCCCCTTGCGATAAAAGCCGTCGAGCTTGGCGAAAAGCCGTTATTGTTTGGCCGTTTTCTCCCGTGCAAATGCTGACGCTACTTTGCCCTTCCGCGGCAGCAGAACTACTACGTTCATCTATCAATAAGTAAACCGTCATGGAATAAGTTAAGCCCGTGGATGTAGCTCGGGCGACTCGAATGGTCCCACCTTTGACATGAGTGGCATAAGAAGTAGAAACGATACCCCAAAAAAGGAAGAAGATAGACAGTTTTTTCATGGCGTTATGTAGATAGAGTTTCTATTTAAACGCCTGAATATTAGAAGTTAGTGTGTTTTTAGTTGGTAAAGTTTTAGCCAAAGAAAAAAAAGCCGCAATTGTCGCGTAGCTTCTAACTAGGCAACAATTGCGACAGAGACTAGGCGAGCTTTTGCCCCAACAACTGATTGACAACTTTAGGGTCGGCGCTTCCTTTTGATTTTTTCATGACTTCGCCTACAAACAAGCCCATTAAGCCTTTTTTGCCTTTTTTGAATTCTTTTACTTTATCAGGCATGGCGGCCAAAACCTCATCCACAATCGCTTCCAACGCGCCTGCATCGCTATTTTGTAGCCAATTGTTTTGTTGGGCTACATCAAGTGGTGATAGCGACGGATTTTCGAGCAACACGGGAAGTAGTTTTTGTGAAGCGGTAGTATGACTTACTTGATTGCTCTCCACCAACTTAATAACTTCCGCCAATTGGGCAGGCGAAAGCGGGAACTGTTCGGCAGTAGCGTCGTTGTTTTCGTTAAGAAAAGTCTTTACGGGGCCTAACACCCAGTTGGCCGCCGCTTGGTAGTTGCCACAAGCGGCTCCGAGTGCTTCAAAATAAAACGCTACGTCTTTGGTATCAACGAGGGTAGTGGCATGGCCTGCCGAAAGCCCGTATCGATTGGTGAATTTTTCGAACAAAACGCGCGGCAACGGAGGCATTTCGGCTTGGATTTGGTTCATCCATTCGTCCGAAATAAAGACGGGAGCCAAATCAGGTTCGGGAAAATAACGATAGTCGTTCATGGTTTCCTTCATCCGCATTCCCGAAGTTTCGCCCGTTTCGGGGTCAAACATCCGCGTTTCTTGCAAAATCGTCTCACCGTTTTCGACCATTTGTACTTGACGAGGAAACTCGGTCTCCACGGCTTTCATGACGTTTCGGATGGAGTTCATGTTTTTGACTTCCACCTTTGTACCAAATTCAGTGGCCCCTTTCAAACGCACCGAAATATTCAAATCGCAGCGGAGCGAACCTTCTTCCATGTTGCCGTCGCAAATGTCAATAAAACGAACAAGTTGACGAACGGCCGTCAAAAACGCACCTGCTTCTTCGGCCGAACCAATGCAAGGGTCAGTAACCATTTCAATCAGGGGTGTTCCAGCGCGGTTGTAGTCGAGCAAGGTGTCCGTAGCGGCGCCGTCGTGTACCGACTTTCCCGCGTCTTCTTCCAAGTGAATGTGGTGGATTTTAACCGTTCGTTCTACGGTTTTGCCTGATTTGTCTTTGAACGAAACAGGAATCCCTCCGCCTACGCAGATAGGTGCTTTGTCTTGCGACAACTGATAGCCTTTTGGTAGGTCGGGATAGAAGTAGTTTTTGCGGTCAAAAATCGTGTGGCGAGTGATTTCACATCCACACGCAATCCCCATCCGAACAGCGTATTCAACGGCTTTTTTGTTCAATTTGGGAAGTGTACCTGGATGGGCCAACGTAATGACACTAATATTGGTATTGGGCTCGCTTCCAAATTGGTTAGCGTCGGCCGCAAAAATCTTGGTTTGGGTCTGTAACTGACAGTGTACTTCTAGGCCAATCACGATTTCGTATTTGGCAAGTACTTCGGGCGATAGTGTAAGCGTTTCGGTCATTTATCTTCAGAATAGCCTCCCGTCACTTTTCGGAAGGCGTCGATGATTTCTACAAAGTGGAGATTATCTGTATGCAAAATTAGAGAGTTCAGATAAACTATATCAGAATAGTCATCAATAGTGGCATCTACTTTAACAAATTGGCCATGTTTAAATTCTTCAAACCATGCTCCAAATTTCCTTGAAATATTACATTTTACGAATTTGGCTCACCAATTCCCTGACTTTAGGGTTGTTTTTAATATCGTCGTCCATTTTTTTCTCCAATTCACGTTTGCTTGCCAACAATCTTTTCGCCCAGGCTACTGCCCGCTCTTGGCGCAACTGCTCCTCTGTTTTTGCGATAGTTTCCATGTTCGTTGGATTTTTTTACAAAGATAGTGATTCAGGATGTAAAAATTTTCAATAGTATGCTTGCATACTATTTTTGTTTGTTCTAATTTTGTATGCAAGCATAACACTATTTAAAAATTCCTGAAAAACCATGACAACCGTAGAAAATCGCGCTAGTATCAAAGGTGGAGAATTCTTGATTAAAGATACGGAGGCATCTCAAGTGTTTATTCCCGAAGAGTTTACCGAAGAACAGTTGATGATTGCGCAATCGTGCCGTGACTTTTTGGCGACTGAAATTTGGCCACGCGTCGAAGAAATCGACAAGGCGAAGTCTCCTGAGCTGATGTCGTCGCTGCTCGATAAAGCGGGAGAGCTTGGCTTGTTAGGAACGGCAGTTCCTGAAGAGTACGGCGGATTTGGAATGAACTTTAATACATCGATGCTCGTAGCCGAAGCGACAGGAGCGGGAAACTCGTTCTCAGTGGCCTTATCGGCACACACGGGGATTGGCACATTGCCCATCGTGTATTACGGAAACGAAACACAAAAATCGAACTACTTACCAAAGTTAGCTTCTGGCGAATGGAAAGCGGCGTATTGCTTGACCGAACCCGATTCGGGCTCGGATGCCAATTCGGGTAAAACCAAGGCGGTATTGAGCGAAGACGGAAAGAGCTACGTGCTCAATGGCCAGAAAATGTGGATAACCAACGGTGGCTTTGCCGACGTATTTATTGTATTTGCCAAAATAGAAGAAGGCGGAAAGACCGATAAAAATTTAACAGCTTTCATTGTTGAAAAGACATTTGGTGGCATTACGATGAACGAGCCTGAGCACAAAATGGGTATCAAAGGCTCGGACACACGCCAAGTTTTCTTCAATGACTGCCACGTACCCGTTGAAAATATGCTTTCTGACCGTGGAAATGGGTTTAAGATTGCGGTAAATATCCTCAACATTGGCCGTATCAAATTAGCGGCGGCTACCATGGGTGGAGCCAAGCAAGTAACGACTCAAGCAGTACAATACGCCAACGAACGCAAACAATTTGGAACGGCGATTAGCAATTTTGGCGCTATTAAGCACAAATTGGGCGAAATGGCCGTGAAATTGTACGCTACGGAGTCGGCTTCGTACCGCGCAGGTCAAAACATCGACGATGCCATTGAAGACCTCAAAGCAAAGGGTGTAAACGACGCCGAAGCCAAGTTGAAAGCTTTGGAACAATTTGCGATTGAGTGCGCCATGATGAAAGTACACGGCTCGGAAGTGCTTGATTATGTGGTGGATGAAGGTGTGCAGGTATATGGTGGTATGGGCTTTTCGGCCGATGCGCCTATGGATCGTGCGTACCGTGATAGCCGCATCAACCGCATTTTTGAAGGGACTAATGAAATCAACCGTATGTTGACGGTTGATATGCTGCTCAAGCGTGCCATGAAAGGTGAACTTGATTTGATGGGGCCTGCGATGGCGGTGGCCAAAGAAATCATGTCGATTCCTGATTTTAGCAGTACCGACGATGAAGTGCCGTTTGCCGCCGAGAAAAAAGTGATTAAAAACTTGAAAAAAGCGGCCTTGATGGTAGCGGGGGCGGCGGTGCAGAAGTTTATGATGAAGCTTTCGGAAGAGCAAGAAATTTTGATGAACGTAGCCGATATGGCCATCGAGATTTACGCGGCAGAATCAGCCGTTTTGCGCACCGAAAAGCTAATAGGAATCAAAGGTGAGGCGGCCTGTGCGTTGCAAAAAGACTTGGCGATGTGCTACTTGCACGAGGCTGTTGAAAAAGTAAACAGCGCAGGAAAATCGGCGATTATGTCGTTTGCAGAAGGCGACGAACTTCGCGTGATGCTCATGGGCTTGAAACGTTTCACGAAAATTGAGCCGTTCAATACCAAAAATGCACGTCGTCGTATTGCTGATGCGATGATTGCGGAGAACAAATACGTTTTTTAATCAATAAACATAGTTACACTTTAAGCTAAGAACCAAGTAGTTGACCAAGCCGTGCTTCGATTGAAGCACGGCTTTTTTTATGCGTTTAACAACAACTTTTCCACCACTTCGGGAAAATATTTGTGTTCCAATACTTGCACTTTTTTAGCAACGTCCTCGGGTGTATCGGTGGAAACTACGGGGCAAGAGGCTTGGAAAATAATGGTTCCTTCGTCGTAGCGCTCGTTGACGTAGTGAATTGTAATGCCCGACTCCGTCTCTTGGGCGGCGACCACGGCTTCGTGGACAAAATGCCCGTACATGCCTTTCCCGCCGTATTTGGGAAGAAGGGCAGGGTGAATATTGACAATTTTGTTGGGAAATGCCTGCACCATGCTTTCGGGAATCAGCATCATAAAACCTGCCAAAACAACAAGGTCAATGGCCTGTCCTTGGAGAAGTTCAACGATGCGAGCCGACTCGTAAAAAGTGGTACGGTCGAACACTACCACTGGAATATGCAAACGCCGTGCGCGGGCAATGACACCCGCTTGAGGGTTGTTGGTAAGAATCAACGAGATTTCGACTTGGCTATCGGAAGCAAAGTGCTCCGCGATTTTTTCGGCATTAGAACCCGAGCCCGAAGCAAAAATGGCAATACGTTTTTTGGTCATGGGAGGTGAGTTTTGAGGTACTTGCGGGGGCAAAGTTAGCTTTTTGTGGGGGTTGATGCGCTATTATCCCCTAGAATCGCCTAATTTCGCTTTCAGTTGTTAGTTTTGATTGATTTTTAGACACTATGCAAATTCTTGAAGTAGGCACTGATGCTGCCCGTCAGCGCGAGTTTTTGATGTTACCCGTGCGGCTTTATAAAAATAATTCCTATTGGATTCGTCCGCTTGACAAAGACGTGGAGGATACGTTTAACCCCGATAAAAATAAATATTTTAAGGGAGGGGCTTGCGTTCGGTGGATTGCCGTGGACGACCAAGGGCAGACCATCGGAAGGGTGGCGGCTTTTGTCAATCAAGGAACGGTTTTGAAAGGAAATGACCAACCGACGGGCGGAATGGGTTTTTTTGAGTGCATCGAAGACCAAGCAGCAGCGTTTGCCCTTTTTGATACTTGTAAAAAATGGTTGCAAGAACAAGGTATGGAAGCCATGGATGGCCCGATTAACTTTGGCGAACGCGACCGTTTTTGGGGACTTTTGACCGAAGGTTTTGACAAAGAACCTCTTTACGGAATGGGGTATCATTTTCCTTACTATCAAACATTCTTTGAAGCCTACGGATTTCAGACCTATTTCAACCAGCTTACGTTCTTTTTGCACATGTTCAAAGAGAAGTTTATGGAACGGGTAAACATGATGTTTTTTGAACGAGCGGAGCGGATTTTAAACAATCCAGAGTTTTCTTTTAAACACATCGACAAAAAGCAGTTGGGGCAGTTTGCCGAAGATTTTCGGACGGTCTATAACAAAGCCTGGGCAAAGCACCTCGGTACCGACGACATGACTCCCGAAAAGGCAAAAGCCATCATGCAGCGGATGAAGCCCATCATGGACGAAGAAATGATGTGGTTTGGCTACCGAGATGGCGAACCCGTAGCGTTTTTTATTATGCTTCCTGAACTGAATCAAATCTTTAAACACGTCAATGGTAAATTAGATTTGATAGGGAAAATCAAGTTTTTATACCACAAACTACGCAAGAAAAACTACAAAGCCTTCGGGGTAATTTTTGGCGTTATTCCTGAATATCAAGGCCGAGGAGTGGAATCGGCCATGGCGCTCGCTTCAACACGCGTGGCTTGGCGTCCCAATTATCAATATACCGAACTCGAATTTAACTGGATTGGCGACTTTAATCCTAAAATGGTGCGCTTTGCGGAGCTTTTGGGAGGTGTACCTCATAAAATTCATACGACCTATCGTTATCTTTTTGACCGTACCAAAGAGTTCAAACGCCATCCGATGATTTAAGTGCTAAAGCACAAGTTAACCGTTGTCTGTTAATTGTTATCCGTTTAAAATCAAAGAGTTACATCAAAAAAAAAGCCCTAAAGCTTTTGCTCTGTTACTTAACAGTAAGCGTCGGGTTGTGAGCAACCCGACTCACCGTGGGGAGGGTTGCTCACAACCCTTCTTTTTTGTCGCTACGTTTGATAGCTTTTAACCAATCTTCTACGCCTTTACGAATTTGCTTCGCCATTTTTTTGCGAAAATCATCGTCGGTCAACAGTGCTTCGTCGTCGGGATGACTCATAAATGCTCCTTCTACGAGTATATTGGGATATTCGACGGGGCTATTTAGGGCAAAATTGAACCGCCCAATATTGCCATACTCCACCAGTCCCATATCAAGCAACCGCTCTAAAACTGCCTGGCTTAGCGGTCGGTAGCCAATGTGCTTATAATACGTGCTAGTTCCGCGCGTTTTGATGGTATCGCCTGCGGCATTGTTATGAATACTAATCAACAAATCGGGTTGAAGTGCGCGGAAGTGCACAATTCGGTCTGTATTATTGAAGAGTGTATCGTTCGTTCGGGTCATAAGCACGCGTGCGCCTTTGTCTTCCAGTTCTTTTTTGAGGTGTAAAGCGATGCTCAAATTCAGGTCTTTTTCCCATTGCTTCGAGCGCAAACCACGCGCGCCCAAATTACTACCCCCGTGGCCTGCGTCAATGGCTACAGTAAGCTCGCCGAGTTTGAGTTTGTCGGGTTGGTGTTTGACGCGAATCACAAGGCGACGCCCTTCGTACCCAATCCGATACCCCCAATGCTGGCCGTGGGCTAGTTGGATGGTTACGCGCAAATGTTCATCGGCAAGTTGTTCATAATCAACGTTCTTGATCTCGGTGGCTGACTTAAACTGCGTAATCCAGTTGGTGTTGGTGGTTGCCCCAAAAATATCAACGACAATCCGCGAAGGATTCATTTCTTGCCAACTCCGGTACGGAAGGCGCTCCGTGAGCGGAATAGAAATGTAGTCGAAGCGGTCATCGCCCCACGTTCTCCACGAAGTTGTTAAATACTGAATTGGTGGTTTGGCGACGGTATCGCGACGGGTAAGGTTTTGCGGAATCCAAGCCGACAGCGTAGAAGTCAGTCGAACGCGGTATTGGTCTTTGTAACGTCCTGTGACTTTCAGCAAAATCAGTGAATCCAAATACCCCATTTTAGCGCCTCCCAGGCGGTCTTCACCCAGGCCATAATTGAGGTAAGCCAACGGCCCTTTGGTACGGACAAAAACGGCTGAGTCGGGGCGAAATTGGTAAAGTGTATCGCGGAGCTGGGCGAAACTTGAGCAGTAAAAAAAGACAAGAAATAGGCTAGAAAACAGACGGGGCATGGGAGTAAGATTTGGCTAAAAGTACGCAAAATCTTACTCCAAATAAAAAGGAAGATACCATTAGGCAGGTTTCAGCGACGATTCCCGAATGACCAATTTGGTTTCCAAACGCTTGGTTTCGAAACGGATGGTACTTTTGGGGCGTTCGATTAAATCAATCAAAAACTCCGTGGCTAGTTGCCCCATTTCGTAGGCAGGCTGCGTGACGGCACTGAGCGCAGGACTAAGCAAATGCGCCGAAATGAGGTTGGTAAACCCGACGATGGCAATGTCTTCGGGGATGCGCAAGCCTTCGCGTTTGATGAGCGACATCGACGAAGTAGTAAGACGGTCGCCTGCGGAAAAAATTGCGTCGGGGCGTTCGGGATGATGAATGAGTTCGAGGACAGCTTTTTCCACTTCGTCAGGGTTCATCCCACCGTGGCTACAGTACTTGATGTACGATTCATCAATTGGTATGCCGTGGTTTTGTAGTGCTTTTTTGTAGCCTTCAAGCCGCTCGTAAGTGATTGATAACCAAGAGGGACTGGTCAGGTGGGCGATTCGTCTAAAACCTTGTTGAATCAAATGTGCGGTGGCTTCGTAGGCACCCACAAAGTTGTCGGCGCTTACTTTATGGGTAATGTAATCTTGCGGAACGCGGTCAAAAAAAACAATCGGAAGCCCTTTGGATTGCAATTCTTTGAAGTGCTCTAAATCATTGCTTTCTCCCGAAAGGGATACGATGAGTCCATCGACGCGGCGTTGGGCAAGGTACTGCGTATTGACGAGTTCGCGTTCGTACGATTCATGGTTTTGAGAAATAACAACGTGGTAGCCTCGGTTATAGGCAATCGACTCCATGCCATTAATAGCCTGCGAAAAGAAGTTGTTGGCAATCTCTGGAATAATAATTCCGATGGAGCGACTTCGGTTTTCTTTCAGGCTAAGCGCGATAGGGTTAGGGCGATAGTTCATTCGTTCGGCATACTCCATGACAAGGCGCTTGGTTTCGGGGTTAATTTCATAACTCCCCCGCAAGGCCCTCGAAACAGTAGAGGTCGAAAGGTTGAGCGCTTTCGCTATGTCTTTTATAGTAATCACTTCCACAGTCCTAAATGTTGGTTTTGTACAATTTATCCCTCATATAATAACGGGAATAATTTGGAGAGGTGAAGATACACTTTTTTGTAAAGTAACTCAAAAAAAATCCTTAAAAGTAAAAACGGCTCTTTTTGGCAACGTTACCGACAACGATTGCATAAAAAAAGTCAACAATTTATTTGTAATGTACTATAAAGCAGTCATAAACTTGAATACAGCTTCCCAAAAAAGAGCTGGAGTAACCATAGTTCAATTTCTAAAAAAAATTAAAATTTAATACGAATGAACAACTTTAGCTTGACGGGCAAAGTGGCGTTGGTTTCGGGTTGCGATAGTGGCATCGGCCTGGCCATGGCGGTGGGTTTGGCCGAAGCAGGGGCTGATATTGTGGGTGTATCGCGTTCAATGCCTTTGCAAGAAAGCGGAGTTGAGAAGGCCGTAACTGCTTTGGGGAGACGATTTAAACCGTACCAAGCAGATTTAGGAAACCGAGAGTCGTTGTTCCGTTTTATCAAACAAGTCAAAGAAGACTTTGCACACATTGATATTCTATTCAACAACGCGGGTATTATTTTGAGAAATCCAGCAGCGGAGCACTCGGATGAATATTGGGATCAAGTTCTTTCGGTGAACTTGGACGCTCAATTCATTTTGGCGAGAGAATTTGGAAAAGAGATGCTAGAGCGGGGTTACGGAAAAATCGTTTTTACGGCTTCGATGCTCACTTTTCAAGGCGGTATCAATGTGCCAAGCTATGCAGCGAGCAAAGGCGCTATTGGAAGCTTGGTGAAAGCACTGGCCAACGAGTGGGCTTCCAAAGGAGTCAACGTCAACGCCATTGCACCAGGCTACATCGCTACAGCCAACACCGAGGCACTGCGCGCTGATGAAGACCGAAGTGCGGCAATTTTGGGTCGTATTCCTGCGGGACGCTGGGGGCAGCCCGAAGACTTCAAAGGGCCTGCGGTGTTTTTGGCATCGTCGGCTTCGGACTATGTCCACGGAACCATCCTGACCGTGGATGGTGGCTGGATGGGCCGCTAGTCTATTTGTTAAACTAACGTATCGACTGAAAAATAAAGAACCTAATGCAAATCAGACACGAAAGTAGCCGTAAGGAAGTAGCCCAAATGAACACCGAGGAGTTGCGCGATAACTTCTTGATTGAAACCTTGTTTGCGCCCGACCAAATCACGTGGGTGTACTCGCACTACGACCGCGTATTGTCGGGAGGAGTGATGCCAGTGCAATCGGCCGTGACACTCGAAACCCACGATGCGCTCAAAGCGAACTTTTTCTTGGAACGCCGCGAGTTGGGTATCATCAATGTGGCAGGGAAAGGTTCGGTAGTGGCTGATGGACAAACGTTTGAATTGGATAAGCTAGGCTGTTTGTATCTTGGAAAAGGTACTCAGCAAGTGAGTTTTCAAAGCGAAGATAGCGAAAACCCTGCGCGCTTTTTCCTGCTTTCGTCGCCTGCGCATCATACGTACCCCAACCGCGCCTTTACTAAAGAGGAGGCATCACCCGTGACGTTGGGGGCGCTAGAAACTTCTAATCATCGTACCATTTACAAATACATCCACGAGGGCGGGATTCAAAGCTGTCAGTTGGTGATGGGGCTTACGGTGCTTCAGCCAGGCAGTGTTTGGAACACAATGCCGTCGCACACCCACGACCGCCGTATGGAAGTGTACTGCTATTTTGATATTCCTGAAAACCATGCGGTGTTGCATTTGATGGGCGAACCTACCCAGACGCGTCACTTGTGGGTAGCCAACCACCAGGCTATTATTTCGCCGCCGTGGTCGGTACACTCGGGCTGTGGTACGTCGAGCTACTCGTTTATTTGGGGCATGGCGGGTGAAAACAAAGACTTTACCGATATGGACGGAGTACCCATTCTTTCTTTACGCTAAACGTTTACACACTTATATTAACTAACACTTGTATGAAAAAACAACTATTTACCCTACTGCTGCTTTTTAGCTGCATGTCGGTGGTATGGTCGCAAAACCGTCGTGTAACGGGGACTGTGACCGACGGCAATACAGGAGAAACCCTGCCAGGGGTAAGTATCTTGGTCAAAGGCTCGTCGGTAGGAACGACGACCAATACCGACGGAAAATTTACAATTAACGTTCCCGATAAAAAAGAAACGGCGCTTATCCTCAGTTTTGTAGGCTATTTGCCTGAAACGGTGGTTCTAGGCGCACGTTCGGAAGTTTCTGTTGCCTTAAAAACCGACCAAAAAATGCTCGAAGAGGTGGTAGTGATCGGTTACGGGGATGCCATCAATCGTCGCGATTTAACGGGTTCGGTATCGTCAGTTGGGGCCAAACAATTAAAAGATATTCCGTTGACCAACGCCGCTGAAGCCCTTACAGGACGCTTGGCTGGGGTACGCGTAACAACTTCGGAAGGAGCACCAGGTGCCGATATTCAGATTCGTATTCGTGGGGGTGGTTCGATTACCCAAGACAATTCTCCCATTTATATCGTGGACGGGATTCAGGTAGAAAACGCACTTAGTTTTTTATCTCCTCAAGACATCGAAACCATTGACGTATTGAAAGATGCTTCAACGACCGCCATTTACGGAGCACGCGGTGCCAACGGGGTAGTCATTATCACGACCAAATCGGGTAAAAACGGTAAGACGACCGTTAGTTACAATGGTTCGGTAGGTTTTCGCGAAATCTTTAAAAAGCTGGACGTTATGAGTCCGTACGATTTTGTGCGTTGGCAATACGAACGTAGCCGCAACGATGCCACTGCCGAAAAGAGCTTTTCGGACATGTACGGAACGTGGGAAAACCTCAATCAATACAAAACTGCAACGCCTATCGACTGGCAAGAAGAGGTATTTGGGCGCAGAGCTCAGTACCAAAATCATAACTTGAACGTAAACGGCGGAAATGCAAGCACTAATTACAATTTAAGCTTGACTGCCAACCGCGAAGATGGCGTGTTGTTAGAGTCGGGCTTTGACCGTTATTTGGCTACTTTCAAAATGGATCACAAAGCTTCTGATAAGTTACGTTTAGGCTTTAACGTTCGTTATTTGAACCAGACTGTGAATGGGGCAGGAACATCGGCAAGTGGTACAAAATCTACCAACCGTTTGCGTCACTCGGTGCAGTACCGTCCATTGTTGGTAGCGGCTCAGCCAGAGGTCGATGACTTCGACGAAAACCTCTATATCTCGTCAGGAAACTTGGTGAATCCTATCTTGATGACCCAAGCTGAATACCGCAAAGCTTATACCAAAGCCATCAACTTGAGTGGGTACGCAAGCTATGCTATTTTAAAGAATTTGACCTTCAAAACAACCGTTGGTATTGATAACAACGATGTGCAAACGAACTCTTTTTGGAGCAAAATCACGGGAACAGCTCGCAACTTCGCGTCGCAGCCCGTAGCGTCGATTTTACAACAAGACGCCGTTACCATCAATAATTCAAACACCTTGCAGTACGCCAAGAAGTTTGACAATAAGCACGATTTGAACGTGATTGTGGGACAGGAAATTTTCCACAACGCATCGAAAAGTACCTTGATGGAAACCCGCTATTTCCCAGCTGATATTTCGGCAGAACAAGCGTTGGCCAACATGGGCTTAGGCTCGGCACCCACGGGGGCGGCACAGCCACGCCCAAGCTCGAACGAAACGCCGCCTAACCGCTTGTTTTCGTTGTTTGGACGCGTGAGCTACGGGTACAACGACAAATACTTGGCGACGGTCTCGTTGCGTTCCGACCGTTCGACGAAATTCAAGTACGAAAACGGTGCGCTGGTATTCCCTTCGGGTACGTTGGCGTGGCGCTTTACGAAAGAAGATTTCTTGAAAAATAACCAAATTTTGACCGATGGTAAATTGCGCCTTGGCTACGGAGTAGCAGGAAATAACCGCATTGGTGATTTGTTATACCAACAATTATACGGCGTGACGGGCGAATACGCGCTGAACCACACTGTCGTGCCAGGCTATGCACCCGTAGCGTTGGCCAACGAAGATTTGAAGTGGGAGTCAAACGTGTCGCAAAACGTAGGTCTTGACCTTTCGTTTTTGAACAACCGCTTCCAAGTGTCGATTGATGCCTACAAAAACTCGGGGAATAACCTTCTTTTGGCCGTAGCCATTCCGCCAATGTCGGGGTATTCCTCGCAAATCAAGAACTTAGGCTCGACCACCAACAAAGGGGTTGAATTGCAACTAAGTGCATATATCATCCAGAAAAAAGATATTACTTGGAACTCGAATTTTAACATTTCTACCAATAAAAACACCGTAACAAGCCTTGGAACAGTAACCCAACTGACACGTAACTCAGGATGGCAAGGCTCCGACGGTACCGACGATTACTTGGTGAAAGTGGGCGAGCCTGTGGGTTTAATGTACGGTTTTGTAACGGACGGCTATTATAAAATTGACGACTTTACTTACAACGAAACCACTAAAGCGTACACCATCAAACCAGGCGTTCCTGTTAACTCGGTGTACGGAACGCCGCAGCCAGGGATGTTGAAATGGAAAGACATCGACGGCGATGGCTTGATTACAGCAGATAAAGACCGTACGGTGATTGGCAATGCGAATCCGAAGTTTATCGGCGGATGGAACAACCAAGTCGTCTATAAAAACTTTGACTTGAGCTTGTTCTTAAACTGGGTCGTAGGCAATGACATTTATAACGCCAACAAAATTGAAATGACCGATGGGGCGTTTCCAAACTTGAATATGTTGTCATTTATGAAAAACCGTTGGACCAACATCAACGACCAAGGTGCGGTGGTAACAGATCCAACCGAATTGGCTGCAATCAATGCCAATGCCACTATCTGGTCGCCAGTGCGGGTTCAGCGTTATTGGTTGCACTCATGGGCGGTCGAAGATGGCTCATTTTTACGGGTCAACAACCTAACGGTAGGCTATTCATTGCCAAACGACTGGTTGAAAAAAATCAAGATTTCGCGTTTTAGAGCGTATGCAACGGTCAACAACTTAGCCACTTTTACGAAATATACAGGCTATGACCCAGAAGTAAACACGCGCCGTGCCGATCCATTGACTCAAGGGGTTGATTTTGCTGGGTATCCTCGGGCAAAAACGTGGGTAGTAGGCGTTAATGTAACCTTCTAGTAGGCACTAAAAAACCGATTTTCAAGACATTCTAACTTTTGATAGAAATGAATAAATTACTTAAAAAAATAGCCACTTTGGGTCTCCCGTTTGCCGTAACGATGATGACGGTGACGGGCTGTAAGGAGTACTTGGAGGTACAACCAAAGTCCCAAATTAGCATTTCGGACGCGTTTTCTAACCTTGCCAATGCCACCAACGCCGTGATTGGCGTCTATGACGAACTGATGGGTGACAACGGTTACGGAATTCGTATCAACATGTATTATCCGTACGATTCGGACGAAATGATTGTGTCGGGAAACATCGACAACGGCCGCCGTGGCATTGGCCGTTATCAGTTGTTGTTGACCAATACCGAAATTCGTAACCCGTTTTTGCAATTGTACCGTGGTATTGAAAAAGCCAATTTGTGCATTGAACAGATTCCACAAATGGCGCTCTATAACAACGGGAGCGAGGCCGAAAAAAAAGAACTACGTCGTTTGCACGGAGAAGTGCTGACGCTTCGTGCCCAATTTATGTTTGAATTGCTTCGCAACTGGGGCGATGTGCCTGCGCCGTTTACGCCAGCTTATAAACAAACCGATTTGTTTATTCCGCAGTCAGACCGTGATGAGACATACAAAAAACTCATTGATGACCTCAAAGTAGCCACCGACCTTGTGCCTTGGAGAACCGAAATTCCCGTGCGCAACGAACGCGTGACGAAAGGGGCGGTAAAAGCGCTTCGAGCGAAGTTAGCCATGTTTCGCGGCGGGTATTCGTTGCGTAGCAATGGTAAAATTGAGCGTAATGCCGATTACCAAACCTACATCAAAATTGCGCGTGATGAATGCGCCGACCTATTGGCCAAGCGGGGAGAACATACACTTAATCCAAGTTTTGAAGATATTTGGCGTAAGTTGACTTCATTTACTTACGATCCTTTCGGCGAAATCATCTTTGAAGTGGGTGCGGGAGGTTCAAACTCCAATTCTGATAGTCGTATGGGTAATTATAATGGCCCATCGGTCAATGCAGCCTCACGATATGGTTCAGGAGGAGGAGGTTTGTTGGTGTTGCCTAACTATTTTTATGCCTTTGACTCTACCGATACGCGCCGCGATGTAACGACAACGTTGTATGCTGTGGCTGCTACCAATGTTAAGTCGCCGCGCCGTTTGGGGGAAATCACGGATGGTAAATTCCGTAAAGATTGGCGGGTGCCTTTGTTGCCAGGTACAGCTCTCAATCCTGGCTACAACTGGCCGTTGATTCGTTTTGCAGATGTACTATTGATGTTTGCGGAGGCAGAAAATGAATTGAATGGTGGGCCTACAGCGGCCGCGATTTCAGCCTTTGAGGAGGTTCGTAAGAGAGCGTACAAAGGAAACGAAAGCAAAATTGGAAAAACCCCTACCGACAAAGATGGCTTCTTTAATGCCATTGTTAATGAGCGTTATCTTGAGTTTGGTAGCGAAGGAATTCGTAAATTTGACCTAATTCGTTGGAATTTATTGGCCCAAAAAATCGCCGAAACCCGCCAAAAAATTCAAGACATTCGGGATGCCAAAGGGGCTTATGCCAACGTTCCTCGGTATATTTTTTGGAAAAACAACGGTGAAGAAATTCAGTGGATGAATTCTTTCTACCAACCAACTACGCTAACAACCGCCCCTACGGGCTGGACGCGCCTGGATTGGCGTCAGCACCTAACAACTAACCTCATTGATGGAGTGCAATTGCACGCGGGTATTGCTCGTTTCTTCGTGACGGGTAAAAGCGAATTGTTCCCGTACGACCAAGCAACGGTGGATGCTTATCAAGGTAAGTTGAAGCAAAATCCAGGGTATTAATAATGAGGGTATTATCTTTTGTTTTCTTACTACTTTGCGGCTTCATTATGGGGTGCAAAGCAGGAACTAACTTCCCGAAAGCTCAAAGCTTTCGGGAAGTTGGAGTTCCTAAAGACAAAGCTCAAAGCTTTCGGGAAGTTGAAGTTGTGAAAGACTCGGTCGCTGAGCGGATGTTGTTATACCAACGAAACAACGGTGGTTGGCCTCAGCCAGGGGGAGATCCTATTAATTATAACCTCAGCCTAACGGATGGACAAAAAGCGGCACTGCTTTCCGAAAAAGGTAAACTTGACGCGACCATCGACGATAAAGCAACCACGCGCGAAATCAATGCGCTGGTGTTGGCCTACAAAAAGACCCAAAATACCACCTATTTGAGAGCCGCTGAAAATGGAGTAAAGTACTTGTTGACAGCGCAAAATGCTGCAGGAGGCTGGGGACAGTTCTTCCCAGATACCAGTGGATACCATAAACACATCACGTACAACGACCAAGCGATGATAGATGTGATGTGGGTTTTTAAAAACATTACTGAGGGAAAAAACGATTTTGATGCAGTAAAAACCTTGATTCCCCAAGCCAAAGCCGCAATGGCGAAGGGAATCGACTGCATCCTGAAAACCCAGTACGTTCAGCACGGGAAACTGACGGCTTGGTGTGCCCAACACGACCGTAAAACCTTACTCCCAGCCAAGGCGAGGGCGTTTGAGTTGGCTTCACTGAGTGGGAATGAAAGCGTTGGAATTGTTCAGTTTTTAATGGCCATCGACAACCCTTCGCCCGAAATTAAAAGAGCCATTCAAGCAGCGGTGGCGTGGTTGGAATCCGTAAAAATCGTTGGAATTCGGGTGGATACCATCGTGGATGCGTCGCAGCCAAAAGGGAAAGACCGTATCGTGGTCGCCGACCCTAACTCGACCTTGTGGGCGCGTTTTTACAACCTCGATACCAATAAACCCTTTTTTACGGGGCGAGATAGTGTCCCAAGGGCAACCTTGGCCGAAATCGAAAACGAACGCCGTGTTGGCTATGCCTATTATGGAAATTGGCCTGCTAAGCTTTTATCAACGGAGTACCCAAATTGGGTTCAAAAATGGGGAAAGTAGAGTTTAAGTTTAGGGTTTTTGAGTTTACTGTTTACAGTTTGAATAATAGCAGTAATTTGTCTTTAAATTCTTTGAAACTCTGCGGCTTTTCGTGATTTAAAAAGTGAAGTATGAAACAAATCTTTTTTGTAGGCCTTTTGTTGGCGGGGTCGTTATTTGCCCAAACTGCGCCTAAAAATCTGCTGATTGTGGCCCAAGACGGTTCGGGGGACTTTACAACGGTGCAGGCAGCATTTAATGCTATCCCGCTCAACAATATGAAAGACGTGCTCATTCGTATCAAAAAGGGGATTTACAAAGAAAAACTGACGCTCGATTCGACCAAAAACCACGTGACTATCATGGGCGAAGACCCCGAAAATACGGTTCTAACGTACGATGATTTTTCGGGAAAAATAAACCCACAAGGTGTTAAATTAGGCACGACCACTTCGACCTCTACGCGCATTGTAGCCAACGACTTTACAGCCATCAATATCACCTTTGCCAACTCCGCAGGCCCCGTTGGACAGGCCGTGGCTATGCTGGTCGATGGTGACCGTGCTCGTTTTGTCAACTGTCGCTTTTTAGGATGCCAAGATACACTCTATCCCAAGCGGGAAGGAACGCGGCAATATTACCAAAACTGCTACATTGAAGGAACGGTTGATTTTATTTTCGGGTGGGCAACGGCCTACTTTCAGCAATGCCACATACGCTCAAAGTTGCAAGGTGGCTACTACACGGCAGCCTCTACGCCGCAAGGACAAGCCCACGGATTTGTATTTAACGAATGTACGCTCGATGGCGAATCGCCAGAGGCGAGTGTGTATTTAGGGCGGCCGTGGCGAGATTATGCCCAGACTGTTTTTTTGAACTGTACCATGTCCAACGTGGTGAAGCCCGAAGGTTGGCATAATTGGGATAAAACCCATGCCGAAAAAACTACTTTTTATGCCGAATATGGCTCAAAAGGCGCGGGTGCAACGGCTTCAAAACGAGTGCCTTGGTCAAAACAGTTGACCGAAATCGAAGCTCAAAGATATACGATTTGGAAGGTGCTTGCAGGTAAAGATAATTGGAACCCGCAAGGGCCGTTGTTGACCTTTGGCTTGACCAACGTCCCTGATACTTCGTTTAACGTACCCAAAGCTTTTTCTCAGCTTCAAAAACAGTATCCCAAAGCCTCTAAAGTAGCGTTTCCGCTGCCGAATACGGTGGCCGAAGAGCGTAATCTGACTTATTGTGCGTTGGGTACACGCAATTTGCAGTTGGATGTGTTTTATCCCAAAAGCAAGTCTAAGAAACCTCGTCCAGCGGTGTTGGTGATTCATGGTGGCGGCTGGCGTTCGGGCGACCGCACGCACCACATTCCTTTGGCGCAAAAACTGGCGGAACAAGGTTTTGTGGCTGTCACAGTGGAGTACCGCCTTTCGACCGAAGCCTTGTACCCCGCTGCCGTTCATGACTTGAAAGCGGCGGTACGTTGGGTGCGGGCCAATGCCAAAAAATACAACATCGACCCCAATAAAATTGCCTCTTTAGGCTTTTCGGCGGGAGGACAATTGGCGGCTTTGTTAGGAACAACCAACGACAATCCTGCTTTTGAGGGAAGTCAAGGCGAGTACATGGCTTTCTCAAGCCGCGTCAACGCCATTGTTGATTTAGATGGAACGTTGGCCTTTATTCATCCCGAATCGGGAGAAGGTGACGATAGCAGAGGGATTTCGGCGGCTACGTATTGGTTTGGCTACAACAAAACCCAAAAACCTGAGCTTTGGCACGAAGCAGGTGCGCTTAACCACGTGGACAAAAACACGCCTCCTATTTTGTTTGTCAATAGCTCCGTAGAGCGTATGCACGCTGGTCGTGACGACATGCGGCGAAAACTTGATGCACTTCATATCTATTCTGAGGTCCATTCTTTTCCCGACGCGCCGCATACGTTTGTACTGTTTCACCCTTGGTTTGAACCCGTCTTAAACCACAGCGTTCGGTTCTTAAACAAGGTTTTTGAAACGAAAGAAAGGTAGCCTTTTTTAACCAAATCATAGTTTCGTATTTTTTCGAGAAAGGGAGCAGTTTGTTCCCTTTTTTATTGCTAATAAATAAAGCTAAAGTTCTATTCAAGCAGACAGTTCAGGAAGGTTAGTTTTTTAAAAAAAAGTATAATTGTCATCGGGTTTTGGTGGATAATTCTTGAAAAATTGCAAAAACCCCTTAAAATGGCTCAAAAAGCCTTTTTTTAAGAATCTACCTCAACGCAATGAAGTCCTGATGAGTTCATTGGCGAAGAAAAAGGACAAGCGTCCTGAAAAGAAAAAAGAAAATTCTTTCACTTTCTTTTGTTTTTATTGCTTTTTTCTTCGTTTGTCAGAGGTGGTTAACAAAAAAAATAATACAATTAGCTTTTGTTTTCATGGTAATCCAACGTTTTTTTATTCCCTTTTTCTTCTGCTTAGTCGTCACTCAAGCTGCTTTTTCGCAATTGGCCAAATGGCAGTCGGGGGTAGTGGTAGATGAATTTGTTTTTGAAACAGCACCTTTCCCTGAGAGCCACGCCTCAACCATCGCCGAAACGCCCAAAGGGTTGGTCGCAGCTTGGTTTGGGGGGACCAAAGAACGCAATCCCGACGTGTGTATTTGGGTAAGTCGTCAAGTAAATGGCAAGTGGACAGCTCCACAAAATGTAGCCGACGGCATCGTCGATGAGAAGCTTCGCTATGCGTGTTGGAATCCCGTTTTGTACCAAATCCCGAACGGAGATTTGATGTTGTTCTACAAAATTGGCCCAAGCCCATCGGCTTGGAAAGGCTGGTTAAAAACTTCTTCCGACGGCGGCCTTACGTGGTCAGCAGCTAAAGCCCTGCCCGAAGGATTTTTAGGTCCGATTAAAAATAAACCTGTGTTGCTTTCCAACGGAAACTTGATGAGCCCGACCAGCACCGAAGGCAAAGGCGGTTGGCAAATTCATTTTGAAGTAACTTCTGATTTTGGCAAAACGTGGCGAAAAATTGGCCCCATCAACGACGGCAAAACCCTCAACGCCATTCAACCGAGCATTTTAGACCATGGCAAAGGCAAATTGCAGATTTTGGCCCGCAGCCGAAACCGTGCATTAGTGGAAGCATGGTCAAATGACAATGGCGAAACTTGGTCGGAATTGGCTAAATCAAGTTTGCCCAATAACAACTCTGGTACCGACGCCGTGACGCTCAAAGACGGCCGTCATGCGCTGGTTTACAACCACGTATTGCCACCAGGTGATTTGGCCAAAGGCCCTCGCACACCCTTGCACCTCTCTATTTCGAAAGATGGCAAAGAATGGGCAGCGGCGGTGATTTTGGAAGATTCGCCCATTAGCCAGTATTCGTATCCGTCGGTGATTCAGACGTCCGACGGGATGATTCACGTGATTTATACGTGGCGTCGCCAACGTATCAAACATGCCGTGGTCAACCCCAAAAAACTAAAATTAGTACCCATCAAAGACGGCCAATGGCCTGCTTTGGAAGGCTATAAAGCGCCCCAGCCAATTGAAGCTGCGAAAGAGTAATAATTTGAAAATGTGATAATTCGGCAATTTGAAAATGATTTTAGTTACACCATTTTCAAATTTGCTAATTTTTCAAATTACCCAATTAACCGAGTCCTCTAATAACCATAAATAAAGTACCCATGCTCACCCATCGCCGTCAATTCCTGAAACACACTAGCTTACTAGCCGCAAGTATGCTACTGGGAGGGGCGCGTGGGTGGGCTGGCTCAAACCGTCGTTACAAAGTAGCGGTGGTGGATTTGATGATTTTGAAACGCCAAAAATTAGGCGCTTTCCAGCTAACCAAAGAGATTGGCGCCGACGGAGTAGAAATCGACATGGGCGGTTTGGGTAATCGGGAAACCTTTGATAGTCAGTTGGCTAAGCCAGAAGTGCGCCAGCAGTTTTTGGACAAAGCCAAAGAGTTACAGTTAGAGATTTGTTCGCTGGCAATGACGGGTTTTTATGCCCAATCGTTTGCGACGCGCCCCACTTACCAGCGTATGGTGCAAGACTGCATCGATACCATGAAGGCCATGAATGTGAAAGTGGGTTTTTTGCCACTAGGCGTTCAGGGGGATTTGGTGAAAAACCCCGAATTACGCCCTGCCATCGTAGAACGACTCAAAGTAGTAGGGAACATGGCCAAAAAAGCCGACGTAGTGATTGGTATCGAAACGTCATTGGACGCTCAAGGAGAAGTAGAATTATTGAAAGAAATAGGCTCAAAACACATTCAAATCTATTTCAACTTTTCCAACCCGCTCAAAGCAGGCCGTGATTTGCTAAAAGAGCTTAAACTACTGGGTCGCAAGCGCATTTGCCAAATTCATTGCACTGATGAAGACGGAGTTTGGCTGGAAAATAATACCCGCCTCGACCTTAAAAAAGTAAAACAAACCCTCGACGAGATGAAGTGGGAAGGCTGGCTAGTCATTGAGCGCTCGCGGGATGCCAAAGAGCCGCACAACGTCAAGAAAAATTTCGGAGCGAATACCCAATACATCAAATCTGTTTTCCAGATTTCTTAAACGGATGAAAAAACTCCTTTTTCATATTCTCCTACTTCCTTTTTGGGGGTACGCACAGGACTACCAACTGTGGTACAATACTCCTGCCGAAAAATGGACAGAGGCGTTGCCCATTGGCAACGGCAGAGTAGGGGCGATGGTGTTTGGGGGAGTGCAAAAAGACCGTATTCAGTTCAACGAAGAAACCCTCTGGACGGGCGAGCCGCGTAACCCTAACCGTCAAAACGCGGCGAAGTACTTGGCCGAAATCCGTCAGTTGTTGGCCGAAGGAAAACAAAAAGCCGCCGAACAGCTAGCCGAAGCGCATTTTATGGGGCTAAAAACCCAAGAAGGCAAAAAAGAACAATGGACGGCTGACATGCTGGCTTTGAAGGGGATGGCTGGAAATCCTGCGTCGATGGACTTTGATGACGCCCGCTGGGAAACCATGCCTGTGCCTTCTTACGAAGGATGGGAAGCCATTGGTTTTGAAGGGTTGGACGGTGCCGTTTGGTTTCGTACCACGGTTGATATTCCTGCCAATTGGCAAGGGAAAAACGTAGTGCTGGACCTAAACCGCATTCGTGATTATGACCTTACGTACGTCAATGGGCAGTTGATTGGAACCACTAACAGCCTTGAACCCAGAAAATATCGTGTCCCTGCCAATTTATTGAGACCAGGTGTCAATGTAATTGCCGTTCAGGTGATTAACTTTTTCGACAAAGGTGGAATCGCAGGTTATAAAGATACTTCGCGGCACATTGGATTGTATCCCGAAAGCGAACCGACTGCATTGATTTCCTTGGTAAAACCTTGGAAATATAAAATTCAGGATGATAACCCGCCTGCGACGCCAAAGTATCAGGCCGACTACCAGCCGTTTGGTGATTTGACGTTGACGTTTTCAGGTTTGGGTGAAATCAGTGATTACCGCCGCGAGCTTCGTTTGTCGGACGCACTTTGTAAAGCCAGTTTTCGGGCTAATGGAACGTATTTTACCCGAACGTATTTTGTGAGTGAACCTCAGCAAGTCATGGTCGTTCGCTTAGAAGCTGACCGCAAAGCCAGTTTATCCCTCACTGCCGTGTTGAGCAGTCCGCACAAAGGCTACTTACTTCGCCGCGTGGACAATCAGACGTTGGCATTGTCAGTAAAAGTGAAAAATGGCGTATTGAAAGGCGAAAGTTACCTGACAGTGCAGTTGCAAAATGGCACGCTTAAATGCACCGACCAAGGCATTGAAATTGAAAAAGCTGACAACGTCACGTTTTACCTAGCAGCCGCTACCAACTACGTCAATTATCAAGATATTACGGCGAACCCCACAGCGCTGTGCCAACAAACCATGGCGAAAATTGGCAAAAAAACGTACGAAGAAATACTAGCAGCGCACATTAAAGAATACCAATCGTATTACCAAACGCTTTCGATTGACCTCGGTAAAAGCGCAGCAGAAAACCTGCCAACCAACGAGCGTCTCAATCAATTTGGGAAAAACGTTGACCCCGCCTTGATGGCGCTATACGTGCAATATGGCCGTTATTTGTTGATTTCGAGTTCACGCCCCAAGACACGCCCCGCCAACTTGCAAGGAATTTGGAACGACTTATTAGCTCCGCCCTGGGGAAGTAAATATACCACCAACATCAACGCCGAAATGAACTATTGGGGAGCCGAAGTGCTCAACCTTTCGCCGTTGCACGAGCCGTTGTTGGAAATGATAAAGGAACTGTCGGTCGCAGGTCACGAAACTGCCCGTACCTACTACAACGCACGCGGCTGGGTGCTGCACCACAATACCGACCTTTGGCGGAATACCACGCCCATCAACGCCTCCAACCACGGCATCTGGGTCACAGGGGCGGCGTGGCTTTGTCAGCATCTGTGGGAGCACTACTTATTTACCCAAGACCGTGAATTTTTGCAAAAAACCGCCTATCCAATCATGAAAGAGGCATCGGCTTTTTTTTTGGATTTTTTGGTCAAAGACCCCAAAACGGGTTGGTTGATTAGTACGCCTTCCAATTCTCCCGAAAACGGAGGGCTGGTAGCAGGCCCAACGATGGACCACCAAATTATTCGCGGGCTTCTGAAAAGCTGTATTGCGGCCTCGGAAGTACTAAAAACCGACGAGGCATGGCGTAAAACCTTGCAAACTACTTACGCCCAAATTGCCCCCAACCAAATTGGGAAATACGGACAGTTGCAAGAATGGCTCGAAGACAAAGACGATACCACCAACAAACACCGTCACGTATCGCACTTGTGGGGGCTACACCCAGGTAATGAAATCAATTGGGACGAAACACCTGAGTTGACCAAAGCCGCCCGCCAATCGCTGCTGTACCGTGGCGATGAAGGAACGGGCTGGAGTTTGGCGTGGAAAATCAATTTTTGGGCACGTTTTAAAGACGGTGAACACGCCCAAAAAATGGTCAAAATGCTGTTGCGCCCTGCTTCGGGCGCAGGTGGGTCGTACGCCAACTTGTTTGACGCCCACCCACCGTTTCAGATCGACGGCAATTTTGGTGGCTCAGCGGGCATCGTCGAGATGTTGCTACAAAGCCACACGAAGTACATCGACCTCCTCCCCGCGTTGCCTTCCGACCTGCCCACAGGAATGGTGCGGGGTATCAAAGCGCGTGGTGGTTTTGAACTGGATTTTAGTTGGGAACAAAGCAAACTCACCTACGTAAAAATCAAGTCTATGGCGGGCAATCCTTGCACCCTTCGCTACGCAGGGAAAGTACGAGAGTTGGTTATCCAAAAAGGGCAAATAATTGAATTGAAAGAGTTTTAAATAAATGTAACTAATTGAAAATGAAAAGATTGTTGTTTGTTTTCTGGGCTGTGGCCACGACTGCATTGGGGCAAGCCAACGACAAAGAAATTGCTTACGAACAAGTAGTAATGCAGCGTGCCCAAAAGATAGTGGCGGCATTACAACTGCCTGATTCTGCTCAGTTCAAGCGGGTAAGCCACCGCGTCGCCAAGCAATACCTCGATTTGAATATCCTTCACGAAGGTGTAAAAACAGCTAAAAAAGTGTTGACCGACCCGTCGGAAGAAAAAACAAAACAGTTGGAGGCAGAAACGAATGTCCGATTGGGGCAATTGCACAAAAATTACTTGGCCGATCTCGCCAAAGAACTTACGCCCGCCCAAGTTGACCAAATCAAAGACGGAATGACGTACGGGGTATTGCCCAAAACCTACCGAGGCTACCAAGAAATGCTGCCCGATTTGACCGAGACTCAAAAAGCCCAAATCCTGACGTGGCTCACCGAAGCGCGTGAATTGGCCATGGACGCCGATACGTCGGAGAAAAAACATGCGTGGTTTGGCAAGTACAAAGGAAAAATCAACAACTACCTCTCAGCCCAAGGCATTGACATGAAAAAGGCGGGTCAGGACTGGGAAAAACGAATCAAAGAAGCAAAAAACAAATCCTAATGCCCGTGTAAGCGGTTGCTCACAACCGCGCTTCTGTGCACGTGGTTGCTCACAACCACGCCTCTGTGTGAGCGGTTGCTCACAACCGCGATTGACAAATACCGATTATCAAACCTCAATCTAAGTTCATAACTAATCCAATTACTCTTCAATGAATCCTTTTTTACAAACCAAACTAACATGGGACAAAAGCCTCACCAAGGCGTGTCTCACGGCGGTAGTAGCTGTTTGTTTTATGGGAGTTTCCTACGCTGAAAAACAGGGAGGAACTGCCCCAAAAACAACCGTGAAAACGGCCGCAATTACCGTAACAGGAAACGTAAAGGACGCTGCTGGGCAACCTATTCCAGGTGCCAACGTGATTATCAAAGGTTCAAAAGTTGGAACATTTACCAACGGCGAAGGAAACTTTAAAATTGATGTACCCAAAGGGAACGAAATTTTAGTCATTAGCTCGGTAGGCTATAAAACCCGCGAAGTGGCGGTCAACGGACAAACGTCTATTAATCTCACCCTCGACGACGACGTAGCCTCCATCAGTGAGGTGGTGGTAGTCGGGTATGGTTCACAGAAAAAAGTGAGCCTTACGGGGGCGGTTGCTGCCGTTGACATGAAAGCCATTCAAGAATTACCCGTCGGGAGTTTGTCGGCGGCTTTGCAGGGGCAAATGCCAGGCGTTAGTGTCTCTGGGGGAACAAGTCGTCCTGGTGATAACGGTCAGTTGACAGTACGTAACCCTATCATTTTGTCAAAAGACGGTGGGACTTTGCGCCCCTTGTTTGTGATTGACAACGTAGTACGAACCGAAGATGATTTTAACCTTTTGGACGTGTCGGAAGTAGAAGCTATTTCAGTCTTGAAAGATGCAGCTGCGGCTATTTATGGGGCGCGTTCTAACCAAGGGGTAGTAGTGGTAAGTACCAAACGCGGAAAAGCAGGTGCCCCGAAATTTAGCTACAGTGGTTCGGTTGGGGTATCAGATGCGGCCATGTTGCCCAAAATGATGAACGGTTTTGAACATGCTACGTACATGAATAACCTCAATTTTGCAGCAGGTCGTCCCGCGACCGACCCATTGATTTATACCCAAGACGAACTCGACCATTTTAAACAAAACAACTATGATTGGTTAAAAATGGCGTGGAAACCGTCGTCAGTAATGCGTCATGCACTCAACGTGAGCGGAGGAACTGAGCGGGCTACGTACTTTGCGGGTATTACGTACAATGCCCAAAATGCCAATTTCGACAAAATTAACGCCAATAAATGGACGTTCCGCGCCAGTGCCGACATTGTGGTGGCCAAAGGCTTAAAAACGGGTCTTTCGTTGAGCGGAGACTTGTACGACAAACAAATGTACTACCTCAAACAAGGAGGCGAAAACCCCGAAAACGACATGAGGTCGTTGCTATTTACGCCCCAGTTTAACCCGCCTTACATCAACGGTTTACCCGTGTTATTGTCGAACGCCAGCAACGTAAATACGGTGGACGCATTCCACTTTTTTGAAGTACAAAATTCGGATAACTTTACTCGTACCCGCAACACGGGCCTCAACGTTACGGCCAACCTCGACTACGAAATTCCGTTTATCAAAGGCTTAAAAGCACGTGTGTTATTTGCCAAAACCCTTGATAATAGCTTCGGAAAACAATATGGCACAAAGTACAATGTCTATGCGTTCAGTATGTTAGGCCAGAATAAGCACATTTACGGTGGTGATATTTTGCGGACGGTATCTATGAACAATGGCGATCGTGTGCGTATCAATCCAAGCTACAATGATACGTACCAATTTAATGGCTACTTAAACTACGACCGTCAATTTGGCAAACATCAAGTTTCGGCGATTGCTTTCTTTGAACAATCGGAAACCAATTACGACAACGTAGCTGCCATGGCCGAAGGCGTCATCATCGGGGGGCTGCCCAATATGCGTTACGCCACGGGTACTCAAACGGCTTCCGAAAGCCAATCGGAGTCAGGAAACTTGTCGTATGCTGGTCGTATCAATTACAACTACGGCAACAAATACTTGTTGGAAGTTGCAGCTCGCTACGATGCCTCTACCAACTTCGCCCCCGAATACCGCTGGGGCTTTTTTCCGTCGGTATCGGCTGGTTGGGTAATTTCGGATGAAAATTTCTTCAAAAATAACGTGTCTTTTGTGGACTTTTTGAAATTCCGTGGGTCGGTTGGGTTCATGGGGGGAGATGCCACCAAAGCCTATAACTGGCTCACAAGCTATTCCATTCAAACGGGCAAAGGCGCGGTGTTTGGTGGAAACAGCGACCGCCCGTTGATTATTTCTCCTAACAACGCCATGGCCAACCGTCAGGCACGTTGGGACAACAACACCAAGTACAACTTTGGGATTGACGCCCAATTCTTAAAAAATCGCTTGTCGTTGGGCTTGGATGCGTTTTATGATCATCGCTACAATATGCTTACGGCTCTTACTTCGTCGGTGCCGTTGCTGGTGGGTGCGACGCTGCCTTCTGAAAACTACGCTTCAGTTGATGGTTTTGGCTACGAAATCTCATTGGGCTGGGCTGATAAAATTACCAAGGACTGGACGTACAAAGTCAATGCGTTTTTATCGTGGAGTGACAACAAGCAATTGAAGGTGGACGTGGACAAAGGCAAAATTGGAACCTACGAAGACCCCATTGGTCAATCGACCGACATGGGCGTACAAGGATATAAGTACTTAGGAATGTTTCGTACGCAGCAAGACGTGGACAGCTGGTTGGAAAAAAATCCAAGCTATACCGTTTTTGGCCAAGCTCCTAAGCCAGGAATGCTTTATTATGAGGACGTGAGAGGGCCAAAAGATGCGACAGGTCAATACACAGCGCCAGACGGCAAAATTACCACAGATGACCAACTGTTTTTAACCAAAAAGGCAAGTAATCGCTACGGATTGGGCTTTAACGTTAGCACTACTTATAAAAACTTGTCGGTATCGGCAGTGATGGGAGCTTCGTTTGGCGGACAAGCGGTGGTAGAGTCAGCAGCACGTTCACAAGCGACCCTAACGGCCAATCGCCCTCAGTTCTGGGCTGATCACTGGACACCACAAAACACTTCGGCGGCTTATCCAAGTCCTTATTATAGAGATAGTTATAATGTGGTGTCAGACTTTTGGTTTGTTAATTCGCTCGCCGTGGGTATGCGCAACTTTAATGTTTCGTATAACTTACCCAACAAGACTGCAAAAAAACTTGGGATGAACAACTTGAAGGTATATGTAGTGGCAATTAATCCGTTCAATTTTTACAACCCATACAGCTACAAAACCTATGCTGGAAGCTACGATGCGTACCCGACTTTGCGCTCGTTCTCATTGGGCGTAAATCTTGGCTTGTAGTGAAAGCGCAGCGGTTGCGGTTGCTCAAAACCGCGCCATAACTTGTTAGTAATGAACAAAAACGGTGTTTTTCCACCTAAAAATAACAACAATGAAACGTAACTATTTTTCTATACTCAGCCTTTTGGGACTGCTTGGACTGGCAAGTTGCGAAAAGGTACTTGATAAAACTGATTTAGGCTCGGTCAACGGAAGCCTTATTTTTAAAGATTCGCTCCTTGCTCGCATGAACTTAGACTACATCTACGACCAAAACCTTCCTGCGTGGGGAGGCTCTTGGGGAACTCGCCCTGATTTGTCAGATGAGTCGTTTGGGGAAAGTAAGTATTTTGAAGGAACCTTATTAGTGAATGATGTAGCTGATTTCGGTACTGCACTAAACGCGACCAACAACTACGGGAAAATTCGGGTAATCAATACCTTCATCAATGATGTAAACGGTGGAACCATTGCTCAGACGACGAAAAACCGCCTCAACGCGCAGGCGCAGTTCTTTCGTGCATGGCGTTATTTTGACTTGGTTCGTTTGTACGGAGGCGTGCCTTTGGTGACAAAACCCCTTCAGGCTGTGGGAGTTGAAGCCCGCGATGCCGCGTTTTTGTCAAGAAATACGACGACCGAAACGTATAAGCAAATTGTCAGTGACTTAGATTCAGCGATGTTGTTTTTGCCTGGTAAATGGGGGGGGGCTTCGGATTGGGGGCGTATCACTAGAGGTGGTGCTGCTGCCCTCAAAGGTCGTGCACTTTTGTATGCAGCAAGTCCTCAATTCAACCCAACCGACGACGCGGCCAAATGGCAAGCTTCGTACGCGGCCAACAAACAAGCGTATGATTTGCTCGTGGCCAATGGCTACGGATTACACGCATCGTTTGACCAATTGTGGTTTCAAGAAGTTAATAACCCAGAAGCGGTTTTCTTGACGGGTTTTAATACCTCAACGGGCGACCAAACCAGAAAAAATAACGGTTATGATAACTCAACTCGGCCGTCGTACGCAGGTACAGCGGGAGGCTCCAACCAACCTTCTTGGGAAATGGTCAAAGCGTTCCCGATGAAAGATGGAAAAAAAGCAGGTGAATCGACCAAATACACGTATTCTGACCAATTGTTCTACAAAAACCGTGATCCTCGTTTTGACAAAACAATCGCGTACAACGGCGTTAACTGGCCTTTAAATGGCAATACATCGTACAAGCTTTGGACGTACTTTGCCGCAGGTAAAACTGTAGAAACGAGAGCTTCTAATACGGGCTTCTATACCCGCAAAGCCATCAACCCGACTGTGGGCGTGAGCGATGTACAGTTTTCGGGGACGGATTGGATTGAGATTCGTTTTGCGGAAGTATTACTTAATTTAGCCGAAAGTGCTTGCGGAATTAATAGCCTCGATGAAGCTTATACCCACCTCAAAGCCATCCGCAAAAGAGCAGGGATTGAAGCAGGAACCGACGGATTGTATGGCTTAAAAGCCAACATGACGCGTACTGAAATGTTTGATGCCATCTTGTTTGAACGTCAGATTGAGTTTGCTTTTGAAGGAAAGCGTTTTTGGGATTTGCGCCGTTGGAAACTCATCGAGAAAACCCTCAACGGTAAAAGAAGAACAGGTGTAACCATCAACCTTAAAACAACGGGCGTGCCTGCCGATTTTGCCACCACGCGCGACAACGTTGATTTAGACGTTGCTTATACCAACTACTTTACGATTGTGACAAAGCAGTTGGATACCAAATACGCAATCAACTGGAAGTCACAGTATTATTTCTTTGCCATCCCGCAGTCGGCTATTGACAATAACCCTAAAATTATTCAAAATAATACGTGGGGCGGCGGCTTTGATCCTTTAAAATAACCTCATCCCCCTGCCCCCTCTCCTTTTAGGAGAAGGGGGTAAGCTCTCTCGTCTGAAAGACTGAGACAGCGTACTGCAAGGGAGAGTTAAAACAAACCAAATGTATGATAGAGACAGTAATCACACCAGACATAGTAGTAAACACGACTGATTTTCAGAAAAATCTGCGGCTATCTGCGCTTGAAAATCTGCGTTATCTGCGGGCTAAATTTTCATCACTTTTGGTGATAGCGGTGTTACTGGGAACAAAACAACTCGTTTTAGCCCAGTATCCGCAAGTCCCCCAAGACATCCAAAAAGCCAGCGACGATATGCTCAAAGAAGCAACTCGTCAGTCGAATATCGCTTGGCAAAAGGCGTTGCCCATCATTCAAAAAGAATCCCGTGAGGGAAAACCGTACATCCCGTGGGCGGCACGTCCCGTTGATTTGCCACAAGCGTCGATTCCTGCCTTTCCAGGGGCGGAAGGTGGCGGCGCATTTTCGTTTGGCGGACGTGGTGGTAAAGTATATGTCGTGACGAGCCTCGAAGACAGTGGCTCAGGTACGCTACGTGATGCTTGCGAACAAGGCGGCGCTCGTACGGTGGTCTTTAACGTAGCAGGTATTATTCGTCTCAAATCACCGCTTATTATTCGGGCACCTTACATTACGATTGCAGGGCAGACAGCCCCAGGTGATGGGGTGTGCGTGGCGGGAGAGTCGGTTTGGATCAATACCCACGATGTCGTGATTCGCTACATGCGTTTTCGTCGGGGAGAGACCAACGTCGGTCGTCGCGACGATTCGATTGGTGGCAATCCGATTGGAAATATCATCATCGACCACGTGTCATCGAGCTGGGGCTTAGACGAAAATATGTCGATGTACCGCCACATGTACAACGACAGCACGGGGGCAACTGAGCAAAAGCTACCTACGGTCAATATTACCATTCAAAATTCCATTTTTTCCGAAGCATTAGATACGTGGAATCACGCCTTTGGAAGCACGTTGGGGGGCGAAAACTGTACGTTTATGCGCAACCTTTGGGCCGACAACGCAGGTCGTAACCCGTCGATTGGCTGGTTTGGTGTTTTTAATTTTGTGAATAATGTAGTGTTCAACTGGGTACACCGCTCGGTGGACGGTGGCGATTACCGCGCCATGTACAACATTGTCAACAATTATTTCAAACCAGGCCCGCTGACGCCGAAAGACTCACCGATTGGGTACCGTATCCTAAAACCTGAGTCGGGGAGAAGTAAGCTGGGATACTTGACCTTTGGACGTGCTTACGTGGATGGCAACGTGGTGGAAGGAAACGACGTGGTGACGAAAGACAACTGGAACGGTGGCGTACAAGTCGAAAATTTCAAAAATGCCGACAAGTACATGCCCGACATCAAAGTAAATAAGCCGCTTCCAATGCCAGAAATGACGATTTTGTCCACCCAAAAAGCCCATGACTATGTGTTGGCCAACGCGGGGGCTACCCTTCCAAAGCGTGACCCTGTGGATACCCGCATTGTGGAGCAAGTTCGTACGGGAAAAATTACGTATTTAGAAGGTGTCAAACTTCCCGAAACCCAATTTAAGCACCGCCGTTTGCCGATTGATTCCTACAAACAAGGAATCATTACTGATATTGCTCAAGTGGGTGGGTATCCTGAATACAAAGGAACGCCTTACGTGGACACCGACAGCGACGGAATACCCGATACGTGGGAAACGAAAAATGGCCTTAATCCTCGCGACCCCTCGGATGCGAGTTTGGATAAAAATAAAGACGGTTATACCAACATCGAAGACTACCTCAACAGCGTCGTTTCGGTGAAACAGGTGAAACCATAGTTTTTCGTTTGGACACAGAGTTACACGAAGTTAGGCACTAAGTTTCACAGAGTTTGATACATAGTGTCACTCTGTGAAAAACTCCGTGTTACTCTGTGTCTATTATTTTTGTGGAGAGGGTTGCTCATCTGTGTGGAGGGTTGCTCACAACCCGACAGAATACATAAACGAATAAGTAAATCGTGGTGAGGGTTGCTCACAACTCGGCCGAATACATAAACGAATAAGTCAGTATCCGTTTTGAGAATATTTTTACATAAACTATTGTTCCTGACGGTGGTAATGGGCGCAGAGCTTTTGGCTCAAACTCCCAAACCCGTCAAAAAACAACCCCCTGTTTTTCAAAACGAACAGGGGAAGCTGCTTTATACCCCCGACTCCCTTGGCAACCGCGTTCCCGACTTTTCGTACTGTGGGTATCGGGCGGGAGCCGAGTCCATTCCCGACGTGCCGATTCGGGTAGTAGTGAACGCGCAAAAAGGGGATGCCACTAACCGCATTCAGGCTGCGATTGACTACGTAGCCACATTACCCTTGGATAAAAATGGATTCAGAGGAACGGTTTTGTTAGGAAAAGGAACGTTTGAAGTGGCAGGTCAACTGAGCCTGAAAACCTCAGGAGTTGTGCTGCGCGGAAGTGGCATGATTGAAAACGGAACAACCGTCATAGGTACAGGTACGTCGCGGGAGCATTTGGTCAATGTTATTGGTAAACAAAATGGTTTGGAAAAGAGCCGTTTACGAATCACAAACCCGTATGTGCCCGTCAATGCCATGACATTGTCCGTAGAAGATGCGTCGGGGCTAAAAGTAGGAGATGCCGTCCAAGTACACCGCCCTTCGACCAAAGAATGGATTCAAGCCCTTGGAACAGAACATTTTGGTGGGGGAGTGACAGCCTTAGGCTGGAAAGCGGGACAACGAGATAGCTATTGGGATCGAACAATTACGGCCATTTCGGGCAATGAACTGACGCTTGATGCCCCCTTGACGATTGCATTGGATGCGGCCTACGGAGGCGGAAGCGTACGAGTTTATCAACAACAAAACACGATTACTAACGTAGGTGTGGAAAACCTGAGATTGGTGTCGGCCTATGATGCCACTAATCCCAAAGACGAAGACCATCGTTGGGTAGGCATTTCGCTCGATAATGTTCAAGATGCTTGGGTACGTCAGGTCACATTCAAACATTTTGCAGGCTCGGCTGTGAGCGTTTTGGCTTCGGCTCGCCGCGTTACTGTTGAAGATTGCCGAGCGTTGGAGCCCGTTTCGGAAATTGGCGGAGAGCGCCGTTATACTTTTTTTACGCAAGGACAACAAGGACTTTTTCAGCGTTTGTATGCCGAAAACGGCTACCACGATTTTGCAGTGGGCTACTGTGCTGCGGGGCCCAATGCCTTTGTTCAGTGTGAATCGCATGAGCCATACAGTTTCAGCGGCACGATTGACAGCTGGGCGTCGGGTGTATTGTTTGACATTGTGAACATCGACGGCAACGCGCTCAGTTTTGGTAATCTTGGACAAGACGGCCAAGGGGCAGGCTGGACAGCGGCCAACAGTGTATTTTGGCAATGTACAGCAGCCAAAGTTGATTGTCCAAAGCCTCCTACGGCCCAAAATTGGGCGTTTGGTACGTGGGCGCAGTTCGCGGGGAATGGGCATTGGGAGATGTCCAACGAACACATTCGCCCCCGAAGCCTGTATTATGCCCAACTGGCTGACCGCTTGGGTGAATCGACGAAGGCGCGGATGATATTGATGCCCGTGGAGTCCGAAGCGTCGAGTAGTCCCAAAGTAGAGGTGGCGATGGCGTTGACAAAGTTGGCGCAGCAACCCGTTTTGACGTTGAACGAATTTATTCAAAAAGCCCCCGAAAGACAGTCCATTACAATCCAAACAACAGCAAAAACAATCGAACAACTTGGTTTGCCAACCCCATCAAAGCCTACGAACGCCCCTGCTTTGACCCTTCAAAATGGTTGGTTAATGCGTGGAAATGTTGTTCAAACGGGCAAACGACAGGAAGTGCCTTGGTGGAATGGAAGTGCGCGTCCGCATGGGTTGGAAAATGCCAAACCTCATTTAACCCGCTTTGTGCCTCGGATGACGGGACGCGGCCTGACCGACGACCTGAACGAGGTGAGTGAGTGGATGAAAGCCAATAACGTGTTGGCCATTGACCACAATTACGGCCTTTGGTACGACCGCCGCCGCGATGACCACGAGCGTATTCGACGGATGGATAGCGAGGTGTGGACGCCTTTTTATGAGTTGCCTTTTGCGCGGAGTGGCAAAGAAACCGCGTGGGACGGACTGAGTAAATATGACTTGACCCGTTACAATCGGTGGTATTGGAGCCGCCTCCAGCAGTTTGCCCAATTGGCCGACCAAAAGGGGCTGGTACTGATTCACCAAAACTATTTCCAACACAACATCATCGAAGCGGGAGCGCATTACGCTGATTTTCCGTGGCGTCCCGCCAACAACCTCAATCAGACAGGCTTTCCTGAGCCTGTGCCGTACGCAGGCGATAAACGAATTTTTATGGCCGAACAGTTTTACGACGTTTCGCAGCCCGTCCGTCGGCAGTTGCATCGAGCTTATATTCGTCAATGTCTTGATAATTTTTCGGAGCAAACAGGTGTCATTCAGTTGATTAGTGCAGAATATACGGGGCCGTTGTCGTTTGTGCAGTTTTGGCTGGATGTTATCAAGGAGTGGGAAAAAGAGAAAAAGAAAAATGTGTGGGTGGCTCTTAGTACAACCAAAGATGTCCAAGACGCGATTTTGGCCGATGCTTCACGCGCTGCAACGGTTGACGTAATAGATATTCGGTATTGGCACTACCAAGCCAATGGCACGACTTATGCGCCCGCAGGAGGGCAAAATTTGGCACCTCGCCAGCACGCAAGATTATTAAATCCAAAACGAAGTTCATTTGACCAAGTGTATCGGGCTGTAAGCGAATATCGTCAGCAATTTCCCGAAAAAGCCGTGATGTATTCAGGTGATGGATACGACGCGTTCGGTTGGGCCATATTGTTGGCGGGTGGCTCGATGGCAAGTATCCCCACGGTGGCCGATAGGCAGTTTTTGAAAGACTTATCCACCATGAAACCGTTGGCATCGTCTCCCCCGCAGCAATGGGTATCGGGGAATGCCAACGTTGGATTTGTCATTTATACCGAATCTGCCGAAGCATCGCTTGATTTAACGCAAGTTCCGCACTCTTACACACTACGGTTTATTTCTCCAAAAACGGGAGAAATGACCACTTCGGGAGAAGAAGTAAAAGGTGGAACGGTAGTGACGGTGAAGAACCCAACGGGAATCGCTTCGGTCATTTGGTTGAAAAAAAGATAAGCTATTCCAAGGTTTCAAACCTTGGAATGGTTCAAAACAGATAACATTCTCCAATGAAACGACTTTTAACTCTTTTTCTCATTACCTGTTTATGCTGTTCATGCGGCAAAGACGTGTGGCTATTTACGTCTTTCCACGAGCCTGCCAACGAGGGTTTACGAATGCTGTACAGCTACGACGGTCGCCACTGGAACGACCTCAATAAAACCTTGTTAAAACCCGAAATTGGTACGCAGAAAGTAATGCGTGACCCCTCAATAGTGCGCGGAAAAGATGGAACATATCATTTGGTATGGACAACGAGTTGGAAGGGAGACAAAGGGTTTGGGTATGCCAGTTCCAAAGACCTGATTCACTGGTCGGAGCAACGACTCTTGCCCGTGATGGCACACGAACCAACTACCGTCAACGTGTGGGCACCCGAACTGTTTTACGACGACGAAGCCGACCGATTTGTCATTATTTGGGCTTCCACGATTCCGTTTCGTTTTCCTAGGGGCATCGAAGACGAAGACAACAACCACCGTATGTATTACACGACGACCAAAGATTTTGTCACATTTACTCCCACCCAACTTTTCTTCGACCCAGGCTTTAGTGTGATTGATGCGGTGATTGTCAAGCGTCAAAAAAATGACTATGTGTTGGTCTTAAAAGACAATACTCGCCCAGAACGAAACCTAAAAGTAGCCTTTGGGAAAACGCCTTTAGGGCCTTTTGAAAACGTATCAGTTCCATTTAGTAAAAAATTTACGGAAGGGCCTTCGGTCGTGAAAACGAGTGATGAGTGGCTGATTTATTTTGACACCTATCAAGATAAACGCTACGACGCCGTTCGGACTCAAGATTTTAAAACCTTTAGCGACGCCAATGCAGATGTATCGGTGCCGCAGGGGCATAAGCACGGGACTATTTTTAAAGCCCAAAAGAAGGTGCTGAAAGGCTTACGGGAGTGAGTAAGTCAGGGCTGAAGCCCTTTTGCTGAGTAGCTAAGGCTGCCCCACGCCCTAAAGGACGTGGTTTTAGGATAATCTTCACTGGCTCGATGCTGTTCTATTAATCCCATGCTTTAGCGTGGGGCATGAAAAAAACGTAATAGCGAAGGGCTTTAGCCCTGACAAACTTTAGTATAAATGAAGCACAAACACCATTCCCTTTTTCTGCTGACTTGGCTAATTGGCACAGTTGTCCAAGCCCAAGACACCATTCGCTACGTAGGCAAAACACTGTCTAATGTGGATTATCACCACGGGCAATTAAGCCCTGCGGTGGGAGTGCATAACATTCAGGTATTCAGGGCCGACCGCGAAAATAAAAATGGAACGGCGTTGGATTGGACTTACAACCACGCCCCGATGCTGGTGTATTGGAACAACACGTTTTACCTGCATTATTTGAGCAATCCCGTGGGGGAACACGTCCCGCCTGGCGCAACCCTCATTACAGCTTCCAAGGATGGCTATCAATGGACCACCCCAACGGTGCTTTTTCCCACTTACCGTATCCCTGACGGCTGGACAAAACAAGGATACGCAGGCGTGGCCAAAAACCTAGATGCCGTTATGCACCAACGCATGGGATTTTTTGTATCGAAGAAAAATCGCTTGTTGACGTTGGCGTATTATGGAATTGCCCTGGATGCCAAAGACGATCCGAACGACGGAAAAGGAATTGGCCGCGTGGTGCGGGAAATTTACGCCGACGGGCGGTTTGGCCCCATTTATTTTATTCGGCACAACGCTACTTGGGACAAGTCGAAATCGGCGTATCCGTTTTATACTACTTCCAACGATGTGGGTTTTGTGGAGGCTTGCAACGAACTGTTGGCCAATCCGTTGATGATGCAGCAGTGGCTCGAAGAAGCCGACCGCGACGACCCGCTCGTGCCGTTGAAACGGGAGCTAAAGGCGTTCAGTTATTATCATTTGCCCAATGGAAACGTCGTGGGTTTGTGGAAACACGCCCTTACGTCGGTGAGCAAAGACAACGGCAAAACGTGGCTGTACGCGCCATTACGGGCACCTGGCTTTGTCAACAGCAATGCTAAAATTTGGGGGCAACGGACGTCCGATGGGCGCTATGCCACGGTCTATAACCCTGCGGAGTTTCGCTGGCCTCTGGCGGTATCGGTTAGCAAAGAGGGACTCACGTACGATAACTTGTTGTTGGTCAATGGCGAAATTACGTCGATGCGTTACGGTGGGAATTACAAATCGTACGGGCCACAATATGTGCGAGGAATTGAAGAAGGCAACGGCACACCACCCGACAAAAATTTGTGGGTGACGTACAGCATGAACAAAGAGGATATTTGGGTGGCCAAAATTCCCGTACCCATTACCGACGACGTAAAGACGCACATCAATGACGTATTCAATGACTTAGCTGCGGGAGATGAACTGAAGTTTTGGAATATTTTTAGCCCGCTTAGAGCGTCAGTAAAAATAGAAAAAGCCGCCGATGGTTCTAAAAACTTGGTACTGCGCGACAGCGATGCGTTCGATTACGCCAAAGCTGAACGTGTTATTCCTGAGAGCAAAAAAGTAGCTGTTACGTTCACGGTCATTCCCCAACAAACCGACAAAGGACGTTTGCACATTGAACTACAAGATGCCAAAGGAAGTGCTGCTACGCGCTTGATTTTTGATACCGATGGAGAGTTAAAAGCCAAAGTTGGCTACCGAAATTCGGGGATTATGAAATACGAAGCAGGTAAAGCCTACGAAATTCGGCTCGAACTCGACCAAAGCAAACGAATTTTTAATGTGTTTGTGAATGGCCAAAGCAAAGGGGCAAAAGTCTATTTCGCTCCCGTGACCTCGTGCAAACGGGTTGTTTTCCGTACGGGCGACGTCCGCCGTTTCCCCGATGCCGACACCCCCACCGATCAAAACTACGACTTGCCTAACAGCAGCGCCGTGGAGGCGGAAGCTGTATTTGTCATAAAATCGTTAAAAACAGCGAATAACTGATGTTTTTTGCCATACTCCATGATACTCTGTGTCTAACTCTGTGAACCTCCGTGTTCCCAAAAATGAAAATTCATGAGAAAACAACCCTTTTATTGGCTATATTTTATTCTGTTTTCGGCGAAGGCGGCTTTTTCCCAACAAACCGTCAACATCTGGGCAACAGACCCAAGTCCACGGGTGAATTTTGGCGTAGAAAGGCTCAAAACGGCCTTGAGCAGTGCGGGTTATCAAGTGACTTTAAACAAAAGCATTGCCAAGAATAGCTACCAAATTGTCGTTGGAGTAGCCGCTGACCCAACCTTCCAAAAACTCATATTGGGCCAAAAACTCACGCTTGTCGCTAATCCCCCCAAAGAAAGTTTTGAGCTTCTCAAACAGCCCACCTCTGCCTTGTTTGTGGCGGGGAACGATGCTTCGGGAGCCTTGTATGGATGTTTTGAATTGGTGGATCAACTCAAGAAAAACAAACGTTTACCCCAGCAATTTTCGCTCAAAGACCAGCCCGAAATGGTGCTACGTGGTACCTGTATTGGTATTCAAAAACCCGTCTATTTGCCTGGTCGTGAGGTATATGAATATCCTTATACTCCCGAGACGTTTCCGTGGTTGTACGACAAAGCGCAGTGGATTAAGTACTTAGACATGATGGTCGAAAATCGGTATAATTCACTTTACTTATGGAATGGACACCCGTTTGCGTCGTTGGTAAAATTGAAAGACTACCCGTATGCGTTGGAGGTGGACGAGGCCACGTTTCAAAAAAATCAGGAACTTTTTGGTTTCCTCACCACCGAGGCCGATAAGCGTGGAATATGGGTGATTCAGATGTTTTACAACATCATTGTTTCTAAACCTTTTGCCGAAAAACACGGCATTAAAACCCAAGACCGTAACCGCCCGATTGTGCCATTGATTGCCGATTATACGCGTAAATCCATAGCAGCTTTTGTTGAAAAATACCCGAACGTAGGGCTACTCATTACCCTCGGTGAAGCGATGGAAGGGCAGGGGCAGGATGACGTCGATTGGTTTACGAAAACCATCATTCCAGGCGTGCAAGATGGGCTTAAAGCCTTAGGAAAAACGACCGAGCCGCCCATCGTGCTTCGTGCCCACGATACCGACGCTCCTCGGGTGATGAAATCGGCTTTGCTTTTGTACAAAAACTTATATACGATGGCCAAATACAACGGTGAAGCGCTAACGACCTACACGCCTCGCGGTAAGTGGGCCGATTTACACCGCAGTCTGAGTCGCATTGGGACAGTCCACGTTGAAAATGTGCATATTTTGGCCAATTTGGAGCCTTTTCGGTATGGTTCGGCCGATTTTATTCAAAAATCGGTACAAGCCATGCACAACGTGTACGAAGCCAACGGCCTTCATTTGTACCCTCAGGCATCGTATTGGGACTGGCCTTACACGGCCGATAAAGCCGAAAAACGCCTTTTTCAACTGGATCGTGACTGGATTTGGTACAAAACATGGGCGCGCTACGCGTGGAATTCAAAACGGGAGCGCCCCGCTGAAATCAATTATTGGGGCAATCAATTGGCGGAGAAATACGGCTTACCGCTCGACAAAGGCAAGGATGTGTTGGAAGCCTACGAACAAACGGGGGAAATTTCGCCTAAACTCCTTCGCCGCTACGGAATCACGGATGGAAACCGTCAAACGTTGACGTTGGGGATGTTGATGACGCAACTCATCAATCCGTTTCGGTACGGCTTATTTACGCTGATGTATGAATCGGAAGCGCCTGAGGGTGAAATGATTATTGAGTATGCCGAAAAAGAATGGAACCGAGAACCGCACCTTGGGGAAACGCCCGTAAACGTAGCCGATGAGGTGGTAGTCCACGGGCAAAAGGCCGTAGAAGCGATTGAGCGCGCGGCGGCTAGTGTTACCCAAAGCAAAGAAGAGTTTGGTCGTCTTCGCAACGACGTCCATTGCCAAGATGCCATGGCAAATTTTTATGCAGAAAAAGCACGGGCGGCACTGGCAGCTTTGCGCTTTAAGTATTCAAACGATGTTCGTGATTTGGAAAAGGCGTTGCCGCATTTGGAGAAAAGCGTCAATCATTACGCCAAGCTCGTTGTCTTGACCAAAGATACTTATTTGTATGCCAACAGTATGCAAACGCAGCAGCGTAAAATTCCGATGCGTGGGTTTGAGGGTGCGTACAAAACGTGGACAGAAATGCTGCCTGTTTATGAAAAAGAGTTGAAAACGTTTAAGTATAAAATAGATTCGCTCAAAACCCATAGTTCGCAGACCACCAAGCAATTGGTAATATTACAACCCGCCGAAGTAACCCTACAAAGCCCGCAGGCAGCGTGGTTTTCGGCGGTAAAAGGACAAGCCGTGTTTAGTGATACGGTGGCGGTGATTAGCGGAATTGCGCCCGAATTACAGGCGTTGAAAGGAATTAAGTTAGCCAAAAATCAACTACAGTCGCAACGTACATCGCTCACTTTCACAGCACAAGAACCTGTGAAGTTATTGGTTGGGTTTTTCAACGAAAAGAAAGCCAGTTATTTACCACCCCCCGAGTTAGAAACCGACGCCAGCGCCAACGACTACGGGCAAGCCGAAATCAAAATCTCAAATGCTGTTTTGGTCAATGGTTTGCCACCTGCTAATGTCCACGCGTATTCGTTTGGAGCAGGAACGCATACCGTAAATCTGGGCAAAGGAGTGTGTCTTTTGTTGGGCTTTGTGAAAGGAAACCAAACTATCCCCGTTTTCGACGCGGGTATGGCAGGTAACAAGAAGAATATTGATTGGCTGTTTGAATAGTATCTGGCCAGAGGCCAAAATAACAAATAAAAGATTGAATCTATGTCCACGAAAAAAAATAAAACACCCCTTGCCCTTTATCCCTTGCAAATTTGCCCCTTGCCCCTTGCCTCTTGCCCTTTGCTCTTCGCCTTTTGCCTCTTGTTCCTTCAAGGCTTCGCTCAAAAGGCAACAGTTTTAACCACCGACGCACTCAAAAAAGACGTTGCTTATTTTAATTCCATCGACGAGGAAGCCGTAAAGAATTACATTACCAACGAACAATCATTTGAATGGCTTTCTAAAAACGTTCCATTGTTTGATTGCCCCGATTCTGTCATTCGGACGGTCTATAACTACCGTTGGTGGTCGTTTCGAAAGCACCTCAAACAAACGCCTGATGGCTTTATTTTTACCGAATTTATCACCAAAGTCAACCACGCGGGTAAGCACAACGCCATTAGCAGCGCCTTGGGTCACCACATTTACGAAGGGCGATGGCTGCACAATCCGCAGTACCTCAATGATTACATTTCGTTTTGGCTGTACGTTGACCCTAAACATAGCGTTCAACGTTTTCATGCCTTTAGTAGCTGGGTGGACGATGCGGTATATGGGCGATATTTGGTAAATTTAGATAAAGCTTTTTTACAAAAGACATTGCTCGACTTAGAAGCCGATTACCGAAAATGGGAAACGGAGAAAATGCTCCCAACGCAGCTTTTTTGGCAGTTTGACGTCCGCGATGCCATGGAAGAGTCGATAAGTGGTTCGCGAAAAGAAAAAAATATCCGTCCGACTATCAACAGCTACATGTACGGAAATGCTGTTGCATTATCGCGCATGGCGGCGATTGTGGGCAATGATACCCTACGCCAGAAATACGAGCAAAAAGCCGAAACGCTCAAACGCCTCGTTCACGAAAACTTGTGGGATGAATCAGCCTCATTTTTTAAAGTAAAACACGAAAACGGCCACCTCGACCAAGCCCGCGAGGCCATTGGTTTTATCCCGTGGTACTTCAACCTGCCCGACGATGCCCCAAACTACGCCAGACAATGGGAACAACTTACCGATACGACGGGGTTTCGGGCTCCTTGGGGATTGACGACCGCCGAGCGCCGACACCCGTTGTTTCGGACGCACGGTTCGGGGCATGGCTGCGAGTGGGACGGCCCCGTGTGGCCTTTTGCCACCACACAAACGCTACGAGGGCTCTCAAATCTGCTTAACAACTACAAAAACCACGGGAGCATGACGCCGCAGGTATTCTACGACGAGCTTCACCGTTATGCACGTTCGCACCAGATGAATGGCAAGTTATACCTCGGAGAATACCAAGACGAGAAAAATGGTCGATGGCTCAAAGGCGATGATCCCCGCAGTAAGTTTTATAACCACTCGGGTTATGCCGATTTGATTATCAGCGACTTGGTAGGGCTCAAACCCCGTGCGGATGATATTTTAGAGATTCGTCCGTTAGTTCCTCAAAATCAGTGGGATTGGTTTTGTTTGGACAAAGTTTTGTACCACGGAAAAAGCGTAACCGTGCTTTGGGATAAAACGGGAAAACACTATCAAAAAGGCAAAGGTTTGCGTGTATTTGTGGACGGTAAAGAAGTAGGACGAGCCAAAAAACTGCAACCGATGAAGCTGAAATTAGGGCGGTAGAAGTAAGAAAGTAGCTATAAATCCTTTAAAAAGCGGACTCTCACTGAGTTCGCTTTTTACTTTTATAAACATACACAGAATGAAACGAAGCAATTTCTTACTGGTCGGCCTGCTGGCAATGTTCAATGTTTGTGCGTGGGGACAAAACGCCGATAAGTACCTCTTTATTGGTACCTACACAACCAAAACCAGCGAAGGTATTTATGTCTATAAATTCAATACCGAAACGGGCGATTTTAGCCCAGTAAGCATTGCCAAAGGGGTTAAAAACCCTTCTTTTTTGGCTATTTCACCCGATAAACGTTTTGTGTATTCGGTTGCGGAAGTCAATGGCGGAGCGGTTAATTCGTACTCATTCGATAAAAATACAGGAGCATTGACGTTCATCAATACCCAATCGGCGGGAGGAAATGGCCCCTGTCACGTGGCGACTGACAAAACAGGAAAGTGGGTGATGGTGGGAAACTACGGCGGTGGTAGTTTGAGTATATTACCCGTGCAGGCCGACGGCTCGTTGGGAGTGGCTACCCAAACTATTCAGCACGAAGGCAAAAGCGTGAATGAGGCACGTCAAGAGAAAGCACATGTCCATTCTATTAATGTTGCGCCTAACAACGTCGATGTATTTGTGCCTGATTTGGGCATGGACAAAATTATGACTTATACCCTTGATACCAAAGCAGGACGCCTTACCCCTGGCAATCCTGCATTTACGGCGGCTACCCCTGGGGCTGGGCCGCGTCACTTTACGTTTCATCCCAACGGAAAATGGGCATACGTTATCAACGAACTGGACGCAACGATGACGCGTTTTGAGTACAAAAAAGGGAAATTAACCCCCGTACAAACGGTGACGACGCTCCCCAGTGGCTACACGGGGCGTATGTGGTGCGCCGATATCCACGTTTCGCCCGATGGGAAGTTTTTGTACGGCTCTAACCGCGCCCAAGAGAGCTTGGTCATTTATAGCATCGCCCCCAAAACGGGCGAACTTACCTACGTAGGAAACCAAGATGTGCTCGGAAAAACACCCCGCAATTTTATGATTGATCCTACAGGGAAATGGGTGCTTGTGGCAAATCAAGACACAGACAACGTCGTGATTTTTAGTCGAGATGCCAAAACGGGCAAATTGACGCCCACTGGCAAAGAAATCAAGGTCTCGATGCCTGTGTGTTTGAAAGTGTTGGAGTGAGCAGGGGTAAGTTTGCATTTCTGACATTTTTCTCTAATTTTGATTAAAACTAAAAGAAGTAAGACGATGTCGGTGATTGAGCTAAAAGAAAAAATACATCAACAAATTGACTTGCTAACCGATGAGCAGGATATTGAAGATTTGTACGCCAATCTTAATTTCTTTTTTCAGAGTCGAGAAATTCATTTTGATAGTAGTACCCCTGCGTTTGTACAAACTTTGACCACTTCGTTACAACAAAACCCAGCCGAAGGAGTGAGAAGTGATGAGTTGCGAAACAAGGTAAACGAATGGCTTTCCAAATAATTTATTCGCCAAATTCCCAAGAAGATATTAGGGAAATATTGGTATATCTGTTAGATAAATGGGGTTTTGAAGCTTCTCACAACTTTTCAGAATTTCTAATTGATACCGTTGATATGCTTGTACAGCAGCCTTATGCTGGTCGAAAACATGAACTTTTAAGCTCCGTTCGTGAGTTTAGAGTCAAACCCCACTACTTAGTTTATTACAGCGTTTTGGAAGAACAACAAATTATTCATGTGCTGAACATTGTTGATTCAAGGCGCAAACGCTAATTTTTATCCCTACCAATGAACCGACGAAATTTTCTCCACACCAACGCGGCCTTGGGATGGGGTGTGCTGAATTGGCAAAAGCCATCGCAACCCGCCGCCGAAAACGTGCGCTTGTACTGGGCCAAGTTACTTTACAAAATCGCCGAACCCGTCCTGAAAAATTTGAGCCAACACACGCTGGTCAAAAACTGGAAAGTGGAGTTTAGCCCTACATGGGACAACCGAAATGCCAAAGTGGCGTACTTGGAGGCTTTTGGCCGTACCATTGTGGGCGTAGCGCCTTGGTTGGCGTTGCCCGATGACGATACCGAAGAAGGTACATTGCGCAAAAAACTCAAACAATATGCCCTCAAAAGCATCGAAAACAGCGTTAACCCCGACTCACCTGACTACATGCTGTGGCGGAAAGAAGGCCAAACGCTGGTGGACGCGGCCTTTTTGGCGCAGGCGTTTCTCAAAGCGCCCGAGGCGCTCTGGAAGCCACTGGATGCTACTACTCAAAAACGGGTAATTGAAGAATTTACGCTACTGCGTCGAGTGGTTCCGCCGAACAACAATTGGGTACTTTTTGCGGCCATTGTGGAAGCTTTTCTGTGGTCAATTGGCGAAAATGCCGACCGTTACCGCATTGAGTTTGGGGTACGAAAAATAGAGGAGTGGTACGTGGGTGATGGTTGGTTCAAAGATGGTGAAGTGTTTCACATTGATTATTATAATTCGTTTGTGATACAACCTATGCTGGTGGATGTACTGCAAACGTGGCTGGAAGTCAACCGTCAAGCGCCATCGGGCAATCACCAAGCCCTGCAAGAACGCTACACGCGAGCCGTAAAACGAATGCAGCGCCATGCCGATTTTTTGGAACGTTTAATCTCCCCCGAAGGTACATTTCCTGCCTTTGGCCGTAGTATTACGTACCGCGTAGCTGCATTTCAGTCGTTGACGCACGCCGCGTTGATTCATCAGCTACCCGAAAACGTCAGTCCGTCGCAGGCGCGTTGTGCCTTGACGGCCGTCATCAAGCGAATGTTTTCGCAAGAAGGGGTATTTGACCAAGAAGGCTGGCTGACGCTGGGCTTTGCGGGACATCAACCCACAATTGCTGATTCTTACTCAAACTCAGGAAGTATGTATCTGACAACATTAGGGTTTTTACCCCTCGGCTTGCCTGCTACCGACCCGTTTTGGAGTAATGCAGATGCCGAATGGACGCAAAAGAAGGCGTGGTCGGGCAAACCTTTTAAAAAAGACGGAGCCGTTAATTATTAGCCAATTATGTACAGTTTTCTACTATCGTTGTTTCTTATGAATCTTGCTAATCCTTCTGTTACATTAACTTCCCAACAATGGCTGACGTTGCCCGAAACACAATTCAAATACGCTACCGACGGCCGTACAGCTCCGCAGCCTACCCACGTAAAACTTCGCTACGACGACACCTATTTGTACATTGATTTTGAATGCCAACAGAACCCTTTTTGGAAAGAAAATACCTACCGAGGACACAATACTGACATGTGGAATCAGGAAGTGTTTGAGTTGTTTATCGCCGAAGGTGAAGCCATTCCGATGCGGTATTTGGAACTAGAAATTAACCCCAATAACGCTCTTTTTGTGGGATGGATTGAAAACCCGACGAAAGAAGCCCCGCAAAATTTGACGTTTGTGCCTTACGAAAAAGCGGAAATAAAACATGAAGTGAAGGCCGCAGGCGATACGTGGTCAGGCAAAATGCAGATTCCGTGGGCGCTGTTAGGAGGAAAGAAGGACACCTATCGTTTCAATTTTTACCGCATTGTTTCGCTTCAATCTCATGCGAATGCCGACTGGAAATGTAGCCCTGCCGATTGCGCCTTTTTGTGTTGGAACCCAACTATGAGCGGTACTACGCCTAGATTCCACCGCCCTGATTCTTTTGGGACATTACATTTGAAATAAAAAAAAACCTCCCGAAAATTCCAAAAAAAAACCTCCCGAAAGTTTTGAACTTTCGGGAGGTTGAGCAACCTGACCCACTTATTAAAGCTTAACCGCTTGGCGTGCCAGCAATTTCCACTGTCCTTTTTGTTTTTGCCAAACTAGCAAAATCGCAATGTTAGCGGTTCCTGCTTGTCCTTTGTTGTTGGTTTTGGCAAAAAGCTTATGACGAACGATGGCGCTGTTACCCACAATTTTGATGGTTTGCTCGGTCAAATCAATCGTAACAAAGTCAGATTCTCCGCTCACAATGGCACGAACAAACTCGGCTTTGTCTTCCACTTTGCCGCTTGAATGCCCGTAGCTAAGGCCGTCGGCAGCAAGGTTTTCGAGGGCAGTTTTGTCAGCGTCAATCATCGCTTTTTTGAGCGCTTCTACGGCGTTGGTTACTGCTGTTTCATCTTTCGACTGCGCTTGCGTCGCCCAGGAGCAAACACTAAGGCAAAGCACAAAGATTATCTTTTTCATGATTATAAATCAACAGGTTTCATTTTTGGTACTAAGAAGTGCATAACCACCCAAGCCAAAACATAGGCAGCGCCGCACACAAAAAACATGATGTAATACGCCGTTTCGATTTGATTAATAGAACGGTAATAGACAAACATGTTTTTCTGAACCAACAGTGAAAGTAAAATACCTCCCAATGCACCAAACATACCGCCGATTCCAGTGACAGAAGCGGTGGTGTATTTGGGAAACATATCTGATACGGTGGTGAAAATATTGGCACTCCATGCTTGGTGAGCCGCCGCCGCAAAACCAATGACCAAAACGGCCAACCACATGTTTATACCACCTAAAATTTGGGCAAAAATGATAGGTGACACGCAAAGTGCGTAAATCAACATCGAAGTTTTACGGGCTTTGAATACGGGCCAGCCCAATTTGATAAGATACATAGGCACATAACCTCCACCTACGCTTCCAATTGTGGACAACGTATAAACCAATGCCACAGGAATCGCGATTTCAGTACCCGTAAGTTTGTATTGGCTTTGGAGGAAGTCGGGCAACCAAAACAGGTAAAACCACCAAATCGGGTCAGTGAGGAGTTTTCCAAGGGCAAAAGCCCACGTTTGTTTGAAGCTCAACAACTTTGTCCAAGGGACTTGCGGCTTATCTACGTCATTTTTATCGGCCAAGACCTCCGCCGCGTCAGAGTGAATGTAATCGTATTCGGCTTTAGAGAGTTTGGGGCTTTTGCTTGGAGTTTCGTAAAACATTAGCCATAGCACCAGCCACACAAAGCCTAGCATACCTGTAATGATAAAAGCCCATTGCCAGCCCATTTCGGCGGCGATAAACGGCACTGAGAGCGGAGCGACAATGGCGCCAAAGTTGGTGCCTGAGTTGAAAATCCCTGTTGCAAAAGCGCGTTCTTTTTTAGGAAACCACTCGGCTACGGTTTTAATCGCAGCGGGGAAGTTACCCGCTTCGGTAATACCCAACGCCGAACGCACTACTGCAAACCCGAAAACCGTATTGACCAAAGCATGGGCTACTGCTGCGACGCTCCACAAGGTAGTTGCCACTGCATAACCGATTTTAGTACCCAATTTATCCACTAAACGTCCTGCGCCCAGCATCCCGAAAGCATAAAATAGTTTAAATGCAATCTCAATATTGGCATAGTCAGCATCATTCCAATTGAGTTCTTCAGAAAGGGTGGATTTTAAAAGGCTTATAACCTGCCTGTCAAGGTAGTTGATGGTAGTTGCAAAAAACACCAGACCACAAATTGTCCAGCGATAATTACCGATTTTTTCCATTTAGGTAGAAGGGTTTAAATCCTTGTAATATAGAAGGTTGTTTAGGAGCAACCTACTACTTCGTAAGGGTTTGGTAATAACTAATTAGAGCACTTATCTTTTGCGTAATTTCTTCGAAATTGCCTGCTTCGACGACATTTTTTGGAAAAAGTTGCGAGCCGATTCCCACGGCGCTTACTCCTGCGCCAAACCATTCTTTGAGGCTTTCGGGCGTGGGCTCTACACCGCCCGTTACCATTACTTTGGTAGTAGGCATCGGGCCTTTAAGCGCTTTCACAAAGCCAGACCCAACCACATTGCCAGGGAAAATCTTCACGATTTCGGCACCCAGTACCGTGGCTTTATATACCTCCGAGATGGTCATCGCACCTGGCATCCAAGCAATGTTATGTGCTTTACAAACGTCAGCGACATCGGGAGATGTAACGGGTTGTACCAAGAAGTCGGCACCCGCTGCAATGAACTCTTCGGCTTGCTGTCCGTTGAAAATCGTTCCAATACCTAAAGCCATCTCGGGGTAGTTTGTACTTATGTATTGGCGCAATACTTTGAAAACTTCTTTGGCTTTGTCGCCACGATTGGTAAACTCAAACGCCCGAATCCCGCCCTCGTAACATGCCTTGATGATTTGGCAGGTAAGGTCGGCATCGGCATGATAAAACACGGGGACAATTGGGGCGCTGGCTAGGGTTTGATAGACTTTTTGTGGTTCAAAGGCCATAATGACATTTTTTAATTTTCAAATTATACTATTGACTTAACAAGCCTTGGAGGGTTTCTTGCACATCCTCTACGCGTTGTTGAGTAGCGTCGCCATATTCTTGCAATTTGCCAAAGGCGGCCGCTGCGGCAAAATCAATAATGTCTTGCGGAGCGTGATTTTGGCTTAATCCATAGATGAGTCCACCCATAAAACAGTCACCGCTGCCGACTTTATCGACTACTTTTTCGGTCGTAAACTCAGGGGAAACGTACTGTTGCCCGTCTTTGTAGAGGGTCGTGTAATACTCAATACCCTGTCCAAACGCGTCAAAACGGAATGTATGCGCTACCACTTTGCATTTGGGGTAAGCCGCTTGAAGAGCCTCGGCAGTGGTAATGCTGTGCGCTAAGTACCTTTCTTGGGTATGAACTTCTTCCACCGTTTTATCGACTGGAATGCCCAAAAGCGTATTGGCCGCCCAAATATTGCCCATAATGACATCGCAATACTTGACCAATTCGGGCATGATTTCAACGGGCTTTTTGCCGTATTGCCACAATTTCGCACGGTAATTGAGGTCCACCGAAATGGTCAAACCTTTGCGGGAAGCAACTTCTAAGGCTTCTTTGCAGGCATCGGCGACGTCTTGATTGAGGGCGGGACTGATGGCACTAAAATGAAACCAAGAACAACCTTCCAACACTTCTTCCCAGTTGACTTTCCCTACGGCAAGTTCAGAAAACGACGAAAATGCGCGGTCGTAAATCACGCCCGCGTTTTTGAGGTCAGCGCCTTGCGGTAGATAATACGCTCCAATTCGACTTCCAAAATGGCGAATCCCCGCGGTATCAATGCCTTTTTGGGTCAAGTATTCTTTAATTTCGACCGAAAGTTGATTTTCGGGCATAATCGTACTGTACCGAACGGGAATGTTCCAATTGGCAAGGGCATTGGCTACATTGAGCTCGGCGCCTCCCACAAACACAGGCATGTTTGTTTGCTTAATCCATTCGCCGTTGAACTGAGGCGAAAAGCGAAGGAGAACTTCTCCAAAGCAGCAAATCGTCCCCAATTCTACGTTATTTTTGATGTCCATAGTGCTATACTTTTAGTACATAGGCGGTTGTGAGCAACCGCCTGCACGAAAAATGAAAACTTGGTAAATCTTAGTGCCTTAGTGGTTGAGAAAAAAGCCTTAGAATCCAAAGTATTGTTTTGCGTTGTTGTAACAAATGTTCTGAACCACTTGGCCGACCCACTCCATATCGCTCGGGATTTCGCCGTTTTCGATGTCATTTCCGAACATATTACACAAAATACGGCGGAAATACTCGTGACGAGGGAACGACAAAAACGAACGAGAGTCGGTGAGCATACCTACAAAACGGCTCAGCAAACCCATGTTCGACAAGGCCGTAATTTGTTTTTCCATGCCGTCTTTTTGGTCTAAAAACCACCATCCCGACCCAAACTGAACCTTACCCGCAATCGACCCGTCGTTGAAGTTACCAATCATAGTGGCAATCACTTCGTTATCGGCAGGGTTGAGGTTGTAGATAATGGTTTTGGCCAATTGGTCGTATTCGTCCAAACGTCCCAAAAATTTTGACAATGCCACAGCTTGCGACCAGTCGCCGATTGAATCCCAGCCTGTATCAGGACCTAGAAGACGCAATGCACGCGCGTTGTTGTTGCGAAGTGCTCCTAAGTGGAACTGTTGTGTCCAGCCAAGTTCGTGGTACATCGTGCCCAAGAAGTGCAAAATGGCCGATTGATAGACCAAAATGTCGTTTTGAGACAACGTCTGTCCACCAAGTGCTTTTTGCAAAATGCTATCGGCTGCTTCTGGAGTAAAGTCGGCGGCGTAGATTTGCTCTAGTCCATGGTCAGACAATTTACAGCCCAAAGAAGCAAAGAAATCGGCGCGTACACGGAGCGCCTTGGTAAGGTCGTCGTAACGATTGATTTCAAAACCAACGATAGCACCTAATTTTTGGAGATAGGTAGCAAAGTTGGCGTTGCCAATTAGGATAAACTTATCAGGTCGGAAGGCTGGACGCATTTGAATTTCAAACGACCCTGCTGTAGCTAATTGTTGGTGGTATTCTAACGTATCGAGCGGGTCGTCGGTGGTACATACCACTTCTACGTTCATTTTGCGGAGCAAGTTACGCACTGAATAATCAGGCGTACGAAGTTTCTCCGAACATTCGTCATAGATACGACGCGCGCTTTTGGGGCTTAAAACTTCGTGAACGTCGAAATAGCGCTGCAACTCAAGGTGAGTCCAGTGGTAAAGTGGGTTACGAAGGGTATAAGGCACGGTTTCGGCCCATTTTTCAAACTTTTCGTAATCGGTGGCAGCGCCCGTACAATAGTTTTCATTGATACCATTGGTACGCATAGCCCGCCATTTGTAGTGGTCGCCGTACAACCAAATTTGCGTAAGGTTCTCAAACGTTTTGTCGGCTACGATTTGGTCAGGAGGAAGGTGGTTATGATAATCAATGATAGGCATTTGTTTCGCAAACTCGTGGTAGAGAGTGCGTGCGCTATCAGTTTGGAGTAAAAAATCTTCGTCAAGAAATGTCTTAGTTACCAACATGTTAGTAAATGAGGATTAAATTTAGAGAATCTCGTTCGTTTCGGCTACCTGAGAGGGGTGTCTTAGAAAAAAGCTTTCGAGGGATTGTTTTACCCCATTTTCGAGCATATTTTCCAAGTTATCTATGATACTTTGCGTAAAGCCAGGTAAAAGCGACAAGTCCGTGTCCCAAAGTGTTTTGTCTTGCAGCACTTTTTCAACTAGCTCTGCGGTATCGTATTGTTGCCATTTTTGATAAAAATACTCGGCTTTTTCGTCTTGAATGGGATAAGGAATGCCATTACGTTCGCCAAAATACACAAAACCTTCTTTGGCAACGGGTTTCATAAAATACAAGTAAGCGGCAAATCCTAAAGAGATATATTGAGGAACGCAGTCGAAGATTTCGTAGTAGCGTAACAACGTAGCTACGTTCCGCATTTTCATTTTGGAGGTGTAATTGAGCGTGATGCTAAGCCACTGGTGATTGAGGTGAGGGTTGCGGAAACGGTCAATGACTTGCATCCCAAACCGTTGTGGGCGTTTGTCGTCCATTGGGTACGGAATGGCCAAGCCCAATTCGGCCAGCATTAAATTGCCGATGAAGGAAGCCATAACCTCGTCTTGCATGGCACTGATAACCGTGTCAAAACCTGCAAGGTATGCCAAACCGCAGCTAAGCGTATGCGTGCCGTTGAGCAAGCGAAGCTTGAGTTCACGGAACAAATTAATATCGGGTTCAATAAAAATACCGTCGTCGGTTGTGGCAAATGAGAGTACTTGTTTGACGTGTTCGTCTCCTTCAATCGCCCACAAGCGAAATACTTCGCTCAGAGTCAAGAGTTTGTCTTCATAACCGAACTCTTCGTACAACGCTTGGCATGTATCGGCATCGGGCTTGCCAGGCACAATACGGTCAACGAGTGAATTGCAGAAATGATTGGCGTTTTCGAGCCAGTCGAAGAAAGCAGATTCTAGACCGTTACGGTGGGCGAGTTCAATCACTATCGACTCCAATTTGGTGCCATTATCAGGAATCAATTCGGTTGGAACAATGACCAAACCTGATTCTTGGCTTCCTCCAAACGCTTTGAAACGAGCGTAAAGAAAGGCCAACAATTTACCAGGGAACGACGTAGGAGGTGTGTCCGAAATGTCGTCTTGAACCAACTGAATACCTACCTCGGTGGTATTGGAAAGAATAATTTGCAGCTCAGGGTTTTTGGCACACGCAAGAATAGTTTCCCACTGCGACTTGGCTGACAACACGCGACTGATGGCCGAGCAGATGATGTTTTCTTCGAGGAGTTCATTGTTTTCAATCCCGCGAACACAAAGTGTATATAAACCATCTTGCTCGTCGAAAGCCGCCGAATCGCCCGAGTCAGTCGATTTTACAACCACAATACGGCCATTGAATACGCCTTGGCGATTGGCTTTGTCAATCAAATAATCAGGTAAGCCTCGCAGCAATACCCCCGTCCCAAATTGTAATACTTTTTCGGGAAGGTCAAATATAGACGCCTCAGGTACGACCAAATTTGGGTGCTGGCGTAGGCGCGATAGTTCGTTTATAGATAGATGGCTCATTGGTGGAATAGTGCTATCAATTCAAATTTTTGGTTCAAAAAAAGGAAGGTTGTATTGTATTCGGATTCGAGATTACGACCTATTCTGCTTGACTTCAATCTTTTGTCGAATTATTTCCACGCAATCGTTTTCGGTAACGTTTTCGTAAAAACTTGCCAGTTGCTTGCCTTCTCCAAACAGAGAAGGACAAGCAGGTTGGATTCGCAATCGACTGGGAAGCCTAAGTTTTTTATTTTTTTGTGGTCAACAGCCAAGTTGCCAAATCTTTGGCGGCTGAAAAGTTTTCGTAGGTCATCGGAATGCGACGACCGTCGGTATATTCGTTGTAAAGCCAAGGGTCACCCACGGCAAAAACTGTGCCTTTGCCAACTTTCGATACGGCCATGATAACGTCGCCTTTTTGCGTGACAAGTGCTTGAGCAGGGGCTTTTACTTCCAACGGAGATAACTCTTTGATATAGACTACGCGCGTATTCTTAAATACAGCGTTGTCCGCTGGAATGTCCACGCGTCCTTGTTCCCATTGTTGTCCTTGTACCATGTTGACGTTTTTGGGCAAAAACTGGAGTCCGAATTCTTTGGCCAAACGGTTAAAGTGAGGGTGTTCACAGTTGGATGTGTCATTAGACATCAGCACCAGCGTTCCTCCTGCTTTTACCCAAGCGCTAATGGCTTTGATGTCGGCATCTTGCACAAAATTGGGGGCAGCAGTTTCTTTCTTGGTGTCAGGGTCAACGATGATATAGACATTCACACCTTTGAGGTTAGCAGCGGTTGGGGCGGCTGTAATGCTGGTGGTTTTGGCCCCTAAATCGCGAAAAATAGTTCCCCAAAGCCAAAAGCCTGAGTGTTGGCGGTCTTCCCAAGTATAGTGGAATTGTTCTTGGTTGCCGTTGTGGTCTTTTCTAAATTCACGGTTAAAATAATAATCCGTTGCCACCACTTTGCCTTTCCCAAGGCTGTTTTCTGCGGCAATTTCCATTTCTACACTGGCAAAAATAAACGGCCCAACGCCTTTGAGGTCATTTTTGCGGATTGGCTCACTCAAATAATATTCGTAAGTACCGTCGCGGTAGGGAGAACCACCAAGGCCGCCGACGCTCACTGTTTTGTTAAGGCTAATGGTGCCGTTGGCTTCTTCTTCCACAAACTCTTTCAAGATTCCCGCGTATCCTTTTTTGGCCGAAGCAAGGTAAGAAGCTGGCAAATACCCCATCCGTACGCCTTTGGCGAGGGCATACACAAACATACAGGAAGCCGATGCTTCAAAGTAGTTTCCCTTGCGCGTTCCTTGGGTGGTCATTTGATACCACACGCCCGACTTGGCATCTTGGTATTTTACCAAAGCAGGCGCAAGGCGTTGAAGGTATTTGATAAGATTGGCGCGTTCAGGGTGGTTGGCAGGGAAGTAATCTAAGACATCCACCAATGCCATGGCGTACCAGCCAATCGCTCTGCTCCAAAAGTGAGGCGAGCGTCCCGTTTTTGGGTCGGCCCATTTTTGCTCTTTACTTTCGTCGTATGCGTGGTAAATCAAGCCCGTTTTTTCGTCAACGGCGTATTTTTCGATGAGGGCAAACTGCTTGGCAATGTGGTCGAAATGCTCAGGATGGTTAAAAATAAGGCTGTACTCGGCGGCAAAAGGTTCGGCCATAAACAGCCCATCGAGCCACATTTGGTAAGGATAACGTTTTTTGTGCCAAAAACCACCTTCTTTGGTTTGGGGTTGGTTCTCAATCTGTTTCCAAAGCAAATCGGCGGCTTTGCGGTACTTGTCTTTGTCGGGTTGGGTTTGTTGGTACAAAGTCAACAAGGCACGACCCGTAGGAATATTATCAAGGTTAAAATCTTCGTATTTATACGTACGAATGCTGCCATCTTTTTGAACATAGCGGTCCATATCACGGCGCACGTATTCAAAGTATTTGCCATTTCCTGTCCGATTCCATACTTTTTCAATGGCTTTGCACATCAAGCCCTGCTCATAATCCCAACTGGCAGGTTTGTTTTCTTTGACCGCGATAGAGTCTTTGTGCCAAGTCATAAACGACTCAGCCATGCGTACCGAATAGGGCGCTTTTTGGGCCGTAGCTGTGTAGGCCACCAATATACCTACGAAGAGATGTAGAAGAACGCGTTTCATATTGATAGTTAAAAAATGGAGGCTAAAAGTAATGACTGTTTGTGGTAATGCTTTCCTGTACCTTAGGCTACAGAAAATCTTCGCGGAGGGGGTTAAAAACATCAATGAGTACACCTTCTTCGTGACACACGGCGCCATGCAATACGTTGGAAGGTACAAAATAGACATCTCCCGCTTGGAGTAAACGACTTTCGTCTCCAATCGTCACCTCAAACGCTCCGCTGGCGACGTAGCTAATTTGTAAATGAGGATGCTTGTGCATAGTACCTATTCCTCCTTGTAAAAAGGCTACTTTGACCAACATCAATTCGTTGGAGTAGGACATAATCTTGCGTTGGATTTTATCATCCACTTTTTCCCAAGGAATGTCGCTGTCAGCGACCAAGGCTTTTTCGAAGGCAGGGTGAATTGATGAATTCAAAATTGTATTTTTTAGCTATGAACGTGTTGGCTTTGACTACCAAGGTTGTAGTTTGGCAGGATTGAGTTTATTTTTAATTGTGGAGTAAATCAACGATTTGCGCCGATATTTTTACGCAATCGTTACCGACAACGTTTGCAAAATTGTACTTAACAAAAAATAGATTGTAATCAGGCAAGAAAATGACGTTTTTTGATGCTTTGTCTCAATAAAAAGTACGCATAAAATATTGGTCTAAAAATTATACTTTTCAAAGTTTTTGGTCGTCCTTCCAACGCACTTTTGTAGTTTTGCATTCGTAGTGCTTCGCATTCCCGCTTCAACTCTCCTCCGATGAATCAGACCAACAGCGTTTTTCTCATTACCCTCGGCATCGCCACGATGGGTTTTTTGATTAAAAAATTTGATTTTGTCACCGAAAAAGACGGAAAATCAATTTCTAAATTTCTGATGCACACGACGTTCCCTGCGTTGATGATTGTCAGTACGATTCGCATAGATTTTAAACCCGCTTTGTTTTTTAGCCCTTTGCTGTGCATTGCTTTGGGGTCGATAATGACGCTTATTGGCTGGTTTTGGTTTTCGGGCTATCCCGACCGCCTGAGAGGAATGCTGACCATGGCCTGCGGGGGGCTCAATGTGGGCTTGTTTGCGTTTCCCATTATTGAGGGAATTTGGGGCAGAGAAGGGTTGGTTTACGTCGCGATGTTCGACATTGGTAATACCATCATTACCTTCGGATTGGTCTATTCGGTGGGGAGTTATTTTGCGGTCAAAGAAGAAGGCGCTTCCGTAGAATTTAAAAAAGTGCTGCGAAAAGTACTCCAACTCCCTCCGCTGCAAGCCATGTTTATTGGCCTAACGATCAACGCCCTCGACATCGAACTTCCGACCGTTGCCTACGATTTTTTGGACGTACTGGCCAAAGCCAATAAACCATTGGTGCTTTTGCTGATGGGGATTTACATGAGTTTTGCCCTCGAAAAGAGCCAAGTGTGGGCAGTAGTAAAGGTTCTGGCTATTCGGTATGGCTGTGGGCTATTGGCGGTGGTGTTGCTTTACACGTTTGTTCCTGAGCCTTCCATGTTTCGCAATGTGCTGATTGTCTGTGTAATTCTACCCATTGGAATGACGATTCTTCCCTTTGCGGACGAACTCAATTATGATTCCCGAATCGCGGGAGTTTTGGTAAATGTGTCTTTGATTATTAGTTTTCTATTGATGTGGGGGCTTGTAGTGGGACTGAATTTAGCCTAGCGTCTCCTATAGAATTAACAGCCCATTTTCACGAAGTTTTTTCCAAGTCGGTGTCTTTGAAAATGTCGAAAAACTTCCCAAATGAGCCGCTTCAAACTCCGTTTGTAATTGTTGGTAAGCCAGTGGTTGTTCAAAAAGGTGAAGTGCGATTCTAGGGAATAATTCTTCCAAAAAATGCGCTTGCTGGGCAGGAAGTTGAATGCTCCAATCGTGTTTTTTATCGTAAAAATGAAATTCGGCTAGTTCGATGACTTTTTTCCCTTGCTTTACCTCAAAATACTCCACGTTAGGAAGCTTCCCAAGCCAAACCACAAAGGCATTTTTACGAACACTATCTTCGCTTTGGGTAATTTGTCGCTGAATGTAATTCGGCGGAATCGTCGTCGTAGGTACTTTTGAATCAAACCATTTTGAAAGAGGAATATCAAAACCTACTCCGTGCATGTAGTTAAACAATGACTTACGAAGCCCCTCGCTGTACAAGTCGTGGTTGGCGCCTTTGGGGTCGTCGTGGTACAAATCATTGTCGGCAAAACCTCCAAAGCTAGGCCCAATGCGCTGCACGTCGAAAGCATCAGGTGCCAAACCCACGGGGCTGTGGGAAGTCATGGCAAAACGGTGCCAAAAGCCTGATTGGAGAACGCCATTTTCAAATAATTGCCGCACCATTTCGAGCGAATCAATGGTTTCTTGGGCCGTTTGTGTCGGAAATCCGTACATCAAATAGGCGTGAACCATGATGCCTGCTTGGGTAAACCCATCGGCTACGCGAGCTACTTGTCCTACAGTTACCCCTTTTTTCATCATTGCCAGTAAGCGGTCAGAAGCCACTTCTAGCCCACCCGACATGGCAATGCAGCCCGAAGCTTTGAGTAATAAAGATAAATCGTGGGTGAAGTTTTTTTCAAAACGAATGTTGGTCCACCAAACGACGGTTAGCTTGCGGCGGATGATTTCAATGGCTACGTCGCGAAGCAAAGCGGGCGGCGCGGCCTCGTCCACAAAATGAAAACCATTTTGTTGGGTTTTGGCAATAATCTCTTCGATTCGGTCGCAAATCAGCGCGGCCGTGAGAGGCTCGTAATTTTTGATATAATCCAGTGAAATGTCACAGAAAGAACATTTACCCCAGTAGCAGCCGTGGGCAAGGGTCAGTTTGTTCCAGCGCCCATCGCTCCAAAGGCGGTGCATTGGATTGACAATTTCGATAACCGAAAGGTAGTCCAGTAAAAATAAGTCGGAATAATCGGGCGTCCCAGTGTCTCGTTGCGCTACGTCTTTTTCTGAAGCACCGTTGTGATAAACGACTTGATTATCGGTACGGGCAAACGTGCGCTTGAGCGAAGACAAAGGCCGTTTTTCGTCTAGGTATTCGAGCAGTGTGCGCAGAGGAGCCTCGCCGTCGTCGAGGCATACAAAGTCAAGGTAATCAAATACGCGCGGGTCAGAAAGTGAGCGTAGTTCGGTGTTACAAAAGCCACCTCCCATCACGATTTTTACGTCAGGATAGTGTTTTTTGAGGTACTGACCGCATTTTAGTGCCCCAAACAAATTGCCTGGAAAAGGAACACTCAAACAAACAACGGTAGGCTGGAACGCCACCATTTTTTGTTTCAACAACTCATGGAGAAAAACCGTAATAAGCGTATTGGGCTTTTGAAGTTCGGCCAAGAGTTCGTCAAAATGCGTAGCAGTGCGTCCTAAGCGTTCGGCGTAGCGGCTAAAGCCAAAATGAGGGTCGATGGCCTCTTGCAGAAAATCGCCCAAGTCTTCCAAATAAAGGGTAGCTAGGTGACGGGCTTTATCCTGCGTACCCATGGTCCCAAACGCCCAATCGAGGTCTTCCACATCTTTGAAGCGGGAGGCTTCGGGCAAATAAGCGCGGTCGCAGATGCTATGGGCGAGGGTTGGATTTTTATTTTGTAGAAAAGAAATAACGGGCTCGATGGTCGCGACGTATTCGTCGCGAAGGTGATAGATACGAAACGCGTTTTCGGTAAGTTCTATGTCATGCTCGGCTTTTTCGAGGGCATCGAAGAGTTGGGTAAGTCCTTGGGCCGAAAATAGTTTCAATATGACTTCAATCCCCAAATCTGCTTGGTGAGAAACAACGCCCAGCGTGTTCAGAAACCCCTTGATATAGGCCGTAGCAGGATAGGGGGTATTCAGCTGAGTGAAAGGCGGAGTGAGTAGTAAAACCTTTTGCAACTGTTATTTTGTAAAGTCTTCGACCAATTCTTCGGCTTTGGCAAGCGCAGCTTCTAAATCATCATTGACTAGAATAACGTCAAATTTATCTTGGAATGACATTTCAAATTTTACTTTGAAGAGTCGTTTAGACAAACTGTCTTCGGTTTCTGTCCCGCGTGACATGAGGCGTTCTTTGATTGCTTCTTCGCTGGGAGCTTTTACAAAGATGGCCAATGCCCGTTCTTGAAAATACTCTTTTAGTTTGAGCCCACCTTTTACGTCAACGTCAAAAACGACGTGTTTGCCGCTGGCCCACAAGCGTTCAATTTCTGATTTTAACGTACCGTAGTAGCCTCCAGGATATACTTCTTCCCATTCAACAAACTCGTTGTTGTCAATTCTTTTCTTAAAATCGTCGGGCGTAAGGAAGTAATAATCTTTGCCATCCACTTCGTTGCGGCCACGGCGGTCGCGGGTGCAGGCCGAAATAGAAAAGCCTAAGTTGTTGTACTTAGCAAGAAGGTGTCTAACGATAGTGGTTTTACCAGAACCAGACGGGGCGGAGAAGATGATGAGTTTTCCTTCCAAAGTGTATTATATATTGAGTTTGGCTTTGATTGTAGCGACGAGATTGTCGGGGCAAAGGCGTTTATCAATTTTTGATTGGAGAGATTCTTTAACGCACTTTTCGAGGTGATACATTTTGATGCAATGCAAGCAGTGGTCCATGTTCTTTCGGAAGTGTTCCTTCTCGTCCTCGGTTGCTCCTCCATCTAAGACCGCCTGAATCTTTTTCAGACACTCTGCGTGGTGCTCGCAGTACTCTTTCTGATACTTCGTGTTCTCTGTGGCAGAAGGTGACGATTGCATATCCAATACTATTGTAAAGGTTCAATGAATTCTTTGAATCTTTCTGTTTTTTTGTTATTTATTATCAAAAGGAATTCTTCAAAGAAAAAGTTCACGAATACTTCTGAGCATCCCAGCGGGCAGTGTAAACGACTTTTTATTTTCTAATCTCCCTGTTATTCAAACTAAACCAATTTAACCAAGCAAATCGTTCACTAACAACACAAATGTTTATGAGCAAACATTTATGGTGTCTGCTTTGAGTGATTTTTTCTACGCGTTAGCCCGCAAGAAAAGAGTGGTTATGATTGCTAATCTTCGTCAGTATCGTAGCCCATTGAAGCGGCATACGTTCTGAGTTTGTCTTTGAGGAGATTCCGAGCACGGTGCAGACGAGAACGAACTGTACCAATCGGTATATCCAGAATCTTAGCCATCTCTTCGTACGTAAACCCTTCGATGTCACAAAGGATAATAACCGTACGAAAATCGACAGGCAACGAATTGAGGGCCGTAGCCACTTCGTCGCCAATCATGTCTTGGACAGTCTCGACGCGCAAGTCGGTTGTATGGTCAACTTCAGCGGCCTCTTCCGAGTTGTAGGTTGTTTCTACTTCTTGGTAATCGACTTTAGAAGGTTCCTTACTACGCTTACGGTAGTCATTAATGAAACTGTTTTTCAGGATTCTGAACAACCACGCTTTGGCATTAGTTCCCCGCTCGAAAGAAGAAATAAAACGGAAAGCTTTTAAATAGGTATCTTGGACAAGGTCGTTGGCATCGTCCTCGTCCATGGTTAGCCTAAAGGCAAAGTTGTACATGGAGTTTATGTGGGGCATAAACTCGCGGTTGAAGATGTCGTTGCGCTCGGTGTCGCTATACGACGTTTCGGAGGCGGCTAAAGGTATTTCTTCGATTTCTTCTGACATAATGACTGACATGGCTGCCGTAAATTTACGAATTTTAACAAACCATCACCCTTCTCCGCAAATCATCTTTCTTCAATCAACAAAAACAACCCATGAAAGGTTATTTTTTTGTGATTAGTTGTTGATAAATGTTCCCAGATTAGTTTGTACTGATATACGTCAAAAACTATTCCAATGGTTTTGGAAAATGAAAAGTGGGACAAAATGTCAGTGAAAAATAATTGAAGATTAACGAGAAAAAAGGCGGGTTAGAATAACCGTCACTGTTGTAAATACAACGCTACAAACAATTTTTAGGAAGGTGTATGGAAATAAACGAAAGCTACCTGCTTCAACCAAAAATAACACCATGTGGTGAATGGAAATCAGCATCAGGATGTACGACAAGAAAGTGGGGAAGCCCAACTCTTTAATAGATAGCTGAAGGCGACCTTCGGTAAGTTTTTGCCCAAGCTGGTATTTAATAATGATAGGACGAAGGTAGGCAATTAGCACGGAGGCCGAAGCATGAAGCCCCAAGGTGTTGTCGAAAGTATCAATTATAACACCCGTAAAAAAACTAATGACCAATAGCGCCGTGAGGTTGATTTCAATCGGTAAAAATAAAATAGCACCTACGTAAATAAAACAGAACGCATAGTCGAACAGCACCAAGTGACGTGCAACAAAAATGTGGAGCAACACGTACACGAGCCATCTGACGACAGTGCGAATGATTTCGGTTGGGTTCATTTGCGTTTTGGAGTGAGGCTTTCTTGAAGCGACTGTTGTTGTTCCAATAATTTGTTTTCTACCAAATACACGTACGAAATCTTCGAAAAGTCGGTAGAAAGTTTGAGGTCGATGTCAAAAAATGCTTGGTCAGGCGCTACACGAAACGACTTTACAATCCCAACGGCGATTCCAGGTGGAAAAACGACGTTTTGGTCAGAAGTTACGGCGGTATCCCCCTTCATGATGGTGGTGTAACGAGAAATATCCTTCAACTGAATGATGGAAGGGGTGGTATTATTTTCCCACTTGGCCGTTCCTTGGTCGCCACTGCGGAGCAATTTGGTAGAAACCATAAACTGCGAGTGCAGAATGGACGTAATGACCGAGAAGTTTTTGTTGCAAATTTTGACCTTACCCACTACGCCTGTTGCCGATACCACACCCATGCCTTCTTTGATGCCGTCGGCGTAGCCTTTGTCGATGGTCAAGTAATTGTCAGCTCGGTGCGTACTATTTTCAATCACTTTGGCAATCGTTACAAATTTATACCGATTGGCAAAAGCAGAGTCAGCTTGATAGCCTACGGGTGCATTGGTAGGCTTTTGCTGTTGAAGCTTGGTAATTAGCTCGTTGAGACGACGGTTTTCTTCGGCTAAAGCCGCGTTTACATCCCGTAAGTTGGTGTATTCACGCGCTGCGTTAGACAATTCAAGGCTTTTGGCACTCAGGGTATTCGCTGTATTAAAGTACTCTACGCTCCAATAATTGTTGTTATTGACAAGCAACCAAAAGCTAAACACCTCTAACAAAACAAAGAGGATAAAATTGCGGTTACGCCCAATAAACTCAAATAGTTGGAGCATTTGTTTAGTCCATGGTCGATAGTCCACAGTCCATAGTCGATAGTTTATAGTCCACAGTATGCTTACTATTGACCATGGACCATTGACCGTGGACTATCGACTATAAACCATCTGAATAATTACTGAATCAATACCGATTTATACAATTCTAAATTTTTCAGGATTTCGCCTGTCCCTTTTACAACGGCCTTGAGTGGATCGTCGGCAACGTGAATAGGGAGTTTGGTTTTGGCCGCAAGGCGCTTGTCCAAACCGTGTAGCAACGCTCCACCACCTGTGAGGTGAATACCGTTGGTATAAATATCGGCCGAAAGTTCTGGGGGCGAAATTTCGAGGGCTTTCATCACCGCTTCTTCGATTTTAGAAATCGACTTGTCGAGGGCGTAAGCAATTTCGCTGTAGGTTACTTTGATTTCTTTTGGAATACCCGTCATGAGGTCACGTCCGCGAATCTCGAAGTCAGCAGGAGGGCTGTCCAATTCTGGCAAGGCCGAACCTACTTCGATTTTGATTTGCTCTGCCGAACGCTCTCCGATGAGAAGGTTGTGCTCGCGGCGCATGTAATCTACGATGTCTTTGGTAAAAACGTCGCCCGCAATACGAATCGATTGCTCGCACACGATACCCGAAAGGGCAATCACGGCGATTTCGGTCGTTCCACCACCAATATCGACAATCATGGTACCGTTGGGTTGGGTGATGTCGATACCGATACCAATAGAAGCGGCAATAGGTTCATGCACCATATATACTTCTTTGGCACCTGCGTGCTCAGCGGAGTCTTTTACGGCCCGTTTTTCTACTTCGGTGATACCCGAAGGAATACAAATGACCATTCGATGCGAAGGGGTAAAAAAGCGATTGTTAGGAGCAATCATCTTAATCATTCCTCTAATCATCAATTCCGCGGCGGTAAAGTCGGCAATTACACCGTCTTTTAACGGGCGGATGGTTTTTATATTTTCGTTGGTTTTTTCGTGCATCTGCATCGCTTTGTGACCAATCGCCAGCACCTTCCCGTTGTTCTTGTCCAAAGCAATGATAGAAGGCTCGTCCACCACAATTTTATCTTTATGGATAATAAGGGTGTTAGCCGTTCCTAAGTCAATTGCAATCTCGCTCGTTAAAAAATCAAATAATGCCATATTGTTTGCTTTCGCAGAGTGACTAATGTTTATAAGCCGCAAAATTAAAGGAATTTATCGGCTTTTTGGCAGAATACAAACCAAGTAATTTTTTTGATTAAGGTCTTGAAAATGAGTCGTAGGTTTTCTGACCTTTGACAAAATAGCCCCAAATCACACTCTTGGGCGCAATAGGCAGGGAATGAGCCTCTTTGGGTGGCCCGATTTCTCGAATAATTTTTTCCCGTTTCTGCGATAAATTGCGTCTAATCCACCCATAAAACGCAAAATGAGCCCGAATGATAGCCCAAATGTTTGCCCACTCTCCTTTTGGTATAAACCGAACGGCCGAAATTCCATCTACTACCAATCGCCAAAAAATAATGCCAAAGCGATTTTTAGAAGGTAAGTTTTTGTAGAGCATCGCAAGGCTATTGCGGTAGTTGAGGTAGGTTTTGAAGGGGTTGGAGGGAGGTAACGTCCCGCCACCTACGTGATAGACCGTCGATTGGGGAAGACAATAAATTTCGTGACCGCCCGTGTGCAGACGCCAGCAGAGGTCGATTTCTTCCATGTGGGCAAAAAAGTCCTCGTCGAAGCCACCGAGTTCGTGGAATAAATGCCCCCGAATAAACAAACACGCTCCCGACGCCCAAAAAATAGGCATTGGAGTATCGTATTGCCCTTTGTCGGTTTCGCAATGGTCAAATATTCGACCACGGCAATAGGGAAAACCTAGCCAATCCATAAAGCCCCCCGCAGCTCCTGCGTATTCAAACTGCGTTTTATCGTGGTACGCCAATAATTTGGGTTGGCAAGCGCCCACGTTGGGATGGGTGTCCAAAAACTGTACCATCGGCGTAAGCCAATTAGCAGTCACTTCGACGTCAGAATTGAGCAAAACGTAGTATTCGGCCTTAATTTGACTCAAAGCAGCGTTGTATCCACCCGCATAGCCTCGGTTTTGCGGAAGTTCTATCAATCGAACGTTGGGGTAGTGCGCGCGCGTCCAAGCCACAGAATCGTCTTTCGAGGCGCTGTCGGCCACGTAAATCGGATAGGATTCCGAGTGCGCAATAACAGACGGGAGAAACTTTTCTAGAAAGTTTCTCCCGTTGTAATTCAAAATGACAATGGCGATTTTATCCATTGCGTATTATTTCATGAATTTACTCAAGTCCAACCCTGGAATGTTGGGCAAAACGCCTTCGGTCGATTCTTGGATTCGAGCTTTGATTTTTTCTTCGATGTTTTCCATCGCCCGATTTACCGCCGCAATGATAAGGTCTTGCACGACTTCGGCATCTTCGGGTTTCATCAAATCGGGGTCAATGGTCAGTTGAGTGACTTGTTTGCGGCCATTTACGGTCACTTTCACCATGCCCGCACCTGCTTCTGCCGACTCACTCAATTGGCCAAGACTTTCTTGGGCTTCTTTCATTTTGGCTTGGAATTCCTTTACCTTTCCAAGCATTCCCATCATATCTCCAAACATAGTTTTTTCTGATTTTTAAGTGCGCAAAGATACACAATGTCAATTTACCTTTGGGCGATAACGCAACGTTCTTTTTCCAACAAATGAAGGTTTTCTTCCACACTCAAGCGCGTTTTTTCGTTGTCAAACTCGTCGGCGTAGAGGTTTTTTAGCTCGCGGCGTTTGATGGCTTCCAAAAACCGTCGAATGTCTTCTTTGGAGTCCAACAACAACGGCGGGACTTCCGTAGGCTTGCCTTCATCGTCTTTGGCAACCATCGTAAAATACGAGGTATTGGTATGTTTTTGGGTGCCTGAGCGGACGTTTTCGGCAATGACCCGAATCCCGATGACCATCGAACTGCGCCCCACGTAGTTGACCGAGGCGTGCAACGAAACCAATTCACCGACTTCAATGGGTTGGAGAAAATTGACCCCGTCCACCGACACCGTCACCACATAGGTTCCTGCGTGCTTGGACGCACAGGCGTAGGCGACTTTATCCATGAGCGAAAGCAAAATACCTCCGTGGATTTTACCTCCAAAATTGGCGTAGGAAGGAATCATCAATTCCGTAATGGTTACCTGCGAGCTTGCGACTGATTTGGGCGTCATTATTTCTTGGCGTCTTTTAAGCTTACGTTTCCTTTGGCCAATTTTTCGGCTTCATCAAAAAGGGTTGCCGCTTTACGGATTCCTTCGTCGGTGTTGGACATGACTTGGTAAAATTCGTTGTTGAGGCCTCCTTTGTCGCGTTTTTGGTAAGCATAACGGGCAATGAGCGCCTTGAGGTATGTACGAATGTAAGGCTTAGAACGGCTAAACTCTTTTTCGTTGAACTTGATGTTATCGGCGGTCGCGTTTTTAACCACACCGTTCAAATCGGCATCGGTGACATTGTAGCTTTTTAAAAACTCCGCAAAGGTTTGTTTCTCAAACTGTTTGCGATTTTGGTTGACGTAGTTGAGGGCGTAGTCACGCACGGTGTTTTTGGCAAACAACTCGTACAAATACGGCGACATCATGCTGGTATCGCGCGGTACAAATACGTCGGGCGTAATGCCTCCGCCACCGTAAACAATGCGGCCAGCGTCGGTACGGTACTGAAGTTTAGGGTTATTTTTGATGCTGTCAGAAACAAATAATTCGCCGTGTTCAAAACGATTTTTGATGTCTTTTTCGTAACCTTCCAAATCACCCATTTTGTAAGGTTTTTGGATGCTACGGCCGCTTGGGGTATAGTAGCGCGAAATCGTGAGACGCAATTCGGAGCCGTCTGAAAGATTGACGGGCATTTGCACTAAGCCTTTTCCGAACGAACGACGACCCACAATGAGGGCTCGGTCGTGGTCTTGAAGTGCCCCTGCGACAATTTCCGAGGCTGAAGCACTACTTTCGTCGATGAGAACAACCACGCTGCCGTTTTCAAACATTCCTGCATTTTTGGCGCGGGTTTGGCGGTCGTAGCGGTCGTCTTTGCCGTCGGTGTAAACAATCAATTTATCACCTGCTAATAGTTCATCCACCATGTTGGTTGCGCGATCCATGTATCCGCCAGGGTTGCCACGGAGGTCGAGCATGAGTTTTTTCATGCCTTGGGTTTTAAGCGAACTCACGGCGTTTTTAAACTCATCGTAGGTCGATTCCGAGAAACGAGTAACTTTGACGTAGCCCACTTCTTTGTCCATCATATAAGCGGCATCGACCGAGAAGGTAGGAATGCGGTCGCGGCGGAGTAAGAACGATAGGGGTTTGGGTACGCCACGGCGCAAAATTTCGATTTTAACCTCGCTACCGCGCGGCCCGCGGAGTTTGGAGAAAATGAAGGCATTGTCCACTTTTTTACCCGTAAAAATATCGCTATTTACCTTTAAAATTTTGTCCCCGCTCTGAATACCAGCGGCTTCCGACGGCCCACCGACCAGAGGTGTCACTACGTAAACGGTATCTTTGTAGAGATTAAACTCAATACCGATGCCATCAAAACCACTTTCGAGTTGTGAGCGCGCAGCTACGGCATCTTTGGGGTTAAAATAGTAGGTGTGAGGGTCGAGTTTTTCGAGCATTTTGGTGATGGAATAATCCACCAACTCGTCGGTGTTGACGGTGTCAACGTAATTATTATCAATGAGTTGTAGTACTTCCTTGAACTTGGTATGTCCTCGGGCTACATCAGCAATTCCCTTGCTGCCACCAAAAAACGTAGCACCTAACAACATGCCTGCGGCAAGGGTAACACTCAATAAAATGGGTAAACGAACTGTCCAACGGTCGTTTTGTATGGGATTTTCCATTTGCTTATTTTATCTTAAAAAACACCTAAAGTAACGAACAAAGGCAAAAGGTAGTTTACAAACTTCAAAAATCTCTCCAAACTTTGCGTTATTTGTAGCTAATATACATTCAAACACCCCATGAAACCCGAAAAAAAATTATTTCTCTTAGACGCATTTGCCCTCATTTACCGTGCCCACTTTGCGTTTGTTAAAAATCCTCGAATTTCTTCCAAAGGGTTAAACACCAGTGCTATTTTTGGTTTTGCCAATACCTTATTGGAAGTATTAAAAGACGAAAAACCTACCCACCTTGGAGTGGCTTTTGATACACCGAAGCCTACTTTTCGGCATGTGCAATTTGAAGCCTACAAAGCACAGCGTCAAGAACAACCCGAGGACATTACAACGGCGGTTCCGTACGTAAAACAGCTACTCAAGGCAATGTGTATTCCTATCTTGGAAATGGAAGGATATGAAGCCGACGACGTGGTAGGGACGCTTGCCAAAAAAGCCGCCCGCGAAGGGTTTGAAGTGTTTATGATGACCCCCGACAAGGACTACGGGCAGTTGGTCGAAGAGCATGTATATCTTTACAAACCAGCCATATCGGGAAAAGGAGTGGAGATTATGGGGCCAAAAGAAGTATGTGAGCGTTGGGGAATCAGTGATATTAGTCAGGTGGTGGACATGTTGGGACTGCAAGGTGATGCGTCCGATAACATTCCTGGCATTCCAGGGGTTGGAGAAAAAACGGCGCAAAAATTGGTCGCTGAGTTTGGTTCGATTGAAAACCTGATTGTCAATACCGATAAGCTCGCAGGCAAACTCAAAGAGAAAGTCATTGAGGGAAAAGACTTGGCGGTGTTGTCGAAGCAACTGGCGACGATTGACATTAACGTGCCGATTGCCTTTGAAGAGGAAGATTTGCGCATGTGTGAGCCCAACCGCGAGCTACTTTCGTCGTTGTTGGATGAACTAGAGTTTAAAACCCTTAAAAAACGCCTTTTGGGCGAAACGGAAGCCCCCGTTGCTATTCCTGCGGCCAATAAAACGGGCCAATTGAACCTGTTTGGTGAAGCCCCAACGGCAGCTCCTTCGGTGAGTAAACAAAGCGAAGTGACTTCGGTAAGCACAGGTACCGAATCAGAAACGAGCAATGAGCGCCGTACGGTGGCTACCACGGCTCACCGCTATCATTTGGTGAATACCCCTGAGCTTCGTCAATCGCTGGCGTATTACTTGAGTTTGCAAGAATCTTTTTGTTTTGATACTGAAACCACGTCGGTGGATGCCATTGATGCTGAATTGGTGGGTTTGGCATTTGCTTACCGCGACGGCGAGGCGTTTTACGTACCCGTGCCAGCCGACCGTGCCGAAGCACAAGCTATCGTGGAAGATTTTCGAGAAGTGCTTGAAAACGAAAAGATTGAAAAGATAGCGCAGAACCTCAAATACGACATGTTGATTCTGCAAAATTACGGGGTAGAAGTGCGCGGGCCGTTGTACGATACCATGTTGGCGCATTATCTTATCGAACCCGACAAGCGTCATAACATGGATGCGCTGGCCAATGCCTATCTCAACTACGAACCCGTGGCGATTGAGGCGCTTATTGGTAAAAAAGGCCCCAAACAATTGACCATGCGGGATGTGGCTATTGAGAAATTGGTAGAATATGCCGCCGAGGATGCCGACATTACCCTCCAACTCAAGCATAAACTACAACCACTTTTGGTCGAAAACCAAGCCGAGAAATTATTCAAAGGCGTAGAAGTGCCGTTAGTGCCCGTTTTGGCAGCGATGGAACGTGAGGGGATAAAAGTTGATACCAACGTTTTATCCGAAATGTCGGGCGTGCTGGAAATCGACATGAAGCAAGTCGAGCAAGAAATTTTTGGACTGGCGGGAGAGGAGTTTAACATCGGTTCACCGAAGCAGTTGGGAGTGGTTTTGTTTGAAAAAATGAAGTTGGTTAAAAACCCTAAAAAAACAGCGACGGGACAATACGCTACGGGAGAAGATATTTTGTCGGATTTGGAATCGGAACACGAAATTGCGCGTAAGATTCTGGATTACCGCGAGTTGCAAAAACTAAAATCGACCTACGTGGATGCGTTGCCACAGCTTATCAACCCATCAACGGGACGAATTCACACGTCGTTCAATCAGGCCGTGGCAGCGACGGGGCGTTTGAGCAGTACCAATCCTAACCTTCAGAACATTCCGATTCGTACGCCTCGTGGACGAGAGATTCGGAAAGCGTTCATCCCTAGAAATGAAGATTATGTGATTTTGTCGGCCGACTACTCGCAAATCGAACTCCGAATCATGGCCGCTTTCAGTCAGGATGCCACCATGCTCGAAGCCTTCAATAAAGGTATTGATATTCACGCTAGTACCGCCAGTAAAGTATTTGACGTAGCCCTCGAAGAAGTAACGTCGGATATGCGTCGAAAAGCCAAAATGGTCAATTTTGGTATCATTTATGGTATTTCGGCCTTTGGCTTAGCCCAACGCTTGGGGATTGCGCGGGGAGAAGCAAGTGAAATCATCAAAGCCTATTTCCAAGAATTTCCTGCTGTAAAAAGCTACATGGACATGGTGATTAACAAAGCCCGTGAACAAAAATACGTTGAAACAATTTTAGGACGTCGGCGTTATTTGGCTGATATTGATTCTCAAAACCAAACGACGCGTGGTTTTGCCGAACGAAACGCCATCAACGCCCCGATTCAAGGCTCGGCGGCGGATATGATTAAGATAGCGATGATTAATATCCACGATTTTCTGAAACGCGAAAAACTACAGTCACGTATGCTTTTGCAGGTACATGACGAATTGGTGTTTGACGCGCACCGCGATGAAATCGAATTGTTGAGCCACCACGTAAATGAGTTGATGGTGAATGCCATTCCGTTGCCCGTAAAAATGGAAACGGGAATTGGAAAAGGGCTCAATTGGTTGGAAGCGCACTAGAAAAGTCAGTTTGTAAATGTGAGAAAAAATCGCGTACTTACTTTGACATCGTGAAGAGGGTTGCTGAGTATTGTGAAGAGGGTTGCTCACAACCCGACGTATTGAGTGCTGTGGAGAGAGTTGTTCACAACCCGACGTATTGAGTACTGTGAAGAGGGTTGCTTACAACCCGACGTATTGAGTGCTGTGGAGAGGGTTGCTCACAACCCAACGTATTGAGTGCTGTGGAAAGGGTTGCTCACAACCCGACGTATTCAGCAGTAGAATTTTAAACTTGTGAGAATGAATGCAAAAGGCTGGATAGTGGGTGTGCTGTTGGTCATGGTACAAACGGTAGGGCAAGCACAGCAAGTATCGATGGTAAAATGGGTGGCGATGGATAGTCTTTTTGCTCAAAAAAGCGATACTACCTATGTATTGAACTTCTGGGCGACTTGGTGTAAGCCTTGTGTGACAGAATTGCCGTATTTTGAACAAACTCAGCAGAAATACCTGAATCAGAAGCTCAAAGTGATTTTAGTTAGCATGGATTTTGCTAGAGAATTGACAACGAGAGTGATTCCTTTTGTGACCGAACGAAAGCTAACATCGCAAGTATGGTTGCTCAATGAACCCGACGCCAATAGCTGGATTGAGAAGGTGAGCAAAGAATGGTCAGGTGCCATTCCTGCTACCCTGATTTTCAATAATGCCAAGGGGAAAAAAGTGTTTTTTGAACAAAAACTTGACGCCCTCCGTTTGGAAAAGGAACTCTCTGATTTTCTGTGACTTTTTAACTTGATTTCGTCAGAATGGCAAACATACCAACGACCATGAAAAATAAGTTTTGGGCAACATTATTCGCAGCGTTGACAGTGAGTATCGCAACGACCTTGGTGTTCCAACAGCAACGCGTGCAGGCTTCTTCGGTGGGGTATCCAATCGGCGGGTCGGTAGCTGAGTTTAAGCTTCAAAATGCCAAAGGAGGAACCGTAAGTTTGTCGGATTACAAAGACAAAAAAGGCGTAATAGTGGTGTTTACCTGTAACCACTGCCCGTTTGCCAAAGCCTACGAAGAGCGCATTATTGCTTTGGATAAAAAATACGGGGTGCTCAATTTTCCTGTTGTGGCGATTAATTCCAACGATGCGTCGGATTACGAAGACGAGTCGATAGACAATATGAAGAAGCGAGCGACGGAGAAAGGCTATACTTTTCCTTATTTGCAAGATGCAACGCAAGCCGTGGCAAAAGCTTTTGGCGCAACGCGTACGCCGCATGTTTTTGTTTTACGAAATGAAAATGCTAAATTCACGGTACAATACATTGGAACCATAGATGATAATTACCAAGACCCCGCAAGCGTCACCAAACGCTACGTGGAAGATGCAGTCAACAACATTTTGGCGGGTAAACCCGTCGTAGTGACCCAAACCAAAGCCGTAGGATGTGCGATTGGTTGGAAAGACGCTTAAAAACAATTGGTAGTCTATATTTTACAGTCGACAGTGAACAAAAAGGACAGCTCCAAGCTGCCCTTTTTTGTTTTTTGAGGAAAAAATTTCTCTGGTTGTGAGCAACCAGAGGCACTTGCCGCGCCTGCCGAAGTGCTTATTCATAATTGCGCTTGCTGAAGTACTTGCTAGGCATTCTCATTTAATCTAGCAAATCCCATTTCCAGAGTCCAATTTTTGCCAAAAAGTAGCGGCTTGATACTCCCAAAACGCCAAATCCGTATTTCATGCTTCGTTGGAAATTGATAGACGACGCTTCTTCAAAATATTTGGTAGGGCAAGTTACTTCACCAATTTCGTAGCCTTTCCAGAAAATTTGGGCAATCATTTCGTTGTCAAAAACAAAGTCGTCGTTGCATTTTTGAAAAGGAACGCTCCGCAAAACTTCTCCCGAAAACGCGCGGTAGCCCGTATGGTATTCGGAGAGTTTTTGGTTCATCAAAATGTTTTGAGTCAACGTCAAAATGCGGTTGGCAACGTATTTATACATAGGCATTCCACCTTTGAGAGCGCCTTTCCCTAAAATCCGTGATCCAAACACGACCTGATACAGCCCATTGCCAATGATGGAAATCATAGCCGTAAGCAATAGTGGCGTGTATTGATAATCAGGGTGAAGCATAATAACAATGTCGCCGCCTAGCTCAAGGGCTTTGGTGTAGCACGTTTTTTGGTTGCCGCCGTAGCCTTTGTTTTTATCGTGGCGAATGACGTGTTTGATACCCAGTCGCTCGGCTACTTCGACGGTGTTGTCTGGACTAGCATCATCGACCAAAATAATATCATCTACCAAGTCAAACGGGATTTCTCGGTAGGTTTTTTCCAACGTGAGCGACGCTTTGTAAGCGGGCATGACGATGATTACTTTTTTCCCTTTATACATTAAAGAAGTTTGTTTTCAGTTCGATGTGTTTACCAAACCTTATAGGTTTGGAGTAAATGCGGCCGCAAAGTTACGATTAAAATGTCTCGGAGGGCTGATTCTCCAATTTTAGAAACGATTTTAAGCGACGAAATTGTTTTACTCCGTAAATAATCTAGCTAAAAATGTGCCAGCAAATGAGCGTTTTACGGTTAGAAATGCAGATATTTAAGAAAGATTAATCGAGAAAAATATGACAACGTACCAAGATATTCTCTTTTCGCAAGAAGCAGGAGTGGCCAAAGTAACCCTTAATCGTCCGTCGGTGTTGAACGCCCTCAGCCCGAATCTTATCGCCGAATTAGCAGATGTAGCACGAAAAGTGTCGCTGGATGAATCTATTAAGTTGTTTGTCGTTACGGGGGCTGGACGGGCATGGTCGGCAGGGGTTGACCTGAAAGCGTTGAATGAAAGCATTGAAGGCGGGCACTTTTCTAACTTTGAAGTAATGGAAATGGGCGCGGCTTTTATTCTGACCTTACAGGCAATGCCACAAGTAACAATTGCCCAAGTCAATGGACACTGTTACACGGGCGCTACCGAATTGATGCTTGCCTTTGACTTAGTGTATGCGGCCGACGAAGCCCAAATCGGGGACACGCATACCAAGTGGGGGATTGCCCCCAAATGGGGAATGACCCAACGCCTTCAACAAAAAATCGGTTTGATGAAAGCAATGGAGCTTTCGTTTACGGCTCAACCCGTGTCGGGCAAAGAGGCTGAGCGGATAGGGTTGGTAAACAAGTCAGTGCCTTTGTCGGACTTAGAAACGACAGTAAACCAGGTAGTTGAAAAAATAAAAGGTAATTCGGCGCAGACCATCGCCGCCATGAAAAACATGTATTATTTCGGGGCGGAACATGGCCTTCACCGAGGCTTAGAATACGAATGGCAAGCCGATTTTAAAATCACCGACCGCGAGGAGTTTTTGAGGAATTTTGAGAAGAATAAGTAGTCCCAATTTACCACTCCAACGTCACCAATCCCACTCCTTGACGCTCCAAAGAAGTGGTAATAATCAGCTGATTATTTTGAACGGTTTGGGTTTGAGGGGCGCCTAGCTTCGCTAACTGCCCCGCTTTCTCCAGTTCCTTGATTTGTTCGGGTGTTGGGTTGGCGGGAGAACCCATTTTTTTCCAGACCTCGTAGCTGTTGCTGTGTTGGCTGTCGATGCGGTAGTGGGTGATTTTGACTTTTTTGGCAGGAATATTTTTGAAGGTTAGCTCAACATTGGCCATAGCAGAGGGGATATCGTCATCGTGATAGTTCCAAAGCATGACCGACGCTTTTCTTTTATCTTTTGCGGCTAATCCGCCAATATCAGGTGTACTTCTTCGTACGCTCGAATCCCGAACCGTCAAGGTGGGATACATGAAGTTTCCTTTAACATCTACGCGTTGACCGCTCATTTTGCCAAACATCCGAAATACGTTCAGTACGGGTTTGTTCACGCCGTTGGTGGCCAAATCACGGAAACCATAAAACCAGGGTTGGTCTTCAAACTCAAATGACCACGAGACGGCGCCTTTAAAATTGACTTGATGGAGGTCGGCCAAGGCGTATTTTCGGGCAAAAGACGCGGCGGTGTAGCTTGAATACATGGTGCCGTTGCGGTAGGCATTTTGCGGGTCGGTTTTCATGCCACAGGCTGCACAGCCTTCGGGGTCAGACTCTCCGATGACGATGGGTAAGTGCTTTAACTCGGGAAAAGAAGCGACTATCTGGAAACCCGTTGAAATATCGCGAAGCTGCGTTCCCATGTTCATTTGTACATGGCCATTGACAAGTTTGGGTGCCCCTTTGGCATGAAACGCAATAAAATCGAGGGGAGTGCCGATTTTACCCGTCACATAATTGGTATCAGAAACACAGTGTTTCAAGAATTTTTTCAAAAAATCACCACCACGACGCCCCGCAGGGCCTGTGACGTGAGGGCCGCCGATTTTGGCCGTTGGCAGTGCGCGCCGAACGGCATCGACTGAGTAATCGTACAACTTGCAATATTCCTGCACCGTACCGCCCCAGTAAGGGCTATCGGGTTCGTTCCATAGTTCCCAATACCAGCTTTCTACTTCTTTTTTGCCGTAACGTTCTACCGAATGTTTTACCCACTGATAGACCAATTCGGCCCATTTGGCGTAATCTTTAGGAGGGTGCGTCCAACCCGTAAAAATCGAAGTATAGTGCTGGCCAGGCGCCCATTGGTGGCGGTAGGGCTGGGGCTTGGTTGAAAGTGCCTCGGGCATAAATCCAATTTGAGCCATCGGCTTCATCCCTCGTTCGACGTACGTATCAAAAATTTTATCCACAATTGTCCAGTCATACACAGGATTTCCTTGGGCATCTTCGGTGTAGGCGTTGGTCGAGCCCCACTTGAGCGCGGGAGTGCCGTCGCCTGTGGTTAGTAGGTTGTGAGCACGAACATAAACGGGTACGGGACTAAGCGCCGAAAGCTCAGACAGCAGTTTTTTGCCGTCTTTCATGTAGGTATAATTGGGCTCGTCGTATCCAAACCACGCCCATGCAGGGTGCATGGGGCCAATTTCTTTGTTAAGGTCGATTTGCAAAGTCGCATTTTGAGAAAAGGCCACTTGGCAGTATAAGCACAGGGAGACGACTGTTGCGTAAAGTATATCCTTCATGAATTATTGGAAGATTTCTATTATCTAATCGCTAAACTGGTTTGAAATTTAGACCTGCTGGATTCCAGAAAACCCGAATATGGCTTGTATCAACCTTAGGCCGTACTCTTGCGAGGTCGTAGTTTTCTTGTGCTTTCAACCAAAATTCAGCACTTGTGTTTGGAAAAGCAGTACCCAATCGAATGGCCATTTCAGGGCTGACACTTTGTTTGCCATTGATAATTGCCGATAGTGTTTTACGTGTTGTTCCTAATCCTTCTGCTACTTCAGCAATAGTTAGTTTTTGTCCGGTTTCTTCGCGTAAGCCTTCTAATGTTTCTCGGATTAGTTCGCCAGGATGGGCGGGGTCAAATAAAGCCATGTTTTCTTTGTTTAGTGATAGTCTAAGTAATCTACATCCATTGCATTTTCACCTTCAAAACGGAAAATGATGCGCCAATTCCCAGATACTTTTACCGCATAAAAACCTTTCAAGTCCCCTTTTAGGGCATGAAACCCATACCCAACTTGATTCATTTGTTCAGGACTACTTGCGGCATCCAGACGCGTTAAAATCAGTCGAATTTTTGGAATATGTGCAGCGAGCAACTTGGAACGGTCACCTTTGGTTGCGTACAATTCTAGCCCTTTGTGTCGGTAATTGATAATCATAGAACACAAATGTAACGTGAAACGTTGCGTGTTGCAATGATTTTGTGAAATAGTCTCATCTTAACCACAAAAAGTAAAATAGGAAAACCAAAACGCAAACTTTACCCTTCAGTTTTTGTTTTTCCAAGAAAAGGGCGCAACAAAGACCCTTTTTTTTGACTAATTTTGCGAAATCTTACACACAATAGACCGCTCTGATAAATCGGATGAAAATCAGTCTTCACCAACAAGAATCCTTTGAGCGCCGTCACCACGGCCAACGTCCCGAAGAGTTACAAGAAATGCTAAAGACCATCGGAGTAAGCACTGTCGATGAGTTGATTGAGCAAACCGTTCCTGCTGCTATTCGTTTAGCAAGACCGCTTGAGTTGCCCGCTCCCAAATCGGAGTTTGAGTACCTCAATGACTTGAAAAAAGTCGCCCGCCTCAATCGCATTTACCAGTCATACATCGGTACGGGTTATTACGATACGATTGTTCCTAACGTGATTTTGCGTAATATTTTGGAGAACCCTGCATGGTACACGGCTTACACACCGTACCAGGCAGAGATTGCGCAAGGACGCTTGGAGATGTTGCTCAATTTCCAAACAGCGGTGATTGATTTGACGGGAATGGAGATTGCCAACGCCTCGCTTTTAGACGAAGCCACGGCGGCGGCCGAAGCAATGACAATGCTTCATAGCTTGCGTACAGGAGCTAAGAAGAAAGCGGAAACGTTTTTTGTGTCGGAGCGTTGCCACCCACAAACCATTGATTTGATTTATACGCGTGCTACTCCGTTGGATATCAACGTCGTAGTGGGCGACCACTCTAAGGTTGATTTGACTGACCCTGCCATTTTTGGAGTGTTGGTGCAATACCCTGCTACCGACGGAGAGGTCATTGATTATACTGACTTTATTGCCGCTGCCCACGAATTAAACATTTTTGTGGCGGTTGCTGCTGATTTGTTGAGCCTTACGTTGTTGAAAGCCCCAGGTGAAATGGGAGCAGACGTAGTAGTCGGTTCAGCACAACGTTTTGGCGTTCCGATGGGATACGGCGGGCCACACGCAGCGTTTTTTGCCACCAAGGATGCCTACAAACGTCAGATTCCAGGGCGTATCATTGGCGTGTCGGTAGATACAGAAGGAAACCGTGCGTTGCGCATGGCGTTGCAAACGCGTGAGCAGCACATTCGCCGTGAAAAAGCTACCTCAAATATCTGTACCGCCCAAGTATTACTTTCGGTGATGGCCGCTGCTTATGCGGTTTATCACGGGCCAGAAGGTTTAAAAAGCATTGCTTCAAAAATCCAAGGCTTGACAAAGGCATTTGCGGATGCCATTTCAGAAATGGGTTACGAAGTAGCGACACAAAATTACTTCGATACCGTGACGGTCAATGTTCGTAATGCACAACAGCTTGAAGAAGAGTCTCGTAAGCGCGGTATCAATTTGCGTTACAATGCCAATGGTTCGGTAGGAGTATCGTTTGATGAAGCGAAAACATTTGCCAACTTGATTGAATTGTTGGATTTGTTTGCAACTGCGTCGGGTGAAGGTATCGAAATGAGCGTTCCTGACGAAGTAGAAGTATCGTTGCCTGCCAACTTAGCGCGGGAATCGGCATATTTGACGCATCCTGTTTTCAACAATTATCATACAGAGCATGACATGCTTCGTTACTTGAAGTCGTTGGAAAACAAAGATTTATCATTGGTTCACTCGATGATTTCGTTGGGAAGTTGTACGATGAAACTCAACGCAACGGCCGAGATGATTCCAGTGACTTGGCCAGAGTTTGGCAAGATGCACCCCTTTGCTCCCACGTTCCAAACGGAAGGGTACCAGTTGTTGTTCAAGCACTTAAATGACTGGCTTTGTGAAATCACAGGTTTTGCCGCTATGTCACTTCAACCTAACTCAGGAGCGCAGGGTGAATACGCAGGTCTTTTGACGATTCGTGCCTATCACGAAGCGCGCGGAGAAAGTCACCGTAACGTGGCCTTGATTCCGTCGTCGGCGCATGGTACCAACCCAGCTTCGGCAGTAATGGCAGGAATGAAGGTAGTCGTAACAAAGTGTGACGAGCGCGGAAACATTGACGTTGAAGACTTGAAAGCAAAAGCGGAACAATACAGTAACGAACTCTCGTGTTTGATGGTGACGTATCCGTCAACCCACGGGGTGTTTGAAGAAAGTATTATTGATATCTGTTCACTTATCCACAGTCATGGTGGACAAGTCTATATGGACGGTGCAAACATGAACGCCCAAGTAGGACTTACAAGTCCTGCAACCATCGGGGCGGACGTGTGTCACCTCAACTTACACAAAACATTCTGTATCCCTCACGGTGGTGGTGGCCCAGGGATGGGGCCTATTGGCGTAGCAGCGCACTTGGTGCCGCACTTGCCAGGGCACGTTAACAGCCCCCTAACCCCCAATGGGGGAACAAATAACTCCCCCATTGGGGGGGCTGGGGCTGTTTCTGCGGCACCTTATGGCTCGGCAAGCATTCTGACCATTTCCCATGCCTACATCGCCATGATGGGAGGTGAAGGATTGACGAATGCGACCAAAATGGCTATCGTTAATGCCAACTACATCAAGCAACGCTTGTCGGGGGAAGGGCAATTTGAAATTTTATACACGGGAACCAACGGACGTTGTGCACACGAAATGATTGTGGATTGCCGTCCTTTCAAAGCCGTAGGTATCGAAGCCGAAGATCTTGCCAAACGTTTGATGGATTACGGTTTCCACTCACCAACCTTGTCGTTCCCCGTGGCAGGTACGTTGATGATTGAGCCGACCGAATCCGAATCAAAAGCGGAATTAGATCGTTTTTGCGACGCATTGTTGAGTATCCGTGCCGAAATCCGTGAAGTGGAAGAAGGTGTGGCTGACAAGGCAAATAACGTACTGAAAAATGCACCACACACGGCTCGCATTGTGTTGACCGAAAACTGGGAGCGCCCGTACAGTCGTGAGAAAGCGGTCTTCCCATTGCCTCACTTGCGTTTCAATAAGTTTTGGCCAAGTGTAAGCCGTATTGATTCGGCTTACGGCGACCGTAACTTAATTTGTGCCTGTATTCCAGTAGAAGAATACGCACAGGTAGAAGCGTAAGGGTAGCTCATAAATACTTGAAAAATAGGGTTTTCGACTTGTTCGAAAGCCCTATTTTTTTGCTTGAGCCTATTATTTGTTTAATTTTTTTTAGTAAAAGTTAAACAATTTGCCTTAGACAAAAAGTTATATAGGTGTTTTTAAACAATTATCTACCCATTCCATTTTCAAACTTTTTTCAAACTATGAACATCTATTGGAAAACACTCAAAACAGTTTCACTGGCATTGACAGTTTTAGTGAGCAGCCTCTTCTTAATGAGCTGTGAGAAAGATGAGCCTACTTCCAACACCATTACTGACGTAGTTCTTCAAAACAATGACTTCACAATCTTACGGGCAGCTGTGAGCCGTGCTGGACTAGCCGATGCGTTGCGGGCAGGTACTTTGACCGTTTTTGCACCAAACGATGCAGCATTTACGGCGTCTGGATTAGACCTTGCCACGGTTAATGGTTTGGATGTAAATACGCTCAAAGCGGTGTTGCAGTACCACGTTTTAGCAACAAAAAACCTTTCAACCGACCTCCCTACGGCAAGCAACACAGAAGTGACTACGTTGAGTGGAGGAAAAGCGTACATTACGAAAGGCACTGGCGGGGTGTCTATCAACGGAGCTCGAGTAGTAGCCGCTGATGTCGCTGCTGACAACGGGGTTATCCATGTAATCAACCGCGTTTTGTTGCCACCTGCGGGCAACTTGCTCCAAGTGGCGCAGGGAAATACCAACTTTACGTTTTTGGTAGCGGCGCTCAACAAAGTGATTCAAGCAAATCCAGCAGTGGGTGCAACGGTAACTGCCGTGTTAACAGGTAGCTCGCCTTACACAGTATTTGCTCCTACCAATGCGGCCTTTCAAGCTACTCCGTTCAACAGCATTGATGCGATTAATGCAGCAAGCGGCGCTACTTTGACTACCTTGACCAACGTATTGCTTGCCCACGTTGTAGCTGGCCGAGTTTTTTCTACCAACCTCGTAGCAGGTACAGTTGCGTCGGCAGGCCAAGCACCACTTACCGTGACATTGGGTTCGACAGTACAAGTGCGTGGAGCTGGAAACGGAACAAACAATGCCACAGTCACTTCGGCTGATGTTGTTGCTACCAACGGCGTTATTCACGTTATTGACCGCGTGATACTACCATAAGCGATTTTTGGGAAACATGATTAAAAGCAGGGTAAAACGGTAGTATTGGTCATAAAGGTTCTGTCAAAAAGAGGGTACTATTGTTCATCACAATAAATCAATCCTCCCAATGAAAAGAAGAGAACCAATTTCGCACATCATGACCAAAAACGTAGCCACTGTTCAAGTTTCCGACGATTTGCATGATGTTATTGACTTAGTAAAGAAAAACCACATTCGACACGTTCCAGTATTGGAAGGCCACGACGTGGTGGGAATCATCAGCAGTACCGACATCAATCGTTTGACCTTCAGTTCGTTGTTTGAAAATCAAGAAGGCGCGGACGAAGCCATTTTGGAAATGTTGAGTATTTCACAAGTAATGACCCAGAAACCTCGTACGGTAGAGGCAGCTTTGAGTATTAGAGAAGTGGCAGAAATTCTAGCTTCGGAAGAATACCACGCCTTGCCAGTTATAGAAAATGGTCAACTCGTTGGAATTGTGACCACTACGGACGTCATTAAGTACTTATTGGAACAATACTAGCAGTCAATCAAACATTCTTTCGGTCGGAGCAGTTTGTCAAGAGACAAATTGCTCCGATTTTTTGTTATAACCCCAGAACTCACCTCAGCGATTGTTAGTATATCGGAGCCGTTTTCCCTACTTTTGTGAGTTTTGCAAACCAGCCCAATGAATCAAACGACAAGTAATCCGACTGTATCTTCTTCTGATTTTGAAGGACTAGACCCCAAAAAATTTATCCTCATCAAAGGAGCGCGAGTAAATAATCTCAAAAATATTGATGTGGCCATTCCACGAAACAAACTCGTTGTTGTAACGGGTGTGTCGGGGTCGGGCAAATCATCGTTGGCGTTCGATACACTTTTTGCCGAAGGCCAGCGCATGTACGTCGAAAGCTTGAGCAGTTATGCCCGTCAGTTTTTGGGGAGAATGGAAAAGCCCGAAGTGGATTACATCAAGGGAATCTCGCCTGCGGTAGCCATCGAACAGAAAGTCAATACCCGAAATCCACGCTCAACGGTGGGGACGACCACTGAAATCTACGATTATTTGAAATTACTTTTTGCCCGAATTGGGGTAACTCACTCGCCTATTTCGGGAGAAATTGTGCGCAAAGACACGGTGACCGACGTGGTCAATTACCTCATGGGCCACGAGGAAGGGACGCGGGCAATGGTTTTGGCGCCGCTTATCATCAAAGAAAATCGTACGCTCGAACAAGAATTAACCATTCTACTTTCCAAAGGCTATACGCGAATCGTGGTAAGTGACGAAACACGTTCGATTGAGGAACTACTGGAAGAAGGCAACGTTGAAGGAGCTTTGGAGGGAACGGAGCTATTTATTTTGGTGGACCGAGCGGCCATTAAGCACGAGGACGAAGATACGCTTTTCCGTCTTTCGGATTCGGTACAAACGGCCTTTTTTGAAGGAGAAGGGTTGTGCTGGATAAAAGTGGTCGGCGGAGAAAAACGTTCGTTTTCTGATAAGTTTGAATTAGATGGGCTAAAATTTGAAGAACCTAGCGTTAATCTTTTCAGCTTTAATAACCCTTACGGCGCTTGCAAACGCTGCGAAGGTTTTGGAAAAGTACTGGGGCTAGACCCCGAACTGGTGATTCCCGATAAAAATCTTTCGGTATTTGAGGGAGCAATTGCCCCTTGGCGTTCCGAAAAAATGAGCGAATGGTTAGCGCCTTTGCTTCGTCACGGTATCCGTTTTGATTTCCCCATCCATCGTGCTTATAAAGATTTAACCGAAGACCAGAAAGCGTTACTTTGGACGGGAAATAGCTATTTTGAGGGTCTAACGGCCTTTTTTGACCATTTAGAATCGCAGACGCACAAAGTACAATACCGTGTGATGTTGTCGCGATACCGAGGTCGAACCAACTGCCCCGAATGTCGAGGCTCTCGTTTGCGTCAGGATGCGAGTTACGTAAAAATAAATGGTACTTCCATTACTGACTTGGTTTTGATGCCAATTTCGGAGGTGTTACAATTTTTCCAAAACCTCACTTTACCCGATTTTCAATACGGCGTGGCCAAACGAATTTTGATTGAAATTGAAAACCGTTTGGAATACATGAACCGCGTGGGGCTAGGTTATTTGACGCTCAACCGTCTTACTAATTCGCTTTCAGGCGGAGAATTTCAACGGATTAAGTTGGCAACGTCATTGGGTAGTGCCTTGGTAGGTTCAATGTACATTTTGGACGAACCAAGCATTGGCCTTCACCCGCGTGATACCCGAAAGTTAGTAAGTGTGTTGGAGTCACTGCGCGACATGGGCAATACCGTAATTGTGGTTGAACACGAGGAAGAAGTCATGCGCGCCGCCGATCAAATCATCGACATCGGCCCAGATGCAGGAAATTTGGGTGGAGAAGTGGTTTGGCAGGGGAGTTGGGAGGAAATTAATAATGACGAATTACGAGGACAGAACGACGACCAAGTACCTGTATCCCACACCATCGATTTCCTCACAGGCCGCGACCAAGTACCAGTTCCCACCTTCCGTCGGAAAGCGACGCATTGGTTGGAGTTGACGGGAGCCAAAGAAAATAACCTGAAAGACGTGGACGTGAAATTTCCGTTGGGGACGCTGACGGTCGTGACGGGGGTGTCGGGTTCGGGAAAATCGACGCTGATTCGGAAGATTTTATTCCCCGCCTTGGCTCGCGTAAAAGGAGAATACAACGAAGATGCGGGCAAATACGCCAACCTGACGGGGAGCGTTGAGCGAATTGATAACTTAGAAATGGTGGATCAAAATCCCATCGGAAAATCGTCTCGTTCCAATCCCGTTACGTACATCAAAGCTTATGATTACATTCGCCAAATGATGAGCGATGTGCCCTTGGCCAAAGCCAGGGGGTACAAACCTTCTCATTTCTCTTTCAACGTCGAGGGTGGGCGCTGCGAAACCTGCCAAGGTGAAGGTCAAGTAAAAATTGAAATGCAGTTCATGGCCGATATTTACCTCAAATGTGAAGGTTGTGGTGGAAAGCGTTTCAAACAAGAAGTGCTGGATGTCCGCTATCAACGTCCCGATGGAAACTCAGCTGATATTTCGGATATTTTAAATATGACGATTGACGAAGCCATTGAGTTCTTCCAGCAAGAAGAACCTAAATTGGCCGATCGTCTTCAACCATTGAAAGACGTGGGGCTGGGATACATCAAGCTGGGGCAATCTTCTAATACCCTTTCAGGAGGTGAAGCCCAACGGGTAAAACTGGCCTTCTTCTTGAGCAAATCGAACCCTAATCAAGGGCGTTCGCTCTTTATTTTTGACGAACCGACCACGGGGCTCCATTTTCACGACATTCAAAAACTGTTAAAATCCATCAATGCGCTGGTCAATCAGGGAGATACCGTGATTGTTATTGAGCACAACGTCGAAGTCATAAAATCGGCCGATTGGATCATTGATTTGGGGCCAGAAGGGGGAGACAAGGGCGGCTACATTACGTTTGCGGGTACGCCTGAGAGTATGTTGGCGCTAGAAAATAACTACACGGCTGAGTTTTTGAAACTAAAAATGAACCCATAAAATGGATTACGGCTGTTTATGAGCTTCTAACTGTTGATAAACGTCTTGAAAATCACGGCCATCACGGAGGTGTTTGATGAGAGCGGGGATGGCAGGTTGTCCTGCGGCGGCGAGCCAGCGAGACACTTCCATTCCCGAAGTCATATAGGCCAACATAACACGGCCTTCAGGACCCGTAAAAAAGCCGCGCATTGAGCTAATTTCGGTAAGCGTGAGCGTGACCTGCCCCCCGTTTGAGATATAATCACATTCATCTTTGTAATCTAAGTAGCGCTGGGCGGGAGGATTGTTTTCTACAAAACGATAATCAACCATCAAAGCAAGCCCTTCGTTGAACCACTGCGGAATTTGCTGGGTAGTTTTCCACCAACCGAGCCGCGTAAAGAGTTCATCGTGACACATTTCGTGGGCGATAACGTCGGTATTGATACCGTCCAAATTGAGTACCACATAAGAAGCGCCCCACGGTGTGCCAATGCTACAACCTGCTCCTTCGTCGCTGTGGCAAAACTTTGCATATTCTTGCGGGTCGTAGCAAACAATGATCGTAGGGTTCCCCTGTCGGCCGCCCCAAAAGCTTTGAATTCGTTTTTCGGCTTCTGCCACTACTTTTTGGGCGTATTGGTGGTGTTTGGGAAAGGATTTTGGACTGACGTAAAAGTGAGCGTTGAGTGCTTTAAAATCAGAATAACCAACCCATTGGCAATACCAAACCTGCGGAAACAAGACAAAATAACTGATGAAGCCAGCGGCTATAACGCCTACCAACCCAAACGCAAGCCGATGAATTTTCATGTTTATAATTCTACATTCATCTTAGCTAAATAGGCCCCAATATTTATGGAGATGTCATTGAGGAGTAAGACATCTTTGTTCCAATTGATGATGCGCCAGTCTTGGTGAGGTTCTGCTACGATAATAGTCTGGGTGGAAGTTAATACCCATAAAACCCTTTCAACCCCAAAATCAAGAAGCTTTTGCGTTTTTCGGGTGAGGTATTCATTGTCAGTAAAATGCGTATTGTCAATCTGAATATCTACTTCTATTTGTACAATTGGTGGTATATTAAAGTAATATTTGTCAAATTTTGTTATTTGTTCTGTTTTATAAACCAACAAATCAGCTGATAGATTATTTGAATGATCTAAATGCAATCCGACTTCTCCCGAAAAAACAAAAAAAGAATTTTCATCAAGAAACTTTAGTAAAATCCGCTGTATGTAATTGATGACAAGTGTTTGAAGGCTACTGCTGCCCATGATATTCTCGAATGTATGCTGTCCAAATAGTACCTTTCGATAGTTTTTATAGTACACTTCTTTCCCGTCGAGGACCTCTTTGATGAGAAACTCAGGAACTTTTCTAAGACGTTTGGGTCGTTGAACGGGAGTAGTTGTCATAACCAAATATAAAAACTAATTATGAATTTAACAAAAAGCGGAAACATCAATAGAAAGCGCCGAAGCAGCCTCGCGGATGATGGCTTGCTGAAACGGTGGACCAATGTCGGTCAGTTTCAATTCTCCCGCGATAAGCGTACTAATGACCTCATTGCTGAGAATATAAGGAACAAAAAGCGACCCGTATTTTTCTTCAATCCAACGCTTCATCGGTAAAAAGGTTCCTTCGCGCAGGGCGTTGCTTCGGGTGGCGCGTTGCTGCATTTCGGCAAATTCTTGCGGACTGGGTTTTACCCGTTCTTGTAGAAGTTGGCGCTTCGTTCCCTCGGCTTTGGCTTGGTGGATAACTTGTTTGAGTTGGTCCACTGCCCAAGGAGTTTGCATACGCGGATTTAATCCTTTTAACTGTAGCCAGTTGGTGAGCGTTGTTGGGTCAACGAGGATTTGGTGTACTTGCGCATCGGTAAGTATTTGGTAAGTTGGCTTTCCAAAACGACGCGCTTGCTCATCGCGAAAACGATATAATTCACTTAAAATATGTTGGTCAAACGGGCTAAAATCGCGCTGTTCTTTGGAGCTCAAAAAGGTATTGCGTGTTTTGGGAACGTAGCTTTTGTTTTCCAAAAACACCATGCTTTGCTGAAACCATTCCCAGCGTTCTTGCTGCTGAAGGCGTTCGGTTAATTTGTCGCGAAGTTCAAGAAGATAAATGACGTCGTTGGCCGCATACTCAAGCTGCAAATCGGAGAGCGGGCGTTTGAGCCAATTACTTTGTTGCTTTTTCTTACTAGATTCAATCCCTAGTACTTCACCCAAGACACTTGCCAAGCCAATTTTTTCAAAACAAAGCAGCTTAGTGGCCACGCTTGTATCGAAAATATTACGGGGGGAGCATCCGTGAAGATAAAGTAGACGAAAATCCTCGCCACTGTCGTGTATTACTTTTTCAACGGCAGGATTTTCAACCACGCGCCATAGCGCCGACAAGTCTTTTACCTCAAAGGGGTCAATCAAATAACACGCATCGGGGGTAGCTACTTGAAACAAACAAAGGGTAAAGCCATAGGCATAATGATTGTTATCAAATTCAGTATCAATCGCTATGGCTGGGAAGTGGTTTAATCGCTCAATGGCACGCTCAAACTCCGCTTGTGTATGAATAAAAATGGGACTCGACATAGTGCCAAAATTACGAATAAATCCGCCATTTTGTCTATAATTTTTGATTTAACGGGCAAAATGATGCCAAAATTTCCGCTTTTAGGCATCGGCATGAGAATTTTAAAATTATTGTCAACGAACCAATTAACCAACAGCAGAACCCGTGCACAAGCACCGAAGCCATGAACTTTAATCAATATACCATCAAAGCCCAAGAAGTTGTTCAACACGCTGTGCAAATTGCTCAGGGCAAGCAGCAGCAAGTTGTTGAAACGGGACACATTCTAAAAGCAATTTTGGAAGAAGATCCTAACACGTCGCAGTTTTTAGCCAAAAAACTGAATGTCGCACTCCCAAATGTCAATACAAGACTTGAAACCATCATCAACGGTTATCCGCGCGTAGCAGGCTCGGCCAATACCGAATACCTTAGCAACGACCTCAACGCCACGTTTCAAAAGGCACAAAGCTATCTGAAAGAATTTAATGACGAATATGTAAGCGTAGAACTCCTCCTAGTGGGTTTATCGGCGGGCAAAGACAGCACCGCTCAACTCATGAAAGAGGTGGGATTAAAAGAAAAAGAATTAGTAGCAGCTATCAAAGAATTAAGAGGGAAGAATAATCCAGTGAAAGACCAAAATGCCGAAGCTAAGTACCGTTCTTTGGAACGATACAGCAAAAACTTAAATCAATTGGCACGCTCGGGCAAGATTGACCCCGTCATTGGGCGCGACGACGAAATCCGTCGGGTGCTTCAAATCTTGGCGCGTCGTACCAAAAACAACCCCATGCTTTTGGGTGAACCAGGGGTAGGAAAAACGGCCATCGTAGAGGGCCTAGCGCAACGGATTGTACAGGGCGACGTACCCGAGCAGTTGAAAGAAAAAGAAATTGTCTCGCTCGACATGGGCTTGCTCATTGCGGGTGCCAAATACAAAGGGGAATTTGAAGAGCGTTTGAAGGCGGTCATCAAAGAAGTGACCGATTCGGAAGGCCAAATTATTTTATTTATTGACGAAATCCACACGCTCATCGGGGCGGGGGCGGGCGGTGAGGGCGCCATGGACGCTGCCAACTTACTCAAGCCTGCCCTCGCGCGGGGCGAACTCCATACCATCGGTGCCACTACCATCAAAGAGTACCAAAAGTACATTGAGAAAGACAAAGCGCTGGAGCGCCGTTTTCAGGTAGTGACCGTCGATGAACCCAATGAGGCGGATGCGATTAGTATCTTGCGGGGTATCAAAGACAAGTACGAACTCCACCACGGAGTGCGCATTCAGGACGATGCGGTCATTGCGGCCGTTGAGCTGTCGAGCCGTTATATTTCTGATCGCTTTTTGCCCGATAAAGCCATTGACCTAATGGACGAGGCGGCGGCGAAGTTGCGTTTAGAAATGGATTCGGTTCCCGAAGAACTTGACGATTTGAACCGCCGCATTATGCAGTTAGAGATTGAGAGAGAGGCGATTCGACGGGAGAATGACAAAGAAAAAGAAGCCAGACTTAATAAAGAATTGGCGGATTTGAACGAAGAACGAAGCGCTTTTAAAGCCCAATGGGAGTTAGAAAAAGGGAAAATCAGCGAACTCCGCGCGTTAAAAGAGCAATTGGAACAACTTCGCCTCGAAGCAGAACAAGCCGAACGGGCAGGAGATTATGGAAAAGTAGCTGAACTTCGTTACGGTAAAATCCCCGAAATTGAAAAACGTTTGGGGGAAAGTGGTCAGCAATCAATTAGCGGTGAGCAGTTGATTCAAGAGGAAGTAACGGCCGAAAATATTGCAGAAGTAGTTGCCAAATGGACGGGTATTCCAGTAAGTAAAATGCTCCAAAGTGAGCGTGAAAAATTACTTAATTTGGAATCCGAACTTCAAAAACGCGTAGCAGGTCAAGAGGAAGCCATTGAAGCAGTAGCCGACGCGGTACGTCGTTCGAGAGCAGGTTTGCAAGACCCCAAACGCCCGATTGGTAGTTTTCTATTCCTTGGGCCAACGGGGGTTGGTAAGACAGAGTTAGCCAAGACTTTGGCAAATTACCTGTTCAACGACGACAATGCCATGGTGCGCATTGACATGAGTGAATACCAAGAGCGCCATACCGTAAGTCGTTTGGTGGGAGCGCCTCCAGGTTACGTGGGCTATGATGAAGGTGGGCAGTTGACTGAAGCCGTGCGTCGTAAACCATACAGTGTGATTTTGCTGGACGAAATCGAAAAAGCACACCCTGACGTTTGGAACGTGATGTTACAAGTTTTGGACGATGGACGGTTGACGGACAACAAAGGCCGCTTGGCCAATTTCAAGAACACCATCATCATCATGACGTCCAATATTGGTAGCGAAATCATCATGGAGAAGTTCAAAGAAGCGGGCAATAAAGTTGAAAAGGGTTGGAAGCTGTACTTCAAAGAAGAAGCTAAAAACGATGTTTTAGGCTTACTGAAACAGTCAGTTAGGCCAGAGTTTTTGAACCGTATTGACGAAGTTGTGCTCTTTGACCCACTTGGACGAGATAATTTGAAACAAATTGTTCGGATTCAGTTCAACCACATCAAAGACTTGTTGGCCGAGCAAGGAGTGACCTTGGATGCTACTGATGAAGCTTTGGTGAAACTTTCAGAAGAAGGATATGACCCAGCGTTTGGAGCAAGACCTCTGAAACGGGTTTTACAGCGCCGAATTTTGAACGAGTTATCGAAACAGATTCTCTCGGGAAAAATTCAAAAAGACGCCGTCATCATGATGGAACTCAATGAAGAAGGCGAAGTAGTCTTTGAGAATATTTCGGAGGCAAAAATAGAGGTGTAAGTAAGAGGAAACAAAAAAGGGGCTGAAAAGCCCCTTTTTTTATGAATTAGTATCTTTATCTGGATTAGAAACGTGCCCTTCCGCGAGGGGAGTTTCTGAAGTAGGCTGAACTTCTTCAGCTGGTTCAGAAGGAGTCTCTTGAGTGGGGTCTTCGTTTTCGGTTAAATTGTTACTTTCTAGCTCTGAGCTTTCGCTGACCTCTGTAAGTTGTTCAGTGGCAATGGCATCGGTAGTCGCTACGACTGCTTCGTCTGTGGGATTTTCTATTGCGATAGCTTCCGTTGTTTCGTCGCTTTCTACTTCATCTTGTGGTTCGTCCAAACGTGGGAAAAATGTTCCTTGGAAAATAAGGATGATACACACGCCAACGAAAATACAAGCATCGGCGAAGTTAAAGATAGGCGTTGTGTAGTACTGGCCACCCCATACAGGTACCCATTCAGGTACAAAACCTTCCCAGAAATCGACAAAAACCATGTCAATCACTTGCCCATGAAACCAAGGTGTAGGTGAGCCGTAGGGTGCATTGCCAATAAGCACGCCGTAAAAAATACTATCAATGAGGTTGCCGATAGCACCTGCTAAAATCATAGCCATGGCCCAAAGCAACCCGCTTGCAGCACCACGCACCGAGAGCCGCACGATGTACCAAGCAATAAATACCATTGCCCCCAAACGAAAAGTAGTTAAAAATAACTTGCCGTATTCGTGGTCGATTTGCATTCCAAAGGCCATACCTGGATTGGTGACGTAATAGAGCTTAAACCAATCACCAATGAGACGGACTTGACCTGCAAAACCAGGTGCCATATAATGATGGACGAGCAACTTAGACGCTTGATCTACCGCAATCAGTAGAAGGGCAAACAAAAAAAACTTGAGTGGGTTTCTGGCGGTATGACTCGTCATTCAGCTATCAATTATCTGGTGTAACCTGTGTTGGGTAAATGGGTTGCGTCGGCAAATTTACTGAGAAATTCGTTGTTGATGACGTCTTTCTACTTCGCGTTTCACTAATAAATACTCACGACTACTTTGGCCTGCTATCGATTTATTTTCTTCAGCACGGCGGAACAAGTAAGGCATGACTGTTTCTACAGGGCCATAAGGCACGTATTTGGCGACGTTATAGCCTGCATTGGCCAAATTATAAGAAATATTGTCGCTCATGCCTAGGAGTTGGGCAAACCAAACGTGCGGGTCGTTGTGCGGAATATGGAGTTTTTCCATTGATTCGATGCAAAGTTGGCAGCTATGTTCGTTGTGCGTTCCCAAACAAATGGAAATAACGTCACGGTTTTCAAGACAAAATTCGAGCGCTTTGTTGTAGTCGCGGTCGGTGTCTTCTTTGGTCGCATGAATAGGGTCTTGGTACTCATTTTCGTATGCACGCAGACGTTCTTTCTCAAAGTATGCACCTCTTACGAGTTTTACTCCCAACAAATAACCCGCTGCTTTGGCTTCACGCGTGGCTTTTTTGAGGTTTTCAAGCATATCGTGGCGGTACATCTGAAACGTGTTATAGACGATGGGCGTCTGGGTATTATATTTTTTCATGCCATCGTAAGCCAGTTGGTCAATGACATTTTGAATCCAGCTTTCTTCCGCATCCACAAAAATCTTAACGTTCAAATCGGCTGCTTTCTTGCACAAAACATCCACGCGTTGCTTAATGCGCTCAAAAGCTTGTTGTTCTGAGGGGTTAAGCTCTTCGCCCGCCTGAATTTTTTCCATCAGGGGAGTTGAACCAACGCCAGTTACCTTGAAAACCGAGAACGGAATGGCTTTGTTATTTGATGCTTTTTCGATAGTTAGCGAAATTTCGTTAGCAGTTTTGTCAAAACTCTTTTCGTCGTCTTCTCCCTCGACAGAGTAGTCTAAAATTGTGCCGACGTTGGATTTTGCCAAATTTTGTATGGTTTTTTCGCATTCTTTAATATTTTCTCCCCCGCAAAATTGGTTAAATAAAGTAGTTTTTATGAGATTCTTGACGGGCAATCTCAACAAAAGAGAGAGTTTTATAAAAAAAGTTCCTAATTTTACAAGCCAAACCTGATTCATCATCGAGAATAACCAATAGGTTTTCTTGAGTTGGCCGTTGGACTTGGACGAAAATGCGACCGAAGTGTCATCAAACGAAACACCCGTTTTGGGTGATACAACACTTAAAGGCATAGTAGTAGTGTTTTGTTGATAAATGAAATTGTACGTTCCGAATCGTCGGATTTTCAAGGGATTATCCCCATGACGCGGCGGACTGTCAAAACGGTTGCAAAATTACGAAGATTTAATCGCTTTCAAATTGTTACTATAGATTGTTGTACTAATTAATTTTTTTCTCAGTTATGGGTGCCACCTTAGACATTTTACCGATGAGCTCGTGGGTTGATACGGGAGGAAAGCCGCTCGTCATCGCAGGACCATGTAGTGCCGAAACAGAAGACCAAGTGCGCGATACCGTTCGTCAAATCAAAGCAGAAGGATATGCCAACGTAATCAGAGCGGGGGTATGGAAACCTCGTACTCGTCCAGGCAGCTTTGAAGGAATGGGTGAAGCAGCGTTGCCTTGGTTGGTAGATGCTAAACAAGAAACTGGATTGCCTATTGCCGTTGAAGTAGCAACGCCTCAGCACATTGAGCTTGCACTCAAATACGGCGTCGATATTTTGTGGGTAGGTGCTCGTACCACCGTTAACCCATTCAACGTTCAAGACCTGGCCGATGCGCTTCAAGGAGTGGATGTGCCTGTACTTATCAAAAACCCAGTAAACCCTGACCTAGCGTTGTGGATTGGTGCGTTTGAGCGTATCAACCGTGCTGGTATCAAGAAACTGGGGGCGATTCACCGTGGTTTTTCAAATGCGCAAGAAACAAAATATCGTAACTCACCCATGTGGAACATTGCCATCGAACTCAAAACGATGTTCCCTGAGCTTCCGATGATTGGCGACCCAAGCCACATGGCAGGTAAGCGTGCGTATTTGTTTGAGTTGGCACAACGTGCATTAGACTTGAACTACGATGGTTTGATTATTGAATCTCACCGTGACCCAGACAAAGCATGGTCGGATGCCTCTCAGCAATTGACTCCGCAGGCGTTGGGCGAAATGCTTCACGAGTTGCACATTCGTAAAGCAGAATACGGTACTGACTACCAAGGCCAATTGGAAAACCTTCGTAGTAAGCTTGATAACCTTGACCGCGAATTGCTCGAAATTTTGGGCACTCGTATGTCGTTGGTGGAGCAATTGGGCGAATACAAGCGTGATAACAACGTTGCAGTTCTTCAAATGGATCGTTGGAGACAACTTCGTAAAAACCGCGCTGATTTAGGTAAACAGCTCAATTTGTACCCAGATTTCGTGGAAGAGTTGTTTGAGTTGATTCACATGGCTTCCATTCGTAAGCAAACAGAAGTGATGAACAACGTTCCTAGCGCTTAATCAAAGCATCGCAAAAGCGTCGATTCCATGGTTGGTTTTTGGCGTGAAAAATAAACTAAAAAGCCTCTTCCCAAAAAAGAAGGGGTTTTTTTACGTCAATTCATCGGCAAATCTGTGTGTTAAGTATCAATACCCTCGGCTTTACCTCCCTTTTTTGTATTTTTGAATGAAAACCAATTTTACTTTCTCATGAGAAAAATTTTCTTCATCATCTCACTATTTTATGGTAGCCTAGCGTGGGCACAAGCACCCACCATGCCTAACTACCACGCCAATGACCGTTTCGAACAATTGGGAACGGCCCTGCCTACGCCCAATACTTACCGAACGGCTTCTGGAGCACCAGGCAAGGACTATTGGCAACAGCGTGCCGATTATGACATCAAGGTGGAATTGGACGAAGCCAATAATAAAATCATTGGTACCGAAACCATTACGTATTTCAACCAATCGCCCGACGCGCTACCTTACGTGTGGATTCAGTTGGACCAAAATTTGTTTGCCAAAAATTCCCCTGGGCCGATTACAAGAACAGGGGATTTAGGAAATCAAACAACGATGACGAGCCTTTCGACCATTACCGATATGAATTACTCGAATGCGGACTATGGTTACAATATTCAGTCGGTCAAAGATGCAAAAACGGGGAAACCGCTTCGCTATACCATTAACCAAACCATGATGCGGATTGATTTGCCGCAGCCGCTTTTGCCTAAACAAAGCTATTCATTTTCTATTGATTGGAATTACCGCATCGTTGAGGTTGCCAAAGGTGGACGCCGAACAGGTTTTGAGGTTTTCAAAGATGGTAATAACGTCTATGAAATTGCGCAGTTTTATCCTCGCCTTTGTGTGTATGACGATGTAACGGGCTGGCAACATAAGCAATATTACAGCCAAGGAGAGTTCGCATTGTCGTTCGGAAACTTCAAATTGGCCATTACTGTACCCGATGACCACGTTTTGGGAGCAACGGGTGAGTTGCAAAACGCTGCACAAGTGTTGACGCCTACGCAATTGAAAAACTACGAAAAAGCTAAGACTTCAGACAAAGTAGTGGTGATTGCTTCGCAAGAAGAGCGTGAAAAAGCTGAAAAAGGCAAACCTTCGGGCAAAAAAACGTGGATTTTCAAGGCCGATAACGTGCGGGACGTAGCCTTTGCTACTTCACGTAAATACATTTGGGATGGCAAAATGCAAGAAGTAGCGGGTAAAAAAGTTTTGTGCATGTCGTTTTATCCAAAAGAAGGAAATCCACTTTGGGGTAAATATTCGACCGAAGTCGTGGCACATACTGTTAAAACGTATTCGAAGTTCTCGGTAGATTATCCCTATCCCGTAGCGATTTCGTGCCATGGTCCCATCGGAGGGATGGAATATCCCATGCTTTCTTTCAATGGCGGTCGTCCTGAAGCAGATGGTACGTACTCGGAAGCAACCAAATATGGCATGATTGGGGTGATTATTCACGAAGTAGGTCACAATTTCTTCCCGATGATTGTCAACAACGACGAACGTCAATGGATGTGGATGGACGAAGGGTTGAATACCTTTGTGCAATATTTGACCGAAAAAGAGTGGGACAAAGACTATCCAACGCGCCGTGGTGAGCCTCAGATGATTGTGGATTACATGAAGCAAGATCCTAAAAACTTGGTGCCAATCATGACCATGTCCGATAACCTCATCAATGCAGGGGCAAGTGCCTACGCAAAGCCAGCTACCGCCCTCAACATTTTGCGCGAAACGGTCATGGGGCGAGAGTTGTTTGACTACGCTTTCAAAGAATACAGCCGTCGTTGGGCGTTTAAGTCGCCTACGCCTGCCGATTTGTTCCGTACTTTGGAAGATGCTTCGGGTGTGGATTTAGATTGGTTTTGGAAAGGTTGGTTCTATGGCGTAGAGCCCGTTGACCAAGATTTGGTAGAAGTAGAATGGTTTGCCCTAGACACGCAAAACCCTGAAATTACCAAAGCAAGCGCCAAAAAAGAAGCGGAAGACAAGCGTAATACTGTTGCTCGTCAGCGAGATAAAGACTTCATCAAAGAGTCGGTAGTGGAGAAAAATCCTGACATGAAGGATTTCTACAACTCGTATGACCCCTATAAAGTGACGGACGCCGATAAGAAAAAATACGAAACTTATTTGGCAAGCTTAACACCCGATGAGCGTAAATTGGTCGAATCAGGTTTGAATTTCTATACCTTGAAAGTAAAAAACAAAGGTGGTTTGCCAATGCCAGTGATTGTGAAAATGCAATTTGAAGACGGTACGGATTCGGTAGCGCGCTTCCCAGCGGAAATCTGGCGCTTGAACGACCAACAAGTGTCGAAAGTTATAACCACCAAGAAAAAAGTGGTTCAGTGGACATTAGACCCATTCCGTGAAATTGCCGACATCGACGAAGAAAGCAACAGTTTCCCTCGTCAGCCTACGAAACCAACGCGTTTCCAATTGTTCAAAGGCGGCGGTTTTCAGCGTGGCAGCAACCCAATGCGCGAAGCCCAGCAAAGCCAACAGCCAAAAGCAGGGCAACAGGGCGGGGCAAAGAATTAGTGTTTTTACCACTAAGGCACTAAGGGTATTCTTTTCTTAGTGCCCCTCAGTGCCTTAGTGGTTTAAGAATAAATGATAGATGACTTCCAAAGTAGCTTACCGTTTTTACCCTTCGTTGCTCAACACCTACTCACGGTTTTTGCAGGGGAAAATCAGTGAGCAGGACGTTTTAGACCGTATCAATCGGGTGCCTATCCCACAAACCGAAGCCCAGTTTAGGGGAGTATCGTTTGAAGATGCGGTATTGAAAAAAATCGGCGAAGAGCAATTTGACCCGAAAATTATTGCAACCGTTCGCCAAAAACTCCCTTCCCCCATCGTAAAAACCCAAGCCTACTGCCAATACCAAGTTGGCGATGTGATGATTTATGGCTTTGTAGATGTACTAGGGCGTAAAGAAGCCGTTGACATCAAAACTACGTCCCACTACGAAACCCAACGGTTTTTTCAAGACCACCAAAACTTCTATTTACCCGCTCTTTACGGCCGTGGAGTCCGTCAAATGCGCTATTTAATAACCGATTTTGTCAGCGTTTATGAAGAAATCTATCCCGCTTCTGCAGATTTTGAAGGGCAGTTGGAGGAACTGTATTCGTTCAAGATGTTTCTGGAAGAACACCGCGAGCAAATAACGGATGCAAAGATTTTTGCCAAAAAGAAGTAATTTGGCAGCTAGGAGGCCGCAATTCCTTCATTAAAATCATTCAAAATGAAAAGTTTTTGGACATTCTGTATTGGAATGGCGTATGCGGCTGCCATTTTTGCACAAAAAAATCCCACAAAAGACTCTAGCACCCGAGAGGTACCTATGAAACTCTGGCAAAAAGAAACGACTTCCATCTCCGAAAAAATTGAGAAATTCACCGTCGGGCGTGACCGTGAAATGGACTTGTATTTGGCTCCTTACGATGTGCAAGGAAATATCGCACACGCCACCATGCTCGAAAGCGTAGGGCTTCTTACGAGTGATGAGTTAAAAGTGCTGAGTGAAGAGTTGAAAGCTATTTACCAAAATATTCAAGCAGGGAAGTTTGAGATTGAGGAGGGCGTTGAGGACGTTCACTCGCAAGTGGAGTTAATGCTTACGCGCAAATTGGGTGATGTTGGCAAAAAAATCCACAGCGGTCGCTCACGCAATGACCAAGTGTTGGTGGACATGAAGCTCTTTACGCGCAGTCGGTTAGAGGAAGTAGCGTTGGCTTCTAAAAAACTGTTCGATTTGCTCATCAAACGCTCAAATCAGCACAAAAATGACCTTTTGCCAGGCTATACGCACCTCCAAATCGCGATGCCATCGTCATTTGGCTTGTGGTTTGGTGCTTATGCCGAAGCATTGGTAGATGACATGAGCATGATTCAAACGGCTTATAAGTTAGCCAATAAAAATCCGCTTGGTTCGGGGGCGGGCTACGGTTCTTCGTTTCCATTAAACCGTACGATGACCACCGAATTACTAGGTTTTGAAACCTTGCATTACAACGTTGTCTATGCCCAAATGTCACGTGGGAAAACCGAACAAACGGCTCTGACGGCTATTGCGGCGTTGTCGGCGACCTTGTCGCGATTGGCAATGGACGTGTGCCTCTACAATAGCCAAAACTTTGCGTTTGTCACTCTTCCTGACGATTTGACTACGGGGAGCAGCATCATGCCGCACAAAAAGAACCCCGACGTAGCAGAGCTATTACGGGCTAAAACCAACCGTTTGAAGGCGTTGCCAACTGAACTCACGATGGTTATGAGCAATTTGCCATCGGGCTATCACCGCGATATGCAGTTGTTGAAGGAACTGTTGATGCCTGCCTTTGAAGAAATCTTGGATTGTTTGGACATCACGCATTTTATGTTGGAACATTTGCAAGTAAAACTGAATCTGTTGGCCGATACTAAATACGACTTGTTGTTTAGTGTAGAACGGGTCAACGAATTGGTGGTTCAAGGAGTGCCTTTCCGCGATGCGTACCGCCAAGTGGGCAAAGAAATCAATGAAAATACCTACCACGCTTCCCGCGACCTCAAACACACTCACGAAGGAAGCATTGGAAATCTATGCAATGATCAAATTGTAGGCTTGATGGAAAACGAAATGCACCGATTTGGGTTTGAAAAAGTGCACGGAGCCGTGGAGAAGTTGTTGAAATAAAAACCTGCCGAAATAACTTTAAAACTCTTCAGGTTTTTGACGAGTATTGCAAATTGTGATGATTTCGATGCTTGTATCAAGCACACGATAGTAAAATACGACGTGCTTGTTCATCACACATTCGCGTATGTTAGCTTGTTTTTGAGAAACTTTATAGAGGTAGGGCATTTTGCTGATAAGTTTCATCTGATCGGTTAACGTCAACAAAAATTCTATTTTGCTGCGTTCTGACCAGGTTTTTGCTAAATAATCAGCAATTTGTTCTATGTCTCTGCGGGCGCGTTCTGAAAGCTCAACGGTTAATTCCATACTGCGACTTCATAAAATCAAAGAAATCGGTTTTACGCCCAGTGTTTAAGTCTTGAAGCCCTTCTTGGATTGCCGCTTGAGTAGGAGTATCCAGATTATCCCAAAAATCAGGCACTCCTTCAGCTTCGCGTGATAACAAAACAACATACGCCTGTAAGATGGCGTCATCATTAATCCGTTCGATGAGCGTATGAAGGGTAGATTTTAACTCTGTTGTATTCATTTTAAGTGAAGGCTTAATCTTTATGCACTTACATAAAAGTTATTCTACAAGTTTACCGTGTAAATTTTGTAAAATCAAGAAAACGTAGGCTAAATTTAATGTATGGCACTGGGATTTATTACCCTTTTACTAACGACTTTAAGAGTAGCTTTATTTCAATTCCACTTGTCACAAGTCGCTTCCTTCGGTATTCATCATTTTCAATAATTCCCAAACAATATCGCTTTCAAAACCTCGACTGAGGGCAAAACGCACCAATTTTTGTTTGGTCGCAGTTGGCTCGCCTTTGAGGGTACGTGCTTTTTTGATGAGTAAATCTTGCAAAACGGCCTCGTATTCGTCGCCATCTATTTCGGTAAGCCCCTTTTGAATCAAATCATTCGACAAGCCACGAAGCTTCATTTCTTGACGAATTTTCAAGCGCCCCCATTTTTTTACCCGAAATTTTCCCCTGGCAAAAGCCCGCGCAAACCGTTCTTCGTTGAGGTAATTTTGGGCAATCAATTCTTGAAGAATGGGTTCCATCTCATCATCAGTGATTTCGAGCTCGTGCAGCCGTTGTTTTACTTCTTTGGTACTCCGTTCTTGGTAAGCACAAAATGCAGCGGCTTTGACGAGGGCTTGTTTTTGGCGTTCAGTCATTTATGATTTGTTTTGGCAAAAATAACAATAGAACTTTTAGAACATAGTCCGTAAATTGCAGCGTTTTTCCAAACCCCTCTAACACCTTTTAAAATGCCTCCCCATAACTTCCGTTGGCGGATAGTGTTTCTTCTTTTCTTAATTACGACAATCAACTACGTTGACCGAAATGTTTTATCATTTTCGATGCTCGACGATGCGTTTCGTAAGGAAATGTTAGGGGTGCCGCTTTCATATACTCTCACTCAAGCTGATTTAGACACATTCAAGATTCAATACGGCTGGGTTGATACAGCCTTTAAGTTGGCTTATGCGCTGGGTTTTATTATGATTGGCTGGCTCATCGACCGCCTTGGAACCCGCAAGGGTTTGTCATTTGCCATTGGTTTGTGGAGCTTGGCGGGTGTAGCTACCGCTTACGTAGGCAGTTTTCGGAGTTTGTTGGGCGCGCGTTTTGCACTTGGGATTGGAGAAGCGGGAAATTTTCCTTCGAGCATCAAGTCGATTGCTGAGTGGTTCCCCAAAAAAGAACGGGCGTTTGCTACTGGTTTATTTAATGCAGGAACCAACGTTGGGATTATTCTAACAGCTGCCCTAATTCCGTGGATGACCCTCAAGTACGGTTGGAGAATGTCGTTCATGACAACAGGGGTTTTAGGTTTTGTGGTGTTGGTATTTTGGTGGCTCAATTATCAAAAACCCGAAGACCATCCTAAGGTATCGACGCGAGAATTGAGATACATCAAACAAGATAACCAGCCCGAAGAAATAGAAGGTAGGATCACATGGTGGAGATTGTTACGCTTTCGTCAAACCTGGGCATTGATTGTCGGGAAGTTGATGGCAGATCCTATTTGGTGGTTTTATCTGACGTGGTTGCCCGACTTTTTCAATTCCAGTGAAGCACTCACCCAGCGCCTTGATTTACAGAATATTGGCTTTCCTTTTATGGTTATTTATATTATTTCGGACGGAGGGAGCATATTTTTTGGATGGCTTTCATCAAGACTAATGAAAATGGGTTGGTCACTGAACCGTGCCCGCAAAACGACGATGCTCTTGTGTGCGCTTTGTGTCGTTCCGATTTTCTTTGCTGCCCAAACCCAAAATGTCTATATCGCAACTGTCTTGATAGCGATTGCCGCAGCGGGGCATTTAGGGTGGTCGGCCAATGTCTATACAATTGCCTCAGACCTCTACCCCAAAAGCGCGGTGGCGATGGTAACGGGGATTGGTGGGTTTTCGGGGGCGGTAGGCGGCGCACTTTTAGCGGCTGTAATCGGGCCAATACGCGTTCAATGGGGCTATTTACCATTATTTTTACTGGCGAGTTTTACGTATTTGATAGCGTTGCTCTTTATTCATTTGTTGATTCCTAAAATGAAACCCGTTGAGATGTAAAAAATAATCTTTTGTCTTTTTAACACAATTTCTTTATCAAAACGTTATAGCTTTGCATTTGCGTAAGATTCCTTTATTTTTCATTTTAAAAGTCCAACCTAGGCATGAAACGATTCACAAAAATGTTAGTAGTAGCGGGAGCTTTTTTAGCAGTATCGACTGCGGCAAACGCGCAAGTTAAAATCCCCGCAGATATTGAAGCTTTATTGACTAAAAATACGTGTTTGGCTTGCCACAAAGTCGATCAGCGATTGGTAGGCCCAGGCTACAAAGAAGTAATGGCGAAGAAAAAATATAAGCCAGAGCAAATCGTAGAGTTGATTGCTAACCCAAAACCAGCTAACTGGCCAGGGTATCCTCCAATGGCGCCACTTAATGTACCAAAGGACGAAGCTATGAAAATTGCTAAGTGGATTGCGTCTTTGGGTAAGAAATAATCCTGAGTAAAATACCACTCCCTAAAAGCCGATGTACTTGCATCGGCTTTTTTTGTAATTCTGTTGGCTTTTTTGCAAATTGGCCAAGCGTTATTCGTTTGTTTCTATGTTTCTAAAAAGACTTTGTTTTGTTCTGTTGTTCTTGGGGCTTGGTTTGTTGGCAAATGCCCAAGAAGGGGACAAATCCACGCCAAAAGACACGGTTAGCTTACCTGCGGCGCTGGACAATGCCACGATGACGCCTCGTTTGCCTTCTGACAAGCGCCTCGACGATTTCCGTGCTAGTCGCGATTATAATTATGAACGCCACGCCCCCCCGCCCGATAATCCGCTCGCCCGTATTTGGAATTGGTTGAGCCAAAAAATTAGTGATTTTTTAAGTAGTAGTGCCTACGAAAACTTTTGGCAGTACGTATTTTTGGTGGGTATTGCAGGGGTGGTGATATGGCTATTGTACAAAGCTGAATTTATTGGTGGAATGTTTGCCAAAAAATCGGAGGAAGAGCTGGTCTATAATCGTATCACTGAAAATATTCATGAATTGGATTTTGCCAATTTGATTGAAGAAGCAATCGCTGCCCGAAATTATCGTCTCGCAACTCGGCTCTACTACCTTAACACACTCAAGCAATTGACCGATAAAAAGTTCATACATTGGCAGCCAACTAAAACCAACCGTAGTTACGTAGAAGAATTGCAAGAAACGAAATTTAAAAAGGATTTTGAGCAACTTACGTACCAGTTTGAGTACGTTTGGTATGGTGAATTTGGCGTGTCCGAATCTCAATTTTTACGCTTGAAAGAGGAATTTCAAGCATTTTCAACCCGACTCTAATACAACACAATAACGAAGGTGAATTGGCGTAGTTACTACTTTTGGTTTTTATTGGTCACAGTCGTAGCCTACGGCCTGTTTGAATATTACCGTCCTAAACCCATTGATTGGACGCCGACCTATTCCAACAAAGACAAAATCCCTTTTGGGACAAAAGCTACCTATGAACTCTTGACTGATGTCTTCAAAAATGAAAAAGTGACGCAGCTACGGGTGCCGATTTATAATTATCTTTCAGAAAACCCAACCCTGCCCAAAAGCAATTATATCTTTGTTTGTCGAGAGTTTAATATTGACCGAAACGACCAAAAACAGCTGCTCAATTACGCAAAGCGGGGGAATAATGTCTTTATTTCGGCGTATTATTTTCCAGATACTTTGGTAAAAACGTTGGGAATAATAGCGACGCTGAAAGACCCAACGTTACGAGATACGGCCTTGGTGATGAATTTTGTGAACCCTGCTTTGTCCAAAAAAGGAGGGTATGTATTTGCACAAGATGATGGTCGCAATTATTTTTTGGTAAAAAAGCCTGAGAACGTGACAATTTTGGCTAAAAATGCCCGAAATGAGCCTATTTTCCTAAAAATAAAGTACGGAAAAGGAGCTTTTTATCTGCATAACCTGCCGCTGGCTTTGACCAATTATTACGCTTTATCTTCCAAAACTTCTGATTTTGCGTTTAAATCGCTGTCTTATTTACCCGTCTTGCCTGTTTACTGGGATGAGTACCTAAAACAAGGCCGTTTTGGCGAAGATGAGCAGTCGATTTTTAGGTATATTATGACGCAGCCGCCACTAACATGGGCATACTACTTGATTTTGTTTGGGCTATTGCTTTACGCCATTTTTGCGGGAAAGCGTACCCAACGTGTCATTCCTGTGTTGCCTGTACCGAAGAATACGTCGCTAGAGTTTGTACAAACGATTGGTAAAATGTACTTTCAGCAGGGTGACCACGATAACATTGCTGAAAAGAAAATTCAACATTTGTTGCTCTACATCCGCGAGCGATTTGGGCTGCGTACCCACGAAATTGACAAAGAATTTATAGATGACCTTATCCAAAAAACAGGGCTTCCTCGAATGGATATTGAGTTGCTATTCAGTGAAATAGCTCATGCCAAGCGCACAGCTTCCTTGTCTGAATTTGCGCTCTTGAGTTTACATCACCGTATCGAAGATTTTTACGAACGCGTTAAATAACTGCCATTTTCTCTTATGGATTTTGAATCACGAATTGACTTACAAGACCTCAACGACGCGATAACAGCCATCAAAGCCGAAATCGGGAAAATTATAGTGGGGCAACAGCAAACGATTGACTTGTTGTTGACGGCAATTTTAGCCGATGGGCATGTGCTTATTGAGGGAGTGCCTGGGGTTGCAAAAACGCTGACGGCTAAGCTATTAGCCCGTACGGTTGCCACCGAATTTAGCCGAATTCAATTCACGCCCGACTTGATGCCTTCGGATGTGTTGGGAACGTCGGTTTTTAACCCAAAACACACGGATTTTGAGTTTAGAAAAGGCCCCATTTTCTCAAATATTGTTTTGGTCGATGAAATCAACCGCGCTCCTGCCAAAACCCAAGCGGCTTTGTTTGAAGTGATGGAAGAACGGCAAGCAACCGTTGACGGAACTACCTATCCCATGAGCAGCCCGTTCATTGTGATTGCGACCCAAAACCCAGTTGAACACGAAGGCACCTATCGCCTTCCCGAAGCGCAGTTAGACCGCTTTTTGTTTAAAATTGTGGTAAAATATCCTTCCCAAGAGCAGGAAGTAGAAGTGCTTCGTGGGCATCACTTACGATTAAACATGGCCGAAGCGATTGCAAACATACAGGCCATATTAACGCCTGAACAACTAGCAGAACTGCGCCGTAAAACGCACCAAGTTCACGTAGAAGACAAACTGCTAGAATACATTGCGCAGGTGGTTGTGCAAACGCGGAATAATAAATCGTTGTTTTTGGGGGCTTCGCCGAGGGCATCGGTGGCATTGCTGAATAGTGCCAAAGCTTTGGCTGCCATTCGTGGAAGGGATTTTGTGACGCCAGAGGAAATTCAGCAATTGGCGCCGTCTGTGTTGCGTCACCGTATTGTCCTAACGCCTGAACGAGAAATGGAAGGAGCAACGCCCGACGACGTTGTCGCTCAAATTTTGCAAAAAATAGAAGTACCTCGATAGTCGATAGTCCATGGTCGATAGTCAATAGTCCACGGTAATTAAAACCATCGACTGTGGACTATCGACCATGGACTTAACAACTATAAAACCTTCTTCACTTTTTCTTGAACACTTTCCAAATCGGCCTTGATTTTTTCAATGTTCGCTTTTATTTCTTTCTGAATTTCAATCATTTGTTCACCTGACACCTCAGGGGCTGGCTTGTGGTCGTGATGCTCTTCGCCTTCGTGGTGGTGGTGTTCGTGAGGAAGTCCAGGTACTTCAACCAAGTTTTCTTCCCATTCCTCAAACGATTTGGCCACAGCATCTAACTGCGCCACGGTCGAATCGATGCTTGCAATGGCTGCGGCATCAGTTAGGGATTTCTTTTTGTCGTTCAGAACTACTTTCAACGAATCAATCCCCTCAATTTGTTCATGCAACGCTTCTTCAATTTCCATCGAAGCCAAGTGAATTTTGCCTGCTTCTTCCATTTTGGGGTCTTTGTCTGGCCCACACGCCACAAGCCCTAGGGTACCCAAGGCAAATGCACAGCCGTAAACAAACGTACGGTGGATGAATGTTTTCATTTTGAGATTGGGAGTTATTGGTTAGTCAATTCTTGTCACTTCGTATCCTTGTTGACGAAGTGCGGCCAAGATAGTTTGTTCTGAGGTTTTTCCCAAATAATACCTGACCGACACCACTTCATCGTTGAGTTTTATTTGTGAAGGGACTACACCTTCTACTGACTGCAAGGTTGTGCTTAGTTTTTCTACTGATTTTGGGGGTTTTTGCAACTCAAATTGTGCCACCCGTGTGCTACGAATACGCTCAAATTGTGCTTGCGCTAAGCGGCTATCTTCGGCTTGAAAATAACGGTGAGGGATGATGTTAAGCACCACAGTAAGGGCTACAGCAGTCCAAAAAACACGTTTTTCAAAAAGAGAAGCTACGTGCGAAGATCTTAGATAAAGATCGTAAAAAGACCAAGCCAACACGCTTAATTGGAGAACCATCAATGGAGCACGGTACTCAGCCAACCACGCAATTGAAGCGCCATTAAAAAGAACTACCACCAAAGGCAACCAGCAACACAGCAAGTGCACTAGCCCCGTTAAACCTACATTTAATGTAACAGAAATAATTCTCGACATATCTATTTGCAACTGTATTGCAAAAGTACTAACAAAAACTCATCATTAAAAAGTTTACTACAAATGCTTTTTTCTAAAACTTGTTTCTAATTATCAACAAATCAGATTGTATGCAAAAGATAGCCATGCTCGGTTCGGGGTTTATTGGGCGTTTTTATGCCGATTCTATTCATGGTCAGCGTAGTCGCGACCGTGTGGTAGCGATTTATGCGCGGAGTGAAGCCAATGCCAAAAAATTTGCGGAAGACTACCGCTGCTCTTTTTGGGCGACTGACATGGAAGAAGTTATTGCCCACCCTGAGGTGACAATGGTGTGCGTAGCATTGCCCAACAATCTCCATGAAACTGCTGTCATGTTGTGCGTAAAACACAAAAAAGCAGTGGTATGTACCAAACCACTTGGGCGGACGGCCGAAGAAGCGCTACGGATGATGCAAGCGGTAGAAGAGGCGGGGGTATTCGGTGGGTATTTGGAAGACCTTTGCTATACCCCCAAATTCTTAAAAGCATTGGCCAGTGTGAAAGAAGGAGCGTTGGGTCGGATTTTATGGGCAAAATCCCGCGAGACGCACCCTGGCCCTCACAGCAATTGGTTTTGGGACAAAGAACAGGCAGGGGGAGGTTGTATTTTAGACTTAGGATGTCACTGCATCGAAATCGCGCGAAATTTTATTGGTAAAGACATCAAACCCGTCGAAGTGATGTGCTGGGCAGCTACGCAAGTGAAGCCGATTGATGCTGAAGACCACGCTATCGCCCTTGTCAAATACGAAAACGGAGCCATAGGACAGTTGGAAGTGAGTTGGACGTTTCGGGGAGGTATGGACTTACGGGACGAAGTGATGGGTACAGAAGGTACCATTTGGATTAATAATTTTTTGAGGACAGGTTTTGAAATGTACACAAGTGGTACAGGCGGAGAGTACGTAGCTGAAAAGGCAGAAAGCAATTCTGGTTGGTTATTTCCTGTAGGAGATGAAGTAAACGACTTAGGATATAACCACATGTTTACGGACATGTTTAATGCGTATGAAGAAGGGACTGTTCCTGCCGAGACGTTTTATGATGGTTATGTTGTCAATGCAGTCATAGACGCTGCCTATCGGTCGGCACAAACAAAGCAGTGGGAGCCCGTCGTTTTGCCCGTTTGGCGTGGGCAAGAAGGGGTGTCCCAAAAAACTACGTTAGTAGAGTATGACGAGCACTATTACCTCATCAAAGAGGAAGTAACCCACGATGGGCGTCACAAAATTATTTTGAAGGACAAGCAGAGCCAACAAATTATTGAACGCGACCTCTGATTCTTTGATATATTTTTGTAAAAAATTGAAGAGAGGCATAGAGTAAAATAATCCTCTGCTTTTCTTTGGTTTTAGCTTTTGTCTATTTATTGGCGGAGGTATAGTTATAAAAGTGATAAAATAGGATAATGCTCTTTTTTTGAGCCTCTTAGGGGGTGAAAACAGCCCTTTTGAGCTGCTCAAGAGACAATGAGGGGAGATTAAAATATCCACTCAAAAATCCCAAAAGGTGATATTTTTATGTATTTTTGGGAATCGTTCACCGCATTTTTTGCAACTATTTTAGAGAATCGCCAATAAAAATTTTCTTGGCGAACGCATTACCCATTTAATATTTTCGTTTTCTTTACAGCGCAAACACTTAAACTATTTTTTTCAATTAAACCCTAAAAGTAAGTCTGATGGAAAAGAAGGCTACATCTCCAGCACCGGCCAAGGCGGCCGCTCCAAAAAAATCAGCAGGTGGTCTAAACCCAATTTTGGTTATCCCTGTGTTGCTAGTCATTGGTATTTTATCGTATCAATTCATTTGTGGTGACCCTAGCCACTTTGTTGACGGCGACCACGAGAAAGGTCCAAAGTCGGGAGACTACTTCGGTATCGTTTATGAAGGAGGCCCAATCGTACCGTTGTTGTTTACCTGTTTCCTAACCGTATTGGTTTTCTCAATTGAGCGTTTCTTCATCCTTGGCCGTGCAAATGGTGCAGGTTCAATCGATGAGTTCGTTCGCAAAGTAAAATCCCTACTTGACAAAAACGAAGTTGAAAGCGCTATCAAAGAGTGCGACAAACAAAAAGGTTCAGTAGGTAATGTTGTTAAAACAGCTCTTCACAAGTTCGTTGCACTTCGCACAGAGACTGAATTGACAAAAGACCAAAAATTAGCTGCTCTTCAAAAAGAAGTTGAAGAAGCAACAAGCCTTGAGCTTCCTATGCTTGAGAAAAACCTTACTATCATTGCTACTTTGGCATCAGTTTCTACCTTGACGGCTCTTTTGGGTACGGTATTGGGTATGATTCGTGCGTTCGCGGCGATGGGTAACGCTGGTGCTCCTGATACTGGTGCTCTTGCAACGGGTATCTCTGAAGCCCTTGTAAACACAGCCCTTGGTATCGGTACAGCGGCAATCGCGACTATCATGTATAGCTACTTCACTAGCCGTATTGATACGTTGACGTACAAGATTGACGAAATCGGGTTGAGCATTCAACAAAACTTCTCTGCTCATAACTAATTATGGGCGAAACAAGGTAAATGTTATATATAAAAAAATTATATATAAATATTTGCTTTGTATTTGTTAATGTTCTACATTTGTATAGTCAATCAAACCATAACGTATTATGCCTGCTTTAAAACCCAAGCGGAATTATCCGATGATGGACATGACGGCGATGTGCGACGTGGCATTCCTTCTACTGACCTTCTTTATCTTGACGGCTCAGTTCAAATCTCAGGATGCTGCAACCATCGAAACACCTTCGTCTATCTCGGCGATTAAAGTTCCCGATAAGGATCTTATGATTATTAGCATCGGTAAAGACGGTAAAGTTTACTTTGGTGTTGACAATCCAACGACTCGTATTGCCATGCTTGAGAATATTTCTCAAACAGAAGGTGTACAGTTTACGGATAAGCAGAAAAAAATCTTCTCACTTCAAGCAAACTTTGGGGTACCCATCCGTGGATTATCTCAATGGTTGCAAGTTGGAGCTACTACTCCAGATAAGTTGAAGGAGATTAATCAACCAGGTATTCCTACCGATTCTACTGCGCAAAACGAGTTAGCAAAATGGATTTATCAAGCCCGTCGCGCTAACAGTGGGCTTCGTATCGCCATCAAAGGTGATAACGTAGCTAAGTTCCCTGTATTTAAAGATGTAATGGGCTCATTGCAAGCACAAAACATCAACAAGTTTAACTTGATTACGGGAACAGAGGCACCTCCTCAAGGCTGGAAGGCTGACTAATTTGTACCACTTTTAAAATTCGTATAAGAAAATGGCAGAAATAGCACAAGGTGGTGGCGGACATGGTGATAAGAAAGTCCGCAGTAAAAAAGCCTCAACCCGTGTAGATATGACCCCGATGGTGGACTTAGGCTTCTTGCTTATTACGTTCTTCATCTTGGCAACTACTCTTAGCAAGCCTTCGTCGATGTCGGTAGCAGTGCCTGACAAACAAACGGATGTTAAAAATCAAGAAACTGAGCCATTAAAAGCTTCTAAGGTATTGACCTTGTTTCTAGGTAAGGATAACACCGTATGGGCATTAGACCGCCTAGCCGCGGATGATGATAAGGCAAAAGCAGAGCTTAAAAAAGTGTCTTATGGTCAAGATTTGCGTGGATTGATTTTTCAATCGCAGGCTCAAGTTGATCGTGAACACGGTAAAGATGACAAAGGGCTGAGTCAATTCGTCTGCGTTATCAAACCGTTGAAGAGTAGCACTTACAAAAATATGGTGGACGCCCTTGATGAAATGGCCGTCACTAAGAGTAAGCGTTATGCCCTTGTAGATGCTCTTACAGATAGTGAGAAGACACTATTAGGCGACAAAGCGGATTAATTGTAACTTAAAAACTAACCAAACGCAATGGCTGAAAATAAATCATCCACGATGACTCTCGATGATATAGTATTCGAGAATCGGAATAAAGCGTATGGTGCGTATGACCTCAGAAAAGTCTATCGTCCAACCCTCACCAAATCAATGTTGATTGGTGGTGCCATCTTTGTGTTGGCGATGCTTTCTCCTGCGTTGATTAGCTTGATTCCGAAGGAAGAAGAGGAACAATTCATGCAGGAAATTGACTTGATGAAAATGCCACCTCCGCCAATTGACCCGAACGAACCGCCACCGCCGCCACCTCCACCAATCGAGGTTCCAAAAGTGGCTACGATTAAGTTCCTTCCTCCTGAAGTAAAAAAGGATGAGGAGGTTCCCGAGGAAACACCACCACCAGTAGTGGAAGAATTGGAGAAAGCAGTTGTTGCTGATAAAACCCAAGAAGGAGACGAAAACGCCCAAGAGGCAATTGTCGCTCCCGAAGAAACAGCTCCTGTAAAGGAAGAAGTTAAGGTTGTTGAAGCAGCCCCTGTGGAAGAACAAATTTTCCAAGTGGTAGAACAAAACCCAGAATTCCCAGGCGGAATGGCAGGATTAGGCCAGTATTTACAGAAAAATCTTAAATACCCAGCCGCTGCTTCTCGTGCTAACGTGTCGGGAAGGGTATTCTTGACCTTCGTTGTTAACACCGATGGTAGTATCCAAGATATTCAAGTGCTTAAAGGTCTAGGCTTTGGCTGCGACGAAGAAGCACAACGCGTAGTAAAGGGTATGCCTAAGTGGAAACCAGGTAAACAATCGGGTCGTAACGTACGGGTAAAATATAACTTACCAATTAGCTTCGTCTTGGAATAATAGCACGTATGAAGCGTAAACCACTTCACCAGCAGCTGTCGTCATCACTCTCGATGGTCATAGGGCTGGCATATTTAGGAGGAGGCCTCTATTTAGTGGCCTCCTCCGCTACTTTTGGCGTACTCCCTTCTGGAGCACTGAGGTATCTTTTTGGCACCATGTTGATTGTGTATGGAGGGTATCGGTTCTATCGTGGATATAGTCTTTATAAAAGTGAAAATGAATAGAGTTCTTATTGCTTTTTTGAGTGTGGTCGTGTGTATCATCACCACCTACTCGTGCAAACAAGCCAACGACTCCGCCTTTCATGGCACTGTAACGATTACATCGGATGAATCACTTCAACCAATGGTAGAACAACTGTGTCAAGGATATGTGGGAATCCACGCGGACACTAAGTTTAACGTGAACTACCTTCCTGAACATTTGGCAATTGCGAAAGTACTGGAAGACAGTAGCCGTTTGGCCTTTGTAACGCGTGAACTAACCACCTCAGAACAGAATGTCTTCAAAACCCGTGGAATTCGGTATAGCCCCCAATTTATTGCCATAGATGGCCTAGCATTGCTCACCAGTAGGGCCAATGAAGACAGCCTCATTACCTTGAAAGAAGTAGAAGGTATCTTCAAAGGACAGATTAAAAACTGGTCGCAGCTCGAAGGAAGTCAACAAACAAAAGACATTGTGCTGGTATTTGATAATGCCAACTCCAGCAACCTTAACTTTGTAATGAACAAGTTTGGGTTGACTGATTTGAAAGGCTTGCAGATTTTTTCGGCAGGCTCAAATAAAAAAGTTATTGACTATGTGCGTCAGAATCCCAATGCCTTAGGGTTTATTGGGGTTAACTGGATTAGCGACGGTGAAGTCCCCCTGACCGCTGAGCTGTCAAAAGGCTTGAGAGTATTGGCGGTATCGGATAAAGAAAAGCCAACAAGGCAGGACTATTATCAACCATTCCAGCAAAATCTACGCTTTGGAAATTACCCATTGGCCCGCAAGGTATATATCATTAGTCGTGAGATGCACGCAGGATTAGGAAGCGGATTGCTGAATTACATCATGCGAGATGTCGGAAGTTTAATTATTGAAAAATGTGGTCTTTGGCCTGCAAAACCGTTTAATCGGGAAGTAATTCTAAAGAAAGAGATATAATATTTTTCCGTTAAAGGACAATTTCATAGTTTTGTTTCCCGTTTCAAAGTCAAATTTTTCTAATCACCCCACATTACAACCTACTGAAAGATGAACATTAGATCCAAATCGTGGTTGGTAGCGTTTGCCGCAAGTGCGTTCGTTTACAGTCAGGCATTTGCTCAAGACATTGCCACTGGTTTAAAACAATTAGATGGAAACCAAGCGTGCTTGGCAAAAGAAACTTTTGAAAAGTTAGCAACATCTACACCATCAGCGGAAAATCAGTTCTACCTTGGTTACTACCACTTACGTACCAAACAACCTGATCTTGCCAAGGCTGCCTTTGAAAAAGGGCTAGCTGCTGATCCTAAAAGCAAAGAAAACCTTAATAAGGTTGGGATGGGAGCGGTTGCGTTAGCTCAGGGCGATCGTACTGGAGCTCAAACTATTTTTGCTGAAATCTTAAAAGCGACAAAGAGCAAAAATGTAGAAGTATTGCAACGCATTAGTGAGGCTTATACTGGTTACATTGTTATTGACTCTTTGAAGCCTATCTACAAAACAACAGATCCTGCTGAGTCTATCAGATTGGCTGATTTGGCGATTGCACTTATGTTAAAGAGTGGCGCTAAGAATCAAGAGGTGTATATGTCGAAAGGAGATGCCTTTTACCTTAAAGGTGAAGCAGGTCCTGCAGTATCGGCCTATGAAGATGCCATCAATGCCAACCCTAGCCTAGGAAAAGCATTTGCAAAAATCGCTAAAATCTATTGGGGAGGACGTAACTTGGAATTGGCTCAAACGAACTTTAAAAAGGCGATTGAGGTGGATCCAGAATACGGCCCAGCAAACAAAGAGTATGCCGAATTGTATTTCTACGTTCGTCAGTATAAGCCAGCGTCACGGTATATGGATGCGTACGTAGAGAAACTTGGCGTTTGTGCTACCGATGATGAATTGCTTCGCAGTGCGCAGTTTAACTTCGTGGCAGAAGAATTTGCCAAGGTAAATACAAAAATTGCCAAGGTAATGAGCAGCGGGCGTACAAGCGACGTACTTTACCGTATGCAAGGATGGGCCGCGTACAAAGAAAACCAGTACGAAAAAGCGATTGAAAACTTGAAGAAGTTTATTCAACAAGCTCCGCAAAAAGCTATTGACAATGACTACCGCTATTTAGGTAACTCAATGCTACGTATTTCACCAGCAGATACAGCAGCTGCGGTTGCTTACTTGGAAAAAGCAGCTGAAATAGACACTGTTGACAATGGCTACAAAGAAATTGCAGCAATGTACAACGGTGCCAAAAACTACGAGAAAGCAATTGAGTACTACGAAAAAGTAATTAAGAGAGAAAAAAATCCATCTCTTCAGGACCTTGTTAACCTTTCGTTACCACTTTACAACGTTGCTAACCGTATCTTCCCAACAGGGGCTGATTCATCAGCATTGCGCCAAAAGAAACGTGACTATTTCATGAAAGCAGACGAGTTATACAAGCAGATGCTTGAACGTAAGCCTGACTACTTGTATGCTCACGGGCAACGTGCCAAAGCAAATTATTACGCTTACACGCGTGAAGAAGCAATGGCCAACGGCTTGGCGATTCCTTTGATGGAAAACTACGTGAAACTTGCTGAAGAAGATAAAGCACCAATGGACGAAGCGAAGAAGGCTAACTTAAAGTCGTTCTACCAAATCTTAGGTGCTTACAGCGTTATCACGTTGAAAGACGACGCAAAAGCGAAAGAGTGGTTTACAAAATTGATTACAATTGATCCAGGTAATAAAGTAGCTGATGATTTCTTGAACCCAAAACCTGAAACACCAGCAGCTCCTGCAACACCAGCTAAAACACCTGCCAAAGCTCCTGTTAAGAAAGCATAGTAGTTTTAGTAGTTAGCACAACAAAAAAACCTCTCGTCATCCGAGAGGTTTTTTTGTTGCACCAAAGCTTACTTTTTAGGCTCCGAAATAACACCCAAATACCGTCCAAGCCAGTAGGGGAGTAGCCAAATATCTCCAGCACTGTGTTCAGAAGTGCCATTGCTACCATTTCGGTCGAGGTTAAACATATTGGCATTGTGACGCTGTACGGGGCGCTCGTCGGGCGGAAGTACTTCTTTGATAGTTTGATTACGGAAGTTAGGCGCCATTTTTTCAATGTCTTTGCGGTGGCTGTTTGAAATGTTCCAGTCAATCAGGTCAAGCGGGTGCTCCTGCAAATACCAAACTGATTCGTTTAAATCAAAGTCTTTAACTCCTGTCAGCGCCGTAAAAATGTTCCACGCACCTTCTTTTTCGGGGCGTTCGATTTCCCAGTGGTCAATGATTGCCTTTTTGAAATGGGTTTTTAGGGTATCGTTAAAGGCGTATCGGTACAAACCCCAATAGCATACAAAGTACATCTCATCGTCGGAGTGGTTCCAGCCGTCTGATAATTCTTTGCTAAGGGCGTCGGCATCGTCGGCAGCGGGGCCAATTTCTTTCATGGGGCGCATCAAATTTTCAAAGTAGCCGTGTTTGTTCATCAGCTCAAAAGCCTTCTCCTTGTAAATTTCTTTCTTCGTAAAATGATAAGCCGTTTGCAGCATGGCAACGATGTTAGAAGAGGTAATTTTGCGGTCGCCAACGTTTTTGGGCATGGCGTTTACGTACTCAGGGCTCCAGCGCCCCCAAGTAGTGGGTTTACCGTCAAAATCAACCAAGTAATAGTTATTTTCTACAATGTGACTCATTAGACTGTCTATCAAAGTGATAGCTCGTTTTTTTAGAGATGGGTCATCAATTAATTCAGCCATCGTACCAAAGGCAAAGATGTGTCCTACGGCCTCGTCACTGCTTGTGGTGGCTTTCCAGTCCCATTCAGGGTCAGCGGAGTGCTGCCAACGCTCGGGGTCAGACAACTGAGGAATGAAGCCACTGCGCTCATACGAGCGTGAAGGAAAGCCTTTCACAGGGTTGATGCTGTAAAGCCGCTCCATGGCCTCGAAAGCCTCACGGCAGTTTTGAAGGGCTTCGGGGTCTTTGGTGACTGCATAACGGTAAACTTCTCCGCCCAAATACATGGAAGTCCAAAGGCCATCATTGTCTGAATCGGCTAGGTAACCACTGGCAATGTTGCCTTTTTCCATGTTGTCGAGCGAGGCGTTGAAGCCATTCCGAATGTGGCGGCTGCGAACTTGTTGTTCGTAGTACATGGCTTTTTCGTGAAGGGTCATTTGTTTGAAACAAATTTGTCCTAGCCCGCCTTTGGTCAATACCAGTGCAGAGTTACTTGGACCTTCCGAAATATGCACGACTTGGTTGGTTGGAAGCCAGCGCTCTCCGTTGTAGTAGTCAAACTTTCCGTCAGCACGTAGCGCAAAAGCACCCTCGGTGGTTCCAAACCAAATTTTGTCGCCAATGCTTTTGACGGCTGTGATGTCCGTCCAAGGCAATTTTTTGTGGATGTCGCCTACTTGTTTTTGCGTTGCCATATCCCATTCGATGTAACCATCTGAAGTACCGATAAATATTTTTTTATTATCAGTCGAAACATCAAAGGCGGTCAGGTTAGCCCCGTTGAAAACTTTGTTCAGTTGGTTGTTTTTGAACGAATAAAGCCCCTGATGGCCAAGAATCCAGTACGTACCGCTGCTGGCTTGGTAGCTCATTTGCAGTGCTTCGTCCGACGATAAATTGCCTTTCCAAAGAAGTTTGGAATCATTGACGAGGTAAAGGGCTTTGCCATCCGAAACCAAGAACTCAAAATTAGCACCACCCGCAAACAAACGAGCACTAGGAAGCTGGTGTTTTGAAAAAAGCTTTCCTGCCCACGAGTTGCTCAGTACAGTCTTATCATCGAGATAGACAAACTGGCTTTCATAGACGCCAAGCGCGCTTATTTTTTTTGTTTTAAGTGGTCGATACGTCCCGTCGGGCTGCAACTTACCGTGGTACAAAAAATGTCCGTCATAGGGTTGTGCCAGACCCTTATCGGTCAAAACCTTGATGACGCCATTGCGGTCACTGTAGGCCGATAGCAGCGTGCCGTCGGTTGGTTGAGCGTAAAATTTGACACTATAATCTTGCCAAAATGGGATGTCTTGGTGGACGGGTTGTTGCGTAGCTGTCGAGTTTTTGGGGCTGCATTTGGAAAAGAGCACAGCACAAAAACAGACGAAAAGTACGGTTTTGATGGTTGACATAAATGAAATATAAATAGTGAAACAGTTGTTGGTCTATCGAATCATCCCCAAATAGCGCCCCATCCAGTAGGGTAATTGCCAAAAGACAGGTTCGCGTTCGCGGTGCGGGTCGCCGCCAGCGGCAGTCCAGGGGTTTTTATCCCAGCGTACCGTCATTCGGATGCTGGGTGGTTGTAAAATATTGACTTGTTCGTCTTCCAAAACGGGCACTCTGACAATCGCGACGTCCTCGCGTTGGCGGTGGTCGATGGGCCAATCAATAAGATCGAGTGGCGTATCCACTAGAAAATCAACGGACGGTTTTAGCTCTACTTGCTTGTTGCGGGCATAACAGTAGATGAAGTTGATGAGTGGATTTTGGTCACCTTTGCGTTTTTCAAACCAGTCGTCCATGTGTTTTTGGTAAAAAGCGAGGCGAGTGGGGTCTTTTTCGCATTTGAGCAAAATGGGGTAAATGTAGGCTTGCAAAACCACGTCAAAATAGATGAACCAAGCGGGGTTTTGCTGAAGAACCTGGGCCATATTGTCGAGATAATGCTCTTTTTCGATGAGGCGAAGGTAATGCTGTTGGTAAAGGGGATTTTGGGTAATGTGGTAGGTAAACAAAAGAAATCCGAGCATTTCCATAGAGTTTTGCGCGCAGTCGGGTGCCCACTCGGGGTCGCGGTTGAGCTGGTCGGGCGACCATACCGACCAGCGAGTAGCTTTTCCGTCGATGTCAACAAAGTTGAAATTATGCTTAATAAGGTAGTCCATAATGCGTGTTACGTGGGTGCGAATGACCTTTTTTTCTGCTTCATCGGCCACGAGTTCATAATAAAAAAAATACCCAAAGAAGTGCCCACACATCTCATCGCTACTGGTATCTCCTTTCCAGAGCCATTGTCCGTCTTTTGATTGATGCCAGCGCGTTTCGACGGGCTTAAAACGAGGTTCTTTGACCAACTCATCGGCTAATTCCTGAGGAGTATATTGACGGTTGCCATCGTGCACCCTCGTCCAATCGGCAGGCACAATGGTACGCGCAAAAAAGCCATCGGTATCAGTGATTTGTTGTAGTTTTTGCAAGAAAAGAAAAGCCTTTTTCGCGTTTTCTTTGGCGTCGGGTGCGTGAGTTGTTGCGTAGCGAAAACTCTCCATTGCGAGGTAATTGCCTGTATATTCGCCGTCGTTGTCGTCATCTTCGGGTTTCCAGCTCGAAATGTCTCCTGCTTTTTCGAGCCAACATTGCCCCGCAATCCAAGGGGCGCGGATGTGGCGTTTGAGCAGTACATCTTGAAAAAAATCGTTTTTGGAGGCCAAGGTCATTCGCTGTTTTTTGATGACGCTGACCCCTTTGGGAGTAGCTAGATAAGCGTTGCCCACAGCATCAAAAGAAATGGCATTGATGTGGTCGTGGAGCAACCACCGCTGACTAAATAACAAAGAACCTTTGCTAGGATTGGTATATCGGACTATGCCTTTTTCGGTACCTACCCACATAGTACCATCGGGGGCTTTATTGAGGCAAGTGACATACACAGTCGGGAGGTTATTCTGAGTGGTGATTTCTTGGATTTTCTTGTAGTTGTTCATAACACTAACCCCGCCAAGCCCCGCGGCCCAGAGCTGCTGTTGGGCATCCATCGCCACACCTTTGATATACCCGCTCATGACTTCATCTTTTGCCTTCAAAATACGCGTAGATCCTACCTTATTAATATTATATAAGCCGACGTCCGTAGCAAGCCATACATCTCCTTTCACATCACAGAGTGCAGCCCGAACTGAACGGGGGATTTGCACCTCTTTTTTGACAAAACTACGGCCGTCAAAACGCCACATACCCGTTGGGCCAATGGCATAGGTACCTTCGGGAGAAGCACAAAAAACGGAGATGGGGCCGTCAGTACCCGAGACTCGCTCCAGTTTGTGGTTGGAGTAGCGATAAGCACCGTTCCAAGTGCCCAACCAGAGTGTAGAAGGGGTTTCGGCAAAAACGGTATAGGAGGGGCCATCGCTGGTGATGGCTTCCCACGCAGACTGGGAGGCACTTTTACGAAATACGCCACGCGGAGTAGCAATCCAAAGTTTGCCATCGGGAGTTGCCACTACGCTTCTCACTTCGTCGGTGGTAGGGTGGGCTTCGTGGGTTTCTTGCCAAAAGGGAGTATCTAAATAAGGGCTATTTTGTGCGTGGGAAGTAATCCAGCTACCCAAGAGACACCCAACGATTGACAAACAAGTGATGCAAAACTTCATGTTGTTGTGATTATTCTAAAAATAATACGCAACGCCAGATAGCAAAGGCTATTACCTAACTATTAAAATTTGAGCTTCATAAAAGAAGAAATGGTATGTAAGTATAATCCTGTATTATGTTTTTATTATTATATTTTCACTTTGCGTAATTTGAGGATATATTTACGCAATTTGAGACGAAATCTTCTAACTGATGACGTATCTTTACTTCATAAATCCACAAACAGTTCTGTATCTCATTTCCTCCCAAAACCCTGAAAAACCATGGCTTGTATCAATGAATACGTCTTACGGAAAGTAATCCAAGGAGACGAACTCGCTTTTACTCAGTTGTATAATCACTACAAGACGCCAGCCACAAAATTTTGTGTTTCTCTGATCAAAGAAGAGGAAGAGGCGGAAAACATGGTACACGATGTTTTTATCAAAATTTGGGAGAAAAGAGGGCAAATTAACCCTGATCTGAATTTTAATTCTTATCTGTTTACGTGTCTTCGCAATTTGGCTTTCGATTATTTCAAAAAAGTAGAAAAGAATCAGACGTTGAGGCAAGAGTATTTTGACAGAATGGAAGAGGCGTACGAGGTAGCACCTGACACTGAAGAAGCTAAAATTGTGCTACTAAGGGCTGGGATTGAGGCGCTGTCGGAGAAAAGAAAGCAAATCTTAAAATTGAATGTGGAAGAAGGGAAATCGTATCAAGAAATCGCAGAATTGATGCGAATTTCAAAAAATACCGTTAAAAATCAGTTAGTTAAGGCAAAGCAGTTTTTACGAGAACGCGTTGATTTAGCAGCAGCACTCTAATTTTATTGGTTTATCGCACACTATTTCAGTGAAAAGCGAGGGCGGTGGAATATACTATCCACTGTCCTCGCTTTTTTGTGCTTTATTTTAAAAATTACACAAAAAGACATAAATATTAATCGTAATTTAATTCTATTTTAATTTTTGTTTAATTTGAATTAATAAATGAACGTGCTTTTTTAATTTTATAAAATGGAGTTATATAATTGATTATCAGTTGTATAATGGTGAATTATGTAGCTAGGTTCCTGAGCTGTAAGCAGCAAGTAGTGTCATTTTTTGCTTCTGTTTTTATTGAAAGTAAGTCAAATTAATTGACTAGAAACGAGATATAATTTTTAACCGCATTTTAATCTCGTTCTTTAGCCTACCCAATGAAGTAGGGGGTATTTATGGGTATAATCAATTAAACAACTTACTAAAATGAAGGACAACTCTACTATGGGGCGAATGCTGAAGCGAATCCTACTGACGACGATGGTTGTGAGCGGATGCTTCGCGATGGTTTGGGCACAAACCAGAACCATTACGGGGAAAATTACCTCGAAAGAAGACGGGAACGCTATGCCAGGTGTGAATATCGTCTTGAAAGGCACCCAGCGTGGTTCGAGCAGTAACGCAACGGGCAACTTTTCAATCGAAGTTCCAAACAACAATGCCGTACTGGTTTTTTCTTTTGTAGGCTACAAAACCCAAGAAATCCCAGTGGCTTCGCGTAGTATCATTGAAATAGCATTGGAGCCAGGCGCTGAAAGCCTCCAAGAGGTGGTGGTGACTGCCTTGGGCATTAACCGCGAAAAACGTTCATTGGCCTATTCGGTGGGAGAATTAAAATCAGAAGACATCGTGAAGGCATCTAACCCTAACTTGTTGAAAGCGCTGGACGGAAAAGTGAGCGGGGTTAATCTCACAAGCTTGAGTAGCGACCCCACTTCGTCGGTATTGGTGAACATTCGTGGGTCGTCGGCGATGCCTACCTTGAGCGATGCCAACGTTTCGTTGAAAAGTCAGCCTTTGTACGTCATCAACGGTGTGCCCGTAGGTACGCAGTCGTTTACCAACAAAGACGGGGTTGATTTTGGAAACATTCTTTCGCAACTGAACCCTGAAGACATCGCCTCGGTAACCATCCTGAAAGGTGGAAGTGCTGGTGCGCTTTACGGCGCTGAAGGTGGTAATGGGGTGATTATGATTACGACCAAATCGGGCGTGGGATTGAAAAAAGGAATTGGGGTGAGCTTCACATCGGCGGCAACGACCGAAAAAGCCTACCAGTTTTTCCCCGAACAAACGGTGTTTGGACAAGGAGAACGCGCTTATGAATGGCAATATGACAATACTGATACTTGGGGGCCAACTCTTGATGGAACATACAAAGCGGATTACTGGGACGTAGCGGCCAAGCAATGGAAAAACGGCCCAATGGTATCGTCGGGCGAAGACCGCGTGAAAGAATACCTACGAACAGGTAGTACACTGACCAACACCGTGGGAGTGACTGGCAACTACGATAAAGGTTCGTTCCGTTTTTCGATTTCGGACATGAACAACAGAGGCGTGATGCCTAACACCAAGACCGATCAGAAGTCGTTTACGTTGAATACCACTTACAATTTGACCAAAGACATTCGCGTATCGGTGAGCGGTAATTACATCAAAACGTTTACTCCCAACAAGGCGAACGTAACAGGTTCAAACAGTGTGTTAAACGATTTGTTGTTCAATTTACCGACTAACCTACAGCCACTTTCGCAAATGCGCGATTATTGGTTGACAGGTTTTGCGGGAGTTCGCCAAAACGGAGCCATTATGAAAGACAATGGTATCGACGTGGCTCAAAACAACCCTTGGTGGATTACCTACGAAAAAATCCACAAGTTTGCGCGAGACAATTACTTTGGCAAAGCGCAACTAGACTGGCAATTGTCGAAACCATTCTCTTTGATGCTCCGTACGGGTATGCAAAACGTAAGAGAAAACTATGAATTGCGCCAATCTTGGGGAGCAAAAGGTGATGCCTACGGACAATACGTCGTGGGCAACAACAACAGCATGGAAGCCAACACGGATGCGATTTTGACTTACAACAACACATTTGGCAAAATGAACTTGTCGGTGTCGGGTGGGGGTAACTACCGCTTTACCAATGCCAGTACGCTCGAAATCACGGGAGGAGATTTGAGTTCGCCTAACTTGTTTACGCTTGCCAACATCAAAGCAGGAACGCTGACGGTGAGTGGTACAAGTACCAACTTAGGTACAAACGTAGGCGCCCCTTATTTCAACGGAAAATCAGTAAGTGCGTACGGAACGGCGAACCTTAGCTACGACAACAAGTTGTTTTTGGAAGTAACGGGCCGCAACGATTGGAAAGGGGCGTACGCGCAAGAAAAAATCAGCTATTTCTATCCATCGGCTTCGTTGAGCTGGGTGGCTTCCGAATCATTTAAGTTGCCACAAGTGATTAACTATTTGAAAGCCCGCTTAAACTACGCCGACGTAGGAAACGGTTTGGTGCGTCGTCGTTCGATTGATACGTACAGTTTTGACGCCAGTCCTTGGGGTTCTATCAATACGGTTAGCTTGAATGCAACCATCGTTGACCCTGATTTGAAAGCGCAACACTCAATTTCTAAAGAAGCGGGTTTTGACCTTTGGATGTTTAGCAATCGCTTGAAACTTGATTTTACCTACTTCGTAAAAGACCAAAAAGACCAAATCGACAACATTCCGTTGGTACAAGGAACAGGTTATACGGGCTTGTTGACCAACATCGGCGACGTCCGCAACAAAGGGTTTGAGTGGGGATTGAACTTTACACCTATCAAAACCAAAGATTTCACATGGGATGTTTCGGCAAGTTTTACGCACTACAAAGCAACCATCACCCGCTTGTCTGACAAATTTGCGCCTGCAGGATATGTGTTTGCCAGCTACGATGGTAAAACAAAAGTGAAATTGGCCGAAGGCGAAGTAATCGGAAGTATCTACGAAGAAAACCCCATTTTGCGCGTAAAAACGGGTAAATACGCAGGGATGCCTTTGTTGGACAGCAAAGAAGGCAAAATCCAGAAATCAAGTGATGAGCGTGACCGTGGTAAACTCGGTAACTTCAACCCTGATTTTATCTTAGGCTTGAATACGACATTGAAGTACAAGCAATTTACGCTTGGGTTGGTAGGAAGCTTGCGTAAAGGAGGTAAGTACGTATCGGTAAACCAGCAGTATGCGGAATCGAACGGGCGCGCCATGACGACCTTGGGCTCGGGCGACAACAACCCTTGGTGGGTAGGTGGACGTGACGCGGCGCACGGTGGTTTGGTATGGCCTGCTGAAAATGCCAGCGACTATGCGGCCATCAACTCAAACAACAACGACAAACGCTCGGATTTCCAAGATGCTAGTTACGTAAAAGGCGTTTTCTTGAATCCCAACTACAAAGGAGATCCTGCCGCTGCTACTGACGCCGACTACATCGTAAATGGGGCAAATCCTAAAAATACGTTCTACGATTTTCCTTACAACGGCTACGGTGACATCATCTGGAACTTCTCAGCCACCAGAACGTACGATGCGACCAACTTCAAAATGAGAGAAATCACGTTGGCATACACATTGCCCAAAAACCTGACCTCTAAGTATAACCTCAACAACGTATCGTTGGCGTTTATTGGCCGTAATTTGTTCCAATGGAATGCCTCTGGCCGCAATGAAGACCCTGAGTCAGCTTTTACGGGGGTAGGTACCAACCAAGGTATTTTGAGAGCAACCTTGCCAGCGATTCGTTCGTACGGATTGAAGCTTTCTCTTGATTTTTAAGCATTTACTATCACTGTACAATCAAGAACATGAAATCATACATAAAAATTTTCGCATTCTCAGCCTTACTGACAGGAATAACAACGTCTTGCAGTGAAGATGAATTACGGGTAGTGGATACCGTACAGCAGCTCGACGCGGTAGAATCGGTCAACGACCCGTTCTTGTTGGCGTCAGTTATTAAGCAAACGTCGCTTTTCTACCAAAACATGGGCTTTGACAACCGCCGCCTTCCTAGTGCGGTGCAACACATGCAAAGCAACTACCAAAGCGGCGACAACTTCTATTCAGGATTTAAGTCGCCGATTGATGACATGTATTCGGCCATGAATATCCTTAAACTGATTGATGGTTCGATTGGTTTGGCCGATAAACGGGCGTCGAAAGTACACAAGGGTATTTTTATCACGTTTCGGGTGATGTTGTTTTCGTACATGACCGATTTCTACGGCGATGTGTATTATACCCAAGCTTTGAAAGCACGCGAGGGGATTTTATATCCCAAATACGATAAACAGTCGGATACCTATGCGGGCTTGTTGAAAGAGTTGGACGATGCTACAGCGCTGATGAACTCAGGCACAGAACCCATCGACAAAAGTTATGATTTGATGTTTGGCGGGGATAAAACCAAGTGGCTCAAATTCGCTAACTCGCTCAAATTACGCTTAATTATGCGTGCGTCGGGCAAATTGACGGATGCTGGTGCACGAATGACCGCCGTGCTTGCCTCTCCAGTCTTTACGGATGCCACCGAAAATGCCTCCATTGCCTACGTAGGAACAACGGCAGATAACTCGTGGAAAGGTGGTACAATTAATTGGGGCTCGGTCGATGAATTTAACAAACGTCGTCCTTGTAAAACATTGGTTGACAAGCTAGTAGAGTTAAAAGATCCGCGTTTGAATGTATGGGTAGCTCCCGTAGAAACTCCTTGGACTACCGATAAGTCGAAAGATGGACAAACGGTAACAACAACCGATGCCAACGGCTTTACTTATACTTCAAAGTGGGAGTATTTGGACGTAAACAATAAAGACATGGCCGCGCAAGTATCCAACATTACCGATACTGACAAGTTATACGTAGGATTTATTGCGGGGATGTTGAGCGACTGGAAAAACGGAAACGGGCACTACAATACCGCCGCAGGTGGGGTTGTGGGTAACTTTAAAGTTTCACAGTATTCGCAGTTGTTCCGCCAAAACAAGCATAATTTGCTCAAAGCCCAACTGATGAACAGCGACGAAGTGCAGTTCATTTTGGCCGAAGCTGCGGCTAAAGGTTTGATTTCGGGAAGTGCTGATACCTACTACCGCAAGGGCATCACCAACTCACTATTGCGTTGGGGCGTAAAACAAGCCGACGTGGATAAATACTTGGCACAAACCAGCATTGCTTTACCAGCTGATAAAGCAGGGCAGTTGGCCAAAATTGCAGAACAAAAATGGTTGGCTTTATTTACCGTTTCGACCGAAGCGTACTTGGATTTGCGTCGTACGGGCTTGCCAAATATCTTCAGTAATGGTCGCTTGACGGGTTATACATTCCCCGTTCGGTACCGCTATCCAGGCAATGAACTAGGGCAAAACCGCACGGCTTACGACTTGGGAGTAAGCACGTTATCTCCTGCAACAGATAACGAGTTTTCAAAAATGTGGTTATTGCAATAAACCAATTTATGTAGGTGAGATAGATTTTTTTATTCCTCACCTACATATTTTTTATGTGTATTTAAGTTGTTGATAATTAGGTGATTAAAATATTTTTTGTCTATAAACGTTAATCGAACCTTTCCTTTTCTTTACTAAAAAATAATAAATCTGCAATAGTCTGAATATTTGGTTAGTACGTACCATTGGTACTAACTAATCAAACTTAGCAGACTATATGAAACACTTTTTTCCTTTAGAACGGGTAACGAGGATGTTGCTTGTAATAGGATTGGTATGGGGAGGCCTCTGTACTTCAGTGTACGCCCAACTTAGAACCATCACAGGGAAAGTAACGACTGGCGAAGACGGTTCTGCCATGCCTGGCGTGAACGTCGTACTAAAGGGTACCCAAAAAGGGACCAGCACAAACGCATCAGGAAACTATTCAATCGAAGTAAACGGGGCAAATCCAGTACTCGTTTTTTCGTTTGTTGGGTATGATCCAACGGAAGTTGCGGTAGGAAACCGTAATATGATTGACGTAAAGTTAAACCCAGGTGCCGAAACACTTGGGGAAGTGGTCGTAACGGCCTTGGGTATCAAACGCGAAAAACGTGCCCTTGGCTACTCAGTAGGAGAGGTTGCAGGAAAGGATATTGTAAACGTACCGCAAGAAAACGTACTAAATGCGCTTTCAGGGCGCGTGGCTGGGGTACAAATCAACCAGACCAGTGGCGTTGGTTCGTCGGTTAGTATCGTCATTCGTGGGGCTAAATCATTGAGTAATGATAACCAACCACTTTTTGTGGTGGACGGTGTACCCATTGCCAACAGCTTGAACAACCTTCGCTCAATGGGTGACCGTAACAACGTTGACTATGGTAACGCCATCTCTGACCTTAACCCCGACGATGTAGAAAGTATTTCGGTCTTGAAAGGCCCAAGTGCAGCGGCATTGTACGGTTCACGCGCTGGAAACGGGGTGATTTTGATTACGACCAAGACGGGCAAAAAAGGTAAAGGCTTGGGTGTTTCTTTTTCTACCAGCAACGTCTTCGAGACACCTTATCGCTTCTTGGATTTTCATTACAAGTACGCCAACGGAAACCGCAATGCGCGCTTAGACGAAACGTCGGCGTATTGGGCTGGACCAGAGTTGGATAAAGGTATCTTGGCCGCGCAGTGGAATAGCCCATTGGATGCCAATGGTCAGAAAATTCCGACGGAGTTGAAGTCGTATAAAGACAACATGAAAAACTTCTTGGAAACGGGGATTACGACGACCAACAATTTGTCGATTTCGGGTTCGAGCGATAAGAGTACCTACCGCGTTTCGTACAACTACATGCAAAACAATGGCCCAATCCCTAACTCGGATTTGAAGCGCCATACCTTATCAGCGGCTGGTACTTACGATATTAGCAACAAAGTTAAACTTAGCACTAACCTAAACTTTGTTCGCTCCTTCTCTAAAAACCGCCCATCCACCGCCAACCGTGGTGCCAACCCACTCGAAGCCGTTTATCTTTGGCCACACGTTGATGTCAGAGAGCTTAAAAATTATTGGGTACCAGGCAACGAGCAAATTCGCCAGCTTTCTCCTTCAGCAAACGGTGACAACCCTTATTTCTTGGCGTACGGAATTAATAACGGTTTCAATCGTGACCGTGTGTATGGAAACATGAAGTTGGATTATAACATCACGCCAGAACTCTCGGCTTTTGCACGGGTATCGTACGATATGTTTACCGAAGACCGTGAAACCAAAATTCCTTGGAGCTACTCACGTGTAAGAAACGGAGGTTACTACTTGCAAGGAATTGGTCGCAATGAAACAAACACTGATTTCTTGTTGACCTACAAAAAAGCCATCAAATCGTTTGATTTGAGCGTGTCGGGTGGTGGAAACTACATGGTGCAAAACTACAAAGAAGACTACATGGGTGGTAGCATCCTGACTGTACCGGGCTTGTACCGTATCTCAAACATTCCGTTGGCGTCGTTGCAGGTAAGTAATGGAAGCAACAAGAAGGAGATTTATAGCTTGTACGGAATGGCATCGTTGGGCTATAAAAACATGCTTTACTTAGACCTAACAGCCCGTAACGACTGGTCGAGTACACTTCCTGCCGAAAACCGTTCGTATTTCTACCCATCGGCTTCGTTGAGCTGGTTGGCCAATTATACCTTTAGCTTACCAAAATCAATTTCATTGTTGAAATTCAGAGCAGGTTGGGCACAAGTGGGTAACGATGCCGCACCTTATCAGTTGGTACCAACGTTGGGTACAGGAACTTGGGGAAGCTTGATTACAACCAACGTGCCAGGGACGTTGTTGAACGCCCAATTGAAGCCAGAAATCGCTACTTCTACTGAGTTTGGTTTAGATTTTGGTTTGTTTGAAAACCGTATCCGTTTTGAAGGAACGTATTACTACGTAGAAAACAAAAACCAGATTTTGAGCATTACTACCCCTACTTCTTCAGGCTTTGGTAGCAAACTTATCAACGCAGGTTTGTTGGCAAGTAAAGGCTGGGAAATCAACCTCGGTGGTAGCCCAATCCGCGATAGAAATGGCTGGAACTTAGACGTGAATGTAAACTTTACTCGTAACCGTACACGTATCAAAGAGTTGACCGAGGGAATGGATTTCTATCAGCTTTGGGATGACAACAACGGTGGCGCATTTACGTACGTAGGACAAGAAATTGGCGACATCTATAGCCGTGGATATGCTACTGTTCAAGACCCTGCATCTCCCTATTATCGCTGGCCAATTTTGAGTAGAACAGGAAGTTGGATAGCCGTCAATGACCGTAATGCGCGTGAAAAAGTAGGGAATTTCAATCCTAAGTTTATCATGGGTATGCAGGCTACGCTTTCCTACAAGCGTTTCTCATTGGCCGCTAGTTTTGATGCACGTATTGGCGGTAACTTCCAATCTTACACTTATCGCTACGGTGAGTCTGATTGGAAATCGCAACGTCAAATTAATAACCTAATTCCTGGTGGATTGTACTCAGAAGCAGAACTTGTTGCGCTTCTTAAATCTGATCCTGAAAAATACATCATTCCTGAAAACGGAAACTTCCCACGGGTAGGTGGCTATACCAAAGCAACGGGTGGCATGGGTGCTGACGGTGACGGAGCATTTGTTCCTGGAGTAATCTTGAACGCAGATGGGTCTTACACAGAACACTTAGGAGGAGCAGGAACCAACATTTTCCCAATTTCAAACACGTATCCTTGGAGCTTTAATAAGCAAATTACGTTTGATGCTTCTTTCTTGAAAATGAGAGAGTTGTCGTTGAGTTATAATATTCCTAACATCGGTGGTTTCCGCAATGCAAGCATTTCAGTTTTCACCCGTAACCTCATGCTTTGGAACGCTGCAAAAATCGGAATCGACCCTGAAAGAGCTTTCCAAGCAGATGGCGGCCGTTTCAGACAAGGTATCGAGTTGCAAAACGTAATGCCTTGGACGATGCCAATCGGGTTTAAGTTAAACTTCAATTTGTAATCAACTAACATTCATAGCGTACGATGAAAATGTTAAAAATCTTATCAAAATCGGCGTTGGCCTTGGCAATTGTGGTTGCCTCGTCGTGTAGCGATCGTTTGACAGAAACAAACGTGAACCCTAACGGGATTGACCCAGCTACTGCCAACCCCAACCTAATGATGCCTGAGGTAATGAACTCGGCGGCAAGGGCCTATCTGGAACTTGGCTACGGCGACGTAGCAGGGGTAGCCCAGCACATCCAACACGACGGCTGGTTTAGTGGCGTCAACCACTATGACTGGGGCCCGCAAGATTGGAGCGGCTGGTACAACATGCTCCGTAACAACGAGTTTATGTATAAGCGTTCGGTTGCGCTCAACTACAAGTTCCACCAGGGCGTGGCGCTGACAATGCGCTCGTTTATCTTTGGGGTTATCACGGATTTGTGGGGAGATGCTCCTTATACATCGGCCGTAAAAGGAGATCAATCTGATGAGTTGTTGAAACCTGCTTTTGATAGCCAAGAAGTAATTTACAAAGGAATTATCGCTGATTTGAAGGCGGCTTCTGAGCTTTTTGGAACAAAAGATGCGACGGGTTATACGACAGGTTATGATTTGTTTTATGCAGGAAATCCTACCTCGTGGCAGAAATTTGCCAATACGTTGTTGTTGCGTTATTACATGCGTGTTTCTGACAAAATGCCTGCAGAAGCAAAAGCTGGAATCGAAGCGATTTATAGTTCAGGTATTTACATCAAAACCCAAGCAGAAGATGCCACCATGGCTTACATCGGTGCTACTGCTGGTAACGCATGGCCTGGCGCGGTAGCTTTTGACCAAGAGCAGTCAAACTTTAGAAGAAAGAAACCAGCACAGGCGTTTGTAAACGCACTTGTGTCAACGGGCGACCCTCGTTTGAAAGTATGGCTTGCCCCAGTTCACGTTCGCTGGGTGGCTGACGAAACGTTGACAACGGATGTTGATAAGTTTATCCGTAAAGATGGAGTGATTCAACAAGGTGTGAGCTATTTGACTGATTTAGTGCTACTTGCCGAAGTAAAAAAAGGAGTAAAATACACGCGTCATTACAATCCTAAGTTATACAAAGGAACATTGGATACGGGTGAGTATGTGGGTGTACCTGCAGGGCTTATCCAACCTGATACGTACAACAACAACCCAACGCCTGGCCAAACTGTACAAAACCAGCACGTATCTCAGTTGGCTGAAATTTACCGTGGAAGCAGCGGTGGATTGTTGAAAGCGCGTTTGGCATCATCGGCAGAAGCGTCGTTTATTTTGGCCGAAGCAGCTTTGAAAGGCTGGTCGGTAGGAACTGCTCAGTCACACTACAATGCAGGTATCAAAAATTCTCTTGAAACTTGGGGAGTAGGTTCGCAGTATGATGCGTTTATAGCTAAACAAGGTGTTGCATTTAACAATACTTTGGCGCAAGTGATGGAGCAAAAGTGGCTTGCCAACTGGACAATGGCAACCGAAGCGTGGTTTGATTACCGCCGTACAGGTTTGCCAGCGTTGAAAGCAGGGCCTGCTTCTGCCGAACCAGTGGTAGCGGTGCGTTTCAATTACGGAGACAATGAAGTAAACTTCAACCGTACTAATGCTGACGCAGCTATCAATAAATTAGAGGTAACAAAACATTCTGGTTTAAGAGGAAAAAATAGCCAATGGTCGAAACCTTGGGTTCTTCAAGGGACGAATAAGCCTTGGTAATTTTTTGGGTTAGTTGAACAAAAAAAGGGCAGAACATTTCTGCCCTTTTTTTTATCTAAATGTTTCCAAAATGGCTTTTATGTTACTTTATTTCAATTAGTTGTAAAAAAAGGCGGGTAGGGATAGCCCTTTTGGGGTTGGCATACGTAAAAGGGAATAGTACAACTACTTAACCAATTAATGACATGATTGAAAACTCTACACTTTCCCAAATGCTGAGGTGTTTGGGAATGATGATGTTGGTAGTAGGGCTATGTATTTCCAAAACCGTAGCTCAAACAAGAACCGTCAGTGGAAAAATTACGTCCAAAGAAGACGGTGCTCCCATGCCAGGAGTCAATGTAATCCTAAAAGGTACTCAGAAAGGTTCGACCAGTAACGCCACTGGAACGTACAGCATCGAAGTCAGCGGGGCCAATCCCACGCTGGTATTTTCGTTTGTCGGTTATGATGCTTCAGAAGTACTCGTCGGCAACCGAAATGTGGTGGACATTGTACTTACCCCTGGGATTGAAAACCTGAAAGAGGTGGTCGTGACTGCCTTGGGTATCAAGCGCGAAGAAAAATCGCTGGGGTATTCTGTGGGTAAAATCGACAGCAAAGACCTGAACCGCGTGGCCCAAGAAAACGTCTTAAATGCCATGGCAGGAAAAGTAGCGGGCGTTACCATCAGCTCAACGGGCGGTACGGGGTCATCAGTTAGTATGGTGATTCGCGGTGCTACTTCGTTGAGTAGCGACAACCAGCCTTTGTTTGTGGTCGATGGGGTTCCGTTGGCCAACACCCTCAACAACATTAGCCAAGTCGGAAACGATAACCGAGCCGACTTCGGGAATTCTATTTCGAGCCTTAACCCCGACGATATCGAAAGTGTGTCGATTTTGAAAGGGCCAAGTGCGGCAGCGTTGTATGGTTCGCGGGCGGGGAACGGCGTAGTGCTCATTACCACAAAAAGCGGTTCTAAAGCCAAAAAAATGACGGTTTCGATTACTTCTAATACGGTTTTTGACAAACCATTTAAGTATTTGAAATGGCAAACTCAGTTTGGAACAGGGCAGTTTTCGGCCATTCCACCCTCCATCAGTGGTACACCTTTGAGTAATCCATTTGGAGGTTTGATTCAAGAAAACGTTGCGGCTACTTACGGCGCAGCTTTGGACAAAGGCTACGAAGAAGTACAATGGAACAGCCCCATTGGCGCCGATGGGAAGCCCATGAAAATGCCGCTCGTGTCGCACCCAAATAACGTTAGGAACTTTGTTCAAACAGGGGTGACTACCACCAACGGCGTCTCGATTGCCAACAGCACCGACATGTTTAACTACCGCTTGTCGTATTCAAATATGCAGCACAAGGGCATTGTCCCCAATTCTGATTTGTTTAGAAATACCATCAACTTAAATACATCGGTCAAAGTAAGCGACAAACTGCGGGTGAGTACCAACTTAGATTTGAGCCGCTCCAACTCAAACAACCGCCCCGCAGGAAACCGAGGTGCCAACCCGCTCCAATGGGCGTATGCCGTGTCGCCGCATACAGATATCCGTGACTTAGAAAATTATTGGCTGCCAGGGCAAGAAGGGTTGCAGCAGCGCTCGCAGTTCAAAGGCATTTGGAATAACCCGTACTTCTTAGCTTACGAAGTAAACAATAGTTTTGTGCGCGACCGTGCGTTTGGAAACATCAGAGCAGAATGGCAGATTACGCCCGAAATTAGTTTGATGGGCCGCTATGCCATAGATACTTACAACGAAAAACGCGAAATGAAAGTAGCCAATAGCTACACCAACGACCCGCGTGGCGCGTACGGAATCATCAACATCGCCAATTTTGAAAGCAATGCCGATTTCTTGGCGACTTACAAGAAAGACATAAAAGACTTCAGCTTGTCGTTTTCGGTGGGTGGAAATGCCCGTTACCAAAAAGGCTCAAACGTCACCAATGCCACCAAAAGCGGGACAGGCTTGATTGTGCCAGGGGTTTATACCATCCAAAACATTGCCCCTGCCAACCTTGACTATAACAGTTCGTGGTTTCAAAGAGCTATTTATAGTGGCTACGGATTGGCAAACATTGGGTACAAAGACATGGTGTTTTTGGACGTAACTGCCCGCAACGACTGGTCAAGTACGCTCCCAGCGGCCAACCGCTCGTATTTCTATCCATCGGCTTCGTTGAGCTTGTTGGTGAATGAAATGCTTCCGTTGACCAACCAAATCAGTATGTTGAAACTTCGTACAGGATTTGCGCAAGTGGGTAACGATGCCAACCCGTACCAATTGCTCGGAACACTAGGTAACGCAGGTACTTGGGATGGTGTGCCGCGCCTCAGCACGCCAGGTACGCTCCTAATTTCTGACCTCAAACCAGAAATCGTAACGTCGTACGAAAGTGGTATTGATCTCAATTTGTTCAAAAATCGTTTGCGCTTCTCTGGTACTTACTACATGGTAGAAAACCGCAACCAGATTCTAAGTACCAAACTTCCGCCGTCGTCGGGTTATACCCTTAAAAACATCAATGCAGGACTATTGGTGAGCAAAGGATTTGAATTTGTGTTGGGTGGAACACCCATCGACCGCAACAACTGGCGCTGGGACATCAATGCCAACTGGACCCGCAACCGTACAACTATCAAGCAACTTTCGGATGACTTGCCTTACTATACCCTCTGGACCGATGCCAAAGGAGGTGCTTGGACGTACGTAGGTGACGAAATTGGGGATATTTATGACGCCAAGGTAGTGACGGTTGAAAACAAAGAATCGCCCTATTATGGCTATCCTATTTTGGATCAAACGGGCAAGTGGCAGTCAATTGATGCCATCAATACCAAAAACAAAATCGGGAACTTCAACCCCAAATTTGTCATGGGCTTGCAGACCTCGATTTCGTACAAAGGCTTTAGCTTGAGTATGTCGTTCGACTGGCGTAATGGTGGCGACTTTGTTTCGCAGACGTATCGCTTTGGGGAAGAAAACGGACAGTCGCAGTTATTTTTGGATAAATTATTCAATCCTAACGGGTTGACAGGCAAAGCCCTGCGCGATTATTTGGTGGCAAACCAAGACAAAATGGTGCTTATCAACGGTAACAATTTTCCGTTGGTGGGAGGACCAACGCCTGATTATGGCGGTTATCCGTTTAAGTATGGCCCTTATACCCTTCCCCACGGAGGAGTGTTTATTCCTGGGGTAGTGGCAACGGGCTACGATGCCAACGGTAATCCAACAGGTTTCAAGGAAAATTTAGGAGAAACAGGGACGTTGATTCTACCATTTGCAGGAAGTACCGCTTGGTCGTTTACGAGAGCATTTTTGTACGATGCGTCTTTCCTCAAGATGCGTGAAATTACGCTTGGGTATGACTTGCCACAGAGTTGGTTGAAAAAAGTGGGTGTACAAAGCGCCAACTTCTCAGTTTATAGCCGTAACATTATTCTCTGGACAGCGGCCAAAATCAACATCGACCCAGAAATGGCATTCCAGCAGGAGTCGAGTGTACAAGGCGGTGGAAGTCAGTTTAAACAAGGTATCGAGCGTTATAACGTCAATCCTTGGGTTATTCCAGTAGGTTTCAAATTGGGTCTCACATTCTAAGAAAACATAAACAACATTAAGGCAATGAAAATCAAGAACTTTAAATCAACTTGCTTGGTGCTTTTGTTTTCTTGTACGGTATTTTCTTGTAAAGATTTAACTGTACTCAACGAAAACCCCAACGGCGTCAATCCTGCCAATGCCAATCCAAACTTGGTGTTATCAACCGTTTTGACAGAAAGCGGAAAGGCGTTTGTCAACTTGGGCTACCAAGACATTGCGGGCGTGATGCAGCATACCCAAAAAGACGGCTGGAGTGGTGGCCACAACGAGTATGATTGGGGTGGAAGCCAAAGCTGGGCAGGGTATTATGATATTTTGCGTAACAACCAATACGTCTATGACCGTGCCATCGCTGTCAATTCAGAGTTACATCAAGGTATCGCGCTGGTGATGAAATCTATGATGTTTGGGTTGATTACCGACCTTTGGGGGGATGCGCCCTATACTTCGGCCTTAAAAGGAGCTGATGGCGGCGCTGCCAATACGTTTCCTTCGTACGATTCGCAAGAGTCGATTTACACGGGAATTTTGGCCGACCTTGAGAAAGCAAACACAATGCTCTCCAAAAATGCGACGGACTATCCCGTAACTGTTGGTACAGCCGATGTCTATTATGCAGGAGCGCCTGCTAAATGGCGTAAGTTAGCCAACTCTTTGGCGTTGCGTTATTACATGCGCATTTCGAGCAAAAAACCTGATGTAGCCAAAGCAGGCATTGAAAAAATTGTAGGAAATGCGACGCAGTATCCCATCATTACGGCCATTGCTGACGACTGCGCCATGCCTTTTGCGGGAAATAGCAACGACGATTCTTGGCCAGCAAATGCCATTTATGACGCCAGTGAGAGCAACTACCGTCGTATCAAAATGGCGGCTACGTTTGTAGATAGATTGTTAGCCATCAAAGACCCGCGCCTGGGAGTTTGGGCCAATAAAGTAAAAATTCAGTTGGTAGTGGATCCCTCTTTGCCTAAGGGAACGGACAAAATTGACGGCAACAAACGCTATTTGTCGCCCGATAAAGTGGCTGGAAAAGACTATAATACCAACGAATACGTAGGGCTGCCAACGGCCATTGTGGGGGGCGCTTCGTATAACCTCAGCCCAACCGCCGAACAAGCGGCAAACAACCCACACGTATCGTGGTTAAACGATATTTACAAACAAGCCAAAGGAACACTTTTGAAGTCGCGTTTGATGTCAGCCGCCGAAGTACGTTTTATTTTGGCCGAAGCTGCGCTGAAAGGCTGGGCGGTAGGCGATGCCAAAACGCATTATGAAGCAGGAGTAAAAGCCTCTTTAGATACTTGGGGCGTAGGAAGCAGCTATGCTACTTACATCGCAGGAGATGGGGTAAAATACGATGGAACGTTGAAACAAATCATTGAGCAAAAATGGATTTCGAGTTGGACAGCAGCGCAAGAAGCGTGGTTTGATTACCGCAGAACAGGCTTCCCTGCGTTGGTAGCAGGGCCACAAGCCAAGCGCAAAGTATTGCCAGTTCGGTTTTTCTACATGCTCGACGAACGTAATTTGAACAAAGTGAACGCCGAAAGTGCGATGAGTAAACTAGAACAAACGGAGTTTTCGGCGGCAGATGGTAAAAATAGTCCATGGTCAAAGCCATGGGTAGCCCAAGGAACAAGCAAACCTTGGTAAGAATAAGAGTTGAAGAGAATAAAAAAAGGTGGAAAACTTTCCACCTTTTTTGCCCTCTTAGTGAGGAGGGTTGCTCCCAACCCGATAAGCGAAACACCATCAACTTTAAACCCAAAATAGGAAACCCCAAACAGAGACCAGCATGAAAAAACGAATAATACTTGGCGTAATCGCTTGGAGTTGGTTGGCAGTGGCGAGCATAGCGCAGGAGCTGCGCGTGGGAGCGGCGTTGCGGGTCATCACGCCCAGTCCACTGCTTCCTGCCTCGGGAGGAATAGGTACGCCTAAACCTACCACGGAGAAAAAAGGTGATTTATTTGCCCGCGTGATGGTACTCGAAAAAGGCGGAACGCGCGTGGCAATCGTGGGCGTCGATAACCTTGGCTGGTCGTCGGTGTTGGGCAACAAATCGCGGGCGCTCATCAAAGGCATTCCTCCCGAAAATGTGTTGATTGGCTGCACCCACACCCACAGTGGCCCCGATGCGTACGCATTTCCTGACCAGATGGGCAAATCGTCGGCGGATTTGAAGTACTTGGACGACTGTGTCAAAAAAATCGCCGATGCCGTCAATGAGGCTGTTTCAAAATTGGAACCTGCCACGCTGAAAATCGCGGTGGGGGAAGCCAAAGGTCAAATTGCGTACAACTACTACGCTCCGCAATTGTACGATCCGCGTTGTGGCGTGATTCAGGCGACCAATAAACAAGGTAAAACGATTGCGACGTTGGTCAACTACGCCATCCACCCCGAAATCATTGGGTCAGGAAGAGGAATTATGAGTCCCGATATGTGCGGACCGTTGTACGATCGTATCGAATCAAAAGTGGGCGGAATAGCCTTGTTTATGAACAGTGCCCAAGGAGGAATGGTCACGGCTGATAACCGTCGCGAGTCGAACAACGAAGCCAATATTTGGGAAGAATGTATCCGAATCGGCGAGCTGCTGGCCGACGAAGCCCTGCGCATTGTTACTCCCGCCCCGACCCTCGATAATGCTTCGCTGTACTGCACGGCGCGCACGGTAGAGTTTCCCGTAGAGTCTGAATTGATGCGTTATATTTTAAAAAACTCACCCCTCAAACACCCCAACGCCAAAGACGCCAGCGTGAGTACGCAGGTGAATTTATTGAACATTGGCCCTGCCCAAATCCTGACCATTCCAGGAGAAGCCTTGCCCAATATTGGCTATTACTTAAAGCGAAACATGAACACCAAATTGCCGTTTTTGTTTGGCCTTACCAACGACGCCTTTGGGTACATGCTCACCAAAGTGGATTTCAATAGTTTCAAACGCTATGAGTACGTGAGTCGAACCAGTTTGGGAGAAATGACTGCTGAAATTTATATGGAACAAGCCTTAAAACTCGTCAAAGAGAGCCCAAAGGCGCAATAATTGAACGATAAAATGATGAAAAAACAGTGGCTCTGGTGGAGTATAATGGGGTTGTCGATAGGGACGGCTTGGGGACAACGAAACGTCAAAGACATCAAAAAAGATTTCTTGAACCCCAAATCGAATACCGTACTGGTAGCCTCGCACCGAGCAGCGCACAACCAATTTCCCGAAAACTCCATTCCCGCCATCAAAGAAGCGATACGGCTAGGGGTAGATATTTTGGAGATTGATGTAAAAGTAACTTCCGATGGTGTACCCGTCATTATGCACGACGCGACCATCAATCGCACCACGACGGGCAAGGGAAAGTTAGAAGAAATGACCTTTGCGCAGCTCAATCAGCTTTTTTTGATTGAAAATGGCAAAGCAACCGCTGAAAAAATCCCGACGCTGGAAGAAGCGCTTTTGCTGGCTAAAGGCCATATTTTGGTCGATTTGGATCTAAAAACTGATAAAATGGACGCGGTTTTGGAGGTAATACGAAAAACCAAAACCGAAGATATTGTTATTTTCTTTGATAGTGATTACGAAATCCTGAAGTACGTTGACAAGAAAAACAAACGCTACATGTTGATGCCACGGGCGCATTCGCTGGCCGAAGCCGATTCGGCCATTGTGTTGTTTCAGCCCGAAATCGTCCACATCGACTTCTCGTTTTATACCCCCGAAGTGGTCGAAACCATCAAAAAGCACAAATCTCGAGTGTGGATAAATGCACTGGGATCTGTAGATGCGGCGCTTCGCGCAGGAAAAACCGACGAAGCGCTGGGGCAGCTTCTCAAACACGGAGCCAACGTGGTGCAAACCGACGAGCCCGAGTTGTTGTTGAAATTGCTCAAAGAACGAAAAATTCATTTGTAACCCTAAAAATCCTCTATCTCCAATCATCATGCGTAAGCCATTTTTTAAACTCTTTTTGATAGCAGCCATCGTTTGGGTGGCTACGCCGCTTCTTCGGGCCCAACAAGCAAACGTTACCCCCGAAACTGCCCTAAAAAGTTACATCAACAACGGTGACGATACCTTTACGTGGGAATTGAAAGACTCGTTTCCGATGGGCGACGTGACGGGCTATAACCTTCTCTTGACTTCCCAAAAATGGCGAGGAATTACGTGGCGTCACCAGCTTACGGTCTTTGTTCCCAAAGAAAATACCCACGATGGCGCGCTGTTGTTTATCACGGGTGGTTCCAATAAAGACGAGCAGCCCAACTGGAGCACCAAAGACAAACTTTGGTTGCCCTTGGCAGGAATTTCGTCCAAAAATAAAGCCATTGTAGTGTTGTTGAAACAAGCACCTAACCAACCACTTTACGGCAAATTGACCGAAGATGCGCTCATTTCTTATACCTTACACAACTTCAAAAAGGACGGCGATTATACCTGGCCGTTGTTGTTTCCGATGGTGAAAAGCGCGGTGAAAGCTATGGACGCTGTACAAGCATTTTCAAAACAAAAACTTAACCACGAGGTTAATAGCTTTGTAGTAACAGGCGCTTCAAAACGTGGGTGGACAACGTGGCTCTCGGCGGCTATTGATGATGCACGCGTGAAAGCCATCGGGCCAATGGTGATTGACATGCTCAACATGCCTGCAACGCTTGATTATCAGCTTAAAAGCTACGGTGAGTATAGCGTTCAAATTGAAGATTACGTAAAGTTGGAGATTCCTCAAACGGCGAATACGCCCAAAGGAGCCGCCATTACGACCATGATTGACCCATATTCGTACCGTGCAAAGTTGACAGTGCCTAAAATCATTTTCATTGGTACCAACGACGAATACTGGACGGTGGACGCCATCAAACATTACTATGACCAGATTCCTGGACAAAACATGATTCACTACGTACCCAACGCTGGGCACGATTTGGGCGGCGGAGCGCAAGTACTGGAAGCGCTGAGTGCCTTTTTTGGAACGACCATCAACAACCGCGCGTATCCAACCCCTAAATGGAAGGCGTCGTCGAGCCGTAAAGGCGTGAAATTGAGTATAAATACGGCAAGCGATGGTTTAATAGACGCGATTGTTTGGTCGGCAACTTCGGCAGACAAAGATTTTAGAAACGAGAAGTGGACAAGTCAGTCGTTGGGAGTGTCGAATGCCGCCAAAATTAAGTTAAAAGAAAACTACCCAAGCAGCGGCTACAAAGCGTTTTACGTTGACTTAAAATACAAAAACCCCGAAGGAGGTACCTATACTGTAAGTACCCGTGTATTCCTGACAGACCAGAAAAAGGTGCTTTAAAATAGTCTTTTGGGGCGGCTTTAGCGTACATTAGATATACTTTATAAACAAATGACCATGGAACGCTCCCGTCCAGAGTACCTAGTCGGCAAACTACTGAGCAACAACTTGTCGAGAGAGGAATTTGACGAATTGTTGGCAGGACTGGGAGAAACAGAAATGTCTCCAGAGTACTCTGGTATTCTGGAAGAGTATTTCAACAAGCTCATGTCAGAACATGATGTCAGAACTCCTTTACAACTCAGAAGTTAATTTGTACCGAGTATATCCCACCATTGTTACGTAATTCTGCTCACACGCTTACTACTTTTATGAACTATTTACAAAGGTATGTGATATTACTACTTGTCGCCTTACTTTGCGTTTTTAAGGGAGCTGCCCAAACGGCTCCCGTACTTCCTGCGGCAAAAAATAAATTGGTGGTGATTGCTCACCGAGGCAACCACATTAATGTTCCCGAAAATAGCTTGGCATCTTACGAAGAAGCCATCAAAAGTGGAGCCGATTATGTTGAAATTGACCTTAGGACAAGCAAAGATGGTATTTTGATGATTCACCACGATGTGACCGTTGACCGCATGACCAATGGTCAAGGCAACGTAGCGGACAAAACGTGGGCCGAACTTCAATCACTTCAACTCAAAAATCCCAAAGCCGACGACCCAACGGCCTACCGAATCCCTGAGTTTCGGGAGGTGTTGCGTTTGTGCAAAAACCGCATTCATATTTACCTCGATTTTAAAAATGCCGACGTGGCCGAAACCTGGAAACAGATTCAGGCGGAGGGAATGGAAAATCAAGTAGTTGTCTATTTAAACAAAGTACCCGACTACAAAAAATGGCGGAGCGTGGCTCCTCAAATGCCGTTGATGACGAGCTTGTTTGACGAGGTAAAAAACAAAGACCAACTGAGGTATTTTCTGGGACAAGTCAAAATTGAGGCGCTCGATAACATCTACGACAAAGAAATGGTGCAAGCCGCCCAAAGCGAGGGCGTAAGCGTTTGGCTAGATGTTCAAAGCCCTTCGGAAGGCCAAGAGGCGTGGAACAATGCGCTTCAGAAGGGCGTCAACGGCATTCAAACCGACCAGCCCGAAGCATTGGTAAAATATTTAACGACCAACGGATGGCGAAATGGACTGAGCCAAAATGCGGCTCCGTTGCCTAAGAAACCAAGCTATCAGTCGCTGTTGGATGTACCGTATGGCGATGCCGAAGGAAAACAGAATTTGCTTGATGCGTTTTATCCCGATAATCACAATAGCAACACCAAGTTGATTGTCTATATCCACGGAGGGTCGTGGAGCCGAGGAGATAAAAGCGAGTTTCCCAAACAGTTGCTTGAAGAGCTGGTCGGGAATCGGGGTTATATGGTAGTTTCTATCAATTATCGTTTGGTAAAAGATGGTCAAAACCTTTTTCCTGCTCAAATTGAAGACGTCAAAAAAGCACTTGAATTTCTGTCGAGCAAGGCAAAACGGTACGGTTTTAACGGCAACGAATTTGCCCTCATGGGCGGCAGCGCAGGAGCGCATTTGGCGATGCTGTACGCCTACAAACACGACGCCAAAAAACAGGTAAAAACCGTCGTCAACTTGTGGGGACCTACCGACTTGACGGACAAAACCATCCGCCCCGACGGCAGCGATGCCGACAATACCGTCATTCGCTTTCTGGGAACGCCCGACCACAAAGCCCAAATCTGCGTGGATGCAAGTCCGTTATTACATTTGACCAAAGAAACAGCGGTGCCCACCATTTCTTTTCACGGGGTTGAAGACCCGTTGGTGCACGTCAGTCAGGCCGAAAATCTCCATAAAAAACTACAGTCGCTGGGAACACTTTCGCAGTTAGAACTTTACCCAAAAGAAAAACACGGGATGAGTGCTTCGGCGGCGGTAGATGTGTTTTCAAAAATGGTTGCTTGGCTCGAAAAGCAGTATCCTGCGAAGTAGGAAATTGTACCTTCCCGAAAGTTTAAAACTTTCGGGAAGATATAGATAAGTTTTAATTAATTGATTTTTATGCAATTACGTTTTCTCACACCATTCATTTTTCTCGCTTTTTTTACGTTCAAAATCCAAGCCCAAACCACGGTCAAAGAAGTGCTCGACGGCGCGGTGACGCGCTTGTACCAACAATTGACTCCCGCTCAGTTAGACACAATTTCGGACGAATACATCCTTGGCTTTTTGTCGGCAAAAGAACGCCAAATTTTAGCAACGCGCTACTGGACGTTTGAGGTGAACGTCCCCGTGGTGGTTTCACTCATGCGCGACCAAGCCCAGAAAGTTCCTCCGTTTTGGTTGGTGAAAAGTGGTTTCCAAAAAACTACCATGCAAGTCAAAAACGAAGAATATACCTACGAAGTTTGGCAAAAGAAGTTTAACAAGGGAATTGTTCAGTTGGGAATAAACGGATTCGACAAACACCGTCCTGTGTATTTTATCAGCGTAGGTCCTCAAAAAAAGGGTGAGAAAGTAAAGATTTCGCGGGTATCGCCAGCCAATCAACAGTTCTACGAAATGAAAGTAGGCGCATTTACTTACCACGATTGGGACGATTTGGTACTGGAAGAAGTCCCTGAAGCATTGAAAGGCCAAATACTCTTTACGACGATTCGGGGACGGGCGCGGGAAGCCCATTTAAAAAACGCATTTCGACAGACGCCTTACCCGTCGCAGTCGCATCCTGACCAAGTAGTGCTCAACCTCAGCGGCGATCCCAAAACGACGATGGACGTGCAGTGGCGCACGCGACCTAACGTAACAAAAGGGCAAGTAATTTACTGGAAAGCCCAAACAACAGATACGCTGCGGACAGAAGCCTCAATGATAACGATTGAAGACCGACTTCTTCGCAACGACCGTTACATCAATCATTTTTCGGCGCATTTGAGAGGATTGCAACCCGCCACTACGTATCACTATCGCGTAGGTTCGGCGAGCGGTGGCTGGTCGGATGTGGCGTCGTTTAAAACCCAAGCTGCGACACCCGAGGGCTTTTCGTTCATTTGGTTTGGCGATACCCACAAGTCGCCCGATTGGGGAGCAATGGCGCAAAAAACGTTAGCCCGCCACCCCGAAATTTCGTTTTATTCTATTATCGGAGATTTGGTCAGTACGGGCCTGAACCGCGACGAATGGGACGAGTTTTTTCATCATTCAGGCAATGTTTTGAGTTACAAGCCGCTGATGCCCATTCCAGGCAACCACGATAGCCAAGACGGCCTTGGGGCGGCGATGTACCAACAACTTTTTAGCTTACCTACCAACGGGCCTGCACAGTTGCCCAAAGAGCGTACGTATTCGTTTGAGTACCAAAATGCCCTTTTTGTGATGATTGACGGGACGTTTTTGAACCACGAACAAACGGCTTGGATAGAACAGCAGTTGGCCAATTCAAAAGCCAAATGGAAGTTTGTGATGCTGCATTTTCCACCCTATAATTTTGAAGAAGACTATTCGCAAATCCGCAAAGAGTGGGGCGTTCTTTTTGACCGTTACCACGTGGACATGGTCATGAGCGGGCACGTGCATTATTACATGCGCAGCAAACCCATGAAAGCCGAAAAAATAGTAGAAAGTCCCCAAAATGGGACGATTTATACCATTTCCATTAGCATCCCGAGTCACCACAAAGAATGGCCAGAGGAGCCGTATGCGGCGGCGCGTTTTCAAAGCGGCCCTGTGTATCAGCACATCCGCATCGACGGCAACCGCTTAGTGTATCGTTGCCTCGACCCTGACGGGAAGGTAAAAGATGAATTGACGATTGAAAAGTAGTGTACTCTTTGGGTCAGCCTTTGTACCTTTGCCGCAAAGATTACGAGTTGTATGTCAAAGCCCATCTTAGTTTTAAAATTCGGAAGTGCAGCTATCACCAAAGCAAACGGAGAACTCAATCAGCTTGTGATGGTGGAAATTGCCCGTCAAGTAGCGCAGTTATACACCGACTACCACGTCGTTATTGTGTCGTCGGGGGCCGTGGCGGCGGGGAAACAGTACATCCGCAGCTACGCGGGAGAAATCACCCAACGCAAAGCAGCGGCGGCCATCGGTAACTTATTGTTGTTGAACAAATACGCGCAGTTTTTCTCGCCTTACGACATTCCCGTGGCGCAAAGCCTGTGCGAACGGGGGCACTTTGCCAACCGCGACCAGTTTTTGCAAATGAAAGACACTTTTCAAGAACTGTGGGAAAACGGCATCATTCCAATCGTCAACGAAAACGACGTGGTCAGTAGCCACGAGCTAAAGTTTTCGGACAACGACGAACTCGCTACCCTCATTGCCGTTGGATTTGGGGCAGATACCCTGATGCTTTGTACGTCGGTAGGAGGTTTGTTGGATGATAAAGGCCAAGTGATTCCACGCGTGTCGCAGGTCAATGACGTGTTTCAGTTTGTGCGAAGCGATAAATCAAGTGTAGGCTTAGGAGGAATGACGTCGAAACTGACGTTTGCCAAGTTGGCGACGCGTATGGGGATTCGTACCATTATTTTTGGAATGAACGAACCCGATGGGATTTTGCACGCGATTCGTGAAGAAACAGGAACCGTTTTTGCTCCTCAAGACAATAGCCTTTCGGCGCGTAATCGCTGGTTAGGAAGTGGGAGTTTGGTCGCAGGTCGTATTACTATCGACGACGGCGCTGCGCAAGCCCTTCAAAATCGGAAAAGCCTTTTGGCCGTTGGGATTAAAAACGTAGCGGGCGATTTTGAAGCGGGCGAAGTGGTGGAGCTACTCAATTCGGAAGGAAACTTGGTGGCAGTGGCCAAAGCCCGTGAATCTTCGGTGGTGATTGTCCAAAATCTACGTACCCAAAACTTTGAAGTCGCCAATGCCAACGATATAGTCTTGTTATAAAAAAACGTCGGGGTATGAGTACCCCGACGCACATTCTCATTTGTGGCTTAGCCTGTGAGTTGGGGTACTCATACCCCAACCTACAGACTTACTTACGCAATTTCAATCAAGCGAGGAGTTTTCTTCGCTTCTTCTTTTTTAGGAAGCTCTACGTTCAATACCCCGTCGGTATAAGTAGCCGCGATTTTTTCGCCGTCGATGGTATTGGGCAAAGTGAAAGAGCGGCGGAAGCTGTTAAAGCTGAACTCTTTGCGCGTATATTTTTCGGTGGTTTCTTCGCTTTTTTGCTCTTTTTGAGCCGAAATGCTCAGTACATTGTTTTCTAAGTTGATTTTAAAATCTTCCTTCTTCAAACCTGGAGCAGCTACCTCAAGTCGGAATCCGCTTTCGCCTTCAACGATGTTTACGGCAGGGACACCGTAGTTTGTCAAGTTAGCGGGAGCAAAAAGCTCGTTAAAATCTTTTCCGAATACGTTGCCGAACAAAGTGGGGAAGTTGCCGTTGGTTTTTACTAAAGTTGCCATGGTTGCTAGTAGTTTTAAGTTTTTATGTTGTTTGTAATTGAGTTGTGCTAGTTATTGACTTTTTTTACTGCATCAACGCCTTACTAAGGTCAAATCCTGTACCATGCGATTTTTTTGATAATTTTAATGACAAAATGTCGCAATTAGTGGAATTTTCATTTATTATTAATGACAAAATGTCTTAAATTGCTATAAATACTCCTATGCTTCCACTTCAACCCAACTCTTTTATTGACGCTTCTAAGCAAGGCGACAACCGCCTTGGCCTTTACGTAGCGGTTTTTTTGCTGGTAGTTATTGCCAACGTCGTTGGGTCTATCCCAGGCGCTTGGGCGATGGTAGAACTGCGCTCAAACGAGCTATCTTTGCCAATTTACTTGGTAATGGCGTTGGTTTTTTTATCCTTCGTCGTAGCCTTGGGCACACTTTGGTTTTGTGTTCAGTACATTCACAAGCGTTCACCGTTTACGATGATTGTTCCTTCGGGGCAAGTCAACTGGAAACGTGTAGTGGCGTCGGGTGGGCTGTGGCTTGGCTGTTCCGTAGCCGTGGAGCTAGTTACTTACTTGCTTTTTCCTGATAAATACCGTTTGAGCCTCAACTGGTCGGAGTTTTTGCCATCGTTGATTGTGGGGCTGCTTTTTATTCCTTTTCAAACCTCTTTTGAGGAATTGTTTTTTCGGGGGTATTTGATGCAGGGCATTGGTTCTTGGAATTTTTGGGTAGGAGTAACCATTCCCGCTATCTTGTTTGGATTGGCGCACAGTTTCAACGATGAGGTAGAGGCGGCAGGTTCATTGGGCATTGCCATGATTTACTACATTGGCGTAGGGGTATTTTTTGGCCTTCTTACGGTGTATGACCGAAGCCTGGAGCTGCCTTTGGGGGTTCATGCGGCCAATAACCTGTACGCATTTTTGGTGGTGGGTTATCCGAGTAGTTCTATTCCTACAGCGACTATTTGGATGATGAACGAGCTCAATTTTCCCCTGATGATTGGGCAATGGTTACTGACGTTAGGACTGTATCTTTTGTTGCGCAAACGATTAGTGAAGTGAGTTCGGTTTTCGGTTTGGGGTTTACGGTTTTCAGTTTTTCTTTCGTTTCATTACTCATTGGATTATGATTTACGCTCAATATATTCGACATTCTGCACTTTCGCAGCAGTCGTCGGGTTGTGAGCAACCCTCCCCACAGAAATGATTTACGCTCAATATATTCGACATTCTACTTTCTTCATTCGACCTTCTCAGGAGTCGTCGGGTTGTGAGCAACCCTCCCCACGGCTGGCTTTGCTCCTTGCCCTTTGCCTTTTGTCCCTTTGCTCGTTGGCTCAGCAGGTAGGGAAACCGTTAGCGAAGTGGAAAGAAGGTGGGTTGGATATTCACCACATCAATACAGGACAGGGAAATGCTACGCTGCTGGTATTTCCCGACGGAACGACCTTGCTGGTGGATGCGGGCGCTATCAATTCACGAGATTGGCGGACGAATAAGCCCCGAAATATTCCAACAAAACCCTCCAACGAACGACAAGCGGGGGAGTGGATTGCGCGCTATGTTCAGAAAGCATTGACGCACCAGACTTCACCAGCTATTGACTACGCCCTCATTTCTCATTTCCACGACGACCACATGGGCACCCCTCTCAATGTTAAGAAGCAATCTGGTGCTGGATACACGTTGGCAGGAATTACGGAAGTGGGGGAGTTCATTCCAATTCGAAAAATCATTGACCGAGGTTGGCCTGATTATTCGTATCCTACTCCCATGACGGCCGATTCGATGGTGAGTAATTATCGGCGGTTTTTGCAATGGCAACAGCAACACAAAGGGATGGCCATTGAGCGTTTTCGGGCGGGAAGTAACGACCAAATTGTGCCATTGAAAAGCAAGAAATACCCTTTTGAGGTGCGAAACATTGCCGTTAATGGGGAAATGTGGACGGGCTCAGGAAATCAAACGACGCCGCTTTTCCCTCCGCTGTCTTCGCTAAAATCGGCTGATTTTCCCAATGAAAATATGTGCAGTGCCGTGTTTCAGATTCGCTATGGGAAGTTCGAATATTTCTCGGGGGGAGATTTACAAGGGGTGATTCGATTTGGCGTACCCGCGTGGCACGATGTAGAAACGCCGATTGCGCAGGTGGTAGGGCCAGTAGAGGTACAACTCGTTGACCACCACGGCTATCCTGATTCCCAAAATGGGACGTTGTTGACCCGTTTGCAGCCGCGCGTAATGGTGGTGCCGAGCTGGGCATCGGCGCATCCAGGGAAGGATGTGCTTGAGCGGATGTTTTCGGAAGAGTATTACAAAGGCCCGCGCGATGTTTTTATGACCAACCTGCTTCCAGAAGCCAAAACGGCCATTGCTGATTTGTTGCCTCGCCTCCAAAGCGAAGGTGGACACGTGGTGATACGGGTCGAAAAAGGCGGGAAAAAGTACCAAATAATGGTACTGGACGATACCGCCGAATCGTTTCGTGTCAAGGCGGTGTATGGCCCCTACCAGTCGAAGTAAACAAAACTTTATGGGTATTATACATCTTCCAACAACTTAAACCCTTCGCCGTGGAGGTTCATAATTTGAAGCGCAGGGTCGTCTTTGAGGTATTTTCTTAGCTTGGTAATATACACATCCATGCTGCGGGCATTGAAGTAAGAATCATCTCCCCAAATCAATTTTAACGCAAAACTGCGGTTGATGGGTTGGTTTTTATTTTCACAAAACAACTTCAACAAACCCGATTCTTTACTCGTCAATTTCTGCGGAACACCGTTTCTCGTGAGTAATTGGTGGTCTGCATCAAAGGTGTAACTTCCCAGTTGAAACACACTCGGCTGAGCCTCCAACGTAAAAGTTGCTTTTTGATACCGACGCAGCACTGCTTGAATCCGCAGTAGCAATTCTTCCATGCTAAACGGTTTGGTAATGTAGTCGTCGGCGCCTACTTTAAACCCCTGAATCGTATCTTCTTTCATGCTTTTGGCCGTCAGAAAAATGATGGGCACGTCTTTGTCGGTCAGGCGAATTTCTTTGGCCAACGAGAACCCGTCTTTTTTGGGCATCATCACGTCGAACAAGCACAAATCGTACGTTCCTTCTAAAAAAGCCTTTAGTCCTGCATTCCCATCGGTAGCCAAATCGGTTTTATACCCTTTGTTGGTTAGGTATTCTTGTAAAAGTTGCCCCAAATTCGGGTCATCTTCGGTCAAAAGAATGCGGGTGATGGGAGGTTTAGTCATGTTTTAAGGGCAATTTTACGGTAAATGTACTTCCTTTTCCTAATTTACTTTCTACTTCGATGGCTCCACCGTGTGCCTCCACCATCTTCTTGACGTAGCTAAGGCCCAAACCAAAGCCTTTCACATCGTGAATGTTTCCCGTCGGAACGCGGTAGAAAGGGTCAAAAATTTTGGTTTGTTGCTCTTTGGTCATTCCTCGTCCTTGGTCGCTTACGCTTACATAGACAAAACTATCGTCGCTATACGTACCCACGGCAATGTGAGGCGCTTCTGGTGAGTACTTGTTGGCGTTATCAAGCAGGTTGGTCAAAATATTGGTCAGGTGCAGCTCGTCGGCTTCTACCAATTCGTTGGTGGCTTCAAAGCTCAGTTCGATTTCACCCTGCCGTTGCTCCAACTGTACCCCCAAATTGTTGAGTACTTTCTCAATCACGTCATGGATGTTCACCTCGGTAGGTTTGAGTTTGATTTCGCCACGGTCGAGGAGCGCCATTTGTAAGACCTTCTCTACGTGCCCACCTAAGCGCTGTGTTTCGTCTCGAATGATGCCCAAATACCGCTGGATTTTGGCTTTTTCACTTTGCGGTGTTTCTACTTGTTCGCGGGCCATGCTCACGGCCAACGAAATCGTCGAAAGCGGCGTTTTGAACTCGTGGGTCATGTTGTTGATAAAATCATTTTTGACATCCGAGAGTTTTTTCTGCTTCAAAATGGTCGTCACGGCCACGTAAAAACATCCCAAAATCACCAATAATAACAATGCGGAGCTAATCAGCGAAAAGCTCATGTTTTGTAAAATAAACGCTTGACGTTCGGGAAAATAGACCAGTAACTGACTCGGCAGCGTATTGATTTCGTTGGGAAATAAACTGGCCCGAAACAGCTCACTCCCCGTCGTATCGGGACGGTAAGCGATGGTTGAGAACAGTACGTTGGACTGATTGTTGTTTTGAATCGCAAATTCATAGGGCAGCCCAATGCCGCGTTCGGCCAACGATTTTTTCAATAACGAATCAATCATCAAACGATTTACGCGTTGCTCCATCGGGCGCTTGCTAAACAGCAGGTCTTTGAATACATCTTTCAGCAAGTCAGTCTGCGAAGCCAGCGTTTTTGATTTTGCCTCGTTTTCGTCGCGTGTTGCTCTTTTTTCGAGGGGGTGACGGGCTTTTTGCACCGACGAACGCACCGTCATCATCACCGAGCTATTGCCGAGCGTATCAGCGGGCATTAGTACCCGCCCCATTTGGTCAAACCACGCTTCAAACATCCGTTCTTGTTCGGCATGAATCCGCAAAAACCGCTCAATATGCGGCAATTCGTCGTTGCGTTGTCTCAAAATTTCATTGATAAGATTGGCCTGAAAATCAGTCATCGACCGATTGCGCGGCGTCAGTGCGTCGGTCGGGTTGGTGCCCGTCAGGTTGCCATCTCGCCCCGCCGAAGCCGTGTATTCGTCGGGCAGTCGGTGCTTGGGAGTTTGCGTTTTTTGAGCCAAACGGTTCTTATTCAGCGCCTTCAGTTTACGCTGCTGCTGTTCAATTTCTTCGCGTTGTCGAATCAAATAAATGATTTCCTGTTTCTCCAGTTTACGGACGACATCCTGCAACGCATCCGAGACTTTGAGCTCAAACTGCTCATTGCGCAACGCCAACGCACTCGTAATCCAATACCATTGAAACCCCATCAGACTGAGCGCCGCCAGCCCCATCAGAGAAATCAATAAGCGTATTTTTTGTTTCGTCATCATTTTTTTTCCAACTCATGCAACGTTTCGTTTCTCAACTCCGACTTTCTCAACGTATCCGTCGATTGTGCATTCAAAATAACGCAATTCGGCCAACCCTTTAACACATTTTAAGAAACTTTAACACGGTCAACGTCTGAAAGTTGCCGAACTTTCGGAGCCAATTCACCAATTAACAACCAAGCAATCCTATGAAAACAAACATGACTTTTTTTGCGCTGGTAGTAGGGCTGGGAGTAGCCACTACGGCAATGTCGCAAGACGTTAAGAAAGAAGAAAAAGCCGCCGACAAAGACAAAGTGACGATTCGCGTGCGGATGTCGGAGGAGAAAGACGGTAAAGTAGAAACGTTTGAGCGGACTTATACGTACAACGGTCTTTCGGAAGAAGAACGCGAGAAGAAAGTGAAAACCATCATGGATTCGCTTCGCAACGACAGCAAAGCCGCTGCCAATCGCCGTTTAAGCGTTGAAATTGAGGAGGGTTCGAGCGTGCTACGTGACAAAGAACGTTGGGGCGACCGAGAACACATTACCGTTATTCCAAAAGATGGCCGCAAACGCGACGTGCAAATTTATCGCTACGAGCAGCCGTCTGACCGACGCGAGCGCAATGGTGACCGCAAAAGCGAACGTACGTACGAGTTTAAGTTTGACGACGAAGCCTTTGCCGACCGTATGCAGCGGGTTGAAAAGCGGATTGAGCCTCAGATGCGTAAACTAGAGCGTAACATGGAAGAATGGAGCCGCGATTTTGAACCCAAATTCAAGGAGTTTTGGCACGGCGACATCAACATCAGCGGTGCGGGAAAACCTGCTTCCATCCGTGGCCTAGAGGCGTATCCCAACAACCCCGAAAAAAATGAATTGAACGTTCGTTTTTATGCCCCCGCCAAAGGCGACGTGACCATCTCGGTAACTGACACCAAAGGTAAACAAATCGCCAAAAAAGAAGTGAAAGATTTTACGGGCGATTACGTAGGTCAATTGGATTTGGGGAAAAACGTCAAAGGCACTTATTTCATCAGTGTTGTTCAGAACGAAGACGGTACCGTGAAGCGTATTGTGGTAGAGTAAAAAGTTAACTATTATAATGGCTATATGAAAAGGAGATTCCCCAAAAGAATCGTCTTTTTTATGTAAACTAAAAATATTATTTAATAATCAAAAACTTCCTCGGAATGATTTTTTTTGAAGCCTCCATTCGGACAACGGTACTGAACGGTTACTTTTCTTCCCGTTGAATTGGGGTACAATTCTAAGATATTGAGCACGCAATCTGAACCCAAATTCTTTCCTTTTTAAACTCTATCCAACCATCGTTATCTGTGCGTGTAGTAAGGTTTTTGAAGTTCTTGTTGTCTTCACGCAGGTATTTGGGCTGGTCTTGTTGAGCTTTTAAATATCTGTGCCCATAGATTAAAAACAGTGGAAGCATTAAAATCTTTTTAATTGTGGCATATAGGTTTAAAAATGCCTGTCTTACTTTAACGCGAACTTTTCAAGATAAGTACTTGGTTTTGTGCCTCATAGAGGCTTAACATTTGTAGAACAATGAGGGTTTATCCGATCTGGTGTGCCATAGGTACACCACTTGTAAGCGATGTTGTGTACCTACGGCACACTAAAATAAGAAAATAGGTTCCTATCACTACTTAGCTTTCTGAGCATATAGAAGCCCTAAAAATAAAAGAAAATAACATATTGAATATAAACACTTTATGTTGAAATATGTGGATATCTCAGTGAAATTTATAAGTGAAACAAAAATTAAGGATAGCTACGAATAGCCGTTAATTCAATATGGAAGGAAGGAATAATAGGCTGTATTCCATCTGGGAGGCAGGGAGCTTTAAGTAATCCACTTATCTGATAATTACCAGTATCAGGAGGAGAGGCCGCCAAACCTTTTAGAAGTGTTCTGTCACAAGCACTCGCAAAGTAACTTACGTAATTAGGGTCGCGATTTACAAAAAATACAAAATCGCCTAAGAACTGTACTGGTACGTCTCGAATCTCCCTTATAACGGGGGAGTCACACCCACAATCAGGCTCGGGGTCTTCCTTCTTACAACTTACGCTCACCAGCATTACTACCGTGGCGTATAGAAATGGTTTGACTAATCGTTTCATGTTCATACGTTGTTTTTTAGTGTGAAATTTTTTGTTACTAGAATGAAGGGTGTTTCATAGGTAGCAGCATGTAAAAGGGTGGATGGACGGCCAAAAGGTACGTACTATGTTTTTAAAGTAAATATTATTTTTTTAACGATTTAGTAAACGGTAACTGTGTAAATATATAAAAAGATAAGTGTTTGATTGTGAGGGATGGCCTTACATAATAGATAAACCAAAAAGAGTATTAAGTACTTTTTCATAGTTTCAAAACGTTTATGGGATTTTTTCAATACGTTCAAGACTAAAATCAAAACAAGGGTATAAGAAGCAACGTGCATCTACATTTTCATAGACCTTACCCCATACTCGATAGTGGTATTCTACTGAGTCTTCATGAGCATAGTAATAATATTTTAGCCCTTTCACTAAATGCTCTGTCACGGGGCAAATGGGGATTTTTCGTTGCCAACCTCCTTTTTCAATCGGTATGTGGTCGTATTTAGAATCTTTTATTTTTTCTTTAAAAATAAGGCTACAATTGACGTTACCACAGGATAGAGCGGCTAGTGCTCCTTCTAAGGTACGAATGTGGCGGTAGCGCATCCCTTCAAGTTCGGGGTTACAGCAAGAACCGTCATCACATACAAAGCCTTCAATTTGTGGCTCGGTTTCCTTCTTACAACTCACGCTCATCAGCATCACTACCGTGGCGTATAGAAATGGTTTGACTAATCGTTTCATGTTCATACGTTGTTTTTTTAGTGTGAAATTTTTTGTTACTAGAATGAAGGGTGTTTCATAGGCAGCAGCGTGAGATTAAAAGAATTAACAGTACTATCTTTTTCATTGCCGTGGTTGTTTAAAAATGGTTTATGGAATTCTTTCAACTTTATCAATTTGTGTTCTTAAGATTGGTACACCTGTAAAATCACTTATACCTCGTGCCCAAAAGATACGTCCCCACACCCGATAGAGGTAACGGGGGTTTTGCATGTATTCATTGGTAAAAATGTAGGTCTGCTCCAAGCCTTTTACTTTATCATCACTCAACTCGCATAAAAGAATGCTATACCTGAGTGGATCTGGACTATATCCTCCTCCTAAGTTGAAACCCCGCTTAAAAAGCAAAGCACTTCGGCTTACGTCGGCGGGTTCGTTTTCAAACTTAGTAATCAATACCCAATCATATAAATCACCTGCGGCACAAGAGACAATCCCATCGTCTAAAGGGTTTGGTTCTTCCTTCTTACAACTTACGCTCACCAGCATCACTGCCGTGGCGTATAGAAATGGTTTGACTAATCGTTTCATATTCATACGTTGTTTTTTAGTGTGAAATTTTTTGTTACTAGAATGAAGGGTGTTTCATAGGCAGGAGCTTGTAAAAGGGCGGATAGATGGCCAAAGGTGCGTACTATGCTTTTAAAGTCAATATTATTTTTTTAATGATTTAGTAAATGATAGATGTGTAAATATATAAAAGGCTAATAGATTGATTTTTTAAGGAAAGTTAGTTTTTTTGTATGATATATGAAATAATAAAGAGTATTAAAAGCTTGTTCATAATCTTTAAAATTTAATTAAATTGTTCAATTTTTTCAACTTGAATATACTGTACACGAACCCCTACTTGACTTACAGGGCAGTTAACACAATCGAAAATTTTCCCCCAAACACGATATTTAAAAGGTTGAGGTTTGCCGTTTATATAGGTTTGTTTTAAACTTTGCACTAAAGTTCCATCTTGTTGAAGCACACAAAACCAAGTAGTTCCTATATTTTCAATTACTAAGCAATCATTACCAACATCAGCTTTAGCATTCACTAAAGATTGGACATAGGCTAATTTTTGCGGAGATGGGCCACAACAAGTGCCGTCGTCGCAGGGGGCTTTTCGTTCGCAACTCACGCTCACGAGCATTACTACCGTGGCGTATAGAAATGGTTTGACTAATCGTTTCATGTTCATACGTTGTTTTTTTAGTGTGAAATTTTTTGTTACTAGAATGAAGGGTATTTCATAGGCAGCAGCGTGTAAAAGGGTGGATGATCAATTGATATGCTCGTCTATCTGCTTTTGGTAGGTATCTTTGTCTTTTTGAGCCGAAGCTGACACCATAGATATAAAAGACAGCCCAATAAGGAGAAGGGTATTAACAACTCGCAATGAATTTTTAAATACTTTTTTCATAACATTGAAATTTAAAATTTGATTTTATTTGGGAAGCATCATGAAATCGTACTGCGTTTTTGAACCAATTTCTGCAGGACAACAATAATCTATTCGATTGCGGTCTTTGTAAGAAAAATAACCACGGTATTTCAAAGTGTACTTTAATTTATCAAAATACCTATTTAGTACAGTTATTTTGTGATAACTATTAGGAACATCAATCGTGGTAGAGTAGTAGCCTTGTTTATCAGTATAAATTATCTTGAGTTCATCGGCATTAGAAGCAACTCCCCCTTTTCCTCCAGTAATCATAATTTGCACACTATCTACAGGCAATTTAGTATCGTTATCGGTCACTGTACCAAAGACGGTGGTTGTTCGGCTTTTAAAGGGGCTGGAAAAGCAGCCTTCTGTCAGGAGTAGCACAGCGGCGGCGTAGAGGAGCCCCTTAGCCCCTAAGGAGGAAATAACTAATCGTTTCATGTTCATACGTTGTTTTTTTAGTGTGAATTTTTTGTTACTAGAATGAAGGGTGTTTCATAGGCAGCAGCGTGAGATTAAAAGAATTAACAGTACTATCTTTTTCATTGCCGTGGTTGTTTAAAAATGGTTTATGGAATTTTTTCAACTTTATCAATTTGAGCAGCCAATACTGGAAGACCAGTAAATCCCCCAATACCTCGTGCCCAAAAGATGCGTCCCCACACCCGATAGAGATAACGTGGGTTTTGCATGTATTCATTGGTAAAAATGTAGGTCTGCTCCAAGTCTTTTACCTTGTCATCACTTAATCCGCACACTAAAATACTATGCTGAGGCAGGTCTGGTTTGTATCCTCCCCCTACGGTGAAACCTTGCTTAAACAGCAAAGCGCCTCGGCCTACGTCGGCGGGTTCGTTTTCAAGCTTAGCAATCAATACCCAATCATATAAATCACCTGCGGCACAAGAGACAACTCCATCATCTAAAGGGTTGGGTCCTTCCTTCTTACAACTCACGCTCATCAGCATCACCACCGTGGCGTATAGAAATGGTTTGATTAATCGTTTCATGTTCATACGTTGTTTTTTTAGTGTGAAGTTACTTCACCGTATAACTCCAACTATGCTTGATGACTTTTAGTGAAAAGGTACTATTGAGCGTACCTATATTTTCAATTTTTGATAATTTGTTTCGGACAAAGTTATGGTATTCGTCCAAACTCCCTACATTGATTTTTAACAAGAAATCCACTTGCCCCGCCATGTGGTAACATTCCTGTACTTCTTCCAACTTTTGAATTTCTTCTTCAAAACTCTCAATAAACGCTTTGTCGTGGTAGCGCATCGATACTTGGCAAAAGATGGTAATCGGCTGCCCAAGCAAGTCTTTGTCCAGAATAGCCACGTACTGTTTGATAAACCCAAGCTGCTCCAAACGCCTGATTCGTTCATAAACGGGCGACAAGGTAAGGCCCAATCGGGCGGCCAATTCTTTGGTTGTGAGCTTGGCGTCGGCCTGCAAAAGCCGTAGAAGTTTTTTGTCAATATCATCGAGCGATTCGAGTGCCATAAAATTTTCTTTTTATCCTATCTCAATTAAATCCTGTTTAGCGAAATTTTCTTTAAAAATAATGATGTTCAGTAAAATTAATGGATTTTATTGGAATATATACGTCAATAGTAGTGCCTATATAACTTTGTGCCGTTAATTACACTTCATCAAAAGTTAAAAATCAGCTAAAACGCCACAGTTATGAAACAGGAAACGATTTTAGTGATTGGCGCAAATGGCCAGATTGGAACGGCATTGTTGCCTCATTTACAACGCCTCTACGGCTGGGAGAATGTCATCGCAAGCGACCTTCGAGCGGGAGAAAACCAACAAGCGATTTTTGAACGCCTAGATGCCACCGACGCCACGATGCTCGCCAGCGTTGTGCAGCGTTACCGCGTCACCCAAATCTATCATTTGGCGGCGATTCTTTCGGCCAAAGGCGAGGCCGACCCGCTTTGGGCGTGGAACCTCAACATGCAAACCCTGCTCAACGTGCTGGAAGTAGCTCGCCTCCACCAAGTCAACAAAGTATTTGTGCCGAGTTCCATTGCGGCTTTTGGCATGCAAGCTCCCAAGTACGAAACGCCTCAATCGGCCCTCCTCGACCCCTCAACGGTGTATGGCATCAGCAAAGTGGCCGCCGAAAACTGGTCGGTTTATTACCACAAACGCTATGGCCTCGATGTGCGGTCGCTGCGCTACCCAGGCGTCATTAGCTACCAATCCATGCCAGGAGGAGGTACTACCGACTACGCCGTTGCCATTTACCACGAAGCCATTCAAGGCAACCGCTTCGAGTGTTTTTTAGCCGCCGACACGTTGTTGCCGATGATTTACATGGACGATGCCCTCCGCGCCACGCTGGAACTGATGGAAGCGCCCGAAGCGGCCATCACGGTACGGACGTCGTACAATTTGGCGGGAATGAGCTTTACCCCCGCCCAAGTAGCCGCTTCTATTCAGACCTATTTTCCTGATTTTCAGGTTGACTACAAACCCGATTTCCGTCAAGCGATTGCCGATTCGTGGCCCAAAACCATTGATGATTCGGTCGCGCGGCGCGATTGGGGCTGGAAACCCCGCTTCGATTTACCCAAAATGACGAAAGAAATGATTACCCACCTCACCGAAAAAGTTATCTAAACGTATGTACGCAAGCATCAAAAACGACCTCCAACAGGAACTCAACGCCCTTAAAGAAGCAGGGCTTTATAAATCAGAGCGAATCATTGTATCGCCCCAATCGGCCGAAATCACCGTTCAGAATGGCCGCGAAGTACTGAATTTTTGTGCCAACAATTACTTGGGTTTGTCGTCTCATCCAGAGGTGATTAAGGCCGCTCACGAAGCCCTCGAAACCCACGGTTTTGGCCTTTCGTCGGTACGGTTTATTTGTGGTACGCAAGACATTCACAAAGAACTTGAGCGCCAAACGGCTGCTTTTGTGGGAGCCGAAGATTGTATTTTGTACGCCGCCGCGTTTGATGCCAACGGTGGGGTTTTTGAGCCGTTGTTGGGAGAAGAAGATGCCATCATCTCCGACGAACTCAACCACGCGTCCATCATCGACGGGATTCGTTTGTGCAAAGCCAAACGTTTCCGCTATCAGCACAACAACATGGAGGATTTGGAGGCACAACTCCGCGCCAGTGCCTCTTGCCGTCGCCGATTGATTGTCACCGATGGTGTGTTTTCGATGGATGGCACCATTGCGCAATTGGATAAAATCTGCGACTTGGCCGACCAATACCAAGCGTTGGTGATGGTGGACGAATGCCACGCCAGCGGTTTTATGGGCAAAACTGGTCGCGGAACGCCCGAACACAAAGGCGTGTTAGGCCGTATCGACATCATCACTGGCACCTACGGCAAAGCCTTGGGTGGCGCGTCGGGCGGTTTTACGGCGGCTCGTAAAGAAATCGTCGAATTGCTTCGTCAGCGTTCGCGGCCGTATTTGTTTTCCAATACCCTCGCGCCATCCATTGTGGGGGCTTCGCTCAAAGTATTAGAATTGTTGCGCCAATCGACCGCCCTGCGTGATAAACTCGAAGCCAATACCCGTTATTTCAGAGCGGCCATGACGGCCGCAGGTTTTGATATTTTGCCAGGCGAACACCCCATCGTGCCTATTATGTTGTACGATGCACCCTTGGCGCAGGAGTTTGCCAAGCAGCTATTGGAAGAAGGCATTTACGTCATCGGCTTTTTCTACCCAGTCGTTCCCAAAGGTAAAGCGCGGATTCGGGTACAGATTTCGGCGGGTCACGAGCCAGAGCACTTGCAGCGCGCCGTGGAAGCGTTTGTGAAAGTAGGGCAACGTTTGGGCGTTATTGCTGGCTAAATTTTTCCCCGCAGATTGGCGCAGACTACTATCAGCGCTATTCTGCGGGTATTCCATCTGCGTGCATCTGCGGGGAAAAAAGATAAAAAAGCAATTTAACGTAAAGTACTCAGTTGTGCCCGAAATTCCCTGGGCGTACGTTGGTGGATTTTTTTGAACGAACGGTTGAAATACGACACGTTACTGTAACCACTCTCGAAAGCTACTTGCGTAATCGGTAAGTCAGTTTGTTGTAAAAGCTGACAGGCAAAGGCGATGCGTACTTCGTTTAAAAAATCTGAAAAAGTGCGGTAAGTAAGGTTTTTGAAAAAACGACAAAACGAATGTAATTGTAACCCTGCCACCGAAGCCGCTTGCTCAATGGTAATGTCTTCTCTGAAATTCTGCTGAATGTACTCCATCAATCGCGAAACTCGGTTTTGATTTTTATCCGTAAAAGTAGAAAGCAGCGGGGTTCTATTGAGCCAAATCATGTCTTCGGGGTCAAGCAAAAGCACCATAATCTGTAAGAAAGAGGCCAACAACTGCATATTCTTACTTTCTAACATGTCCTGCAAATAGCCAATAATCCGCTCCTTTTTCTTCCCAGAAAAGCTAATTCCTTTTTTAGACTGCACAAAAAACTCTTCCAACAACTTTGTGTCCACAAAGGGTTTCAGGTATTCCGTCAACGTAGTAGGATTAATGTACAAAGCCACTGACACCGCAGGCTCGTGCTCGCTTGCGGCGTTAAATTCACTGTACCATACGTGAGGGACATTGGGGCCAACAAAAGTTAAATCTCCGCACTCAAAACGTTCGATGGTTCCCCCGATAATCCGAGTACCAGCACCCGATAAAATATAGACCAATTGACATTCATTGTGAAAGTGGAAGTCAGTGGCAAACGACGACCGTATAATTTGCTTGACTACAAAAGGCTTTTGGGCGGTAGTAAAATCGGGCAAAAGGGTGTAAGTAGCTTTCATTTTTGCAGGTATGGCTCGTTTTTGCAAATATAGTATTGATAAATAGCAACCAAAAATAGGTTTTTGCCAAAAATCGCCCATTATTTTGTACAATTCCTTTGATTTACCTATTCTCATTTTCAATGAAAAAGTTTTTTATCATCCTTTGCCTATTTGCCCATGTAAAAGTATCGGGTCAACAGTTGGCTAAACCTTCGGCTGTTCAGTACAAATGGCAGGAACAGGGACGCATTATGTTTGTCCACTTTGGGGTGGCAACTTGGCTCGGTCAAGAGTACGACGAAACGGGCGAATTTGACATTTCCCGCATCAACCCTACCCAACTCGACACCGACCAATGGTGCCGTGTGGCTAAATCGTGGGGCGCTAAAGAAATCATTTTTGTGGCCAAACATGCGGGTAGTTTTTGTTGGTGGCCTACCCACACCACCGAGTATTGCGTTAGGAATATTCCGTGGAAAAACGGCAAAGGGGATTTGATAAAAGACTTAGCAGTTTCCTGCAAAAAAGCGGGGTTAAACTTGGGTATTTACATCTACCCTGGCGACATCAAATGGGGCGCGGGGCTTGGAAGCGGAGGAATCACCAAAGACCCTTCCAAACAGGAAGCGTACAACAAAATTTTCAGACAACAACTCACCGAGGTTTTGGCCAATTATGGCGAGATGCTCGAAGTATGGTTTGATGGCTCGTGTAAAGTGCCCGTGAGCGATATTTTACAAAAATATGCTTCCAAAGCGGTCATTTTCCAGGGCTCAGATGCCACCATCCGCTGGCCAGGCACCGAAAGCGGCATCCTTCATTATCCCGTTTGGAATTCCCTCAAAGGAAAGGTTTTAAGGTCGGGGGTAGCAACCCAATACGACGATGACCCCGACGGCGATGTTTGGGCACCTTTGGAGGCCGATGTTACTTTGTACAACCATAATTGGTTTTGGTCGCCCAAAAACGAAGCCAAACGCCGCTCAGTGGATGAGTTGATGGAGATTTATTACAAATCGGTTGGGCACGGAGGTACGTTACTGCTCAATTCTAACCCCGACACAACGGGGCTTATTCCAGCGGGAGATGTAAAAAGGTATGCTGAATTTGGGGCAGAAATCAACCGAAGGTTTGAGCGTCCCTTGGCAGAAGTAAACAACAAAGCCGCGAAAGAAGCGGTCTTGTCGCTCGAAAAACCAACGAAAATCAATCACTTGATTTTGAAGGAAGACTACCGACAAGGCCACAGAATCAGAAAATATGAAGTGTGGGGACTTACCAAAAATAAGTGGGAAAAACTGACCACAGGTAGCTCAATCGGGGTGACTAAAATTGATTATTTCGACGATGTTGCAGTTACGGCGATAAAACTAAAAGTAATCGAACACAAAGGCACTCCCCTGATTCGGAGTTTGGCGGCCTATTACGTGCCAGGTTTTGAACTCCCAAAAGCGGAGAAAGAAGCCAAAGAGTACACCATTTTGCAGGAATGGGATACCAAAGATTTTGTAAACGGTAAAGGCCAAATGAGTATCGACTTAGGAAAGTACATCACCGCACCAGGCCAATACGAAGTGAGTTTTACCAATGCCGTCAGCGTGACGGGGATGTGGGTAGAAAAAGCTGAAATTATTTTTGATAAAGACCCCAACACACTGCAGGAATTTATCCAACGAAAACCCAAAGAGAATGTGTTTTTTATCAACCGAACGGGCCAAATTGATAAAGGCACAAGCTCCGTCCTGAAAGTGGAGATGCGTTCAGACAACAAGTCGTTTCAGAATAAAGGCTTTGTCAAAATCAGAAAACGTTGACAAGGAAGTAATTCGTTAAAGAAATAGAAACCACTATACCCTCACAACCGTTATGGTTATCTCTGCGATTCAGGTACTTGACCGACGTTTTGACCTCCCCAATGGGTCGGGTTCCGATGCAACCCACACCGACCCCCAATATGCCTATGCAGTTTGTGTGTTGAAAACCGATGCCTCTCTGGAAGGAATAGGGTTGGCTTTTACCTTGGGGGCGGGCACTGAGTTGGTTTGCCAAGCCATTCAATTTTTATCCGAAAAACTGGTAGGTCAGGAGATTGAAGCCTTAATGGCCAACTTTGGCGCTACCTATCGCTCGCTGGTTGACTCCCCTTCTTACCGTTGGTTGGGGCCGCACAAAGGCGTTGTTCATTTGGCATTGGCCGCGATTGTCAACGCGTGCTACGACCTTTGGGCCAAATCGCGTCAGGTTCCTCTTTGGAAACTATTGCTGGACTTATCGCCCGAAGAACTCGTAAATACGCTGGATTTAAGCTATTTAGAAGACGAACTTACCCGCGAGCAAGCCATTCAATTGCTCAAAGAACAATACAAAACGAGAGAAAATAGAAATGCTGTCCTGAAAACGGGCTACAAAGGCTACGATACGTCGGTCGGTTGGTTTAATTTTTCGGATGAACTTATCGTTGAAAAAACCAAGCAGGCCCTCGACAAAGGTTTTACGGCCCTTAAACTCAAAGTAGGCTCTGATGACCCCCTCCGTGACCTCCGCCGAGCCACGTTGATTCGGCAAACGGCGGGAGATGCCGCCACCATTATGCTGGATGCCAATCAAAAATGGAATGTACCGCAAGCCTTGGATATTTGTCAGCGGCTGGGCAGTATCAACCCGTATTGGATTGAAGAACCCACCCATCCTGATGATGTTTTTGGGCACCAAGCCATTGCCCGAGCCATCGCCCCTTTTAAAGTGGCCACGGGTGAGCACATTCCCAACAAAGTGATTTTTAAGAACTTTCTGCAAGCCAAAGCCATGGATTTTTGTCAGGTAGATGCCGTGCGCGTAGGAGGTGTTTCGGAGTTTTTGACGGTTAGTTTATTGGCCAAAAAATTCAATATCCCAGTGCTGCCCCACGTCGGAGATATGGGCCAGATTCATCAACATTTGGTGCTTTTTAATCACATCGGAATGGGGCATGAAAACCTGTTTTTAGAGCATATTCCGCATTTACGACCCTACTTTGTGCATCCAGCCAACATCGTTGAAGGCTATTACCAAGTGCCGCAGGAAGCAGGCAGCAGCAGTGATTTGAAACCCTAAGCCACCAAAAACATGACCTCATTGGCTCACAAAGTAATTTTTCTCACGGGAGGTGCTTCGGGCATTGGCGAAGCTTGTGCTGAAGCGTATGTAAAGGCGGGTGCTCGGGTTTTGGTGATGGACAAAAACGAGACTTCTTTGAATCAGTTAATGAGCCGTTTAGGCAACGAACACGCTGGTTTTGTGGGAGATGTACAACAGGAAGCGGACGTAAAATCGGCGGTCGAAACGGCCCTTGCTCGGTTTGGGAAAATAGATGTCATTCATAACAATGCTGGGATTGCTAGTCCTTCAAAACCGCTCGACCAAACCACCGAAAACGAATGGGATAGCTTGTTTTCTATCAACCTGAAAAGTGTGTATTGGACGACCCGTTATGGCATCGAAGCCTTGAAAGCGACCAAAGGCTGTATTTTAAACACCTCCAGCATGGTTGGAACGATGGGACAAGAAAATCACGCGGCTTACGTAGCTACCAAAGGTGGCATGAGCGCCCTGACCAAAGCCATGGCCTTGGATTATGCTTCTTTTGGCATTAGGGTCAACGCCATTTGTCCTGCGGGTGTATGGACGCCCATGCTACGAGAATGGGCAACACAACAACCTAATCCAGTGGCCATTGAAAATTATTTGGACAATATTCACACCCTTGGCTACTGTCCCGAAGGCGACGTGATTGCGGACGTGGCGGTGTTTTTGGTTTCTGAGGCCGCTCGGTTTGTAACGGGCTGTATCATGCCCGTGAGTGGAGGAGCAGAGTTGGGTTATAAAAAATAACGAAGATGAAAACACACAGAACTTGTTTGGCGCTCGATTTGAAAGACGACGACGAACTCATTGCTCAATACGAACATTTTCATCAACCTGAGCATATTTGGCCCGAAATTCCCCGAGGAATCAGAGCGGGTGGAATTGTGGACATGCAAATCTATCGCATTGGGACGCGGCTCTTTATGATTGTCGAAACCGAAGAAGGTATTGATCTGACTACGGCGTTTGAAGCTATTGGCAAAATGCCTCGACAACCAGAATGGGCTGCTTTTATGGGGGGCTTTCAACAACGGTTGGTCGATGCGAAACCTGACGAGCACTGGGCTGAAATGAAACCTGTTTTTATGTTAAATGAATTTAGCTGAGTAGGTTTATTTTTTTACCCGCAGAAAACCGCAGAATTACAAACGCAGATTTTCTCGCCTATCTGCGGGCAACTTTCAAAGAAACTTACCTGACAATATAATGAATGCCTAAAGTGAAAAATCGCAATCAATTTCTGGTGCCACTTTTGGTGGTCATGAGCCTGATGTTTATCTGGAATTTAAGCCGAAACATCAACGATATCCTCATTCCACACCTCAAAAGAGCTTGTCAATTGACTGATTTTCAGTCGTCGCTGGTGCAGTCGGCTTTTTTTGGTGGGTATTTTTTGTTGGCGTTACCCGTGGGGCAATACATCCGCCGTTTTGGGTATCGGGCAGGCATGATTACGGGGCTTTTCATGGCTGCATTGGGCGCATTTTTATTTTTCCCAGCGGCCGAAACCCGCTTTTATCCGCTTTTTTTGGCCGCTTTGTTTATCATGGCCGCAGGTTTCACCTTTCTGGAAGTGACCGCCACACCTTATGTCTCGGTTTTGGGTGATCCCGAAAAAGCCTCGGGTCGGCTGAGTTTGGCGGCAGCGGTGGGTTCGGTAGGCGCTACCATCGGCCCCTACCTTGGAGCGGTGTTTTTGCTTCATGCCACTGACACGCCCGAAACGGCGGTTCAGCAATTTAGCCCGAGCCAATTAGCCGATTATCTCAACGCCGAGGCTCAATTGGTCAAAATGCCTTACCTAAGTTTGGGGGCTTTGTTTATGGTATTAGGGGGGATGTTATTTTTTATCAAAATGCCCGCCATTCATGAAGAAGGAGAAGAAAATGTGCGGTTAAAATCCATTTTTAAGTTTAAACATACGGTGCTTGGCGCATTGGGCGTATTTTGTTATTTGGGTGCCGAAGTCGGGATTGTCAGTTTTCTAATTCGTTATGCCAAATCACTGAAAATTGAGGGATTAGGAGAACAGAAAGCCGCGTTGTTTATCACCTTATTTATGGCGTTGGTCTTGGTGGGACGCCTAGCGGGGGCGTATTTTCTGCAAAAAGTAAATCCCTCCAAAGTGTTGATGGCCTGTGCGTTGGGAGCAATCGCTTTAGTGACAGTCGCCATTTTGAGTACTGGTTATGTTTCGATTTTTTCTCTTTCCATCGTGGGGCTTTGCACGTCGGTGATGTACCCCATCTTGTTCACGTTAAGCATCAAAAATTTGGGGGCTTATACCAAAACAGGTTCATCGTTGATTATTATGAGCATTGTAGGGGGAGCCATTGTACCTCCGCTTATGGGACTCATTTCTGATATGTACAGCATTCGCTTTGCCTTTGTGCTACCCGTTTTGTGTTATGCTTACATTTTGTACTACGCCCAAAAAGGTCATATTATCCGATAGTTAAACGCCATTTTCAATGAAAAAAACATCCGTCATTCTCCTGCTTTTTCTAATTGCTTTTAACGGTATTGCTCAAAAAAACATTTCAAAAGAGCAGCGCCTAAAGTGGTGGCAAGATGCCAAAATGGGCTTGTTTGTTCACTGGGGACCCGTGTCACTGATTGGAAAAGAAATCAGTTGGTCGCGCAATGGCTACGGTAAAAGCAAGTACGATTCGTTGTATTTGAGATTTAACCCCAAACAATTCAACGCCAAAGAATGGGTAAAGTTGGCCCAGGCAGGGGGAATGAAGTACTTGGTTTTGACGTCAAAACACCACGACGGCTTTTGCCTTTTTGATACCAAAACCACGCCTTACAATATCATGAACAGCCCTTTTGGAAGGGATGTTTGCAAAGAACTTGCCCAAGCTGCCCACGAAGCGGGGATGCCCATTGGCTGGTATTTTTCGGTGGCCGACTGGAAAGACCCCGATTGTCGCAACCCCAAAACCAACGATATTTTTGCCAATCGAGTGGAGGAACAGGTGCGTGAATTGTTGACCAATTATGGCAAAATTAGCTTGTTATGGATAGATTACGAAGGCTCGCCCAGCCCAATTCACCCCAAAAGAGTGTTTGAGTTGGCGCGTACGTTACAGCCCGAAATCATCATCAACAATCGGCTTGAGCCTTTCAATCCAGACGAGTCGCACGCGCGGGTAGGGCCTTATGCCGACTATGCTACACCCGAAGGTTTTGTGGCGGGCTACGGTGCTGTGCCTTGGGAAACCTGCACCAACATGGGGCATCAATGGGCGTGGCGGTTCAATGATACGCCGCGCAGTTTGAAAGAATCATTGCATACGTTACTTCGGTGCGTGGGTGGAAACGGCAACCTTTTGTTCAACATCGGCCCCGACAGCTTGGGTGTTTTTCCCAAAAACTTTGTAGCACGGGCAACCGAAATGGGCAATTGGCTAAACAAAAACGCGGAAGCCGTTTACCAAACCAAAGGGGGGATTTATACGCCGTCAAAAGACTACGTGAGTTCGTACCGAGGAAATAAACTGTATTTGCATTTATTGAACAACACAGGCAATGAAATCAAACTCCCGCCCATGCCAGCCAACGTCAAAAAAGCCTCTTTATTAGACGGAAGCACTGTTTCATTCGTACAAACCAAAGCCGAAGTTACCCTGAAACTCCCCCAAAACGGACGCGATTCCATTGCTACCATTGTGACGCTTTTGTTGGATAAACCCGCTTCGCAATTGGGTCAAATTATTCCTTTTACGACCACTCATTCATTGGCGTACGGCAAAAAGGCAACGGCTTCGAGCGCGTTGGGGGCTTTTTTGCACGACGCATCGGCAGCTTTTGATGACAACCCCGCCACGCATTGGAAAATGGGGCGGCGTACCGACGTTGATTTTGAGAAGTATTATGGAAAAGACGTACACTATCAGTCAGAAGCGGCTTTCAATTTATTTCAAAATAAAGGCTGGATAGAAGTGGATTTGGGTACAAAACAAACGGTGAAACAGCTCAAAGTAAGTGAAGCGGTGTATCAAAAGTCCCAAATTAAAGGCTTTGAAATTCAGTACGAAAAAGACGGACAATGGCTGACGTTGGCGCAGGATGAAAAAATGGGCAATTGGAGTAAAGATATTAGCCCCGTGGTTGCCCAAAAGTTTCGGTTGGTAGTTTTAGATTCTCATGGTTTTGCAGGAATCAAGGAGTTTCAACTGTTTTGAAAAGCACATTGTAGCGAATTATGTTTTCCCCGCAGACTTTCGCAGATTTTAAAACCGCAGATTTACGCAGAACTACTATCTGCGCCAATCTGCGGGGAAAAAACTCAATAATTCACAGAAGACCCGCGCACGACCAACTTCGTAGGCAACTGGTAGGTTTCGATGTGAGGGTTTTCCATTTGTTCCAACAAAATCCGCGCGGCTTGTCGTCCCATCTCCCAAACGGGCTGTTCGACGGTCGTAAGAGGTGGCTCAATGATGGCCGAAATGGGATCATTGCTAAAACCGACAATGCCTAGTTCCTGCGGAATTTTAACGCCTCGGCTTTTGGCCACTAACATAATTTCAATGGCCGTAGGGTCATTAATGGCAAAAATCGCATCGGGGGGCTGCGGAAGGCTAAGTAGGTAATTGGCATAAATCCGCGCTTTTTCTTCGGTCAAGTCGTAGTGAATAATCAACTCATTGTCCACGGGCAGACCGTGTTTTTGCAGGGCATCCAAGTACCCTTGCATCCGTAATCGGCTGACCAACAACGACACAGGGCCTGCCAAATGCGCAATGCGTCGGTAGCCTTGTTGTACCAAATGCTCCACTGCCTGAAACGCCCCCGCATAATCATCCACAATGACTTGGGGCGTGTCTAGTTCGGGACACACCCGATTAAAAAACACCAAAGGCACTTCTTTCCGCAGCACTGCCCGAAAATGGTCCACGTTGTTGGTTTGGGTAGTGACCGACACCAGCAAACCATCCACGCGGCTGTTCATCAGGGCTTTGACATTGGCCACCTCGGTGTCGTAGGATTCATCCGAATGGCAAATCATCACGTTATACCCTGCTTTGGACAAAATTTCCTGCGCTCCCATGATGACGGTGGGAAAAAAATAATGCCGAAATTCAGGTACCAAAATGCCCACGATGTTTGTTCGACTTTTCAGAAGTGCATTGGCCAAAGGATTAGGGTGGTACTCCAATTGTTGGGCCAAATCCAGAATCATTTTGCGCGTTCCTTCGTGTATATCCGTATGCCCCCGCAGTGCCCGCGACACCGTCGATTTTGAAATCCCTAACTCATTGGCAATATCGACAATCGTGACTTGGTGCCGAGGTTTATTTTTGCGATTTTCAACGGCTTCGGGAAGTGTAAAATGATAATCGCACGCCTTACAAAAGTAGCGTTGCTTCCCCCGCACAATCCCTGATTTTTGAACAAAATCTATTTGTTGGCATTTCGCGCATTTAATCATAACTTCTTGTACTTTTTCAATTTTGCATCCCTCTCTCCCAAATCTATATCTGTATCAAGGTACTCCCCAACAAAGGCGTATAGGGAATACAAATACTACTATCGCTACCAGTTTCGGGAAAGTTCCCGATAGTTTTTGTGGTTAAAATTCAATTTTTTCTGTTGATTATTTAAAATATAACCTTAATTTCCCTCAAAATCGTCATTTCAATAACCTAAAATGGGTTTTGATAAACAGTTATTCACCCCTTTAAAAATTGTATATTTTTAATTTACAAACTCCTTTAATCCTATGCTAGGAAAATTACGAATACGGTTATTTATCTATAACCTGCTCTTCAGTGCCTATGCCCAAGACCAGACCATTAAGGGAAAAATTGCCGACGTGCTAAAAAATTTATTCTCACTTCTATTTTTTTGTTCATGTTACTTCTCGGACGTTTTTGGTCAGCAACCCAAATTAGATAAAGAAGGTCGTTTGTTGTCGATGGACGAGGTAGATATCAGTGCGATGGTACAGCCTATTCCTGAAAGAAATATTTTCTCTGATCCGAATTTTCACATTTGGTGTGGTTCTGTTACTGAAGGTAAAAACGGAAAGTTTTACATGTTTTACAGCCGCTGGCCGATAGCGCAAGGACATTATGCTTGGGTAACAAGTTCTGAAATAGCACTTGCAGTGGCTGATAAACCTGAAGGCCCATACAAACATCTAAAAGTAATTCTGCCGCGTCGCGGGTCTGAGTACTGGGATGGTACAACTACCCATAATCCAGCTGTTATTCAACACGAAGGAAAATATTACCTCTACTACATGGGAACAACGGGTAACAAAGAGGTAAAAATGCCCGCCTCAATGAGCGATTCCAATTGGTGGGAGTACCGAAATAATCAGCGTATAGGGGTGGCAATTGCTGATGATCCAGAAGGAACATGGAAACGTTTTGACAAACCTGTGATTGATGTTTCGCCCGATTCAACCGCCTTTGACGCCTTAATGATGTCAAACCCTGCCATTACGGTGGATGATAAAGGCCGTGCCGTGTTAGTTTACAAACAGGTTGCCAAAAATGGTACACTTCGGGGTGGCAAGGTGCGCTTTGGAGTGGCGTTTTCAAATTCACTGCTCGGGCGATTTACCAAACACGATAAACCTATTTTTGAGGCGTCTCAGGGGGCAAATAGTTGGATGGTTGCTGAAGACCCTTTTATCTGGAATTATAAGGGAGTACTGTATGCGATTGTTTCCGATGTTGCTGGCTTTTTTTCAAATAAAGAAGCAGCGTTAGTTATGCTCCGCTCGGTAGATGGGATTAATTGGAACCCCACCAACTATCCGAAAGTAGCGCCGTTGCGTTTGACTTTTGAGGATGGCCGTGCTTGCGACGATAAGTTGGAGCGTCCCTGTCTTTACTTAGAAAAAGGTGTTCCCAAATTACTCTTTGGGGCACACGGATTAGAGCAACGAAAGTACTCCGCCAACGTGGCTGTTCCCTTAAAATGGAATGAACTGTCAGGTCAGGAAATTTTTATACCCCAGATTACGGGAGATTGGGTACGTGTTTATAAACCAGAAAGTGATGTTTTTCCTGGTCCAGACTCAAAAAGGTTCAAAACAGGAGTAAAATACGACAACTGGCAGGTCAATGATCACGCAATCATTAAAGGGGCCGACAACCGCTGGCACGCCATCGGTATAACGCACCCCGCAGTTGTCGCTGGACCAGGCGAGTTAAACCCGCATGAAGCAGAATGGTTATCGTTTCATGCTGTTTCATCGAAGGGAACGTTTAAACAAAATGTGACCGAATTTTCGTGGAAGGACTACCCTAAAATTTTGCCTCCTGGCGAAAGACCTGGCGAAATTAGGGAAAACCATGCCCCCCACATCATTCCATACCATGGAGAGTATTTTATGATTTATGGGCCAAGTCCCATTCGGTATGCCACTTCTAGCGATTTGTTCGCGTGGAAACCCAAAGGTGAGTTATTCAGTCAAACGGGGGGAGCCCGCGACCCATCGGTGATGGAATACAACGGTCTGTACTACATGGCTTATTGTTCAAAACAGAGCATAGTGGCCCGTATTTCGGCAGACTTGCTAAAATGGAGTGAACCAATCACCATATTTGAATTGCCCGAGGGTGAGACAGGTGGGCCTGAATCTCCAACCATTCATTACTATAAGGGAAGTTTTTACCTGCTTTTCTGTCGTTGGAATGCGAAACTAACTACTTGGACATACCAGGATAAAAGTTTCGTTTATCATTCCGATAACCCACTCAATTTCAGAAACAGGCAACCAGTTGCCGAAATACAGGGACATGCTCCCGAGCTTTTTAAGGACGAAGATGGCGATTGGTGGATATCGAGTGCTGAACGACCCTTTCGGGGCGTGAGCATTGCTCCTGTGAAATGGGTGCAATTAAAAACAAAAAAATAGTGCTCTAGTAAAGTCTAATGATGGAAATAATGAAATTGAAAAAGCGTTTTTTTGAATTGTTCTTTTTTTGCAGTTTGGTAACGAGTGCACAAACGCCAGAGTTAAATAAATACAACGTTGTTTGGACCAAACAAAGTGCCAATTCTTCCGAATCAATGCCTTGTGGCGGGGGCGATATTGGCCTCAACGTGTGGACGGAAAAGGACGAAATTTTGTTCTATTTATCACGCAGTGGGGCATTTGACGAGAACAATGTGTTTCCCAAATTTGGGCGTGTTCGCCTACGCATTACCCCCAATCTTTTTCAAAAGGCTACTTTTAAGCAAGAATTGAAGTTAAACGAGGGTTACGTAGAAATTTCTTCCGTAAAAAATAAGAAGAAAGTATTGGTGAAAATCTGGGTGGATGTCTTCAAGCCCGTCGTGCACGTAGAAACTGAAAGCGACGAAAAATTGAAAGTGGAAGCCTGGTACGAAAACTGGCGCGACAAAGACCTCACTTGGACGCAGCCAGGGCAAACCAAGGCGAGTTTGGCTTTCAGAGATGCCCCGTTTCAGGCGGTAGTGCGCAAGGATTCCGTGGCATTTGACGGTCAAAATGTGCTTTGGTACCACCGCAACCGTGACGAATCCGTTTTTGATTTTACGGTCAAACAACAAAAATTAGATTCCGTAAAAAGTCAATTATGGAACCCCCTCAAAAACCTGACTTTCGGCGGTTGGATGGGCGGGAGCAATTTCAAAACCGCAGGAATCAGCCAAGGCAAATACGTCGATACGGAGTTTACGGCTTTCAAAATAGAGAGCAAGCAAGCGGCCCACAAACAAGAGTTGCAAATTGTCTTACACATAGCCACTGCCGAGACGATTGCGCAGTGGAAAGCGGGGCTGGAACAAATCGTTCAGTCCTCAAAAAGCACCCAAGTAGCTGATTTTGAAGCTACTAAAAAATGGTGGAATGCTTTTTGGCGACGAAGCTATATCGCCATCAATAATCACCAAAAAGACAGCAGTTCGGTGGCTTGGCAGGTCGGGCGCAACTACAACCTGTTTCGCTATCAGTTGGGGTGCAATGCCTACGGGACTTACCCTACCAAGTTCAACGGCGGCATGTTTACTTTTGACCCGTCTTTCACGGACAAAAATGCGCCTTTTACCCCCGACCACCGCGATTGGGGAGGCGGAACCCATACCGCCCAAAACCAACGTCTGGTATACTTCCCGATGTTTAGAAGCGGTGATTTTGATATGTTGCCTTCCCAACTCAATTTTTATCTGAGGGCTTTAAAAAATGCCGAAACCCGTACCAAAGTGTATTGGGGGCACAATGGCGCATCGTTTACCGAACAATTGGAGCAGTTTGGGTTGCCGCTCGCTACTTCTTACGGCTGGAAACGTCCCCAAAACTTCCCTACTGGCATCGAATATAACTACTGGCTGGAGTACCTCTGGGATACGCAAATGGAGTTTTGTCTGATGATGCTCGACTTGGAAAAATACAACGACCAAGACATCAGCAACTACCTGCCGTTTGTGGAAAGCTGCGTTACTTTTTTTTACGAACATTACCAATGGGAAGCCACCTCCCGCAGTAGAAGCGCTTTTGCCGACGACGGTAAGCTCATTCTGTATCCGTCGTCAGGTACCGAAACCTACAAAATGGCCTACAATTCGTCTTCGACCATCGCAGGGTTGTACAGCATTACGAAGCGTTTGACGGAACTGTCGGACAAGTACCTTTCGCCCGAAAAGAGAAAGCACTACGAAAAAGTGTTGAAAAGCATTCCCGACATACCATTAAAGGAAAAAAACGGCCACCTGACCATTGCCCCTGCTGAGGCGTGGGGACGTATCAACAACCAAGAAATGCCCCAACTGTACCCCGTTTATCCTTGGGGAATGTTTGGCATTGGCAAACCTAAGCTCGACGTAGCCATCAATACGTGGAAATACGGCGCCGACCGAGCTATTCAGAAAAACCACATCAGTTGGCACCAAGACGCCATTTTTTGTGCAAGATTGGGCTTGACGGAAGAAGCCACCGAAATAACTATCAAAAAACTGAGGGATGCCCCGCGACGATACCCCACTTTTTGGGGGCCTGGTCACGACTGGGTTCCCGACCACAATTGGGGCGGTTCGGGCATGATTGGTTTGCAGGAGATGCTCCTCCAAACCCCCGATGACAAGCTGTATCTTTTTCCTGCATGGCCCAAAAACTGGGATGTGCAATTCAAACTGCACGCCCCCGCCAACACGACCGTCGAAGGGGAGTTGAGAGACGGGAAAGTACTTTCGCTCAAAGTGACGCCCGAATCGCGCGCCAAAGATGTGATTTTAATGATTAAATAAGGCAAGATGAAACTTTACCTGCTGCTGCTATCCCTGATGTTGGGATTTATAGCAAGCGTTTTTGGACAATCGCCCAAAGGGTACAAAAAGAGCCATTGGGGTTCAACACCGCAGAGGGATTTAAGTGCGATGGCGCAACCTATTCCTTCCCAAAACACTTTTAGCGATAGCCTCTACAACATTTGGTGTGGCTCCGTAGTCAAGGGGAAAAATGGGAAATTTTATATGTTATACAGCCGTTGGCCGCGTGACAAAGGCCACGAAGCTTGGATAACCCACTCCGAAATTGCCCTGGCTCGGGCAGACCGACCCGAAGGCCCTTATCGTCACATCAAAGTGGTTTTTCCTGCGCGGGGCAACCAATTTTGGGACGGTGTGTGTACCCACAACCCCGCCGTAATTGCCTATAAAGATAAATTTTATCTGTACTACATGGGTTCTACGGGCAAATCGTACGTAAAACCTCATACCTCTTACGAAAACCCTAATTGGTGGGAATACCGTAACAATCAGCGCATTGGCGTTGCCATAGCCGACGACCCCGAAGGCGAATGGACCCGATTTGCTCAACCCATCTTAGACGTAAGCACCGACTCTACCGCCCACGATGCACTCATGGTTTCAAACCCCGCCATCACGGTAGATGAGAAGGGGCAGTTTATTTTGGTTTATAAACAAGTCGAGAAAAGTGGGACTATCCGAGGCGGGAAAGTACGTTTTGGGGTAGCTTTCGCCAATTCTCCCACGGGCGCGTTTGTGAAGCATTCGCAGCCTATTTTTGAAGCCGAAAAAGGTAGTAAAGAATGGATGGTGGCCGAAGACCCCTATTTGTGGCATCAGCAGGGTGTGAACTACGCCATTGTACGGGACGTAGTGGGCAAATTTACGGGCGAAAGCGGGGCATTGGCCTTGATGGTTTCGAAGAATGGTTTCGATTGGCAACCTGTCGTCTACCCCAAAGTACTTTCAAAAACTGTTTTTTGGGAAAATGGAAAACCGCTCGACGACAAACTCGAACGCCCTTGCCTGTACCTGGAAAAAGGTGTTCCGAAACTGCTGTTTGGCGCGATGGGAATAAACAAACGCAAACATTCCATGAACGTATTTGTACCTCTAAAATACAATAGAAAGTAATGAGAAAATTGCTGATTTTTAGCCTTTTACTTGGGGTGCTAAACGCAAATTCCCAAGACCTTGATTTTACAAAAATGATTCAACCCTTGCCGCAAACGGCCAAGTTTGAAGACAACGGCTATATGGTTTGGTGCGGAAGCATGGTGAAAGGCGATGATGGTAAATATTACCTCTTTTACAGCCGATGGCCCCAAAGCAAAAAGCATTTGGCTTGGGTCACTGACAGCGAAGTAGCCGTGGCCGTAGCCAACGCCCCCACGGGGCCGTACAAATTTGCTAAGGTGGTTTTGCCCAAGAGAGATAAAAAGTATTGGGATGCCGACGTGACCCACAATCCCACAATTTATAAGTTTGGAAACAAATACTACCTCTACTACATGGGAAATTACGGCAACGGCGAGTGGTGGGATCACCGCAATCATCAGCGTATTGGTGTGGCTGTAGCCGATTCCCCTTTGGGGCAATGGAAACGTAGTAATACCCCTTTGGTGGACACCACTACCAATGCTTTCGACCATTTATTGACCAACAATCCATCCGTGGCTCAACGCCCCGACGGCACATTTTTGATGGTCTATAAAGGTGTCAGCAACGGTAAAATGCCTTTTGGCGGGCGGGTGCTGCACGGCGTAGCCATTGCCAACCGCCCCGAAGGGCCTTTTGTGAAGCAACCCAAACCCGTTTTTGTCAAAGATACGGTCAAATTTGCCGCCGAAGACCCCTACATCTGGTTTCAAGAAGGGAAATATTGGGCCATTGTCAAAGACATGAAAGGCGTTTTTACGAACGCAGGCACGAGTCTCGCCCTGTTTGAATCGCTCGATGGACTGGACTGGAAACCCGCCAAAAATATCCTTGTTTCGACCTTAGAAATCCCTTGGGAAACTGGAACAGAAAAAGTGGCTAAACTTGAACGACCCCAATTGTATTTTGAAAATGGCAAGCCAAAAGTCCTGTTTTGTGCCGTTTACGTGACCGAAACCGTGAATTATAACGTGGCTATCCCGCTAAAGTAGTCGATCAAAAAACAACAGTTCCACCTCATTAACTCGACCCTCGTACCAACAACTCAGTTTTCAACACCTTATAAATAGGCTTCCACTCAGAGGTGTCTGAATTGATTTGGTCTAACAATAGTTGCGCGGCTACTTGCCCAATTTCGTGGGTGGGTTGTGCTACGGTAGTGAGGCGGGGTTCAATAAGGGTAGAACCATAGTTATTGCTAAAACCCACAACGGCAATGTCTTCGGGAATGCGAACCCCTTTTGCTTTCATAAACAGCATAGCTTCAAAGGCCGTGGGGTCGTTGATGGTAAAAAGCGCATCGGGTGGCTCGGGGAGGTCGAGCAAATGCTTGATGTATATTTTTACTTTGTCGAGGTTAAGGTCGTAATCAAGAATCAACTCTTGGTCAATGGGTTGATTGTATTTTCGTAACGCATCTTTGTACCCTTCCAAACGCTTCTTACTGACGTGCAGCGATGTAGGCCCGCCCAAGTGCGCAATGCGTTTTCTGCCCGTCAGGATGAGGTGTTCAACCGCTTTGTAAGCCCCTTCGTAATCGTCCACCACCACCTTCGGAACTTGCATATCGTCACACACCCGATTGAAAAACACAATCGGGATTCCTTTGCGCTGAAAGACCTTGAGGTGGTCATAATTCCGCGTCTCCCGCGTCAAAGACACCAATACGCCATCCACCCGATTGTCAAGCATGACTTTGGCATTGGCGACTTCGGTTTCGTAACTCTCGTTTGACTGACTGATGAGTACATTATACCCTGCTTTCGAGGCTACTTCCTGCGCGCCCATGATGACCATTGGAAAAAATGACGTGACAAATTCGGGTACAATAATGCCAATCGTATGGCTTTGGCTCGACATGAGGTTGATGGCCAACATATTGCGTTGGTAGTCGAGTTCATTGGCCAATTTCAACACGGCATCTCTGGTTTTTTCGCTCACGCGTGGATGCCCCGTGAGTACTCTTGATACCGTTGATTTTGAAATATTCAACTGCCGTGCTATGTCAATAATCGTAATTTGGTGCTTCTTCATTTGTTGTATTATTTTAAGATAACTTCTGGAAATAAATTTTGGTTGCTTTGGCTTTTGCGGGAACGTTCCCACTCAATGGGAACGTTCCCGCATTTTTTAAAATGCTTTTGTGTTACAAATATTGTATAATATCCACTTATTATTGAATAATATTTCTTTTTGACTGCTTTTTCTAGGCTTCTTTAATTGGAAAGAACGTAACAAGGCTATTTTAATCCTAAAAGGTAAGCTTATAGCGAAGAGAAGTAAATGATGTTTTTAAATTGTACATAATCATGTTTTTGGAATTGAACCTATTTTTTAACCTTTTAAACATAACACCTTTAATCTATGAAATTTCTACCATTTAAACTTTTACTGGGGTGTTCCCTGCTTTTGTTGGTGGGAACTCAATATGCCTTTGCCCAGTCGATGACGGTGAAGGGGAAAGTGAGTACCGAAAACGGAGAAGGTTTGCCAGGAGTAAGTGTCATTGTGGTGGGTAAACCAAGTGGTACTACCACCGACAAAGACGGAAACTATAGCCTTCCCAATGTACAATCGGATGCCAAATTGAGCTTTAGCTACATCGGTTACCTCTCCGTGACCGAAACGGTGGGAAATCGATCAAAAATTGACGTGATTTTGAAGCTTGACACCAAGTTATTGGAAGATGTCGTGGTGGTAGGGTACGGTACCGTCAAGAAAAGTGACTTGACAGGAGCTGTGTCTTCTATCAAAGCGGCTGAGTTGAAAGTCACTCCGATTGCCAACTTTGTGCAGGGTTTGCAAGCCCGTGCTTCTGGAGTGCAAGTAACCCAAAACTCAGGTGCACCTGGCGGAAGCATCAGCGTGAGAATCCGAGGAAACAACTCAATCAGTGGCAGCAGCGAACCACTTTACGTAGTGGATGGCTTCCCGATTTCGGGAGGAGATAACCCCGTGGCGGGTGGAGGTAGTGGTTTCGGAAATGACAACGGAAACCGCCTATCAGTTCTTTCAACGCTGAATCCGAATGATATTGAATCCATTGAAGTACTGAAAGATGCTTCTGCTACTGCGGTGTATGGAACACGCGGTGCCAACGGCGTAGTACTTATCACCACCAAAAGAGGCAAAGCAGGTCAAACGCGGGTGACTTACGAAGGGTATTCGGGGCAACAGCAAATTCGTAAGACGTTGGATTTGATGAATGCCTCGGAGTTTGCGGCCTTGGAAAATGAGCTGGCGGGCCAAAACCTGTTTCCTAACCCCGCCCAATTGGGCGAAGGAACGGATTGGCAAAAAGAAATTTTCCAAAAAGGCGGGATGCAGAGCCACCAACTTTCGTTTTCGGGCGGGACTGAGAAGTCGCTTTTCAACGTTTCGATGAATTATTTTGACCAAAACGGCATCATTATTAATTCAAATTTCAAACGGGGTTCGATACGGGTTAATTTGGACAACCAAGTAACCAAAAACTTTAAAATTGGAACAAGCCTCACCTACACCTATTCCGTCAATAATGGAGCGGTAGCTTCTACTCTCTTGGATGGTGCAAGCGGCGGAATTGTTTTGTCGGCGCTCTATGCCCCACCGACTGAATCACCACGCGATGCCCAAGGAAAACCCACGATGTTTAGCGGAAGATACCTTGATTTTAACAATCCGATAGCGGTAGCAAGCGAAGTGCTCAATCGCAATACCACTCGCCGATTGTTGGGTAATATTTTTGCCGATTGGACCATTACCAAAGATCTTACGTACCGTGCGTCGTTTGGAGGAGATTTGATAGGCGATACCCGCGATTCGTACGTAACCCGTTTTGTGCGGGCGGGGGCAACCGTAAATGGTACGGGAGGGCGTGGAAACAACAATACCAATACCATTTTGCACGAAAGCTTGCTCAATTACCACAAGACGATTGGCATTCATGATTTCAATGTAACGGGGGTATTTTCGACTCAAAGTCAAACCCAAGTGACCGACGCCATGTCGGGGCAGCAATTTCCGAACGACTTGGTATTCAACGACAACCTTGGACAAGCGTCTATTGTGACCATCGGTAGTAACAAACAACAGTGGCGTTTGGACTCCTATACGGGTCGGGTGAATTATAACTTGAAAAGCAAATATTTGCTTACGCTCACTGCCCGTGTGGACGGTTCGAGTCGCTTTGGAGCCAACAATAAATATGGCTTTTTCCCTTCGGTAGCAGGTGCTTGGCGGATTTCTGAGGAGAAATTCATGCAGAATCAGAAGATTTTCAGCGACATGAAACTGCGGGTAAGTTACGGCATAACGGGTAATGCCGACATTCCGTTGTACAACTCGCTGGCGCGTTTGAGTTCCGTTGGTAATTACAATTTCAACAATACCCGCAGCATTGGTATTTTATCGGCCAACATTGCCAACCCTGACCTTCGTTGGGAAAAAAGCGGACAGGCCGACATTGGGTTAGATTTTGGCCTACTCAACAACCGCCTTCAGTTTACGATTGACGCCTACCAGAAAAAAACCACCGATTTACTCTTGTCTCGTTCGGTAGCGTTGTCGTCGGGCTATGGTTCCGTTTTTGGCAATTTTGGCGCGGTAGAGAACAAAGGAATTGAGTTTTCCGTCACGGCAAACGTGGCCAATACGTCCGATTTCAAATGGGACATTAACGGCAATATCTCGGCCAATCGCAACAAACTCACCCTGATTGATGGCACACGTACCGAGATTATCCCAGGCGATGGCGGTGGCTCGGTGGGGCCGTTTACCAACAACAGTATTTTGAGAGTAGGCCAACCCCTCGGTTCGTTTTACGGCTACATTTTCGACGGGATTTATCAAACGGGCGACAATATCCCGACGGGGCGAGTGGCAGGAAATATTCGTTACAAAGACCTCAACGGCGACGGGGCCATTTCGGCAGCCGACCAACAAATCATTGGTGATCCTAACCCCAATTATTACTTTGGAATCACTAACAACCTGAAATACAAAGGATTTGATTTGAGCGTGTTTGTGCAAGGGGTGCAAGGCGGGCAGATTTTCTACGTACAACGCCTCCGAATGGAAGGCGGTGCAGCTGGATTTAACCAATTTGCGACGATGGTGAACCGTTGGACACCCACCAATCCAAGCAATTATTATCCAAAAGTAGCGCAGGGGCAGCGTATCAACCAGTCGGACGTAATGATTGAAGACGGCTCTTTTGTACGTTTCAAAAATGCGACCTTGGGTTATACTGTTCCCACAAAAGGGAAGTTATCGTGGCTCAACAACGCACGTGTGTACGTGAGTGCCAACAATTTCCTAACCTTCACTAAGTACTCTGGCTATGATCCAGAGGTAAACACGGCTGGACAAAACAACCTGAACTTGGGCGTTGACAACATTGGGTACCCCATTGCTAAGTCTTTGATAGCAGGTTTACAAATCACTTTTTAATCACCGATTCCTTGAAGAATTATGAAAAATAACCTTTTAAAATTCCTTGCGTTTGTGGTGGCAGCGGTGGTAATCAGCGCCTGCGATTTAACCGAAAAGCCCTACTCGTTTGTATCGCCTGACCAATTTTTTACGTCGGCCTCTGATGCCGAAGCCGCTCTGACGGCAGCTTATACGCCCGTAACCAACCTTTACAGCCGTGTGGGGATACAGCTACCCGATTACTCCGCTGATCAGTGTTTTCCACGGGCAGTAGTGGGTCGCGACCAACTAACGGTTTTTTCATACGATGCAACCATGGACTTAATCGGTCAGTATTGGCAGCATTGCTATCAGGGGATTGACCGTGCCAACCAAGTACTGGAGAATGTTCCCCGCGTGGTGATGGACGAAACCCGCAAAAAGCAAATTTTGGCCGAAGCCTATTTTTTGCGGGGGCTATTTTACTTTCATTTAGCCAAAACCTTTGGCGATGTACCCATTAAGCAAGAAAGTACCAAAAACATTGCGGGTACTGAGACGGCAAAAAGTCCCGTAGCGGATGTCTATGCGTTTTTAATCAAAGACTTGGAAACAGCCGTCAAAGATTTACCGCAAATGCCGAAGGATAGAGGTCGTGCGGCCTATGGGGCAGCGATTGGATTATTGGCAAAAGCCCAATTGTACGCGGGCGATTATGCCAAAGCGGCTCAAAATGCGCAGACACTCATTCAATCAAACCGATACAGTTTGATGCCCAATGTATTGGATTTGTACAATCCTCTAAGAGAAGATGCCGCTCGGGTAGAAGTGATTTTTGCGGCTGAGTTTTCGAGCCTTTCGGGGCTCAATAGCTACGATTTGTTAGGATTTTATGCGCCAGCCAACTCGCCCCCAGTTTTTTCCAAAACGGCTTTTGGCTCAGCCTTTGGGTATCATTCTTTCTATCGTTCCTTTAGTGATGTGGACAAGCGCAAAGCATTGCTTGACACGGCCTATGTCAATGCTCAGGGCAGGCTCATTGGTCAGGCCGATGTTACCCTAAGAGACCGAATCATTGTGAAAAAATACATGGATCCTAATTCTAACGGTGCCAGTGGCGAAAACAATTTTCCAATTTTACGCTTGGCCGACGTGTACCTGATTGCCGCCGAGGCCGAAGCCCGCGCTAGCAGCCCTACAGCCGCCGCGTATGCCGCCATCAATACCGTACGCAAGCGGGCGGGTTTGCCCGATTTAACCCCAGGTTTGAGCAAAGAGGCATTCATTGAGGCCGTTTTGCAGGAACGTTCGTGGGAGTTATGTTACGAAGCCGACCGCTGGTATGACCTGACTCGTACGGGTAAGTTTAAAATGGTGGCCAATGTATTAAACTCTTATTATCCATCGCGCCCAGTGCAAGACAAACATCGTTTTTTCCCGATTCCTAACATTGAAATTTTAACCAATTCTAAACTGGAACAAAACCCCGCTTGGAAGTAGTAAGTAGCGAAGCAATTGAAAAAGGGACGTATGTAGTTATGAGTCCGCGTGCATCTGCGTGGATTTAATCTGTGCTATCTGCGGGTAAAATTTAAAGCATCATTGAAAATGAAAAAGAAGCGTATCCTGTATTTGTTGTACGTCATTGGTTGGTGGCTTATGAGCTATCCTCAGGTATTTGCCCAGATTTTGGTCAACCAAGCGGGGTACAATCGCGGTGAAGCGAAGCATTTTGTCTGCTTAGGAGCCAAAGATGGTGCGAAGTTTAAAATTGTGAATACCGCTTCTGGTCGCGTCGAATTTCAAGGCGAAATTGTCAACCAAGAAGGGTGGTTTACAGCTTTTAACCCCGTCTCCAAAGACGAATTTCGGGTCGAAATTGAAGGCTATAATGCCTCTGTTCCTTTTTGGATTGCCGACCACCTCATTGAGAAATTGTCGTCAAAATTAGGCTACGAGTTTTTTATTGATGTACGCGGTTCTGAAGACCCTATCAACGCCAATTTGCCCAAAGTATATGGCGGAGGTCCCTCGCGCGATGGCGGTGCGTATGGCTTAGAAACAATTTTTGAATGTCTTCAATACGCCTCCAATCCGTCGTTATACGACCGTTGGAAAACCGAATTTGGGGACAAAAACACGCCCGATTTGATTGACTTGATTTTGTGGCACGCGGAGTTTGCGTATGCTCACGTGGCGTACCAAGGCCCCGTGGGTAGTCGTCACGGCTCGCTCGGCTACGAAGGACAATCGCGTATGAATTACGATTATTGGAACCTGCTCGACCAACTTTCGGTCGTTTGTGCTGCTTACCATGATTTTTTAAAGCCCTATTTGCCCCGCGAAAAATACCTCAAATACCGACAAGTCTGCCATGAAAAATGGACGCAGTACGACCGCCACAAAGTAGTGCGCTACTGGACGTACAGCAATAAATGGGTGGACGCGGGTTTTCAGGAATTTAATGAAATGGGCAATGCCTACGGGCAGTCGGTGTTTAGCAATTTGTTTATGTATTTGTGCGAAAAAAACGAACCCGATGGCAAGCCCCAACAGTACCTCGCGTGGGCGCAAGAAAGTGCCAAAGACATCATCCAACACTGGGATTTCAACAACCCGCGCCACATGTGGTGGATTCGGAACGCCGAACATATCACGCCGCAAGCGTTGGCCTATTTTTTACTGATAGCTCCCGAGCACGCCCCCCAAGGCACGAAGGAAAAATTGCAGGCTTGGGCTGTACACATGCACCAAAAAACCAATAATTTTTGGAAATACCGCGTCCACAGCGAAACCGAATGGGCGCACCCCAAAACCAAAGAATTGGGCGGTGCTCCTGCTTTGGGTGGGTCGATGTTTGCCGTGGCGCATTTGCTCAACGACCTCCGCTTGCGCGACATCGGGTGGGCACAAGTCGATTTTGTATTTGGGGTAAATCCCGTAGGAGCGCATTTGAGTAATAAAAGCCCTGAACGACTAGCCATCAATGGTTATTGGGAAGGCGTCGAGAAAGGTTGGCCGTCGGCCCATCCCAATGGCTACGGAATGCTGGGCAAAGTGCGCGGTACGCTCGATGGCTCACCGCTCGACAAAGATTTTCAAAAATCTGCCAGTCCTACTCCCATAAGCAACGACCCCAAAGACTTGATTGGCAAAGATGCTTATGCCACCGAAGGCTGGTGCGTTTCGAACCGTGGTTGGCAAGCGACGCTCACTTTTTCGACGCTGGGTAGCCACCGAGTGACCCTTTTGGACGCTTCCGAAAAAGAAATCAAGCAAACCAAGGTGGGACAAACGGTCATTATTGAGCTAAAAGCTGCCTTGAACATGGACTGGAACAAGGTCGAGAAGGGGCTTGTCACCTTGAAAATCAACGGCAAAAAAAGCGATACGTTAGAGGTAACTGAAACGGGCGAAAACACAGGTATTTTTAGAGCTACTTACAAAATTCTAACCGATTGCCGTTCGCTGGAAGTCGCTTACGGGACATTGGGCTTTGCTCAAAAGGCAGCGTTATCAGTCAAATGAATGAAACAAAGTTGAGTGACAAAAAACGATACAATGGCCAAGACAATACACACCTTATTGGCAGTGGTTTTCTCAATGATGTATGGGAAAATATGGGCTCAAAAAGCCTTGGTTTTAGAAAACTCATCGGTAAAAATTCGCTGGGAAAACAGTGCGGCAGGTTGGCAAATCAAAACGCTATCCGTTAAAAAAGGCAGTAAGTGGGTATCGCTAAAAACCCCTTCGGGCGAAAGCACGCTACTGTTCAGTTCGGCACAGCCTAAGTTAGAATCCGACTCCGTTTTTAAGAGCATTACGGGCAATAAGTTTCCCGAAGACGCCTACCATTACCAAACCAAACAGTGGGCAGAAAGTACTAATCCTGTTTCGCTCAATACGGCAGGAACTGCGGTTTATTTTTACCCTAAAAAAGGAACACAAAACGCGCCAAATCAACTCTCTTTTGAACACGAAACCGAAAAAGCGCGTGTAAGCTCCACCTGGCGTTTTGACCCTAAATTTCCCAACGATGTCCTCGTCACCCAAACGCTTACACCCAAACAAGCGGGCTATTTTTCGTTGGCCACGCCCACGTTGAGTTTCATCAGTGAGGCTGATATGGCCTGGGTGGCCGTTCCTGGGTATTTTCAGGGGAATTATATGCAACCAAATTTTGCCTTGGCGTATGCCTACGGGCACGGGGTGCCGACGTTGCCCGTCGTTTATCGCGAGCGCTCGGCCAGCACGCTTAGTCCGCTCGTCACAACCAGAGCAGGCATTACAGTTTCGGTCATTCCCGACCCCGATTATTGTCGCGACCCTTGGGCCAAAGACAAGCTGACCCTCCACGATTGGAATATTGGGCTTTCCCACAAAAACCGCAAAGCGCAGTTAGCGCCTACGTTGTATTATCCCGTTTTGGGCGAGCCGAAATCCGACCTAAAAGCGGGCGAAACCGTCACATTTTCATTTCGTTATAGCCTGTCGGAAGGCGATTGGTTTAGCATGATTAATCACGCCGCCTACGACATTTACCAACTCAAACAAACCTTGGAGCTTCGCCAAAGCAAGCAGTCACTGACCGACCGCATCCAAAAAATGCACCATTACTTAACCAACCCGAAAACGTCGCTTTGGAACATTGAAGAATACAAGGGTTTGAAAATTGGGGCGCAGTCGTACTTGGGGGGCGTGGTAGGTTCGCAACGCGACGCCATGAAAAACTCCGATTACGGTGCCATGTGGATGCTGGCCAAGGCCACCAAAGACACCCTGCTTACCAAAAATGTACTGCCTTACGCCCTCAATTTTAAATTTACTCAGCAAATCACCGAGCCAGGTTTCTTCAACGGGGCGTTGGCGGGTCAGTATTATTTGGCCAAACGAAAAAAATTCACCGAAGAATGGGGTGAGGTAGTCGAACCCATCGCGGTGACGTACTATACTATGCTTGACTTGGGTAATATTTTGTTGTTCGAGCCCGATAATCAACCACTTAGAGAGCGTTTAAAAGCGGGTGCCGAATGGTTGTTAAAAACTCAAAAAGCCAATGGCAGTTGGGGCGTTGCCTACGACCGCAAAACGGAGCAAGAGGCTTTTCTCGACATCCAAGACGTACGGCCTACGTTTTATGGATTATTGGTGGCGTATCGTATATTGAAAGACCCCAAGTACCTCGCGGCGGCGCAAAAAGGAGCAGATTGGTTGATAAAAAATGCCGTCGAAAAGGGGAGTTTTCTGGGCGTATGCGGCGACGCACGTTACGCCCCCGACTTTGCCACGGCGCAGTCGGCACAAGCATTGTTGGACTTGTACGACATTACACAAAACCCTGCCTACAAAACTGCCGCCGTCAATGCCGCCAAAGTCTATACTACCTCCATTTATACCCATCCCATTCCGAACCGTACCTCAAAAACCGTCAACGGTATTCAGCGTGAGGATTGGGAGATTTCGCAAGTAGGTTTGAGCTTCGAACACGGCGGGATTTTTGGTTCTTCCAACGCCCACGGGCCTATCCAACTGGCAAGTCATGCGGGCTTGTTTATTCGGATGTACCAACTGACCAACGAACGTATTTTCGCGGATTTGGCCCGCTCGGCCGCTTGGGGGCGCGACGCGTTTGTTGAGCCCAAAACCAGCGTTGCTTCCTACTATTGGCGGGTGATGAACCAAGGTTCGGGGCCATATCCGCACCACGCTTGGTGGCAAATCGGCTGGCTTACCGACTACCTCATGTCAGAAGCAGAATTACGTTCGGGTGGGCAAGTTAAATTCCCGCGCGGGTTTGTGACGCCCAAAGTGGGGCCGCATCAGAGTTACGGTTTTGCACCTGGTGTAATCAACGGCCAAAAAGCGTGGTTAAAAATTGACGAAAACTTGGTCAAAATTGACAATCCTACGGTCGATTACCTCTTGGCAGAGTCAGAGAAGAAAGAGACGTTTTTTGTGATTTTGTTAAACAACTGTTCGCAAGCCGCTGATTTTCAAATTACTATTAACGGGAAGTCTTACAAAAAGCAATTGGTAGGTGCAGGCTTTGAGGTGATGACGGTAGCGAACTAAGTGACCATTTCAAGACTTCTTGATAGGAAGCGGTACTTTTTTAAGTATTTCGTTTGCTTTTTCTAATTTAGGAGCTGTGGCTACTTTAAGAGCTTGGTGAATTCTTTCCCACTCTTTCTCGTCAAGCACTGTCTTAGTTGTTTTCATAATGGATTAATTTAAAGTGAAATATCTCATTTTATTTTCTATTAATCAAAAAAGCATCAAAGTTTTTATGAGGAACAAATGGTGACCAAGAATCATTCAAAAAGCCCCAAATCTCGAATGTTTCTGAAATCTCATTCAGTTCATGATTTATTGCCATTCGGTATAAACGATTCCGAACAGCAGAATTCCCAAAGAAAAAGATACTACAACGAGGATGGTTATTGGTAAAATGCAAAATGGCTTGGTAAATAGTAGCTAAAATTTTTTGGGTATCCCCATTGGCAGAAATAGCTGAAAAGTTCATTTTTCCTGATAATGGGTCTAAATCACACAAAGAGAGGTTGTACGAGTTATCTGTTTCTGTGATTTCAAATAGAATTGCTTTTTGGATAATCCCTCGTACCCCTATACTTTCAAAGAGGTAGATAGAGCGGGTAGCATCGGTCTGAAAGGAGTAAGAAGGTAAATTCATAAAGTAGCCCACAGGTTAAAAACTCGATAGTAAATCCATTTTCGAAATCTAACATATTTTAGACGCTTGAACTCACTGATTGATACCGCCGTCATCTTTATTTTCTCGGCTTTTGTGCTCGGAATTGGGATGCTGTTTGCCCGCACGGGGCGCAACCTCAAATCGTTTTTTGCGGGGGGAGAAGCCGTGCCTTGGTTCATTGGTGGACTGTCGCTGTTCATGTCCTTTTTCTCGGCAGGTACGTTCGTGGCGTGGGGGTCAATTGCCTACAAACACGGCTGGGTAGCCGTTACCATTCAATGGACGATGTGTATCGGGGCCATTATAACGGCCTTGTTTTTATCTCCGCGCTGGCGCGCTACGGGCAACCTCACGGCGGCAGAGTTTATCCGCGAACGCCTCGGTGAGCGCGTCCAGAAAACATACATCGGCATTTTTACGTTGGTTTCAGTTTTTATCAAAGGGTCGGTGTTATACCCCGTGGCCAAGCTGGTGAGTGTGTCATTAGGCTTTCCCTTGATTGAGTCCACCATCGTGTTGGGAATTTTCATGATTGCTTACACGGCCGTTGGCGGACTGTGGGCGGTGATGGTCACGGACATCTTGCAGTTTGTCATCCTGACGGCTGCAGTGTTTATTTTACTCCCGCTGTCGCTCAGTAAAGTCGGTGGTTTTGAGAGTTTTACACATCAAGTACCCGATGATTTTTTCAACTTTCTCCACGGCGAATATACCTTTGGGTTTGTGATGGCTTTTGTGCTTTACCACATTGCGTACATTGGCGGCAACTGGACGTTTGTTCAACGCTACACCAGTGTCGATAGCCCCAAATCGGCCCGTAAAGTCGCATTTTTGTTTGCGGCGTTGTATTTCATCAGTCCCATGATTTGGATGCTGCCTCCGATGATTTATCGGGCATTGAACCCAAGTTTGGAAGGATTGGACACCGAAAACGCCTACTTGATGATTTGTAAATCTGTGCTACCTCCTGGCTTACTAGGTTTGATGCTCACGGGAATGTACTTTTCGACTTCTGCCAGTGCCAATACGACCCTCAATGTCGTCTCAGCCGTTTTTACCAATGATATTTACAAAGGTTTTATCAATCCGCAAGCCTCTGACCAACAGCTCATTAAAGTGGCAAGACGTTCATCGTGGGGATTTGGATTGGGCATGATTGTCATTGCGTTGTTGGTGCCTGCCGCGGGCGGAATTGTCGAGGTAGTGCTGAGCATTTCGGCCATTTCGGGTGGCCCGCTGCTGGCACCACCGCTTTGGGCGTTGTTTTCCAAACGTATCAACGGCAAAACTACCTTCTGGATTACTGTTGTCGGTTTAACCGTCAACTTGTTTTTTAAAGTGTTATCTCCTTGGCTGTTAGATTTTAAACTAAGTCGTGCCGTAGAAACTATCGTGGGCATTGGTCTGCCGTTGGTGTTACTTTTAGCTTACGAATTGTACGCCCGCTCAAAAGGACTCATAGCTGAAGAATACGAATTATACCTGACCTCCAAAGCAACGCGTAAGGCTGAAAAACTCGCTGAAACCGAAGAAGAAGCGACCGAAGTCAAACGCCAAAACCGCTTCGGAATGCAGGTCATTGCGGGAGCGTTGGTGTTTGTAGCCGTGGTCTTGTTGGGATTAAGTGCCTTTGCAACATCGGGCGGAACGGTGACAGCGGGAATTGCAGTGGTGGTGCTGTTGGGTGCCATTATTCCATGGCAAGCTGCTAGACGAATTATAACGCCCTAAAGGACGTGGCTAGAAGGAGCGTGATTCCTCTAACCCCACGGCTTTAGTCTGGGGTAATACAAATTGGGCTTTAGCCCTGACAATCAATACATATCACACATGAAACTAACAAGTTTATTTTTCTTACTATCCTTTTCAGCTTTTGCCCAATTTAGTATTCGTCATTCCAATGCCATTCCTCTACATGGGCAATGGTCGTTTGCCATGGATACGCGAGAAGTCGGAGCAACCAAAGGCTGGTACAAAGACAACTATGCCGTGGGGGGCTGGGACAAAGTAAACGTGCCTCACTGCTTTTCGGTGGACCCGCGCTATCAGTTTTACACAGGAACCGTCTGGTACCGTAAGTCGTTTCCGTGGCAAGTGCAGGCGGGTAAACGCGTGATTTTGCACTTTGATGCGGCCTATTACGCCACGACGGTTTGGCTCAATAATCAGAAAATTGGAACGCACGATGGTGGCTATACGCCGTTTCGTTTTGACATTACTGATTACCTAAAATCGGGCGATAACGTGCTGGCCGTTTCTGTCAATAACGATACGTGGCAAACGGGCTCTATTCCTGGTGCGAAAGACAACGGCAATGCCAACGACCCTTTTCCAGGGTGGATTAACTACGGAGGTTTGGTTCGTCCCGTTTATCTGACCATTGAGCCCGAACTATACCTCGAAAACCTTAAAATAGACGCTCAACCCGATTTAGCGACGGGAACGGCGACCCTCCGCTTGCAAGCCCGCGTTCGCAACGCTTCTGCCACTACCCAAAATCCCAAACTCATCACTTCCGTTTTGTTGGGAAATCAAGCTTTAAAATTGGTGTGGAAAAACGTTTCGCCCTCCGTTGCTGCGGGAAAAACGGGGTTGCTGGAGGCCGAAACTTCCCTCAAAGCCGCCGATGTAAAATTGTGGAATATTGACTCGCCCCAGCTTTATCAGCTTCAAGCCGTGGTGGGTAGCGATACCCTTTCAAGCTCATTTGGAATTCGTAAAGTAGAGGTGAAAAACACCCAACTGCTCCTCAACGGACAACCTATTCGCTTGGCGGGCGGGAATCGGGTAGTTGATTACCCAAGTCTGGGCTCGCTAGAACCCGATTGGTTGGTCGAGAAAGATTTTCGGTTGATGAAAGAAGCAGGAATGGAGTTTCATCGTTTGACCCACTATACCCCCAGCGAAACGTTTTACGACCTAGCCGACCGTTACGGAATGCTCATCATCACTGAAGCAGGCAACTGGCAACTTACCCCTACTCAGATGGACAATGACACCATTCGTGAGAAGTTCAAACAGCAGTTTCGGGAAATGGCCGAGCGCGACTGGAACCACCCGAGCGTCATTGCGTACAGTGTTGGGAATGAGTACTTGTCCGAAACGCCTTCGGGACAACGTTGGACCAAAGACATGATGGTCTATGGCAAAAGCCTTGACCCTAGTCGTTTGTTTACTTTCGCGTCCATGCGTCTGAATATTTTACCCGCCAAACCTGAAGACGAAGCTACTCAATACTGCGATTTTGTATCGACCAATACTTATGGCAACCATGCCAAGATATTTGACCACATCCACGCACTTTATCCCGATAAGCCCATTCTCATCAGCGAGTGGGGAATCCGCGCCGATACGCCCACGGGTGAAGCAGGGCAAGTCAGTCATTTGGAAAAGGTGATGGCTGAGATTCGCCAGCGTCCATACATCGTGGGTGCTTCGTGGTGGTCTTTTAATGATTACCAAAGCCGACACGCAGGTACGAACCCCAACGGCTATCGTCCGTGGGGGCTGGTGGGGCCAGAGCGCAACAAGCGCCTCCTTTACCACGCTCATCGCCGCGAAATGGCACCCCTTACGCTCGAAAAAGTACGTTTTCAGGCAGGCAGTCAAGGTGTTCATCAGTTGGTTGTTCGGGTCAACAACCGCAGCGATTTCCCTGCCTATGCGTTGAAAAACTACACGCTCAAAACGGGCGAAATCACTTTAAACATCCCCGATTTAGCCCCAGGACAAAGTGCCGAAATAATGATTCCTGTACGTGGTTTTGAACAAAAACTTACGCTGGAAATCGTCAAACCCACAGGCTACTCGGTCATCAGTGAGACCTTTGAATTAAAATAAATGCTAGACATTACAAGTTTCCAAAACTTGGAATGTCTGACAAGGAATAAATCATTTACGGTTAATAGGCCTATAAGGTTTCTAAAACCTCACAGGTCTGACATAACAAATAACTTTTGCAAACAAGCATGATAAAAGCAGAAGCCATAGAAAAAAGAGCTCCCAAAAGCGTTCATTATCATACCGATTTGGTCGTTGTAGGCGGCGGGTTGTCAGGATTATGTGGTGCCATTACCGCCGCGCGCGCTGGAATCAAGGTCGTATTGGTCACCGACCGCCCTGTGTTGGGCGGTAATGCGTCCAGTGAAGTTCGGCTGTGGGTGTTAGGAGCCACCTCCCACATGGGCAACAACAACCGCTGGGCGCGCGAAGGCGGCGTTATCGACGAATTGTTGGTAGAAAACATGTACCGCAACCCCGACAGCAATCCGCTAATTTTTGACACCATTTTGCTCGAAAAAGCCATCAGCGAGCCTAATATCACGCTTTTGCTCAATACAAGCGTTTACGAAGTAGAAAAATCAGGTCCCGATACGATTTCGAAAATTCACGGTTTTTGTTCCCAAAACTCCACCCATTACGAATTCTCCGCACCGCTTTTCTGCGATGCTTCGGGCGACGGAATCGTAGGTTTTCTGGCAGGCGCGGCCTTTCGGATGGGGGCCGAATCACGTGAAGAGTTTGGGGAAAAGTTTGCGCCTTCCCAAGAATACGGCGAGCTGCTGGGGCATAGCCTTTATTTTTATTCCAAAAACGCAGGCAAGCCCGTCAAATTTGTCGCGCCGAGTTTTGCCCACGATGTTACCCAAAAAGTCCCCAAATTCCGTTCTTTCAACGCCAACGAGTTTGGCTGTAAGCTTTGGTGGGTCGAATATGGTGGTCGCCTCGATACCGTCCACGACACCGAAACCATCAAATGGGAGCTCTGGAAAGTAATTTATGGCGTTTGGGACTATATCAAAAACTCGGGTAATTTTCCCGAAGCCGAAAATCTTACCCTTGAATGGGTGGGACAAATCCCTGGCAAACGCGAAAGTCGCCGCTTTGAGGGCGATTATATGTTGATTCAACAAGACATAGTTGAGCAACGGACGCATTACGATGATGTGGCTTTTGGCGGATGGTCGATTGACTTACACCCTGCCGATGGTGTTTTTTCCGAAATTGGACAATCGAGTTGTAATCAGTGGCACAGCAAGGGGATTTATGGGATTCCTTACCGCTGTTTGTATTCGCGCAACATCTGCAACCTGTTCATCGCGGGGCGCATCATTTCGGCCAGTCACGTGGCCTTTGCGTCGTCGCGCGTGATGGCCACGAGTGCGCACGTTGGGCAAGCCGTGGGAATGGCCGCGAAATTGTGCATCGAAAAAGGACTTTTACCTCGTCAGCTTTCTGAGAAGCAACATATTGCGTCTCTACAGCAATCATTGTTAAAAACGGGACAGCACATCCCCCAACTTCGCCTAAAAGACGACCAAGATTTGGTACAAACGGCCATCCTTTCGGCCAGTAGTGAGTTGGTGTTGGAAGAATTATCGCCGTCGGGTGAACCCCAACCGATGGTGTTTTCGGTGGCTCAAATGCTTCCTTTCTCCAAAGCGCCTTTAGGAAAAGTGATCCTCCATCCTTACGCCGACGAACCGACCGAGCTTCAAATCGAACTGCGGGTTTCGAGTAAAGCCGATAATCATACGCCTGATGTAACGCTTTGTCAACAAACCATTTCATTGCAAAAAGGCCGCAACTGTGTGCATTTGGCGTTTGATGAAGCAGACTACCGTTCCCAACTCAGTCAACTTAGGGACGCTCAATCTGCAAGCACACTGGGCTACGCGTTTTTGACCATTCTGAAAAATGAAAAAGTACGCTTACAGTACTCAGACCAACGGGTAACGGGCTTACTGACCGTCTTTAATCAAATCAACGAAGCGGTTTCTAACTACGGAAAACAAGAACCTACGCAAGACATCGGCGTGGATACGTTCGAGTTTTGGTGTCCACAGCGCCGTCCTGCGGGTAAAAATTTAGCCTTAAAGTTTGAACCACCTTTAAACTTATTTCAAGCCAATCACCTAAGCAATGGTTTGCAACGACCTACTTGTCAGCCCAATGCTTGGGTCGCTAGTCCAACAGACGCGCACCCAACAGTGCAGCTCTCGTGGGACAGTCCCCAGCAGATTCGTGAGTTAGTCCTGCACTTTGATACCGATTTTGACCACCCGATGGAAACGGTTTTGATGTCGCACCCCGAAAATGAAATGCCGTTTTGTGTAAAAAATGTGCAGGTTCTGAACCAGCAGCAAGAAGTCATTGCCGAAATCAAAGACAACCACCAAAGCCAACGCATCATTACGTTCCGCGAGCCGATTGAGACCACCTCACTCACAATTGAAGTGGCGCATCCGTCAAACGTAGTTCCTGCGGCTTTGTTTGAAATTCGGTGTTATTGATTCGCTATTTTTAAATTTTTTGTGTTTTTTCAAAGAGTATTTTAATTTTTTGAAGTTTTAATAGCAAATGCTTGATTTAATGCGAGTTAAGTCTTATATTCAGCTACATTAAATCTTCAATATGAAAAATACGCTGTTTACCTTTGCCTTTTTTCTTGGTTTTTCTTTTTTGAGCCTTGCCCAGAAAGTTCAGATTGAAACAACTATGGGCTCTATTACTGTTGAGCTGTATGCCGATAAAGCTCCAATTACTGTTGCCAATTTTCTCCGCTATGTGGATGAAAAACGCTACGATGGAGGTAAGTTTTATCGCGTCGTACGTATGGACAACCAAGCTACCAGCCCAGTCAAAATAGAGGTTATCCAAGGTGGTCTTCAGAGTGATTCTACCAAAATGCTGCCGCCGATTCCGCAGGAAACGACCAATAAAACGGGCATTTTGCACGTAGATGGTGCTATATCTATGGCCCGTGGGAAGCCTGAAAGCGGTGCTTCTGAATTCTTCATTTGTATCAATGCCCAACCTGAACTTGACTTTGGAGGAAAACGAAATCCCGATGGTCAAGGATTTGCTGCGTTTGGAAGAGTAGTGAGCGGAATGGATGTGGTTCGCAAGATTCAGCAGGGGGAGACGGGCCAACCTGGCCCAACCAATGCTTTCTCTAATCCTATGCAGTTGCTTAAAGTGCCTGTTATTATCAAAACAGTGCAGCGTGTAAAATAGTTATTTCTTCATTACTGCTTCCTTACCCATTTTCTTCTACTATAAACCCCAAATTTTTCTTATGAAAAGAAGACTACTTCTATTGTTGCTGTTGGGCATGATACAGCTAGGTCGTGCGCAAACTAAATCCATTTCGGGAAAAGTTACCTCTCCCGAAAATGAAGGGATTCCTGGCGTCAATGTTTTATTGAAAGGGACTAACGTCGGTACTGCTACCAAAGCTGATGGTACCTATCAAATCAGTGTTCCTGACAAAGTAGGTACGTTGGTATTCTCGTTTATTGGCTATAAAACGATTGAGGTTGAAGTAGGTAATAAAACCACCGTAAACATCCAATTAGAAGCCGATTTGGTAAATTTGAACGAAGTGGTTGTGACAGCCAATGCCATTGTTCGTGAAAAAAAAGAACTGGGCTATGCCGTTTCGACCATTGGGGGTTCTGAACTCGTAAAAGCGCGTGACCCAAACCTGCTCAATTCCATGGCGGGGCGCATTGCTGGGGTGAGGATTTCGCAACAGTCGGGTACAGTAGGTGGTTCGAGTCGCGTCATGATTCGCGGAGCTAACTCGATCTCCAGCTCTAGTGAACCATTGTTTGTTGTGGATGGGATGCCGATTTCCAACTCTTCGTTCAATAACTCTGAAACTGACGTTGTAACGGGAGGGGTTGACGTGGGCAACCGAGCAGGAGATCTCAACCCTGACGACATCGAAACCATGACCGTTTTGAAAGGTGCTGCTGCTTCTGCGCTCTACGGCTCTCGTGCTCGTAACGGTGTGATTGTCATAACGACCAAACGAGGCAAGCAGGGCGCAAAAAAAACGAATGTGACGATTAATTCATCCTTCCGAACTGACAATGTACTTCGTACTCCCGAACTACAAACAGAATATGCCCAAGGTAATTTAGGCGTGTATAACCCACAATCAGGAAATGGTTGGGGTCCCAAAATATCCAGCATTACGGGGCCTGTAAGGGACTATAAAGGTGAAACGGTGCAGAGTTTGCAGGCATACCCACAAAACTGGAAAAATTTCTTTGTGACAGGCCACACCATGATTAACAGCGTGTCGCTTGATGGAGCCACAGAGCAGGGAGATTATCGCATCGGTTATACTAATTTACGACAAACGGGCACTGTACCAGGTTCTGAATTGAACCGTAATACATTTGCCATTAATGGAGGTAAAAAAATTACGGACAAACTTACCTCGCGGGCTTGGGTAAACTACGTTCGTACTACCAGCGACGGTCGGCCGCAGCAGGGTTCAAATACCACCAACATCATCGCTACCATTTTGTCAGGCTTACCCGTAACGGTAGATATCAACGAGTTGAGAGACAATTTGTTCGCACCTGCAACACAGGCAGTGCCAACAGGTTGGACAGGTGATTTAGCACGCTCTATTGACCTCAACGGGGTTCAAAACAATCCTTATTTTGTAACCACATTCAACAGGTTTTCTAACTCCGTTGACCGTGTTTATGGTGGAACCAGCCTAAGCTACGATGTTGCACCTTGGTTCAATGTAACAGGACGCGTCGGTACTGACTTTTTTACTGAAAACCGCCGCTCAGTAACGCGCAAAGGAACGCGCGGACGTTTGAATGGACAATTTGAAACCAATGATATTTTTGAAAGAGAACTCCAAACGGACATTTTAGGAACGATTCAGCGCAAAATCAGTAACAATTGGTCTTTCAAAGGCATTGTCGGACACCAGTTCAATCAACGCACCATTCGCCGTTCGCGTTTGTTGTCGGAAGGCTTAAACATTGATCAGCTTTATACCTTTGCCAATGCTCAGTCCAACGTCCCTTCTAACTTCTACAGTCGTCGCGAAATTTTTGGAGTTTATGGTGACTTTAGTTTTGATTATAAAAATTATTTGTTCCTAAATGTAACGGGACGGAATGATTGGTCTTCTACTTTACCTGTCAACAACAACTCCTATTTTTATCCATCGGCCAGTGTATCGTTTGTGTTGACCGAAGCCTTTCCGAATTTAGGAATTGTTAAAAATGACATCCTGAGTTACGCTAAACTACGTGCCAACTATGCCAATGTAGGTTCAGATGAGGATCCCTATCAATTATCGTTTACCTACAATCCGCTGACGCAAGCTAGTGATATTTATACCTTCAATATCCTGTATCCCATTGGTGGAGCGTCGGCCTTTGGGGCAACCAATATTTTGCCCCCAACCAACTTGAAACCCCAACAACAGACTTCGTACGAATTTGGCGCAGAGCTAAAGTTTTTCGGTGGACGATTGGGACTTGATATGACGTACTACAAAACGCTCAATTATGACCAGATTATCTCTATTGCGATTCCCCAAACCACGGGCTATTCTGCCAGACGCTTAAACGTGGGGGAGATTTCCAATAAAGGATTAGAAGCCATGCTCACCGTTACCCCACTCAAAACCCGTTCAGGATTCCGTTGGGATGCGGCTTTCAATTTCAACAAAAACGTCAACCGCGTAGAATCTCTGGCTCCTGGCCTGACGGAGTTTATCACGACTTCGGGCGATGGATTTGGGATATTTGTTGTAGCTCGCCCTGGCGAAACGTTCAGCATTCAGGGTGTAAGCTGGCTTCGCGACCCGCAAGGGAATATTATTATTAATCCGACCACAGGCTTACGCACGCCTGGCCCACGAAAAGTGTTTGGTTCTATTTACCCTGATTGGACGTTGGGTATCAACAACTCGTTCTCGTACAAAGGCATTGATTTCAATTTCTTGGTGGATGTACGCAAAGGCGGTGTTATCAATTCTCAGACAGTAAGCATTGTAAGAGGAAGCGGTTTGGCGATAGAGACTGCCGACAACAACCGAACACCGTTTGTTGACCCAGGTGTAATTCGTAATGCAGACGGGACTTTTAGCCCTAATACCAAGCCCGTTGCCAGTGTACAGCAATATTGGGGGCAGCTGGATAACTCGGTTAGTCCTGAAAATAATATTTTTGACGGTTCTTATTCCAAATTACGAGAGGTACGAATCGCGTATAACTTACCCAAAAAATGGGTCAACAAGACACCTTTCGGCAGCGTCGCTTTGGGGGTAGAAGGGCGTAACCTGTGGATTATTAGTTCTAAAGTACCACATATTGATCCTGAAGCCAACGTATTGGGTACTGGCCTGATTGGGGAGGGACTAGAGCGGGGAAGTATTCCTAGCAGCCGAACCATCGGAGGTAATTTAAGATTTACTTTTTAAAAAAATTCACTCTTTTCAAACATATTTGATATGAAAAAGCTGATTTTAGCCGCTCTTTTGGCACTTTCAACAACGGCTTGTTTTAAAGATAGCGACATCAATGTTGACCCCAACCGTTCTACCTCGGTTGACCCTGCTTTGCTTTTTTCGGGTGCTTCTACGCAATTTTCACTTTTGCGCGTGGCCGAACTTACTTGGCCTGTTGCTTTAATGAATCAAATGTGGGCTTCTGGTGGGCGTTGGGGGTTGTCGCAGTCACAATATGACCAAACGCGTATCCGTAGCGCTTGGGGACGTACCTATACTGATGTTCTCAAAAATCTCAATGTTGCCGTTGAAATAGCTCAAAACACGCAGCCTGTCAATAAAAATGCAGTGGCGCAGTGCAAAATTTTGATGGCGTTTGCTTACGCGCAAACTTCATTGCTTTGGGGGGATATTCCCTTTACTGAAGCGGCTACTGGCAAGGTTGATTTTCCTAAGTTCGACAAGCAACAAGATGTGCTTAACGGCACTATCGCCCTGCTCGACGAAGCGATTGGAATGATTGACCTAAATGCAAAAGGCATCATTGCACCGAATGACCTGTATTATGGTGGTGATATGGCCAAGTGGCGTAAGTTGGCCAATTCGCTGAAAATGAGAATTTTATTTTCTATGGTTGACTCAGACCCTTCAAAAGGGGCTGTCATTGGTCAATTGATTTCAGGAGGAAATATGATTTCATCAAGTGCAGATGCCATGTTGTATAAGTATTACAATCAGCCTGGTCGTCAGAACCCGCGTTTTTCGTTTACAGCTATTTTCCGAGGAGGGGTACAGTCAGATTGGTATTGCTCTAAACCTGTTTATGATTTATTGGTTTCGCTCAAAGATCCTCGTATTCCTTATTTTTACCAGCCTGGTACCGATGCCGCCGCCAATGAATTTATTGCGCTTGGCCCTGTGGAAGTTTATACCACCAAATCGGCATTAGTAAACATGAATTTGCTGAAAGCTGATTTGCCCGAAGTGTCTTTCTCGTACTCTGAGCAGTTGTTGTTTGAGGCCGAGGCAATCGCTCGTGGATTTGCGCCAGGAGGTTTTGAAGCTGCTACTACCAAAATGCGGGCTGGTGTGCGCGAGTCTATGTTGGCTCTGGGAGTAACTGCTGCCCAAACGGATGCGTACGTAGCAGGTTTGCCTACACTTACAGCGACAAATTACAAAACCGTATTAGCCCAACAGCAATATTTGGATTTATTCATGCGTCCTATCGAAGGTTGGGTACAGCACCGCCGTTCTGGGGCTATTGGGCAAGAAATCCCTGCAATGACTACTCCGACGGGGGCACCAGTAGCAGGTTTGATTCGTCGTTTGCTTTATCGTAGCGAAGAGGTAAATTCTAACCCTAATACGCCTTCTGGTTTGACTTTGGATACCCCGCAATGGTTTGATAAATAGATAGTTAAGCGTGATGTTTTTTGCGAAAAAGCGAGTGGTGAAAGCCGCTCGCTTTTTGTTTTAATTATCCAAATTTCTTCTGAGCAATTGTATGGTGAGTTTCTCATATTAAAATTTGAGAGTGGATTTTATTTCGGTATCATCCTAAAATCATACTGTGCCTTTGAACCCATCTCTACCTTACAACAATTTTGAGTTTGTTGTCCATTCAAATAAGTATGACAGCCTCTGTATTTCAATGCTACGTTTGGGTCGCTGTTATAATTGTTTATCAATTTAAATGAATGAAATTCTTTAGGAAGAACAATAACTATATTGTATTTCCCAGTGGAGTCCGTATATACAGTTTTTAAATCGCCACTAACAGAACTCCATACCCCCTTTTGGCCATAAACCATAATTTCCACATTAGGTACGGGTAATTGAGTGACATTGTCAATGACCGTACCAGATATAGTTGCTTGTCGATTTATATTAGGGTCAAATGAACAGCTTTGTGCCAGTAGAATAATACCAGCGGCGTATAGCCATGGCTTGGTTAATGGTTTCATGTTCATACGTTGGAAACAGCGTGTAAAGCTAGATTGGGTATAGAATAATTATTTAGCAATAAAGAAACGGGTTTTCAGGAGTTGAATTTGCAAACCATAGTGTTTGTTGATGGTTTTAATGACCTCGTTGGCAATGACAGCCTGCCCGAAAGCGGTAGGATACACTCCGTCTGAGGAGAAGAAATTGCCGCCCCGAGGCCAAGCCGCATTCACCACTACACCATCGTCGGTCACATATCCCCCTGCCTGAATACGCTTGTAAAGGTTACTCAAATCCACGATTGGCCAGTTTAATTCCTTCGCAATTCGCGTTACCTCATTTTGATTATAACTGTTAGGCGTAATATTGGTCACTTCATCATCCTCATCCGCTTTCGATAATACATCTGTGTCTTTTAAATATACATTGCCTGTTAACTGCCCTTTAAAGAGTTTTTCCACTGTTGCTGTTGGAAGTAACCGATCTATTGAGGGATCAAAAGGACGAAAATGCTCTGAACCTGAGCTTATTTGCACAAAAATTTTCACCCCTAGTTTAGCAATCTTCTCGATTGTGATTTGCTTAAAATAAGGAAATTCAGCTACATTCGGCACATTTAGCATTACTCCTTTTGCTTTTTTGCTTACCGACCTCATCAGCAAAAACTCTGATGAGGTAGTTACATAGCCCGCATCCAAGGAAGATATTCCTCCCCCTCCTGCTAATGACAAATACCTTACTAGGTCGCTGAGGCCTAATTCAAAAATAAACAAATCGCCCTCTTGGCTTTCAATCCACTCCCAAGGGCTTTTGAACGTGGTTGTGATTTCAGGGGTAACTACCCGATTAAGGTATTTATAGCTGCCATCTAGAACTAGCTCAGAAGAGCGAAAGTATCGCAACCCTCTACTGATTTCAGGAAAGGCAAATTGATCTATGCTGGTAGATCCCTTGAAAGGAGAGTAAACGGTTTCGTTTCCATTGGCGGTAACTCCGAGGTTATTGGTCACCATTTTGAAGGAAACCAAGGGTTCACTACTATTTATTACTTTGTAGCCTGTTCCATTGCCTTCTGCTTCTGAAAACAACGGCTGGACAAAACCCACTTTCAATTGGCCTGCTATCAGATTAGGAAAGGCTGTTAATTGTCCTTCTCGGTAGAGACCACCATCTCGAAAACCCGCTGATAATGAACCTCCTACCGATACGAGCCTAAATTTACCTGGTTCTTTTTGGATTTTACTTAAATCGGGGGCTTGTGTTGGTTTTTCGGGTAAAACGTCTTTGTTAGGTTTTACTTTGATGGTAGTGTCTCCGAGGTTGAAGAGCCCCAGCCAGTTATTTTCAGTTTTGATGGCTTGAACCAATGAGGGATTTGACGGACTAATAGAAGGGTCGATTGCTTCGCCAACATTTGCCACAGGAGGCGTACAGGCCAAGCAACTGTACAAAAAGAAGCCAATAGTGGCTGAATGGAGAACTTTTTTCATGGCAGTCTATGCAAAGATGAATGGATATTCAAAGATACGTCTCTTTTTTCAAGACGAATATTATTTTTTAATTATTTAGTAAACGATAGCTGAGTATTTGTATTGTTTAATTAGGTGTTAGATAAAGAAACATAACTACGTTTTAATATTTGTTGCCAATCTTGTGGTTTGGGAGGCATAGTCTTGGGAGAAGAGGGTACGCGATGAGGGCGAAACAGGGTGGGCGAGGCGAGTGTAAAAGCACCCCCGCACCAGCCTAGTTGGACAAACCTACTCCATTTTAGCAAATTCCTTTGTTAATTTGTGAGGAAAAACCGTTGAGGAGTGTTACGAAATTGTAAATTTGCATTTTATACACTTTAAACCGTAAGACTCCCTCTTCTAAACATCCTTGTATCAGATGCTTAACATTGTACTTTTTGGCCCTCCCGGTGCGGGCAAAGGCACCCAAGCGGCAAAGCTCATCGAGAAATACCAGCTATTTCACATTTCTACGGGAGATTTGTTCCGGATGCACATCAAAGAGCAAACCGAGCTCGGTAAGCGGGTGAAAGATTTGCTCGATAACGGGATTTTGGTTCCAGATTCTATCACCATCGATATGTTGGAAGAAGAAGTGCAAAAAAATCCTGACGCAAAAGGAATTATTTTTGACGGATTCCCCCGTACTGTTCCCCAAGCCGAAGCTCTCGATGCGTTTTTGGAGTCAAAAAACACCAATATCAAAGCCGTATTACAGCTGGATGTCAACGAAGAAGAATTGAAACGCCGTATTGCCGAACGCAAAAAAATAAGCGGACGGGCCGATGACGACGAGGATAAACTGGTAAAGCGTATAGATGAATATTTCAACAAAACGGTTCACGTACTGCCTTATTATGAAGCCCAAGGCAAGCTGACGGTGGTGAACGGGATTGGCGAAATTGACCATATTTTTGGTCAACTTTGTGAGGCAATCGAGACCGAATAATAAATTTTAACGGGAGTTTCATACAGACTCTCCCTTTTCTTTCTCAACTTTGTAACTCGTGTGATGCCATTTAGGTCCATCACGCGAGTTTTTTATTTTACTATGGCAACTTCCAATTTTATAGATTACGTTAAAATAAACTGTCGCTCGGGAGCGGGTGGAGCAGGTTCTGCACACTTCCGACGTGAAAAATTTGTGGACAAAGGTGGCCCTGACGGTGGCGACGGCGGACGTGGTGGGCACATCATTATGAAAGCAAACTCGCAGCACTGGACGCTCCTCCACTTGAAGTACCGCAAGCACATCAAAGCGGAGGCTGGTGTAGGTGGCAGCGGGGCGCGTTGCAACGGAAAGCAAGGAAATGACGTCATCATAGAAGTACCGCTCGGAACCATCGCGCGCCACCCCGAAACTGGGGAGGTGATGGGCGAAGTAACTGAGCACGATCAGGAGGTGATTTTGTTAAAAGGAGGACGCGGTGGTTTAGGAAACTGGCATTTTAGATCAGCAACCAACCAAACGCCCCTCTACGCCCAACCTGGCGAACCTGGACAAGAAGAATGGATTGTTTTGGAGCTAAAACTCCTTGCCGATGTGGGATTGGTTGGGTTTCCAAACGCTGGAAAATCAACCTTGCTCTCAACGGTATCGGCGGCAAGACCCGAAATCGCCGATTATCCGTTTACAACCCTTGTCCCTAACCTCGGAGTGGTAGCTTACCGCGATTTTAAATCGTTTGTAATGGCCGATATTCCTGGGATTATTGAAGGAGCTTCGCAAGGAAAAGGATTAGGATTACGCTTTTTGCGACACATCGAACGCAACTCTATTTTGTTGTTTTTGGTGCCCGCCACTAGCGAAAACGCAGGGGACGAATACCGTACCTTGCTTCGTGAATTAGAATTGTATGACCCAACTCTATTAGATAAAGAACGACTTTTGGCTATTTCTAAAATGGATTTAATTGACGAAGAGGCCAAAGCTGATCTCATCAAAACACTTCCTACCGACATACCGCACGTATTTATTTCGGCGGTGATGCAAGAAGGAATAAACGAGCTGAAAGATTTAATTTGGAAGGTTTTAAATCCTTAAAATAAACATCCAATAAATCAAATAAAGGTGGGTTAGTACCAAGCGTAGATAGCTATTTATTTGCGCTGTTACTAGCCCTTTTTTTTGCGGTAGTAAATATATATTCCACCATAAAGCTGAACAAATGAAATTTAGTAAAACATACTTATTCTATTTTGTCAACTTTTTATTATGGCTCTTTCTACCTCTTACCATAGTTGCTCAGATCCGTATCACGTTTCCTAGCAGTCGAATCGTTTTTCAGCGCGATAATGCGGGCAACGGAACGATTCCTATTACGGGGCAATATACTCAAAGCATCGACCGAGTAGAAGCACGGGTGGTGCCGATGGTCAGTGGGCAAGGAGAACAAACCGACTGGCGTACTATCCAAGAAAATCCGCAGGGAGGGTTTTATTCAGGAAGTATTTCGGTTAGGGGAGGCTGGTATGAACTACAAGTCAGGGGAATGGTCAATGGAAATGTGGTCACCACTACCGAGCTTCAACGCGTTGGGGTTGGGGAAGTATTTGTCGTGGCAGGGCAATCAAATGCCCAAGGTTTTTTCAACTACGGTGCACCCAGCCCTGGCGATGACCGTGTCAATTGTGTCAATTATTATAACGGTACGCACCAAAATAATTCATTGCCTGCGCCGTCGTTTGTCAAAATGAGCGACAACAGCAATATAAGTCCGCGCGGCTTGTCTTCTTGGTGCTGGGGAAGGTTGGGAGATATTTTGACCAATCGTCTGAATGTTCCAGTGCTATTTTATAATGCAGGTTGGGAGGGAACTGCTTCCAAAAACTGGTCTGAAACCGTTGATGGAGGCACTACAAGTAGCATTTACATCAATGACACCTATCCACCTGGGCAACCCTATGCCAATTTGCGTTTAGCCCTCAATTATTATGCGAGCCTTACGGGGGTGCGGGCAGTGCTTTGGCACCAAGGCGAAGCCGATAATATTCTCAATACCAACGCCAACCTGTATGCGTCTAATTTGCAGACGGTCATCAACAAATCACGGCAGCATTTTGGTAAAAATGTAGGTTGGGTTGTTGCGAGGGTCTCTCATTATAAAGGGAAAAATAGCCAAGAGGTGATTAACGGTCAAAATCAAACCGTTTTTAACACATCGGCTGCTTATTTTGGCCCTAATACCGATGAAGTACAGATTCCTCGTCCTGATGGTGCGCACCTTCAAAACGGCGGATTAGCAGATGCCGCCAATGTGTGGGCTAATTCCCTCGATGAAGCTTTTTTTATCAATTGTTCTCCACAAACAGGTACTTATCCTTCCTATTCGGTTCGTTGTGCGGGCGGAAACCAACTCAATATCAACGTTCAAGGGCCGTTTGTTTCGGTACAGTGGAACAACGGTGCCACAGGGTCTTCTGTCAACTTTGGCCCAGGTACGTATCAGGCTACTGTCCGCGATGCTTCGGGAAATACCTATTTTACGCCTTCTATTACTGTTCCTAATGACCTTCAAAGCGCTCCCGTTACGATTGCAGTTGATGGGAAAGTGCCTCTTTGTCAAGGGAGTAGCATTGGCCTGACGTCGAGTAGCAGTGTTGATAACAATTGGAGTACGGGAGCCACCAGCCAGCGTATTGATGTATCTTCGGGGGGAACATATACGGTGACTACTAGAAACCTGTATGGTTGTAGCAGTGCGGCTTCGTTTACCGTGAGTACTGTCAATTCGCCTCCGCCAGCCAAACCTACCATCAATGCGTCAGGAGCGCTTACTTTTTGTCAAGGAGGGTCAGTCAGTCTAACGGCTAGTGCAGCCAATGAATATCGCTGGTCAAACGGTGAGCGTGGCCAAACGGTTGCAGCCCGTACGTCGGGAATTTATGAAGTACGGGTGCTCGATAGCCAGGGCTGTACGTCGGAGCCTGCGAGTGTGGTGGTGGTAGTAAACACGCCACCTGCCGCCCCAAGCATTAGTGCTTCGGGTAACACCTCGTTTTGTGAAGGGGGAGAAGTGACCCTGTCGTCCAATTATTCGGCAGGAAATGTGTGGAGCAACGGCGAACAAGGCACTAGCATTAAAGTAACAACGTCGGGCACATACAATGTTCGTTTTAGGGATAACAATGGCTGCGATGCCATTTCTAACTCCATCAAGGTAACGGCCAATCCGCTTCCCGCCAAACCCGTGATTACGGCGGAGCGCCCACTTACGTTTTGTGAAGGCGATAGTACGGTTCTTACTTCTACCAATTCGGCCCAGTACAATTGGAGTAATGGAGCTCGTAATCGTCGCATCAGTATTTTACAGGCGGGGACTTTCACTGTGGCTATCACAGATGCTAACGGCTGTTCTTCGCCTGTTTCTGACCCCGTTACGGTTAAGACTAATCCTTTGCCTACTGCACCAACCATCAGTGCTGATCGGACGCCTACTATTTGTGAAAATGAAGTGATTACGCTAACGTCTTCTGCTCAAGCGGGCTACATTTGGAGCAATGGCCAGAATACAAGGACTGTGACGGTCAACCTCACGGGGCGTTATTCGGCCCGCACGGTGGATGCCAATCAGTGCCAATCACCGTCTTCTAATGTGATTGCAGTAACCGTCAACCGCCTTCCTGACAAACCTACTATTACGGCGCTTGGCGCTACAACTTTTTGTGTAGGTGGGCAAGTACAGTTGACAACCAACTACAATGCTGGAATTTCTTGGAGTAATTTTCAAACAACCCAAACGGTCACGGCTACTACTGGGGGTGACTATCGAGTGCGGTATCGGGATGGCAACAACTGTGAGGCCATTTCTGACCCTTTTCGGGTAACCGTCCACCCGCTGCCCACTGCTCCTTCGGTGATTAGTGAAAGACCTACAACCTTTTGTTTATTTGATAATACGGTACTCACCATTACTTCGGCGGGAAGCTCGTTTAAGTGGAGTACGGGCGATGAAGGCCGAAGCATAAAAACGTACTCGGCGGGAAGTGTTACTGCCACCGTTTATGACCCAGCCACGGGATGTACTTCTCCTCCCTCTAATCCCATTACGATTACGGTTAATCCGCTCCCTGAAAAACCGACCATTAGCGTAACGGGCTCAACGACCATCTGTGCGGATAAATCTGTGACACTGACGGCTTCGCAAGCAGCTGGTTATCAGTGGTCTAACTCCGCGACGACGCAAAGCATCAACGCCAACGTGGCTGGGAATTACACGGTTGCCGCCAAAAATGAGTTTGGCTGTTTTTCTTCCGCCTCAGATCCTATTACGGTTCGAGTGATTCAACTGCCTAATCCGCCGTCGGTTATTGCTGAAGGGCGCACTACGTTCTGCGAAGGTGAACAAGTAGGTTTGAGGGTAGAAAGCCCCTATCAGGTAATCTGGAATACGGGCGAAACAACAAGTAGGATTATCGCCAAACAATCAGGTAATTACGCCGCTAGTATCCGTGATGAATCGGGCTGTCAGTCGCCTTATACGGGTGCAGTTCGGGTAGAGGCTAAAACCCTTCCCGCTACGCCCGTCATTCAAAAATCGGGAATTTATGCCTTACAAGTGAGTAACCCAACCGAAGGCGCGACTTATGCTTGGACAAACAACGGTCAAGCCCTCAGCGAAACCGCTGCTGCCATTCGAACGACACAAGCAGGAAGTTACACGGTGATTTCGTCGATTAAGCACAGTGCTACGTTGACTTGCACGTCCAAAGCATCGGCGGCGTATGAGTTTGTACTGGAAAGTGGCAACGCCCGCATAGGTGTTTTTCCCAACCCAAGTACCGATGGGAATGTCACCATCGAAGCACTGGAAAATTTGAGCGATGTCACCATCATCGTCTATGACCAAACGGGGCGTACGCTGATGACCAAAACGTTTGCTAGTTTGGTAGGTCAACAAAAACTAGATTTGAGCGACCTGCCCTACGGAACGTATCACATTAAAGTCCGAACCCCAACATTTAACGAAAGTCAAAAAATTGTTTTAAGTCAACCATGAGATTATTTGCCCTGATCGGATTTCCACTTACCCACTCTTTCTCAAAAAAATATTTTACCGAAAAATTTGAAAAAGAAGGCATCAGCGGATGCCGCTATGAGTTGTTAGAATTACCGAATTGCCAAGACTTTCCCCAGCTCATTGCCGCACATCCCGATTTGGTTGGCCTCAACGTGACCATTCCGCACAAGCAAAACGTTATTCCTTTTTTGGACGAATTGGATGCGGCCTCTGCGGCGCGGATTGGGGCGGTCAATACCATTAAAATTCTTCCTGATGGGAAATTGAAAGGCTACAATACCGACTATTACGGTTTTCGGTCGTCGTTGGAGCAATGGCTCGACTCGTTGCAAAGAACACCTGCCAATCTCAAAGCACTGGTATTAGGCAACGGAGGTGCTGCCAAGGCGGTTTTTGCAGCTTTGAACGACTTGAAAATCTCGTATCAAGTGGTTTCTCGTCAAAAAACTGAAACGACTATCGGTTACGACGACCTCACTGACGAAGTTATCCACAGTCATTCGTTGATTATCAACACTTCGCCCGTTGGAACTTACCCCAAGGTAGAGGATTGCCCCGCGATTCCGTATCATTTATTGGGGGAGCAGCACCTTTTGTACGACTTGGTGTATAATCCTGCGGAAACGTTATTTTTACAAAAAGGAAAAGAACAAAACGCCCAAACGCACAACGGCCTTCCGATGCTACATCTACAAGCTGAAAAAGCGTGGGAAATCTGGAATGCAGCACAATAACTACATTTTCACCAGCGAGCGTCTCGGTTTTCGGCAATGGCAGGACAGCGATTTGCCTTCGTTTGTTGCGATGAACCAAGACGCGCGCGTGATGAAGTTTTTCCCAAATCCTCTTCCTGAAAACGAAACCCGCGAGATGGTCGAACGAATGAAAGCGCTCATCGACCAGCGTGGTTATAGTTGGTTTGCGGTGGACGAACTTTCGAGTGGTCAGTTTATTGGATTCATTGGCCTCAACCATCCTCGTTTTGAGAGTTTTTTTACACCTTGTATGGAAATAGGCTGGCGGCTTCATCCCGATTTTTGGCACAAAGGCTACGCTACCGAAGGTGGAAATGCTTGCCTTGATTTTGCGTTTAATACCCTCAAAGTAGAAAAAGTATATGCCTTTACGGCTGATACGAACAAGCCTTCGGAGCAAGTAATGGTTCGTTTAGGAATGACAAAGGCAGGCGAGTTTTTACATCCACTTTTACCCAATCATCCGTTGAGTAATCATGTATTGTATGTAACTTCGAAGCGGGTTGTGAGCAACCCTCAACACACAATCGGGTTGTGAGCAACCCTTAGCACTCAATTGGGTTGTGACAGCCCTCAACACTTATTTTTATGATACGTCGCCAATTTCTCCAGCTCTCTGTAGGTCTTGTAGCGCTTGGTTGCCAACCACCTTCGGCCAAATCTTCTCGTCGATTGCGTTTTGCTGTGGCCTCCGATGGCCATTATGGGCAAGCAAAAACCGATTATAAAGCCTACCACGAAAACATCATCAAGTACTTTAAACAAGAACGGGCTGAAAAAGGGCTTGATTTTGTGGTTTTTAACGGAGACTTATTTCATGATAACATTCAGTTCTTGCCCGAAGTCAAGCAGTACTTTGACCAATTGGGCTTTCCGTATTACGTCACGCGTGGCAACCACGACCACGTCACGCCTGCCCAATGGCGCGAAACTTGGGGATATGACCTTAATCACAGCGTAGAAATTGGTAAAAATGCGATTATTTTGGCCGATACGTCCAACGAAAAAGGAGAATACCTTTGCCCTGATATTCCGTGGATTGATGCTCAATTGGCGAAATTTACCAAAAAAGAACACGTATTTTTGTTCATGCACATTCCCGCCAAGCTTTGGTCTGAGCACGGCACTACTTGCCCCGAATTAGAAAAAACGCTGGCTAAATATCCCAATCTCCGAGCCATGTTTCACGGGCATGACCACGCCATCGACATGGGTAAAACGCTTTCAAAACCTGCCTTTTTTGACGGGCATTTTGGTGGAAATTGGGGCGTTGACTACAAAGGCTACCGCATCGTAGAGGCCCGTAGTGCCCGTAGTTGCTATACGTTTCAGTGGAACCCCGACAAACGATTAAAAGTCAACGAGCAAGTATTTTAGATTTTGTCGAAACAAAGTAGAAGGGTAGCGTGTTATAAAAACGTATGTCGTACCTTTGCAGCGGCAGTCTAAACAACCCATTTTATTCATCCACGTCTAATTCTGCTCCAACAGCATGAAGACTTTCCACATACCCGAATTTTATCGTAGTCGGATTATCACTCCTATCAAAGAGCTACGTCGTAAAAACGATAAGTTGAAGCGCGACTTATCGCCGACCGTGCTGGATTTCGGGTCGGTGAAGTTTCTCATTGCGCGGCATTTTGGGTTTTGCTACGGCGTCGAAAACGCCATTGAAATCGCCTACAAGGCCATCGAAGAAAACCCAGATAAGCGTATCTTCTTGTTGAGTGAAATGATTCATAATCCTGACGTTAATCGGGATTTATTGGAACGTGGCGTACGTTTTTTGATGGAAACGACAGGCCGCCAAATCATCCCATGGGAAGAATTAAAGTCGGACGACATCGTTGTGGTGCCTGCTTTTGGAACGACCATCGAAATTCAAAATCGCTTGCAACTTCTTGGCATCGACGCTTATAAATACGATACTACTTGTCCGTTTGTGGAAAAAGTGTGGAACCGCGCAGCCCAAATCGGACAGAAAAACTATACGATTGTCGTACACGGAAAACCGTTACACGAAGAAACGCGGGCTACGTTTTCGCACAGCAAAGAAGATGCTCCTACGGTCATTGTTAAAAACCAAAAACAAGCCGAACGTTTGGCCCGTTACATTACGGGGGAGGCCAATAAAGAAGAATTTTTTGAGGAGTTTAGTGGGCAATATTCCGTAGGTTTTGACCCAGAGCAGGATTTACAACGCATTGGAGTTGTCAACCAAACGACGATGCTTGCTTCGGATACGCAAGGAATCGCGGATTACCTTAAACAGGTGATGATAAAACACTACAATCTTGCCCCGCATGAAGTGGAAAGTCGTTTTGCCAATACGCGAGATACCCTTTGCTACGCCACTAACGATAACCAAGATGCCACCTACGCTTTGTTGAAAGAACAAGCTGATTTTGTGCTGATTGCTGGTGGTTATAACAGCTCCAATACTTCCCACATTGTAGAACTTTGTGAGACCAAATTCCCAACGTATTTTATTGAGTCGGCCAACAAAATTTTGGATCGTAACCTCATCAAACACTACGATTTACACCGAAAGAAAGAAAAAGTCACCGAAAACTTCATTCCAGACAAAGATTCGGTGACTATCATGCTTACTTGTGGGGCGTCTTGCCCTGATGCCATCATTGAAGGCGTTTTGATGCGGATGTTGTCCTTCTTCCCCGATGCGCGTTCGTTGGATGAAGTCGTAGGGGAAGTGTTGTAAGGACAAACAAAGGCATTATGGTTTTTCTACCCGAAATGTTTTTGTTTGGGTAAACGTCCGTCCAAACATGTCTTTGGCACGAACTTCAATCGTGTGCGTACCTTCTACCTTGGTATTTGGAAAAGCCACCGACCACAAGTGCGTTGACTTAACGGGGTTACTTGGCCGACGTCCAGGCATCAACTTTTCCGAGGCATCCCAGCGGTAAAGAGCCGCCACATAGCGAGGATCCGCTTCGCGTGTGTAAGTCATTGGTTTCCAGTCGCCGTTATCGAGGCGGTATTCAACCACATCTTTTTCACTTCCCATAAAAAAGTTGGCATATACTTTAGCCGCCGTTCCACGGTCAGACGGGATGACGTTTGGTGCATAAATATCAATTTGATAATCGCTAGGTTTGCCCACCACTTTATAGTCGATGGTATATTGATTACCGTTGAAATTGAGAAAAACATAGCCCTTTGGTGTCCCGTCGCGCATGGTAGAAGCAGGGACGCCTTGGTCATTTTTTTCGCCCGAATACCAGTCGCCCGAGGTTGTCCCTACGTTAAATTCATAGAAAGGTTTCGTTCCCTGCCATCCTTCTTTTGCACCGAAAAAGTTTTGTTGCTGGAAGTGCGTATGGGCCGAAAGTGCGAGTGTATTGGGATAATCCTTGAGGATAGAAAAAAGACGTTGACGGTCTTCCAAACGAAACGATTCTCCCTCTAATTCCAAAGGAATATGGAATGCCAAAACCACCAAATTTCCTTTAGGGACAAACTTGAGGTCATTTTCAACAAAATCGAGCTGGTCTTTACGGAAGCCACCCCAATAGCCTTTGCCGTCGCGCGGGTCAGGATAAAGGATGTCGTCAAGCACGATAAAATGGACTTTTCCGTAATTGAACGAATAATTGACGGGGCCTAAATGCGATTGAAACGCCTCATTGGCGTGCTCGTCTTGGGTCACGTCGTAGTTCATGTCGTGGTTGCCCGTAAGATTGTACCACGGAAGCCCTACTTTTCGAATCGTTTCTTTGTACGCTTGGTGTAAATCAAGGTTATCGCCCACCAAATCGCCCAGACTTAACCCAAAAGCAACCTCTTTGATGCCTGCAACCTCTTGGACAACCCCTTTTTCAAAGTGTTTTATTTCGTCCAAAGTGTAAGGCTGTGGGTCACCAAAAATGAGGGCTTTGAAGTTTTCGGCTTCGGGAGAGGCCGTCAGGGCAAAATCCAATGAAGCAGGAAGCGCGCCTGTCGGTGCTGCGCCTTTATACTTCAATTCGGGCGCGCCTTTGGGTTTGTGCAAATAGTAAGACTTTGGGAGGTTGTTTTCGTCCAAGCCTACTTTATAACCTGAAGGTTTGATGACAAAAAAGATATTGTCGTCGCCAACGGGCAACTGATATTCACCCTTTGCGTTGGTAAGCACCACGTCTGTACCGTTGGATACGGCAACGTTGGCAATGCCTTTTTCTTTTTTGTCTTTCTTAAAATTACCATTTAGGTCTTCGTAAACAATTCCCTTGGCGACATTTTGGGCCTCAGCCGTGCCAAGCAAGAACGTGGATAAGAGCAGGAGTGTAAATTTGTTCATAGGGGAGAGGTTTGATTGAAACGGGGATAATTAACTGCAAAAGAACAATTGGTATGTTAACTCATGATGAAGGCAGGATTATTATACGCGCTAACCCATAAAAAAAGGCAGCTTTTGAGGGCTGCCTTGGGGTTTCGCGCGGAAGGTTTACCAGTTGATACCTGACTCTCCAAATCCTAACTTCCTAGTAAACTGCGACGAAAGCTTTGACTTACTTGAGATATAACGCACACTGGCTCCAATGAAGGGGGCAATGTTTGGGTTCTGAGTTCCGAGGTTTTCGCGAGCTGCATTGAAGGTGCGGATTTGGCGGAAGGTACCCAAACCAGCCTCTAACGACACATTGAAAACGGTAAATAAGTGTGCATTGGCGGCAACCGAAAATTTTACCTGCTGATAATTACTCCGACGGAGCATTTTTTCTACACTGGTTACTTGTTGAAAACCACCACTATAACCGTCGAATGCCCCAATCATGTCGAAGTTTAGCCATTCATTGAAACGGTAGTTGACATCAGCACGAAACGGTAACAACGCCGACACGCGCCATTGTTTGTTGATGCGTTTATTAATACCAAAAACGGGTACAAAGCGAATTTTTTGGTTATAAATCAGCACCGTTCCGTAAGCGATTTGGGTATGGATTCCTAAAATTCGCATCCGCGCCCCTCCACCCCAAAAGAAAGGTTGAGGCGTAAAAAATGTCTCGTTTGACTCCGTTAGTCCCAGACCACCGCCATAAATCCACAGGCGGTCGCGGAGGCTGGCTTGAAGCATCAGCACGCCTGCCGAAAACGTTTTATAGCCATTGTCGGGCGTGATGGTACTGTTGATACTTGGGTTGATTTGTGAAGCATTGGCCAACATCAAAAAGTGACGGGCGCGTAAGTCCAGTTTTTTGCGAAGACTAAATGCGACATCCACTTCGCTACGGAGCGGGATAATGGCATTGAATGATGTTCTAGTAAGCCCAAAACGTTGATTGTTGCCCATGTTAGCATCGGCCATCATATCGGCGCGAAGTGTAGCATTAGGGTAAAAAAGACGACTCAAAGCAAAGTGCTGGGCGCGAGCGTGGGGGAAAATGAAAATCAAGAAAAAAGGAACGCACAAACGCAGTCTGGTCATAAAAATGTCATTTGGTGGAATTAACGTGTAAAAATGCACGATATTGCAAAAAAACTGAATTTAGGCAAATGTGAAGAGGCGTTAATGTGAAGAGGGTTGCTAACGTGAGGAGGGTTGCTCACAACCCGACCAATTTGGAATGTCGAGTGCAGAGGGTAGAATGTCGAATGTGAGAAGGGGCGTTAATGTGAGGAGGGTTGCTCACAACCCGACGAGTAAAAACAGGAAATAGATGCTTCCTATTGTCAGCATGACAGTGAACTCTAAACAAAAAACAGGAAACCGAATATAAATGAACCTAACCAATAAAGTTGTTTGGATAACGGGGGCTTCGTCGGGAATTGGCGAGGCTTTGGCCCATGAATTTGCCAAAGAAGGCGCCAAGCTAGTGCTTTCAGCGCGGCGTCTCGAAGAACTGGAGCGTGTCAAACGAGAATTGTCTTTGCCAGAAAACGCCGTGATGACGTTGCCGATTGACATGCTTCGCCCCGAAGAATTTGCTGCCAAAACCCAGCGAGTCTTGGCATATTTTGGGCGTATCGACGTGTTAGTACCCAACGCAGGAGTAAGTCAGCGCGAAAAGTTTTTGGACATTGCCCCTGCTGATTTTAAGCGATTGATGGATACCAACTTTACGAACCTTGTCCTGCTCACGCGCGAAGTCCTGCCGCATTTGTTGGCACAAAAATCGGGAGGAATACTGGTAACAAGCAGCGTAAGTGGAAAAATTGGCACTTCATTTCGCACGTTTTACAGTGCTTCCAAACACGCCATTCAAGGTTTTTTTGATTCGTTGCGAGGGGAGGTATGGCAAGAAGGAGTGCAGGTGACGATTGTGTGTCCTGGCTATATCAAAACCAATATATCGTACAACGCCATCGGAAAAGACGGAAAACCCTTTGGCAAGATGGATGAAAACCAAGCCAAAGGGATTCCAGCCGATGTGTGTGCGCGCAAAATGGTCGCAGCCTTCAAAGCAGGAAAGCGTGAGGTCGTTATTGCAGGTTTTATGGAAACCCTTGGTACTTACCTCAAGCGTTTTGCACCAGCGTTGTTGTGGCAGTTTACCAAAAACTACAGTATCAAATCCGTTGACCAATAGATGATTACCAATTGAGCAAGGCCGTCACCGCTTCATCGCCCATGGCAGCATTACTAGGGCGTGGGTGGTCGGCGTTGAATACTTCCAACAGCTTACGGTCGAGCAGTTGCGCATTACTTTCGTCGATACTGCCATCGGCCTTGGTTACTTTCGAAATATCTAAACTTAGGTGCTTCGCCAAAAAACGATAGGCTGCGGCTCTTTTTGAAGGGCCGTAGTCGTGTTTTTCGTTGGGTAAATGGACGTTTTCTACCAAATTAGCTTTTCCGTATAAGCGATAAATCTTCTGCAAATGCGGGTATTCCACCTCAGGATTGTGCTTGGTCCAGTCGGCACCATCCGAAACGATTAGCAAGGGGCGAGGTGCAGCAAGGGCGGCGATTTCTACGTTATTGGTCTGAAAATCTCCTTTTTTATGAACAGGCATCCCGCTTTCGCAGGTACATCCGCCAAAAAAGTGCGCCGAAACCATCACCACAGGAACTGCCACTTTTACGCGCGGGTCGAGGGCGGTAAGCATAAATGTTTGAGTGCCGCCACCAGATTCACCCGTCACACCTACTCGATTTTTATCGATACCAGGTTGGTCTAGCAAAAAATCCAATGCCCGAATGCTATTCAAGGCTTGTAGTTTAAACGCTTTGGGAAGTTTGTGTTGGCATTGTTGGGCATCGCTGTAACCCAGCATATCGTATGCAAACACCACAGCACCCATGCGCGCCAAATTAGCACAACGAAACTGCATTGCCTCCAGAAAACGAGCATCGGCGTTTTGGGTATGTCCGTGTGGACAAAGTACCGCCGCAAAAGGCCCTTTTTGCTGAAGGGGACGATACAAATTTCCCGTTACATAATAACCTTCTACGCTCTCAAAGGCCACATTTTCAACGCTGTATCCGTTTAGCTCTCGTCGGCTGTGGACAATCGGTTTAGATGTTGGGCGGGGTGGAAGGTTTTTGAGTTCACCTCCTTCCAAAATGCGACTACGGATTTGGGTAGCGCGGTTTTCCCATTCTTTTTTGGAAGAAGGTACGTGTTTTTCTAAAAATTCTTTGCCCTGTGCTTCGGTAAAATAGCCACCCTGACATAATTCTGGGGTCGATTGACCAAAGGCTAACTGACAACTCATGCCAACAATGAGAAAAGATAAAAGACGGCTCATGGTGATGGGAAGGATTGGTTTTATCCAAAAGCCATCGTTGCTTCCAACCTACCGTTGGGATAGGCAGGATGTAACCGTACAACGTCTCCGATAATGATGATGGCAGGATTGGTCAGTTGCTCTTTGTCAACCACTTCCACAATTGTATCAACGGTGCCTAGGCCAAGTTTTTGTTGGGGCGTGCTGCCGTTTTGGATAATAGCGATGGGCGTATGGCCGCGTCCTACTTCCGAAAAAAGGGAGGTAATTTGGCTGAGGTGCTGCATTCCCATCAAAATCACGATTGTGGCCGTGCTGTGAGCGGCTTTGGCGACGTCGTTGGAGAGGCTGTGGTTTTTGGTGGTGCCCGTGAGTACCCAAAAACTTTCACTTACTCCTCGGCAGGTAAGCGGAATACCCGCCAAGGCAGGTACCGAAATGCTGCTCGAAATGCCAGGAATCACGGCGGTTTGAATGCCAAATTCTTGGGCAAAGGCAATTTCTTCGTATCCCCTGCCAAAGACAAAAGAATCACCACCTTTGAGGCGAACGACATGCCCATACGTGAGGGCATAGTCAACAATGAGTTGGTTGAGGTCGCTTTGGGCAAATTCGCAGCGCCCACGTCGTTTGCCTACATAGACCAGCTGCGCGTGAGCAGGGGCGTAGGTGAGGAGTTCGGTGGATACCAAAGCGTCGTAAAGAACAACGTCTGCTTGTTGTAATGCTTTAATTCCCTTGAGTGTAATGAGTTCGGGGTCGCCAGGGCCAGCCCCTACCAGTGTTAATGTTGGTTTCATAATCAGTCCCTAATTTAACCTATTTACGTACCAAAGAGCCGCCACTCTTTTGGTGTATTTTGTACTTTATAAATACTTTTTTGAAATATTATTTTACCAATGTGCACATTGATAGAATAATAGATTAAAATTAAGTATTTTTTCAAAATTAAGTATTATTTTTAAGTATTTGTAGGAAATAATATTCTATTTTTGCAAAAGCTGGTTTTAAAAACAACCATCATTGGTGTAAAAATTGCAAAAATTAAAATATTTGGTTTTTAATTTAAGTAGCGTAAGATTCAACTTTTATAAGAATTACTCATTAAAAATTGAAGTACATATAGAGGATTAAATTAGGGATTGTAAAAACAATTTTCTCCATGACACAACCGCTAAAGGTAGTGGTAGTAGGCAACGGAATGGTAGGCTATAAGTTCTGCGAAAAGTTGCTGACAAAAGTAGGTGGCGGCCTATTTTCTATCACGGTAATTGGTGAAGAACCTCGTCCAGCGTACGATCGGGTTCATCTCTCCGCGTATTTTTCGGGCACGTCCGTCGAAGAACTGACAATGGCGCCCGCAAGCTGGTATGCCGAGCATGGCATCCAACTACTTACTGGGGAGTGTGTGGTCAAAATCGACCCCGCAGCTCACTATGTTCAGACCCACACAGGGTTACAAATTCCTTACGACAAGCTGGTGTTGGCGACGGGCTCAGGGGCCTTTGTACCTCCTGTGCCAGGCGTAGAAAAAGAAGGGGTGTTTGTTTATCGAACCATCGAAGACCTCGACGCCATCATTGGTTATTCCAAAGGTGCAACGCGTGCTGCGGTAATTGGCGGAGGGCTTTTGGGGCTAGAAGCCGCCAAAGCAACCCTCGATTTGGGCTTAGAAACCCACGTAGTGGAGTTTGCACCGCGACTCATGCCACGGCAGTTGGACGCAGCGGGAGCTGGGATGCTCAAACGAAAAATGGAAGCGTTGGGGATTCAAATTCACCTCAATAAAAACACGTCACAGTTTGATGGAGGGGCGGCTGTTGATGGGCTTTCGTTTGCGGACGGAACTTCGCTGGAGGTGGATATGGTCGTGATTTCGGCAGGAATACGCCCCCGCGACGAGCTGGCAAAACAAGCTGCTATCGCCGTTGGGCCAAGGGGGGGCATTGTGGTGAACGACCAACTTCAGACGTCGCATCCTGATATTTATGCCATCGGTGAATGTGCGCTTCATCAAGGAATGATTTATGGACTCGTTGCCCCTGGCTACGAAATGGCCGAAGTGGTGGCAAACAACCTAGCACAAGGACAAACTGTCAAGGAATTTAAGGCGTTTGATATGTCCACAAAACTGAAGCTCATCGGTGTCGATGTGGCAAGTTTTGGCGAGCCTTTCTGTGAACAAACTCCCCACGATACGATTGTGGTGGAAGACAAACTCAAAGGTATTTATAAACGCCTGAATGTGACGACCGATGGAAAATACCTGTTGGGGGGGATTTTGGTGGGAGAAGCCGAAAACTACAATATGCTTCTTCAAACGGTCAAAAATCGTTTGGTATTGCCACCTAACCCCGAAGATTTGGTGTTGCCTGCGCGCAAAGGTGATAGTGCCTCAGCAGGGGCGGGCGTTGGTGCCCTGCCAGACGAGGCCAGTATTTGTTCGTGCGAAAACATTACCAAAGGCGCGATTTGCGAGGCCATTGAAGAACACAACTTGCCTGATGTAGCGGCCATCAAGAAGTGTACAAAAGCAGGAACAGGCTGCGGAGGTTGTGTGCCTATGTTGTCTGACTTGTTGACAGAAACCCTCAAAAAACAAGGCAAAGTAGTAAAAAAGGTGCTTTGTGAGCACTTCGATTATTCGCGCCAAGAAATGTATCACTTGATTCAGACATCAGGGACACGTAGCTACGATGAGGTGTTGGCGAAGTTTGGAAAAGGCTGTGGCTGTGAGGTTTGTAAGCCAGCCGTTGCTTCGATGTTGGCCAGTATTTATAACGATGTCATTGCCAAACAGGCGGTAATTCAAGACACGAACGACCGTTTTATGGCCAATATTCAGCGAGGTGGGACGTATTCGGTCGTGCCCCGTGTGCCAGGTGGGGAAATAACTCCCGAACAACTCATTGCGCTTGGTACGGTCGCTAAAAAATATGATTTGTACTGTAAGATTACTGGTGGACAGCGGGTTGACTTGTTCGGAGCACGGGTTGAGCAACTGCCTTCAATTTGGGAAGAGCTGCTCGAAGTAGGCTTTGAAAGTGGTCATGCCTACGGAAAATCATTGCGTACGGTCAAAAGTTGTGTGGGAAGTACGTGGTGTCGATTTGGGGTACAAGATTCGGTCGGATTTGCGATTCGGGTAGAAAACCGATACAAAGGCATTCGTTCGCCACATAAGCTCAAAAGTGCCGTTTCGGGCTGTACGCGTGAGTGCGCCGAAGCCCAAAGCAAAGACTTTGGTATCATCGCAACCGATAAAGGTTGGAATTTGTACGTATGCGGAAACGGCGGAATCAAGCCTCAGCACGCGCTGCTGCTGGCCAGCGACCTCGACGATGAAACTTGTTTGAAGTACATCGACCGCTTTTTGATGTTTTACATCAAAACTGCTGAACCACTCCAACGCACCGCTACTTGGTTCAATAAATTGGAAGGGGGAATGGACTACCTCCGCAACGTGATTATCAATGATAGTTTAGGGATTGCGGCTGAATTGGAGCATGAGCTTCAGTACTTGGTCGATACGTACCACGATGAGTGGCGAGTAGCAGTAGAAACGCCTGAAATCAGGGCGCGTTTTTCCCACTTTGTCAATGTGGAAGAGCCTGATCCAACGTTGGAGTTTGTGGAGATGCGTGGACAAAAACGCCCCGCTGATTGGTAATCTATCCAAGTTTCACCCTAAAACTGAATTAAAATGAATAATCAATCTACTACTTGGTTCAAAGCAGCACCTGTTTCTGCTTTTCCCGAAAATGGGGGTGCTTGTGTTAAATACAACGACAAACAAATTGCGGTATTTCATTTCAAACAACTCGATAAATGGTATGCGACCGACAACGAATGCCCCCACAAGCATCAAATGGCCTTGAGCCGTGGGATGATTGGCGACCAACAAGGGCATCCGAAAGTGGCCTGCCCTTTTCATAAAAAAACGTTTTCCCTTGAGACTGGACTGAACTTACAAGGCGAAGACTATTGCATCAATGTCTATCCCGTTAAGATAGAAGATGGGTTTGTGTTTATCGGAATTTAACATTCCAACTTATGCCATTACGCGTACCTAAACGTTTTACTCGGCTGTATATCATGGCCTTATCGTTGGTTGCATTTCTGACGATACTCGGACAATTATTGGTTCAAAATTCTTTGGAGGGGTCGTTGCACGACTCTTGGCTGGTGAATTATGCGGGTCGTCAACGCTTTCAAAGTCAGTTGATTGCCAAAAGTGCCCTCTTACTTACCCAGCGACCAGATTTGGCCGATAAAGCAACGCACGTGACAGAGTTAAAAAAGGTGTTACGCGATTGGGAAGATCACCACGACCAATTAAAAACGGGAAATCTTCGGGATATTAAGGCGACTTCGGTAAACAGCGATACCGTACAGGCGATGTTTGAGGACATTGATGCGCATTTTGAGGCAATTGCGGGCAGTACCCATTCGGTCATCGGCTGGCTCGAACAGCCCGCCCGCGAAGGAAATGTGGATGTTCACCTGAAAAATATCTTTGCGCATGAACTTGTGTTTTTGCGCAAAATGGATCGTATTGTATTTCAATATGACCAAGAAGCCAAAGCCAAAGTGACAACGCTCCGACGCATTGAACTTTGGCTGATGGCTTTTACGCTTTGTATTTTGTTAGTTGAGGGATTATTTATTTTTCGCCCCGCCGTCGTAAAACTTTCCGAAACGCTTCATCAGCTCATAGAAGCACGCGAAAAAACGCATCAGGCCAACCAAGAACTTCAAAAAGCTTATCAAGAGTTGCGCGCTACGCAGGCCAAGTTGCTAGAAGCAACGCAGCATCGGCACCGTCAAGAGCTGAAAGAACAAAAAATTCACACTTCAGCGTTGCTCCAAGGACAGGAAGAGGAGCGTCGTCGCCTTTCCAAAGAGCTTCACGACGGGGTAGGGCAGATGCTAACTGGGCTGAAATTGATGGCCGAAAGCTTTTCAAATGGAACGGGATGGTCAGAAAAAGACCGCCAACAAGCCATTAATCTTCGACAATTGGTAGGGCAAACAATCCAAGAAGTACGAGGGATTTCCAACAACCTGATGCCTACTGTTCTGAATGATTTTGGGGTGAAGTTGGCCCTAAAACAGCTTGTGGATTCTACCGTCAGAAATACTGGAGCGCCGTTGGTTTTTGAGTCAAATCTTAAGGACGAACGTTTTGATCCACGGATTGAAATAGGGCTTTACCGTATTGCTCAGGAGGCTATTCACAATGCCGTCAAACACGCGCAAGCCACCAATATTGCTGTTCGCATTTTTCGTCAAGAAAAAGACATTGTACTCAAAATCAGTGATAATGGAAAAGGGTTCAGAATCAATAAAAAAACGCAAGCAACGCTCGTGCCTACGCACGGCTTGACCAACCTCCAAGAACGTACGCGTTTGCTGGATGGAAAAATCAAAATTCATTCGATAGTAGGCCAAGGCACCGAAATAATTGTAAATATTCCTCAACATAACTAACAACATGAAGAAAATCCAAGTAGTACTCGTCGATGACCACACAATAGTCCGAAATGGACTGCGGTCGATTTTAGAAAGCACCGACGAAATCGAAGTCATTGGCGAAGCCGCCAATGGGGAAGAAGCCCTCGAAAAAATTGCCTACTTAAAACCCCAGGTGATGCTCATTGACATTTCGATGCCAGGCATGTCGGGTATTGAGTTAGTAGGTAAAGTGGTGAAGCAAAGCACCGCCATCCGACCTGTCATTTTATCGATGCACAACGATGACGCGTACATCCTCAAGTCTGTGGAGGCAGGAGCGTATGGTTATTTGCTCAAAGATGCCACGCGTGATGAAATTTTAGCGGCGCTACATTCGGTCAAAAATGGCGAAAAATATTTCAACCCCGCAGTAGCGGCGGTGATTGTGAATGGGTATTTGTCGCAGGTTCAAAAAGTAGAAAAAGCGTCAGAATCACGAAAAACACTACTTTCCAAAAAAGAAAAAGAAGTGCTAAAATTGCTGGTGGAAGGCATGAGTAGCCGCCAAATCGCTGACACTCTTGATCTTAGTGTACGTACCGTTGACAACCACCGTGCCAACATGATGCGTCGCCTTCAAGTGCATAATGCGGCCGAATTGGTAAAATTAGCCTTAGAAGAAAAGTTGCTGTAAATTTGTAAAGCACAGTTAGTCGCCAAACCATCCTCCTAGCTGTGCTTTACTTTTATGGAAATCATTGGGTACGCAGGAGCGCTTGTGATGGGGCTTTGCTTGGGACTTATTGGTAGCGGAGGAGCTATTCTTACCGTACCCATTTTAGTATATTTGTTTGGTGTTGAGCCACTTATTGCTACCACTTATTCACTTTTTATTGTGGGGCTCACGAGCCTAGTTGGAGCCACGGTCCGAGCGGGTGCGGGGCATATTCATTGGCCACTGACGCTAACTTTTGGAATTCCTTCGGTGGTGAGTGTGTTTTTGACGCGTACCTATTTGTTGCCCCTCATTCCCAATCCAATACTTCAAGCTGGTACTTTTATTCTTTCTCGTTCGAGCTTTTTACTGGCACTGTTTGCGGTATTGATGGTTTTTTCATCATTTTCGATGATAAAAAATCCGCCAAACCAATTTCCAAGGAATGGTAACCCATCCGCAGGCGGGTACTGGCAGATCATAAATATGTTGCTCAAGGGTTTTTTAGTGGGCGGAATCACGGGATTGTTGGGAGCAGGAGGAGGTTTTTTGATTATTCCAGCGCTGGTGCTGATTGCTCGCCTTCCGATGCAGCAGGCCGTAGGAACGTCGTTAGTCATCATTGCTACGAACTCCCTGACGGGTTTTTGGCGCGACTACGAATTTCATTCGCTCATTAACTGGCCATTTCTTGTGCATTTTTCTACCCTTGCAGTTATCGGTATTTTACTAGGGAGTTCGCTGGCTCGCAAGATTAGCGGTGATAAATTAAAACCAATTTTTGGTTATTTTGTGCTCGTGATGGGCTTTTACATTTTATTCAAAGAACTGTTTTTATCTTAACTTTTTCACAACATGAAAACGCTACTTGCAACTTTTACTTTTGTTATTGTGCTATTGGCTGGCACCTCTTTGCGTGCCCAAGAAAACTTAGCCCCTAAAGAATTTATTCAAAAACTCAAGACCACTCCCAATGCCCAATTATTGGACGTTCGCACGCCTAACGAATGGAATGCGGGTAAAATAGCTTCGTCGAAATGTATTAATTACAACGACCCAGCATTCAAAGAGCAAGTACAAAAACTAGACAAAGACAAACCCGTTTTTGTGTATTGTGCCGTAGGAGGGCGTAGTACGAAGGCATCACAAATTTTAAAAGAGTCAGGCTTTAAATTAATCTACAATTTGCAGGGTGGTGGCTACGCCGACCTAGCCAAAGAAGGAATAAAGTAGGGATTTGTAGCGTAGAAGTGGCGTCAATAACCTATATTTGTTTTGAAACAAAAACGTTTTTATGGAAAAATTGTTCTCATTTCAAAACAATATACTGCAAAATACGCCTTTATCGTTTAAACGGTATTTATATCAGCAGATCCCTTTTCATAGCCGTTTAGTAGGTGTGAAGGGAATTCGGGGAGTAGGAAAAACAACGTTGTTGTTACAATATTTTAAAACACAGCCGTTGTCAACGTCCTTGTACGTCACAGCTGACCATCCGTGGTTTTACCAACATTCATTGCTCGAAACCGCTGAAGAATGGCACAAACAAGGCGGGCGTTTACTAGTTATTGATGAAGTGCATAAATACGCTCATTGGTCGGCGGAGTTAAAAAATATTTATGATGGCTTTCCCGAAATGCGGGTACTTTTTACGGCTTCATCTGCCCTTGATATTTACCGAGGAGAGGCTGATTTAAGCCGTAGGGCTTTGAGTGTTACCTTGCATGGAATGTCGTTTCGAGAGTATTTATCATTATACCAACTGGCTGATTTGCCTTCTTTCTCATTAAGTGGCCTGCTAGAAAACCATCAAATAATAGCAATGGAGTTGATGCAAACGCTAAAGGCTCCATTGCTCCACTTCAAAAAATATCTTCAAACTGGCTATTTACCACTTGGAGTTCAAACTTCTTCTGAGCAAGAATATGGGATGAGAACTTTCCAGCTCATTGATGCTGTACTGGGCTTTGATTTAGCTTTTTTGCATGATTATTCAGCGAGTCATCAATCTAAAATTAGACGATTGTTAGGAGTTTTAGCTGATACAGTTCCTTACATTCCCAATATTCAGGAACTAGCTACGGTACTACAAGTTAGCCGAAATACCGTACTAATGTGGCTTCAACATCTAGAACAAGCGGCGATCATTCGTAATATTCACAAAGAAGGCCATGGAACTTCGGTACTTCAAAAGCCTGACAAAATTGTTTTGGAGAATACGAATTTCAATTACGCGTTAGGTAAAACGCCCAATGAGGGTACTCTACGTGAAACATTTGTGGCAAATCAACTCTGTAACAAAGGACACCATTTGGTATTAGCTGAACAAGGTGATTTTATGGTAGATGATAAATATACGTTAGAGGTAGGAGGAAAAAACAAAAAAAAGAAGCAAATAGCGGCATTATCCAACGCCTGGATTGTAAAAGATAACATTGAAATAGGTTATACAAATGTCATCCCCTTGTGGTTATTTGGTTTTTTATATTGAACCACAGTTTTGAGAATAATTTTCTCCAAATAGCATACTTACTAAAAAAACTTAGCGTATATTCTTGGTGATCAGAAGATAAACTTCTATTTTTGCACTCCCATTTTTGGGGTGGTATAACCATTTTTGAAAAAAACAGTATAAAATGCCAACTATTTCACAGTTAGTACGCAAAGGACGCGAACAAATGACGTGGAAATCTAAGTCACCAGCCTTAGATTCTTGCCCACAACGTCGCGGTGTATGTACGCGTGTATACACCACGACCCCGAAGAAGCCAAACTCGGCTTTGCGCAAAGTTGCGCGTGTACGTTTGTCAAACATGAAGGAAGTCAACGCTTATATCCCAGGCGAAGGTCACAACCTCCAAGAGCACTCAATCGTATTGGTGCGTGGTGGTCGTGTAAAAGACCTTCCAGGGGTACGTTACCACATCGTTCGTGGTGCGCTTGATACCGCAGGTGTAAACGGTCGTAAACAAAGCCGCTCACTTTATGGTGCTAAACGTCCGAAACCAGGACAAGTAGCTCCAGTAGGAAAGGGTGGAAAACCAGCACCAGGTAAGAAGAAGTAATTAAAACGCGTTAGCGTTCGTCCTTTTGTTTGCATAGTACATTATAGCATAAAAGGGTAGTAATCCCGAAGCTAGTTCGGGATGAATCAGTTGAAAAACGAAACCTACATTGATTAACAACTCAGTACAATGAGAAAAGCAAAACCTAAAAAAAGATACCTATTGCCTGACCCTAAGTACAGGGACGTAATGGTAACCAAGTTTGTGAACAACTTGATGTTGGAAGGTAAAAAAAGTACAGCGTACGAAATTTTCTACGGTGCATTGGAAATTGCTGAAAAACGTCTTAACGAAAGTGGCCTTGAAGTATGGCGCCGTGCGTTGAACAACGTAATGCCTGCTGTAGAGGTAAAAAGCCGCCGCGTAGGTGGTGCTAACTTCCAAGTTCCAACCGAAGTTCGTCCAGACCGTAAAGTTGCTTTGGGTATGAAGTGGATGATTAAGTACGCTCGTTTGCGCGGTGAAAAAACCATGCGTGACCGTTTGGCGGCTGAAATCGTTGCGGCATCAAAAGGTGAAGGTGCTTCTGTGAAGAAGAAAGACGATACGCACCGTATGGCTGAAGCCAACAAAGCGTTCTCGCACTTCCGTTTCTAGTAAACTGAAGCGCCTGACTAGGCAAAATATAAAAGCCGACTCTCTTGAGGGTCGGCTTTCTTTTTGTTTGTGCTTTGGGGCGGTTATTTCTTAAATAAAGAATCGACAAATTGAGCACGGTCAAATACTTGTAAGTCGTCCATGCGTTCGCCTACGCCAATGTATTTGACAGGAATTTTGAACTCGTCCGAAATACCAATCACGACGCCACCTTTGGCAGTACCGTCGAGCTTAGTAATCGCCAGTGAAGTCACTTCGGTGGCTTTGGTAAATTCACGTGCCTGAATCACTGCGTTTTGGCCTGTGCTTCCATCTAACACCAATAATACTTCATGCGGAGCGTCGGGCAATACTTTTTGCATGACACGCTTAATTTTCGTTAGCTCGTTCATCAAGTTTACTTTGGTGTGTAAGCGTCCAGCAGTATCCACAATCACCACGTCAGCGCCCATTTCTACCCCTTTCTTGACGGCATCGTGCGCCACGGCAGCGGGGTCGGTATTCATGCCGTGATCGATAACTGGCACGCCTGCACGCTGTCCCCAGGTTTTGAGTTGATCTACAGCAGCAGCGCGGAAAGTGTCACCTGCACCTAAGACAACTTTTTTACCACGTTTGTTGAACTGGTGAGCCAGTTTTCCAATGGTCGTTGTTTTGCCAGCGCCGTTTACCCCCACAACCATGATGACATAAGGTTTCGGCAGGTTGTCGGTTTCAAAGCTGTCTTTAATATCAAGTGATTGATTCTCGGTAAGTAGAGCAGCAATCTCGTCACGAAGGATTCGGTCGAGCTCGCTAGTGCTCGTGTATTTGTCTTTTGAAACGCGTGCTTCGATGCGCTCAATGACTTTGACGGTAGTACCAACACCCACATCTGAGCTAATTAGAATCTCTTCTAACTCATCTAAGACTTCCTCATCGACGGTTGATTTACCGACGAGGGCGCGGCTCAATTTCCCAAAGAAGCTTTCTTTTGATTTTTCGAGCCCTTTATCGAGCGTCTCTTTTTTTTCTTTTGAGAAAAAATCAAATAAACCCATGTTATCGTTTGTATAAATTCTGTCACAAATGTACAACAAAAAAAGTCCCTCATGGGGACTTTCTTAGAATATCGTTACGGTAACAGAGGTTGCGAATTAGTTTTTCAACGCAGCCTGTACCTCATCGGTAGGAACGATAACCTCTTTAAAAGTGTAAGCACCAGTCTTTGGAGATTTCACAGCTTGAATCACCTTAGCGTATGTCTTACCACCTTCTTTTTTCAGGGTTGCAACTACTTTCTTTGCCATTGTAAGTATCAGTTAAGATTGTTAAAAGTTAATGTTCAATCGTTTAACAGTACCAATTAACTAGTTAACGATCAACAAATAACAAATTATTTAATTTCTTTGTGAACCGTTACTTTCTTCAAGTATGGATTGTATTTCTTCATTTCCATACGGGCAGGGGTGTTTTTACGGTTCTTTGTCGTGATGTAACGCGACATGCCAGGAACGCCTGATTCCTTTTGAACCGTACATTCCAAAATTACTTGTATTCTGTTACCTTTCTTTGCCATTGCTTTTCAAAAATTTCAAAACGGAGCGCAAAGTTACAGATAGTCAAGCATAAGACAAAACATTTTCTTAAAATTTCAGGAAAAATATTTGCGTAACTTTGCGGCAGAGACATCTTTACCCTCATGCGATTTACGCCACGTATCATTGCTTTCTTACTTGCCCTAGCCATTTCGGCCATTACTGTTGCCTTTCTTTCGTTTGTGAGTGGTACCAACGGAAGTATGTTTTTTGTGGCAGGGCTTGCCAGTTTTTCGGCTGCTTTTTTTTTGATAATGTACGCCATTGAAATTTTGGTCTATCGTGAAGTGACCAAAATGCACCAGACCATTCAACGCCTGAAACTCAAGGACTTTAGCTTTCCAAGAAAAGCGATTGTGAGCGATGCCAACCCGTTGAAAAAACTCAACCAAGAGATTTTTGTCTATGTGGCTCGTAAGCAGCAAGAAATCGACGAACTAAAAAAATTAGAAATATTTCGTCGGGAGTTTTTGGCGGATGTTTCGCATGAATTAAAAACGCCCATTTTTGCAGCGCAAGGCTTTATTCATACCCTGTTGGATGGTGCCATGGACGATGTAAAAGTGCGGGATAAGTTTCTGCAGAAAGCTGCAAAAAGCTTGGATGGGCTCGATGCGCTCGTTAAAGATTTAGTGGCATTGTCGCAGATGGAAACGGGAGAAATCCGAATGCACAAGGAAATGGTGGACTTGCGTTTGCTGACCTTGGAAGTCTGTGAACAGCTTGAACACAAAGCAAACCTGCGCAAAACCCTCCTAAAAATTAAACCCGATCAACTGGCGCACGTCTGGGTAAAAGCCGACGCCTATCGAATCACGCAAGTGATGACAAACCTCATCGAAAACGCCATTAAATACGGAAATGACAACGGAAAGGTGGTTATCCATTTTGAAGAAGAGAAAAAACATTTTGTAATATCGGTACGTGACAATGGCCCTGGGATTCCGTCGGAACACTTGCCGCGCTTGTTTGAGCGGTTTTATCGGGTGGACAAAAGCCGCTCGCGTGAAAAAGGAGGAACGGGGCTGGGACTGGCCATTGTGAAGCATATTTTGAGTGCGCACGGGTCAAAGATTTCGGTAGCGAGCAAAGTGGAAAAAGGGACAACCTTTAGTTTTAAACTAGAGAAAGCTGACTAACTGACTTATTTTACGGATTAGGCGAATTGAACTTTTTTGACTTATTTTACGCCTTTAAAAGAGAAAAATAGAAATTTTCCAATATACATAACACTTCAAAAGACGATTCTTGTATGAACATTGCACTTGTCACTGGTTCGGCTGGATTGATTGGAAGCGAGTCGGTCGCTTTTTTTGCTGATAAATTTGACCTCGTGATTGGGGTAGATAATAATTTACGTCAATATTTCTTTGGGCAAGACGGAAATACGGAATGGAACCGTAACCGTTTGCAAGATGCGTACACGAATTATAAGCACTACAGCGCTGATATCCGTGAAGTGAGCCAGTTGGAGCCCATTTTTAAAGAATATGGTGCCGACATTAAGCTAATCGTTCATGCCGCGGCTCAACCAAGCCACGACTGGGCGGCACGTGAGCCTTTTACTGACTTCGGAGTAAACGCGGTCGGAACGCTCAACATGCTTGAAATGACCCGCCAAAACTGCCCAGAGGCGGTATTTATTTTTACTTCGACCAACAAAGTATATGGCGATAACCCTAATTACTTGCCATTGGTAGAACTAGAGAGCCGTTGGGAGATTTCGGAAGACCACGCATATTTCAAAAATGGTATTGACGAACACCATAGCCTTGACCATACCAAACACTCTATTTTTGGAGCGTCGAAAGTAGCGGCAGATATTATGTGCCAAGAGTACGGCCGTTATTTTGGCATGAAAGTAGGGGTATTCCGTGGTGGATGTTTGACTGGTCCTAACCACTCAGGTGCGCAGTTGCACGGATTTTTGGCGTATTTGATGAAGTGTACGATTACGGGTAACCCTTACACTATTTTTGGTTACAAAGGAAAGCAAGTCCGTGACAATATCCACAGCTACGACTTGGTGAATATGTTCTGGCATTTTTACCAAAACCCACGTCCAGGAGAAGCCTACAACGCAGGCGGTGGCCGCTATGCCAACTGCTCAATGTTGGAAGCTATCGCGATTTGTGAGAAAATTGCGGGTAAAAAATTGACATATCATTACTCAGAAACCAACCGTATCGGTGACCACATTTGGTACGTAAGTGACTTGACGAAATTTAAGAGCCACTACCCAGATTGGAACTGGACTTATAACCTTGAACAAACACTTGTTCAAATCCACGACGGTATCGCCGCTCGTTTGGCGATGACGGTGTAGAACTGTTATCTGTTAAACTGATAACACACTCAATGACTTCAAAATACGTCATACTCATACCGCAATACAACGATTGGGAGGCGTTAAACCTGCTTATCGAACGCATTAATCAAGACGTAGTGGCCGAATTGTTGGCCACTACGTCTTTGGTTATTGTAGATGATTGTTCTAGTCAAGATTTAGAACATTTGGTGGCGTTTCGGGGGCAACAGGTGCAAATTGTGCGTCTATATCGCAATTTGGGACATCAACGAGCTATTGCGATTGGGTTGTCTTACATCGCCAAAGAGGTATCGTGCGAAAAAGTGATTGTGATGGATGCCGATGGCGAAGATGCTCCTAAAGACATTAACGCCCTAGTCGCGGCTTCAGAAAAAGCACCTGACCGTATTGTGTTTGCGCAACGTACCAAACGCCAAGAGAGCTTTACTTTTCGTTTTTTCTACGGTATTTATAAATTTATCTTTCGTCAGTTGACGGGGAAAGTGATTACGTTTGGAAACTTCTCATTGATTCCGCAGCGACGTTTGCAAAACCTTGTGCGCGTCTCTGAAATATGGAACAATTTTCCTGGGGGTATTATTAGATCACGGATTCCGTATGTAGCCATTCCTACCGAGCGGGGAAAACGTTTGGCGGGTGAAAGCAAGATGAATTTTGTGTCGCTGGTATTGCACGGACTGAGTACGATTTCGGTGCTGATTGACGTAACGGCAGTTCGCATTTTAATCTTCTCGATTGGGATGTCATTGGCGGCGTTGTTGGTCATTTGTGTCGTATTGTTTTTGAAATGGATGAACGACGCCTCGCCAGGGTGGGCATCTACGCTCAGTTCGGCCTTGTTGATTGTGGTACTTCAATCGTTTTTGATTTCGCTTTTTCTTGTTTTTATGGTGCTTCAATACCGTACCCAACAGCAATTTATTCCCGTGCTTCAGTACCGCGATTTTATTGAGAAAGTAGAAGACATAAGTTAAAAACAGTGTTCATCAGCAAATAATCAATAAGTAGTTGTGTTGAGTTTCGACGATTTTCCCATAGTGTATTTTGCCCTTGGCTATCTCCTTGCAGGAGTGATAGTAGTACTGGCATTATGGAAAAATAAGCGCTTTCAAGAAATTCTTTTTCTGGGAGTAGCAGCAGCTTTGTTGTTGTTTATGCGCTTGCCCGTGGTGATTTTTAACCAAGAAATCAACCCCGACGAAAGTCAAATGTTGGCCCACGCCATTACCCTCAAACAGTATCCTATTTATTGGCAGTCGGTGGATGGGACTACCATTGGCCCGCTCGATAATTATGCTCTTTTGCTGCCATCGTTTTTTGGAAGAGCGATAGATTATACTTCGGGGCGTTTGGTGGGCTTGCTTTGTGTGTTGGGAAGTCTGTGGTTTTTTTACCGCAGTCTGAAAAATTGGTGGGGAGAAGACGCCGCTCGCGTTGCGCTCTTGCCGCCGTTATTTTTACTTACTTTTACACAGGAAGCTGATTATGTGCATTATTCGAGCGAACAACTTCCCGTTTTGATATTAAATATAGGGCTTTGGTTATTGTCCAAAAATTGGAATCCGTCGCTAAAAATAGCTCCTTGGTTTTTGCTTGGGCTGGTCTTAGGTATGAGTCCATTTGCTAAAATTCAAGTAGTGCCTCAAGCTGCGGTGATTGGGCTATTTGCAATTATACAGGGGTGGAATACGGAGAAAAAGATAACCAAACTCAGCGCATTGGTGCTTGGAGCGGTGACGTTCCCGATATTGACCTTGGTGTGGGCGTGGACGTACGATGTGCTCGACGATTTTTGGAATTTTTACGTTCTTGGAAACCTCATCTACGCGGGCGGTAGCTCGTTGACTGATTCGATTCTTCGTTTGCCGCATTTTTTTGCCAAAAGCCCCAGTTTTATGGCGTTTTTGCTGACTACCCTGCCGTTGGTATTGTTGGCTTTTAGAGGAGGAAAAAATAAAACAACAATGTTCTATTTTGCCGTGCTTTGGCTATTGACTGCGTTGTATGCCGCCACCAAGTCGGGAAATGATTTTGTACATTACCTCAATCTGTGCATCTATCCATTTGGATTGATGGCGGCGTTGGGTATCAATACCTTGGTCTTTAAACCTAAAGCATTTGCAATGCTGGCGATATTGACAGTAAGCGTGTGGGTAGGTTGGTTTGGATACAAAGTACTGAAACGTGAGCCACTCAATGCTTATTTTTCGACGGCTGACCACCGCGTGCCTGTAAGCCAAGTGTCGAAATTGATACAAAAATATGCCACCCCCAGCGACCGTTTGGTGATTTGGGGTTGGATGTGTCGGTATCACGTAGAAACACAAATGCCCCAAGGAACGGCCGAGAACCATTCGGAACGATGTATTTATCTGCATCCGATGCGAGAGATTTATTACAAACGCTATCTGGCTGATTTAAAACAAAATACTCCTAAAGTCTTTGTAGATGCCGTAGGCCCGAATAGTTTGTGGCTCTACGACCGCGCAACGCAAGCGCACGAAGCTTTTCCCGAACTTAAAGCCTTGATTGAAGCGCACTATCGACTCGTGGGAGAAGTAGAAAATACCCGCGTTTTTGTACGAACCGAATAATAAATCCCTCCTTTGGCCAAGAAACCATCTTTGCCAAAGTATAAAAGATGCGTTAATTTTGACCCTCTTGATGATTAGTTTAGAATCCTAATAGAATGACACATACTCAATTCCTTGCTTCATTGGTTTGCCCTAAAACGGGACAGCCGCTACAAGTTGCCGAAGATGGCCAATCGCTTACCGCTCCCGATGGCACAGTTTATCCTGTGTTGGATTCAAACATCATCGACATGGTGCATCCGCGTGAGTTGTTTGAGGATGATGCCCGCGAGCAGCATCTCTACGACCAAGCGTATCAACGCTATGACCGCGGCGTTTCGTGGGTGTTTGAAACATTGAATCACTCTGATGAAGCGGCTACTCGCCAATTTATGATTGGATTGATGAACTTGCAACCTGGCCAAACTGTGCTTGAAGTAGGAGCAGGAACTGGAAAAGATTCGGCCTTGATTATTGAGCAAATTAGCCCAGGCGGAACGGCAGTATTGTCGGATCTTTCACCCAATATGTTGCGACTTGCTACGCAGAAATTGAAGGCCGAGGACGTAAATATTCATTTCTTTTTGGGAAATGGTTCGTACTTGCCTTTTGCGGACGGTACGTTTGATTCTGTATTTCACTTTGGGGGAATCAATACATTTTCGGAACGTAAAAAAGCCTTTACGGAACTTACTCGGGTGGTGAAAGTAGGAGGAAAAGTAGTGATTGGAGACGAAAGTATGGCGCCGTGGCTTCGCAACGAACCTACGTACCAGACACTTTGGAAAGCCAACCCGTTGTTCCGTGCCGAGGTGCCCATCGCCGATTTGCCTGCCAACGTTGAAAACTTCAAATTGCACTATATTTTTGGCAACTGCTTTTATGTGATGGAATATACCGTCGCTGCCAAAGCTCCTGAAATTGACATTGATTTGCCAATCCCAGGCAAAGATTTTGTGGATAACTGGCGTTTGAGAGCAGAAAAAGCCTAGTGTTAGTGTTGAGGGTTGCTCACAACCCGACTTTAGCGCGTCTGACTGTCGTCTGACGCAAAACAGATGGTATCAGAGGGCTGCTCTCAACCGATTAGACGATACATTATCAAAAACACAAAGCAGAAAACCTGAAAACAGTAAACTGCAAACAAAAATGGCTTGGCAAAAAAAAGGAGTAATTTATAAACCAGATGGGTCGTTGGCGCACAGTCGTTCGCACGCGCAAGTGCCGTATGCGTACAAGCACCCTGATTTTTTACGTATTTATTTCTCGTCACGCGATGACAAAGGGCAATCTCGTCCTACTTTTATCGACGTGGATTATGATGACCCTAAAAAGATTTTATACATCCACGACAAGCCCGTATTGGAGCTTGGTGGCCCAGGTGAATACGACGAAACGGGCGCCATGCCAGCGTGGTTTGTTGATATGCCCAACGGCGATATTTGGTTGTACTACACGGGTTGGAATCGTACCCACAACTCATACCGCCTTTCGATGGGACTTTCGGTAAGTCACGACGGTGGGTTGACTTTCAAAAAGATGTTTACGGGGCCTATCATGGACCGTAGCATTCAAAACCCCATTTGGGCGGCGCAGCCTTCGGTGATGCGTGAAGAAGACGGAACGTGGCGGATGTGGTACATTTCAGGGCATAAATGTGAGTACATCCACGGCTACCCTGAGCCCTACTATCGTTGTCAGTCGGCCACTTCTACCGATGGTATTTACTGGAATATCAGTGATGTACCAACGCTCGATTTTGACGATTTCTTGCATGCTGTTGGTCGTCCGAGTGTGTTTAAAGAAGACGGTATTTACAAAATGTACTATTCATTCCGCCACACGCGCGACTACCGTACCGACCGCAACCAGAGCTATCGCCTTGGCTATGCCGAATCGGTGGATGGAGAGCATTGGGAGCGAAAAGACCATTTGGTAGGGATTCATAAATCAGAGACACCAGGTGACTTTGATTACAACATGATTGACTATGCTTATTGCTACGAACACAAGGGTAAAAAGTATTTACTGTACAATGGCAACGGTTTTGGTGCGGCTGGTTTTGGCTATGCCGTTTGGGAAGATTAAAAGTTGGAAGGTTTGTTGTAACTTTACTTTTGATTTTTGACCAAGGTCATACTTTCAAAAGGCCATGATTCGTAACATTGAAGGTTGTTAAACCAAACAGATTAGTACCATGTCAACATTAGCAGAGCAATTTCGTCAAGATGGGTTTTTACTCATTCGCAACTTCTTAGATAAAAGCGTGGTGGAAAACATCTACCGCGAAGCACGTGAAATATTTGCCGTTCAGATAAAGCACGTTACGGGGCGTACCGTTGATATTAATGACCGTGATGCTTTCGAAAACGCGATGTTTGAGTTTTTTGAAAAAGATTTTACGGCCTTTAGAAATACAGGCGTTACGGTTCAGCATAGCTTGTCGCTTCACCAGTTTGCGGTAAGTGAAAAAATTGTCAATCTCTTAAAAGAAGTTGGCATCGAGCAGCCCGTTATTGGCGCTCGTCCTGCCATGCAATTCAATAGCCGTTTTCTATCAAAAGACGGTAGTAAGCACTGGAAACTCGATGCCCACCAAGATTGGCGTACGGGTCAAGGCTCGCTCGATAGTACGGTGATTTGGTTTCCGATGGTGGACGCAGGTGCCGATTTAGGCGCGTTACAAGTAATTCCGCGTAGTCACACTTGGGGACTGTTGGAGTCGAGTACGTCGGGATATCAAGGAGGAATTACCGCTCAACTGAACGACGAGGATTTTGTCCAAACCGAATTCCAAGTAGGAGATTTGTTGATTTTCTCAGCATTCTTGGTACACCAATCGGGCAATAATATCACTAATAACATTCGCTGGTCGGTGCAGCTTCGTTATAACAACTTGGCCGAAGCTACTTTTATTGAAAGAGGTTATCCAATGGCGTATATATACAAACCAGAGGCTGAATTGGTGACACCAAATTTTCCAACTGTAGAACAACTTGAAGCTGTTTTTGCTTCACCAACACCTGCCGTATGATTAAAGTAAGCGTTGCGATTCTTACGTACAACCAGAAAGAATTTATTGGCAAAGCCATTGAAAGTGCGTTGTCCCAGAAAACAAATTTCGATATTGAAATATTGGTAGGAGACGATTGCTCGACGGATGGTGCGCAAGAAACCATACTCGCTTACCAAGAAAAATATCCTGATAAAGTAAAGGCTGTTTTGCATTCCAAAAATTTGGGGCAAAATGGCCTTTTCAATACCATCGAAACCCTCAAATTGGCCAAAGGAACGTACATTGCCCCGATGGACGGGGACGATTACTGGACCGACGACCAGAAACTGCAACGCCAAGTCGATTTCATGGAGGCGCATCCTGATTTTTCGGCTTGTTTTCATAATGCCCTCATTACCTACGAAGACGGTACGCCCTCACACGAACTCAATGCACCCGACCAGAAAGAGGTCATTACGGCGGCCGATTTGGTCGGGGAAGACGAAATTTGGTTCATGGCCACGTCGGCGGTGATGTTTAAAAATGGCATTATGCACTACCCCGAGTGGTTTTTGAAATCGTCGAGTGGAGATATTCCGCGTTACGTGATTTTGGCCAAACACGGCCCAATTGGGTACGTACCAGGCGTAATGTCTGTGTATCGAAAAAATAGAGGAGGGGCAAGTTTTAAAGACCACTACCGCGATGCGCGCTTTTTGTACAACCGAATTGCGATGTACGAAGGCATTGATAAAGAATTAGAGTATCGCCACCACTCGCTGTTGCGGCTCAACATCGCGCGTTACTACCGAATGCTTCTCGATGCCCGACAGTATCAAAAAAGCTACTTCCGCCGCGCAAGGTTGGCGTTGAAATACCTTCAATTGGGACAACCTCCTCGCGAAATTTCCAAAGAAATTATCCGAGATTACGTGCTTCCAAAGTGGATGATGAACGTTTATAGCTTCTTTGCGCTATTACCTCACCGTTTGAAAGAATCTTCCCGATGAAAGTTAGCGTTTGTGTTCCCACCTTCAACCACGAAAAGTACATTGCACAAATGCTCGAAGGTGCGTTGATGCAGCAAACGACCTTTCCGTTTGAAATTGTGGTGGGTGACGATGCTTCTACTGACGCCGCCCCGCGCATCATTCGGGAATACGCTGAGCGGTTTCCTGACAAAATTAGGGCGTATCTGCATCCCGAAAACTTAGGGCCGAAAGAGCCTCGGGAGTTTGGGGGACGAAACAACGTGCTTTTTTTGCTTAAAGCTTGCCAAGGCGACTATGTGGCGCTTTGTGAAGGCGATGATTATTGGACCGACCCGCTGAAGCTGCAAAAGCAAGTCGATTTTATGGAAGCTCACCCCGATTTTGCCATTTGTCACCATAATTTGGAGGTGATTTACGAAGATAATTCGCCGAGCCACCCTTTTAATGAACCTGACCAAAAGGCAGTTTCTACGGTAAAAGATGTGTTGGAAGACCGTTGGTTTATTGGAACGGCCAGTTTACTGTACCGAAATTTTTTCCGTAACGAAGATTTTGCGGAATGGCATCATCGCGCGGCGGCGGGCGATTGGGCGTTGGTGATTCAATTGGCTGCGCGCGGGAAAATTGGGTATTTGTCCGAAACGATGGGAAAATATCGAAAACACCGTGGAGGACTCAGCCATGTTCACGCAACGACCAACCCTTACTTTCTCCGAAACCGACGCCAAATGTTTGCTGATGTAAACGAATGGCTTGATTTTATTTACGACGATACTGTTCAGAAAACCTTGCAGTATTACGACCGTTTACTGGAAAAAATTGGAAATTAGGTCAAAATGACCCAATTTTGCTGTATAATCCTCTTAGGGTCATTCTCTCAAAATCATTCATAAAACGCCCGCGCCCAGACAATTGTCGTAGCGAAAGAGGGCCTGCCACATAGATGAAATTAAGCGTTGTCATACCCGCCTATAACGAACAAGATTCTTTGCCACAAACATTAGGCACGTTATACCAAACGTTGTCGAAGTACGACATCCCGCACGAGATTTGGGTGACCAACGACAACTCAAAAGATAAAACTTTACAGGTTTTACAAGAGCTGTCAAAAGAAATTCCGACCTTAGTTTATGAAACCAACCCAGGTCCGAATGGTTTTGGATACGCCGTTCGCTATGGCCTTGAGCGTTTTTCGGGCGACTGCGTGGCGGTTTTTATGGCCGATTTGTCTGATGACCCAGAAGATTTGGTGAAGTTTTACAAAAAAATGGTCGAAGGAAACTACGACGCAGTGTTTGGGTCGCGTTGGGGAAAAGGGGGTAATGTCTATGACTATCCGACGATAAAAAAAGTCATCAACCGTTTGGCCAATTTTATCATTCGGATGGTGATGGGCATTAAGTACAACGATACCACCAATGCCTTCAAACTCTACAAACGCGAAACCATGGAAGGGCTCAAGCCTTTTCTTTCTCCCCATTTTAACCTAACGGTAGAATTGCCGCTCAAAGCAATTGTGCGAGGATACAGCTACGCCGTGGTTCCTAACAGCTGGACTAATCGTAAGTACGGCGAGTCGAAACTCAAAATCAAAGAAATGGGAAGTCGTTACTTCTTTATTTTGATGTACTGTTTTATCGAAAAAACGTTCTCTCGCGGCGATTATCGTAAGAAAAACTAACGTGCTGAGGGTTGCTCACAACCCGATCTTTGTTACCTTCCCGAAAGTTTAGACCTTCCCGAAAGTTTTGAACTTTCGGGAAGGTGACAAAACCCGAACGTCTGGTTGTGAGCAACCAGACGCACATTCCAAAACCCGATTTTCCTGCCAGACGCACAATCCACTTAATTCGTATCGACGGTTACGGTTGCCGAAGGACCGTTCGTTATCCCCGTTCCGCAGGTGTTGTTGAGCGAAACCACTTTGTATTCGGTGGTAGTACGAGGGTTGACCGTAATTTGGTACGGATTGATAAACGTTCCGTTGACCGTAGTTCCGTCAGACAATACAAACGACCACGGTGGTAAGCCATTTTTGAAAGCTACTCGAATCCGAGACGCTCCCCCAGGCCGAATCACTCCCCCGCCCGTAACAGCCGCCGAAGCCGCGTTTTGCATCATTACGTTGATATTGGTAGGAACTCCTTCGGTAAATGGAAATGTGCCTATGACGCGCAATTGGTGCGTAGTGAGGGTATCTTTGAGAAACGGCGGCGAAATCTTAGCACGAAGCGCACTTAATCCTCCCACCGTAGGAAGATTTACCCATTTTCCGCTCGTATCGGCAATTTGTACAATGAATTTATTGGCATTCTCAAAACGCCCCGTCGTCGTAAAAGGAACGGTGATTTCAGTACCTGAGCAAATGATTTTATCCGAAAGGTTGCCCGTGGAGATGGTCGCAGGTGGAATTTTTACTTTGACCACGGCCGTTCCCGAAAACGTTCCTACGCCGCAGTAGCCTCCCGCCGACGTAATTTTATAAGTCGTTGGGTCGTTAGGACTTACTTTTAACGTGTAAGGTGTCACCCGAATGTCGTTTTGGTACGTGCCGTCCGATAGCAAGACAAACCAAGGACCACCGCCACCGAAGTCAACGGTAAGGTTGGTAGCACCTCCTTCGGGGATTTCGAGCGAGTCGCGGCGAAGGGTAGCTGTGGCAGGAGCTGAAACGTTGACATCGACGGTATCACTGGAAATCGTTGGAAAAGTAGAAACGACCCGAAGCTTGTAATTGCCCGCCTTCAACGAAAAAGGTGTTTTGGCAATGATAGGGCTTTCGGTAGCGAGTTCTGAGATGTTAGTAAAATTTTGCCCCGTGGTATCGCTAAGTTGGACGACGAAACCGTTGCCGATGTTGTATTTCCCCGTCGCGTTAAAATTGATTTGAAAGGGCGTTCCTGTACAAATGCGAAACCCTGCTTTGGGTACGGCTTTGAGGGCAATGGCGGGCAAGGTATCTTGGCTTACTTGTACCACCAATTCACCCGAGCCAGTACCGCTTCCGCAAGCATTGAGGATGGACGTAACTTTGTACGAAGTGGTTTCTTTGGGGCTTACTTGGGTCACGTAGGGGTTGACTAAGGTATTGGTGACAACGGTTCCATCCGAAATAGTGAACGACCAAGGAGCGGCTCCCGTGAGCGATACGCGGTAAGTGGCGGCTTGGCCTGGGCCAATTTTAGCGATACTTCCGCCGTCGTTGGTTTCTATTTTAGCTTGGGGCAAAGGCAAGACCATCAGGCGCGTAGGTGCACTTACTACGCTAGGGTGAGTTGAAATCACGCGAACAGCTACCAAACCCGCGCGGTTTTGGGGAAGGACAATGCGGGCAGGGCCGTGTTGAAGGGAGTCAGAAATGGTACTAAAGCGTCCTGATACGTCCGAAATCTGAACCAAAAAGCGATTTTTTTCTTCAAATTTGCCCTCAAAATCAAACGGAACGAAAATGGTGCTGCCTGGGCAGACCGAAACGTGCGATAAGTCATAGATACGGACGGCGGCGGTGATGACTACAGCGGCGGTGTCGGCGCGGTAGGTAGTGTCTCGTTGAAGGCCCACAGGGCTGGGAGCCGTTTGCTGTGCGTACGAACTCAACCCTATCCCTGCGCAAATGGCTAAAAGACAACTAACAATGATTCTGTGCATAGTGAACAATTTATGCACAAAATTAGGTGTTAGGGCGTTCTTTATCAAATGTTGGGTATTTAGCTTCTCATTTTGCTTTTACAATAGATGTGGGTCAATAACTTGTAAACCATCAATACTTTTAAAATCGGAGACATTACGAGAGATTAACACTAAGCCATAAACAAGAGCCGTAGCGGCAATGATAGCATCTGGTAACTTGGTCTTATGTCTTTTTCGGATTTCGATACTTGCCTCTACCACACTCAAGTGTACGAAGTTTTGCAGTTGACTAGGAAAATGTAAACACATAGTTCACACAGAATTTTCACATAGCACACAAAAGACTTTCTATGTTCACTATGTGTTTATTCTAATGTTTCCTATGTGTTTTAAAAAGAATGTTACTATATCCTGCATTTATTCGTACCCCAATACAATCGTATCATCAGTAAAATCAGAAGTGCTCTTCTGGAGTATTAAAGCCAAGCACTTCAATTTTGGAAATGACCGAACATTAGAAACTGCATCAACAATCATATTCATAAAGCCCATCCCCGAAGCAGGAAGTTTGTTGCCGAGATAATCAATGACAGCATTTGTGTCAATTAAATAGTGCGGTTGTTCCATTCATCACGGCTTTGGGTTATATGGCGTTGAAGTTCATTTGCCATACCAATAGGCAGTTTACCAGCATATCTTACAAATTCCCTACCGCTTGGTGAATGTGGGCGGCCATTTTGGGCTCATACACTACGCACGGAAACCCAAACAGACACTTGTTTTTAATCATTTCGGCAACTTCGGTCGGTACGCTTTCTTCCCAGCCAGGTTCGCCTCGCTTGATGAGTTCGAGAACGCGGTCGGTTGAAATCCGTAGGTTGTCTTCGTTGTAGTCGCGGATGTCCTCGATTTTATCGTTGCAGACCAAATAGTGGAAAAGCGGCTGCAAATTGGTGGACAATTCGAAGTTTTGGCAGTTGTAAAGCTTCCCGTTTTTAAATGTAGGATACACAAACAGCTTCACGTTGCGACTAAACAAGGTCGAAAACGACTCCAAAATGCCACCTGGAAGGTTTTGGTAATAACTTTCTTCAAAAATGTACTCCAAATTAGGAACCCCCAAAACCAACCCAATTTTGAGGCGGGTGGTTTTGGCCAAAAATGCCACCAAACGGTGATACTCGTGGTAGTTGGAAATCATTACCGTTTGACCAATCGAGCTCAGCACGTCCACGCGGTCGAGGAAATCCTTCTCGTTGATGTCTTTTTCGAGGCCACGGAGGTTTTGGAGTGTCAGCTCAGCTACCATCATCACTTTTTTCTCGTCCACGTCGGGTTCGGCCTTAAACTGTTTAAGGCCATTGCGAAGCATATCGATGTGGACGTTGGTGATGGGGCGAAGTCGCCCGCGTAATAACAAAATATGTTTTTTGTAGAGGGCTTCTGACGGCTGCAATACTTGCCCGTCGGGGCCAAACATGGCTACTTCGGTAAAGCCGTGTTTGACCAAATATAAACTCAAAAGTCGGTTGTCAACGTGGTTAAAATCAGGTCCTTGAATCCGAATCATGTCGATATGGACGCGGTCGGGGCCGAGGTCATCCATCAACGACATCAATAGAGTTTCGGGCGATTTGTAGTAATTAAAACAAGCATAAATCAAATTCACCCCAATCACTCCCAAGGCTTGTTGTTGCAAAATGCTGTCGTTGTCGAGCATTTTGATGTGAATCACTACGTCGTTGTACGGAGCGCGGGGCGTGAGTTGAAAACGCAGTCCGAGCCAGCCGTGGCCTTCGTTACTTTTTTGGTAATTGAGGGCAACGACGGTATTGGCAAAGGCAAAAAACAAACTATCGGCGCCGCGTTTTTCGGCCAAGCGTTGTTCGACGAGGTCATACTCGTGCTGAATCATTTTCATCAAGCGCGATTCTACCACGTAGCGACCGCTGGGTTCGGGACCGTAGATTTCGTCGCTAAACTTCATGTCGTAGGCCGACATGGTTTTGGCGATGGTTCCTGAAGCACCTCCTGCCTTAAAAAAGTGAGCGGCAGTATCTTGGCCCGCCCCAATTTCGGCAAAAGAGCCATAAATGCGGCGGTCTAAGTTGATGCGAAGGGCTTTTTGTTTGGTGCCTATGTGTTTATCGTACTTGATGCTCATGGGAAAGACGTTTGTTGATGCCCAGTTTTGTAACCTTTTCAAGTTTTTTTAAGACAATATTTTGAAAAGAAAAGCGAATACTTGGTCTTGACAAAAATACAATAAACTCCCATATCAGCACGCTTGCTTGTGGACAAACTACTCTTTTTCTGACATAAAATATGCTACGATGGTATAGGCAACGCCTACTAAAATCACCCTGAAAAACCAGTTTATGATTGTCTCCATGGTCGAATGTGAATGCTCATTGACCTCAATCAACGCGTGGACAGCGTACATGGCTACAAGGATAAACAATGCCCAGCCAACGGGGGAAATGGGCTTAAAAAAAATACCTTTTCGAACAAACCAGTGCATAAAAGTGGTGATTGTATAGTATATGGATGAAAAAATGAGCCTGTAAACATTAATGGAAATGCTGGAGAAGGGCGTGAAATCCGATAAAGAGGGCAGCTCCAAACCCCACAAAAATCAAGAACAGATTCCAGAAACGTACTTTGAGCGTAATTGTAAGTTCACGGCGTTCGGCATCGTACAGCACGTTGAGGAGCGAAAGGAGGTTCATTCCCGCTGCTACCATCGGAAAAATCACAAAGACCAAGGGCGAAAACCAGCCGCCATGCGAGCGGTCGAAAACCTCAAGGGTACTAAATAACATATCCAATACGCGAATGTTGCCGCCCGAGACGAGTTGCACCAGTACGCAAGCCAATAAAAAACAAGGCAAAGCCACCAACCACCAGCCTATCGCGGCCGATTTGCGGGTGTTGAGGATGGGTAATTTTAAATACGCTTGATGTTCGGTCATCACCTGAGGTTTTTTTAGGTTTTGTAATTTTTTTTCGAATTCGTCCATTGGTTCCATGGCCAACTTGAGTTAAAGTGGTTGGGTAATTAGCCGCATTTTTGCCGTAAATAGTCGATGCCCCGCGACAACAGCGACTTGACTGTTCCTTCGGGCTTGTCTAAAATAAGACTGATTTCAGCAATGCTTTTTTCTTCAAAATATTTGAGTGCAATCACCTCTTGGTACTTGATGTCAAGGGTTTTGAGGTGACGCTGTACGTCGGCAAATGCTTCATAGTCGGCCATTTGGCGTTCGGCTTCGTTCTTTTCGCGTTCAAAAACTGTGAGCAGTTCGCGGTCAGAAAGCATATCGTCCGACAACTGTCCAAACAAATCGGGGCGGTATTTTTGGTTACGAAAAAAGAGCTTGATTTCGTTGGTGGCAATTTTGTACAACCAAGCCGAAATGTGATGGCCTTCAAAACGGTACTTTTTTAGGTTTAAAAATGCCTTCAAGAACGTTTCGGCGGCCACATCGCGGGCAATGTCATAATCTCCCACCCGACGAAAAGCGTATCCAAAAATTTTGGAATAATACGCATCGTAGAGTTGCCCAAATGCCTGTTCATCGAGGGGTTGGGAGACGTTTATGGGGTCAGCGACGGTTTTCAAACTCAATAATCATTTGAATCCATAATGCAAGGGAATAGAAAAGGTTGCAGTTTTCCACCAAAAAAATATTCAATCCCTTCAAATTGTGGATAAAGTCATAATTTTGTGGAAAAATTGAGAGAATGCAAATAGATAAAGATACGCTTCACAAGATTGCGCATTTGGCGCGTTTGGAAGTGAAACCCGAAGAAGAAGCTCCGTTGTTGAAAAGCCTAGAGAGCGTGTTGTCGTGGATGGAGCAGTTGGATGAATTAGACACGACAGGTGTAGCCCCTTTGACTCACATATCGGCCGAAATCAACGTGATGCGTGAAGATGTGGTCGGAAATCACTTGCCAAGAGAGCAAGCGTTGGTAAATGCGCCTTCGCAAGACGGAACGTACTTCCGTGTGCCTAAGGTGATTGAATAAAAAACGGACCCTCCCGAAAGTTTTAAACTTTCGGGAGGGTTGAACTTTCGGGAAGTTGTATATTACACGGGCAAAACAATTTGCTGCACAGCTTCTTCAAACTGCGCCAACTCCGCCCGCATTTCGTTTAAGTAGCTTTCCGCCTCGTTTTTAAGTTGTGGAATCAGTCGCTGGTAGTACGAAATTCCCTCCAAAAGATTGGCCTTGAACAACTGCAGCGACCGAAGTTTTTTGGTCGTAAGTTGTTCGGTATTTTTCTTTAAATCTTTCTCAAAATAGTCGATATACATCCGAAGTTCGTTCACAAACAAATTGGAACGCTTCACCGAATTGAGCAAATTAGTACGCCCATAAATGTGATCCACCATTTGTTTAAAGGTAAATATCCCTGAAAAGTACGCCAAATTAGGCCCTGGGCATACCGACACTGCTTTTAAGTTGTGAGCGGGAGCAAGGCCGTCTTTCAACAAGGCCGAAGCACCTAACCCTTCACAAAGACAATCTTTTTCGATTACCGTCGCAAGTTGTGTTTCGTAGTCGGTGGTAGGTAGCCCTTGTTCTTGCAATTGCTTGATTTTGAGGTGCTGGTACTGGCGAGATGCGGCACAAATAGGGATTTCGGTAAACTCGGTGTTGGACACCAAAAATTTTTTGTAGCAGGGGCTTCCAGGGCGGTTTTTGGCAATGCGTTTTTCAATTTGCAAGTGCGCGGAGCTTTTGCGGAAATTGTTAAACGGAATCCCAAGCGGCGACGCGTGGCTCAAGTAATAATCGTCGGGCTTGGCCGTGGCGAGTTGATGAAGCGTGACCTCATCGACGCTGGTTGCTTCTGGAACCAACAAAAACGGACTCCCCCAGCCAGTGGCGTCGGCTTGGTAGTAGTCGAGCAAAAACTGGTTTTCGTTGGCCGTGCCAATGCCTCCTTGTACCGTAATCCTAAGGTGAGGAACGGCCGCAAAGGTGGGTACTCCCTTGGCAGTTAGGGCTTGGTTGCAAAGTGCCCAAAGTTCTTCGGCAAGGGCTTCGCGGTTGTTTTTGAACTCCTCCATGATGGGGCCTAACAACAAGCCGTCGGTAGCGAACGCGTGTCCGCCGCAGTTGAGGCCCGATTCAATCCGAAATTCGGAAACCCACAGACCTTTTTTTGCCAATATTTTTCCTTGCGTAAGTGCCGAACGGTAGTCGCTTACTTTTAGGATAATTTTTTTCTTCAACTGCCCCGTTTCGTCGGGTAAAAAGTCGGGGAAGGTGTCGATGTAGGCGTACAAACGCGGGTTATAACCCGCCGAAAATACCACTGACGATTCCAACTCGCTAGTCGCAAATCCGCGTAAGCTCGACAACGCATCCGAAAACTCTTTTGGAAGCATTTCGCCGTCTTTGGTGTAGGTATTACGATCGACTTTGGACATAATATTGACATCAATAGCTCCCGCTTTTACTTCACTCCGAAGCTGTTCTTGAAGCTCTATTTTGGCAGGGCCGTCTTCGAGCGTTGTCATCTTTTGGTAAATAAGCTTGACGGGTGAGTCGTCAGGAAGTAGCTCAAAGTACTTCACGAGGTCGTTTCCAAGGGAAAAAGGAAGATTTCGTAACGTTTCGATTTGTTGTTTGACGATACGATTGACCAAGTTGAGGTACGACGCAATCCGACGCGCGCGGTAATCTTCTTCGTGGGGAGCGATGGGTGAAAAAGAATCGTTTACCCACGGACTGTATAATTCGCGGAGGCGTTCCATGAGTTCGTCTTCGATGATTGAAATCACGGATGAAATCCCGTAACGAGCGACTTTAATGGGCGTTTCCATTGTAAACCCCAGCCCCATGACAGGAATATGAAAGGTGTGTTGTTTGGCCATGTGAAAGCAGTTGTTAGTAAAATCAAAAACATAGATACGCAAGCATACCTCTTCAAAAGTCGCGATATTCTGCGGGGGAAAAGATGACGTAGATCAGGAAAAGTAGGATTAAAAACGTAGGCAGGTGAATTTTTTAGCCTCCGAATGAGTTTGTAGAATAGCTAATAGTCTATCGAATGTGTTAGTTTATTTCCCAAAACAAAATCCTAAAAACTCAAATGAAAAAAGTCGCTGTACTTCTTTTGTCCCTCATTTCGTTGGGGTCAATGGCGCAAGGAATCAAGACGCCTGCTCCTAGTCCAACCCAAACCCTCAAGCAAGATTTTGCTCTTTCTTCTATCGAAATCAACTACTCACGCCCTGCTGCGAAAGGCCGTAAAGTATTTGGTGACTTAGTGCCTTTCGGAAAAATCTGGAGAACAGGTGCCAATGGCGCTACAAAAATTACGTTTGGCGAAGATGTAAAAGTAGGTGGAATGCCCGTAAAAGCAGGTTCGTATGCTATCTATTCAGTGCCTAATGCCAACGAATGGGAAATCATCATCAACAAAGGTGCAAACAATTCAGGTTTGACAGGTTACAAAACGGAAGACGATGTAGCTCGTTTTAAAGTGAAGCCAATGCAGTTGCCAATGAACATCGAATCGTTCACAATTATGTTGGGCAATTTGACGGCTTCATCGGCAAGTGTACAAATTTTGTGGGAGACGACAGCGGTTGAATTCCCTGTTGTAGCCGATATCGACAGCAAAATTATGGCGCAAATCAACTCAGCCATGACTGTAGATAGCCGTCCCTATTTCCAAGCGGCTAGTTATTATTTCGACAACGGAAAAGACATCAACAAAGCGTTGGAGTGGGCAAATAAAGCGGTAGAAGCGCAGCCTACGGCGTTTTGGGTGTTGCACTTGAAAGCGAAAGTTCAAGCAAAAGCAGGTGACAAAGCAGGCGCAAAATCAACTGCTATGAAGTCTATTGAATTGGCCAAAGAAGCTAAAAATGACGATTACGTAGTACTTAATCAGAAGTTGATTGCTACACTTTAGTCTTTAAATGAGTTAGTTGGAGGTATCATCACCTCCAACTAACTCTCAGTATTTCCCTTCTATTTTTTCTTCCGTTTTTTCTTATCAGTCGGAGCAGGTTCTGGGGCAGGTTGTTCAACGGGCGGAACCACCGTCAAATCTTTCACGCGAATGTTGCGGAAACGAACCACATCGCCGTGGCCCAAAAAGCCGATGTATCCCGAAGTACGGTTCAAACCTGGGTGGTCGCGGTGGTCGGCAGTTCCATTTTTAGAAGCTTCGGCTAGGTCGCCATCCAAAATGACCGTTCCGTTGAGGGTTACTTTTATTTTTGATCCTTTTACTACTACTTCTTGGTAGTTCCATTGTCCAAGCGGTTTGTGGAATCCTCGTTTGGCAGGAATAATTCCGTAAGCCGAGCCGTGGTACTGGTAAGGCTGCAACGACTTATAAATCTCCGCGTCATTGTCCAAAATCTGTAATTCAGTCATGCCCACATAAGCCGCATCACCTTGAAGTGGAGCGCGTATTCCTAGGCCGTTATTGGCGCCAGGTGTTAGTTGGAACTCAAAACGGAACTCAAAATCGCTGTATTCGTCTTTGGTATAAAGATTGCCTTTGCCACCACGATTAGGATAAATCACCATATCGCCGTTTTCGATGATATAGTCTGTGGTGTTTCCTTGCCATTCAAACATGTTGGTGCCATCAAACAACACCTTAAAACCATCTTTTTTCTCTTGTTCACTCAATACAAATGGCTCAGGACTAGGCAATTCTTTGACATAAATGTCGCGGTAGGCAACCAACGTACCATGGGCTTGAAGCTCAAGCTGTTCGCTGGCAAAAATGGGAAGTTTTCTGTCCCAATAATTTTCCAAAATCACGTTGTCCACCACTAATTCGCCGTTCAAATACACCGTTACGCGGTCGCCTTTCATGATAATACGGAAGGTGTTCCAATCACCAATCGCGTTATCGGCTACTTTGAGTGGCTTGCTTGGGTTCTTTTGGTTGTTGTACAATCCTCCCGAGCCAACTTGCGCACCCACCTCTACGCGTGAGGTATCCCAAACTTGTACTTGCGGGGAGCCGCGTAAATAAATACCAGCATCGCCTTTAGGTTCTATTTTCCAGTCCACAAACATCTCAAAATCGCGGTATTTTTTCACCGTGCATAGGTTATCGCCGTGACCCGTAAACACCAAATCTCCATCTTTGACAATCCAGCCTTTGCGCATGTTTTCGTCGGCTTTGAGTTGCTTGGCGGCGAGTGTATCGGGGTGCATTTTGGCGCGGGCAATTGGGTTGGCTACCAATCCTTTCCAACCTGTTAGGTCTTTCCCGTTAAACAACGAAACAAAGCCATCTCCCGCAGGAAGCTCGGCCAAGTGTTTACGAACAGCCTCTTTCTGCGCATCGCTAGAGGCAAAATTGAGGGCTTTGTTAAGGTAAGAACGGACGGTCGTACCGTTGAAGTCTTTGTTGGATAGCGCAGCATTGATGACCACTTGCGCGGCCGTTTGCTGGAGTGAAGCATCATCTAAGTAAGGTCCTGCCAGCAAGAGCGCATTGAACGTACGGTTGCGTACCAATTCTTTCAATACACTTTCTTTTTGTGCTGATGTTTTGGCAATAGACAAAGCTTCGCGCAGTGAAAGGACACGTTGGGTAGGATTTTGTTTTGACGCCGTTACCGCGCGGATAATTCCTGCCACGGCTTGCTCGGTGAAAGAGGCGTCTGTTGTGCTTTTTCCAATGTTATGCAACTCAGGAATGGCACTTACATCCGACCAGTTGGCCAATGCTGCCAGTGCTGCTTGTTGGGCTGAACTTGAGCCATTGGTAAAAGAAGAACTTACGAATTGCAACGCTTTACGGGTGCCAATGTTGGCCAAAACGCGCAAGTAAGTGGGCTTTTTCTCCGCACTGACGTTGTTGATTTGACCCAATAAAAGTTGGGTTTGTTGATTAGTGTTTCCTGTACCTTTGAGGGCAGCTGTGATGGCTTCTTGGGTGGCAAGCAGCTCAGTAGGTGCCGAAACCGTGCCTAATAGTTCGTACAAGGTTGGTAAATCCTTCGGCATCGAAACGCGCTTGAGGGCGGAAAAAGCCGCATTTTTAACGCTGGGGTCGTTATTTTTTAATTGTCCCATCACCACATCAATTTTTGAATCAGCCGCGCGGGCAGCCAAAAACTCAAGCAAAGCCACTTGGGCGTTGGCTGGAAGGGTTGGGAGTGCTGTTGCTACTTGATTGACCACATTGTCTCCTTTGAGCGACAAAAGCGCCGTTTTTACGGCCTTCACTTCGTCGTCTGAGCTTTTTTTCAAGACGTCCAATAAGTTCTTTAAGACGCTTTCTTGGCCAATCTTTGCGGAAGCACCAATCGCCGCAATTTTAACTACGCTTACTTTGCTAGAAAGTTGTTTGAGGAGAGCAGGGAGGGCCGTTTTGGCCTCTGCTTGCCCCAACATCGTAATCACCTCGGCTTGGGCTTCGGGTTTGAAACGTGGCAAAGCCGCGATCCATTGTTGCGTATTGGCAGGGGTAAGGAACTTTTGAGCCAGTTTCAAAGCGGCAATTCGCTCCTCAATGGCAGGACTAGCTACTGCTTTTTGGAGAGTTGGGACGCTCAATGCTCCCTGCGCATCGGCCAAAATTTTCAAGGCAGCTGTGCGAGTAGGAGTTTGTTTGGCGGAGATGGCACTCTTTAAGAGCGCAGTGGCACTTTTAACAGCCAGAGCTTTTTGCCCATTTTCAACTAACCGCTCCAAATACACTAAATAAGATGAAGTAGCATTGGTGACGTCGTAGGTATAGTTGGCTTTTGCTGCGGCATTCGATAACGTATATGCAGAGGAGTTACCCCCAATTTGGGCCAAAGCGTAAAGTGTTACCTTTTGTAAATTGCCCGTGGTACCCGCCGCGATTCGCTCAATGGCAGGGGCGGCATCGCTTACTTTGGCGTCGCCAAGGGCTTCGATGAGGGAGATTTGTGCCTCACCCGTTGCGGTGGAAAGCGCTTGGTTCAAGGCTTTTGTTGCTTGAGCGGTTCCAATTTTACCAAGAGCGCGTGCGGCAGGGCCACTCAATTGTGCGTCTGTCAAGTAGTTGGCCAACGTGCCTACGACCTCGTCTTTTCCCACTTGTTGAAGTTGAAAAATCAGAAAAGCTTGGTTGTTTTTATCGCTCACGCGGGGCAGGGCTTCGGAGTAGGCTTCGGCCGCCATTTTCCGCCATTCTTCCTTGCCAGCTTGGGTAACGTAATACGTAAAGCCACCCACTGCATATTGTACTTTTGCGTGTTCCGCCTTATCGGGTGATGAGAGTTGGGAAGCCAACGCCGTGATTCCAGTTTTGCCAAGTGCCGTCATGTCATCCATGTTTTTTTGCTGCTGTTTGGCGTTTTGGGAGGGAAATTGCCGTAAAATATTGGTAATTCGGGTATCCACCTGCGCCATGACGGCGGTGGTACTTAGCCAGAGTCCTAAAAGTAAATGTATGGTATATTTCATAGAAAGTCGAAGTTGTGTCTGTTATCTGTGTATTTGTTAACCGTTATCTGTGTATTTGTTAACTGTAAGTTGTGAAAAACTTTATTTTGGGTAAACGATTAACGATTAACGATTAACGATTAACGATTAACGATTAACGATTAACGATTAACGATTTTTACATAGTCCAAGGGCCGCGCATGGGTTGGTCGATGAGGCGATTGGCTCCTTCGTCGTCCACAAAAAGTTGCTTAATAGGGTCAAACTTGAGCGAGCGACCCAAACGCAATGCCGTTAATCCCATGTTGACAATCGTGCAAGAACGGTGGCCGTTTTCTTCGTTGAGCGCAAATTTTTGACGTTTTCTTACCGCCTCGGCAAAGTCAGTTACTTGAGGTTCAGGGTCGGGGAAAGCGGCTAATTTTTTCTCCAAATCAGGAATATCTGACCTGAAATTGGGGTAAAGTTTACCTTTAGGACCTTCGATATATGGAACGTTTTCGTCTTTTCCTTCGCCGTCGAGGATGATTTTACAGCCGTCGGCGTAGGTGTATTCGATGCGTCGCCAAGTGCCTACGGCGTCCGTATGTTGCTGTGGCGCATCTATTTCTACGCTAATGGGGCTGGTATCGTCTTTGCCTAGGAAATACTGGATAGGGTCTAAATAATGCTGCCCCATGTCGCCTAAACCACCGCCGTCGTAGTCCCAGTAACCACGGAAGGTATTATGGACGCGGTGGGCGTTGTAGGGTTTGTATTGCGCAGGGCCGAGCCACATGTCGTAGTCGAGGTCGGCGGGAACGGGTTCGGGCGTTAGGTCGGTTTTACCTACCCAGTAAAACTTCCAATCGAAGCCCGTGTGGCGGCTTACGGTGACCTTGAGCGGCCAACCCAATAGCCCACTTTCTACCAGTTTTTTGATGGGCCGAACGGTAGAGTTCATGCCATAAAAGTTGGATTCAAACCGAAACCAAGTATTGAGGCGGAAAATCCGACCGTGTTGCTGCACGGCTTCCACCAGGCGTTTTCCTTCGCCGATGGTTCGGGTCATGGGTTTTTCGCACCATACGTCCTTGCCAGCGCGGGCGGCGTCGGCGGCAATGATACCGTGCCAGTGGGGGGGAGTCGCCACGTGAACAATATCCACTTCGGGTAGTTGAATCAGTTCTCGGTAATCCCCAAAGGTTTTGACGCCAGAGGCATTGGAGCCTAGCTCGTCGAGGGCCAGTTTGATGTGTCGTTTGTCCACATCGCACACGGCCACTACCCGCGTTCCTGCGTACGGAATGTGGCCACGGCCCATGCCGCCTACGCCGACGATTCCTTTGGTAAGTTGGTCGCTAGGAGCGAGATAGCCTTTGCCCAGCACGTGCCGAGGCACAATAGAAAATGTGGCTAAGGTAGCCAGCGAACCTTTGAGAAATTTTCTCCGAGAAGTCTGTGAGGTCATAGCAGATAGTCAATTAGGTGCTTATGTCAGTAAGGCAACAGTGACTATACATTACTCATTTTTTTTAAAATAAGGCCAATGGTTATTGAAGAAAAATAGAAAAGGGGAAAGGGCTAACCCTTCGGATTTTGTGTATCTCACTTCTCAAAGTAAATGTGCAATATCGGACAGGTCTTTTGGTCTGCCTGTTATTTTCTTGTCTGCTATTAAGTCCTCGCGACTTATGAATGGAATCTCAAGCTCATTTCCAGTAAAGATTTCTCTCCTGATATACGATTCGCTGAATTTTAAAGGAGCATTTATTCGAGGTAAGCAATCGAGCGTGTAATTATCAAATTCAAACTTGAAAAACGATTTTTTCGGATCTGGATTAACCTCATTAAGATAGAAAGTTATATCCTTTCCGAGGTCTTTTACAGCGTTAAGAAGAGAATAGTAATTTTCATAATTCGGGTTGTACCAAATATCAATATCAGGTTTTTCAGTAATTTCACCAGCGATATTAGTAGAAAGTCTGCTGTGGCCATAGAAAGCGACTGCCATGCCTCCAACAACTAAGAATTGTACATGGTGCTTATTTAAAGATGTGAAGATGGAGGAAATAGAGCTATCACTCATACTATCATTTAGAGGTAGGCTTACGGCTTTTTGAAGCTATTTTTTTTGCATGCTCCTCCCTAACAAACCCCATAAAGGTATCAAACATAGTATGGCGTTCCATTACTTCAGTAGCATTAGTTGGGTTTATTGAAGTAGAGTTGATTTTCATTTCATGAAAGCTACTGTATTTTTCTTTCTTTTTCATGTAAAAGTCATTTTTCTTTTGTACAAATATATAAAATAAGTGGGGAAAGCACTTATAACGTGAATCACAAACACAGCCTATCTTCTCGAAGACAGGCTGTGTCCATTTGCTTACTTAGGCGTGGCGTAAATATTAATGGTTTTTTTCCATTTTGTAATTTCTTCCTTGGTGTTGATTGGAATAACCTCGGCCGTTGTTTCAAACTCTTCAACGTAATAAATTTCGTACCCGTGTTGGGCAATCGTAGTAAAAAGCTCCATTTTGTCAGCATCGGAGTTTTTTCCAAAGCTCTCAGCAACAATCACGGGTTTATACTGGGCAATCAAATCAGCAATCGACTTGAGAATTTCTTTGTCATAGCCTTCGGTATCTACCTTAATAAACGACAACTTAGGCAACCATTCGGCATAATTTTTTTCTAAAAATTGCTTCATTGGCACCCCTTTGATTTTTTCGGGATGAATAAATTTGCCATGACGACTCTCTTTGGTGGGTGAAATCCCTCCGTTGACAAACGAGGCTTCGGACGAAATAAAATAAAACTCCTCTTCTTGCACCGAAATAGCAAACGGTAAAGGGTGAATCGTTGCCTTATCCTGATTTAGTAGGGTATTTTCCTGTAGAATTTTAAAGACGTACGGATTTGGGTCAAACCCTAAAACAAGACCTTTCTGACCAGCAGCTAAGCCCATCGGAACGGTAGTATCTCCGATGTTGGCACCAATATCAATGGCCAAATCCCCTTCTTTGATAAACTGACGGAAAAAATCTACCGTTTCTTGTTTCAGCCCAAGTGGTGTCACAAAAGGATTTGTCCATTCAGCAAAGTCAACTTTACCTTCTTTTTCCAAATGATATTGATGAATATGTGACGGGTACTCTTTGGTAAAACGTCGAGCAATTTTTCGCCGAAACGAATTTTTTAAATACTTGAGCATGTAGAGTATAATGGTTTTAATACAGTATTTGAATTCGGAGATAAGCTACAGGTTTTTCTTGATATAAACTAATAATACTTTTTATTTTAATTGTTAGGTAATAAAAAAGCCTGTCTCCTCAAAGACAGGCTTTCAAATATAAAATCGTTGGGGATTAGCCTTGCGATAATGCTTCGGCACCACCCACGATTTCGAGGATTTCTTTGGTAATGGCCGCTTGGCGTGAGCGGTTGTATTCCAAACGCAACGCTTTCAAAAGCTCTTGGGCGTTGTCGGTGGCTTTGTCCATCGCCGTCATACGCGCACCGTGTTCCGACGCATTCGATTCGAGTACGGCACGGTACAATTGAATTTTGAGCGTTTTAGGAATCAAATCTTGCACGATTTGCTCTTCTGATGGCTCAAATACGTAGTTAGCACCCGAAGCGGATACATTTTGTGATGCTGTTTCGTCAGCGACGATTGGCAAAAACTGCTCGGTACGGATGATTTGGGTTGCAACGTTTTTAAATTCGTTGAAAACCACTTCTACCGCGTCGTATTTTCCAGCTTCAAAGTCAGCCATGATGCTTTCAGCGGCTTCTTTTACGACGCCAAAGCTCAAACGAGTATATACATCCATGTAGGTTGTATTTACGTTGAAGCCCCTGCGTTGAAATGCCTCACCCCCTTTTTTTCCCAACGCCAAAATTTCTACGTTGCCTTTGGCAGCTTGCGTAGCGTATTTTTCGTTGATGAGCAGGTTGGCGGCTTTAGCGATATTGGAATTGAACGCCCCACAAAGGCCACGGTCAGAAGTAACAGTGACAATCAACACTTTTTCTACCGAACGGACCTGCTTAAATGGGCTTTCTGCGGCGGTTTCAGCTCCTGCTGATACCGTTGCAAGCATTTCGCTCAACTTCTTAGCGTAAGGGCGCATCTGAATGATGGCATCTTGCGCACGGCGAAGTTTAGCGGCGGCCACCATTTTCATGGCCTTCGTAATTTGTTGCGTCGAGTTAACCGACGTGATTCTACTGCGAACTTCCTTCAGTGAAGCCATTGTGTGTTACCGTTAACTGTTATTTGTTAATAGTTTCCGTACAGGATAAAACTATTTAAACTTACTGCTTTTTACTTGGTTTTTCTCAGCCAAATACTCGACCCTCGTCCGCGCGTGGCGTAGGTTGGCATGTGCTGAGACAACCATTCTGAATGAAACGTTTGAAGAAAATCGTTGTAAAACAATACCTCAAACTGGTTTTGGTACATCAAAAACGCCCGCATCATGTAAGCTTCGTTCCAGCCAAAACGCCCGTTTCCGTCGATTACCCACGCTTTGGGATACTCAAAAGGATAAAATACGTCGTGAACGTGAACGATGACCCCAGGTTGGAGGCGAGGGAATATCTCAAACAAGAAATAGTTGACGTCGCTTCCTGTTTTTGAGACGTGGGTCGAATCAATAAACAGGATGTCGTTTTCGCCTAATTGCTCAAAATACGTCACAGGAATATCTTGCAATGTTTTTTCAAAAATGGTTGTCTGTTGGCGGTCGGCGGGTGTCAACAACGAATACAAACGGTCGGGATAAGGCTCAATAAACGTGAACTTTACGCTTTGGTTCAAAAACCGTTCGTTGGTATCCAACATCACAGCCGACGAAAACCCAGACCCTGCTTCAATGATGTGCTTGGGCTTAAAGTGCCGCATCATGCAATGCAGCGTGGTGGCGTCGGCGTGAATAAAATATTTGTTAACAAAATAATACCGAAAGCCTTCTTGGGGGTTGTCCGTAAACGGAACACTCCCAAAGTAAGACGAGGCAAACGTCTGCATCAAGGCGACTTGCGCTTCTTCGCGAAGATCAATACCTGGCAACGTCCGTGGCGGAGGTGTGGGGTAAATCTGTTCTTCACGTTTACGTATTTCGTCCACCGATACAATTGGGCTATAGAAATGCCCTGCGGGTACCCGTGTGCGATATTTTCCGATAAATCGGGCTACGTCCCCAATGAGGGGCGTAGCCTTTACGATTTCTTTGATGCGAGACATTCGATATGAACCTGCTAATGCAGTAAATTAAGCGTATTTAGGAGCGAGTTCGCGACCTAGTTTCTTGATAGTATCTGTTACTGAATCGTCCAATTTGCCAGCAGCCAATGCTTTCAACACTTCTGGATGCGAAGCTTTCAATTGGTGGATAAATTCGGTTTCAAATTCTTTTACTTTTGAAACGTTTACTTTATCCAATACGCCGTTGATAGAAGCATAGATAATCGCTACTTGGTCGCCTACACTTACTGGTGAGAATTGACCTTGTTTCAAGATTTCTTGGTTGCGGCGACCACGGTCGATGGTCAATTTAGTAGAAGCATCAAGGTCTGAACCAAACTTGGCAAACGCTTCCAATTCACGGAACTGCGCTTGGTCAAGTTTAAGCGTACCTGCTACTTTCTTCATTGACTTGATCTGTGCGTTACCACCCACGCGTGATACCGAGATACCTACGTTGATGGCTGGACGGATACCTGCGTTGAAGAGGTTAGACTCCAAGAAAATTTGACCGTCCGTAATTGAGATTACGTTGGTTGGAATATACGCCGATACGTCACCCGCTTGTGTTTCAATGATTGGAAGGGCGGTCAATGAACCACCGCCTTTTACTTTGTCTTTCAACGAAGGTGGCAAGTCGTTCATGTTTTTCGCAATTTCGTCCGACGTGTTGATTTTCGCGGCACGTTCTAGCAAACGGCTGTGAAGATAGAATACGTCTCCTGGATAAGCTTCGCGGCCTGGTGGGCGACGGAGCAAAAGAGATACCTCGCGGTAAGCAACGGCTTGTTTTGACAAGTCATCGTAAACTACCAAAGCAGGACGGCCAGTATCGCGGAAATATTCCCCGATGGCAGCACCCGTAAACGGTGCAAAGAACTGCATTGGTGATGGATCTGCTGCTGACGCCGAAACGATAACAGTGTAGTCCATTGCTCCATAACGACGGAGGGTAGCTTCTACTTGCTTCACGGTAGAGGCTTTCTGACCGCAAGCTACGTAGATACAATATACTGGCTCACCTTTGTCGTAGAATTCTTTCTGGTTGATGATGGTATCGATACAAACGGCTGTTTTACCCGTTTGACGGTCACCAATCACCAATTCGCGTTGGCCACGTCCGATAGGAATCATGGCGTCGATTGATTTGATACCTGTTTGAAGAGGCTCAGTTACAGGCTGACGATAGATAACCCCTGGTGCTTTACGCTCAAGTGGCATTTCGTACGTTTCACCTTGGATAGGTCCCATACCGTCGATAGGTTCCGCAAGCGTGTTTACTACACGTCCGATGATTCCTTCACCTACTTTTACAGAGGCGATTTCGCCAGTACGTTTTACGGTATCACCTTCTTTGATTTCGGACGATTCGCCGAGCAATACCGCTCCGACGTTATCTTCTTCGAGGTTGAGGGCAAGGGCTTTGAGGCCATTTGCAAACACGAGAAGCTCTCCTGCTTGTACTTTGGTAAGGCCATAGATACGGGCTACACCGTCACCTATTTGGAGCACCGTACCTACTTCTTCGAGTTGGGCGTCGGTTTTGGCTCCTGCCAATTGTTCCCGAAGTATCGCCGAAACCTCATCCGGTCTTACAGCTACCATATTATGATATAAAGTTTATAGTGATTCATAAATTTGCCGCAAAATTAACGATAAATTTTCTTTGATAATACGAGAGTGTATAAAAAATGTACAATTTTTTGCTAAATATTGGGTAGATGCTCCTGTGAGACCAAACAGCCTATTTTTGAGGTTAAAATTACGGAGCATAACTATTGAAGGATTAAACCACCTACAGAGGCTAATTTGAGAGGGTATCGGGAAAATTTTATTTTGGATGCACTTTTTCTTGTACCTTTGAACGTCTTTTGTTACCCCAAAAAATTCGACACCAATCCAAAGGTGGTATGAACCCAGTCGTCGTTGTTATTCCCATTTATAAATCCAACTTTACTGTTCACGAGCAGATTGCTTTTACCCAATGCTTAAAAGTTTTAGCCGAACATCCCATTAAAATCGTAAAGCCGCAGTCGCTGAACCTTGACTATTTACAGAAACTTCATCCTCAATTACAGTTTGAACCTTTTACGGACGATTATTTTAAAAGTGTTCAGACGTACAACCGATTGATGCTTTCGACGGAGTTCTACGAACGCTTTTTGAGTTACGAGTATTTGCTTATTTATCAGCTGGATGCGTTTGTATTTCGGGACGAACTGCTAGAGTGGTGTAAAAAAGGGTATGATTACATCGGGGCGCCTTGGCGGATTGAGCGAGATTTTTCGTCGGTTACGGATAAGCTCATTTTTCGTCTCAAAAAGCAATTGGCGATTTGGCTGGATTTGCGTGATAAAAACCGAAACAACCAACCGTTGGATATTGTTCTCAAAATGACCGTAGGTAACGGCGGGTTTTCGCTTCGTAAGGTTCAAAAAATGCTTGACATTGTACGTGCTCAGCGTCCTACAATTGAGCGTTATTTAGCGGGAAAAGGCTCTTTTTATAATGAAGACGTCTTTTTTTGCCTTGAAATGAACCGATACTTCCAGCGGGTACGGGTACCTCATTGGCGCGAAGCTTTGCGGTTTGCCGTGGAAGATATGCCGACAAAATCGTTTAATCTCAACGACCAACAGCTCCCTTTTGGCTGTCATGCGTGGGATATCCATGAACTGGAGTTTTGGAAAGAAAAATTTCACCAACTGGGTTATACTTTTTAAATAACGAACGATACCTCATTAATGAAGCGATATTACAGCGGAACCCCTCGCGAAACAATTCCGATGCGTTTGACCGATTTTTTTATAGATGCCTATGCCAAATGGTTCTATAAAAAAAGAAAACGTGCTTCTATTTCGAGTGCCCCAAAGGTATTGGTGGCTTCGTTGGGGCACATGGGGGATGCCTTGACGGTTTCATATATGTTTCCGCTAATTCGTCAAAAATACCCTGATGCCATTATTGATGTACTGACCCCTACTTGGTGTAAGGTAGTAAGTGAATGCAATCCTTTCGTTCGTCAAATCATTTGCATCGACCACTTTCTAAGCAATCGAGCAAAGGTGAGTGATTGGCAAAAGATGAAGCAGTTTTATGCAACATTCAAGAAAGCAATTGCAGTATTGAAAGGTGAAGAGTACGATTATTACATCGACGTCCGTACTTCAAATGCGGTTTCTCATTTTATTCTACCTTTTACCCAAGTAAAAAAAGCGATTGGGTTTAATCGCAGAGGGCAAGGTGGATTGCTCGATGTGGAATTGACTCTGCCCGAAAATACGTGTTTTCACCATTTCGATACCTACGCAGCCTTGCTGAAAGAAATGGGTATTGAGGCAATATTGGAAGAAGTAAAACCGTATTTCCCCATTTTACCTACTATTTCGTGGGAGACAATTGGGGTAAAATTCCCCACGCCGTTGACAGAGCCGTATGTGATGCTATTTCCTGAAACTGGGGAACCGCATCGACAAATGAGCCTCTCGTTTTGGGCGGATATTGTGAAACGGTTGTTGCAAGAATCTCCCTTCTCGGTGGTTTTTTGTGGTCAAACGGATTTGTCTTCAAAAATTATTGATGAAATAACACAGACAACAGGGGAATCTGAGCGACTTATCAATGCGTCTCGGTTATTGTCCATTCATGAGTTGGCGTACGTCGCCAACGAGGCAACTTACGCCTTAACCCTCGATTCTTTCCCTGAACATTTAACGTGTATTTTTTGTAAAACCATCACGATTTATCGGGTTTCGGGCTTGCCGTTTTTCCCGATTGCTAATTTTCCTGCATTGCTCTTCCACGGGCATCAACCCAGCGTAGGCATAGAATACGTCCGCAAAAATGTTGAAATTCACTACTATCCTGAAACGGATATTCCTGAAGTGAAGAACAAGATTGCGGAACGAATACTGCTAGAGAAAGTAGTTAGCTAATCGGGTTGTGAGCAATCTTTTGCACTTGTTTTCGAGTTTTGAGAAACCCTCAGCACGGTGAGTCGGGTTTCTCAAAACCCGACTGATTTACCACTCAAACAAATACTCTCCACTCCCTACTTCCAATGCCCCTTCTGTAAGCTTGAGACGTTGGGCTTGAGCAAGTTGATTTAACTTCTCCGCCCCAATGGCAGGAAGTTTGACAAGGGCTTTTGAATTGGCAGGTACGCTTATTTTTAAGGTCATTTTTCCGTTTTGTTGCTCCCACGACGAAGCTATCGTTCCGTACGGAGATTCATAGGTAGCTTTGGTCGAAGTGAATCCGCCGCCAGGTTTGGGTGCAATCACAAATTTTTTGAAACCAGGCTCTACCAAATCAATTCCTGCCATGTTCTGATACATCCAATCGCCAATGGCACCGTAGGCATAATGGTTGTAGGAGTTCATGCTAACATCCTGAAAACTTCCGTCGGGTTTGATACCGTCCCAGCGCTCCCAAATCGTAGTTGCACCTTTTTTGACGGGGTAGAGCCACGAAGGATACGTTTCTTGATTGAGTAGGTCGTAAGCAACGTCGTTTTTGCCAAAACGAGTCAGGACGTGGCACAAATAAGGCGTACCCAAGAAGCCCGTAGTGAGGTGGTTGCCGTGTCGCTTGATGTCTTGTACGAGGCGCTCAACGGCCTGTGGACGAAGATTTTCGGGTAATAAATCGAAATGAAGTGCCAACACGTAGGCTGTTTGGGTATTGCAAACCAACCGACCATTGGGCGAAACGTATTCTTGCAAAAAGGCTTTTTTGATGTTTTGGAACAATTCCCCATACAATACCGCATCCGTGGCTTTGCCTAAGGTAAGTGCGGCTTTGGACGTTAGGTTGGCCGAATGAGCAAAAAAGGCCGTGGCGATAAAATCATTGTCGGTTACAGGTTCTCCAAATTGTGCAGCGCCTCGGTACGAGAGCCAATCGCCGAAGTGTTCGCCGTTGGTCCAGAGGAGCTTAGTGCCTGCATTTTTGCGAACATACTCTACCCATTTTTTCATGGATTCGTATTGAGTTTCCAACAAACGACGGTCAGAATACACTTGATAAAGCGTCCAAGGGGCAATCGTGGCGACATCGGCCCAGCCTGCCGATGACTTGATGTCGTCGGGGTTTTTGTTTTGAATCACATCGGGCACAACGTGCGGTACACCGCCGTTGGGCTTTTGGTCAATGGCCACGTCGCGTAGCCATTTGGTAAAAAAGCCTGCCACTTCTTTGTTGAACGTAGCGGTACGAACAAATGCTTGGGCGTCGCCTGTCCAGCCTAGGCGCTCATCACGCTGCGGACAATCGGTGGGTACGTCCACAAAATTGCCAATTTGTCCCCAAACAATGTTTTTTTGGAGTTGATTGACCAGTGGTTTTGACGTTTCAAACGTCCCTGAATTGGGGAAATCGGAGTGAATGACTACACCTGTGAGGTTATCGAGGGTGGGCGGATTGGGAAGCCCTTCGATGCGGGCGTAGCGAAAACCCATGAACGTAAAACGAGGTTCATAGACTTCGATGCTGTCGCCTTTCAGGGTGTAATTGAGTTCACATTTGGCCGAGCGGAGGTTGGCGGTGTAAAAATTGCCTTTTTGGTCGAGGACTTCGGCGTGGGCAATACGAATTTTGGTGCCAGCAGGGCCTTGCACGCGCAACCGAACCCATCCTACCATATTTTGGCCAAAATCATAAACGGTTTCTCCCGCTGGTGTCGTAAACACCTTGAGGGGTTTCAACTCTTGGGTACGGCGTACGGGCGGACCAGCGGGGGCAATGAGGTTGTCTTTGGGGTAATTACCAAGCCGAACGTTCCACCACGCACTTTCGTCGAACCCTACGGCTGCCCAGCCTTTTTTCTCCAAACGTGCGTCGTAGGTTTCGCCGTTGTAGAGGTCGTTTTCGCGGATGGGGCCGTTGTTGTTGGCTTTCCACGTTTCGTCGGTACCAATGATTTGTTCGGTTCCGTCTTCGTATTTAATCACCAATTGACTCAGCAGGGCGACGCGTTCACCCCAGACGTTGCGGTTGTTTTCCCACACCAAATAGCCACGGTACCAGCCATCACCCAGCATGGCGCCTATCGCATTGTTTCCTGCTTGAATAAATGCTGTGACATTGTAAGTAAAATACTGAATACGAGACTGGTAGGCCGTCCAGCCTGGGCTGAGGACGTCTTTGCCGATGCGTTGGCCGTTGATGTACATTTCGTTGAGTCCACGGCTGGTGACGTACAAACGGGCAGAGGCTATCTTGCCTTTGGGTTTGGTGACAAACTCTTTACGGATAAGCGAAGCGGGCTGTTGTTTCTTGAAATCAATTCCTTCTTTTTCGGGTTCAATCCACTTGGCTTGCCAGTCAGAAGCGGCGAGAAGCCCCATTTCAAAGAAATTGACGGCCGATTCGGCTACGTTTCCGTAATTATCGGTGACTTTGACTTTCCAAAAATACCGTTGGCGACTTTGGAGGTTAGGGCCTTGGTAATCAATGAGATGAGACGCGTCAGAAACAACCTCGCCCGATTGCCAAATGAGCCCTTTTTTGGAAAATTTATCGTCTTTTGAGACTTGGATTTGATACGATTTTTGAAGGGTATTGCGCTCCTTGGAAAATAGTTTCCAGCTAAAACGAGGCAAAAAGGCATCAATACCAACGGGGTTGGTTTTGTACTCTACCCGCAGCTGCTCAACGCGCAAAGGGGAGGGTGGGGGCGTTTGTCCAATTACCGAAAGCGACAAACACAAAAAGAACAACAAAAAGCGGTTCATTGGGGAAAACGATTGATTTACTAGATAAAGGTCAAATGGGGAGTAATCTACACAAGAGACCTCCGAAGAATACAAAAAAAGCGGCGGCCAGTTTCAAACCGACCGCCGCTTTTCGCCGTGTAGAGGGTTGCTTACAACCCGACCGTATTTGTAGTAGAGGGTTGTGAGCAACCCTCTCACTTTAGTGCTTAAAGTGACGAACGCCCGTTGTCACCATCGCCATGCCGTTGGCGTCGCAGTATTCAATCGAATCTTTGTCGCGGATAGAGCCACCTGGTTGTACCACTGCGGTAACACCTGCATTGTGCGCGATTTCGACGCAGTCAGCAAACGGGAAGAACGCATCCGAAGCCATTACTGAACCTTTCAATTCAAAGCCAAACGATTTTGCTTTTTCAATCGCCTGACGAAGAGCATCCACGCGCGAAGTTTGACCCGTCCCACTCGCAAGAAGTTGGTTTTCGTTGGCCAATACAATCGTGTTTGATTTGGTATGTTTACACACTTTCAACGCAAATTCTAATGCTTTTACTTCCGCATCCGTAGGAGCTACTTTCGTCACGGTTGTAAACTGAGAAGCCGTTTCTACTACCAAATCTTTGTCTTGTTCGAGCACCCCGTTGAGGATGGTTTTGAACATTTTGGTAGGTAACTCAATGTTTTTACGCTGGAGAAGAATGCGGTTTTTCTTTGATTGCAACAACGCCAACGCGTCTGCTTCGTAGGCAGGAGCAATCAAAATCTCCATGAAGAGCTTGTTAAGTTCTTCAGCTGTGGCCAAGTCCACGGTTGTATTGGTAATAATTACCCCTCCGAAAGCCGAAACTGGGTCGCAGGCCAAGGCATTTACGTAAGCCTGATGAGCAGTGGCAGCCGTTGCTACGCCGCAAGCATTGGTATGTTTGATAATTGCAAAAGTTGGTTCATCGCCAAACTCGTCGATGAGAGAAACGCAAGCGTCAACATCGACTAAGTTGTTGTACGACAACTCTTTTCCGTGAAGTTTGTCGAACATCGCATCCAAATCCCCGTAAAATGTCGCGGCTTGGTGCGGGTTTTCGCCATAGCGAAGGGTAGCCCCAGCCCCCCAGCCCCCAATGGGGGAGCCTTCTTTCACCCCCATTGGGGGCTGGGGGGCTATAAACCACTGATTAATCGCAGTGTCGTAATGGCTGGTAGTGGCAAATGCTTCTTGTGCATAACGACGACGGTCGGCGAGGTCGGTAGCACCGCCTTTTTCAGTAAGAATGTTGAGTACGTCAGCGTATTGATTCCGCGATGAAACGATGAGTGAATCTTGGAAGTTTTTAGCCCCTGCCCGAATCAATGAAATACCTCCAATGTCGATTTTTTCGATGATGTCTTCGGCACTTGCCCCCGACGCAACAGTTTCCTCAAAAGGATACAAATCGACAACCACCAAGTCAATTGATGGAATGTTGAACTGAGCCGCTTGGGCCAAGTCGCCAGCGTCGTCACGACGGTACAAAATACCTCCAAAAACAGCAGGGTGAAGCGTTTTTACGCGGCCTCCGAAAATAGAAGGGTAGCCTGTAAGGTCTTCCACCGCAGTCACAGGAATTCCCATGTTTTCGATGAACGTCTGTGTTCCACCCGTTGAGTACAGCTTTACGCCGTGTTGGTGGAGGAGTCTTACGATTGGTTCAAGACCGTCTTTGTAATAAACCGAAAGTAAGGCCGATTGGATTTTTTTCATTGGATTGGGAGTTTGCGCACTTCAAATGGTTGCTTCTAAATCGTGTTTTTTGGTTTAAAATACTTTGATTATTAGGCAATTAGTGCGGTATGTAGTGGTAAAATAACTAGGGATGACTTAGTTGTAAAAAATGAAGTCGCAAAATTACGGCTTTTATAACAAAAAATCGCCTTGTCGATGAAGACAAAGGCGGTTTTTAGGGTAAAAAATGAGAATAAATTACCAAATTTTTACTCGATTGGCTTCTGGACGGTACATTTTGTCGCCAGGTTGTACACCAAATGCTTTGTAAAATGGCTCAAAATTGGACAACGGGCCATTGGCGCGGAACTGCCCTGGAGAGTGTGGGTCGGTGTTGACTCTCAAGCGAAGGGCTTCGTCGCGGAGTTTGGCCCGCCAAATTTGCCCAAACGCCAAAAAGAAACGTTGTTCAGGCGTAAAACCGTCGATTTTTTCGTTGCCTTTGCCTTGCTTCGTAAACGTTTTGAAGGCTTCGTAAGCGACCGAAAGACCACCAATATCGGCAATGTTTTCGCCTAATGTCAACTGACCTTTTACGTGCAAATTATCCAAAACCGTAAAACTGTCGTACTGGTCAATCACCACTTGGGCGCGTTGTTTAAACTGGTCGTTGTCGTCTTTTTTCCACCAATTTTTGAGCATTCCCATGTAGTTGTATTGTCGTCCTTGGTCGTCGAATCCGTGCGTCATTTCGTGGCCAATCACGGCACCGATGGCACCGTAGTTGAAGGCATCGTCGGCTTCTGGGTCAAAGAAAGGCCATTGCAAAATCCCCGCTGGAAACGCGATTTCGTTGCGCAATGGGCTGTAGTAGGCGTTCACCGTTGGCGGCGTCATACCCCATTCAGTTTTATCAACGGATTTGCCCAAACGACCCAACATTTCTTCGTAACGCCATTTGCCAAAGGCTCGCACGTTGCCATAGAAATCGTTGCGTTTTACGTTAACGCCTTCGTACGTTTTCCATTTAGACGGGTAGCCAATTTTGGGCGTAAATGCCTTGAGTTTTCGGAGGGCTTCTACTTTGGTTTCAGCGGTCATCCAGTCGAGTTCGTTGATGCGTTTTTCAAACACTTTTTGCAGGTTTGCTACCAACTCATCCATGCGTTTTTTCGCTTCTGGTTTGAAGTGTTTTTCCACGTAAAGCTGCCCCAACAAATCGCCCGCGAGGTTGTCGGTAAGGCTCGAAATGCGTTTCCAGCGGTCTTGTTGCATTTTTTGTCCGTTGAGGGTTTTGCCACTGTATTCAAAACTAGCTTCTACAAAAGGTTTGCTGAGGTAGTTGGCCGCGCCACTAATCACCGAAAACTTCATTTTGGCTTTTAACGTTTCGATGTTGGCTTTGGGCAACCACTCGTTGAGGGCTTCGTAGTATTTGGGTTGGGCTACAATGATGCTGTCGGTTTTCATGCGCATCGTCGTTAGTCCATTCACCAAGTTGAGATTAGGTACTTTGGCGGCAAAATCTTTGGTGGCAAATTTGTTGTACATCGCTACGGGATTTCTCATTTCGATGCGACCCATGTGCGAAGTAGCGATTTGGGTTTCTAAGGCCAAAATATCGTCGGCCAACTGTTGGGCTTTGGCGGCATCGGTGCCCGTGAGAGTAAACAGCGTCGCGATGTATTTTTTGTAAGCATTCCGAACCTTGATAGTAGGCTCGTCGGCTTTGGTGTAATAGTCTTTTTCAGGAAGTCCTGTGCCCGTTTGGCGCATACTTACGATGTATGTATCGGGGTTTTTGGCATCTTGACCAATACCTGCACCAATAAACGTACTTCCTCCGTCTTGGGGGTGAGTGGCCGAATAACGGAGTAAATCTTCGTAGTTTTTGATTTTGTCGATTTCGGCCAAAATAGGCTTAATGGGTTCGTAGCCAAGCTTTTCGATGGCAAGGGTGTCCATGCCCGACGCAAAAAAATCACCAACGCGCTGTTTTACACTTCCCCTGGGAGATTTGCTCGCGGCGGCTTCTTCCAAAATAGCTTTGAGGTTTTTGGAATTGCTATCACGAAGAATATTGAACGAACCCCAAGCCGTTTCGGAGGCAGGAATCTCAGTTTTTTTCAACCAGCTACCGTTGGCATACAAAAAGAAGTCCTCGCGTGGGCTAACGCTCAAATCCATGCCCGAGAGGTCAAGACCTTTGTTGGGTTTGGGGTCGTCTGATTTGATGAATGCGACAGAAAGTGCTCCTGCGAGCATCCAACTAGCCGTAAATCGTAATTTTTCCATTTTTGGGTTGTTAGTTTGAATGATTATTGGGCAAAATTCCTCAATACCAAATGAAAACCGATGGCGTATGGTCTATTTTATGTACTAACCCGACGATTTTGTCGATAAATCAGTCTTTTATATCATGCTCCAACCACCCCAAGGTAAAATTAAAAACTTCCAATTTTTGAGGTTCATTGTGAATTTCGTGGTACATACTCTGCCATTTTTTGTAAGTGACTGAGCCACCAACCCGCTGTGCAAACTCTTCGCTGGCGGGTTGAGAAGTAAGCAAGTCCTCGTCGCCGTGCATGATGAGGGTCGGGATGGGCATAGGTTTTTCGTACGAATTGAGAAAAGCAGCGGCTTCAAGTAGTCCAATGCTCGCGGAGGCAGTGATGGTACCGTGAACCAACGGATCATTTTTATAGGCTTCTACCACGGCGGGGTCTTTGGAAATATGGTCTTGTATCAAGCCACTTCCTTGCGAAAATCCTGGGAGCACCTTGCGAAAAAGTTTACCGATGGTCACTAAAATAGGCTTCGGTTCAAACGCCAGTCGAATCCACGGGCCAGTGGCAATCACGCCTTTGAGGGCAGGTTTGCGACGAAGGGAGTAATTAAGCACCAAATTTCCCCCCATTGAGTGCCCGTAGAGATAGATAGGAAGCTGAGGTACTTGTTGTTTGGCATAGTTGAGAAGGGTTTCAATGTCATTGAGATAAACATCATAAGTAGGAGCGTGCCCACGTTTCCCTCCCGATTTACCGTGGCCTCGGTTGTCCATTGAAACGACGGAATAGCCGTTTTGGTTAAAAAAATCAGCAAAATGGGCGTAGCGACCACTGTGTTCGCCAAATCCGTGAATGAGTACGATGACTGCTTTGGGGGAAGGTGCGAGCCAAGCGCGGGCAAAAAGCGAGGTGCCTTCGCTGGCCGTGAGGGTAGTAGTAATTTCAGACATGGTTAAGGAGTTTTTGGGGGAAGATACAGAATTTGCGTCTATATCCATTCTAAAACACATAGAGCACATTAGAATTTTCACATAGAAAACATAGCTCTGTTCTCTATGTGGAAATTCTATCTGAACTATGTGTTTACAAAGTAACTGAAGCAATTGATTGAGTGAGAAAAAGAGACTCCACGCCTTTTATAAATGGAAAGGCTAGATTTGATTTTTGAAGAAAACAAAAAAATGAAATCAAAATGGATACTGACGGGGGCTGCGGCGGTTGTGCTGTTGAGTTCCTTTTCGTTTTTAGGGATTTTTAGTCACCAAATCAATTTTAATGAGGAGGTAAAACCCATTTTGAACAAGCACTGCATGGCGTGCCACGGTGGGGTCAAAAAAGCAGGAGGCGTGAGTTTTTTGTTTGAAAAAGACATGTACGACCCTGCCAAATCGGGAAAACCTCCTGTGGTGGCAGGTGACGCCGAGGAGAGTGAAATGATGCGTCGAATTTTGCTTCCCGAAGGCCACGAAGATAAAATGCCTAAAGACGGTCCTCCACTTTCAACCGAAGAAGTCGAGATTCTTACCAAATGGATTGACCAAGGCGCTAAGTGGGGCAACCATTGGGCGTACAACCGAGTCGAACGGCCAAGTGTGCCTTCTGTTGGCAGTTTTTGGGCGCGATTGGGCTTGACCGACGATGATGAAACGCGTTGGGCTAAAAACGAAATTGACCACTTTGTGCTGGAAAAACTGCGCGAACAGCAGCTCAAACCTGCTCCCGAAGCCGACCGCGCCACGCTCATTCGTCGAGTGAGCTTGGACTTGACGGGCTTGCCACCGACGGATGCCCAAGTACAGCGATTTTTGAAAGATACTTCTCCCAAAGCCTACGAAAATTTAGTGGATTCGCTCTTGGCTTCGTCGGGCTACGGGGAGCGCTGGGCGGGAATGTGGCTCGATTTGGCCCGTTATGCCGATACCAAAGGCTACGAACGCGACCCTGGGCGGAGCATTTGGCGTTACCGCGATTGGCTCATCAAGGCGTTTAACGAAGACAAACCGTACGACAAGTTTGTGGTGGAGCAACTCGCGGGTGATTTGTTGCCTAACCCCACCGATGCTCAGTTGATTGCGACTGGTTTTCACCGCAATACCATGAACAACGACGAAGGGGGAACGCAAGACGAAGAGTTTCGGGTGGCGGCGGTTATCGACCGAGTAAATACGACTTGGGACGTTTTTCAGGGAACGACGTTTGGATGTGTGCAATGTCACAGTCACCCGTATGACCCGTTTACCCACGAGGAATACTACAAATACTTGGCGTTTTTTAATAATACCCGCGACGAAGACGTGACGAGTGATACGCCGACGCTGCGTTTTTATGGAAAAGAAGACTCGGTGCGGATTGTAAAAATTGAGCAGTGGATAAAAGCGCATCAAGGGCAAAAAGGGGTGAAATTGCCCGATTTTCAGCGTTTTGCGCGGATTATGGAGCCGAAGGTCAATTCGCACGATTTTGACCAACACGTCAATGCGTCGTTGCTAGATGCAAAATACTTCGGTATCCAAGACCAAGGAACGGCGCGCTGGCCGAATGTGACGCTGACTGGTAAAAATAGGTTATTGCTGAACATCGGTACCAATGCTGAAAATGCGCTTTTGCAACTTCACCAAGATAGTATCAAAGGAAAAGTGATTCTTTCGCTCGAATTATCTAAAGTGGGAGATACCGTGATGGTGCTGCCTGTAGCGTCTGATGGAGGGAAACATTCGCTATTTTGGACGCTGCATAGCCCCAAAACCCCCAAAGAATGGGTAAAAATAAAGTGGGCGGCGTTTCAAGAAGCTTTGCCAGGGAAAGACGAAGCAGGCTTTACTGATGTTGAAAAATTGTACGCCGAAATTCTAACGGGTGGGGTGGAAAGTACGCCCATTATGTACGATGGACACGGCGATTTGGCGCGTACGACACACGTCTTTGAGCGAGGCAACTGGACGGTCAAGGGCAAGAAAGTAAACCCTGACGTGCCAAATCTCTTTAGAGAATCTGGGGAAAAAACCGCTTCTATGAAAAACCGCTTGGATTTGGCCCAATGGATGACTTCGCGCGAGCATCCGCTTACAGCACGCGTGGCGGTAAATCGGATTTGGGAACAATTGTTTGGGACAGGTATTGTGGAAACGGTGGAGGATTTTGGCTCACAAGGAATTACCCCCACCCACCAAGAATTACTGGACTGGCTGTCGGTGGAGTTGATGGAAACGCACCAATGGAGCCTCAAAAAACTGCTCAAACAAATCACGCTTTCGGCCACTTACCGACAAAGTACTGCCGTCACTCCCGAAAAATTAGCCCAAGACCCCTTCAACAAATGGTTGTCGCGGGGGCCACGGGCGCGTCTTTCGGCCGAGCAAATTCGTGACCAATTGCTGGCTACCAGTGGTTTGTTGTCGCATAAAATGTACGGACGTAGCGTGATGCCCTTGCAGCCCGATAATATTTGGCTTTCGCCCTACGATGGGGCAAAATGGCAACTGAGCGCAGGCGAAGACCGCTACCGTCGAGCGTTATATACTTATTGGAAACGGACGGCTCCTTATCCGTCGATGGTGATGTTTGATGCCCCCAGTCGGGAGTTTTGTCAAGTAAGGCGCATCCGAACCAACACGCCATTGCAGGCATTGGTAACGCTCAACGACCCCGTGTATTTGGAGGCAGCGCACTGTTTTTCGGAAGCTATTGCGGCGAAGTATGCGAGTCCGCAGGAGCAAATTCGCGAAGCCTACCGCCGTTTGACGTACCAATCCATCTCTCCCAAACGTTTACAAGTTTTGCTTAATTTGTATAACAAGTCATTGGCAAACTATCGAAAAGATACTGGTGCAACGAAGAAGCTTTTGGCCAACGATGGCAACGCCACGCCCGAACTGGCGGCTCTGACTGTCACGGCAAATGCCATGCTTAATTTGGACGAAGTAGTGACAAAACCATAAAGTAGTGACGAATGTCAAATGCAGAATGTCGAGTTTAGAGTGCAGAATGTCGAATAAATACGTTTAATTCGAGACTCGGGGCTTTACGTTTAAACAAAAAATCAGATGAAAATACAATTCTTTGGCGCGGCGCGCCGCGTAACGGGCTCTAAGCACCTGATTACGACCGAAAAAGGAACAAAAGTTTTGCTTGATTGTGGGATGTTTCAAGGGATTAACACCCAAGATCTTAACCAAAATTTTGGCTTCAAAGCCAATGAAATTGATTTTGTGGTGCTCTCCCACGCCCACATCGACCACACGGGGCTGCTGCCTCGCTTGGTTCGTAAAGGTTTCAATGGCCCCATTTATTGTACACCTCCAACGGCCGATTTGTGTAATATTATGCTGCTTGATAGCGCTTTTATTCAGCAAAAAGACTTGGAACGCATCAACGAACGCCGTCGGAAACGGGGCGACGAAGAGTTGGAGTTGTTGTACGATGAAAATGACGTGCGCAAAACCCTTGACATGCTCGTTACTGTGGACTACCACCAAGATTTTTGGCTCAATACCGACGAGATAAAAGTACGATTTACCGATACAGGACATATTTTGGGAAGTGCGGCGGTGCATTTGACCATCAAAGACCAAGGCATTGACAAGCAAATTACGTTTTCAGGGGATGTAGGCCGCCCCGACGATAAAATCTTGCGCAGCCCCGAGCCATTCCCCCAAGCCCAAGTAATCATTTGTGAATCCACTTACGGAAATCGTCAGCACGAACCAGAGCCTGATATGAAGGCGCACTTGCTGCGGGTGGTGCGCGATACCTGCGTAACGCGAGGAGGCAAACTGATTATCCCTGCCTTTGCCATTGACCGTACGCAAGAACTTATTTATGCCCTCGACCAATTGGCCAACGAGGGACTTTTGCCCCGTCTAAAAGTATTTATTGATAGTCCGTTGGCCATCAAGGCAACCTCTATCATGCGTAAACACGATGAATACTTTAATCCTGATATTTTGGAATATATAGAGAAAGACGGCGATGCGTTTAACTTCCCCAACTTGCACTACGTGTCGGATGTACAGGAGTCGAAGGCCATCAACGACCTCAAAGAGCCTTGTGTGATTATTTCGGCATCGGGGATGGCCGAAGCGGGACGCATTAAACACCATATCAGAAACAATATTCTCAACCCTGATAACACAATCATGTTGGTTGGCTATTGTTCTCCTGATAGTCTGGGCGGAGCGCTAAAACGCGGTGATTCTGAGGTGCGAATCTTTGGAGAAACGTACCAAGTGAAGGCGAGAGTAGAAGTGATGGATTCGTTTTCGGCCCATGCGGATTACAATGAATTGATTCAGTTTTTAAAATGCCAAGACCCAGCACAAGTGAAGACACTGTTTTTGGTACACGGCGAGTACGATAACCAAATTGCCTTTAAACACCGCCTCGAAGCTGAAGGGTTTAGACATATCGAGATTCCTGACCAATTCACGGTTTTTGAGGTGTAGAAACCAAACTTCCCGAAAGTTTTGAACTTTCGGGAAGTTGAAAACCTTCGGGAAGGTATCTACGAAAGAGGAGTTACTTCCACCACCGCTTCGCGATTGATACCGCCGTAAATGTGCGGGAATAATTCGCCGTTGTGCGGGGCAGGTTCGTAAAGCAGCGTTGAGGTAAGCTTTGACTCGTCGATGTGTAGCAAAACCAAACCCGTGACGCCTACGTAATACCGCTCCAACACACCCGCAACCTGCTCCTGGAGGCTACAATGGATGAACGTTTCGGCTTCAAAAGTTTCGCTAAAATACGCAGGCTTATCTTCGAAAGTTGCCCAATAAGTAGAGGGGACGATGTGGTAAATCATGCGTTAGCTGGCGTTTTTTCTTTGGGAGGAAACAAAAGCGAAGCAATGACTGCCACGGCCAAAATCCCCACAATAATGTACAAAGAGTATATTGTTTTGAAACCCCATTTTTCTAAGTAGCTGTGGGCAACCATCTTAGTTCCGATAAACGAAAGCAAGACGCCCAAACCAGGCTTGAGGTAATGGAATTTGTCCATAATGCTCGACAAGAAAAAGAACATCGAACGTAGCCCCATGATGGCAAATACGTTGGAAAAGAAGACGATGTACGGGTCTTTGGTGATGGAGAAAATCGCGGGAATAGAATCCACTGCGAAAATTAAATCGGTGAAGGCAATCACAATTACTACCACAAAAATAGGTGTGATGTACCATTTTTTGAACCGCTTGTGATAGACAAAAAAGTGGTCGATGACGTTGCGTTTATACACATTGAAGTACTTTGAAGCAAACTTCACCGCAATGTGATCGTTGGGGTTCATTTGTTCGTCTTCTTCCTTCTCGAACAAAATTTTCACGCCAGTATAAATCAAGAAGCCACCAAAGATGTAGATAATCCATTCAAATTGCTGGAGCAAGGCCGAGCCTACAAAAATGAAGACAAAACGAAGTAAAACAGCCCCTGAAATTCCCCAAATCAAGACTTTTTTGTAGAATTTTTCGTGAACGCCAAACGAATTGAAAATTAGAATAAAAACAAAAATATTATCGGCGGACAGCGAATATTCTACCAAATAGCCCGTGATGTACTCCAAAGCCATGTTGTTTTCAAAGATTTGAAGACTGGCCTCAAAGTCATTAGGCACAAGGACAAGGTGTTTGGCGTATTTATCTACAATGTCTTGTAAATGAGCCATATCTGACACATCGTGGATGAGGTAGCCATATTGCTTGATAAAGAAATAGAAGGCAACCGACAACGCCACCCAAATGGCACTCCAGATACCTGCTTCCTTAAAACTAACAATGTGGCTTTTTTTCTTGGAAAACACACCAAGGTCGATGAGCATTACGAAAATGACAAAAATCGTAAACGCTCCAAAAAATAGAGTTTCGTTCGAGAGCATATTTGTTTAGTGGGTAAAATAGCTTGAAAACATCCGCACGGAGGCTTTCGCAGGCTCTGTTCTAGGGGTAGAAGCGAGAACTGTTGGTCAAAGTTCCATAGATTCTTTCAGAAAGACAAGAATAGCAGTTCCTTATTCGATATTTTTCAGAAACTCCGCCAGCGCATTTGCACAGGCTTCGGGCGCTTCAAACATGCCCATGTGGCCTACTTCGGCGAGTACGAGCGTCTGCGCATTTTGGGGAAGTTCGTTGAGGCCAATATTTTTTTCAAAAGGAATAAATTTATCGTCTTTCCCAAAAATGAATAAAACAGGAAGAGACGTCGCCGCCAAAACCGCCGTACGGTCGGGGCGATTCATGATGGCTTTGAAGCCTGCTATCACCGCGTCGGTAGGAAGTTGGGAGTACGTTTGAATATGATTTGAAAGTGCTTCTGGGTTCTTTTCGAGGTAGCTTTCAGCATACATGTTGGGAGAAGCTTGTTTGATAAACGCTGCTGCCCCGTGGGTTTCCATGAAGCGGAGGGTTTTGACCCGCTGCTCGCGCTTGGCCTCGTCGTCGGCATAAGCCGTGGAATGAAACAGCCCAAAGCCAGCCAACAACTCAGGGTATTTTTCGGCAAAAGCCAGCGCAATGTAGCCTCCCATGGAATGCCCTACCAACACACAGCGCTCAATGCCTTGCTCCAACAACCACTCCCGAAGCCCTGCGGCGTAGTCTTCGATGCTCACAAAGCGAGTTTCGGAGGCGAGGTCGGGGGTAAAAATAGGGTACTCAGGAAGGCATTTTTTGATGCCTTCCCAAATAGAACTATCAATGCCGTGGCCGTGAACAAGTACGAGCGGTGTCATTAGGCGACTGATTTAAGGATGTGTATAGACGAACGCTCAAACTTCTCGCGGGCGTAATCGAGCGTAAGGGTAAACTCTTTAACGTCTTTGTTGGATGGCAAATCAAACATCGCATCGGTCATAATGGCTTCACAGATGGAGCGAAGACCACGGGCACCGAGTTTGTACGCCAACGCTTGGTCAACGATGTATTCGAGCACTTCATCGTCGAAAGTGAGGGCAATACCTTCCATGGCAAACAGCTTTTTGTACTGTTTTGTCAACGCGTTTTTGGGCTCCGTTAAAATCTGACGAAGCGCGTCGCGGTCGAGTGGATTGAGGTATGTCAACGCAGGAAGACGCCCGATAAGCTCAGGAATCAGACCAAACGACTTCAAGTCTTGGGCGGCTACGTAGCGAAGCAAGTTGCCTTTGTCGAAAATTTCACCCAAACGGCGGTCGGTCGTAAACCCAATCGGACGCGAGTTAATCCGTTTGGCAATGTGGCGGTCGATACCATCAAAAGCTCCTCCGCAGATAAACAAAATGTTTTCAGTATTGAGCGGAATCAGCTTTTGGTCAGGATGCTTACGCCCTCCTTGCGGCGGTACGTTCACCACCGAGCCTTCCAACAATTTAAGAAGCGCTTGCTGTACCCCTTCGCCACTCACGTCGCGGGTGATAGAAGGGTTATCGCTCTTGCGCGCAATTTTATCAATTTCATCAATAAAGACGATCCCACGCTCGGCAGCTTCGGCGTTGTAATCGGCCGCTTGGAGGAGACGCGTCAAGATGGTTTCGACGTCTTCGCCCACATAACCCGCTTCGGTCACGACGGTCGCGTCAGCAATGCAGAAAGGAACTTGGAGCATTTTGGCGATGGTACGCGCCAAATACGTTTTTCCCGTTCCTGTTTCACCCACCATGATGATGTTCGATTTCTCAATCTGTACCTCATCGTTCGATTTTGGCTGCATGAGGCGCTTGTAGTGGTTATAAACGGCCACCGAAAGCGTTCGTTTAGCCTCGTCCTGGCCGATGATATATTGGTCGAGGTAGCGCTTCATTTCCAGAGGCTTAACAAGGTTAAACTTCGGCGTAGAAGGCTTTTCTTTTTTCTTTTTTGGGTACAACTCTTCTTGCACTACCCCGTATCCTTGTTCGATACAGAAGTTACAAATATGGGCATCGATGCCCGAAAGCAGGAGCTGAACCTCGTTCTTGCGTCTGCCGCAAAATGAGCAATTAATTGCAGCCATGGAAGGTGTCAAAATAGGCGAAGTATGATTTTAATATGCAAAGGTAGATGATAACAACCACATTCGCGAATAAGTTTAGAGGTAAACTTACCTTTTCAACATTCGGCGAAAATCGTAGAAGAGTCGTTCAATGAGGCGTAGGTCTTCGGTGATGATTTCACCTGTGGCCGTCATGCCGTTGCGAAATGGGATTGTTCGTTTTGAAGAGGTAACTAATAACCCTTCAGGAAAACTGATTTTGAGTAAGTAGGTACTATCTTGGGGCAATTCCGAAATACTACGTACTTGCCCGCGCACGGTTCCAAATTCTTGAAAAGAATAGCTAGGCAACTTAACGATTACCTCCTGACCTTGCTTTACTTTTCCAAAATTGTGCTGCCCCGCGTACATTTCTGCATGAAAGCATCTACTGAAATCTTGCGATTGAGACAGGTGTTGTGTTTTTGGGATTCTAAAAACGTAGCAAGGTTAATCGAAAAATACGCCGTCGAGATTAGCCCACAGTGCGTTTCATTACTAATTTCTTGCTCAACAAACACCACATTACCCATCCCCGACGGGTCGGGGATGATGCGGTTGAAAGAAGCACCGTGTACTATCAAATTGTGAATCCTTGGGTAGTTGTCTGTCAGTGTTTTTAAGTTTTCAAGGGTTGTTTCTTCGCCGTATTTAATGAGCAATTCTACCGAAATGATACGCCTGTTTTCTAAACTATCTAACAACGATACAAAGTAACTCAACGGCTTTTCAACATAGACCCTTATTTGAAAATGACGACATCCTACCTGTTCAAATTGGTCTAAAATACGCACATAATCATGCTGACTTTGCGCATCTACATCAATAATGGCGTTTGTAACCTCAAAAGGAACCTCCCAATCCATTGAAATATCAGGGAATAACGCTAAGTCAGCTTGGTCGGAGTAAAAGCCAAATTCGTTGGCGATCAAAAAATCGAAATATTCTTCAATGGTTTCATCGTACTGAAAATGATAAAAGGCTTTAATTGCATCGACAGAGTTTTGTCTGTGCACTGTTAGGATTTCGTGTAGCCCATTGGGTATCAGGTGAAAACTTCCTCGTTGTACGTCACAAATCATGCTTCGTTTAGTTCCTTTAACCAATAAACAGCAAGCGTACAATCTAAAAAATGACTCTGCCATTCTATTCTTGTCAGTTGATAATTTTTGAATAGGGCTTTTCAAAAGCCTCGGCCAATGCCATGCCCTGATAAGCCGTTACGTAAAAAAATAGATTCTTCTTGGGCGTTTCGTTTACGGCTACTTTGGTCAAGAGTTTGAAAGTGACGGGCAGTCCCTTTACTCCTTTCAGTTCGGGAATCTCACCCATTTCTTTTTCTTTCATGCGTTTGCCAAAAAATCAGCGATGTATTTTTCGATGGGATAATTACATTTTTCAGACACCATGCTTATTTGTCTGTTGGGGTTACACTCCAAGAAAACATAGCGTTTATCTTTACTCACTATCATGTCAATAGCTCCCGCGTTGAGGTCGGCCAGTTGAGCAAACTTTCTTATTTTTTCTTCTACCTCACTTGGTAGTTTGTAAGGCACGATTCGGTTGGGTTTTTCGTGGTTGTAGTTACGCCAATCCAAGGAAGTTTTAGGGTCGCTTTGCGACATAATGGCTCCTGCCCACATTTTTTCATGGACAAATATCACCCTCAATTCATAGGCTTTAGGAATTTCTTCTTGAAATAATGTAGGAAAAAATTCTTCGTCTAACTCCACCACCACGTTGATACGCGCTCGGTATGATTGTAGTAATACACGCCCTCAAAAGTGCCAGTGAATGAGTCTTTGATGGATTTGTTGATAACTGATGGATGCTTTTTGACAAAGTCTTGTGCCTCTGCTTTGTGAGTAGTAATGAGCATGTCGGGTATATCTAACCCCGCCTGCCGCGCCATTTCTAAATGCCAGAGTTTGTTGGGGACTCGCTGAAAATAATTGCCTATGTGAGGTTTTTGTTCCAGTTGTTTGATGCAAAAGTCGGATAAAATTGTCAACTCAAAATCGAAGTAATCTGAAATGATTGTTTATATTTTTTATAGGTATTTAATCCTTTTCTATACCATATTTTTTTAGTTTTTTCATTAGCACATGATGTTAGTAGGTCTTTGTTTTCTGTAATTTTGAAAAAAAGGAAATATTAAATAATAAAATCCAATTTATAACATCATTAATAGTTTTTTCAGTAAGTGGTGAAATGATAACAATCATTTTGTGTTTTCTATTATCTGGACATTATTAAGGTATTTTTGTGCCACATATTCAGTGTCACATTGATATGTAGATAGTCCTCCGTTCAATGAAAAGATAAAATTATTGTTTTTTAAGTTATATATTACTTTTCTTTGGTAAGTTAAAAAATCTTCCCAGCCAATTTCCTGCCTATTCTTATTGATTTTTTGTAAATAATTTTCAGGGTAGATTGGATATACCCATTTATTTATTTTACTTTTATAATCATCTTGACTCATTATCAAAGTGTCGGAGGTTACTATTTTATATACTGCAGTTTTTTCTAATTCAAAAAGAGGGTTAAGTAGGCTTAAATAAAATGACGAAACACCAGGATGGATTTTTCCATGAATGGTTGCTTTTTTAAGAAGATCAAAAAAAATATTATTTTTATATCCTTGAGTATCAAGATTGTAAATGGAATATAAATACATGGGAGAGACTTCTAAAGAATCTCCTACTCCTATCAACTCTTCACTTGGGAATCCAAAAACTCTTATTAGACTATCAAGTTCATTTATATTATTTATATGCCGCTGATGGCTATCAGGGTAATTTTTTAACAAAATATCTTGATTCGTCTCGTAAATATTGTCTAATTTTCTTTTCAAATAAAAATTTGTACTTTTTAAATAATCTTCTCTAAATTTTTGAAATTGTATTTTTTCAAAATAAGATAAATCGTAATTTTCTTTAAATAAAGACCATGAGTGTTGTTTTTTTAAATACGATAAACAAACACCCTTGCGGGCAAGCTGCGAAAAACAATGAATAATTAAATTCGTATCTTTAACATATGCAGCCACAATTGCAGCATTATAGTAATCTTTTGCAAAACTTGAATTATTAATTTTAAAAGCATCTCTATAATAAGAACAACTTTTAGAGTAGTTAGAATCTAAAATGGCTAATTCAGCTTCGTTAATTTTAGAATAGTATTCAAGACTATTCTGCCCAAAACAGCTATAAACTCTGATGCATACAAATAATATTTGTGTCCAAAACTGCTTTTTCATCCTAATTGGTTTTAGAAGATAGTTTATGTTAATTACTAAATCATAAACTATCTTGTAATAATACTTAAGCTATAGCTCCTGTGCCGCCACCATTACTGCCTCCAGTGTCTACAAGTGGATAGCTCGAAACACCAACTTTTGAAGTTACAGATGGATTCCCATTGCTAAATATATAGGTAGAATCTGAGTTCTATACAATGAAAGATCTATTTGAAATTTCTGAACCTCCACCAGTAGCTACTACTTTATCCCCTCCTTTAATTAGTGATAGTTCTTCAATCTTTTTTCCCTCAAACTTTCCAAACTTACTTTCTGTTAATTTTTCCATAATTGTCATTTACCGAAGGGTTTTAGGCTCGCACTATTGCGAGTGGCTGCTTTCGGATGCAACAAACATAGAATTAATTTTAGTTAGAGCTGCTACGGAAATTTGATAAAAAATATCAAAAAAACGACTTTTTTATTTGTTTGAACAAGCTATCTTTATAATTTTTACTTTGTACAAATTTTCTCTCACCTACAACAGTCTCACATGAGTAGTATTGCAGCGAAGCTGTGTCAATACCGCGCAGCCTCAAAATTGACCCAACAGGCTGTAGCCGACCAACTTGGTATCAAAACCAACATCTACGGTTCTTGGGAAGCAGGCCATACATACCCCTCAGCTAGGTATTTACCTGAGTTAGCCGTAATTTTTGGGGTAAATATAAATGAACTCTTCCCAGACAACAACGAAAATAAATGGAATAGTAGTACTATATTAACCAAAAAAATGGACGAAAATGAGGCGATGAGGCTTGTTTTACGGAGCAAAGAAGAAGTAATAGAGGCCAAAAACGTAATTATTGCTAAACAGCTGGCACAAATCGAAAAATTACAGCATGAATTGAGTAATTGGAGACAAGAGAATGTTAAATAAGGTATATTCGAGATTATTAATCGTATTTTTATTACAAAAGTATATGCTAAAACGTTATAAAGTGTATGCTATTCTTTTAGTATAAAACAGCCCAAAGGTTATCAAACTTTTGGGCTGTTTTCGTTGGCGCTTACGCTCCTTGGAAAGTAGCTTCGGCTTTGTTCCAATCTACGACGTTCCAAAACGCATCTACGTAATCGGGGCGTTTGTTTTGGTATTTCAAGTAGTAAGCGTGCTCCCACACGTCAAGGCCGAGGATAGGTGTGCCTTTTACTTCGGCAATGTCCATCAACGGGTTGTCTTGGTTGGGAGTTGAAGTGATGGCTACGCCTTCGGCAGTTTTGATAAGCCACGCCCAGCCCGAACCAAAACGGCCCAACGCTGCTTTTTTGAACTCGTCCTTGAACGCATCAAATGAACCAAATTTAGCGTCGATAGCCGCCGCTAATTCACCTACTGGAGCACCTCCACCGTTGGGTGAAAGGATATTCCAGAAAAACGTGTGGTTCCAGTGGCCACCGCCGTTGTTACGAACGGCTGGTGAGATAGCGCCCGCATTGGCTACCAATTCTTCGATGCCTTTGCCTTCGTTTGGCGTACCAGCTACGGCATTGTTGAGGTTCGTAACGTAAGTATTATGGTGACGACCGTGGTGGATTTCCATTGTCGTTTGGTCGAAATGGGGTTCCAACGCGTCAGATGCGTATGGAAGCGGATCTAATGTAAAAGCCATGTGATTGGTTGTTTATTTTAAAAGTAAGATTGTATGTTCGAGAGCAAAACATCATGCCCGCGTTTTATGTTCGCAGCTTGAGGAAAAAATTCTTCAACAATTGCGTATTTTCTTCTTCAAGTACACCTCGGCGAACCAACGTTTTGGGGTGGAGCAGGGGCTGTTTGACGAGCGAAAAACCGCGTTTTTCGTCGGAAGCACCATAGACGACTTTGCCAATCTGCGACCAATACAGCGCACCCGCACACATCACGCAAGGCTCAAGCGTTACGTAGAGTGTACAATCGCGGAGATATTTTCCGCCCAAATACGAAGCCGCTGCCGTGATGGCCAAAATTTCGGCATGGGCAGTGACATCCGTCAATTGTTCGGTTTGATTGCGGGTTTTGGCAATAATTTTACGTTGGCATACGATCACCGCTCCCACGGGGATTTCGCCCGCTTCGGCGGCGGCTTCGGCTTCGTAAAGGGCTAGTTGCATGTAGTATTCGTCCGAAAATAAAGGGTACATAGTTGTGTACAGTAAGTCACAAAAATAAAAAAGGATATGACCTTCAAAGCCATATCCTCTTAAAAGTGTTTGAGTAGGTTGCTTACCTTAGGCGGCCATCGCAACGCTTTGTTCTTCTTCAAGGTACTGGATAAGTTTACTCAATGTAGTGAGTTTGTGATAATCTTCGTCAGGGATGCGCAAGCCAAACTCTTGCTCAAGCTTCATCATTAAGTCAACAGTGTCGAGGCTGTCAAACCCTAAATCTTTTACAAAATGAACATTTTCTGTGACGGCGCTTCGTTGTACGCCAAATTCTTCAAGGATGTTTAAAATACGATCTTTCATGGCACTGTACGTTATGGTGACTACTGGTTTCTACTATGCTTGTTTAACGTCGAGTTAGGCATAAAAATTTCACGAAATAAGATGAAACGAATGCTTCTTTACTTTTACTTTGTACAACCGCCTTTGAAACAGTAAGATAGGAGAAACGTTTTTTGTAAAAAAAGTAGAATCTGGCTTTTTTGTTGCCTATTTATTCTGACGGGCTGAGTAGTCACTTGTAAAAAAAATGACGTATAGTTTGGAAAGATTTTTGTAAATTTCGCTTTGAGCGGTACAGTACCGCACAGTTATCTGAAACAAGTTTTTTAAACTTGCCCACTTTCTTCCGAAATTGATATTTATACTAAAAATACTGATAGGTTAAGGAACGAATGAAAGCAAATGGTAGTAGTTAATCACTACTACCATTGTCCATTTGGTTATCTTTTTTTAGTAGCTTGCTCCCTCGATTTTTCTCCCTGTCGTTTTTTAAACTAACACAGAATTTATGAAACAGCTATTGGCTAGCTTTTGCCTTTTGATGACTTTTTTTTCGGGATTGGCGCAGGATTTTCGACCAACGTTTCATTATACTCCTCCCAAAAACTGGGTAAACGACCCCAACGGCTTGGTCTATCTTGATGGAGAGTATCATTTGTTTTATCAGTACAATCCTTTTGGGAACAAATGGGGGCACATGAGCTGGGGACATGCCGTGAGCAAAGACTTAGTGACGTGGGAAACGTTATCCGTTGCGCTACCTGAATACCCCAATGCTGACGGAACAACGACCATGGTGTTTTCGGGTTGTGCGGTAGTCGATAGCCTCAATACGTCAGGTTTTTTTGAGGAAGGATTTCATAAAGGACTGGTTGCTATTTACACGTCGCACATTGAAGGAAAAGCACAGCACCAAAGCATTGCGTATAGCAGCGATAAAGGCCGTACTTGGCAACTGTATGAGAAAAACCCTGTGCTGGATTTGGGAATGAAAGACTTTCGTGACCCCAACGTAATCTGGTATCCTGAACACAACGCTTGGATTATGACCGTGGTAAAACCGCTAGAATACACCGTGCAGTTTTATGAGTCCAAAGACTTGAAAACGTGGGCGTTGCTGAGTGAATTTGGCAAACAAGGCGACATGACCAAGATTTGGGAATGTCCTTCGCTGATTAAAATACCCGTAGAAGGGAAAGGTAAAAGCCAGTCGAAGTGGGTATTGATGATTTCAAGCGGGCATCGGCAAAAGGGTTATTTGGCGATGCAATACTTTGTTGGGGACTTTGACGGGAAGCAATTTACACCTCAAAAACAAGATGAAATTTTGTACGTGGACGAAGGAAAAGATTTCTACGCGGGAATTCCGTTTAGTAATTTGCCCCCAAAACACAAAAAACCAATCATGATAGGATGGATCAACGATTGGGAATATGCCAACGATATTCCTACGGGCGATACTTGGCGAGGGGCATTTTCGGTGCCACGTGAGATGTCGTTGCGGATGACACCTAACGGTTATCGGCTTTTTCAACGGCCTGTACCTATGTTTCAAAAAGTGATGAGTAAAAAAGCGTTAGTGGCTAAAAATACGGCCATCAGTGGTGTATGGAAAGTGCCTTTTCAGGGGAGTTCGTACGATTTACTGCTGGCAATCCAACCTCAAAAAGCAGAAGGGTTTACGCTTCGTTTGCTTCAAAGTGGAGAGGAAGCGACCGTGTTACGCTATGATGTGGCTACCCAAGAACTTTCGCTCGACCGCACCAAATCTGGCTTGACCGAATTTCACCGCCGTTTTTCGGGTATTGATCGGGTAAAAGTACCGCTCCGAAAAGGTAAGCTGTATGTGAGGGTATTGGTAGATAAGTCAATCGTGGAGGTGTTTGCGCAGGGGGGAGAAAAAGTAATGACTAATTGGGTATTTCCCACCAAAAATGCGGGTGAAATCTCCATTGCTTCAGAAGGTAGCAGCGTTAAAGTAAATTCCTTGTCTATCAAGACCTTCTAGTTTGCAAATCACGAAAGCATTTCTAACTTGCAGACCATTACTAATATACCTATGATGAACAGAAAATACGCTTTAGTATCGGTCGGAGAACTGCTGGCCGACCTTATCGGAACGGAGTTTACCCAAAACTTAACTGACACTACCACCTTCCAACGTTTTCAGGGAGGAAGCCCCGCTAACTTAGCCGCTAATATGGCGCGCTTGGGCAACCAGACCGCGCTGGTGTCGTGCGTTGGTATCGACAATGTGGGCAATTATCTCATTGAGAAAGTGGCTGAAACGGGCGTTGATACAACTTACATCGCCAAAGATGCCTTGGCTCCTACGAGTATTGTGTTGGTGTCACGTACCAAAGGAACGCCCGATTTTATTGCGTACCGCACGGCCGACCGAATGATTCAACGGGAACATATTTCGGACGAGTTACTCAAAAATGCCTCATTTTTTCATACTACTTGTTTTGCCTTGAGCCAAGAGCCTGCCCAAAGCGCCATTGTAGATGCGGCAGCAAGGGCGCAAGCAGCGGGCTGTATCGTAAGCCTTGACGCCAATTATGCGCCGCCTATTTGGCCCGACCGTGTGCAAGCCCAAAAAGTGATTGCGGATTATTGTAAAAACGGTGCTTTTGTAAAACTAAGTGAAGACGACGCCGAGCGAATTTTCGGCGAAGTTTGTCCAAATGCAGCGATTATTCAGGCTTTCCACCAAATGGGAGCGCAGTTGGTGTGTCTTACGTTGGGAGGAAAAGGAAGCATTGTTTCGTCTAATTATGGCAAAGATTACGTAGAAATAGAAGGCCGTCCGATTGAAGTAAAAGACGCTACGGGGGCGGGCGATTCGTACTGGTCAGGGTTTTTGACGGCGTGGCTGGACGGCAAAACCCCAGCCGAATGTGCCCAAGCGGGAGCCAATATTGCCGCGCTGAAAATCAGCACCGTAGGGCCGCTTCCCGCCAAAGTCGATAGAGCTATCTTGTATTGATTTTGTCGGGTTACTTTGAATCGGTTGTGAGCAACCCGACTCACGGTAAAGCGGGTTGCTCATCCGTGAACAGGGTTGCTCACAACCCGCCTTACTGATTCTATTTGTTAGAAGTAACCTGCAGTCGATTTTCGTCGCCCGTTCGGTAGGGAACGTAATAAATCACCATTTCCATCATTTCAGAGGTGGTATTCCAGCCAAAGCCTACGTCGCGGGCAGGTTTGAAGGGATTGAGGAGGTTTTCTTCCGTATTGTCATAGGCCGCTTCGGCCAATATAACGGTGCCGCGAGGTACTTTCACGAGCTTTTCAAATTGGTAGGTCATTTGCCAATTAAAATCCCAATTGTCAATTTTAATAAACGGTGCCAAGTCGCCGTCGGGTGTGATTCCAAACGACTTGAAGGTTTTGCCCAAATAGTGCATGTGGGGCAAAATCGAAATCGCGGAAATATCTTCTTTGAGCGGCCCTAGGCTCATAAAAAATGACGCCTTTTGGTTGGCCCGAATCAGAAACGGTGGATTCGTGATGTGCTGCTCGTGAAGAATAAGTGACTGAACTTCGCGCTCGACGGGCTTACGGGTGTAGTAAAGACGGATTTCTGATTGATCGGTTTGGAAGGTGGCCGAGGGTGAGTAGTGCATGTACAAAATCAGGTTTGAATGTGCCTTGATTTTCTTCGCAACGCCATCGGGAAACTGAATGCGGTCATTGCCAGGCACCCAGCCGTAAAGAAATTCGTCGGCCATGGGTATTTTCTGGAACTCCGCCAACTTGGGGTCAGTGCCCTGCATTCCTTCCAGCCCCGCCATGCGTCCGCTGGTATCTACCATCACACGGCTGTGGTGTACCACTTTGCGGTTGCCAGGTAAAAACTCAATGGCTTCCACCATCACATCTTCGGTTAGCCCAGTGGGAATGTGAAAATACCTAAACTCTTCAACGCCCGTATTGGGAACCGTAAACGGATTTTGCATTTTTAGAACCAAATCGGGTTGGCGCTTTTCGGTCGATAGTCCACGGTCGATGGTCGAATGGCTGGTTGTCACATCTGTTGACCGTCGTCTATTGACTGTTGACTTAGCGTTTAAGGACCTCCCTTCCACACTTCCTTGTGCTACCCATTGTTGAATCAACGCAATTTCGTCCTCGGTGAGTCCGCGTTCGTTGGCATAATGCTGAAAAGAGCGGTCGGCAGGAAAAGGAGGCATGTAACGGATTTGGGTGACTTTGGCCACAAATTCGGAACGTTTGGCAACTTCTTGGTAGGTTTGGAGACTAAAAGGCCCGATGCCGCCAGGGCGGTGGCAACCCGTGCAGTTTTTGGCGATGATGGGTTCAATCTGCTCGTAAAAGGTTGTTTTCGTTTGAGCCCACGAGTTAGTAATAAAAAACAGTAAAGAGAGCGTTAACCCCAGTCGCATTAGTTGAGGGCATCAAAATTGGCCAATTCCATTGTTTCTTCCCCCATGACCAAGGCATAAACACCCATTTTTGTGAGCATTCTCAAATGGTTTTCACTGATAGACCAAGAAGCAAAGACGGTTACTAAGTTTTTGTCCTTAAATTCTGGGAATCGTTGTTTGAACTCCTCAATACGAGCGGGGAGCTCTTTAATATCGTCGTTGCGTGGCGAAAACTTAGCCTCTAAAAAGAACACCATATTTTCAGTTTCAGTGACAGCATCGGCTTCAAACGAATCAGCACGGTTGCTTGGATTATAGCGTGTCCAACGCACGAAATGGTTGACTAGACTAGGCTCATTAAAATATTCTGCGGCAACACGAGGCAGGTTTGGGGCGGCAAAATCTTCCACAAACGTACCCAACTTGCGACTCAAGTCGCCCATTTTCTTATGGAGGTCTTTGGTACTGGTTCGCATCTCATTTTTGAACTCCGACATCTCGTTCTTGAACTCCGACATTTCATTTTTGAACTCAGACATCTCGGCCTTCAATTTAGCTGTGTCTGCTTCCATGCGATCACCAATAGCTCTTAAATCTTCACGCAATTGCCGATTATCTCGCTCTGTGATAATAATAAAATCAGAGAGGATATCTTCCAAAGTAGCCACTTTTCGGCTCATCCGTCTTACTTCTTCTTTGAATTCCATCTTTAGTTGCGTTCAATGACTTTCCAAAAATAAAACAAAACCCGCCCAAAAACAAAAATAGCAGACCCCGAAGAGTCTGCTATTTTGAGTAAAGTAAAAAGATTTATCTCACTATAAAGTTTAAGCGGCAGTTTGCGTTAGCTTGTGATACTGGAGTCGGATCAAGGCAGATACTGTCTTCGTTCCATGTTTTGAATACCAAACCAGTAGAAGTAGTCAATTCCCAAGTTACCACAAAAGCATCGGCAGCAGCACCAGTTTTAGCACCTTGCAAACGTGCTCCCGCAGGGCGAGGACGAGCAGGGTTATCAAATACTTTTACCGCATTTACTTTGTCATACTTAACCGTCGCATCTTTGTAAAGGTTATAAATTTCCGCAGGGGTGATGCTAAATGCATTCCACTGACGATTTCCAGCAGGTGCATCTATGGTTTTTACTACCTTTCCTCCGCTACCCAAAGAGACTGTTTTAGGGTTGCCATCAGGGTCGGTATATGACTCAATCATATCAACTTTGATAACAATTTTATTGACTGTTAGTTGATTGTCAAGAGACACCCAGCGGATTTTAAAATCAATTTTAGAAGCGTCTTGGCCTGTAAGAGGGAAAGTTTTTGCATTTGCTGCAATATTAGCTTTTGAAGCTTCGGCTACTCCGTCAAAAACGCCCCAGCCATGTACACCTGGTTCCCAAGGTTTGTTTGGGTTCAACGATTCATCACGGCATCCTACCAAAAGGAAAATCGCCAGAGATAGTGAATATATAAGTGTTTTTTTCATTTTTTCATTCTTTAGGTTTGGAGAATGAAGAATGCCAAAGCTAAAATTCGACATTCTTCATTCTAAATTCGTCACTATATTAAAACTCCCACTTCACTTTCACTTTGTCCCAGAAGATTGGGTCGCGGTCAAAAATCACATCTGTGATATATTTAGAAGCGTTAGGGTTCAGTGCACCTTCCGACTGAGGATAAGGCAAACGCAACGCGTATTGACGTGGTGGTTTTGAGATTGGAGTCATGATACCTACCGAAAACTGCTTAAATTGACTTTGGATAGGATAACCTGTGCGGCGTTGGAAATTCCACAAATCCATCCCTTGCCCCCAAGAGCAGAACCAAATCTGCTTAGCTACTACATTGAGTTTAGCAGAATTTGTAGCAGCAGCATCGTAAAGCTTCAACCATTCATTTACGTAAGCAGTAATATCAGCCGCAGCAGGTGCTTTGGCGCGGGTTGGGTCAGACTTTAGTCCTTGTGCTACTACTACTGCAATTTGCTCACGCATGGCTGCTTCAAATAACGCTTTTGCGTCGCCTGTTACACCAGTATTATCCAAAATTGCCTCAATTTGGTAGTACTTTGTGTTCCAGCTGTGGATGATAGGCCATTGACCATCACCACCCGTGTTAAGGGCAGCTTGTCCAGTCAATGCTACTGCAGCAGTGGTTTTATCAGAATAAACACCACCAGCGGGATAACATCCTGGAGCAGTCCGCAACGGTCCATCGGCTGCTGCTCCTGAAACATCACCACGGTCGCGACCAAAGAAGCCAGCGATGTAGGCTATCTCACTAGCTGGCAAGTCTCCTGTGAATCCAAAAACTCTTTTATATTCTTCCAAGAAAGTGGCACGTAATGGCAAATAAGAACCTCCAAATGGGGTTGTACCGCGGTCAGTCGGGTTGTTTTGGTCTAGGACGCGGCTTGTCTGACGATAAAAGTAGAAAGGCAAGCGTGGATCTTTGTTTAGGATCATCTCACCCATCAACTGGTGGTTGATATAACCTGGGTCACCAAGACCTGCGTATGTTCCGTACCAGGGGTGGGTATTTCTCTCAGGCGCTACTTGCTTAGAGTACAAATAAGTCCAGTTTTGGGCAGCAGTAGTAATATAACCACCCGCATCAAAAGCGGCTTTTAATTCTGCATTTCCGTTGGCGCGGCCTTTACGAGAAGTAAGCAATAAGCGTAGCTTCACTGTTTTTGCAATGCGCGTCCAAGTAGCAGCACTCCCACCACCGAAATAATCGTTGGCTACGGCTACCGCCTGTGGTTTTGCCAATTCTGCAATCGCTTGGTCGCACAATTTGAGCAAGTCTTCATAAATCTCCGAGTCTTTATCAAACTTCGGTGTTTTATTAGGCTCTGCGGCATTTCCTTTCCACGCCTCAGTGTAAGGAATATCACCAAACATATCCACCATGTGACCTACCGAAAATGCTTTCAAAGTCAAAGCGATTCCACGATAAACGGGATTTTTTCCATCTGCTGAGGCCTTTAACATCTCTTCAATGGTCTGCAATGATCGATAGTTAGCATTCCAAGTCCCCTGAAAAGACGTATTACTCAAGTTGTAAGAATCTGAACTCGTGCTAAGGCCAGCAAAACCCATTGCAGCGTCGTTAACAGCAAGGTGTGCATTAACGGCTGCGTTTTCTGCAACAGGTAACAAAAGCGCTAACGAGCCCGTCGCTGGTCGGTTAGGGTCAGTGTTAATATCCAATTCTGTCAGTTGGCAAGAACTTGCAATGGCAATAAGTCCTCCTAGCGACAGGGTTTTAACTATGTTTTTGTAATTCATTGTATGTCTCTTTTGAATGATGAATGAATTGGGCTACTGATTAGAACGTTGCCGTTATGTTCAGACCAAAACGACGAGTCGATGGTGAAGCCCCTAAATCAAATCCTTGGATGTTTGAATCAGAGAAGTTTGATAAAATCTCTGGGTCAAAGTTCAAGCCAGGCAACATGTTTGGAGCGTAGAACCACAAGTTACGACCCGAAGCAGAGAGGCGAAGCCCACCAAATACTTTCGTGTATTTTTTTAGGAATGTTTTTGGAACTTCATAACCCAAAGAAATTTCACGCAAGCGGATAACTGTAGCATCGTAGATGTTTACTTCATCAGCACCGTATGCACCATAGCCATCTGTGAAGTGGTACTGGAAGGCAGACATGGCAATCGTGTTTTTGATAGGCTTACCGTCGTCACCCAACAATGGCTTGTACGTAGCTGGATCACCCAAGACACCTGGAATTACGCGCATTCCTTCACGATCTTCTGAAGTTTTCAACTGACCACGCAACAACAACGACGCTGCCGTAGATGAGAACAAGCTTCCACCCGCTTTGTAATCAAGCAAGATATTCAAATTAAATCCTTTGAAAGACACTGTGTTTGTCCAACCCAAAGTGTATCTTGTGTTAGGATCTCCGATGATGGACGCACTAGCCGCGCGGATTGGCAAACCAGTGTTAGGGTTAATCAACAAGTTGCCATTTTCGTCGCGTGCATTTACTGATCCGTAAATTTGGCCATAAGGCAATCCGTTACGGAAGATAGTTCCCAATGACGAAAGACCAGTTCCACCGATGAAGATTTCTCCACCAGGGCCTGCATCTTCTACTTTAGAGCGGATACGTGTATAAGCTACAAACGAAGTCCAAGTAAAGCCATTACGTAGTTTTACTGGCACAAGCGTTAAGCCCAATTCCCATCCTTTGTTTGAGATTTTACCTGCGTTGGTGATTTCTGTGTTAAAACCAGTAGTGTTTGGCAACTGACGCGTTACAATCAAATCTGTAGAAACACGATTAAAGTTAGCAATATCAACACCGATACGGTTGTTTAAGAATTGAAGTTCGGCACCTAATTCTACCTCAGACGTAAATTCTGGTCTTAGAGAGGCGTTGTTCAACTGGCTTGGTAAAGAAGCGGTTGAAATGGCCGTTGCATTGTAGAAAGTACGACTCAAGTTGTAAGCCGTATTTACTTGGTATGGATCTGCATCTTTACCTACCTTAGCATAGTTAGCTCTGATTTTACCAAAGTTGATAATGTTTTTAGGAAGAGCAAAGATGTCAGTGAAGATAAGCGAACCTGAAATAGCAGGATAGATATAGCTATTGTTAGCCGCAGGTAAGGTAGAAGAATGGTCTTGACGAACTGATGCCGTAATGAACGCATAGTTGCCATAACCCAAGGTTAATTCAGAGAAAATACCATACAAACGGCGCTTGCGAGAATATTCGTACGCAGTTTGGGTCAAAGTTGCTGCAGTTGTCATTACGTTTGGATCAATTACAGGAGATCCAGCTACGCCTGACTCACTGTAACTACGTTCGTTAGGGTTAAATCCAAGCAATAATTTTGCGTTGAATTTTTCAGTAAAGTCATGCTGTGCGGTGGCCAAAAACGTAAAGTCAACCTCTGAATTGGTCAAATCTTGGCGTAATACAGACCCAAGTGGCTGGAAAGTACCACCTGGACGAACTTGGTTGCGGCGAATTTCTGAGTACGTATTCAAACCACCCCGAGCCGTTAGGTTTAACCAAGGTGTTACGTCGTAACTCAATGCCATGTTTCCGTAAACACGGTTTACACTTGAGGTATAAAGATTGTACTTAGACGTCCAAAGTGGATTGTCAAGTGCACGGTAGAATACGTTTGAACCATCCACTGGGTTTTCAAAAGGATAGCCGTTCAAATCATAGTTACGTGGCAAATAAAATAAACGACTATAGATAGATCCAGCTGAAGCCAAGCCGCCGTAATCAGCATAATAACCAGCACCTGATTGTGGGCTTGTTTGGTTGGTACGGGTATAGGCTACGCTACCGCTCACATTTAGGCCATTGACCAAGGTAGCATTTCCACCGAAACTCAATGTAGTACGCTCTGTTGATGAGTTAGGAACAATCCCATCATTTTTTGTACGTGACATTGACGCATTGATAGATGTTTTGTCACCCGTAGAGTTAATTTGGATACCGTTTTCCAATACTTTTCCTGTACGGAAAAATCCACCTACAATATCGTATGCTTTCAAAGGTACTGCAATACCACGGCCATTTGCTTGCAATAGCTCAGGGAAAGCTGTTTTGTAACGCGCGGCACCGTATGGAACAGTAGCATCTACCAATGGGTGAGGAATTGTACCTGCAGGATAATCAGGGTCAATGATTTTAGAATAACGCTCAAAGCCCAAAGCCGCGTTGATACGATCTACTGCATCTGGCATGGCAGTTCCCCAGTTTCCGATAAAACCACCATTATACGTTTGATTTGAACCTTGAGAATAGCTATCTTGGTACTCAGGTAATGAAGATATTTTTTCAACCGAATAAGAAGAATTGTAGGTTACTTCCAATCCTTTGCGGGCCGATTTGCTACCTGCTTTTGTGGTGATAACGATTACCCCATTGGCAGCACGTGAACCGTAAAGCGCCGAAGCCGCTGCACCTTTCAATACCGTCATTGACTCAATGTTGTTAGGGTCGATGTCATACGCACGGTTTGAGGTTACGGTGTTTTGGTTGTAACCTTGGGTCGAGTTTACACCGTTATCAAAAGGAATACCGTCCACAACAAAAAGAGGTTGGTTATTACCTGTAAATGAGTTGTTACCACGAATGGTGATACGAGTACCCGCACCTGGGGCACCGTTACCTGCTGTGATGTTAACCCCTGGCACTTTACCACTCAATGCACGAAGTGGGTCAGGCTCAGAACGTTGTTGTAAATCAGACCCTTTTACGTTAGAAACGGCAAAAGCCAATGCCTTCTTGTCGCGCTGGATACCAACCGCCGTTACTACCACTTCCGACAATTGCTTGGTGTCAGCTGCCAAGGTAACGTTGATTTGGGTGCGGTTACCTACAGCAATTTCTTGAGAAACCGTACCAACAAAGCTAAACACTAATGTAGAGCTGTTAGAAGCATCTATTGAATAGCTTCCATTCCCGTCGGTATTCACACCTTTCGACGTACCCTTTACTACTACCGACACACCTGGCAGGGCACTCCCGTCCTCTGCCGAGGTCACTTTTCCTGTAATCTTGCGATCTTGAGCCACTACTGTGACACAACCTGCGCATATCAACAGGAAGCTCAGAAATAGAATTTTCCTCATAGGGATGTTTGATTTGATTTAGTTTGGTTAGATAAGTGAAACATTAGTTATGGTTAAGAAAAACGCGTGAGCGCAAAAGCAAAAACGGCTATATAATCATCGCAGAACTGCAATAGAATCCATACCATAGAACAACTATATAAAGGCATTGCATCAAATGTGTTGCCTAGATATTATTCAATGTATGTCTATCTGTCTGGAATGAAAAATAGCAGCGCTATAAGAAATACGAAGAAATTGAGAAAGTAGAGTTTTTTGTCATATCAAGATTTAGTTAGGTTAAGAAAATTCCGTTCGTAAAGTAAATCAAATAATCCAAGAAATCAAATAGGAAGTAAATTCGGTAAAAGTGTCGATTTACCAAAAATCATCTATGAAAAATGGGTACTTTGGAAAGAAAAATTTGCTATTATAAGCGTTTTTAAGCGAATATTCTAGGTATTTTAGGCGAATGATAAGCCATGTTAATCCCAGCGCAACGTTTTTTTTTCGATGCAAATTTAAAATAAAATTCTTTAAAAAGTACAATAAAAAAGTAAAAAAAGAATGTTAAATTTTATTGACACTAAGGTGTGTCATTGAGGTTTTCGTCTTTAAAAAAAGGTATTTCGTCTATTTAGTATGCTAATTTTGACGGAGTGGTAGCCCTACTTTTTGGCGAGAGAGGAAAGAAGCATGGGTTGCTTGAGCGCACAACGATATCCTATCTGAAAAATCTCACGTGCTTTGCGAACGTCGAAAATGTCGTAACGGCCTACCTCTTTGGGTTCTAGCACAATATCACAGCGTTGGAGTCTTTCTTGGGTTTTGTTACGAACAGCTAAAAGCAAACTGCGTTCAATGATGGTACGCGTTGAGTTGAGGGGCTTGTCTAAGGAATGTGGGTTGCAATTGGAAGCGATGAGAAAATCAGCCTGGCGGTCGAGCAGGGGCTCAATGGGAAGGTTGTTGAGAACTGCCCCATCGACTAACATCCTTTTTTGAAAGTTAACGGGGGAAAAAATACCTGGTAGGCAGCTTGAAGCCATCAGCGGCCGAATGAGCTCGCCCTGATCAAAATAAACAATTTCGCCTTGTTCGATGTCTGTAGCCGCCACAATGAGTGGTGTTTTGAGCTGAGCAAACGAATTATGGGGAAGTAATTGGAGGTATAAATCTTCTACTTTGTCCATTTTCAGTAACCCTGGTGCTGAAAATGAAGGACGTAAGTATTTGAGAAAATTGGTCTTTAACAGGATTTGCAATACCTCGTCGGGGCTGTATCCATGAGCGACCAAAGCACCTGCGATGGCTCCTGCGCTTGTGCCAGCAATAAAATCGGGGACAATACCTTGTTCGTTTAATGCTTTAATAACGCCTAAGTGCATGATGCCACGGGCGCCTCCTCCCGATAGTACAAGTCCGATTTTCATATTATAGTTTTATATTTGTCGTCTGTATCGCAACAAATTTGTATAAAATAAAGATTCAATCATCCGTCACTCGACAATATAAATAACATGTCTATTGATTTTACAACCCTTCCGTCGCCTTGTTTTGTATTGGAAGAGCGCTTATTGCGCCAGAATCTACAACTTATCAAAGGAGTGATGGACGAGGCTGGCTGCCAAATCATCTTGGCTTTGAAAGGTTTTTCGATGTTCAGTGCTTTCCCGATTGTAAGAGAATATTTACCTGGGGCTACAGCTAGTTCACTCAATGAAATTAAATTGATCAATGAGTATCTAGGACACCCATCGCATACGTACATTCCTGCCTACAAAGACAATGAGTTTGATGAAGTCTTGGAGCGTAGTAGCCACATTACCTTCAATTCGCTTTCTCAATGGAATCGCTTCAAAGACAAAGTAAGTGCTTATAATGCCACTCACCCAGCGGCAAGTGTCTCGTGTGGAATTCGGGTCAATCCGCAGTATTCGGAAGTAGATACTGATATGTACAATCCGTGTGTGCCTGGTTCGCGCCTAGGAGTAACACGGGATCATTTTGGGTCGGAACTTCCCGAAGGAATTGAAGGGATTCATTTTCATACGTTATGCGAAAATGGTTCGGATGTGCTTGAGCGAACACTGGAAGCTTTGGAAGCGCGGTTTGGAGATTTATTGCACCAAGCAAAGTGGCTAAATATGGGTGGAGGCCATCTCATGACGCGCGAAGGGTACGATATTCCAAAACTCGTTCAGTTGGTAAAAAGGCTGAAAGAAAAGTATAAATTAGATGTTATTTTAGAACCAGGCTCGGCAATTGCTTGGCGAACGGGGTATTTGACTTCTACGGTTTTGGATATTATCAATAGCCAAGGAATTGAGGTCGCAATTTTGGATACATCATTTGCTGCGCATATGCCCGATACCCTCGAAATGCCGTACAAGCCACGTATTTTGGGGGCTTACCATGAGCCACAGGCAGGAAAACCAACTTATCGCCTTGGCGGAATGACTTGTTTGGCAGGTGATTTTATGGGAGATTATTCCTTTGACCAGCCGCTGGAAATCGGGCAAACGCTGGTCTTTGATGACATGATTCACTACACAATGGTTAAAACGACGACCTTTAACGGGGTAAATTTACCTTCAATTGGTATATTTCAGCAAAATGGTACTTTTAAACTTGTCAAAGAATATGGCTACGATAGTTTTAAAGACCGCTTGAGTTAGGTCAAGTGTAATGTACTCAAATTTAATAGACTATAGAAAAAAGTTGTAAAAAATATGAGTTGAACATGATAATCTATTGTTCAAATCGACTAAATTTGCAAAAAAGTCTTTTTTGTTAATAACCCTCAACCATAATGATTAACTCATGATTTCTAAAAAAGCCAAATACGCCCTCAAAGCTTTGAAAGTTTTGACCGAAGAGCATGGCAAAGGCCCTGTGCTTATTTCTCATATTGCTGAGCGCGAAAATATACCTAAGAAGTTTTTGGAGGCTATTCTGTTGGAATTGCGTAATCACGGTATTTTATCAAGCCAAAAAGGCAAAGGCGGAGGATACATGCTGAGAGTGGATCCAGAACGTGTCAATTTTGCGCAAGTGATTCGGGTTATTGATGGTCCCATTGCTCCAACACCATGTGTGTCTTTGCATTTTTATGTGAAATGCGATGACTGCATCGACGAAGCTACTTGTGCTTTAAGACCTATCATGGAAAATGTTCGGGATGCAAACTTGGGCGTATATGAGTCAACAACCCTTTCGATTTTTGTGAAATAGTTGAAAGCCTGGTATTTAGTCAACAATTAACAAATAACAGTGGCTCGCCACTTTAAACAACCCAATCCCAAATGGAAATTCTCGTTCGTGCGCACTCAGGTTTGCGATATGTCGTATTAGGGCTTTTGATAGCGGCTATTTTTACGGCATTCGGTAAGAAAAGTGAAAGTAATGCCCCATATTCTAAAGTATATTTGTTTGCCATGATTGCGACGCATACGCAATTACTTATCGGTTTGATTTTGTACTTTATGAACATTGGTGTGAAAGTACGATTTGATATGATGAGCGATAAGTTTTATCGCTTCTATGCCGTTGAACACCTCGTGGGGATGCTTATTGCCGTAGCTCTTATTACGGTCGGCAACGCCCAAGGGAAAAAAGGAAACCACGCAAAAGTGTTTACGTTTTACTTAATCGCATTGGTCGTTATTTTCTTATCTATTCCTTGGCCTTTCCGTAATCTAGGCGCAGGTTGGTTCTAATACTCGGTCAGACGATAGTCAGACCGAACCTACGATTTTAACATACAGTCTGACTATCGTCTGACTGGAACTCGGTCAAACGATAGTCAGCCCGAACCTGCGATTTTAACTTACAGTCTGACTATCGTCTGACTGGGACTTGGTCAGACGTCAGTCAGACCGACCCTACGATTTTAACGTGCAGTCTGACTATCGTCTGACTTAGGTAAAACAGAAATCGGTCAAATAAAGGTGTTCACTTCCTTTATTTGACCGATTTCTGTTTAAAAAATATCCAAAAAGAATAAACGAAAACAAAGTTACGGACAACCGAGCAACGTATCATTCATTTTCGTATATTAGCCACAGATTCAGAATTTTAACCCTCCCTGCCCATGAAACACGGTTACGCGCTTGCTGGATTGTTGTGGTGGTTTTCGTTGTCGTCAGGATTTTGCCAAAACCGCCTTTTTAAAGGTCACTGGTACGTCGGGGCCGATTTTGGTATCTTTAGTAGCCAAACCCGTATGGTGGCGGGAGAACTCCAAAAATATAGCTCAGGAGGCTCAGGTATCATGCCCATCTATGGCCTCAAAATTGGAAAAATCTTGAACCCTTATTTCTCGGTAGAAACGGGAGCGTATGCTTTACCGCTCAATCTTGTTTATCTATACCAAACAGATCGGGTCATTGGAACCAATTCCTTTCGTTTTTTAAGCATTCCAATTCGTGCCAACTGGCGAGTACGGGTTTTTCATGATAAGCTAGAAGCACACCTCGGCGCAGGTTTACAATACGTTCGTTCTAATACACCCTATAATTTTACTAAGTTTAGTGGCCTAATCACGTCGCGTGGGCATACATGGACTGATTCGTTGGCATATTCAGGTTCGGTTGGGGTCGTTCGCCAACATTCAATAAATGCCGAACTCAATGCAGGTATTCATTGGGCATTGTCACGCCGCTGGACATTGAACATGTATGCTCGCCAAATGGTCGGGATGATGAACATAGCTCAGATGGAAGTGTCAATCAAAAACAACCAAGAACCCACCGATAACGCAAGGTTTGTATCCAAAGGCGCAGGCTTTACCACTGGTGTAGGTATCCGATATAACCTTGCCCCTAAACGACGTTTCAACTAGCACCCAGTACGAATGGCTTTACAAACATCCTCACTTTTACGACAACTCACTGCTTTTTCGCACCGTGGTGTTGGAAGTAGCTCAAACACAAAAACGGTGACCCTGATTGCCGAAACTCTTCAGAAAAACGGCTTTACCGTCGAAAAACAAACATTTCAAACCCCAGCTACTTACGTCCCGATAATGTATTGGCTGATTGGGGTTTTGGCATTTGGGCTGTTAAGTGTGCAGTGGTGGGGGTTGGTTTCTGTGTTGTTGGTAGCCATATCAGCGGTCAATGGTGTCCTTTACTTCGATTGGCGTCCCTCTTGGTTGTTGTACGCCCCGCCTTTGGTGCGTGCTGAGAATGTGATTGGTCGTTATGGAAAAAAAAATAACGGCCGAAAAGTGATTTTGATGGCGCATTTCGACTCCGCCCCCGTATCGTTTTTGTATCGACGCCAGACCAAAGAAGGCTTCCGTAATTCTATTCGGGCAAGTATGGTCTTGATGGCTTTGGCTGTTCCTGTGGTAGGGCTGAGTTATCATTTGCCCCAAAACCAGTACTTGCTGGTGATTCGGGTGTTGTTGGTTACTTATTTTCTGGGGCAAGCCATTTTGGGAACAATAGGCTTTTGGCAAAAAGGCTTTACCAACGGTGCAAGTGACAATGCCACGGGCGTAGTAGCTGCGCTAGCGACTGCGGAAAAGTTGAAGGCGTTACTGAAAGATACTGAGATAGAAGTCGTACTGACCAATGCTGAAGAAGCAGGCATGATAGGCGCCTATCATTACTTTCAGAAAAAGTTTGATAAAAGTCGCCAAAATTACCTTATCAACTTCGATACATTGGGCAATGGCCAGTTGAATGTCATTACAAAAACGGGCAGTTTGTCGTTGATTGAATACAACAATGACCTAACAAAAGCGGCGCTGGCCTTGATTGAAACTGAGCCCCAATTTAAAGAAATAGCCATAGGAGATTGGCACACGGCTGATTTTGACTCCGTTTGGTTTGTTAGGGCAGGGATTCCTTGCATGACGCTTTCGGCCTTAGACGCCGAGGGAACCATGCCTAATATTCACCGCCCAGAAGATACTATTGACCATGTGGATGAAGCTCCCATGCACCAAGCGATAGATTTTGCGGTGGCTATTGCACAAAAAATTTCCCAGTAATTATTTGGAATAACTTCGGTATTCTTTGGTCCAGTTATAAGCCCCAAAAGCGGCGATAAAACAGAAAACAAAGTAAAGCAAAGCATACAGCTTTACGTCTTTGAGCGAATACATGTAGGTAGAAATGGCATCGACCAAGAGCCACACGTACCATGCTTCAATTTTTTTGCGAATGAGCATAAAAGTAGCAACAATGCTCATCACCGTGGTGAAAGAATCCATGTAAGGAAACGCGCTGGGCTGACTAAATAAGCTAGGAAGTAATCCGTGTAAGTTTTTGGCAAAAGTCCCTAATAATGCCGTACAGATAAGCCCACCGACACCCAGTAAAAGCCATTGTTGTACCGATAATTTGCTAATTCTAAGTTCGTTCTTGAGGTTGGCTTCCGCTGCCTTTGGGTATTTCCATTGCCACCATCCAATGAGGTTGGTAATGAAAAAGAATACCTGCAAAAACATATCGGGATATAATTGTATCTGATAAAACAACACAAAAGCGAGTACGACATTGACCAAGCCGATGATCCAGCTCCACACATTTTCACGGGCTGAGAGCCAAACCGCCACGCCGCCAGTGACTGTTGCCCAAAATTCGAGGTGGCTCATTTTATAACCCAATGCCTCAAAAAAGATGTTATTGATGTCAAAAAAAGTCATTGAAAAAGATTTTTTAAACTTAATAGTACAATTATGGCTCGAAAAAATCTATTTTGCGCCATATAACCTATAGTGAACCAACTCTAAGCTCAATATTATGGCAAAATCAACCAAAACAAAAAAAGAAGTTGTAGCCGAACCCTCTGTCCCTAAAAAAACGCGCAAGAAAGCCGAACCCGTTGTAGAAGCAGCAGAAACTGCCGAAATCGCGGTGGAGTTGAAAAATGTTGAAGAATATTCCCTGTTTTCCGAATTTGATATTTACCTTTTTAAATCAGGAAAGCATTACAAACTGTACGAAAAACTCGGTTCGCACGTCGTCGAGTTTAAAGGTGTCATTGGTACTTACTTTGCAGTATGGGCTCCCAATGCGCGTTTCGTCTCGGTGATTGGAAATTTTAACGGCTGGAACCGTGGAAGTCATCCACTAAGCGCTCGCTGGGATGGCTCAGGTATTTGGGAAGGGTTTATCCCGAATATTGGTCGTGGCGAAGTTTATAAATATTTTATTCACTCCAATAACCACGGCCAAGACCTCGAAAAAGCCGACCCGTTTGCCTTGTGGTGCGAAGTTGCGCCCAAGACGGCTTCGGTGGTTTGGGATACGTGGTACGAATGGCAAGACGACGCATGGATGCGCGACCGCCGAAAAAACAATGCACTTAATGCCCCTATGTCGGTGTATGAAGTGCATTTGGGCTCGTGGATGCGCGACCCCTCTGATCCTGAACGTTTTCTTAATTACCGCGAGATTGCCGATGCCATGGTGCCTTACGTCAAGGAAATGGGATTTACTCACGTAGAGTTCATGCCTATCATGGAAGCGCCCTATCCGCCGTCGTGGGGGTACCAAATCACTGGGTATTTCTCGTGTGCTTCGCGAATGGGAACACCGCAAGATTTGATGTACCTGATTGAAAAACTTCACGAAGCGGGCGTTGGGGTGTTGATGGACTGGGTGCCTTCTCACTTCCCTGGAGATGCGTACGGTTTATACAATTTTGACGGAACGCACCTCTACGAACACGCCGACCCTCGCAAAGGCTATCATCCCGACTGGAAGAGCTATATCTTTAACTACGGCCGCAATGAAGTGCGCTCGTTTTTGATTTCTAATGCTTTGTTTTGGTTGGAACGCTACCATGCCGATGGTTTGCGGGTGGATGCGGTGGCGTCGATGCTGTACCTCGACTACTCACGCAAACACGGAGAATGGATTCCTAATGAATTTGGAGGCCGTGAAAACTTAGAAGCAATTTCGCTTTTGCGCGAAATGAACGAAGCAGTTTATAAAGAATTTCCTGACGTTCAAACCATTGCCGAGGAATCGACGGCCTTCCCTGGGGTCTCGCGTCCCGTGTATTTAGGTGGGCTGGGCTTTGGAATGAAGTGGATGATGGGCTGGATGAACGATACCTTGAAGTATTTTGAAAAAGACCCCATGTATCGTCGTTGGCACCAAGACCAAATCACCTTTAGTTTGGTTTATGCCTTCTCCGAAAACTTTATGTTGCCACTTTCACACGATGAAGTGGTGTATGGAAAGGGCTCGCTGATTGGAAAAATGCCAGGTGATGAATGGCAACGTTTTGCCAACCTCCGATTGTTGTTTACCTACATGTACACGCACCCTGGAACGAAGCTGGTATTTATGGGTGGGGAGTTTGGGCAAGAACGCGAATGGAATTTCCAGCAGTCGCTCGACTGGCATTTGCTCAACCATGGCTCGCATCAAGGCATGAAAGCCTGCATGAAAGCCCTAAACCAAACACTGCGTACTCAGCCAGCTTTACACGATTACAACTTCTCACCCGAAGGGTTTGAATGGATAGATGCCCAAGACCGTGACAACTCAATTGTGGTGTATATGCGCAAAGGCATTAACCCAAGCGACACGATAGTGGTGGTGCTCAACATGACGCCAACGCCACAGTATCAATACCGCATAGGTGTTCCTGCGGTGGGTAGCTGGGAAGAGGTGTTTAATAGTGATTCGACCACGTATTTTGGTAGTGGCGTGGGCAATACAGTGCCGATTGCAGCCGAGCCTATCAAGTGGCATGGGCGGGAACAGTCGATATTGATTACGATTCCACCGTTGGCGGGTATCGTGTTGAAGCGCAAAGGATAACTGGTTAGACCTACGCATAAAAAAACTCCCTCGGTACATGCCTGAGGGAGTTTTTTTATGGTTGTGTAAAATCCAACATTAGAAGAGCAAACTTAAACCTCCTCCAAAGCTCAATAAACCTATTGGATGTACTTCTCTGATTTTGTCATCTACTTTATCTTCACCGATGGTGAGGGTGCTGGTGAGGTTGTTGTACGACGCACGCGTGCTGATGTAATCGGCATGGACGGCGAGGGCAAAATTGCGGGTTACTTTCACGCGAATGCTGCTGCCAGCACCTACAGAAAATGAACCGCTTTTGGTTTGGGAGGTTTTGATGGTCAAAGGCACATCATAAAACTGCCCTTTGAGTTCTGTCGATGGGCGTTCAATCCAAGAATAACCCCCTGTGACGCGGGCATCAAACATCAAAAGCCCTTTGGATAACGTCAGGTAAGGCCCTACCATGAAGTGCGAGCAGTTCCAAGTACCTCCTGTGACACTCCAACTTCCTCCAGAGTGACTTGTTTGGATATTTTGAACTAGCTTTTGGGTACTTGATTCATTTAAGCAATTGGTAAATGAACCTACTACCCCCAAACGACGCGTAAGACGATAGCCTCCTGTGATTTGCATAGAAGTACCACGCAGGGCCGAAACGTCCGAAGGTGCCGTGGGGTCGCCTTTCATGAGCGACTTTACAGGCATACTGATACCCCCTGAAAGGTTGATAAACCCACGGTGGTCGATGTGTGATAAAATAAAAGTTTGCTGGCCAAAACTCATACCTGCGATGAGCATAGCAACAACCGATGTATATACTTTTTTCATTTTATTGTATGGATTAAGGTTACTTGATTAGGGTCTATCAAACTCCGTGCCAAACTTTTAAATCGCTGATTTACAGTTCGGATTTGGTGCCAATGTTTTTGGTGAAAAAGATTTTGCGATATTCGTACATGGATTTAACTAGCGCAGAACTACTGGAGAGAATCGTCGGAAAAATTGCGGCTTTGCAGTCGAAAGGGGAAGGGTGTTTTGATTCGGGGCTTTTTCCCGCCCAGCGCGTCAACCGCTCGATTGGGTACGTAAGGCCAGATACGACGGTGTTTTTTACGGCTGTGGTTGTATTTACGTTACAGAAAATAAAGCCAATACTTTCGGCGAAAGCCCAGCAACTCGTGGAGGTAATCGAAGAAAAGGCGTTAAAAACGTACCCGCTTTTTCGGAACAAAGATGGTTTGAAAACGTATAATTTTTGGAAAACACGGCCGTCCAATCATTTTCCAAATGGCTATTTATTTCGCCGATTCGAACATTTTCGGATTCCCGATGACGTGGACGATACGGCCATGATTTATCTGACTTCATCGCCTACTAACGAAGAGGTAAAATGGCTAAAAGAGAAGCTGATTTTACACGCGAACCTCACGAAGCTACAGGTGAAGAATACGTACGCCGATTATCGGAATTTACGGGCGTATTCCACTTGGTTTGGAAAAAATATGTACATCGAATTTGACGCTTGTGTATTGGCTAATTTGATGTATTGTATTTATGAATACCAACTTCCGCTTAATCGACACGACGAGGATAGCTTGACTTACATTCGGTCGGTTATTGAAACGAATCGATACCTTGAGGAGCCGTTTCGCTGTGCCCACGAATACCCAAGAACGGTTCCGATTATTTATCACGTGGCCCGTTTGATGGGTGCTTTTGTGATTCCAGCACTAGAGCCGATTCGGGCAAAATTGATTGCAGATACGCAGCAGTTGTTGACCCAAAAACAACCGATTTTGGACGAAATCGTGCTAAAAACATCATTAATGCGCTTAGGCGTAACGACAGGCACAACCGTGAGTCGCGACATCTCCACCTTGACGAAGGCGGACTTTGAAGGGTTTTACTTTTTTATTGCGGGTTTGTTGACCGCCTACGAACACCCTTGGCTGTACCGATGGGCTAATTCTCCACTGGTACAAATGCGTTGGGAGTGTGAAGCGCACTGTTGGACGCTCATTGCCGAGTACGTGGCCTTATCACAAAGCTTGTAACGGTACTCCAAGCAGCGAAAAATGACTTGAAGTACCGTTGTCAGAATTAGAAATTAAACCGAAGTTTACCAAAGAAAGAGCGCCCCACGTAACCCATCTGTACTGATTCGTACATGCCTCCCGTTTCGCTTTCGTTGGGGTTATGGTTGTTGGTATAAGTGCCAAGTAGGTTGGAGCAGCCGACAATTAACCGAGCACCTTTTTTGAGCAAAAAGCCGACGGAGGCATCAGAAATAACACGGGCGTTGTAGATGTTTGAGATGTAATTGCCTTGGTCGTCTTGGCCGTGGCTTTTGATGTCAATTTTGGAGAAACCGATAAAACGAAGGTTCGCATTAAACTTAGGTTGTTGAAGCGCAAAAGTTAGGTTGAATTTATATTTTGGCGCAGCGTATAAAACGTAAGACTGGTCACGTTCCGAAAAATAGTACTCTTCTTTTCCTGCCAAAGACGCGGTTGTGTTGATTTTGCCCAAAGAAAGGTGGTTGTAATTCATGGAAAACATCGTTTCAAGTTTTCCTTTTTCACCAATTTCTGAAAAAGCCGTTCCTACAATGTCCACTCCATAACTTTGCGTACTCAGGGCATTAGTAAAAAATAAGGCCGATTTTACGTCCAAAGGTTTGAGGTATTTGGCAAGGTCGGGGTCGTCTTCGCTAAAATCTCCTGTCAACAAAATACGGTTTTTGACCGATACATAATAACCATCCACAGTTAGGCTAAAGTTGGTATTGGGCTTAAAAACAGCACCTGCGCTGGCGTTGATGGCGGTTTCTTGCTTGAGAGGTTGGACCCCAAGGGCGCGCGTAATGGAGCTATTGTTGGCGGCCAGTACTTTTTCAAAAGGGACTCCATCTACAACGTCGTTGAAGATAGAGCTAAAATGTGACTGGGCCAACGAAGGCGCGCGGAATCCCGTACTGGCTGATCCTCTGAGGGCGAAGGTTTCATTTACTTTTAGTCGAAACGAAACTTTGGCATTGAGGGCGTTTCCAAAATCGCTATAACGCTCAAAACGAGTCGCAAAAGTGGCCAACAGCGAGCGCGTAAGGTCGGTTTCTAGGTCAGCATAAGCGCCCAAATTGGTACGAACAGCATTCACTTCGTTGTCGGGCCGATAGCCTGGGAATGTCTGAGCGCCGCCAGGCAAATCGGCGGCGTTGGGGTACTTTTTCCAAGAAGCTTCTTCACCAGCAAACACATAGTAGTCTTCAACCCGTAATTCGGTACCTAGCGCTACGTGGGTCGTACGCAGGCCATTTCGAAATTTGCGCGTTAGGTGCGCTCCAGTCACGTTTTGCAATAACCCAAATCCGCCTGCATCAAATGAACGAGGGGAGTTTGCTCCCAATGAAGCGTTGAGGGTATTAGCTACGTTATAACGCATTTGATTTTGGCCAAAGGTATTGTTAATGTCGAAGTTCCAAGCATTGTTGGTTTTGGTTTTGACGCCCACGGAAAACGTCCCGTCCCAAATTTGTGATAAAATACGGGGTTCAAAACCATTGGGATAAATTGCTTTGATGTTCCGTTCGTTGTCGGCCTCATACGTCCAAGAATTCGCGTCAGTACCACGTGATTGAATACCGCCAAAAGCATAGAAAAACAGTTTTTTCTGACGGTTAAAAGGCGCTTCAGTGTTAAAATACACGCTATAACTGTTCACTTTGGCGTCGCCAAATTTGGCACGTGGCACCTCGCTATAAGCACTGCTCGAAGGCCGATACAAACGCCCACGGCCTATATAATCGGCAGTTATATCAAAAAAACCGTCGTTTTTAAGTGCTTTCCCGTAGTGCAAACTGTAGTTTTGAACAAAGCCGTCTCCTTGGTCGGTAATGCTGTGGTTGGTATTTAGCTTTAGTCCATTGGTGCTAGATTTCAGTACAATGTTAATAACACCCGCAATGGCATCCGAACCGTATTGAGCACTGGCGCCATCGCGTAATATTTCGACGCGGTCAATCGCTGCAACTGGAATGGTATTGAGGTCGGTAGGGGTGTTGCCACGGCCTGTGGTTCCAAATAAGTAAATAAGTGACGCTTGGTGCTTACGTTTACCATTGATAAGTACCAAAACTTGGTCTTGTCCAAGCCCCCGCAATACCGACGGGTCAACGTGGTCGGCACCATCCGAACCCGACTGGCGGTTGGAGTTGAACGAAGGGAGTACAAAATGGAGCAGTTGGCTCAAATCCAACTGTCCAAAAGCATCAGCAAACTGTTCAATCTTGATGTTATCGATGGCCACGGGGGTATCGGTGTAGGTACGGGTATTGGCGTCGCGCGTGCCGACTTCGGTTTCTTCCTGCGTAAGGTCACTAGAAACGCGCATGGAGATGTTGAGTTGATAGTCAACAACGCCAAAACGAATAAGGGTGCGGTAGGTGACATAACCTGGCATTGTAACTCGGACAAAATACTCGCCTCGACTGACGGGGATACTGTACCTGCCGTCGCGCCTTGTGGGGGCTGAGACATCAAGCCCTTCGACTGTGACCTGGGCTCCGATGAGGGGTTTTCCTGTTTGATTTTCGTACACGCGCCCTGTGAGTTGTTGGGCAATGACGGTAGAGTAGGCAATAACGAGCAAGAGTAAAGTTGTAATAACTTTTCTGGTAGAGAATAGCAGCATGATGGATTAGAGTAGTGTTGAGGTCAATAATTTCTACTTTGTTAAAGTGGTGTTTTTATGAGTTATTTCTTGACTTTGGTATATGCCTCATTTTTGAGCCACCTAAAAAGTAGCGTTATATTAAATCAATTGTTTGAAAATAACAATGATTTGTAAAAGGAACATTTTGTATTTGAATGCTTTTAAGAATAAATAGGCTTAATTCAATAGATATGAAGAGATTATCTGCGTTTTTGGGATTCATTTTATGTTTATTAGTAGGAATGGCATTCGTTCCAAAGGAAAAACAACAGCTGAAAGCCCCGCCAAAAAAGTCGGTGTTACATGCTGTTTATGACTCAAAAAATTCGACTATTTCGGTGCTTCGTTTAGGTATAAAACAACCGATTTTGGTACAAAATGTAAAACCCGACCACCGACCTTATCTGCACCCCATCGTGGCACCTGATGGGAAGGGGATTCTAACGGAGTATAGCCCAGGTCATCACAAACACCAAACGGGTATTTACTGGGGATTTACACGAGTCAACGGCCGCGATTATTTCCATCATCCCGAAGGCGATTATTGGCGTAAAGTCTCAGCCAAAGTCATCAAAGCACAGGGTACGGAAGTGAAATGGGAAACGGTGTATGACCTGCTCGACGAAAAGGGCAACGCCGTACTGACCGAAACCCAAACGTGGGTAATGCGGGAGCAGGATGGCCGCTATTTGCTGGATTTGGAATGGGCAGGTGAAGCCCAAACCGACGTCACCATCGGTAAGTACGACTACGGCGGGCTGTTTGTACGGATGCCGTGGAAGCAGGGCATCAAAGGAGAAGTTGTCAATGCGGCCCGCCAGAAAAACGAGAAGGCAGAGGGGCAGCGTGCGGGCTGGGTTGATGTAGGTATGCAGGTGGAAGGCCGTTCCGATTGGGCGCACATCGCGGTGCTCGACCACCCCGAAAACAAAGGTTTCCCGCAACATTGGCGGGTGGACGGTCAGCTGGGAATTGGCCCCGCCAAGGCACGCCTGAGCGACTGGCAGATTCCGAAGGGAAAAGTGGAAGTAATTAAACACCAGTTAGTGATTTATACGGGCGAGCTCAACGACGTGAAAATGAACAACACGTGGAGCGACTACAGCGGGCAGGAAATGATGTATTCGTTGTGGGGAATTGCGCAGCAGGAAGGCCGCGACGCTAAGTTTCTGACGCCCGAAGAAGCCATCGCCAACATGACGTTAAAGGAAGGCTTTAAGGTAAATACGTGGGCATCGGAACCGATGATGACACAGCCAATGGCCTTTTGCTGGGACGACCGTGGTCGCCTGTGGGTGGCCGAAAACCGTGATTATGAATCGCGGGGAAGTGGTTTCTCAAACGCAGGTAATAGCCGTATCCTGATTCTGGAAGATACCAACCACGACGGCGTGGCTGATACCAAAAAGGTGTTTTTAGAAGGCATTGCCTTTCCTGCAGCCATGGCGGTGGGTTTCGACGGGCTGTATCTGGGTGCTCCGCCGAACCTGCTTTTTGTGCCCGACCGCAACCACGACGACGTGGCCGACATGAACGATATTGAAGTACGTTTGACGGGCTGGGGCATTCGCGACCGCCACGAAACGCTGAACAGCCTGCATTGGGGACCCGATGGCTGGTTGTACGGCTGTCAGGGATTTGCGACGCCGTCGAAGGTGCGTAAACCACAGGGCAAAGGCAAACTGTATCGCCACAAAGACCCGTTCCCCGAAGATATTTTGCAAGGCGAAGGCGTGGACATCAACGGCGGGGTGTGGCGTTATCACCCGACTAAAGATAAGTTTGAAGTAGTAGCGCACGGGTTCAGTAACCCGTGGGGAATTGACTATAATGCCAAAGGGCAGCTATTTATCAGCGCCTGCGTGATTCCGCACATGTGGCATATTATTTTGGGCGGGATTTACCACCGTCAGGGCGGGCAGCACTTTAACCCCTACATTTACAGCGATATACGAACCATTGCCGACCACAGCCACCGCTCGGCCCACGGTGGGGCGCGGGTGTATCAGTCGGATGCGTTTCCTGAGGAGCACAAGGGGCGTATTTTTATGGCTAACATCCACGAACACGCCGTTTTATCGGATGTGCTGGTGCCGCGCGGGTCGGGGTTTGTGGCCAAACACGGCGATGAACTCCTGATGGCAAACAACGCCCAGTGGGTAGGGTTCAGCATGGAAGTGGGGCCTGACGGCGGGCTGTATGTGCTCGACTGGCACGATGCTGACATTTGTGGTAAGGAAGTGGTGAACAGCGAAACGGGGCGAATTTTTCGCATTATGCCGAAAGAATCACTGGCCAAGAACTGGGATGGCCGCTACGATGATTTGTCAAAACTAACGGATAAACAACTCGCCGCCCTGCAAACCAGCCCGAGTGACTGGCACGCGCGCCGTGCACGGGTGATTCTTCAGGCACGCGCCGTCAAAGGAAGCATTGCTGCCGATGCGGTGACGGAACTCCAGACGATTTTTCAACAACATACCAATCCTGATTTTCGCCTTCGGGGGATGTGGGCGTTGTACGTGACCAACCACTTGTCAGCCAATGATTTACAGGCATCGCTGGCGGACAAGGATGAATACGTGCGGGCGTGGGCGATTCAGTTGTTGTGTGAAGACAAAGCCCCTAACTCGGCGGCATTGGCCGCATTCGTAAAAATGACCAAAGACGACCCTTCGCCCGTCGTTCGGTTGTATCTGGCATCGGCCATACAGCGGGTGGATACTGAAACGGCGTGGAAAATCGCGGAGCAATTGTCGCGTCACGGCGAAGACAACGAAGACCACAATTTGCCTAAAATGATTTGGTTCGGACTGGAACCACTGGTAAAAACCAATCCGCAACGGGCGTTGGACTTGGCCGCTCAGGCGCAGATTCCACTGGTATCGAAGTACGTAGCCCGTCGGTTGATTGATGCCAATGCACCAGAAAGCGTAGTGGAAGCTTTGGCAAAGTTCCAGACTTTGCCAAAGCTAAATGTTGTCAGTATGCTGGAAGGGATGCGCGATGGGCTGGAAGGCCGTTTTGACCTCAAAGCCCCTGCCAACTGGTCGGGGTTGTACGCCAAACTCAAACAAAGCGGGGGTGAAACCGCCCAACTGGCGTTACAGATTGCCCAGCGTTTTGGCGATACCGAAGCCACGCAGAAGTCGATGGTGGCGCTCAAAAACAAAAATGCGCCGTTGGTACAGCGTCAGCAGGCGTTACAGGCCATTGCCGTTCGCAAGCGCGAGGAACTGGTGGCCGAAATTCCTGCCTTGCTCAACGAGCCAAAACTGCGTCTGGACGTGATTCGGGCCATTGCCGATTATGACAAAGAACCACTGGCGAAGTTGCTGATTGCGAATTACAAAGACTTTACGGCGGCTGAGAAACAACAAGCCATTCAGACCCTTTCGTCGCGGCCAAAATACGGCTGGCAGTTGACGCAAGCCCTTAAAAACCAGACGATCCCCAAGCGGGACGTGCCGCCGTATGCTGCGCGGCAGTTGCTGCGGGTGGTCGGTAGCGGGTTCATCGAAGTGTGGGGGCCGATTGAGCAGGAGCCATCGCTGGAAAAATCATATGCCAAATACCAGCGCATGATTACCGAAAAAGCCGTTGCGACGGCCAATCCCGTGAAGGGCGAGGCGGTGTTTCAGCGGACGTGCGGAAGCTGCCACAAAATGTACGGTAAAGGCGGCAACATTGGCCCCGATTTGACAGGCTCCAACCGCGCCAGTCTCGACTATTTGTTGTTCAATGTCCTGAACCCCAGCGGTGAAATTCAGGATGATTACAAACTCGTCGTCGTCACTACCCGTGACGGACGCACGTACTCAGGCAACGTCATTGCCGAAAATGAGCGTCAGCTAACGATGCGCGTCGTCGGGCAAGATGCTGTGGTTGTCAACAAATCCGCCATTCAGTCGCGGGAAGTAATGCCGACATCGCTAATGCCCGTCGGTTTGTTCGATAACCTATCAGATCAGGAAGTGCTGGATTTGGTCAAGTACCTGCGCTCGGTAAAAGGTGATAAGCAAGCGAAGAAGTAAAAAGATTCGCGCTGCCGAAAGTTTGAGCTTTCGGCAGCGGGGAAAGTAATTAAGTACTTACTGATATTTTTGAATTTAAATTGTACTTCGGTTGCTTCCCTTCGGTTGTATGGAGACCCAATAAAAATTAACTTTCGTATTATCTCGGTTTCGAGAGACTTGAATTTTTCATAAATAGTTGCTTAGAGGTCATTTTACATAATGAAACAAAATAAGAAACAAACCAATCAGTACGATAAGATTTTTAAAGAAAATATAGAGGCTGTCATACCAAGCCTTATGAAAAATGTACTGGGTATTTTGGCAGTCTCTACGGAAGAATTACCTGATGATGTGCAGCATACCAAAGAACGCAAGCCTGATGTATTAAAGAAAGTTGTTGATAGTGAGGGTAATAGTTTTGTGCTTCAAATAGAGTTTCAAGTTGCAGATGAACCAGAAATGGTGTATCGCATGCTAGAATACAAAGCGATGCTTTTGAGAAAGTACAAAGAGCCTGTGGAACAATTCGTGGTTTTTCTTGGTAAAGGAACGCCGCAAATGGTAACAAATTTGCAAACCAAGGGTTTAAATTTTGAGTATAATCTACGGTTTCTCAAAATGATTGACTACCAATTATTTCTAAAGTCGTCTAAACCTGAAGAAATTGTTTTTGCCGTTTTGAGCAATTTTGGTGCAGATAATCCTAAAAATGCAATTGAAAAAATAATTAGCAGGCTCGAAGAAACTGCTGAAACAGATTTATCGTTAAAGAAATACATCAACCAGTTGCGTATCTTGGCAGAGTTACGTAAATTAGATTTAAAAATTGATGAAATAATGGAAAGCATCGCAAAATACCTAAATGAAGAAAATGACTATTTTGTAGTCAAAGCAAAAAGAAAGTTTGTAGAGAATTTGCTTCAAAAATTGAATCTGACATTAGAGCAAATTGCAGACTTAGCAGGTGTTTCCGTTGATTTTGTTCAAAGTGTGAAGCAAAAACTATCAGACAAAAAGTAGCCCACTTTATTCTATTCAGCCCTCCATAAATGGGGAAAATAGCCTCCTACGTCATAATAACAAGCTTTTCAGGGTTTTTACATAAAATTATTTTTGTAGTATATTGACAAAAACAATAATTTGTCAATACGCTATGCGTATTTTACGCCAATTCACCCCCTAAACCCTATGCGAAACCACTATCTTCTAGCTTGTTTATCGATACTGAGCCACCGTTTTGGTATAGTGGCGCAGACCCAAACCAACATATTGAGATTTGATTTTTAAACGGAAGTCCTCCCTAACAGGGGAGGATTTAGGAGAGGCCATATCTATGCAGTCGGAAGTTGATTTTATTACGTATTTAGAAGCATTTATTCCGCTGTCGGTGGAGGCGAAAACGGCTTTGTCGGGCGTTTTGAAAGTGCGACAATACGCTAAACGTGAGTATATTGTGCCGTTGAATGGCGTCAACGATCTGATTTCGTTTGTGGTAAAGGGGTGCGTTCGAGAATATTATCTCAATGAACAAACCGAGGAAGTAGTGGTGTGGTTTGGGCTCGAAAAAGACATTGCAGTGTCGTTGCCAAGTTTCATTTCCCAAAAACCGAGTCACACGGCGATTCAGGCCATTGAACCTACCAAAGTGATACAAGTAAGTCGCGAAGATTTGTACCAGCTGTACGACCAATTTCACGAGATTGAACGTTTGGGGCGCATCATCGCGGAACATTATTTGATGAATAGCGATTCCTATATCAAAGAGCTACAAACTCAAAACGCCGCTGAACGCTATCAGCACCTGATGGAACAAAAACCCCAAATTTTACAACGAGTACCGCTGTCGATGATTGCTTCTTTCTTGGGAATCAGCGGCGAAACCCTCAGCCGAATCCGCGCCAAACGAGTAAGTCGTTGATTTTTTGACAAATGTCAAGAAACAGTCTGCCAATAAGACTATACTTTTGTCCAACAACCATAAACCTCATTCCTGTACATGAAATTATTAACAACCTTCGTCGGGGCTGTCATGGTAGCCGTCTTGATGACCGCCTGTGGTTCCAAAGAAACTAAAAAAAGTAAGCTAGACATTGTCACTTTGCCAAAGGCTACGCCCGAGCAAATGGAGGCGCTGGTTGCAAAGTTTATTGAAGCAAAAGAAGGCGAGACAATTGAAATTCCCGAAGGCTTTTACGAAATGAATACCCAGTTGATTTTGGATAAAGTCAACAAAGTAACCATCAAAGGAGCGGGAATGTACAACACGGTATTGTCTTTTAAAAACATCAAAACGGGAGGCGAAGGGGTGAAAATTGCGGGCGATGGCATTACGCTGCAAGATTTTACTGTCATGGATGCGCCTGGGGATTGCATCAAAACGCAACACTGCAACAACATCACGTTCCGCGCGGTGAACACTACTTGGACCAACGATAAAAATTCTAAAAACGGTACTTACGGCATTTATCCCGTTCAATGCAAAAATGTATTGGTAGAAAAATGCGAAGTTTCTCACTCGCGCGACGCGGGCATTTACGTGGGGCAATCGGAAAACATCATTGTTCGTGACAATTATGTGTTTGAAAACGTAGCGGGTATCGAAATCGAAAACTCGGACAATGCCGAAGTGTATAACAACCTTGCCGAAAACAACACGGGAGGAATTTTGATTTTTAATTTACCAGGTTTGCCCAAGGCTTTTGGTTCGCGTACAAAAGTGTATAACAACACATTGAAAGAAAACAACCACGAAAACTTTGCCGAAGTGAGCAATGGTCAAAATGGCAATGCCGTAACGATGATTCCTCCAGGCAGCGGCATTATCGTGCTGGCAGGAAATGAGGTGGAGATTTTTAACAATAAAATTTTGAATCACAAGACGTACTCGATTGCCATTGCAAGTTATCACATCACCGAGTTGCCCATTCCTAACCACCCTGGTTGGTCGCCGTTTACCACCAACGTTTCGGTGCATGACAATACCTTTGAGCGGACGTTCGGAGTACCTGACTTGACCAAAGAAATGGGGAAATTGGTGGCGGCGAAGTGCTTTAAATCGCAAGATGTGATTTATGATGGCATCATCGACGAGAAAAAAGGAAAATCGGCGGAGCAAAATCCGATGAATATTTGCATCAAAGAAAACCAGAAAGATTTTCGTTTCTCGCGCTTCCTAATCCCTGCCAGCGGTGCAGTCACCGAAATTGAGGTCTTTAATGATGTCAAGCCGTTTGCGATGTGTAACGTAGAGGTAAAAACGGACGTGGCGTCGGTGGGGCAATAATAAGGGTAGCCGTTACACGGCATGGCTTATGTTATTTCGTTAATTGCCACGTAGTGGTTACCCAATAAAATACTAAAAGTATGTTCAAATCAAAATTCTTATACTTAGCTGCGGTAACGATAACACTCGGTTGGCTATACAGTTGCAGGGTTCAAAACAGCTCAACGTCGCACCCTTCTCAACTGAATTTTAGCGAATTTCCCCTTAAAAAGCTCTCAGAATACGGTTTTTACAAAGGAGAATTAAAGCAATTGTTACCCAACGACAACGTGCTGGAATACGAACCTGCCGCGACATTGTTTACCGACTATGCCTTTAAAAAACGGTTTGTTTGGATGCCCGAAGGTACTTCGGCGACGTTTGATGTAAACCAGCCCAACGAACCGTTGGATTTTCCTGATAAAACAATTTTGGTCAAAAATTTCTACTATCCCCAAGATTTCTCCAAACCAACGGGCGAGCGTCGTATTCTTGAAACGCGCCTGTTAGTAAAAGACCAAGGAACGTGGAAAGCCTATCCCTACCGCTGGAAGGATGACCAAACCGAAGCCGATTATAAAATAACGGGTGAAACGATTCCTGTAAGCTGGAAAGACGAAGGAGGGCAAACGCACCAGATAAATTATGCCATTCCCAACAAAAATCAGTGTAAAAGCTGCCACAATCGGAAGGACGTTTTTATGCCTATTGGGCCAAAAATCAAGCAACTAAACCATGAGCTTGCCTACCAAGATGGAAAAGAAAACCAGTTGGCTCGTTGGCAAAAAGTGGGGTATCTGAAAGCCAAAGCAGAAGACATTGCGAAAGTAATTCCGTTGGTAAGTATGAACGAAGCGAAGGCATCGCTCAATGACCGTGCACGTTCGTATTTGGACGTGAACTGCGGGCATTGTCACCACGCCAATGGCCCCGCTTCTACGTCGGGTTTGTACCTAAATTACGAAGAAAAAGACCCGTTTCATTGGGGAGTGTTGAAGTCGCCCGTAGCAGCGGGGATGGGGGCGGGGCCTTACCGATTTGACATTAACCCAGGAAAAGGGAAAGAATCGATTCTTACTTACCGCATGGATTCGGTGCATCCAGGGGTAATGATGCCCGAAATCGGTCGAGTGAGCATCCACAAAGAAGGCGTAGCGCTGATTACGCAGTGGATTGATGGGTTGCAGAAGAGGAAATAGTGGCTGGGACTTTGTAAACAGATAAGCAAAGGTAAGTGGACATAAAGTTGCTTCTACTTTAACCCCATGCCTTTAGGCTGGGGGATGAAGTATGAGAATATAATGGGGCTTTAGCCCTGATTTTCAGAAGTTGAAGTGTTAAGTAGTTGAGCATAAATTTTAGTGTATTTGTAGTTTATATCGCTTCGGACAGGGCCGCCTGTGCGGAAGCACAACCTTTGTAGTAGTAGAGGGGCATCCATAAAACCCTTTTGCTTCGGACGGGGCCGCCCGAGCGGAAGCATAACTTGTTGCTTTGTTATGCTTCTCCGAAGCAAAAATTAAAAAATCACCTGCTGTTACTACAAATGTTGCGCCTCTACCGAGGCTGCTTTGAATTACTCTAAAACTTTTGCTTTATTACTTAAAAATTACTGCCGCTGCGGTGTAGGGCTTGAGACTAGCTTAAAATAAGCATTGATTACACTGATTTTAATACAGTCTATTTACTCAATAGTTTTTGTTTCTCAATTTTAGATTCAATCCACAAAACCTGTTCTTCTGTTATCTGATTTTTAGAAATAGGTATGTAATTAACCTCATTGAACATGAGAAGGTGCCAGTTTGAAATTTGGACGAAATCATACACAGTGACCCATGGAGCTTGGGAAGTAGACTCTCCCGCTAAAATTTCTATTTTATCATCACTAAAACGGGATACTAAGCCATTTTTAACTGAGGCATTTGACATGAAGTTTTTACGAAATTGGTATGCCCTTAGCTTAGGAAGTAGTAATAGCAATAGAGAGATGATTATTAAACAGATGGTTTCAAGAAAATTACTAGGCTCATTAGCCTTACGCTCAAACTCTAATTGAACTAAAAAAAACGAAGTAAATAACGATAGATAAGCAATAATGCGGCCTCCCCAAAAGACGTATCTGTTACGTTTTCTAAATAACTTTTCGCCTATTACTATGGCATCTTTTTCGGTTAACACTGAATTTATTGTAAATGGCTGCATTTACGTTTGTTGCTATTTAGTTAGTAATAAAGTTTGGCTAATGAATTGGATTACAATGGTGTTTTCAACCTTCTCATTTTTGTAATAGTCGCTTAGTCATATCATCTAGCTCATCCTCTGTAACTTCTACGACCTGAGTCCTTGACTCTACATTGGCGGCGGCCTTTTTTAATCGTGCCCAATAAGCATCTGCACTTTCAGGTTCATTAAGCCCAAAATCGTGCGAGGCGGTAACCGTAATTTGTAATTCCTGTTGATTTTTAAACAGCGTTTTGATTACTTCAATAAATTCGGTATTCAGTTCGTCGCGGCGTAACACAAAGGTTGATTCCATAACTTTATTGGTTTTCTTCAAAATTACACATTACTCCAACTCCATCTTCAAAAACTTCCCAGTAAAGCTTTCCTTTACCTTTGCTACTTGCTCTGGCGTGCCTTCGCCGATGATGCGCCCGCCGCCGTTTCCACCTTCAGGGCCAAGGTCAATGACGTGATCTGATACCTTGATGACATCCAAGTTGTGCTCAATAATCAGTACCGTATTTCCCTTGTCGGCGAGTTTATCCAAGACGTGAAGCAGATGTTTAATGTCCTGAAAATGAAGCCCCGTCGTAGGTTCGTCCAAAATATAGAGCGTTTTGCCTGTATCTTTTTTAGAAAGTTCTTCAGCCAGCTTTACACGTTGCGCTTCGCCACCCGAAAGGGTAGTGGCGTGTTGACCAAGGGTAATGTATCCTAAGCCCACGTCGTTGAGGGTCTGAACTTTACGGTGAATTTTTGGGATACTTTCAAAAAACTCCAGCGCTTGCTCTACCGTCATGTCGAGGACATCGGCCACGGATTTTCCCTTGTAGCGTACTTCCAAGGTTTCTCGGTTGAAGCGTTTGCCTTTGCAGGTATCACAATCAACGTAAACGTCGGGCAAAAACTCCATTTCGATTTTTTTCATTCCCGCGCCTTCGCAATCCTCACAACGACCGCCTTTTACGTTGAACGAAAAACGTCCAGGTTTGTAACCACGAATTTTGGCCTCGGGAAGTTCGGCAAACAACGTACGGATTTCCGAAAATAAGTTGGTGTAGGTCGCAGGGTTAGAGCGAGGTGTGCGGCCAATCGGTGACTGATCCACCTCAATTACTTTGTCGATATGCTCTAGACCCTCGATGCTTTTAAACGGTAACGGTTCGCGTTTTGAATTGTAAAAATGGCGGTTGAGAATCGGGAACAACGTCTCGTGGATGAGGGAAGATTTCCCGCTGCCGCTCACGCCCGTTACGCTCACCATTTTACCAAGCGGAAGTTTGAGCGTTACGTTTTTGAGGTTATGCCCCGTTGCGCCTTTCAACACAATGGCATTACCGTTTCCTGCGCGGCGTTTTTTAGGAATTTCGATGGCGCGGCGGCCACTCAAAAAGTCGGAGGTCAGAGAGCCGTTTTCCAGAAACTCAGCGGGAGTTCCGTGGCCTACTACTTGTCCGCCGTGGCGTCCCGCGCCAGGGCCGATGTCGAGGATATAATCGGATTCGAGCATCATGTCTTTGTCGTGCTCAACGACGAGGACGGTGTTGCCCAAATCCCGTAGTTTTTTTAGCGAATCAATCAGACGAACGTTGTCGCGTTGGTGCAATCCAATGCTGGGTTCGTCCATGATGTAAAGCACGCCCGTAAGCTGCGTCCCGATTTGCGTGGCCAGACGAATGCGTTGCGCTTCGCCCCCCGAAAGGGTTTTTAAGGGACGGTTGAGGGTAAGGTAATCCAAGCCAACGTCTAGCAAGAAACCAATTCGTTTTCTAATTTCCTTGAGCACTTCACGGCCAATCAACCGCTGACGTTCGGTGATACGCTCTTCCAGTCCGTCGTTGATCCAGCGGCTCAATTCGCTAATATCAGCTTCGGCTAATTCGGCAATGTTTTTATCCCCAATTTTAAACCAAAGCGCTTCTTTTTTCAAACGAGCCCCCTTGCAATCGGGGCAGGTATTGATGTGCATAAAATCCTTGAGCCATTCCTGAATTTTCTCCGTTCCGTTTTCTTGCTGACGGCGTAAAAACGGAATGATGCCCTCGTATTTGGTGTTCCATTCAGTCCCTTCATACTTTTTGGAAGGTACAGGCACAGGCTCGTCGGTGCCGTTGAGCATAATGTCAATGGCCTCGGCTGGAAACTTCTCAATCGGAGTATTGAGGTTTACTTTGTAAGGTTTGAGTAATACTTCAAGTTGTTTGAAAATCCATAAGTCGCGGTACTCGCCGATGGGAGCAATGGCGCCTTTGCTGAGACTGAGGGTTTTATCGGGAATGATACTTTCTTCCGTAATTTCCTCAATCACGCCCAATCCTTGGCAAGTAGGGCACCAGCCGTAAGGGGAGTTGAAGGAGAAACTGTTGGGAGCAGGGTCGTCGTAACTGATTCCCGACTCAGGATCCATGAGGTTTTGGGAGAAATAATGCACTTGATTTTTCGCATCCAAAAGCATCATTACCCCTTTTCCTTGCTTGAGAGTAGTTCCGACCGATTGGCTCAATCGAAAACGGTCTTCGGTTTTTGGAATTAACCTATCAATAACAATTTCGATGTCGTGGATTTTGTAACGGTCGAGCTGCATTTTGGGCGTAATGTCCTGCACTTCACCGTCCACCCGTACTTTGGTGTAGCCTAGTTTGGCAATTTGAACAAACAATTCGCGGTAGTGCCCTTTCCGTCCTTTCACGACAGGGGCGAGGAGTATCGCTTTTTGATTCTCAAACTGACCGAGAATTTGGTCGATGATTTGGTCTTGCGACTGCTTAATCATTGGTCGCCCCGTGGCGTAGCTGTAAGCATCACCTGCGCGGGCGTACAAAAGGCGCAAAAAGTCGTAGATTTCGGTTACCGTCCCGACCGTAGAGCGGGGGTTGCGCGAGGTGGTTTTTTGTTCAATGCTGATGACAGGACTGAGTCCTTCGATTTTGTCCACGTCGGGGCGCTCCATGTCGCCCAAAAAACCGCGCGCGTAGGCCGAAAAGCTCTCCATGTAGCGGCGTTGGCCTTCGGCGTAAATGGTATCAAAGGCAAGCGATGATTTGCCACTGCCACTGATACCCGTTACTACCACGAGTTTATTGCGCGGAATGGTAACGTCGATGTTTTTTAGATTGTGTTCTCGGGCGCCCATAACCTCAATGCGGTCGTGGCCTGTGAGTTCGATGTCTGTTAAAATAGGCTGATTGTTCTCCATGAATTGGTAACGCAAAACGAAACCGTAAAGTTACCAATTCTATTGGGAGGGCGTATTAGGGAGCAGCTCTGTTTCGAACGAAGATTGAAATTTTTTGTGCAAACGCCACTCTGGAATAGTTTTTAAGTATTGTTCGTCGTTTTCAGTTTGCAGGTGACTGGGCAAAATAAAACACATAGGTCACATAGAATTTTCACATAGTACACAAATTTAAAGGCCGTTGCGTCGGGCCGATTTCTTTGTTTACTATGTGTTTATTCTACTTGTGTTCTATGTGTTTTAAAATTAGAGCTATCAATGAGGTTTTTGTAGCTGCTTCCTCTACTTCACCTCTTTCACCAATTCCTCTACGGCACGTTCTAGCTGTTGGTCTTTGCCTTTGCCTACTATGTCGTAGTCGTTAGAAATCTTGATATTGGGTTCTGTTTGGGCGTTTTCTAGGTACGTACCCGCCATGCTTTTCACTCCCACAGGCGGCACGCCCCAACGGATGCTTGGGTCTTGTAAGGTTTCCCAACCAGCAAACGTACAAGTTCCTGGTACGGGCATCCCGACCAGCTTATTGAGCGAAGCCGCTTGGGTCATGTGGGCATAACAGTGGCCGTCGGAATAGTTAGCTTCGTTGGCCAACGAAATGCTCGGCTTACTCCAACGATAGCTTGGCTCCGAATAAATAACGCGCTTGTCGGTAGAGTTGTACATGTAGGTTTTACCCGAAAAGAAAGTGGCCAAATCGGATACCAAGTCGCCGCCGCCGTTGTTGCGGGTATCGACCACAATACCTTTTTTGAGCGCATATTTACCCATTACTTCGTCGTACGTGACGCGGAAAGGCCCATCGGCCATGCCAGGAATGTGAATGTAGCCTAGTGTTCCGTTGCTCTGTTTTTCTACTTCGTCTTGGTTACGACGTACCCAACGTTTGTACAATAATTGGCTTTCTTCACCTACTGAAATGGGTTTTACCACAACTTCACGACGTGCTGTGCCTTCAAGCAAGGTCAATAAAACGTTTTTACCCGACTTGCGATTCAAAAACTGCGCATAGTCACGGTCGGGCGTAAGGGTTTCACCGTCGATGGCTTCGATGATGGTTCCTGCTTTGATGTTTAAGCCTGCTTTGTCGAGCGGGCCATCTTTTATCACTTCTTCTACGCGCATTCCTGTTCCTGTAAAACTTTGATCGTAAAAAACACCCAACGCAGCTGTAGCATCGGCTCCCGCAGTTCCTCCGCCAAAATACGAAGCACCTGAGTGTGAGACGTTCAGCTCGCCCAGTAATTCCGAAAGTAGTTCCGAGAATTCGTAATTGTTTCCGATGTGTGGCAGGTGTTTTTCATAATCGGGTTTGTAGCTATCCCAATCAACGCCGTGGAAAGTAGCCGTGTAAAAGGTAGTTTTGGTACGGCGCCATACGTGCTCAAACATAAACGCCCGTTCGGCGGCCACGTCGAGGTTCATTTCGCCGCTGATGCCAATGCTTTCTTGTTTGCCAGAAGTAGGGTCAATTTTAGAAATTCGCCCGTCGGAGTTTAAGAAAATAGATTTCTGTTCTTTGTCCCACACCATGCTACCACCGCCGTTGGCGTTGAGTGCCACGAGCTGTTTGGTTTCGCGGGTGCGTAGGTTGGTGCTCCACAGGTTATAGCCTTTTTCAAAACGTGAAAGATAATAAAGCATATCGCCGTCTTTGTTGATAAGGGCATCCGATAAGTTGGATGAATGAATGGTCAAACGGGCTTTGCGCAACTCCAACCCGTCGAGTTCAATCACTACCGTCGAGTCTTTTTTTGCATCTTTCTTTTTGGTGGTATCGGCTTTTGCCGCTTTTTCTTCTACTTCTTTGGCCAAAGCAGCTTCTTCTTTGCTCAATTTAAACTTGTCGAAAGCTGCTTGCGTGAAAAACATCGCATAAACGTCTGATTGGGTGTTCCCGCTTTGCGAAAGGCTTTTCAAACCTTCGCGGTTGCTAAACCACAACATGGCTTTTCCACCTTGTACCCACTTGGGACTTTCGTCTTCAAAACCACTTTGGGTAAGGTTGGTGATTTTACCTTTGCCGTCGGTAGAAATTAGGCCCACTTCACCTTCGCGGAGGTTGGGGATTTTGTAATCAAACAAAAACCATTTTCCGTCGGGGCTCCATTGAAAATACTGGTCGTGGTCGCCCCATGAAAACAAGTCTTGGTTGGTCAGAATCGTACGGGTTTGTTTGGTCGCCAACGTAAGGATTTTGAGCGTCGCGCGGTCTTCCACAAAGGCGATTTCTTTGCCGTCGGGAGAATATTTTGGTAGGTAATTTTCTTTCTCATTCGCAATGAGTTCGCTTTCTTTTAACAGAGTAGAGGCATAGAAGTACGGTTCTTCTTTGCGGCTGATGCGCGTTTCGAAGATTTTCCAACGATTGCCCCGTTCCGATGAATACACCAAGGCTTTGCCATCGGGTGAAAAACTTACGCTCCGCTCTTGGCCTGCGCTGTTGGTGATGCGCTTGGTGATACCGCCTTCTACCGAACTGACAAACACTTCACCGCGAAAAATGTACGCTACTTCTTTTCCATTGGGCGAAACGGCCATGCTGCTTACGCCACCGTTGACCGAAAGTACGCGGTCGTTGTTGGCGCGGGTATCTGCCGCAATGCTGATGTTGACTTTCTTTGGATTTCCTCCTTCGGTGGGATTAAGGGTAAAAATTTCGCCATTGTACCCAAAGCAAAGAACCCCGTCGTTGGCGCGACTTAGGAAGCGAACAGGGTGTTTTTTGAACGAAGTAATGGCTTGTGACTGAGCCGTATTGTCCAAAGAAAGTTTGTGAACATTGAACGAACCACTGGTTTCACTCAGGTAAAAAAGCGTCTTGTCATCGCTCCAAACGGCGTTGCGGTCTTCTCCTGCAAAATTGGTGAGCTTGGTATGTTTTTGGGTTTTGGTGTCATACACCCAAAGGTCTCTTGCGATGGCTGATGTATGATGTTTGCGCCAAGCATTTTCGCCTCCTTTGCGGTCGTGATAGACGAACTTGCTGCCGTCGCGGTTGTACTTAACGTCTTCGGCAGGAGTGGTCAAGAGTTGTTTGACGCGTCCACCATTGATTGACACGCTGTAAAGCTCCGTCATGTAACCTGCGGGGTACTGACGGTTGGTGGCCAAATCTTGCCGCGCACTTCCAAAAACAACGTTCTGATTGTCGGTGCTGAAATCATAGGGAAGTTCATTGGCCGAATGAAACGTAATGCGCTTGGCTTCACCTCCTTCGGCAGGAATAGTAAAGACGTCGAAGTTGCCGTGGCGGTCGGAGGCAAAAGCGATTCGTTTGCCATCGTGCGACCAGACGGGCATGTAGTCGTGGGCTTCGTGGAGGGTGAGGGGCACAGCAGCCCCGCCCGAAGCCGCGACTTTCCAAATGTCTCCTTTGTACGTAAAAACAATGGTTTTGCCATCGGGCGAAATACTAGGATAGCGGAGCCACGTTTGGGCAAAAAGAGCCTGACTGAGGGCAGAAGTAAGAAAGAAAATCGTCAGAAGTAGAATATTTTTTTTCACAAGTAAAGTAGTTTGGGAAAATGGTTGATAGAGTGTTGATAAAAATGTGTTCAAAGTTATTGAAAAACGATAGAACGGTACAACAAATGCCTTTGAGATAAAGTAATCTATCACTTCAAACAAAGCCGTTGTCTCTATTTCCTATGTGTTAATTCTATTGTGCTCTATGTGTTTTAGAATAAACTCAACAAACGTATCATAAAGTTATAAACGATTAGTATCATGCTATTTTTGCCTAATTATAGAGGTGTCTTATGGGTTTTAGCAAGTGTATGTACTGTTTTTACGGCAGTTGCGCAAAAAATCCCCGTCAACTATGACGAAAGCCAAATGCCAGCTTATACGTTGCCCAACCCATTGGTGCTTTCCAATGGAAAACCCGTGACGTCCGTTTCGGTATGGGAAAAAACACGTCGTCCCGAATTACGCAAGCTGTTTGCCGAAGAAGTCTATGGCGTAAATCCTTTTCCGAGTACTATCAAAAGTACGGTGGAGGTCAAAACCGTCAACGAAAATGCGTTGGGCGGAAAAGCTATTTCCAAACAAATTACCCTACGTTTTCCAACGATTTCGCCTACTGCGGCGCTGAATATTTTGTTGTATTTGCCCAAAAATGCAAAGAAAGCCCCCGCGTTTGTGAGTCTCAATTTTACTGGAAACCACAGTACTACCCACGAAAAAGAGGTGCTGGTGACGGAAAACTGGGTAAATTCAGGTTTTGATAAAAGCTTTGTCAACAACCGAGCCACCGAAACCTCACGGGGAATTGCCGAACGACGTTGGCCTTACGAAGCGATTGTTGCCCGTGGATACGCCGTCGCGACGGCCTATTACGGTGACCTTGAACCTGACCACGCCGAAGGCTGGAAAACGGGAATACGCTCCGTGCTGACCCCTGAGCAGCGCGAAAAATGGAGCGCTCTTGGCGTATGGGCGTGGAGCATGAGCCGCATGGTCGATTACTTGATTGAGCACGAAGGTCAGATTGACGCCAAAAAAATCATCGGCGTTGGACATTCGCGCATCGGAAAAGCAACGCTCTGGGCGGGAGCGGAAGACCCGCGTTTTGCGGTGGTGATTTCCAACGATTCGGGTGAAGGAGGGGCGGCATTGGCTCGCCGATGGATTGGCGAAACCGTCGAGCACCTTAACACGCAATTTCCCCATTGGTTTTGTGCCAACTACAAAAAATATAACAAAGCTGTGGCGCAACTGCCCGTCGATCAGCACGAGTTATTGTCATTGATTGCTCCCCGACCGCTTTACGTGGCAAGTGCTTCCAAGGATACGTGGGCCGACCCGAAAGGGGAGTTCTTGAGCGCCGTGGAAGCAGGAAAAGTGTATCAATTGTACAAAAAAACGGGTTTAGGTACCTCCGAAATGCCTGCGGTAAATACGTCTGTAGGGCAGTCAATCGGTTATCATTTACGCGACGGAGGGCACGATATTTTGCTTTATGACTGGGAACAATACATGAACTTTATCGACAAGCACATTAAAATCCAATAAACCCACTATTTTTGCAAAATAAAAATATCAAAATAAGCTCAGTTTGTCGTGGACGATTCTTCTAAAAATCCTTTGCAAGCGTGGATTTTACTGATTCTGGTAGCCCTTACGTGGGGGACGTCCTTCATTTTAATTAAAAAGAGCTTAGGCACATTTAGCGTTACGGAAGTGGCAGCGGGGCGATTGTTTTTGGCTTCGCTTTTTTTTGTGCCCATTATGCTCAAAACCCGTAACCAAATTCCGCTCGACCGTTTCCCATTTATATTGGTATCGGCTTTGATGGGCTACGTGATTCCTGCTTTTTTGTTTGCCAAAGCAGGTACGCGCCTCAATAGCTCGTTGTCGGGGATGCTCAATTCGTTGAGCCCACTTTGTACGCTGGTGTTAGGCGTCGTATTTTTTGCCCAACCGCGCCGCCCTATGCAAATTGCGGGTATTATCTTGGGGCTATTGGGGTCTTTGTTACTGATTTTGTCAAATCTGACGGGGACTATTAACGTGGCTGACCCTTACGCGTTCCTGATTTTGAGTGCTACGCTGATGTATGGCATTAATATCAATACCATTGCGTTTCGACTGAGCCACTTACCAGCCTTGACCATGACGGCTTGGACGTTTGTGTTCATCGGTCCTATTTCACTAATTGCGCTGTTTACCACTGATTTTTTTGCCAAAGTAACAACTCCCGAAAATCTCCAACCTTCGCTCTATTTGTTGGCGTTGGGAGTGGTAGGGTCAGGGTTGGCGTCGGTGCTGTTTAATCGGGTGGTTCAGTTGGCGTCTGGGTTATTTGCATCGTCGGTGACGTACTTGATTCCGATTGTGGCAATTGGTTGGGGAATTATGGATGGCGAGCGTATTAGCTTTCAGCAATACCTCGGAATGGGGGTCATTTTAACGGGTATTTATTTAGTAAATCGCCGAGCGAAACCTTCGGCGGTAGAGTCGTAGGCATTCAATCTCTCAATTTATAAACTACCTAGTACCATGTTAAAAGTAATCATCAACGAACAACAAGCTTTTGAAGTAGAAACAAAAAATGAAACTACGACACTCAACGGACAACCGTTTGCGTGGGATTTGGTAGCCTTAGACAACGGTCATTTTCACATTATTAAAGACGACCGCTCGTTTAATGCCGAAGTAGTTGAAGCCAACTACGCCGATAAGAGTTTCAAATTGAAGGTAAACGAAACCATTTATAACGTAGCTGCCAAAGACCGTTTTGACCTGTTGCTGGAACAAATGGGAATGAATAGCAGCGCCAAAAACAAAGTGAACAATATCAAAGCGCCGATGCCAGGATTAATTTGGGACATCAAAGTGCAAGTAGGCGATGTCGTAAAAGCGGGCGATGTAGTGTTGGTATTGGTGGCGATGAAAATGGAGAACGCCCTCAAATCGTCGGGCGATGGCGTGGTAAAAAGCATTAAGGTCAACAAAGGCGATAGTGTTGACAAGAACCAAGTACTTATAGAATTTGAATAAACCGATTTCATATATTATGCAACAACCTAGATACAAACGTATTCTCCTAAAGCTCAGTGGTGAAGCGCTAAGTGGCCCCGACAAAAAACAAGTTATAGATTTTGACATTCTGCAGCAGTTTGCTCAGGAGGTCAAAACGGTCGTAGATGCGGGAGTGCAAGTAGCGATTGTGATTGGGGGAGGAAACATTTTTCGCGGTGCCTCGGTCGAAAAATCGGGCATTGACCGCGTCCAAGGAGATTACATGGGGATGCTTGCAACCGTCATCAACAGCATGGCGATTCAGAGTTCGCTCGAAAAACACGGCATGTACACCCGTTTGATGTCGGCCATTAAAATGGAACAGGTCGCCGAGCCCATGATTCGCCGTCGGGCGGTACGCCACCTAGAAAAAGGTCGGGTAGTGATTTTTGGAGCAGGTACTGGAAACCCTTACTTTACAACTGACTCAGCAGGGGCGCTTCGCGCCATCGAAATTAATGCCGATGCGGTGTTGAAAGGAACGCGCGTGGATGGTATTTACACGGCAGATCCTGAAAAAGATCCAACAGCGACGCGTTACGAAAAAATTACGTACGATCAAGCCTTGACAGAAAACCTAAAAATCATGGATTTGACGGCTTTTGCCCTTTGCAAAGAAAACAACTTGCCAATCATTGTTTTTGACATGAATAAGCCAGGCAACCTCTTGAGATTGGTCAATGGTGATTCGGTCGGGACGCTGGTGTCGAATTAACTTTAGAGCATAATTATCAATAGAATAACGTAAATCAACCAATGGAAGAAATCGAATTGTATCTCGACGATGCGAAAGATACGATGGACAGAGCCATCAAGCACTTGACGATTGAGTTGTCGAAAATTCGTGCGGGGAAAGCTTCCCCTAACATGCTAGACGGAATCCAAGTAGAATACTACGGAGTGATGTCGCCTATCCAAAACGTAGCTTCGATAACCACCCCCGACGCACGTACGATTGCGATAAAGCCTTTCGAGAAAAAGATAATTGGAGAAATTGAAAAAGCGATTCGTAATAGCTCGCTCGGGTTGTCGCCCAACAACGATGGTGAAAACATCCGTTTGAGTATTCCAATGCTCACTGAAGAACGCCGCCGTGATTTGATGAAGCGAGTAAAACAAGAAATCGAAACGGCAAAAGTGAACGTTCGGAATATTCGCCAAAGTACGAATAACGAACTCCGCAAACTAACCAAAGAAGGGGTTTCGGAGGACGAAGTAAAACGTGCCGAAGAACGCGTACAAAAACTAACGGATAGTTTTGTCGCTAAAATTGAAACGATTTACACCGCAAAAGAACAAGACGTAATGTCGGTATAAAACAAAAACGGGGAGTGTAAAGCTCCCCGTTTTTGTTATGGCATAAAGCCAAGCTTAGTCAAGTTCGTTGTAAGCAAGAATGCCACCAATGACGTTACGAACATTCGTAAAGCCTTGGCTTTGCATAAAACGTTGGGCGGTTTCGCTACGCTTGCCTGAGCGGCAGTGTACCAATACCTCTTGCTCCTTGAGGTGGTCGATTTCTGAGAGGCGATGCGGAAGGTCTCCCAATGGAATCAACAAGCCTCCAATGTTATCGGCTTCGTATTCGTAATCTTCGCGGACATCAATGAGGTTGATTTCTTCGCCGCTTTCGATGCGTTGTTTTAGTTCTTCTACTGTAATATCCATCGTTGTTCTTAATTTATTTGCTCAACAAAATTTTCTTCACGACAGTTTTCTTTTCGTTGGAAAGCCGTAAAAAATAAATTCCATCGCCTAACGGTGTCAAATCAATGCTGCGCTCGGCGGGCTGAACAGGCTGAGAACGCAATCGTGTACCGTTGAGTTGATATACTTCAATGTATTTTACATCCCCCGAATTCCAACTTACACTGCCTCGCGTAGGGTTCGGATATACCTCCCATTCGGCTTCTTCGGTGGGTTCGACAGAGGTTAATGGGTCAGATGATTTTACGGTTCCTAACACAGGGCGTAGCATCAGACTTCCTTGAAAATAGGCCAAACTCGCGTCGTTTTTGAAACTCGTATAAGGAACCCACTCTTGTCCAGAATTGATAAATATTTTGTCCTCGTTAGCATTGTTGCGGTCGAGGCCAACGGGAATGCCATCTTGCCCAATTTGAAGCCAGCCAACGTAAAATGTATCACGCACGGCCACGCCATAATCGAACGGGAATTCAATGAACTCATTAAAGTGGGCAGGATATGATACTTTATAGGCTTTTTGGTACAAAATACTTTTAGGACGCCCACTTTCACTGCTCCACACTTGAATTGTGATGGATTGTCCCGAAACATCTTTTACAATTGGTACGATATTCATACGAACTCCCGAAAGGTTATCAGGGGTATTGACCGTAAACCGAACCGCAGTACGCCCCAACGAACGGTTGAAATAAACCGCACTTTCGGCACTGCCATCGTCGTAGGCATAGTAATCAGAAAGCTCTGTTATGCTCGAAATACTATCATTGCGGCGTAAGTCAATGCCTGGAATGGACGAGTTTTGGTTGTCCGTTGTCAGTACTTTAAACTGTGTTTTCAAGACCACTCTTTTAAGGGTATCCGAGAAAGAGATGGGTGTAGGCTTAAAAATAACGGGTCTTTGAGACAATGAAGAAATGTTTTCGGGCGATTGGGTAAAATCTATGTACAAACGATTGTTGGCAATATCTCGAACTGTATATGAAACGGTAATTGGGTTAAAACTATTAAAGAGGTTATTGAGGTCGCTCTTTAGGGAGTCTGTGGTTTCGGCAATGGAGCGGGCCAAGTATTGTTTGATTGGCATGGCTGTATAGCGCTTTAAGAATGAATTGACGGGAAGCCGATACGCAACGTCTTTGATGAATTGATCAGGGAGCTGACGATTGTTGTTGAGATAAACATAATCCAAGTGCCACATGTCAAACTGCCCCGATAGACGGCCGTAAGAAATAAAGCGAAACTGGAAGTTGGAATGTAGGTATTCAGCCTGAAGGGCTAGTTTGGTGTAGTTAAAATTATTGTTAGGCTTTCCTCCTTCTTTTTTCCACACATTTTTCCATTCGCCTTGCTGATTTAGAAAATACAAATGAAGAAAATCGGTCGAGTCTGGAAGTTCGCCTAGGCCGCGCAACTGTGCATAAAAACTTAAATAAGTAGATGTATCTTTAATCGAAGATAAATCAATGGGCTGAGAAGTAAGCGTATCACCATAGCCTTGCGCGAAGGGGCTCGTCAAGTTATAAGGGCGACCTGTGGCGTCTGCGCCATCGAAGGTAACGACATTGAGAGTAGGCTGCCCTATTGTCAAGGTGTTGTTTACATAGGTGCCACCGTTTTGCCACAAAGTAGGGTCAGGGTGGCCATTGGTTGATAATGAAAAATCGTCAAAAAAAGGCAATGTAAGCGCTTGGGTACGCGCTGCTTTTTGGGGGCTTGTAGAAACCGACGACCCAACTGGTACGACGACCCACTGAGCGGCTACGGTTGGGAGCATCCCAATGAAAAAGAGAAGAGATAGGGACATGTTTAATACCCTATCTCTCGTAATAAATGACTTGCCGCGATGGCTACCTTTCTGCACTGTTACGTTACTTCTAAAGTTGTTCATTCTGTGGTTGCTGTTGCGTATCTGGCGACCCGACTACCCACAAGTCGATGATATCGCCGACGTGGATTTTGTTGCCTGCTCCCGCCTCAGGGTTTTGTCGTACGACAGTCCCAGGCGGTTGACTTGGGTCATCCACGTATTGAATAAGTGGTTTTCCTAAGTTGGAGCCTTTTAAGACAAAAAGGGCATCTTCGAGTGTTTTACCTACAACGTCAGGAACATCAAATTCAGTATTCCCGATGCCATCTCCTAGGTTAAGATCTATTTTAGAACCCTGCGGAATCAATGTTCCTGGCAAAATGGGCTTGCCGTTGTACAATTGTTCTAGCACAGCATCGTGGGCGGGGTCAGGTATGTAATTGATACGACCTAACATTAACCCAAGACGTTTTAGCTCGGCGATGGCGCTGTTTTTGGTGCGATCCACTAGCTGCGACATTTTTACATTAGGCGCATTGAGGGTCGTAATGTACAAATACAACTTCCGCCCTTCTTTTACCCGCATTCCTGCTTTGGGATGTTGTCGGATGACACTGAGCGGCTTCTGCCCAACGACAAACGTACAATCGGCCACTTCATACCGAAGATTACGCTCATCGAGATAGTCTTCAATTTGGTCTAAGGTCATGCCTTTGAGGTCAGGCACCGTGATACTTTGTCCGTGATTGGTTGTAAAAGGTAAATACACGAAAAAGAACCCCAAAAATAATGCCACAACCAGAGCTACTACCAGAGCAATATGTACATAAAGGTCTGTGCGCGAATTGGTACTGATTTTCATACAATAGACTGTGCTAACTATGAGTTTCCTGCAAAGAAAATCTAAATTTCTGAATTGGTACTACATCCAACGCCACTTTTATCGTCACCAATTAAACTACGGGATTGCCACTTGTGTAAAATGTTTGCGAAAAAAGCGTCATAAATCGAATTTTGTTTTCTGTACCGAAAATTCCGTAACAACTTAACTATTAGCGGCCATGAAGTTTTTTCGACAAACCTTTGAGAGTTTGCGTTTTGCTTGGCAAGCACTTCGCTCAAATATTCTTCGTACTACCCTTTCTTTGTTGGGAGTAACCGTAGGGATTTTTGCGATTGTGGGCGTATTTACCATCGTTGATTCGTTGGAAAAAAATATCCGTCAGAGCTTGGCCGAAATCGGTACCGACGTACTTTATGTCCAAAAATGGCCTTGGGGTTTTGGGGGCGAATACCAGTGGTGGAAATATTTTCAATGGCCAGAAACTTCCTACAGCGATTTTAAATTTTTGGCCGAACGTATCGAAGGAGCAGAAGCTACCGTTGTGATGGATTTTAAAGGGGGATTGACGGCAAAAAATGGCAATAATAGCATGGATGCGCTTCTTCAAGGGGTGTCGTACGAATACAACAAAGTTTCGGAAGTAACTGTAGAAAAAGGCCGCTACTTTACCCCACAAGAAGTGGATGCAGGGCGCAGTGTGGCCATTATCGGGGCAGAAATCGCCGAAAATCTCTTCCCAAGTGACCCTGACCCGACGGGAAAAAGCTTTAAAATCAAGGGTTTAAAGTACATGATTGTGGGGGTTCAGAAGAAAAAAGGAAAAAGCCTGTTCGATATTGCGGGTAATCCCGATACCAAGGTGTTGTTGCCGTATTTGACCTTTGCCAAGTCGTTTCAAAATCGGGTTGAAAACAGCGTCGATATTGTGGTGAAAGGAAAACCTGAAGATGAAGGGCAAGTGGAGCTAGAAGCGGAGATTATAGGATTGTTGCGTACCAAAAGAGGGCTTAAACCTACCCAAACTACCAATTTTTCCATCAACCGCCCCGAAGCAGCAACCAAAGCTGTATCGGGGGTATTTGGGGTGATTACCATTGCTGGATGGGTCATTGGTAGCTTCTCGATTTTGGTAGGTGGTTTTGGCATCGCCAATATCATGTTTGTATCGGTCAAAGAACGTACCAACCTCATCGGGATTCAGAAATCATTGGGCGCAAAGAACTATTTTATCTTGTTCCAATTTTTGTTTGAAGCCATTTTCTTGAGCTTAATTGGTGGTTTGGTGGGCATTGGACTGGTGTATTTGCTGTCTTTCATTTCGTTAGGAAGTTTGGATATTATTCTTTCCCCCCAAAATATCATTCTCGGGCTCAGTGTGTCGAGCATCATTGGGGTAGTAGCAGGCATCGTTCCTGCCCTTGGAGCTGCTCGAATGGACCCCGTAGAGGCCATCCGTTCAAAATAGCCGCGCTTTTTATTCCAACATATTTTTGGGAAGTTTGTACGTGAGATTCAACGACAGCTTCCCATGTATTACTTTTTTCTGCTTTTAGCTTTTTTGATTGGCGTGACCAACACCTTTCAGTCGGGAGTGAACTCTCAGCTTCGGTTGGCGACTCAAAACCCCATTCTTTCATCCATCATCTCGTTTGTGACGGGGCTGGTTGGCTTGCTGGTTTGCTATGCTTTGTTCAACAAAGCCCCCATGCCCTCGTGGGATACCCTACGCAGTATTGCTTGGTGGAAATGGCTAGGAGGGGCTTGCGGGGCGTTTTATGTACTCACGGTTATTTTTATTGTCAAAGACATTGGTCCTGCCAATTTGCTGTGCCTGATTATTGCGGGGCAGCTGGTGGCAGGTGTACTTATAGACCACTTTGGGTGGGTGGGCTTTGCGGTGCATCCCATCAATGCGTGGCGAGTACTGGGCATTGCGCTGATCATGGGCGGCGTGTGGCTGGTGCTCAAAAATTAACTTTTTTATGCGACTGGATGCTTCCGAAACACCTTGGTTTACTTTTATCGACTTATTTGCGGGAATTGGTGGTTTTCGTATTGCCCTACAAAGCTTGGGTGGACGCTGTGTATTTAGTAGTGAATGGGATGTACAAGCCCAAAAAACGTACGAGGCTAATTTTGGCGAATGTCCCTACGGCGACATCACGCTCGAAGCGACCAAAGCGCATATTCCCGACGGCTTTGATGTGTTGTGTGCGGGGTTTCCGTGTCAGGCATTTTCGATTGCGGGGCGGCGAGGTGGTTTTGAAGATACGCGAGGAACGTTGTTTTTTGACGTAGCCGATGTCATTCAACGAAAACGACCAAAAGCGTTTTTTTTAGAAAATGTCAAAGGGTTACGAACGCACGACAAAGGAAAGACCCTGGCCACAATTCTTACGACACTGCGCGATGACTTAGGCTATTTTGTGCCCGAACCTCGCGTAATCAATGCGCGTGATTTTGGCGTGCCTCAAAATCGGGAACGTATTTTTATTGTGGGATTTCGTGGTGATTTGGGCGTGGATTCGTTTGGTTATCCCGCGCCTACCAACTCAGCAGCCGTGTTTGGAGACGTAAAAGAGCCACAGCCTGTTTCGGCAAAATATTACTTATCGACTCAGTATTTACAAACGTTGATTAACCATAGAAAACGCCACGAGAGCAAAGGGAACGGTTTTGGTTACGAAATTATCTCAGACGAGGGCGTGGCCAATGCCATCGTGGTGGGTGGCATGGGGCGTGAACGAAACCTCGTGCATGATCATCGGCTCACAGATTTTACGCCCCAAACGCGCATCAAAAGCGAAATAAATCGGGAGGGAATCCGAAAAATGACTCCGCGCGAATGGGCACGTTTACAGGGTTTCCCTGAAGATTTCCAAATTGTAGTGGCCGATATTTCGGCTTATAAACAGTTTGGCAACTCAGTAGCTATCCCTGCCATTCAGGCAACGGCCGAAAAAGTGCTGGAAAAGCTGAGGTTACGTTAATTCTCTTTTTTAGCTTCTTCTTTGGCGTCGGGGCGGGGAGCGTTGGGGTCGTATGAGAGTTTGTTAACATAAAAAACGTCGCGAGAACCGCTTGCCCACTTTTCTCCGCCCACTTTCTGGTATCCGTACGCCACAAAAAAACGGTCGTACCAAGCTGCTAATACGCCTTGCTCACTGTCAACAATTTTTTCACCTTCAACGGCGGTTTTTAGTTCGTGGATTTCTTTTTCTCGTACTACGCGACTGCGCTCGATGACCTCCGTATGAATTTTTTCTTCTTTGGGATAGGCCAAGACCAGCAGCCCATCGCGTCGGGTGACTTGTACCATTGGCAAAAGCTCAATATTCTCGACGTTTTCGAGGGCAAAGCAGTTGTCCCAGAGCAGCTTTCCTGATTTATCGAACCCACAAACGATGGCGTGGGTGTATCGAAAAGCATCATATTCGCGGTGAATATTTGACCGCCCCCCGCCATAATACATATTCCCACTTTTATAAACAGGATAGTAAACTTCGGCGACTAGGATAAATTCCTCCCCATTTTTAATGATGTCGTGTACCAGCATTCGGTAACGGAACTTGGGCTCTTTTCCTTCTTCTTTCTGTTTAGAAATTTTTTCGACTACACGTTGTTTGCGCTTGGGTTTGAGGTAGTTAAAGAAGTTTTCTAGTTTAGAAAAATCAACCCACTGAAAACCTTCTGGTTCGGCATCTTTGATTCTAGAAAAATACAATCCTTGCGAATATTGTGTACAACCTTGGGCATAATTGCCAACAATAAGCGACGACGATTCGTCGAGTGGTAAGATTTTTCCCGTAATCAGTCCGTTATCATTTTCAAAAGGCATGGCGGTGGTTTTGACGAGTTTGCCTTCGTACGAGTAAGTTTTGATGGAAAAATGGCAATCGCCGCGTTTGGTTGTGTAAAGCAACACATGAAGCTGATTTTGCTGTTCGTCAAGTTCGAGGTTGCTGATTTCGGTATTGGTGGTGTACAAAAACGGCAGTGCTTTCACACTTTTGTCAAAAAATGAAAAAGCCATTACCATGGGGCGGCTGTTGTGGTAACCACCAATAAAAGCCACATTACCAAGCACTTTGAAGTGAACAATGTCGGCGCGGGTGTGCAAATCTCCTTTGAAGGTTTCGGTTTCGCCATTTTGAAGGTCAAGACGCAGTACCATTACCTTGTCGGTATCGGTTTCTTGAAGCAACCAATACAAAAAGTGCTGATTGTGGTATGACTTAATCGGGTGAAGCTGGTCTTCTAACGTAAATTCTGACATCCACCGCTGTTTGAGTAAGTTGTCGAATCGGTAGAAAGTCCATTTTTCTTTTTTAAAATATTCTTCTTTACGCTGGGTTACCAGCAGCCCATCTTCGTCCAAAGGAGTGACGTCGAAGTATTCTTCGAGGCTTTGGTTTACTTTAAATTCTAAACGCACTGACTGTTCCAACTGCGCCGATGCAGGGAGTGTTAGCCAACTGATGACCAATAATAGGAGGGTAACTACCTTATTTTTCATTTCATGGCAAAGCTAAATGTGGAGAATGATACGAAAATAGAACCAATTTTTGGGAATACAAGTATTTGCTTGTCGAATTTGCCGTACTTTTGCGGCTTATTTAAGTTGCCAACTAACACTAGAAGGCAGACCAACGAACCACGTCTTATGCAAATCGAAGCCATTATCAAAACTTCTCTCCAAAGTGCATTAAAGGAGATTTATAATGTTGAAGAGTCAACAATCGCACTTCAACCTACCAAAAAAGATTTTGAAGGTTTTTATACATTCGTAACGTTCCCGTACACCAAAAGCCTCCGCAAGCCTCCCGTCGAAATCGGGAATGCGCTCGGGGCATACGTGTTGGAAAAGTCGGGAGTAGTGAGCAACTTCAACGTTGTACAAGGGTTTTTGAACCTTAGTATTGACGAATCAGCCTGGGTGGGCGCCCTTAATGCCTTGGCTCTCGACGAAAACTTTGGCTTTGCCGCTCCCAATGGACAGTCGGTGATGGTGGAGTTTTCTTCGCCTAATACCAACAAACCGCTGCACTTGGGGCACTTACGGAATAACTTTTTGGGGGATTCGGTCGCCCGTATTTTGAAAGCCAACGGCTACGACGTTATCAAAACTTGCCTTGTCAACGACCGTGGGATTCACATTTGTAAGTCGATGCTGGCCTATGCCAAACTGGGTAACGGCGAAACGCCTGAGTCGGCGGAAATGAAAGGTGATCACTTGATTGGAAAATATTACGTGTTGTTTGACAAAGAATACAAACAGCAAATCCAAACCCTTGTAGCGGAGGGAATGACCAAAGAAGAAGCCGAGAAAAAAGCGCCGTGGATGCTCGAAGCCCAAGAATTGCTCCGTAAATGGGAGCAGGGCGATGAGGTCACCGTTACGCTTTGGAAAACCATGAACGAGTGGGTGTATGCGGGCTTTAACGATACGTATCAGAAAATTGGGGTGAGTTTTGACAAAACCTACTACGAGTCAAATACGTACTTGCTCGGGAAAGATGCCGTAGAAGAAGGTTTGGCCAAAGGTGTGTTTTTCAAAAAGCCCGATAATTCAGTATGGATTGATTTGACCGAAGAGGGGCTAGACGAAAAGCTAGTGCTGCGCGGCGATGGTACCTCGGTGTACATTACCCAAGACTTAGGCACAACGGATTTGAAGTTTACCGATTTTTCTACCAATAAGTCGATTTGGGTCGTTGGAAATGAGCAGGATTATCACTTCCAAGTGCTTTTTGCCATTCTCAAACGCCTCGGTCGCACTTACGCCGAAGGTTGTTATCACTTGAGTTATGGAATGGTGGACTTGCCATCAGGAAAAATGAAGTCGCGGGAAGGAACGGTGGTGGACGCCGACGAACTCGTAGCAGAAGTAACCGCCGCCGCTGCCGAAGAAGGCAACGCCAAAGGCAAAATCGACGATTTTACGGAGGCCGAAAAGCAAAAGCTGTTCTCGATGCTTGGGTTGGGGGCGTTGAAGTATTATTTGTTGAAAGTAGATCCGCAAAAACGGATGTTGTTCAACCCTGCCGAATCGGTGGAGTTGCACGGACATACGGGGCCGTTTATTCAATACACCCACGCCCGTACGCGTTCGGTGTTGCGCAAAGCGGTGCAGTTAGGCATTGACTGGAACAAACCTGCCTCGACGGTAGCGCTAACGGCTTCTGAACAAGAAGTGATTTTTGCCCTTACGCAATTCCCTGACCGCGTAGCGGATGCGGGTCGTAACTACTCACCCGCGTTGATTTCGCAGTATGCGTACGAATTGGCGAAGGTATATAATACGTTTTACGCTGAAGTTTCGATTTTACAAGAGCCAAACGCGGCGGCACAACACGTGCGCTTGCTACTGACCCAAGCCATTGCTGATTCGATTCGTAAAGCAATGGAGCTTTTGGGCATTGAAGTACCCGATAGAATGTAGGAGAATGTCGAATGTCTCTCAAAACCGCAAGGCCGTATGTGCTTTGCGGTTTTTTTATGGGTTTATGATTTCTAGTCCCCTGTAAAGACGTTTGAGAGACAGTGGACATTGCTGAATGGCGTACAAAATAGCGGTGGCATCGTCGCCGTCGTAGTCGCGGACAATCCAAGTGGCATCGGGTTGTTTGGTATAGACCGATACGTGTTTGCGGTCTTGATGTACCAATACGTATTCTTTGAAACTTGGAATGGTACGGTAATACTCGTATTTGAGGGTTCGGTCGTACTCTTTGGTGGAGTCGGACAGTACTTCTACGACGACAAGAGGGTTGGTAATTGTATCTTTTCGGTTTTGGTAAAACGCTGGCTTTTCACAAATCACTACTGCATCGGGATACACAAACTTGTTGTATTGCTCAATTCGGATTTTAGTGTCGCTGTTACTTACCACAAGATTTACATCATTACTTTCCAAAAAAGAATCAATGAGATTGGCTGCTTTTTGAGCCAATCGATTATGAGTTAATTGTCCTCCTGCCATTTTTTTGATAATGCCGTCATGGTATTCATGTTTATAAATGGATTTGTCTTCTGCCCTGAAATATTCTTCAATAGACACCTTTTGGGGAGGCAGTAGTGCTTTTCGACGAGAGGTTTTCGTTAACATGGTCAGTTGATTTAAAAAGTATCTTTGGTAAAGATAAATAAAAACCCTGAAAAAGATAGGTTACTTTTTCAGGGTTTTTCCAATTATAACGTCAGAAACGTGATACCATGAGCGTCCCGAATTACATCTTGGGACTAGCTTTTAATTAGGCCAAAACGCGAACTTCTTTGCTCAACGCTTCTAAAAACAAATCAGCTTCTTCTTTTTTGAGTGCGAGCGACGGCAACAAACGAATGGTGTTTTTGCCTGCTACGCCCGTGAATAATTTATAGTCGAACAACAGCTTGTTGCGGAGGTCTTCAATGGCGAAATCGTATTCGATGCCAATCATCAACCCACGTCCGCGAAGCTCTTTGTAGCCACCGATTTCGGCAATGCCTTTCATCAAATAATCCCCGATTTCTACGGCGTTGGCCATGAGGTTTTCTTCCTTCATGATGTCGAGTACAGCAATACCCGCCGCACACGCCAAGTGATTTCCGCCGAAGGTAGTTCCCAACATGCCGTATTTGGCTTGGAACTTGGGCGAAATCAAAACCCCTGCAATGGGGAAACCGTTGCCCATGCCTTTGGCCGTGGTGTATAGGTCGGCGTGAAGGTCGGTGTAGTGTTGGTTTGAGAAAAATTTGCCCGAACGACCATAACCGCACTGTACGCTGTCCAAAATAAAGGTAGCGTTGCTTTCATCACATTTCTGACGGATGGCCCGCAAAAACTCTTCTGATGCTACTTGGATACCACCCACGCCTTGGATGCCTTCAACGATGATGGCACACACGTCGGTCATGTCATGCTGACGAATGGCTTCGGCGTCGTTGAACGGCAAAAACGTGACGTGTTTGTTGTAGTTGACAGGCGCAACAATCGACGGGTTGTCGGTCATCGCAACTGCTCCTGCCGTACGGCCGTGAAACGACTTCGTAAAGGCGACTATTTTGCTACCGCCGTTGTAAAAAGAGGCCAACTTAATGGCGTTTTCGTTGGCTTCAGCACCAGAGTTGCACAAAAAGAGGGTATAATCGGGATAGCCCGCGAGGTCGCCTAGTTTTTGGGCCAATTCATCCTGTAACGGTATCCTGACAGAGTTGGAGTAGAAGTTAATTCGTCGCAACTGTTCCGTCATTTTTTCGACGTAATGGGGGTGACAATGACCCACCGAAATCACGGCGTGACCGCCGTAAAGGTCGAGGTACTTCTCGCCTTTGCTGTCCCAGAGCCAAGAGCCTTGCGCTTGGACGGGTTCGATGTCGTAAATCGGATAAACGTTAAACAGGTTCATGATACTAAGTGGCAAGCCACCGTTAATTGTTATTAGTTAGTCGTACAACAAACACGTTATCAAACTAACTTAAAATAAAAAAACTCCGCAAAGATACCGAATCTGGCGGAGAATGTGGTGGAATAGGTGAATGGATTTGCTCATTCTCCTCACTCATACTTAACATCAAAACGTCCTTCGGTAACTTTTACTGTTTCTTTGGAAACAACGAATTCGGCATCAAACGCAAATCTGCCTGAGACGATTCGGTTCACGGTGTCCAATCGGGAGATGACGACTTGTCCTGGGTTTGATGATTTTGTCTTGAAAATCTTGAAATTGTTGTCGTAATAAATCCCGAAAGGTTTGTCGTACAAATCTTCCAATAGATTAGTACCCACGACTCCTTTGGGCAGCGTTAGCTGAACGCGGTCTTTGGTGCTGGCATTGGTATGGATAAACAAATAAAAAGTAGTAGCATTCAACCGCTTAAACTCTACCTCAATGGCTTTGGCGGCGGGGCCTTGGTCGTTCCGAATGCCGTCTGCAATCCATACTTTTCCATTGATTTTACAACCAAAAGTATTGAGCCCCTCAGTCGTAGGAGCGGGTAAGGCATCATCTTTGGGTTGGCAGCTATTGATGATTAGTAGGCTCAAGAGTAGTAGTGTTAGAGGGAAATTCTTCATAAGAAATTGTGGAAATAGTAGTTATATTCATCAAATAGCTTTGTAAGTCTCTTTGGATTCTACGGCTAAGAATTAACCAATGAAAAAACGCATCTTCATTTATCTTTTTTGCTTTTTGTGTAGTAGCGCAAATGCCCAAGAAAAACTCTTTGGAGAAAGAGGGTACGAGGCTAGATATACTCCCACGGAAAAGGATAGTCTCGTCGTGTATGTAAAAGATGCTCAGGATAATAGGCCAATGCCGAGTGCGTTTATTTGGTTAAACAAACATAAAGCTGGAGAGGCCACGGGAAGGTATGTGACGGATTCGTTGGGAATGGTAAAAATTAGCTTGGCTGAGAAATTAAGGGCAGTAACAATCAAAAGTTTGGGATACCATCACGCCAAAATTGATCGAGTTTTTAGGGGGAATAGTAGAGGTAAATGGACGCTGACTGTTTACATGATACCTGTTCAGGCTAGTTTTCCCAATGAGGTTGTTTATCCGAGAAAAAAGAAATGATAGCCTATTTTCCTCGGATAAAAACCCAACCTATGCTTTCTCAAACAAATGCCCCCAAATCACTTCATAGACATCCGTAGCTTGGAGTTCGGCCTGCGTGAGGGGAGTGTCTGTAATACAAATGGGATAAAATTCGGGTGAAGCGCTGATGCCTCCGTGTGAACCTTTGATGAGCGTAGCATCCAGCGGAATAACGTCCATCAAATAACGGAAACCGAGCAGCTTACGCGCTAATTTATAGCCCGCTCGAAGTTTGATAAACGGATTTTTGGGATCCATAAACATCTCAACGGGGTCGTAGCCTGGTTTGCGGTGGATGTCAACCAAATGCGCGTAATCGGGCGCTTTGGCGTCGTCGAGCCAATAATAGTACGTAAACCAACTGTCGGGCTTGGCTACCGCGACCAAGTCGCCCGCCCGCTCGTGGTCGATGTGATGCGCTTTTTTGCCATCTTCGTCCAGTACGAGTTCGATTCCTTCGGTTTGTTCGAGGCGTTTTTTTACCTGCGCTTTTACGGCAGGGTCATTGATATAAATGTGGGCAATTTGGTGGTCGGCAGCAGCAAATGCTTTAGAAGCACCCGCGTCCAAAAGCTCATACCAACGCTCGTTACGTACTGAAATCAGACCTTCTTCGCGCAAAATACGATTGATGTGAACGGGACGATGAACGGGGTTAATGCCGTATTCGGAAAGTAAAACAATGCGGGTGTTTTTGGCTTCGTAATGCCGCACCAAATCGGCCACGACTTGGTCGATTTCATTGAGTTCTTTGCTAATCTTTGAAAAATCAGGGCCGAATTTTTGTAAACAATAATCCAAATGCGGCAAATAAATGAGCGTCAGCGTAGGGTCATGTTTGCGGTCAACCCACAGCGATGCATCGGCAATCCATTTTGTCGATTTGATATTGGCATTGGGTCCCCAAAAATTAAACAGCGGAAATTGTCCCAAATCTTGCTGAAGTTCGTCGCGCAACGATGCAGGGTAGGCGTAGCAATCGGGTGCTTTCACCCCGTCGGCGTGGTATTGGGGGCGGGGTGTGACCGAAAAGTCGGCGGTAGAGTACATGTTGTACCACCAAAACATCTTGGAACAGGTGAACGACGGGTCTTGACGTTTGGCGGCATCCCAGATTTTTTCGGCTTTCACCAACTTGTTGGATTGCTTCCAAAACTTCATTTCGGCGTCTTCGCGGTCGTACCAGCCGTTGGCCACAATCCCGTGTTCCGAGGGCCATTTACCCGTTACATAACAACTCTGCGAAGTGGTCGTTACGGCAGGCAGCACGGGCTTAATCGGCGTTGTGTGGCGTGATTTAACGTACTCGCTCAAAAAAGGAGTATGTTCTCCAATCAAATTGGCACTCAGGCCAACAATATCTATGACAACGGTTTTGTTCATTTGAGTTGTTCTTGTACCCATTGCATTTCGCGGACAATAGACTCGCCGATGGGTTTTTGCATATCGGTAGGCAACACGCCCCAGGTATAAGTTTCGACTTCAAGGTGTTGGGTAAACGGCGTAGCCTTATGTACATTGAGCGTCTTCACAATTTCAGCCTGTGTCGAGTCAAGTAAGCCGTACGAATCAATAAACAGCGGCACGTGGAAGTGAATCCGCCATTCGTTGTGGGTACTAGCGTCGGCTTGGAGGGCTTCTGCCAAATCGGGGAATTTTTGGAACGTGCCTTCTTCGGTTTTTGCGACGACTTGGTGCAAATACACGGGTTCGTCGAAGCTTCTAATGGCGTCTAATTTTTCAGCGCGTTGGTCGTTCAATGTCATCTTTACGGCTGAACTAATCTGAATTTTTCCAACTCGGATTCCTACCTCTTTGAGCTGGTCAACAATGACTTGTGGCTCTTCATAACTGACCGCAAAGTGACAAACATCGTAGCAAAGTTGTACGTGGGTCAGCAAGGTTTCTTGGGCGATTTCGGGAGAAAGACCGTGTTTTTCGACTAGAAAAGCAGTGCCTTTTGGTAAAAAATATTCACTGTACCACTCGATAAACTCCTGCCCGTTTTCCAAAATGCCGTCGGGTTCAGGCTCAATGTCAAGGTGCATGAGTTTGTCCGTCGATTTCCGCAATTCCATTAGCGTTTCGACCACCTGCAAAATATTTTCGGTCGCCGTTTTGATGGCTTGTTGTTTATCTTCTTCGGTTTCCCACCAATAGCGGTACGAAAGGGGAGAAGTAGAAATCCCGCCTTCCATTCCTTCGGGTAGTAACTGGGCCAAAATCCCAAACAAACGCTGCGTATAAGCCGTGCGGTCGTCGGTGGTCCAGTCAGGCGTGTGTACATCGTCTTTCACGCGGGTAGCATGAAAACCGCCGTACGGGAAGCCGTTCATGGTAAAAACGTAGATATTATTGGCGCTCAACCATGCCTTAAATTCAGCCAATTTTTCAGGCTCCGCCAACTCGATAGATGCGTCGTTGGCTAGACGAAGCCCCAATGCAAAAGGAGCATTAGGCGAAAGCTGCGATTGGATGTACGGCAGGTTGTCGCGCAGGGTTTTAAAATGATCCTCCCATCGTTCGCCAGGGTGAATGTTGCTACAATAAGTGAGGTGTCCGTAGGGAGTTTTCATGGTAATAAACGTTTTTTAACCGACCAGCAAATTCGCATAATTCCCTTCCAAATAATCCACTGACTCAGCAATGAGGTCGGCGTCCATTTCGTGGACTTCAACGCCCTTTCCGATGCGGTCGAGGAGCATGATGGTCAGGCGGCCGCCCAAGTGTTCTCTAAATTCTTGTAGGCCGTTGCGAAGGTTGATTTTGTCGTTTTCGGCGAGTTTGGGGTGGTAAAGGTCAAAACCTAATTTTTGGATAACCGTTAAAATACGCTGCAATTCGGTGTTGGTGAGTTTTCCTACTTTGACCGAATACACACAGTCGAGGGCAATGCCAATGGCAACTGCTTCGCCGTGGCGCACCTGAAAATCGGTGAGGTATTCGAGCTTGTGAGCCGCCCAGTGGCCAAAATCCAGCGGTCGCGAAGAACCAAATTCAAAGGGGTCGCCGCTGCGGATGTGTTCAACGTGCATTTCGGCGCAGCGATGAATCAAGTAAGCCATCACCTCTTCATTGCGCTGGGCAAGGGCTTCGGCGTTGACTTCAATCCACTCAAAAAACGATTGGTCTTTGATGAGTGCAACTTTGATGGCTTCTGCAATGCCCCCGCGCCAGTCGCGGTCGTCGAGGGTTTGGAGAAACGTCAAGTCGTTAAACACCGCTACGGGCGGAGCAAACGTCCCCAAAAAGTTTTTCTTTCCACGGTAGTTGATGCCATTTTTCACTCCTACGCCCGAATCGTTTTGGGACAATACCGTCGTCGGAATCCGAATGTGCTTCACACCACGGTGCGATACGGCTGCGGCGTATCCGACCAAGTCTAAAATGGCTCCTCCGCCGATGCCAATGACAAACGAATGGCGGTCAATGCCGTAATTATCAATGGCTTCTACGAGTTCGTCGAACAAGCTAGGGTCGTTTTTTGCCGCTTCTCCGCCAGGCAAAACAAGTAGCTGAGGCACAAGTTTCACCAGGTCTTCAAGGGAAGAAAAATAAAGGTTAATCTCTTCTTGAAGTTGTGGATGATGAGCTAGAAAACCTCCATCAATGGCTATCAATACTTTACGTTGAAAGCCAGCTTGGCCAAACGAACCAAAGAACGAACGCAACGTATCATTGGCAACGTCGAATAGTCGTTTGGTGAAAAAAATAGAATAGGTATAAGGTACCTGAAACGTTTGTTGTAAGATTTGCATAAGTTTAAACTCGCTAAGTCACCGCAAAAATACGGGCCAATCGTATGGATAACGGAAGTAGTAGCAGAACACCAAGGGCTAGAGGCCAGTTCCCAAATACTACGCACCAAGACGCATCCATCACAATAAGCGATAAAACGCCAGATTTTACCGCTTTGCCGATGTTGGGGCCAATAGGATTTTGTATGGCTGTCCACAAAGGACGCCCTACCAACCACGCATGAAGAGCAATGAGAAGGAATGCCAATGGCGCATTTCCTTGTTGGTGTGCTACCAGAAATTGCACTGCATGGACGGTAGTATATAAGGAAGCAGCGATGTACAACGAGCGCCGTTTTCCTCCGTGAACTTCGTCTTGACTAATAAGCGTAATAGCGCCAATGTAAGCAATAGGCACCAACGCCACCCAGCCCCATTCCGACAAAGAAGGCTCAACGGCACTCATGCCAAGAAGCAAATTTCCTCCCCGACAAAGCCCCATGGTCAACGGCCCCCAAAAAGCACTATGTTTGGCAAAACGGTCGTAAATGACGGCTAAAATAGCTACTGTAATGGCAATTTCGGCGCTTAGAATGCTGAACTGTGCGGCGGCTAACACGCCCAAAAGTAGTAAACCAACCCCCAAAATGGCAGCGGCCTGCACCGATACTTTGCCGCTTGGGATGGGGCGTTCGGGGCGCTCGATGGCGTCGAGTTTGGCGTCAAAAACGTCGTTCATCACCACGCCGCCGCCGTACAAGCCTATCGTGGCTGGAATCAGCCAATAGGCGTTGTTGGGAGTGGGTTCAAAAACGAACTGGGCAATGGTCATCCCCGCCAAAATATCGGCGATTGCCGTGACAATGTTGGCAGGACGAGCGAGTTGAAAATAGGGTTTGAGGCTACTCACGTTACTTGATAATCAGCGTGTTTGTTTTTTTTGCGCCAGGTTCCTGGCCTCCGCGCAAAATGGTATTTCCATTAAATTTTTGGCTTTGGTCAATGGTCAGGCCATTTTCAAAATCGCTGACGTCAATTTGACCACTTTTGGCAAAAGCATCGATGGCATTTTGGTACGTAACCAACCGAATGGCCTCGTCCGAAATGCCGTTGAGTTTCATCAAAACCGCCGTTTTTGGAATTGCCAACGGGTCAGAAATTCCCCAGTCGGCAGCGGAGTTGACCATGATGCGTTCGGGGCCGTATTGCTCCACAATTTTCACCATTCGTTCGTTGCTCATTTTGGTGAAAGGATAAATCGTAAATGCTGCCCAAAAACCTTGGTCGAGCACACTTTTTACCGTCTCTTCGTTGTTATGGTCCACAATCACCCACGACGGGTCGATACCGTGCTCCAATGCGATGGCCATGCTGCGCTCGGTGCCGCGTTTTTTATCGCGGTGGGGGGTGTGAATTTGCACGGGCAACTTGGCTTTTTTTGCCAGTTCCAACTGTAAACGGTAGTATTTTTCTTCGGCAGCCGTTTGGTCGTCAAACCCAATTTCTCCCACCCCTACTACGCCTTCTTTGTACAGGTACAACGGCAATATTTCCATTACCTGCTCGGCCAAAGGCTCGTTGTTGGCTTCGCGGGAATTGAGGCCAATCGTGCAATAATGTTTGATGCCAAACTGAGACGAACGAAAACGCTCCCAACCGACCAAGCTGCTAAAATAGTCTTTGAAGGTGGAAAGCCCCGTGCGCGGCTGCCCTACCCAAAACGCGGGTTCAATCAGCGCCACAATGCCCGCGTCGCGCATGGCCTCGTAGTCGTCGGTAGTACGGGATACCATGTGGATGTGCGGGTCAAAAAAACGCATTCCACGAATCAGGTCACGGTGCGATTCCCAACTCAAGTCAGTGTGGGCGACTACCTCCTCCGACTCTTCAAAGTGAGAGGGGTTTTGTTCAAGTTCTTTATGGTTTTGACACATAGGTATTCAGGTCAGAAAATTCAAGATTTGTCCACGTAATGTGGTGATTGTTAACAATTTTTTCTAAATGTGGATAACTCGCCAGTAATTGTAAAGCAGGCTCGTAATTGGAATGATAACAAGCCAAGGCTGCGGCTTGTTGGTCGTATTCAACGTCTGACTGAAACAAATGTTTCATATCTTCCAACAACGTTTCGTTCAAAAACTTGGAGGTCAGTCGCCATACTTGAGGCGCTACCCACCGTCCTGCGGCCCAGCGTTCGTGCGCGAAATCAGATAGCGTCAGCACGAGTTTTTCGTTGCTACGTTCTTCCAATCCATAAATCAGGTGAAGCGGTTTGTCGTTAAAAATTCCCTTCAAAACCAATTGATTCCAGGCCAATTCGGAAAAATGATGATAAGGGTACGGGTTGCCCAAGGCAATGGCTTCATAAACCACGCCCATGTTGGAACGAACGGCATCGGTCGCCCTAAACAGCCATTGTTCGGGATAGGCCAGAAGAGGCAACGCCGAATAAAGCGCCACCAACTCGTTCATTTCGGCCGTATCAAAGAGGGTTTCGATGTGGCGGCAATACGCTTCTTTGTTGGAGGCATCCAAGCAGCTCAACAGCCACACGCGGCTTAGGCGCACAAAACTCCAGCCTTCTACCGAAAAACCTTCGATGAGGTTATCAAGCTCGGCGGCTTGTTCGGGGCTGGGTTGAACGAATCGTTTGGACAAAAACCGCGGGGCGGCCACAAAAGCGGTCATCAATTCGAGCGGGTGAGCGACGCCCTGTTTTTCGAGCCATTCCGACTCGGCTGTAGTAAGGTGGGTGGTCAAAATCTCCCACAACAAGCTCTTTATTGGTTCATACATAGCATTCAGTCGTTCTTTGTTCAAAGACCCATGACAAAGGTACAATGGTAGTCAATGAGCGCAGACAATACAATGATAAAAATTAGGAAATCGACGTGTTTAGACTTTCTTAGATAACCACATAGGGAACATAGAAGTTTTCACAATAGGAATCATAAAAAACTAAGTGGTTTATGTGGTTAAAAAGAGAATCAAACCCTGTTACTTTGCATATAAAAACAAGAAGGGAATGTCTCTTACTCATTTGAATGCCGACGGAAATCCCAGCATGGTTGATGTGTCGGAAAAAGCAGTCACGAAACGCGTCGCCAAAGCGCGGACTATTGTGGTATTGGGCGATGAAATCATGGATTTGCTCCAAAACGACGAAATTAATACAAAAAAAGGCCCCGTTTTTCAGACCGCGATTATTGCAGGAGTGATGGCGGCCAAGCGCACGGGGGAGCTAATTCCACTTTGCCACCCGTTGGGGCTCGAAAACTGTCAAGTAGAAATATCGGTCAACGAAGCCCGCGAGGTCGTGATTGAATGTACCGCCAGCGTGACGGGGAAAACAGGCATTGAAATGGAAGCGTTGACTGGAGCAAGCGTAGCTGCGCTGACTATTTACGACATGTGTAAAGCCATGAGCCAGCATATTGTCATCAAAGAAACCCGCCTTATTGCCAAAACAGGAGGTAAAAGAGATTTTAGATTGTAGCGAAAAAAAAGTATTTTTGGTTAGGAAAAACGTCCATTATCATGACTTTGGAAGAAGCTGTTGTGTCAGACCCCGAAATTTTGGGAGGAACACCTGTATTTAGGGGAACGCGAGTCCCTGTCAAAAACTTGTTTGACTATTTGCATCATGGAGATTCGTATCACGCCTTTTTGTCTGACTTTGATTATATCTCAGAAGAACAAATACAGGCAGTGCTAGATTTTGCCAAACGTAATTTTACTTCTCATGATACGTCTGCCTTTGCGAGTGCTGCTTGATGAAAACCTGCCTACTAAACTCAAATATCGCTTTGAGTCAACAACCTTAGCTGTAACTACTATTCGTGATCAAAATTGGCTGGGGAAAAAGAATGGAGAGTTACTAAGGCTAATGTTAGATAACGGCTTCCATGTGCTTGTGACCAATGATAAAAGTATTCGTTATCAGCAGAATACGTACAATATACCGCTATTCATTCTTCAGCTGAATCTGTTTTCAAATCGCTACGACGATATACTTCCTCAAGTGCCGAAAATCCAAGAGGTGCTTATTAAGCTATATCATGACATTGAGAATGAAGGATTTCCAGTGACACTGACAACTGTTGATTTATAAAAAAATGGGCTGGTCGATAAGGCCAGCCCATTGACGTTTGTGAGGCTATTTGTCTTTGATAACCAGTACTTTTATTTTTCGCTCGGCCTCAACTAGCTGCAATCCTATTTTCCTTAATTCTTCGTGAATTTGTTTGGGCGTTTCGTTGTACCAAGGAATGTCCAAATCGTACAAGCCTGTTAGACCTGTTTCGTCGATGACGGTTTTGTTAATTTGATTTTCCAAAAAATCTGCAAGGGTTGCCACGCCCGACGCTTTCATGGATAATCCTTTTCCACTGTAGCTTGAGGCAGGGGTGGTTTCTGGTTTTGACTCCGTGAGTTTGGCGGCGGTGTCCTTGATTCTTTGAAGAACTTTTACGGGGCGTACTCGCTCTTCAATCAATGATTGATAGCCAAAATAGATTTCTAATTGCTGCTTCATGATGTCGAACCGTTTTTCGCCAAGGTGTTCGGGAACGATTAAGTCAAAACAGACACAATTTTGCTCGTTCCAAGAAAATTTTGAAGGGTCAGATACGTCCAGTACTGTTCGGATGCCTGGCGGAAATTGATGCGCAACTTCAAATAACGTTTTGGGAGAAAGGTTGGTCGCAACGATTCGCCGCCCTTCGTAGATGCTACCACCTCCTTTTGGGTTACAAAAAGAGGGATAACCTTCCTTAAAAGGGGTAATGGTAAGCTGAAAAGTAAAGTCGCCATTGCCAGAAAGTGGCAAAGAAGGGTCAAAATCAATGACATCTTTTTTCTCCTTTACACTCACAGCCTTCCCCGCAAGAAGGTTCTTAATTAATGCTTCGGATAACTCGGACGAAGTCGTGATGGCCTGTACGGTTCCCATTTTATCAATCAAGACCGTGTGGGGAATGGTGCGGTGAGGGAAAATTTTCGCCAGCGCTCTTTTTTCATCAATCACAACGGGAAGGGTTGTTTTTCGCTTTTCCAAAAAACGTTTTATCCGCATTTCGGGGTCGTCTGTGATGGTAATGACCTGAAGGTCGTTGCGGAATTTGGCTTGAAGTTTTTCTAATTCTGGAAACGATTGAATACAAGGCCCGCACCAAGTAGCCCAAAAATCAAGGATGACAATCTTGCCTTTGAAGTCGCTGAGCGTGGCGTTGGTTTTCTCAAAATTGACAATGGTTTCAAACTTCAGTTCGGGGGATTTTTTGCCCAGTAAGGATTCCGTTTGGGTAAATGCCTGAAAAGAAACGGCCAACAATACAAAGATGACTAAATGCTTCACGCGGTTTGATGTTATGTTAATAAGGTGGGATGGCTGTTTTAGTATTGAGGCTGGCTTTTTGGGCCAGCCTCAATTGTGGGGGTTACTTTTTCTTTCTCAAATAAACATTACCCTGCGTAGTGCGAAGCATGATTTTGGTTTGTGGTTCGTTTAGTACGTATTTGGGGAATGATTTGTCGGAGTCAAGCCACGCATAAGACAAGCCATTGGTCGAGATGATATTATTCGCATTCCATTCATTGCCATCCCATACATAGACGCTACTTGGGGCAGGCGCGGAAGCACTCGCCGCTGAGCCAGAAAAAGTCCTAGACTGCCCCCAGCCCGAAGAAGAGGCATATCCGTTTACGGTCACGGTACGGTCAGCATCTCGCTGGGCAATGACAGCATCAAGCGCGCGTTTTTCTTCTACCGAACCTTCGGTTTTGGTCGGCGTCGTATAAGATTTCAAATCAAGGTCAGTAAACATATTGCCGTTGGCCGATGAAATACTGAATAAAACCTTGGCTTTATCAGGGACGGTTACGTCCACATCATTGCCATACGTGACAATCGACGAAGGTTTGTCAGGCATTTTATCGTTAAAAATTACCTTGATTTTTCCCTGCTGCGAATTGGCAACAATCGGCCCCGATACGTCGGTGAGCGTAATGGCTTCGTAATTGGTGTTGATTTCGAGTGGGCCTTCCATGCCAGCAATACTCATACCGTTTTCGTTGCAAGAGCAGGAATGGCGTTTTTTGACTGTAATGCCCAATTCTTTTGGAACCCGAATTTTGTACATCGTTTTACCTTTCATCACGGTTGTAATGGTAAGCGTGTTGCCATTGGCATTGACTGATAGCCCAATGTTGGTATTGTCAACGCCCGTGGCCGACAAAGGGCGGAGTCCTTCGGCGTCTTTGGGTACAGAAGGGACATCTTTGGCTTCGATGATAACCTCGTCGCCGTTGTAGCCTTCCATGTCGAGTTGTTTGGCATCGATGTTCATGACGAGGCTTTTGCCTGGCCCGCTAAACTTGGTCTTGAATACTTTGGCTTCTTGCGCTACTACAGTGGTTGCAACGACGAAAAGGGCTATGAAAAAAGAGGCTGTTTTCATGGGATTGTACATAAATGTGTTAATGAAAAGAGTTGATAATGTGTTAATTGTTTGCTTACTCGGTAAGCATAGTAAGCTCATTCATACTGCTTTTGGCCAATGCCCTTACCGATTCGTCCACGTTTGTGTCTTTTTGTAATTTATCAAAGACAGGCAAACTTTCACGAACCCTCATGCGCACTAAGGTTTCGATTAAGGTTGTTTGCTCGGTAGGCTCACTGGTTTGGGTAAGTTGACTTACGAGTACTTTTTTGACCTCGTCGGTAGGTTTAAACCGTTCCAACGTTTCGATGGTCGATAGGCGAACGTTCAGACTTTCGTCGTCCCGCAAGGTGTTGATAAGCGCTTGAATCACGGCGGGTTTGGGGTCGTTGAGCGCGGCGGCGTAGTTAATGCCTTTGAGGCGCTCAGAGGCTGAATGGTCTTTCAATAATCCCAAAATAACCAATTCCTGCGTCATTTTCATTTCTTTCCGAAGCGACGCAATTTCTTGCATCATATTCGGATTGGATGATTTTGAAACGTTGGCCAACTCCATCGGCAGTTCAGTAGAAGTTTGGGTTTCTGCTTTTGTTTTTTGTGGAACTTCCGACGGCGTTTGTACGGCCACGGTGCGGTACTGAATTTCGACGGGGGCGGTTTGACGACCTACCCAAAACGTAAGCCCTAGCCCTGCGACTGCGGCCGCGTACCGTAAATAACTTTTCCACGGCGTGGGTTTAAAGGCAATTACCGTACTTTCGAGCATTTTTTCTCCTTGTAGGGCTTTGTAAAACGCATCGTCCATGTCTTTATCTGTATCGGCTTCGGTGCGTTGCAGTGCTTGCCAAACTGCTTGCAGCTCTTCCACTTCTTTTCGTAAAAGCGGGTCAACGGCCAAGCGTTGTTCAAACACAACCCGCTCGGCTTCTGGCAAAAGCCCTAATAAGTAATCGGTTATGATTTGTTCGTTTAGCATGTTGTTCCTTGGTGGAGTTGGATTCTCAAATCCAACCTTTGTTGTTTATTGATTACTAACATTCATGTATAAGTCTCGGAGCTTTTGCATGGCTCGGAAGACCCGCACTTTTACGTTTGGCACTGATAACCCCAGACTTTGGCCGATTTCTTCGTAACTCATGTTTTGGAACCGACTCAGCAAAAGCACTTCGCGGTATTGGTCAGGCAATTGAGCCAGCGCACGGTGCAAAAACTGATGTTGTTCTTCGGTTTCGTCGTAGCTATCGCCGATGTCCGCTATTTCATTTAGGTCTGTATGGGTTGGATTTTTTTTGAGGTAATCAAAGAACACATTGCGCGCAATTTCCAAAATCCAAGTCCTAAACGACGCCCCTTCGCGGTAGGTATGCCGATAGCGTAGCATCCGTAAAAATACCTGTTGGGTAAGATCACGGGCGTTTTCGCGGTCGTTTTGGCGGTAGAGAAAGAAATTAAGGAGCGATTTTTTGTAGCGTTCGTACAAAATGGCCGCTTTGTCCAAATCTCCTTGACTTACCGCATACATAGCCTGTTCGTCGGTCATGCGCTGTTTGGGTTTTCATGAAGAGATTACTAGAGGAGGGGTCAAAGGTTACACTGGAACAAAAAAAATCTTCAAAACTTTTTGCCAAAAATAAAAAAAGCCTTTCGATGAATCTATTTCACCAAAAGGCTTTTGTTGTAACTTGTTGAAAAATAGCGTTATAGCGTTTCTAAAATCTGCTTCAATACCGCCTGCGCTGACCAGAGGCGATTACCTGCCTGCTCCACCACGATAGACTGTGGCCCGTCAATGACTTCGTCGGTTACTTTGACGTTGCGACGAACGGGCAAGCAGTGCATAAATTTCCCGTTGTTGGTCAAGTCCATTTTTTGTTGGGTAATCATCCACGACGGGTCTTTGGTGAGCACCTTGCCGTATTGCTCGTACGATGACCAGTTTTTGGCGTAAATAAAATCAGCACCCGCAAACGCTTCGTCTTGGTTATAGACCACTTTGGCGTTGTTCAGATAGTCGGGATTCAATTCGTAGCCTTCGGGGTAAGTTACCACAAACTCCACGTCGCGGCGGGTCATCCATTCGCAAAACGAGTTGGCCACCGCTTGCGGAAGTGACTTAAAGTGAGGTGCCCACGTGAGCACAACTTTGGGGCGTGCCGTGGTTTTGTATTCTTCGATTGTAATGCAATCGGCCAAAGATTGAAGCGGGTGGCGCGTCGCCGACTCAAGGTTGACGATAGGAACCCCTGCATATTTTTTGAATTGCGTCATTACTAACTCTGCATAATCTTTCTCGCGGTCTTGCAGCCCTGCAAACGCCCGAACGGCCAAAATATCGCAATATTTGCCCATCACGGCGGCGGCTTCTTTCACGTGTTCGGCATTTCCACCGTCCATGATTACGCCTTCTTCCAATTCCAAGCCCCAGCTATCTTGCCCTACGGTCATCACCATGGTATTCATACCAAGGTTTTGAGCGGCGCGCTGCGTACTCAGGCGCGTGCGAAGACTTTGGTTAAAAAACAGCAAACCAATGGTCTTGTTTTCGCCGAGGTGCTTGTGGGCAAAAGGTGATTTTTTAAGTTGAAGCCCTTCATTTACAAGGGTATCAATGTTGGTTACGTCGTGTACAGAAAGAAAGTGTTGCATTGTTAAAGAAATCGAATCGTCGATGCGGTGGAGTTATAAAGAAACAAAATTTGAAAAATTGTTTTAATATCGCCCTCTTTTAAGATATATTTATAAAATAACGCTTTTTTAAAGTTAAATTGACTTTATTTTTGCCATAAAAAGTATATTATAACATTCATATCAGTGGCGCAGGTTGCTGGTGATGTGACGTGGGCTACTCATATCGGTGACGTGGGTTACTATAACCCACGCCGAGGTTTCTCAAAACCTCGTTAACAAAAAACGGTTGAGCGCAACCACCTAAGTAAGCTGCACTCAACCGTTATAAAAGAAAACTCGTAATTCGTTTATTTGCCTTTTGACATTCTGATTAGATGCCTACGGCTTTTTTGAATTCTTCGTCAGTAGGTTTAATTTTTGAAGCAAAGAAATGCGTCAATTTTCCGTTTTCGTCCACTACATATTTGCAGAAGTTCCAAGTAGGAGCTTTATCGTTCCAGCCATTAAGCGATTTGTTGGACAACCACTTGTAGAGTGGATGCTGATTTTCGCCTACCACGTCGATTTTTGAGAACATTTGGAACGTTACGCCGTAGTTTTTCTTGCAAAAAGTAGCGATTTCGTCGTTACTGCCTGATTCTTGCGACCCGAAGTTGTTGGCAGGGAAGCCCAAAACCACCACTTTATCGCCGTATTGCTCGTGGAATTTTTGCCAATCAGCGTATTGAGGAGTATAGCCACAAGCTGAAGCGACGTTAAGCAACACAATTTTTTTGCCTTTGTACTTACTCAAAGAGATTTGTTCGCTGCCCATGAGGGCTTTCATTTTATAATCGTACACAGAAGAGGTAGGTTTAACGTTGGCAGTGTTCGTTTGAATTTCTTTTTTGTTGGCAAAAATGCCTGATAAAAGCGATAATAGCATGAGAAACAAAGATTTAATCGTTGCCATTTGTGAGTTTGTGTTAATGGTTGCGCTTTAAAAACGAACTTATTGCCTAGAATGTTCGAGCAAAGGGAATATTTTACTTTCTCTTCTTACAAAACACTCAAAATTTCTTGGTAAGAAATCAAAAAAATGGCCAACACAGCGATGGCTAAACCCACTTTGTTGAGCGGCTCTAAGGTTTCTTTGAACAAAAGCCACGCCATAAAAGCCGACGTTAGCATACTTAAAACGTTGTAAATCGGAAAAACAAAGGCCGCGCTGTTGCCAAAGTCACTCAATGCACCCAATAAAAAATAAAAAGATAGAAAGTTGGGAAAGCCCAAAATCAACCCTCCGACGATGCTTTGCCACTGCACCTTTTCCCCAAAAAACAAGACTCGAATGAGCAAATAACTGTTCCCAATCAGAATTGCGCCCGTGCAGGCAATGGCCGTAAAGAGCGATGATTCGTTGGGCTGGTAAGAAGTAGAACTGGTGTAATTAATAAGCGTATTGTTGGTGCCACTTGCCAAAAAGAGAATGACGGGTAAGAATAACACGGCTCCTTTTTTGACAGATTCGGCGTTGCTGTTTTTTTTCAACGTACTCAAGGCCAACGCTACAAGGGCCAGTAATAAACCAAGGTAGTTGAGAAAAGTAAAGTCTTTGTTGTTGTTTTTGAAGACAAATAGTCCGAACAATACAGGAATCACCAACGACATATTTCCTGCCAACGAAGCTGCTGTAACGCCCACTTTGGTGGTAGTGATGCCAATAAGGGCAAAAACCACGACAAACATCGCCCCCAGTGCCAGTGTCAATAAGGTTGGCGTAGAGCCCCAGTCGGTACCAAAATACTGCTGACGGTTGGGCATCAAAAGCAGCCCCATGAGCACGCACGAATAATAATTGAAAAAAACCGCGTGAAAAGGCTGTACTTTGTACTTAGGAAACGCTCGCATAATCAAGTACAACGACACCGTGAAAACAACAGCCAGTAGAAAGTTTAACATAATCGAATGGGGGTTGAACAGGGAACAAATTGTGGCGTACTGCGATTTACTTAAAAATACCTATCAAACCAAAACAGTCCGTAATTTTGAAACCCTCATTTTGAACTCCAACCAATATGCAATTAGATAGAACGATACCGCCCGCTTTCCGCACCATTCAAACCGTACAGTTTCCTTCGCATCAGAGCGTTGTGCTTGACAACGGTCAGCCGCTATTTGTGGCCAACGTTGGCGAGCAACCCGTTGTGCGAATAGAAGTACTGTTTGAGGCAGGAACGTGGCACGAAGACGTCGATGGGGCGTCGTTTTTTGGAGTAAAAATGTTAACAGAAGGTACCCAAAAACGGACATCCGCTCAAATTAGCGGGCATTTTGACCAAATTGGGGCTTTTGTCGATTTGAGCCACACGCCCGACCGCGCCAATATTATGGTGTATGGCCTAACCAAACACCTCGGGGCAATTCTCGAAATGGTGTCGGAACTTATCCACGAGGCAACTTATCCCGAAAAAGAGTTCAATGACCTGCGCAATATCAGCCTTCAAAACCTGCGGATTAACCTCGAAAAAAATGCGTACGTAGCCACAACTACCTTCAAAGAACGCTTATTTGGCGCGACGCACCCGTACGGAAAAAGCCAAAACGAAAAATCAATTAAAGCCCTTTCGGTAGCTGATTTACAAAATTTTTATACGAATCGCATCAAAGCGCGTCCTTTTCGCGTATTCCTTTCTGGACAGGTGGGTGACGCTGAGGTGGCTTTGGTCAACCAGTATTTGGGACAACATTTGGTGGTGCCTTCGCCCGAAGTGAATAAGTCGCTAGAAATTGTTTCGCAGACCGAACCTTTGTGGGTTGACAAAGCAGACGCTGTACAGTCGTCGGTAAGGGTAGGGCGGATGTTGTTCAAACGCCAACACCCTGATTTTTACCGAATGATTGTGGCCAACGAAATTTTGGGCGGCTATTTTGGTTCGCGATTGATGCGTAATATTCGGGAAGAAAAAGGCTTTACCTATGGCATTTCGTCGAGTATCGTCCCGATGCGTCAAGCGGGTTATTGGGCGATTGGAACTGATGTTAAAAAAGAATTTGCCCAAGCGACCTTGGACGAAATCCAAAAAGAAATCCACCGATTGCAGACCGAGCTTGTCCCAGAAAGTGAGCTTGAAACCGTCAAAAATTACTTAGCGGGAGAGTTTGCGGGATCACTCAATACGCCTTTTGAAATTGCTGATCGCGTGCGACTGATGGTACTAGAAGGACTAGATGTTGAATTTTATTCCAACTATATCCAACGATTGCGCGTCGTTACGGCAGAGGATATTCAAAAAATAGCAAATCAGTACTGGCAATGGGAAGATTTGCAACAAGTAATTGTAGGATAAAAATAGAGTTGATACCAATCACTCTCAACAAACAAATGAAGAAGATTCACTTAGTAATCGCGGTAGTATCCGCCCTGAGCATTGTTTCTTGTCAAACCATGCTCGAAAACGATGCACAAAAACAGTACGAACAGAACGAGTTGGAGATTCAAAATTATATCTCGTCGAAGCAACTTACGATGCAAAAAAGTACATCGGGCTTGTATTACAATATTTTGAAAACCAATCCCACGGGTCAAAAACCAAACGAAGGGGATGAGGTGTCGATTCACTATACATTGTTCAAAATGTCGGGGGTGAAATTTGACAGTACCGAGCGTTCTAAAAATGTTCCTTTTTCGTATATCTACGGCGTAAATCGCCTCATTCTTGGTATGGACGAAGGCATTTCTATGATGCGCAAAGGTGAGCAAGGGCTGTTTTTGATGAACCATACGCTTGCTTTTGGGAGCCAATCGGATGCGCAGTTACCTGCTTATTCGGCCGTAGGGGCAGAGGTAGAGATTGTCAATGTCCGTAACGAAGAACAACAAATCGACGATTATATTGCGGCTAAAAGCTTAACCGTTACTGAGAAAGCATCCTCTGGTTTGCGCTTTATTCAAACCACTACTACTACCAATGCCCAAGTAAAATCAGGCGATGTGGTTTCGGTGAAATACACAGGAAAACTGCTGACCGACAAGCAGTTTGATACGGGAGAAATATCAGTGAGAATTGGTTCTGGCGGTGTAATCAAAGGTTTTGAGGAAGGAATTAGCAAGATGCGTCTCGGCGAAAAAGCCACCCTCATCTTCCCCTCATCGTTGGGATATGGCACCACTGGTTCGGGTTCTGTGATTCGCCCTTACGCTCCACTGCTTTTTGAAGTAGAGATTGTGAATAAATAAGAAAAGTGTGTTTGCGGTTGTGAGTAACCGCAAACACGTATAAAACTAAAACCGCTTCAAGGCCAATTCTGCCACCGTTTGGCCAATCGACAACGACGAAGTCGCGGCGGGAGAAGGGGCATTGCAAACGTTGATGGCATTGGGGCGTTCGATGATGCTGAAGTCATCGAGTAAGCCGCCGTCGCGGTCGCACGCTTGGGCTCGCACGCCTGCACCGCCTGGCACCAAGTCGCTTTCTTTAATTTCGGGAATTAATTCTTGCAAGGCTTTGGTAAAAGCCGCTTTTGAAAACGAGCGGTACATTTCTCCCAAACCCGTTTGCCAATATTTTGCGGCTACTTTCTGAAAACCTGGCCAGGTAAGCGTTTGCCAAAGTTCTTTGGCGTGAATGTCCAATTTTTTATACCCTTCGCGGCGGAAAGCCAACACCGCATTTGGTCCTGCTTCGACGCCCCCGCCAATCATCCGCGTAAAGTGAACGCCCAAAAACGGGAAGTTCGGGTCGGGAACGGGATAAATGAGGTTTTTGACCAAATGCTGTTTCTCGGGTTTAATTTCGTAGTACTCTCCTCTGAACGGAATAATACGCAAGTGAATCGGGTCTTGCTGGGTAAACTGGGCTACTTTGTCGGAGTACAACCCCGCGCAGTTAATCACGAGTTTGGTTTGGTGGTAACTTTGTTCCGTAATGACGTTGGAGAATTTCTCCCCTTGCTGGATGCTCGTAACGCGTTGTCCAAAAATAATTTCTCCGCCCAATTCGCGCACTTTTTCGGCGTATTTTTCGCAAACGGCCTTGTAATTAATAATGCCCGTTTGGGGGACAAAAAAACCTTTAATGCCTTGTACGTGAGGCTCATATTCGCGCATACCCGCCAAGTCAAGCATCTTAAAGCCTTTCAGGCCGTTTTGGTAGCCACGTTCGTAAAGTCCTTCCAAAATTGGCACTTGTTCGGGGCGGGTTGCCACCACAATTTTCCCACAAAGGTCATACGGAATGCCTTCTTGCTCGGCAAAGTCAATGAGCATCTGATACCCACGAATGCAATTGGTTGCTTTGAGGCTACCAGGTTTGTAATACAAGCCCGAGTGAATCACACCGCTGTTGTGGCCTGTTTGGTGCATGGCTACTTCATCTTCTTTTTCAATCACCAACAACCGAGTCTTGGGACGTTGTTGCTTGAGTTTAAGCGCCGTTGCCAAACCAACGATACCGCCTCCTACAATGATGATGTCGTATGTTTTTTCCAAGTGAGTGTGCGTTTTGTGTGCTGCAAAGTTAGGCGAATCTGCTTACATTTGAAGCATGAAGAAAACCATCATTGCGCTCTATTCGGCTTTTTTAGCCTTCAAAGATTACCTCTTTCGAGAATGGGTCATGTCGATTCCCTTTCATGTTGTTCGGCGTTTTTTCATTCACCAAACTGTAAGCAAACTGGGGAAAAAAGGGTTTGTGATGATGAAAGTGGAGTTTCGGAATGGAAAGAACATCGAAATCGGCGACGGCTGCTTTATCAATAAACGTACGTTATTGGATGGTCGAGGTGGGCGATTGGTGATTGGAAACCACGTGGATATTGCCCAAGAAGTAAACATTTGGACACTCTCGCACGACCCCCACGACGATTTTCATCGTGTTTGGGGCAAAGACGTCGTCATTGAAGATTACGCTTGGATTGCCTCCCGTGTGACCATCATGCCAGGCGTGCGGGTTGGTCGAGGAGCCGTCGTGGCAGCAGGAAGCATCGTTACCAAAGATGTGGCTCCGATGGCGATGGTGGCGGGCGTGCCTGCCAAAGTGGTGGGCGAACGAAAAAGCGGTTTGAAGTACCGTCTGGATTGGGAACCGTGGTTTAAGTAAAGAAACCAGGGCTTTTGGCAACGTTACCGATAACGATTGCATAAAAAAATCCAATTAATAGGTTGTTTTGTACTACTCTATGGGCTAATCTCGTAGAAAATTATGGCTATTCAAACCAACCCAATGAAACTACTGCTTCGTATTTTCCTGCTACTTTCCCTGACGGCCTTTCACCCTGCCGACGATAAATTGACGATTTTTTTGTGCGGTGACTCAACTTTGGCCGATAAACTCCCCGCCGACGCGCCCGAAACAGGATGGGGCATGGTGCTGCCGTCGTATTTCAACGAGGCGGTAAAAGTACAGAATCACGCCGTGAATGGTCGTAGCACCAAAAGCTTCATCACCGAAGGCCGTTGGCAAAAAGTGGTGTCTCAGGTGAAAAAGGGCGACTGGGTGTTTATTCAGTTTGGGCACAACGACCAAAAAGTGGCCGATACCACTCGCTCAGCTCCTGCACAGACTTTATACCGCCAAAATTTGATTCGTTTTGTGAACGAAACCCGTGCAAAAGGTGGAAATCCGTTGCTGATTACGCCCGTTATGCGTCGTAAATTTGACGAAAATGGGGCGTTTGTGGACCAGCACGGCGAGTATCCGCAAGTAGTGAAAGAGGTGGCTAAAGAATTGAAAGTGCCGATGATAGACTTGCACGCCAAAAGCCAAAAAGTGATTGAAAAACACGGAGTAGAGGCGTCAAAGTTGTTGTTTTTGCACTACGGAGCCAATGTTTTCCCCAAAAATCCAAAAGGATTGACCGACGATACCCACTTCTCAAAATACGGGGCTGCTGTCATGGCGAGTTTGGTGATGGAAGGTATTATGGAATTGCCGATTGATTTGAAAAGTTTTGTAAAAAAATCGGAGTTCACGAATAAATACGCGTTTGAGCTCCCCAAGTATGCTACGCCCGCGTTTCGTAAAGATACGTTTAACATCGTTCGTTACGGCGCCAAAGCCGATGGTTATACCGTCAACACCAAGGCGATTCAACAGGCGATTGATGTGTGCAACGAGGCAGGTGGCGGAACCGTCCTGATTCCCGCAGGCTTGTGGGTAACGGGGCCGATTGTGCTGAAAAAAAACGTGAATCTTCACTTGGCCAAAAACGCATTGTTGCAGTACAGCCGCAACCACGACGATTATCCAATTGTGGTTACGACCTGGGAGGGTCAAGAATCGTACCGTTGTCAGGCACCGATTTGGGGCGTGGACTTGACCAATATCGGTATTACGGGCGAAGGCGTTATCGACGGAGGTGGTGACGTTTGGCGCGCCATCAAACGCGAAAAACAAACGACTTCGCAGTGGATTGCTCTTCAAAAATCGGGAGGAGTCATAAGCGAAAAAGGCGATATGTGGTACCCGTCGGAGCAGTCGAAAAAGGGAAATAACACGCCCAACGCGGGTCGTATTTTGAACGGAGTGCATCCAACCCAAGCCGAATTGGCGTCGTACAAAGATTTTCTCCGCCCCAATATGGTAAGTCTAACCCGTTGCAAAAGTGTTTTGATTGAGGGAGTTACGTTTCAAAATTCCCCCGCTTGGACGCTTCACCCGTTGTTGTGCGACCACATCAGCGTTCGCAACGTAAATGTGCGCAATTATTGGTACGCCCAAAACAGTGATGCCATCGACTTGGAATCGTGCCGTAACGGAATTTTGGAAGGATGTACTTTTGATACGGGTGACGATGGAATTACGATTAAGTCGGGGCGCGACGAGCAAGGCCGCAAACGTGGTGTGCCTACCGAAAACTTTATCGTCAGAGATTGCAAGGTATATCACGCCCACGGTGGTTTTGTGATTGGATCCGAAATGTCGGGTGGCGTGCGTAATATGTTTGTTTCCAACTGTACGTTTATGGGCTCGGACGTGGGGCTTCGATTTAAGACAGCCCGCGGTCGGGGAGGCGTAGTAGAAGACATTTACGTCACCGACATCAACATGACCGAAATCCCAGGCGAAGCCGTCATTTTTGACATGTATTATGCGGCCAAAGATCCCGTGGCGTTGGTAGGCGAATCCAACGAGTTGCCTGTCATTAAAGCCGAGCCGTTGAATGAAGGAACGCCGCAGTTTAAAAACTTTTACATCAAAAATATTGTATGCAAAGGCGCAGAAACGGCGATTATGGTACGAGGCTTGCCCGAAATGAGCATCAAAAATATTAACATTGACAATGCCTACATCGAGGCCAACAAGGGCTTGGTATGCGTAGAAGGTGAAAATATTAACCTCAAAAACGTCACGATGTTGACCAGCGACAAAACGGTGATGCAAGTGCAAAACAGCAAAAACATCACGCTCGACGGCATTACGTACGGAAAAGACAAGGACGTATTGCTCAAAGTAATGGGCGACCGTTCGGAGTCCATCAAACTGCTCCGCACCGATGCGGCTGGCGCCAAAAAAGAAGTAGAACTTGGCGTAGGAGTAAAGAGCAAAGTTGTAATCAAGAAATAAATGTTGAGTGCAGACGGGGCGCCCGAGCGATGCAGAATGTCGAATAAGCCCATTCGACACAAAAAACCATTTAAATAGTTGAGCGAAAGTTTTAGAGTAATTCAAAGTAGCCTCGGTAGAGGCGCAACATTTGTAGTAGCAGCAGGAGATTTTTCTAATTTATGCTTCGGAGAAGCATAACTCTTTGGCTTTTGTTATGCTTCTCCGAAGCATAAGGATTCTAACTTTATAGGTGAATTTCTATACTACAAAGGTTACGCTTCGCCGAAGCGAAATAAACTACTAATACACTAAAATTTATGCACACTTATTTGACTTCTGGTTGGGTCAAAATGGCCATCCACGTTTTTATTCCTTCTACGTAATTGCCGAGGCGGAGGTTTTCGTTGGCGGCGTGCTGATTGTTGTCCGAGTTGACCATCGGAACATGAATGGCGGGTAAATTCAATTCCCGCAAAAAGGGTACAATCGGTACTGAGCCGCCCGTCATCCGAATCTTAATCGGCTCTTTGCCAAACGTACGAACAATAACTGCCGTGAGCCAGCGGTCAGGATAAATCCCAAAATCAGTACGGAAAGGCAACATCCGCGCTTCGCGTTCGAGTAAAGTGACGATTTTGGGGTATTTTAAGCGTTCAGCATCGGTTGGTTTACGATCCAAAATCACATACCCTTTGCCTTCGATGTGTTTTCTAACCAAGCCAATCAAGCGTTCTGGACTTGACTCAGGCACTAAACGGATGTCGATTTCGGCCGTGGCTTCGTCGGGGACAATCGTATTGGCTTTTTCTCCAATATTGGCAGAAACCAACCCACGGATGTTGAGCGAAGGGTATTGCAAGGATTCTTGGTAATTAGCACCTACTTTGTCAGGTTGGGTAAATACCAATTTTTGACGAATCAACTCAGGGTCATCGGGAACGGCAGCCAGAATTTTACGCGCACTGGCGTCAATCGTGATACCGTCGTAGTATCCAGGAATCGTCACGCGGCCGTCTTCGTCTTTCATGGAGGCCAACAATTGCGCCATCCTAAGCGCAGGATTGGGGGCATAATTGCCGTAGTGGCCACTGTGTTGCGAGATTTTTGGCCCATAAGTAGTCAGCGTAATCGACGCAATGCCGCGACAGCCGTAGGTAAGGGTAGGTTCATTTGACAAATGTCGTCCGCCATCCATCACCATCAGAAAATCAGCGCCTAATTTTCCCTTGTGCGTTTTGACCATTTCGGCCAAATGTGGCGCACCAATTTCTTCTTCACTGTCCAAAATCACCTTGAGGTGGTAAGGCGACTGCACGTTTTCTTTCTGCATCATGTCCAACGCTGCCAATAACATCAAAATTGGCCCCTTATCGTCCGAGACGGCGCGAGCAAAAATCCGCCATTCGGGGTCGTAGCCCGTCTGAAGGTTATCCCAAGAAATCGTTTCCCATTGTCCGTTGGGGCTTTTTTTCTTCAAAACGGGTTTATAGGGCGATTCTTGCTGCCATTTTTCAGGCTCTACGGGCTGCCCGTCGAAGTGCATGTAAAAGAGCAGGGTTTTGAGTGGGCCAGGGGCAGGTTTGGCCGATTTTTTTTCCGCAAAAAAGACGGGATGACCTGCCGTTGGTAAAAACTCAGTAGTGAATCCTTGTTTTTCAAACGCTTTTTTAAGCCAATCGAGGTTGGGCTGGATTTGCTCTTTGATGTGCGCATTGCTCGGCAAACTCATAAAATCGTAGAGGTTGCCGTAGTAGTTTTTAACGTGTTTTTTAACGGTTGTTTCTAAGTCTGTTTGAGACTGAGCGTGAGCAATCACGGCAGTGAAGAACAAAAGAGACAGTAATTTTTTCATTAAGGTAAAGAGTATTTATTTAAGAAAAAGAAGAGTAGGTTATTTAGCGGCATTTTCACCAAAAACCCATTGGCCAAACCACGATAAATTTTCTTCCATGACCTGCCGCATTTGTTTGGGTTTGGTAATGCCGTGGCCAAAACCTTTGTAAACGACCATTTTAACGGGAACGCTGAAGTCTTCCAGCGCCAAACGAAGTTCATACGCATTGGCAATCGGAACGCGCCTGTCTAGCTCGCCGTGCTGTATGAGCGTCGGCGTTTTAGCGGTTTTGATGTACGAAATGGGCGAGGTTTTGCGGTAAATCTCGGGGTCGCTCCAAGGCGTTCCTTTGAGGTATTGGCGGGTAAAAGGAGTGATGTCGGTGTTTTGGTAATACGTGGCCCAGTTGGAAATCCCTGCACCTACCGACGTGGCTTTAAATCGGTCGCTGAACGTAGTGATAAATGCCGAAATATACCCTCCTTGGCTCCAGCCCATAGCGCCCACTTTGTCTCTATCCACCATTCCTTTCCCAATCAAAAAATCAACGCCCGAGATGACATCATCGTAGTCACCGACGCCCAAGTTGCGGACGTTGAGCGCCCGAAATGCCTTGCCGTAGCCCGCCGAGCCACGGTAGTTGGGGCGGAGAATAACTGCTCCCTTGGCCGCAAACAATTCGATGGGGTAGTAGCGATCGGCAGCAATGCTTGGAAGGTCGATGCCCGTAGGCCCGCCGTGAATCACCACCAACAACGGGTATTTTTTGGCAGGGTCAAAGTTGGCAGGTTTGATCAATACGCCTTCGATGGTGGTTCCGTCTTTTGATTTCCAACTCACTACCTCGCGAGTGGCCGTCGCAAATGGTTTTAATTGTTCACCCATTTGGGTAAGCGGTTTGGGGGCAAAGGCATTGGTGGATGAAACGACGATTTCCGCGAGGCGATTGGGGGAAGCCAAAACGCAGGCAAGTTGTTGGAAGTCGTTGGAAAACGAAAATTGAGTGGCCAACGCATCCGCAGGTTGGGTGATTTTGGTGAATTTCTTCGTGCTGGGGTTGAGCAAAAACAAGTGGGCGGTTGTTTTTTGAAGTCCGCTAAACCAAATCCCATTCGCCGACCATTTTAAAAGGCTGGCGTTTTCGTCAAAACTTTGGCTAACTACCACGGGAGTACCTCCTTTTTCGGGAACGATGGCAATGTAGCGGTTGGCGTAGAAAAAGAACTCGTCTTCGTTGGTAGTGCTAAACGCGATTTGGCTGCCGTCGGGCGACCAAACGGGGTTAGAATCGGGACCTTTGAGGGAAACAATTTTAACCAACGAGCTATCCGCCAACGTCAACACGTAAATATCTGAAGTGTGCGAATTGATTAAATCGGGATTTTTGGCCGCGTCAAAAGCGATTTTTTTGCCATCGGGAGAAAATGAAAAACCACCCACTGAAAAGTCAGTGCCTTTGGTCAACGCTTTGGGCGTAGGAAGTTTGCCAAGGGTATCGGCAAACGGAAGCGTGTATAAATGCGTCATTTTGTAGTCTTCGTGGACTACCTCGTAATCGCTGTATTTTTCTACCCGTTCTTTGAAGGCTTTGGTATCGGGTGTCGTGGCTGAAAAAACGATGCTTTTACCATCAGGAGCAAAATCGAAGGAGGAGACACCCGTTTCAAATTTTGTCAATGCTTTGGCTTCGCCTCCTTGCGGTCGAATCCAATAAATCTGACTTTTATCGTCGCGGGTGGAAAGAAACGCCAGCACTTTTCCGTCGGGCGACCAAACGGGGCTGCTGTTGGATTTTTTGGAGTTGGTTAACTGAAATTTTTCACCTGAGGTAACGTTGGCAAGCCAAATTTCGGTTTCGTAGGCGTTTTCGTCCCAATTGGTTTCCGTTAAAACGTAAGCTACCCATTTGCCGTCGGGAGAAATTTGCGGATTCCCGACGCTTTTCATCGAAAGAGATTGGGAAATGGTGGGTACTTGGGCAAGGGCTCCGACCCAAAAAAGTACAAATAATGGTTGAAGAAGTGTTTTCATTGAAGTAAATGAAGGATTGCCCTTAAAGTTAGAAAATTTACTTTCAGGAACAATACACTGCGGGGCACTTGGCTCAAAACACTTTTCTCAAACTGCGATTTGTGCTATTTCCCTAAGCCGTTTACGATTTGCCGCATGGCTTCGGAGGGAATGACAAAGTTGAAGTTACCCCAAATCAGCTCGTCGTATTTGGGAACGGTTTGCTGGGTAAAACTTTCGGTGTCTATCAAAACATCCGTTTCTGGAATCCGCATACCGTTGCTTTTTTGGATGTCGGTGGTGACAAATTGTAGCTTAATGGTACCTAATGTTTGGGTATTTTTTTGTTCAAATTGGGTATCCAACAGCATTCGATAATCTTGTAAATACCATTTCCCACCAAAAGGTTTGTAGCTAATGCAGGTGTAGAGGCGCTTGGCGTCGCGTTTGGTTTTGCCAAACATCTTGTCGGACGCACTGGTTTTCAAAACGTCTTTGACGCCTTCGGGGGTAAAGTCATATTCGATGCGAACAATGGCCGTATCTGAAGAATTGATGTACATAATTCCGTTGCGCGCCGCTTTGATACCCGTGCTTACGGGGCGGAACAAAATCCGATACACTTGTTTGTCGAGGTACGTGGTAATGGTATCGTCGAGTTCGTAGGCGTAATCGTACAAATTTTTGCCGTCGAGGTATTCGGGGATAGAAATATCAATGGAGTTGGTCACGATGCTGGCACCGTTCGGGAAAGCGTAACCTTCCATTACTTTTGAGCGATTTTGACTGGCAAAGTTGCGCCCGCGAAGGGCCTTTACCTTCTGAGGAACCAAAATTTTGGGGCGCGGGTCTTTTTCGGCTTGCAAAACCGCTTCGCGAATGTCCACGAATTCGCCATTTTGCTGGAGCGATTCTCGGTAAAAACCTGTCAACAAATACGGATTAGGTGAACTGTTTTTCTTGATTTTACGCAAAGCCTCCGATACCCAATTTCGGGCTTCAAACGACTTGATGTACGAACTGTCCACGACCCGTAGCTGGGCTGGTTGAAGCTCAATGACGACATCTTTTTGGTTGGGTTGAAACGACGAGGCTTTTTGTTGGAAAGGCTGGTAGCCAAAAACTGAAACTACCAAAGCTGAGTCCGACGCAATACGCGGGAAACGGTAGAAAAACTGCCCGTCTTCGTTGGTGAGTGTTCCTGTGCCTTTGCTCATCATGCCAATGTACGCATGAGGAATAGGTCTTTGGGATATTTTATCAATGACTTTACCCGAAAGCAATAAGTAACCTCCTTGAGCATAAAGCGCGCACGACACCAGAAAAAAGCACAACGTTGAAACCAGATTTCGCATAGATAGCGTTTTTTATTCGATATAAATTGCTAACAAGAATCAGGCCAAATCGCCCAAATGGTAGCATCTTCGGCAACGCGCCTCGTAAGAGTCGGTTTCGCCCAATAAAATTTTATCTTGAGATGTTACCTTTCGGTAGGAATATTGAGCCACGGAGCCACAGGTGACGCAAATAGCGTGGACTTTGGTAACGTATTCTGCCACAGCCATTAAGAGTGGCATGGGGCCAAAAGGCTTTCCCGAAAAATCCATGTCAAGTCCCGCGACGATGACGCGCTTTCCGCTGCTGGCAAGTTTATTACAAACTTCGACTAGATTTTGGTCTAAAAATTGCGCTTCATCAATGCCGACCACATCACAATCACCAGCGAAAAGGAGTATTTCTTCGGAAGTGTTGACGGGAGTAGAGCGAATCGAATTTTCGTTGTGTGAGACAATGTCCTCGTCATGATAACGTTTATCAATGGCGGGTTTAAAAATTTCAACTTTTTGACGCGCAATTTTAGCACGATTGAGGCGACGAATAAGCTCTTCGGTTTTGCCAGAGAACATCGAACCACAGACGACTTCTATCCAGCCAAGGCTTGTTTGTTTAGGTTGGGAATGATGATTGGGTTCAATAAACATACGGTAGGGTTGACGTTCTTGTAACTTATGAACTAAAATAATTCGGATAACTGATTTTCGCCGATTACCTTTACAAAACAAACAAATTTTAGGATGCTCCACAAGTTTAATCTCAGCGCACTCAACGACTATAGCCAGCGGTTTGCGCGGAAAGTATGCGATGATTTCTTTGCCCAGAACACTACGGCGTCGGGTCAGCAAATTCTGAATTTGACAGCGATTCCACAGATAAATCTGTTTGTTATCAGTAGTTTATACGAAAGATGGCGAGCCGATGCGGAGACCTTCCGTAGTCCTTACTTTGACTTTGAGCAGGGCGAGGTTAAGGAAGCTTTGAAGCAATTTATGAATGTTGTCTCGCGCAACATTTCGGTCAAGCGAGAAGCACTAGAGCCTATTTTATCGGAGGCAACCAAAAATACTTTGATATTATTGATTGATCCCAACTCGTATTTTAATGAGCTTTTTCGCGACCAAGCTAATTTTTCGGTGACGGCCGATTTGGTGCAGCAGCTTTGTAAGTACATTCGGTTTAATAAATTTATTCCGCAAGAGCTGGCCAAAGGAATGAAAGATCGCAGCTTCGTTTACGTGAATCAGGCGATTGAATGGTCGGAGCAAGCCTTGCAAAAACACGCCGATGAATTGGATAACATTGAGCAATGGGTAGGGCATTTTTCGGCAAAAGTACCATTAGACCTTACCCATATTGTCAAAAAAATAACGCGCATTGAATCACCAAAGGTAGTCGATGAGCCCAATCGCTCCTTTTTTGATACACTCACTCCTGAACCTGAGCCAGAAGAAGAACCCGAACCTGAATTTACACCTGCGGCTATTCCTACGCCCGAGCCAATTCCAGCAAAAGCAAGTGAGCCTGCCTGGAAGCAAGAGCCCGTAAGCTATACGCCGCCTGCTCCTGCGAACCCTACGCCCGCAACCCTCAATCAGGTGGTTGGCGGAAGTGAAAATGGGGTAAAAGAGTCACTCAATGACCGTTTGCGGGTAGAGCAATCGAGTATTTCGGATGTCTATCAGAAACAGGCGATTACGAGCATTTCGCAGAGCATTCCACTGAACCAGAAGTTTATGTTTATTCACCATTTGTTCAGCGGAAGCAATAGCGCCTACGAAACGGCCATTTCGGAATTGGAACAAGCTCCCGATTATGATACGGCTCGTTCGTTGATAACTTATAAATTTGCGTCGCAGTACCTTTGGGACATGACAGGAGATGTCGTTGGCGATTTGCTTGAAATCGTGAAACGCCGTTTTCGACAATAAAAGTGATACAAAAGATGTGATTCGGGAGAATAACCTTCCCGAATTTCCTAACTCATAAAGATCGATGATTTCTTGCCAGAACCTTACGTTTTCGTATAGTCCACAAAAACGTTTTACGTTTCCAGACATAACTTGCGCCGACCGTGAAGCCCTGTTGATTTTGGGGCAGTCGGGGCGAGGAAAAACTACTTTGCTTCACTTAATGGCACTTTTGTTGCGTCCCGAAGGGGGGAGCGTCATGATTGGCGACAAAGACATAACGCCACTGTCGGTAGCAGAAGCGGCAGCAGTTCGGGCAAGTCAAATCGGGATTGTTTATCAAAAACCCCACTTTGTAAGCTCATTGAGCGTGTTGGAAAATGTGCTTTTGCCCAATTATTTAGCCCAAAAATTTCAGGATAAAAACCGTGCTCGCGCGCTGGCCGAAGAGTTGGGTTTTGCCGAACATTTATCCAAAAAAACGCACCAATTGAGCCAGGGGGAGCAGCAGCGCGTGAGCATCGCCCGTGCTTTGATGAACAATCCTGCGGTGATTTTGGCCGACGAACCTACTTCGAGCTTGGACGATGATAATTGTGACAAAGTAATTACGCTTCTCAAAAATCAATCAGAGCAAATTGGCGCAAGCCTTGTCGTTGTAACCCACGACCAGCGCCTCAAAGACGTAGTAGCGAATCAGGTGAAGTTGTAGTGTGCTCAGTTCCCCCTAGAATTTCGGACAAGACAATTGCTTGTCTTTCTTCACGCGGCGTTTGCGGGGTGAAGGCTCGTAGTCGAAGGTGTAAGCGAGCGAAATCTCGTGCGAACCGCCGCTAGGCAGCCCCAACGACGACACAGTAATGTCGTAGCTATACCCAAACGAAAAACGGTCGTGGCGGTAACCTACCAAGGCAATGAGCGACTCGCGGTTAGAGATATTGGCAACGTATTTTTTGATGGGCAAGCCACGGTACCAAAGCCCAAGGACAATGGGTGAGTAGGTGACATAGACGCCCAAATCAAGTTGGTCGTATTTTCCTTGAAACTTATAATTGATGGCGGGCGAAATGCTCATTTCGCGGTCTAATTCATCGCCCAAGCCCGTGTATCCCCCAAACGGAATACGTAAACCTGCGTGCAAACTCCCTTTGAGGGGAAGGCGCGTACCGTCAGCCACTTGGAAAAACCCTTGTTCAGGGCGATTGATGTGGTGCGCTGCTACGCCTATCCAATATTTGTCGGAGTAAAGTAAAAGCCCCGTTGAAAAGCTTAAATAATGTGTTGAAGGTGAGCCGTTAAGTGCAATCGGGTCAGCGGTAGCATTTCCTGTAAAGCCACGGTTGGTATATTGGTCGCCAAACGTCAAATCCGATAAATTAGCGCGGCGATTCCCGTACGTACCTTGTAAGCCCATGCGCAAAGCGGTGCTTTCATTGAACCGCAACTGATACGAATATTGTCCTGAAACTTCCGAACTACGAAGGCTTCCCGTTCCTTGCGAATCATTGACAAACATCAACCCAACCCCGCTGTTGACATTGGAAAAATAATGATCAACGGCAAAAGAGGTAGTAACGTAGTTGGCCGATAACCCAGGCCATTGGTTACGGTAGTTCATCATGACACGAGGCGCCAAATCTCCTCCTGCAAAAGCAGGGTTAAGGTACAAGGGGTTCGCATAAAATTGCGAAAACTGCGGGTCTTGGGCGTAACCTACTCGCAAACAGAGTCCCAATAAGAAGGTGAAAGCTAATCGTCTCATCATAATACCAAACGCTACCGCAAACATTTTGCCAAAATAATCACTAAATCTCCGAGAAAGTAACGGTTTTTTCTAGTAAATGTTATTCAAGGGTTCAAATCAACACATTTTTATTTGATTTTAAAGCAAAACCGCCCAAATGCAAAGAAGATATGTGTATTGCCTATTGTCTTTGTGAGTAACTGACCCCCAAAAGCTGACTTTAAAAGAAAGCATTAACTTCATTTTTGTTACGTATGAAACGTCTCCTTCCCGTTGCGCTTATCGCCCTCGTGGCTGCTCAGTTTCCTTGGGGAAATAAAATCCAAACTTCTTCGGAAGAATGGCCAGAATACCTCGGCGGCCCTGAGCGGAATCACTATTCTACCCTTACGCAGATTACGCCCGAAAACGTGCAAAACTTGAAAGTCGCGTGGAGCTACGCCACGCCTGATTCGGGACAAATGCAGGTAAATCCGATTGTGGTCAACGGCGTTTTGTACGGCGTAACGGCCTCGGTGCAGGCGTTTGCGTTGGATGCTGCTACGGGAAAAGAGCTGTGGCGGTTTGGCGACCCGCTCAAGAACTGGGCGAGTACCAGCCGTGGTGTGGCGTATTGGCGGGAAGGAAACGACGAGCGAATTTTGCACACGATGGGGCCGTATTTGTATGCCATCGACGCAAAAACGGGTAAAACGATTCCTTCTTTTGGAGAAAATGGGCGGGTGGACTTGCACACGGGGCTGCCCGAATCGGCCAAAGATAAATTTATGGTGTCGAACACCCCTGGGACAATTTTTGAAGACCTGATTGTGATGCCCGTTCGGTTGTCGGAAGGAGCAGATGCTGCGCCAGGCGATATTCGGGCGTTTAATGTCAAAACGGGGAAATTGGCGTGGACTTTCCACACCATTCCGTATCCTGGAGAGTTTGGGTACGAAACCTTTCCCAAAAATGCCTATAAAAATACTGACGTAGGGGCGGCCAACAACTGGTCGGGAATGTCGGTGGATCGGAAGCGAGGCATTTTGTACGTGCCGACGGGCTCGGCGGCCTATGATTTCTACGCGGGAAACCGCAAAGGACAAAACTTGTTTTCCAACTGTTTACTGGCCTTGGATGCGCGTACAGGAAAGCGACTATGGCATTTCCAAACCATGCACCACGACGTCTGGGACCGCGATTTGCCCGCTCCGCCTAATTTGGTGACTGTAAAGCAAAATGGTAAGAACATCGACGCCGTAGCCCAAGTGACCAAGCAAGGCTATGTGTTTGTGTTTGACCGCGTGACGGGAAAGCCGCTTTTTCCCATCAAAGAAGTACCTGCACACAAATCCAATTTGGTGGGCGAACAAACGTGGCCTACCCAGCCCGTCCCGACCAAACCTGCACCTTTTGCGCGTCAGTCGCCTACGGTGACGGAGAAAGAAATCAGTCCCTATGCCGAAAACCGCGAAGAGCTAATTGCGAACGTGAAAAAATACAAGAATGCGCTCTTTGCCGCGCCTTCAAAAGAAGGAACGGTGATTTTTCCTGGCTTTGACGGTGGGGCCGAATGGGGCGGGGCTGCCGTGGATCCTGAGGGCGTCATGTACGTAAACAGCAACGAAATGGCGTGGATTTTGACCATGAAAGACACGCCTAAGCAAGACGCTTTGGCGCATTTGCCACTGGGCGAACGTACTTATGCCACGCTTTGTACCTCGTGCCATGGCCCCGAACGGAAGGGAAATACCAAAAGTGGGTATCCGTCGTTGGTGGATATTTCGACCAAACGCGACAAAGCGTTTGTGTCCAACCTCATTACGTCGGGCAAAGGCATGATGCCAGGTTTTACGACCCTCAGCGCGGCCGACAAGCAGGCGTTGGTGGCATTTTTGTTTGGTGAAGAGAAAAAAGAAGCCAGCGGCGGCGGTAATTCAAAAATGCCTTACTTGCCTTACACAAGTACGGGTTACAATAAGTTTTTGGACAGTAAAGGGCTTCCTGCCATTACGCCGCCTTGGGGAACACTCAACGCCATTGACCTCAATACGGGGGAATACCGTTGGAAAATTCCTTTTGGATATGAACCTGCATTACTCGAAAAAGGAATAAAAAATACGGGGGTAGAAAACTACGGTGGCCCCGTGATTACGGCCAGTGGACTGCTGTTTATTGCCGCCACGAAAGATGGAATGTTTAGGGCATTTGACAAAAAAACAGGTAAATTGCTTTGGGAAACCAAACTCCCCGCGGCGGCCTTTGCAACGCCTGCAACCTATCAGGTCAATGGTAAACAGTACATTGTGATGGCCTGTGGAGGAACGAAACTTGGAACAAAAAAAGGTAATCAATACGTTGCTTTTACGTTACCATAATGTATAAGAATGTTTTGGTCACCAACAGCCAGCTATGTTAAATTTAGTTCAGACACAAAAACAATCGCTCAAAATATCCCCAGCGCAGATACAGCTGCTCAATTTTTTGCAACTCAATACCCTTGAGTTGGAGCAACATATCAAAAACGAGCTGGAGGAAAATCCTTTTTTGGACGAAGGAAACGAAGAATCATCGGACGACGACTGGGATAATGCCGCCGAAGGTGGTGTCAGTGACCGTGGCGATGACCGTACGCAAGATTACATGGATTGGGATGAGTTTAGAGACGACGATGTGCCTGATTACAAAACACGTATCAATAATTATTCTGACGACGATACGACTTACACCCCTGCTGTAGTTGAAAATGTTTCTTGGCGACAAGAGTTGAAGGAACAGTTTCACTTGCTCTTGCTGACGGAGCGGCAACAGATTTTAGCCGATTTTTTGGTAGATTCTCTGACCGATGAAGGGTACCTGACTTATACCGCTGAGGCGCTGGCAGATGATGTCTCGTTTACGAGTGGGATTTACGTAGAAGTCAGTGAAATGGTGGAGTTGATTGAACTGCTACGCCACATGGAACCAGCGGGTTTAGGTGCCAAAAACCTGCAAGATTGCCTTTTGTTGCAGTTGGAGCGACGTCAGGAACCCGAAGCTGCGTTGGCCAAAGAACTGGTCAAAAAACATTTTGAGGATTTGGCGGGGCGTAGTTACGAAAAGCTCATGAAAGGGCTTGGAATCAGTGCTAACCAACTCAAAGATGTATTGGCGTTTGTCGGAACACTCAACCCTCAGCCTGTTAGTACAAGCAACCAAGCGGAAGTGTTGGGCGTAAAAGACAATGTGATTCCCGATTATATCGTCACGGTTGATGGTGATTTGATAGACGTAGAACTGAACAATCGACGTATCCCACCGCTGAAAATCAACAAATCATATACCCATGACTTGGGGAAATCACGAGCGGCCAATACCTACGTTAATTCCAAAATTAATGCCGCTAACTGGCTCATCGACGCCATTCAGCAGCGTCAGAATACGATGTTGAAGTCGATGCGTACGATCGTGAAATTGCAGGAAGACTATTTCCGAACGGGCGATGTACGGATGCTCAAACCGATGGTACTTCGCGACGTAGCCGAACGCATTCAGATGGATGTTTCGACGATTTCGAGGGTGACCAGCGGTAAATACGCCCAAACGCCTTTTGGCGTCATTCACCTCAAAGATTTGTTTACGGAAGGTGTTAAAACTGACTCGGGTGAAGAAGTGTCGAATCGGCAGATTCAGCTGGCTTTGGCGGAGTTGGTGGCGCAGGAAGACAAACAAAGCCCACTGAACGATTTTCAATTGGCCGAATTGTTGGCCGAAAAAGGGTATCCCGTCGCCCGCCGAACCGTGGCAAAATACCGCGAACAACTTGATATTCCGACGGCTACTTTGCGCCGAACTTTGTAGAAAAAAAGGTAAAAAAATGTATTTTTAGCCTTCTATTGCCAATTGTATCATAACCCAACTAATAATTCCCAAACGCATGTTTGTTCACCACGTATTCTTTTTCTTAAACAACCCTGATAGTGCCGCTGACCGTGAGGTGCTTGTGGCAGGTTTGCAAACCTTGACGTCGATTGAAGGCGTAAAATTGGCCCACATTGGCAAAGTTGCCGATACACACCGTGGGGTGATCGACCGTTCGTATTCGGTGTCGTGGTTGATGCTTTTTGATACCAAAGAGGCACAAGACATTTACCAAGACCACCCTGTTCACCATAAATTTGTGGAAACCTGCGCGCACTTGTGGGAAAAGGTCATTGTCTATGATTCGGATGATGTCTGAGAAAGAGCCCGTTCACATTCGGCAGGCGCACCTTTCGGTTCCGTTTGTGTATCGGACGATGCAGGAGGTGGAAGAACGCCGCAACCAAACGCCTGATTTGCCTCACCGCCACGATTACTTTACGGTATTGGTGGTGGAAGAAGCCGAAGGAACGCACCAAATTGATTTTACCAATTATCCGCTACGGCCCAACACCGTTTATTTTGTGTCGCCTGAGCAAATCCACCACGTGACCCTGACGCAGCCCTCGCCGCGCGGTCACGTGGTGTTGTTTCGCCCCGATTTTCTTCAAAATTATAGCATTGCTCCCGCGCAGTTGTACGACATGGATTTGTTTTTTAACTGCGACGAATCTCGCCCTATCGAACTGACGGCCGCCGAAATGAGTCAACTTCAACCGTTTTTGTCGGCCATTGCCAACGAAGTGGCGGAGTCAAATCTGCAAAAATGGGAGGCCGTGGGGGCGTGGTTAAAACTGTTTTTAGTGCAATGCAAACGCTTCAAAGCCGCTAATTATTTGCCCAATAAACCCCTCGACAAGCGTAAGTCGGAGATTGTGAAGCAGTTTAAAAACGATGTGGAGCAGTTGTTTAAGCAGTTTCACAAAGTGGGCGATTACGCCGATCGACAACTGCTGACGGCCAATCACCTCAACGACGTTATCAAAGCCGAAACGGGGACGTCGGCCAAGGATTTTATCCAAAACCGCTTAATACTAGAAGCAAAGCGTTTGGCGCGTTATTCCGAGTTAAGCGCCAAAGAAATAGCGTACCAGCTTGGTTACGAAGATGTGGCGCACTTTAGCAAAGTCTTTAAAAAAGCAGAGAACGTCGCTTTTACTGAGTTTAGAACTAATCTTCCAAATGTCTAGTGCTAACATCTCGAAAGTTTCAGAACTTTCGAGATGTTTTTTAACCCCCATTTTCTTATGAACACACAGCAATTACTCAAAGGACTTCACCACGTCACAGCGACCGTCAATGATGCGCAGGAGGACTATGATTTTTATACCAAAATTCTTGGACTTCGTTTGGTCAAAAAGACCGTCAATTTTGATAATAATTCGGTGTATCATTTTTACTACGCCGACCAAGTAGGTACGCCTGGTACCGTTTTTACCACTTTTCCGTACAAAGGCCAAGGCGTGCGGGCGGGTGAAGAAGGAACGGGTTTGATTATTTCCACCGCTTTCTCGGTGCCAAGTACGGCATTGGCATTTTGGTCAGAACGTTTGACTGAAAATGGGTTTGACATTACCACTTCGCAGCGGTTTGGGCAAGAGGTGCGTTGGTTTCGCGACCCGTCGGGCTTGCAGTTGGAACTCATTGCCGACGATTCGGATACCCGCACTCCTTACGTCACGGACGAGGTGTCGGCTGAGGTAGGGATTCGAGGCATTCACCACGTCACTTTGTGGGTTGCGGCGAGCGACTGGGACGTCCTTCGCGCGTTTTTGACTTCCGAAATGAACATGGCTGAAATCGGGCAGGAAGGCGAGCGTATTCGTCTGAAAGTCAACGAAGGAGGAGCAGGGAGTTGCCTTGAGCTTGTTCGGGCAGCGGCCGATGCGCCACGCGGCAAAAACGGCTTAGGAACGGTTCATCACGTGGCTTGGAAAGTCGAAACGTTTGAAGCGTTATTGGCTTTGCGTCATCGGTTGGTGGAGGAATTGGGAATGCAAGTGACCGAAGTCCGCGACCGCAAATATTTCCGTTCGATTTACTTCCGCGTGCCTTCGCATCAGCTGTTTGAGGTGGCCACCATTCCGCCAGGATTTGCGGTGGATGAGTCGGAAGAAGAACTTGGAACGCACCTCATGCTGCCCGACGACAAAGAAGCAAACCGCGCGGCGATTGAGGCAGTTTTGCCCGTGATTCAGGGAGCGTAGCGCACCGTTTAACATGGTACGCGTTTGTTTTAAATAATTACAAACGTTTGCATTGAAAAATAACTCAGTGCCATTATTTTGTAGAAAAATTATATTTTATACTTGCAATGAAAGAACCGCTTGGTTTGTCATGTCGCATCAAATATTCTTAACAACATAAAAATGGAAAATGTAAATCCAACACCGCTTCAAAGCTTGGAAGATTGGGAAGACGACGTACTCGAACGCTACCCAGAACCTGGCACAAAAGCCAAGGATGATTATCGAAACTATGAGGATTCTGAGCGGGTAAACACCGTTAGAGAGTTCTATCGCCTGAACCACACCTATCAAACCTACGATTTTGTGGTGGAGAAAGAACGCGAATTTTTGGCGTTCAACAAACGCGAAATGTCTATTTGGGATGCGGTTGCGTTTTTGAATACCTTGGTGGACGACTCGGATCCAGACACTGATTTGGATCAGCTTCAACACTTGCTCCAAACGTCAGAAGCGATTCGCCAAGATGGTCACCCTGATTGGTTTGTTTTGACGGGCTTTTTGCACGATTTGGGTAAAGTTCTTTGCCTTTTTGGTGAGCCACAATGGGCGGTAGTTGGTGATACTTTCCCTGTAGGTTGCAAACACTCGGATCGCATCGTTTATCCTGAGTTTTTTGATTTGAATCCCGATAGCACAGACCCACGTTTTAATACAAAATATGGTATTTATGAGCCAAACTGCGGTTTGGACAACGTAAAATTGAGCTGGGGACATGATGAGTACATCTACCAAATCATGAAAAACTACATTCCTGAAGAAGGATTGTACATGCTCCGTTATCACTCGTTTTACTCACAGCACCGTGAGGGCGCTTACGACCACTTGATGAGTAAGCACGACCACAAAATGTTTGAGTGGGTAAACAAATTTAATCCGTACGATTTGTACTCAAAAGTGCCTTATCCGCCAAACGTACAAGAGTTGAAACCATACTACGAAGACTTGGTAGCCAAATATTTACCAAGTACTTTGAAGTTCTAATACAGGTATTTGAGGGCTGCTTTCCAACGAAAGCAGCCTTTTTTGTATCAGTAAATTTCTAGTGTGTGCTGAAACGGACAAATGGCCGTTAGGAATACGTAGCGCCCGCTGGTGCGTAATGTTCCAAAATGGGTACTGTACAACTCGCCCTCCAAGCCTCGGATGGATTCGTGTTTTTTGACGCCAGGGCCAAACGTAATGGTGTCATTTCCTGCTTTAAATTGGCCGTAACCTTCGGGTAAAAAGTGGTCGGTAGGGTTGGCAGAGGAAGGAACACAACGCGCTAATTCCCCTTGTTCGTGAAAACACAATTCCACTACGACCCGTACGCCTTCTGGTCCGTTTACCGTCAAGTGGAGGAGTTGTTTTTGGTCTTTTTCTTCGTAAATAATTTCCGTTTTTAAGACTTGAACGTTGCTGACGGGGCGGTGTTCAAAGTCCATTTTGTTCCAAAAACGGCCATCGGTACTTTGGGATAACTGATAATCGCCGTCGGCTTTTTTGTATTTATTGGGCAAAGGCTGGTAATAAGGTGCCTCAATCGTTTGCCCAATTCGATACCCTTTCGTCGTTTTTTCAATCCCCTTTCCCCGAAAATAACCTGTACTGAAAAAAGACGTAGAAAGCCGAACGTGTTTTAGGATGGCTTGACCTTTGCGATAAGCAAAAAAGTTGGGGTTAGTCGAGCGTCCCGAAGCTACTTGAATCGGCCAATCGGCACCCGCAAAAAGGTAAAGGCTTTCGTTGTTTTTGCGTTTGCGCAAGAGCGAAATCCCGTCAAACTTTTTCTCATAAACCAAAGGCAAAGAACCGCTGATAGGGGTTTTCTTCAACAGCGGATTTTCAAGGACATAGTAAAGCAAATCTTTTTCCACCGTTTCTTGAAAATTGGGCATTGTCTCAATAAACTGCACCATAGCGCCAAAAAGCGGGTCGTTTTGCTGAATCGCCATGTACCGATAGTGCACATAAAACTCGGTGATGAGGCGTAGCATAAAGGCGTCTTGGCGGCGCGATTGTACCGTTACCATGTCGCCGTTGGGTTCCATGCAGTAATAAAGCCAAGTGAGGTTTTTCTTCACTTTTTCGAGCAGTTGGGTTTTACCGCCGTAGTGCGACATAAAAATCAACGAGCGGTTGACCACTTCGGCGTACGTAACGCTTCGTTCAAGATAGACCCCATCTTTGTCCTGAAACACCACCTCCGAAAGCCATTCGTTCATCCGATTGACATACACAGGGTTGGGAAACAAACTGTTGGCTTTGGCGAGGGCGGCACTTACTACCCAGCGGTGGTTGGGCGTATGCACCCCACCGACGGTTAGTTGATTACAGGCTTTTTGAATAAAACGTTGCAGCTGTCTAAAAATCGACTGGAGTGAGGGCTCATTTTTGATAATACGGGCCGCCGCACAAAGTGGGTCAATGATAAAAGCCGTATCGGGCGGCGACGAAAGATTGCCAAAGTCGAGCGTACCGTCGGGTTTTTGTTCTTTCTCCAAAAAGGACATGATTTTTTCCATCATTCCCAGCACCTCTGGTTGACGAAAATGACGAGAAGTAGGCTCGACGTACCCCGCGGATAAATTGGCCAAGTCAAACCCTAAACTCCGCCGAAGTTGTTTGATGGGTTGGTTTAGAGAAAGCGTAAGCCTGGCGAGTTCTTTCGCATTGGCTTCTACCACTTTTTTGTAGAAATCGTCTTCCGAATCGTGCTTTAAAAAAGGCGAATTTTGCAGAAAAGGGGCGGCGCATCCCACCACGGAAAGCTGCTTTATAAATGTCTTACGGTTCATGGAGCTTTTACGAGAATCCTGTATTGATTAAGTACAAAGCGCCAAACGCAATAATTTTACCCCAACCACAGCTCCATCGCCACGTCGGCGCGGGAGTAGGGCGAGCTGAAGTCTTTGACGGTTTTGAAGCCTAATTTTTGGTAAAGGTTGAGGGCGGGAAGCAGGCGCGAATTGGTTTCCAAATACAAGCGTTTTAAACCCATTCGGCGCGCTTCATCAATGATAGACTGTCCCAACAATTCACCAATGCCCAAACCTTTGGCGTTGTTATCCACGCCCATTTTAGACAATTCCATGCAATCGTCGGTCATGGGTTTGAGGGCCGATGTACCCACAATTTGCCCTTGGTACTCGGCCAATAGCACGATGCCGCCTTTTTGGATGTAGAATTTGTCTGGATGTTCGAGCGATTCCATGTCGAGGGGTTCTACTTTAAAATAGCGCTCAATCCATTCGTAATTAATGCGTTTAAAACCTTCGCGGTGAAGTTCGTTGGTGGGGTTGAAGTGCACAATTGTCACTTTGTTGCGCTCGCGCTGTTTCAAGCGTGACTTGATGCGTTCGGGCAGTGGTTTTTTCAGAATGACTTGTTCGTATTCCATCAACGACCGCAGCACGTCAGTTTCGCATTCGTTGCGCACTTCATTCATCGTATCCTGCAAATCCTCCAGCAGTTCGTTCATGCGAAGGTTCATTTCTTGCCCTTTTTCGGTGAGTTTTACGAGCGTTTCACGTTTGTCGGTTGGGCCTTTTTGGGTTTCAAACAAACCTGCTTTGGTCATTTCTTTGACCATCAAACTTACCCCAACGTGCGATTGACCGATGTATTCGGCAATTTTAGAAACCGTTTCGGCCTCGTTTTGCGCTACTGACAAAAAAACGGGAAACCATTTAACCTCCATTTCCATGCCGTACATCTGATACACTTGGGCCGATGCTTGTAGGCTCACTTCTCCGAGGCGGCGCATGTAGCTCCCAAGCGCTACGTAGCCTAAGGTACGATAAAAATCCATGCGACTATTGTGTTTAAATATTTACGTAATTAATTACGTAAATAAAATAAATTGCAAAAATAAACGCAAGCGTCGAGCAGAATTTTGAGAAAAAAATAGCTTCCTTGATTTTGACAACGTATTCCTGTGTTTCGCCATTGAACGGCGTGGGGTTTTGCATGACCTTTGTAGCATCAAAAACAACCCGAATAACAATAAACAAATAAGAACATGGAAACGACACAATTAATAAAAGGAATACACCACGTAACAGCCATTGCCGCTGACCCTCAACAAAATGTTGATTTTTACGTAGGTCTTTTGGGATTACGTTTGGTGAAAAAAACGGTCAATTTTGATGCTCCCGACGTTTATCACTTTTACTACGGGGACGAAACAGGCAACGCAGGTAGCATTTTGACCTTCTTCCCGTTCGGAGCTGGGTCGCAAAAAGGCCGCCACGGAAAAGGCCAAGCCGCTACCACCGCGTTTTCGATTCCGACTGCTGCTCTCGATTATTGGTTGAAACGTTTTGACCAATACGGGATTCTTTACAAAGCACCCCAACAACGCTTCAACGAAGTGGTGGTGTATTTTGAAGACCCCGATGGCTTAGGGTTGGAGTTGATTGCCAACGATACAGATTTTCGCCAAGGATTTACTTACGGTCACATTCCGCTTGAGTATTCGATTCGTGGATTTTGGGGCGTAGAACTTTGGGAAACGAGCTACGAACGCACCGAAGCTTTGTTGGCCAACTCGCTCAATTACGAGTTTATTGCCGAATCAGGCCCAAGACGTCGTTACGCGGCCAAAGGTAACACGGGAGCGGGGCAGTACGTGGACATCGTTTGGGATAGCAACAACCGCTGGGGACTTGGCGGAGCGGGTACCGTTCACCACATTGCCTTTGATACGCCTACCGACGCTTCGCAGTTGGAAGTGAGAGAAGCCGTGATGTCGGCTGGATTTATGCCTACCAACGTGCTTGATCGTCAGTATTTTCATTCGATTTACTTCCGCGAACCTGGCGGAGTATTGTTTGAAGTAGCTACCACGCCTCCAGGCTTTTTGTTGGACGAAGAAAAAGCTAAATTGGGACAAGCCTTAAAACTTCCCCCTTGGCAAGAACGCAATCGTGAGAAAATTGAGCAGTTGTTGCAACCTATTTCAATCGAAGCGGTTTATAAAAAATACGGGATTGAGTAACCTCACCCTAAATCCCTCTCCTAAAAGGAGAGGGACTTTGTTTCCCTTTCGGAAAAATAACTATTAACTGACAACTAAAATGCACACGATAAAAAATACGGTTTGGGCGGGTGTACCCCTTGACCAAGCCAAACGCGTACTCATTATGACCCACGGTCGGGGCGCAAGCGCTCAGAGTATTTTGAGCCTTGCGGCGGAATTGGCCGTCGATGGTTTTGCACTAGTCGCTCCCCAAGCGACGGGAAATACGTGGTATCCGTACAGTTTTTTGGCTCCCGAAGCCCAAAACGAACCTGGTTTGTCGTCGGGGTTGGCCGTGTTGAAAGAGTTGCTTGATACGGTGAAAGCGGCGGGTATTTCGTCGGAAAACGTGTATTTCTTGGGCTTTTCCCAAGGGGCGTGTTTGACGTCGGAATTTGTCGCCCGCCATGCACAGCCTTTTGGGGGCGTGTTTATTTTGAGCGGCGGCGTCATTGGAGACAGCGTAAAAACCGAACGCTACACGGGAAATTTTGCAGGAACGCCGATTTTCTTGGGTTGTTCGGACGTGGACGCGCACGTTCCCAAAGACCGCGTACAAGACAGCAGCGAAGTGTTTAGGAATTTGGGGGCAACTGTCACCGAAAGAATTTATCCCAATGCACCGCACAGTATTTTTCAGGACGAAATCGACCACATCAATCACATTTTAACGACCAAATAATGAAATCATTCAAAAGTATCGACTATACGTGGGTAGGCCGTCCGCAGCAAGTAGGCGACGGTTTTGTGGGACAAAGCATGATTCCTTCGCAGCGTTTCAGCGATTTTAGTCCTTTTTTGATGCTTGACCACCACGGGCCTATGCAGGTGAAACCTTCCCCCATTCCCAAAGGGGTGGACGAACACCCACACCGTGGCATTGAAACCGTAACGGTGGTGTTTGACGGGGCATTGCAGCACCGCGACTCGGCAGGAAACAAAGGGGTGATTTTTGCGGGCGACGTGCAGTGGATGTCGGCGGCTTCGGGGTTGGTACACGAGGAAAAACACGAAATCAATTTCTCGCGTCAAGGTGGTGTGCTTGATTTTGTGCAGTTGTGGGTCAACCTGCCGCGCGCCCACAAAATGGAAAAGCCGCGTTATCAGGAACTCACCTCGGCACAGATCCCAACGGTGCAGCTTAACGACCAAACGCAGTTGCGGGTGATTTCGGGGGAAATAGCGGGGGTAAAAGGCCCTGCATTGACCTACTCGCCCGTTCTTTTGGTGGAGGTAATTGTAAAAGGAAATACTGAATTTGACCTGCAATTGCCCGAAGGTTTCAACGTAGCCGTACACGTAGCGCGGGGAAGTGCGAGTTTTAATAACGAAAAACAACTTCCTGCGAAAAACATTGCCAAATTGAGCCAAAAAGGGGAGTGGGTGACCATCACAGCACAGGGCGATGAAACTCGCTTGTTGATTTTAGGAGGAGAACCCATCAACGAACCGATTGTAAGTTATGGCCCGTTTGTGATGAACACCCAAGCCGAAATCATGCAGACCTTGCAAGATTATCAATCGGGTAAGATGGGCTTTTTAGAGCCTGTGGATTATTAAAGTGAGCGGCGGGGTTGTGAGCAACCCCGCTCACTGCGACTCACAGTGCTTCTATCTTTTTCCAAATCAACTGCCATTCAGCTTTCGAGGTCGTGAGTTGGATGGCGGTTTCGTAATGGGCTTTGGCGGTGGCTTTTTGGGAAAGTTGGGCGTAAAAATCCCCCAAAGCTACTTGGTAGTACTGGTTTTTGGCCAAATTTGTCAGTGGTAATAAGGCATCAATACCGCGCTGCGGGCCGTCGGCGAACCCAATCGCGATGGCCTTGTTAAACTGCACCATACTGCTGGGGTTGATTTGTTCCAGCAACCGATACAAATACGTAATGGCTTGCCAATTGGTTTTTTCAAACGTCTCGGCGCGGGCGTGGTAGCTGGCAATGGCCGCTTCGAGGTGATACGAACTGATTTCGTCGCCGCGCGAGGCTTCATCAAGGTAGTAAATACCCTGTTTAATAAGCTGAGGATGCCATTTTTGGCGATTTTGGTGCGCCAGCAGCACAATATTTCCTTCTTCATCCTGGCGCGCCTCAAAGCGGGAGGCTTGAAAATACATCAGCGACAACAACGCCGCCGTTTTGGGTAAAGCCGTGTAACGATGTTGGTACAACAACGTCCCCAAACGCAGGGCTTCTTCGCACAGGTCTTTTCGGATGAGTAGGTCGGGCGATTGAGAAGTATATCCTTCGTTGAAAAGTAGATAAATAGCCTTTAAAATAGCGTCCAAACGCGGTAGAAGTTCGTTGCCCGTCGGGACGTCCAAGTCAATGGGCGTACTACGAATTTTGTCTTTGATCCGATACAGTCGTTTGTTGATGGTTTCGTCGTTCGACAAAAAGGCTTTGGCGATTTCGGGAATGCTCAGGCCGCACAAGGTTCTTAAAATAAGTGTGATTTGCGCTTCGGGAGGTAAGCTAGGATGACAGCAAGCAAACATCATTCGAAGCTGACTGTCTTCGATTTCGTGCTCCAAAAAAAGCTGGTCGATATGCTGTTGCATGGCTTGTTCCGATTGAAGTTGATGAGATAAATGCACACTGAGTTCATCGTGCAGGCGTTCGCGACGGAGGCGGTCAAGCACTTTGTTTTTGGCCGTTGCGTACAACCAGCCCGTGGGGTTGTCGGGAATGCCGTGAACTTTCCAGTGTTGCATGGCTGCCAATAGGGTATCTTGCACGACATCGCGGGCGGTGTCGTAATTGGGAAAACCAAACAAACGTGTCAGGACGGCGAGCATCTTTCCCGACTCGTGCCGAAAAAGATGCTCCGCCAGTTGGTGAACCTCTGTCATTCAGAAACTACGCAAAGTTTTGAATTTGACGGATTTCCACGCGCCCTTCTGATTCATAGATGGGGCAACCTTTCGATAACTCAACGGCTTCGTCGATGCTATCGGCCGCGAGCAGCATAAAGCCCCCAATGATTTCTTTGCCTTCCGTGAATGGCCCGTCGGTAATGACGTGGTTGGAACCTGAAACTGTTTTGCCCGTTGGATGAAGCGCTTCGGTGGCAATTAACTTGCCTTGTGCCGCAATGCCACCTATCCAGTTGTTCCATTTTTGGATTTCGGCTTGAATGTCTTCAGGAGAAAGGTTAGCAAAAGCGTCTTCCGAAGGAATGGAGTTCCAGAATGAAAATAGGTACTTGTTCATGGTTGTAAATGTGTTTTAGTGATACGAAATAATTGAATTTGTACGAATGACGAACGACCAAACGGAAACTGGACACAAGTGACAAAAAATTTTTATATATTTTTGAAAGTCGATTCACAATACTGACATAGGGTTGTCAGTGGAGGGTACTAAATTTGTTGTGTCATCTCAGACTTTCCAAGTTTTGATAAATGTCTCGAAATACAAAAAGCAATGGTTTCATTTACCGCAGAACTACGCAAGTTTGACAAAAAAGGCGAAAAAACGGGCTGGACGTACATCGAAATTTTGCCTGAAATAGCCCATGCGTTAAACCCAAACGTAAAAGCATCGTACCGAGTAAAAGGAAAGTTGGACGATTATGTCATCAAACTCGTGGCCATGCTACCGATGGGTGACGGAGGGTTTATTATCCCAATCAACGCAGAAATGCGTCGTGGCTTGCGTAAAAAAGAAGGAGCCGTGGTGAGCGTGGAGCTGGAGATTGATACGGATGAATTGCCGCAATCGGCTGATTTACTGGCTTGTTTGGAAGATGAGCCCAAGGCGTTGGCGTATTTTAACAAATTGCCGCTCAGTCACCAAAACTATTACACAAAGTGGATAGAATCGGCAAAAACCATTGAGACCAAAACTAAACGGATTACGATGGCGGTAAGAGGCATGGCGATGGGTTTGGATTATGGGCAAACCCTGCGTTATTTTCGCGACAACTAACTTTCGGGAAGGTTGGCAACGATAATGGCACTTCTCGAAAGTTGACAAACGACGACGAACTTTCGGGAAGTTGGCGGCGATAATAGAACTTCCCGAAAGTTGACAAACGACGACGAACTTTCGGGAAGGTTGGCAGTGATAATAGACCTTCCCGAAAGTTGACAAACGACAACTAACTTTCGGGAAGGTTGGCAGGGATAATAGACCTTCCCGAAAGTTGACAAACGACGACGAACTTTCGGGAAGGTTGGCAGTGATAATAGAACTTCCCGAAAGTTGACAAACGACAACTAACTTTCGGGAAGTTGGCAGGGATAATGGAACTTCCCGAAAGTTGACAAACGACGACTAACTTTCGGGAAGTTGGCAGGGATAATGGAACTTCCCGAAAGTTGACAAACGACGACTAACTTTCGGGAAGGTTGTCAACGATAATGGAACTTCCCGAAAGTTGACAAACGACGACTAACTTTCGGGAAGGTCGGCAGCGATAATGGAACTTCCCGAAAGTTGACAAACGACGACTAACTTTCGGGAAGGTTGTCAACGATAATGGAACTTCCCGAAAGTTAAAGTTGATAAAATGATAGATGTAGAAAAAGCGCATGAAGTATTGGTCAATATGCCAAATGCAAAAGAAGAAGCGCACTTTGACAAACCTGCGTATAAAATAAAAGGAAAGATTTTTGCGACCTTTAATATCGAAAACAAATGGGTAACGTTGAAGTTTACTCCTGAACAACAAACAATCTTTTGTGAAGATGAAGCCTTTTATCCCGTCCCTAATAAATGGGGGCAGCTAGGATGGACACACGTGAGTTTGGACAAAGTAAGACTCATCGCTTTTGAGGAAGGTGTGAACACCTCTTATGAAAATATAGTAGCAATGAAAACAAAGAAACGAGTGGAAAAACCCACTCAGTAAAGCAGAAAAACCCTAACGATATGAGAAAAGTTATTTTAGGTCTTGCCATGAGTTTGGATGGGTATATCGAAGGCCCCAACGGTGAGTACGATTGGTGCTTTACAGACCAGGACTATGGACTGAATGAATTTTTTAAACGGATTGATGCGGTGTTTGTGGGTCGTAAAACCTACCAAATGGCGTTGACCAACGAAGGTGAAACCGCTTGGATGCCTAAATTAACCGAATACGTGTTCTCGAATACGCTCCCTGACTTTAAACTTGAACGCAAAAAACTTATCAAAGGCGACATCGAACGGCAAGTACGTACCATTAAATCGCTGCCTGGAAAAGATATATGGCTTTTTGGCGGAGCAGAACTGGCCAGTAGTCTCATGAACCTGGGATTGGTGGACGAGGTTTGGCTTTCTATTCACCCCATTGTGTTGGGCGCAGGAAAACCGCTATTTAAAGAGTTGAGAGAACGTAAATGGTTGACCCTTGTTGATTCTAAAGTTTATGGCAGTGGCTTGGTGTCGCTTCGTTATAAAATGAGTTGGGACTAAGCTCACTGCGAGGGCAAGGTCAGTGGGAATCTTAACTGAAACGGCTATCTTGCGTAGGTAAAACCCTTCATTGACCAACCCTATGCAAAACCGATTACTCTCGTTAGACGTGTTTCGCGGTCTGACCGTGGCCGCCATGATTTTGGTGAATAACCCAGGCGATTGGGGACACGTCTATCCTCCGTTGCTCCATGCTCACTGGAACGGCTGCACGCCCACCGACCTTGTTTTTCCTTTCTTTTTGTTCATTGTTGGCGTTTCTATCGCGTTTGCAATGGGGAAAAATCCGCCCACGGTACTCAGAATCGCACGGCGAAGCGCGACCCTGTTTGGCTTGGGATTATTTTTGAGCTTGTATCCAAAGTTTAATTTTGAAACGGTTCGAATCCCTGGGGTGCTCCAACGCATCGCTATTGTGTATTTTGTTTGTTCGCTTCTTTACATAAAAACAACCCGCAAGACCCAAATCGGGTTGCTGGCGTTGGTGCTGCTGGCTTATTACGTGCTGATGACGTTTGTGCCTGTTCCTGGGGTTGGCTATGCGAATTTAGAACCAGAAACTAACTTGGGTGCTTGGGTCGATCGTGCCATTTTAGGCACCAATCACTTGTGGAAAGCCGCTAAAGTATGGGATCCTGAAGGAATCTTTAGCACCATTCCCGCCGTCGGGACGGGTCTGTTGGGGGTATTGACGGGGCAGTGGTTACGTACCGATAAACCTGTGGCCGAGCGGATTGCGTGGTTATTTGCCGCGGGGAATGGATTGGTTGTTGCAGGACTTATTGCAGACTTGTTTTTCCCAATCAACAAATCGTTGTGGACGAGTTCGTACGTGTTGTACGCGGGAGGTTGGGCAATGGTGGGGTTGGCGCTGTGCTATTGGCTCATCGACGTTCAAGGGTATCGCAAGTGGACGACGCCTGTGGTCGCTTTTGGCGTGAATGCCATTACGGTTTTTTTCTTGTCGGGTATTATTCCTCGGACGTTGGCACTGATAAAAATTGATACTCCCGACGGGCCGATAAGTTCGCAATTGTGGATGCAGAAAAACTTGATAGGGGTTTGGTTTGTCAACGAATACAACGCTTCTCTGGCAGGAGCACTGACCTTTTTAGCCATCTGGTTTGTGATTTTGTACGTGATGTATAAAAAGGGGATTATCATTAAAGTGTAGCAATAAAAAGCCCTGCCAAGTTTCAAAAACTTGGCAGGGCTAAACCATTAACGGATAACAGTACTCTACTTCGTTGCAGGCTTTGCTTCTTCTTTCACTACTTTCATCACTCCGTTCATAATGCGCCAGTGACCTGGGAACGTACAGATGTACGGGTAGTTACCAGGCTCAGTAGGAGCTGTGAACGTGAGGCGATACGACTGATCAGGGTTGACCAAAGGCGTAAAAGCGACTACCTGAGGTAAGTTGGGAATGTAGTTTTTCTCCACTGCGTCTTTTTGCGTAATCATTTTATCAGCGGCGTTTCCGACGATGTCCATGGCCTTAGGCTTCACAATCACGAGGTTGTGCTGCATCGCGTCTGGGTTGTCGAATACCAATTCTACGGGTTTTCCTGCAATTACCGTAAATTCTTTGAGGTCAAACTTCATCGCTTCTTTCACCGACTTGATTTTGATGACCTGTAAATTAGGGTCAACAGGCACAAGTGCATTGGCACCAAACGACTCGATGATGCCCGTAAATTTGCCCTTCAAATCCTCTGGAATACCGTCTTTTGCGCTGACAAGCAATAGTTTGTTGGCATCGCTGGTGTTTACTTTACGACGCGGATTCCAGCCGTTAACCACTCCCTTTAACACCGCATAACGAGCGTCGTCGTCTAGCGTATTGGCTTTGGTAATCAATTCTAATAACGACTCTGGACTCAATGAGGTAGAAGAAGCCTGGCTACGAGCGGCGCGTTCTAAGGCAAAGTCTGAGAGTTTGGCAGGGCGTTTTACGTCAAAGGTTTTGCTCAACGAGTTGTTTTTAACATCGTCCTCTTCGGGAATGGCATTGTCGCCGTCGATGGTGGCGCTGATGCGCAATTTCCCTGCTTGTTCGGCCGTGAAGCCCATACGACCTACCCACGGACCGTTGTTGCTTTCAACCAACTGAATGGTTTCGCCCGCACCAATACCGTTTTTAAGCTGGTAGCTTACGTAGTTGATTTTAAGCCCTAAACCTTCGATGGCTACCTTTACGACAGGAACCGTTTCTTTCGGAATGGCTACGCCTTTGTTGGTAATCTCAATGGTAATACTTGCCGACTCCCGTACCGACGGCACCGCAGGATTGATGGTGATATTGGTAATGGCCAAATCTGGTTTTGTTGCACCAGCAGACGCTTGATTGCCAGCGCCGTGATTCATGGCGTGGTGGTCGTGATTCATGGCCGCTTTGGGTTCGCTGCTCTTCGTTTCGGTACGTTGACCTACCGTGCGTTTAGCAAGGTAAGTTTGCATAAGTTTACCACCATGCGCATTCAAAATAACCGAGAAAGCATCGGGCAACCAACGGTCGTCGGCTTCGTTTGAACTCTCAAAACGAGCCAAAACCGTTTTCTCAACGTCAGACGTTAGGGGAGTTTCGGTAAATTTCAACAAGGTATTCAATACCACCAACGGCTCTGAATCATTGAGGGTATTGTTGTTTAACAACGCTTGTGCAGTTGCATTTGTTGAAGGCAATACTTGCACTGCATTTTTACGCACGGCAGCACTTGGATGCTTGAGCGCACCTACCACCGCTTTAAGAACGTTATCGTCCGACATAGCTCCTAATCCTTGCAATGCCCACAAAGCGTGGATAGCGGCAGGGTTAAGGCCAATTTCGTCCACCGACATGTCATTGACCAACGCAATTAGCTGTGGAACAACGTCTTTGTTGCCGCGCTCTACCAACATACGCTGGGCATGGTTACGCCAAAACATATTGGTGTTTTTGAGCGCCGCCACCAATTCTTGCGGACGGTCTTTGCTAAGTGCCATTGGCGTATAAGCAGGCGCTTCTTTGTAGCCCACGCGGTAGATACGTCCGTGGGTATAATCGCGAAGGTCGGTTTCGTAGGCATTTCCTTTACCATTGCCAAAACCCTGTGGAGTAGGGTTGTGCTGAATGATGAAACTATACCAGTCGGCTACCCAAACGGCACCGTCTGGGCCTACTTCGGCAAATACGGGTGAGAACCATTCGTCGGCACCCGCCATGAGGTTGAAGGCTTCTTTATCTTCGTAGTCGGTTCCACGTTTAACGAGCTGGTTTTGGTGCAATACGTGACCCGTTGGTTCGGCTACAAACGCAATTTGATTCCAATATTTTTTAGGAAAAGCACGTGCCGTGTAGAAATTATGCCCTGCAGCGGCCGTAAATCCACCGAATACGTCCACTTGACGAATGCGTGGCGTGATAGGCTTCATGTCTTTGTGCGTGTCCGTGCCACGGCTACCGTTGTCGCGTCCCATACCGAGGCTACCCGTAAAGTAGCGGTGAGGAATGGCCATGTACCAGCCGTGCGAGTTGTTGGCGGTTGAGCCAAATACATCCCCAGCCTCGTTGAAGCCCATGCCCCACGTATTGTTAGAAGTACTGGTCATCCACTCCATTTTTGAGCCATCAGGCTTGAAACGGAAAAGTGCTTGGCCAAACTTGAGGGTATCGGCGTTTTCTTTCAACTTACCTTCAAAACCCGAATAACCTACGCATCCCCAAATCCAGTTGTCGAAACCGTAGTGCAAGTTGCTCGGCCCCGCGTGGGTATCGCCCGTTCCGAAGCCTGAGAACAAGATTTTTCTTTCGTCCGCTTTGTCGTCACCATCGTTATCTTTCAAAAACAACATGTGAGGCGCTTGGCTTACGATAAGCCCACCGTTGGCAAACACCATCCCTGTTGGAATGCTTAATCCTTCGGCAAAACGAGTGAACTTATCTGCTTTACCGTCTTTGTCGGTATCTTCACAAATCAAGATATAGTCCGTACCGCCTGTGTCTTTACGTTCGTTGGGGTAATCTTTGGTAATAAGCACATACAAACGCCCACGCTCGTCCCAGCTCATCGCAATGGGGTGCATCACGTTGGGTTCTGAAGCAAACAAATCCAATGTAAAATCCGTCGGAACTTGGATATGCTTCATCGACTCTTGCGGCGAAACTGCATTTTGTTGGAGTTGTGGCCCTGGGCGTTTTTCGTAGTTAGGAAGTTTTGATTCTTTGTACGTAAACGGAAGTGGGTCGAGGGCGGCTAAATCTTTGACGGCTTGGTCGCCTACGGCCCAGCGAATTCCTTTTTCCAACAAAGTCATAAATTCGGGCTGGCTCCACGTACGGTCGTCGTGGCCGTATGCCGTGTAGAAAATGCGGCCTTTGCCGTGCGTCCGAACCCACGTATAAGGTTCAGTTTTGGTATTGGGCTTGTCTTTGTACTGGTCGGGCTGAATTTCACGCTCGGTCAACACGAGGTTGTCGGGTTGCAGTTTAGTGTGAAGGTAAGTTTCGTCCAACGTTTTGAACATCTTCGCACCCATAATAGCAGGGTGGTTGGGATTAGTCCAAACGGGGCGAATGGTATCCCACGTATGGCGCCAAAATTGTCCCCCCATGATTTTTACCAATTCGTCCGAATTGCGGAAACAATACGAAGCGCAGTGAACTGGAATAAAGCCTTTACCGCTGGCGATGTAGTCCACCAACGCGCGCTCTTGGGGTTTGCTGATGGTGTCCCAGTTGGCATACAAAAGTACTCCGTCGTACTTGGCTAGGTTGGTCGCATTGAGGTCATTGAGGTCATCCGAATAGGTGAAATTGATGCCTTTTGCTCCCAATGCCGACATGATAGACGGCACCCGTTCGATGGGGCGGTGGTGGCCGTTGTCACCCAAAAATAGGATTTCAATGCGGCGGGGCTTGGTCGCTTGTTGGGTTTGGGTCGTTTGCGTTGTTTTTTGAGTGGCACACTGCCACAACAAAATCGCCGACAAAACAATGGTTAGAAAGCGTTTCATTGTATGGTTAGAAAATTATTTGTTACTAAGGGAAATAGATTTTATGATATGATTTTTTATAAACGTTATTTTCTACAAACGTTTTGGTTCTCCGAACCATTTGTGGTTTTTGGTGTGATTGTTAATTTCTACAAACGTTTTTGGCTACAAACGTTTTTGGTTCTCCGAACCATTTGTGGTTTTTGGTGTGATTGTTATTTTCTATAAACGTTTTTGGCTACAAACGTTTTTGGTTCTCCGAACCATTTGCGGTTTTTGTAATATGATTTTCTACAAACGTGACTGGTTTTCCGAACCAATCACGTTTGTAGAAATTATCGCATTTTATGCGTTAAAGAAATCTGGCAATTGCAAAAGTTTGCCGCCTTGCATGGCCGATTCGTGCGCAAGAATACCCACTGACGTCCAGTTGGCCGACTGAGCAGCATTTGGGAATGGGTCGCGGTCATCCACCAAAGCCATCAAAAACTCATGAACCAAGTGCGGGTGAGAGCCACCGTGTCCTGCGCCTTGGGTAAATGAAAGGTGCGTGTTTTCGGCAATGTCATAAACGCCTTTGGTGGTAAAATCTTGAATTTCGGCGGGCAAAAGGTGCGCGTAATCTGGGGTAGCTACTCGCTCTGGAATTTCGTGCTCTTCTTTTTTCGCCGTGTGAATCACCGCCTCTTCGCCTTCGATGAGTGGCCATTCAAACGATTTCTTAGAACCATACACTTCGAAGCTCTCGCGGTACTGGCGTGCTACATCAAACAACGAACGATAAACGTACGCACTCAAGTCGCTGTCTTTGAACTTGATATGTGCTGACTCAACCGCGAAAGGCGAGTTGTGGATTTTGGCTAACTCTTCACGAATCGTGCCCGAACCAAAACACGATACATACTCGGCTTCTAATTTGAGCAAACCAGCCACGGGTCCTACGCAGTGCGTCGCGTAGTGCATTGGAGGCAAACCTGGCCAGTAGTCAGGCCATCCATCCATGTCTTGTTGGTGCGATGCTTTCAAGAACTGAACTTTTCCGAGTTCGCCTTTTTCGTATAATTCTTTGACAAACAAAAACTCGCGGGCATACACCACGGTTTCCATCATCATGTATTTTTTGCCCGTTTCTTTGACTGTTTTCACGATTTCCATGCACTCTTCTACACTGGTAGCCATCGGAACGGTACAAGCGACGTGTTTCCCTGCGCGAAGCGCTTTTAAGCTTTGTTCGGCATGGTTAGGAATGGGGGAGTTGATGTGAACCGCGTCGATATTTGGGTCTTTGAGTAACTCGTCGTAATCAGAATAGCGCACGTCAATACCAAAAGCATCGCCGATGGCGTTGAGTTTTTCGACGTTACGTTGGCAAATGGCGTACATATTGGCGTGTGGGTGACGCTGATAAATCGGAATAAATTCGGCACCAAAACCAAGACCTACAATGGCAATGTTAATTTTTTTCATGGGAAAAAAGTGTTGATTGGGTGTTGTTAGAATTAAACAACAGTGTGAATATGAGTCGTTAAGCTAGAACAGAATTTTTGATAAAAGCCAAACCATCGCGCATGAGTTGTTCTTCCGAATCAAACATTTTGCGCCAAATATTAGCCGCAGGGAGTTTCGGACTGAAAGCTTCGATGCTCAACCAACCGTCATAATTGATGTCTTTGATGGCTTGGAACGTGCCTTTCCAGTCCACGTTGCCTTTGCCAGGCGTACTGCGGTCGTTTTCTGAAAGCTGAATAAACGCGATACGGTCGCCCATGCTGCGGATGCAATCCCCAATGTTTTTCTCTTCGATGTTGGCATGGAAGGTATCAAACATGATTTTGCAGTTGGGGTGGTTGACGTCATCCACAAAGCGAGTGAGTTCGTCGCCGCAACTGGTGAGGTATAATTCAAAGCGATTGAGATATTCTAATCCCAATAAAATGCCTTGCTGCTGGGCGTAGTCGGCCAATTGGTAAATTCCTTCTACTCCCCATTTCCACTCATCGGTTGTGGCAGGTTGTCCCGTAAAAACGCCCAAGGCCGAGTGGTACGGCCCCATAAGCTTGGTAGCTCCAAGTACCGCCCCACAGTCAACAACCCGCTTGAGGTTTTCGAGCGCATAGGCACGAATGGCAGGGTCGGAGCTGATAAGATTTTCGGCTGGACCACAAAAAGTGTCGCATTCGCGGTGCAGCCCCAATTCGTCCAATTTTTTACGCCACTGATGCCAAGCGTCAGGGTTGGTATTGAAAATAGGTACTTCTACCCCTTCAAATCCGATTTCCCGAATCAACTCAAGTGTCGGGAAGAGGCTCTCGTCGATTTGAGTGCCCCAAAGCAACAAATTCATACTGTATTTCATAATGCAATTTTATGGAGAAATAGTGCTAAAAACCTATTGTTTATTTGCAGGTTTCGACTATATTTTGATTGAAAAGTTTTATTTTGAATAAATTTTGGTTAAAAAAATGTTATTGTAAGGGGCGTTAGAAGAAACCTAGCCTGTTCTTAAAAGACAAGGTTTTGAAGAATATAGCCTACTTTTGTGCATGAATTATTTCAAAAACTTACAGGAATTACTGAAGGTGGAGCGTGAAGAAGATCTCCGCCAATACCAACGATTGACAGAACAAGCTTCGGTAGCCGAGCGCCGTGCCAATGGCCTCACGTGGTATCCCGTGGCGATACGTGGTTCGGAAATGAGTAGAGGTGATTATTTGTCGGTCGAACTCGAACGCACAACGCACCAAGACATTCCACACCAATTTCGTTTTGGGATTCCTGCCGTTTTCTTTGGCAACCACGACCCTAAAAATGACCGAGTAGAAGGCACGATTGCCCACCAAAGTGGTAATCGCCTGAGAATAACGCTTAAAACCGACGAACTGCCCGACTGGACCCGCGACGGGAAACTAGGCGTGGAAGTGCTTTTTGATGATAATAGTTACGAAGAAATGCAATCGGCCCTCAAGCAAGCGATGGTGGTAGCAGAAGGGGTAGCTACGCCAACCAGAGAGCTGGTACAGGTTTTGGCAGGAAATAAAACCCCGACTTTTAAAGAATATGAGCCCGAAATAGCGCTTCCACGCCTCAACGAATCGCAGCAGCGTGCTGTGCATACTATTCTGAAAGCCAACGAATTAGCGATTGTTCACGGGCCCCCTGGGACGGGAAAAACGACCACGCTGGTACAAGCAATAAAAGCGCTGGTTCGCCGCGATAATCAAAAAGTACTCGTGGTAGCGCCAAGCAATACAGCGGTGGACTTGTTAAGTGAGAAGCTTCATTTAGAGGGTATTAATGTGTTACGAGTCGGTAACCCTGCCCGTGTGACCGAGCGACTCATGTCACTGACACTCGACGGTAAGATGTCCGAGCACCCTCAAATGAAAGAAGCCAAGCGTCTCAAAAAACAAGCGCAAGAGTTCAAGAACATGGCGCACAAGTACAAGCGAAGTTTTGGGAAATCGGAACGTGACCAACGCAAACTGCTTTTTGAAGAAGCCCACAAAATCATGAAAGAAGTAGGAAACACGGAGCAGTACATCATTGATGATTTGATGACCAAAACGCAAGTCGTGACGGCTACGCTGGTGGGTTCTAATCATTATACTGTACGAGAGGGAAAGTACCAAACCGTGATTATTGACGAGGCAGGACAGGCGCTAGAACCTGCGTGCTGGATTCCGATACTCAAGGCGCAAAAAGTGGTATTGGCAGGAGACCATTGCCAACTCCCTCCTACCATTAAATCAGAGACAGCGGCTAAAAGTGGATTGAGTAAGACGTTGCTCGAAAAATGCGTTGAGTTACATCCGCAAGCCGTGACGTTGTTGGAAGAACAATACCGCATGAACGAGCAAATTATGGGTTATTCGTCGCAGGTGTTTTACAAAAATCTGTTGAAAGCCCACGTATCAGTGGCCAAACGACGCCTTTTTGCGGAAGATAAACCTTTGCTGTTTATTGATACTGCAGGCTGTGGTTTCGACGAAAAAATAGAAGGCACGAGCGCAACCAACCCCGAAGAAGCGGGTCTTTTGCTCAAACACCTCAGTCAGTTTATGGCCGAATGGGCTTCCAAAACCAAAACGCCCAACGAAGTGCCAAGTGTGGCCATTATTTCGCCTTATAAACAACAAATCCAGGTTCTTAGCGAACAACTGGCGCAGGTCGCTGATTTGCAATCTTTTTTGCCTTCTATTGCCGTAAATACCGTAGATAGTTTTCAGGGGCAAGAACGAGATATTGTCTATATCAGCATGACCAGAAGCAATGCTGAAGGGGTGATAGGTTTCTTATCAGACATCCGACGCATGAACGTGGCAATGACGAGAGCGCGTAAAAAATTGGTCATTGTAGGTGACAGCGCGACGCTTGCTCAGCTTCCGTTTTATGCCGATTTTATTACCTACGCGGAGTCGATAGACGCCTATCAAAGCGCGTGGGAGTGGATGTAAGCCATCCTAGTTTCTAGCTGTATTTTAACCAAAAAGGGAACATTTTTTGGTTATTATTGTTAAATAATAGCTAACCCACACGCAAGATGAGAATACCTTTACGTAAAGAGCTAAGTGCGCCCACGTCTTCGTTTATGGCGCTTGAGCTAGTTGAAGCTCATTTTGATCCTAATTGGCATTTTCACCCCCATTACCAGATTTTTACGGTACTCGAAGGGTCAGGGACGCGGTTTATTGGGGACGATATTCGACATTTTGAAGCTGGTGATACCGTTTTTTTAGGACCCAACGTTCCCCACCTTTGGCGTAGCGACCGAACTTATTTTGAGGGAAATACCGACCTGAAAACGCACGGAGTTGTGGTGTATTTTACGGAAGATTTTTTGGGAGAAACGTTTTTTCAAAAACCAGAAATGCACGCTTTGAGGCAACTTTTGCAAAAAAGCCACCGCGGGCTAGACATTGTGGGTGGTGCCCGCGAATACGTACGGCAAAGCTTGAGTGGCTTGTCGAAAACTGATGGTTTTGAGGCAATTCTTCAGCTTTTGACCATGCTGAATTACTTGTCGCATTCTACCGAAACTACCTATATTACGAGCGTTGGGTACGTCAATACCCACAAAGTTTCGGAAACAGAGCGAATGCAGAAGGTGCACGAATACGTGATGAAACACTTCAAAGAAGAACTCCGCCTCAACGAAGTAGCAGCGCTCACCAATATGACCGAAGCGGCTTTTTGTCGGTATTTTAAAAGCCGTACCAATAAGACCTTTTCCGACTTTGTGAGCGAGATTCGGGTGGGCTATGCGTGCAAGTTGTTGATAGAAGAAAAATTTTCAGTGACCCAAATCTGTTACGAAAGCGGCTTCAACACCGTCTCAAACTTCAACAGACAATTTAAAAACCTCACTGGAAAATCGCCCTTGCAGTACCAAAAAGAGTACAGACGCGCGGGCGGCTAACGCACACGCTCATGGCAGAACATTTGGACACTGGAAAACAAGGCGAAGACAAAGCCACCGAATTTTTGGCCGACAAAGGCTATGAAATCATTGTCAGAAACTACCGCTACCGCCACGCTGAAATAGACATTATTGCCAAAAAGAACAAAATTTTGGTATTTGTGGAGGTAAAAACCCGTACGAACCTCAGCTACGGAATGCCCGAGGAGTTTGTGGATGCCACCAAGCGCCGACTCATTATGAAGGCCGCCGAAAACTACATTTTTGACCGCGATTGGCACGGTGACATTCGCTTTGACGTTGTTTCAGTCATTATTAACCCAGGTGCTATTCGGATTCACCACATCGAAGACGCGTTTTATTGAGCCACGTAAGCGATTCCTTCTTCGTCGAGCAATGAAGCAATGCGTTCGCTGGTTTGAAAAACGATTTTGACGTTTTTGGGTTCCATATCATCGTCCACCCATTTCCAGTCTTCGGCAGTGGCATCGAGTAAATTGAGGAGTTCAAAAATCTTCTTGGGTTTTTCCTGCGCTAAAAAGTCGTCCGAGTTTTTGATAAAAATGGCTACGTCCGACGCCGAAATCCATTCCAAATCGTTCAAAAATTCGTCAAGCGATTCTAAGTTATGTTCAAAATCTTCGGGGAAGCCCAAGCCTTTTTCGATGGCTTGATAAAATGCGGCGAGGGTGGGAGTTTTTGCCCCGTCAATAATGGCTACGCGATAAGCAGAAAAACTACTGCCAAGCATAGGCGTGGATAGAAGAATAAAATTGGCCATGATTAAGATTGTTTGGCTTTTGTTCGTCCTTTTTGGAGGAGTTCAATGCGTTTGTTACGGTAGGTCTGGTCGGCAATATCCCGCAAAATATTGAGAGAATCAGCGGTATTTCTCGACGATACTCCGCCATAAATTACCCCGTCAATCGACCGTAAGGCTTCGGCCAATTGTTCATCGGGCAAGTTATCCATAATCTCCTTGGTGGTATAAGTCACGTAAGGTTTACGTTCGAGGCGTTGCAAGTAAATTTTCCAGAGTACCACCACTTTTTCGGCATTTTCGATGCCTTTGGGGCCGTTGATGTCGCGGGTAAGGCGGGTAAAACTTCGTTTAAATTCCCGATTTCTCAAAAACATCTGATACAACTCCCACTGGCGGGTCAAGGCTTCTCCAAAGAGTAAATAAACGCCCGTTCCAATCAAACTGATGAGTAACCCAATGAGCACCAAATACGGGTAGTTGGTTTGGCTTTTTAACGCCACAACCAATGTATCAGCCTGTAAGTGAAGCGAATCGGCGACATTTCCTTTGATGAGTTCACGCAATTTAATAGCATCGACTTCGGAGTAAATGGCCGTACAATCGCGGTCTTCTTTTACCCAAACTGGTACCGAAAGCGATTGGTTTTTGGCGAGTTCAAACGAAAGAAGGGTATAGACTGCACTGTCCAAACTTCCTTTTGCGTTGGTTTCGGTCGGAAAATAGTCGAGCTTGATGACCTCAAAGGGGCGGAAAGCAGTGCTGGTATCGGGGAAAAAAACCTCAATCCGAGGAGAATGTCGAAAACTTAGTGCGTACTTAAAAGGCTTTCCTACCTCAATGCTATCGGTCAAAAAGTGGCCGTTGGGGCGTTGTTGAGGATAAACGGTAGAAAGCGAACAAAAAAAGAAAAGAAGTAAAACGAGGCGACGCACTGGTAGAAAAAGAAATTCCCCTCTCCCAGTATTGAGAGAGGGGAAGAAGAACAATTTATTTTGCTATTTTAGCCTGTAAGTTGGCGTCAATAGCATCCAAAAACTCTTCAGTATAAAGGTAGTGCTCTCCGTGGTTCACTTTGTTACCGTAGATACACACTGCCAAATCTTTTGTCATTTTTCCGCTTTCAACCGTCTCGATACAAACGGCTTCGAGTGCGTTACAGAAATCAACGAGCGGTTGGTTTCCGTCCAATTTACCGCGGAAAGCCAAACCACGCGTCCATGCAAAGATAGAAGCGATTGGGTTGGTCGATGTACGGTTTCCTTTTTGGTGTTCGCGGTAGTGGCGAGTTACCGTTCCGTGGGCAGCTTCTGCTTCCATTACTTGACCGTCTGGTGTCAAAAGAACCGAAGTCATCAAGCCCAATGAACCAAAACCTTGAGCAACGGTATCCGACTGAACGTCTCCGTCGTAGTTTTTACAAGCCCAAACGAAGTTACCGTTCCATTTCAAGGCCGAAGCCACCATGTCGTCAATCAGACGGTGCTCATAGTGAACGCCTTTGTCTTTGAATTCGGTTTCGTAGATTTCTTGGAAAATATCTTTGAAACGACCATCGTATTTCTTCAAAATGGTGTTTTTTGTCGAAAGATATACTGGCCATCCTTTTTGCAAACCTACTTGGAGACAAGCACGGGCAAATCCACGGATTGACTCGTCGGTGTTGTACATAGCCATGGCTACACCATCGCTCTTGAAATTGTAAACTTCGTGTTCGATAACCGTTCCGTCTTCGCCTTCAAACTTGATAGTCAACTTTCCTTTGCCTTTTGTAACAAAGTCAGTAGCGCGGTATTGGTCACCAAACGCGTGACGTCCAACGATGATTGGCGCATTCCAGTTAGTAACTAAACGAGGTACATTTTGGCAAACGATTGGCTCACGGAATACAGTACCATCCAAAATGTTACGGATAGTTCCGTTAGGTGATTTCCACATTTGCTTCAATCCAAACTCTTCCACACGTTGCTCGTCAGGAGTGATAGTAGCACATTTGATACCCACACCGTATTGACGAATGGCATTTGCGGCGTCAACCGTTACTTGGTCATTTGTTTCGTCACGGTATTCGATGCCAAGGTCGTAGTATTTAATATCAACGTCTAAGTATGGCAGGATAAGTTTATCTTTGATAAAACGCCAGATGATTCGGGTCATTTCATCGCCGTCAAGTTCGACGACAGGGTTAGCCACTTTTATTTTTTCCATGTGCGCAACTTAAAATTGGGGGATGATGAGTTAAATAAAGGTGCAAATATAACCAACTATGTTGAGTAACCCTTACGCATTTGCCACCAATTTATGGTGATTATCAATAATGCAGGCGCGGCGTTGAACAAAACAAACTGTGATAGTACCGTCAGACTGAGCAGCAAGGTGGCCGCAAAAAGCGTAGAAAGGTAGAAATAAGCCGCCGCAAGCGGTGGATTAGCAAAACGATACTTTTGAAAAAGGCGATCGAGCCAGCGATAAATAATGCCAATTAGAAAATGTCCGATGGCTACAAGTAGCATCCCACCGTTGAGGTATAGTTCGCCCGCTACTGGGATGACTTTATCTTGTGCCATAAGGTTGTTTATGAGGGAATTGTACAAAAAAGGGCCACTTTCTTCGCGAAATGCTTTGCCAAGTACGGGAACGGGTTCTAGCAGTGAGGCAACAAGCGTAAAAGGCGGATTCTCGACCGATAGCAAGGGGGATAACTGGTAAGGGCTGCCAAGGTAAAGCTGTGAAGCGTATTCGAGATAGTTGTTGTCGGCATCGGTGTAATGGTCAAATAACAGCGCGACTTGTTCGGTGTCGAGCGACGGTTGAACCCGTAAATGCCCGTAAAACAGCACCAAAAAGATAAGACCAATGCCAAAAACCTTAAATAGCCATTTGCGTTTGGGTTGAAAATGAACAAGAATAACGCCCAGAAAGGCGAGCACAGGAAAGGCCATATTGGCCCGATTGCTACTAAAGGTGAGGGTAAAAGCCAGCAATAGAAAAACAAGGTGCTCAAACCATTTTAAACGCCGTGACTGGCGAACGTTGTAGCAGTACCAAAGCAATATTATTCCCCAAAAACCAAATCGCTGACCAATATTAGCCAGTACACCAATAAAATTTCCTTTGAGGTTTTCAATGGCCTCGTGGGTGGTGTAGGTAAACAATGCCCCCGTCCAGTAGCTAGAAAACGAACCATAAAACAAGAAGATAGAAATAAGACCAATGGCGAGGTAAAGGCAACCATAACGGGCTGGGTGAGAAAACGGACGCCATAAGGTTTGAGAAGGAAAAAGCGGGCTATGGTGCCAACCTAAGGCAAAAAATACGAAAGAAGTCAGGATAATGCTACATTCGAGCGCGATGGATGAAACAGTGTTGCTGAAAGAAATGTGGTTGCCTACCCACAGAATTTCAGTGGGAATGATCACCAATTTGCACAACCAAATAAAAAGAACGCCATTTTTTGGGGTCATCAATGGGGCATCATCATCGAGGCTGGGAAATGTCACAAGCGTACATTTCCACCCCAAAATTAACAGGAAAAGAAAAGCAGAGGTGCAAGGATTAAAGATAGGGTTGTGTAAACACGCAATACCTATCAAAACTACCACAAACAGCGCCCACCAGCCTGCTGCGAGTAACGGACGACGCACAAATAGCATAAGCAAACCATTGAGCCTGCGTTTTTGACCATAAATCGGAAAAAAGTCACCGTTTAGTCAAAGCCTATTGCGAATAGGGTAATCGGTTTCTAACTTCGTGAAAAATTCAACCACAATGAGCAAGAAAAAAGCAACCCCGCCCGAAGGCACCGAGAAACCTCGGGTTCATAAAGACCTCGATGGCTTCGACATTCGTATCAATTCATTTGGGGAAATTACGTCAACAATTGACATTGATAAAATCAATCAGTTTTTGAACAAACACGTGGACGATAAAAAACTACGCCACCGCGACGACCTCAACGAAGGGGGAGAAGATGAGTAATTGACAACACATACATTCCAAATAACCTTAACAAACAGTAAACCATGTATTCTCACGAAATTGACTACAAAATCATTGGCGAAGACATTCAAATCGTCGAAATTGAGTTAGACCCCAACGAAACAGTGATTGCCGAAGCAGGCTCGATGCTTTTTATGGAAGACGGCATTCAGTTTGAAACCAAGATGGGCGACGGTACAAATCCAAACCAAAGCATCATGGGCAAAATCTTCCAAGCAGGAACGCGCTTACTGACGGGCGAGTCGTTGTTTATGACCCATTTTACCAACCGTGGTTATGGCAAACGCAAAGTAGCTTTTGCCGCACCCTATCCTGGTACGGTCATGCCTATCGACTTGAGAAATATCTATGGCAATACCTTGATTGTTCAAAAAGATGGCTTCTTGTGTGCTGCCATGGGTACCAAACTAAGTATTCACTTCAACCAGCGTTTGGGAAGTGGTTTGTTTGGGGGAGAAGGTTTTATTCTTCAAAAACTTCAAGGCGACGGCTTGGCGTTTGTACACGCAGGTGGGGTGGTTATTGAGCGCCAACTCAACAACGAAACCCTCCGAGTGGATACGGGTTGCGTTGTGGCATTTGAGCCTTCTGTAAATTTCAGCGTTCAGCGCTCGGGTAGTCTTAAATCAATGGTATTTGGGGGAGAAGGTATTTTCTTGGCTACGCTTCAAGGAACAGGCAAATGCTGGATTCAGTCAATGCCAATCTCAAAATTAGTGGATCGCCTTTCAATTTATGGCCCACAATCGCGCAAAGAAAGTGGTTCGGTTTTGGGCGGATTGGGCAATTTGTTTGAAGATTAATAATGTGTGTGGAGGTTGTGAGCAACCTCCACACACGCTCACAACCTCCACATTCATGTTCTTTTGTATTCTAGTCCTAATTCTTCCCTCCGCCCAAAGAGCCACTTGCACCGCCTAATTGTTGGTTGATAGCCACAATTTTGGTGTTGAGCGTATCAATCGCTTTGGCATGGCGCGCTTCCAAATCAGGCAAATGGGCCGTTGACTTTAACGATGCTTCGTACTGAAAAGCGGGCAGCATCCACGAAGCATACCCACTGTAAGGGTCAGAAGAGGCATACAACGAACGGTACCACGAACCATACGCCATGCCTTTAGGATCGATAAAGGCTTTTTCCAAATCCCGTAATTCTTTGTTGATAGCTACAACTTTGGCTTTGTCGATTTGGTCGGCGGCTAAAAGTGTTTTGATGCGGCTTTCGTAGTTTTGAGCGTTTTGCTTCAATGTTTCTACCTGTGCCAATAACTTGTCCATTGAATAAGTGGGAGCGTAAGCTTTGATGGCTTTCTCGGCGGTTTTGAGGTGCGTGGCCAAGTCGGTGGCATAACGCGAAACATCGTAAGGCAAAATATCGGCATTGGCCAAACGCAAGGACATTGTTCCTACCACTTGTTCTACCATTGGTCCCATTTTATAGGTTGAGTCCACAAATTTGTTGTAGAAAAATAGGTCATCGTACTGAGAATGGTACAAAGTTGGCCCGCCTACGCCCGCGCTCATTGAGGGGATACCTGCGTGCATATAAAACGCAATGTGGTCGGAGCCGCCGCCTAGGTTGCCAATACTAGGTTCGCTATCGGCTAATACGGGAGCCGAACCCGTGCTACCACGGCGTCCACCTTTTTGAGCCATCCAATGTTCGTAAACAGTTTTGTTAGAATCGGGGTATTCTACGGCCTGCGAAGCCTCAATAAGTAGTTTTTTGAGCGAAGGGGAAGCACTTCCTCCGAAAATTTTTCCCGATACCGCCGCGTCATAGTTCATGTAGGCAACCGCTTTGGCGCTCAGTTCGTCGCGCATTTGCTCTACCCATTCTGCCGAACCAATAACGCCGTGTTCTTCGGCATCCCAGTGACAAATCTTAATGGTACGTTTTGGCTTTTGAGGCATTTTACCCAACGACTCGGCGAGGGTCAAAAGCATGGCAGTACCGCTGTTGGGGTCGGTGGAGCCAAAAGACCAAGCATCGTAGTGACAACCCGCTATGATCCACTCGTCGGGAAACTCGCTACCTGTGAGCGTACCAACTACCTGATAAATTCTGACAAACTCTTTGTCTTGTTTTACCTTGAGTCGCACTTTGAGTTCTGGGCCACCCTCTAAGCGATACGCCAGCGGTAAACCACCCTGCCAACCCGCAGGGACACCTTTGCCCGTCATTCTTTTGAGAATTTCAACGGCCGAGCCCCAAGGCAATGGTGTCACGGGGATTTTATGGAAAGCGGCGTCTTTGGGGTCAAGGCGCTTTACTTTTTTAGGGCCATCGAGTGGGAGGGCAGGTTCAAAAGGAGTGAGTGGGTCGCCTGTATAATCGACGGTCAAGAGCGACCCTCGTTGGATGGTGTTATCGTTCGACTGTGAACCTTCGGGAAACGTAATGCCTTTGGTATAGCCATTATCCGCAGGGTCGGTATAGATAATCACGCCCGCTGCACCTGCGGCTTCGGCGTGCTTGGCTTTGTAGCCACGGAAGTTGCCACCATAACGCGCCAGTACAATTTTCCCTTTGACCGAAACGCCCATGGCTTTGAGTTGTTCAAAATCTTCTTTGCGGCCATAGTTGGCATACACAACCTCAGTTGTGACGTCGCCAGAACCCGAATACGAATTCCAGCCAGGCGTAAGGCGAGGGTCGCTTGAATACTTGTCTTCCTTTACAATATACTCGCGATTGTTGAGTGGAAGGCGGACGGGCTCTACCACTTCTACCAGACTTTCACCTGGGCTTTTTGATAAATAAATATCGTGCGGAAAAATTTCCACTTGCAAGCCAGCCTTGCGCATGATGTCGGCGATGTAGTCGCGGACTTTTTCATTTTCAGGAGTCCCTGCCAAGTGTGGTACACTGGTCAGTTTTTGTAAGTGAGTTTTAAAACGTTCGGCCGACTGCTTGGTGCGGTACTCTTGTTCGATTTTTTCTTGTTTCGACTGGTTAGAAGCCGAAAAACCCGAAATGTTTTTTTGTGCAAAGGAGAGGGTGGAGGCACAGAGTAGCCCGCCAATGAGGAAAGTTTTTTGCATGGAAATGTTTGGTTGATGATGGTAAAAAAAGCCCGTAGCAAGTTACTAAAATCTTTTAAAAATGCTGTTAACAATCATTAACCAAGGTGTTATAAACCTTTGCCCTTTTTAGCGTTCTAAGAGTAAAATAACGAAAAATAAACGTTCACATAAACCAAATAAAAGCCATGAAAAAGTTAGTGTTTGCCGCAGCCATGATTTTAGTTTCTATCGGTGCCAATGCACAATGGGGAAACAACAACAACCGCGACCGTCGTTATGACGACCGTTACGATAACCGCCGCGATGACCGTGGATATGACAATCGGGGAGGAAGGGGGAATTTGGGCGACCGTATTGATGATTTTCAACGCGAAGCCCGTCGCCGAATTGCGGATGGAATTGCCCAAGGCTCTATCTCGTCACGCGAGGCGAAAGGATTGTTAAGGGATGTAGAACGTATAGAACGTAAAGAACAAATTTTCTGGCGCGACCGCGTGCTTGACCCACGTGAACGTCGTGAGCTATATGACGACTTATACGCACTTAATCGTGAGATTACCCACGAAAAGCGAGACAATGAACGCTCAACCTACGACGACTACGGTCGGAACGGGCAGCGTAACAGAGGATGGTGATTACAGAACAGCGGGTCGAAATTTCGACCCGCTGTTTTTTTTTGCGCTAAGCGTAACCTTTTGACCAAGGCCGAGTACACTTTAATGAGGCTCCTCCATTAGATTTAACAAACTTTAATATAAAATTTTCTTTGTATTGTTAGGTAATAAACTAATCGGATAGTACGTTTGTAGTGTAATAGCCATTTTCTAACCATTTTTAAACACAATTATAACCTAAACAGCCATGAAGAAACTTCTCCTCGGGGCACTGATGTGCCTTAGTGCGTTGTTTGCGTGCGCCCAAGCTCCCACACGTTTCCAAATCCAAGGTATCACTGCTGATACATCCTCAGGACCACTAGGGTCGGCAACAGTCATGTTGTTGCAGCGAAAAGACTCATCTTTGGTCAACTTCACGCGCTCTAATGATAAAGGGGCGTTTGTACTTCGTAACGTCAAAAAAGGCGATTATTTGCTCAAAATTTCATTTGTAGGGTACATTCCTTTTCAAAAAGACATTGAGTTTGGTGACAAAGAGCTCATTGACCTTGGAACATTGCAAATGAAAGCAATCACCAAAGAATTGTTTGAAGTAGTAGTAAAAACCGCCCGTGCACCACTCAGTATCAAAGGGGATACGATTGAGTACAACGCCGCTTCGTTTAAGGTCCCGCCTGGGTCAACGGTAGAAGATTTACTACGAAAATTGCCTGGGGTTCAGATTGACCAAGACGGTAACATCGTAGCCCAAGGCCAGCAAGTTCGAAAAGTAACTGTCGATGGAAAGCGTTTCTTCGGAGATGATCCTAAAATGGCCACCAAGAATCTTCCAGCGGAAGCCATCACAAAAGTTCAGATTTTTAACGATAAATCGGAACAGGCAAAAGTGACAGGTGTGGACGACGGGAAAAAAGAAAAAACGGTAAACCTTGAATTAAAAGACGGATTCAAAAAAGGCGGTTTCGGAAAGGTCACTGCTGGGCTAGGTGCTGATGGAAACAATTCGAGAGGAGCGCGCGGGGAAATCAAAGGAAATTACAATAAGTTTGATGATAAAAACCAGTTTTCGCTTATTGGCCTCACCAACAATACGAACCAAACGGGGATGTCGTGGGACGACTACCAAGATTTTAGAGGAAGTGGTTCGTTTAATAGCTGGAACGACAACGGTGACTTTGGTTTTGGTGGCGGCGGCGGGCGCTTCTTCGTGATTGGTGGAGATGACGACGGCGGACTCAATATTCCCGTTGGTGGAGGTAGAGGACAAGGTTATTCCAACAACGTTGCCGCAGGGATTAACTACAATTACAACGGCAAAAAAACCAAAGTAAATTCGAGTTATTATTATAATTCTACGCGCCAAGTGTTGGATGCGCTTCGTAGTCGTGAAAATTTCTTGACCAACGGTTCGTTCAAATCACAAGAAGAAAGCAGCCAAATCAACTTCATCGGAAACCACCGTTTGTCTTTCCGTTATGAACAAATGATTGACTCGACCAATACCATTATTTTTACGAACAACAGCCGTCTTAATGGTGGAAACACCAGCCTCAATAGTCTTCAGCAGTATTTTCAAGCAGGTAACTTTAAGTCTAACGAAACGACCATTAAAAACGCTACGGACGTTGACAAAATGGAAACGGCTAATACGCTTATTTATCGCTGGAAGGCTAAAAATAAAAAAGGACGGAACTTCGCAGCTAGTGCTTCGTACGGATACGTTCAAAATGACGGAATTGCGGATCAAAATTCACTGAATTTATTTTACTCTGCTAACTCAGCCAATGATGTAATTCGGAGAGCCCTTGATTTGACCAACAATACCAATAGCCAAGTAAATGAGCTAAAATCAAGCTTGTTGTTTGTGGAGCCTGTATCGAAGCGGGTATTTTGGGAGAGCTTCATAAACTTGAGCCGCCGTGGCAACTTTGTTGATCGCGATGCCTTTGATTTGGCTCAAGAAAGTGGCAGAAGAATCCCCGTTGATACCTTGAGTAGCTATTTCAAAAATGACATTACTTACGCGCGGATTGGTTCGGCAGTACGTTATTCTTACAAAGGATTTAATGTTTCGGGAGGAATGGCCGTGCAGCGCTTTGGTTTGGATGGCAAATTTGCCTTGGGTCAAAACCCAACTTCCTTTATCAACGTTAATCGCACATTTGTAGCGTGGATACCTAACGTCTCGGTGAATTATGATCTCAAAAACAACCGTTACCTTTGGTCAGGTTACGATGTAAGTGTGAATCAGCCAAATGTTCGTGACTTACAGCCAGTTATTGACAATAGCAATCCGTTGTACATCCGTCAAGGAAACCCCGATTTGCTTCCTTCTGTTAACCACAGCGTTAATTTTGGGTACAATATGTTTAACCCAGCAAGTTTTACCAACTTGGGTCTAAACTTGTTTTATTCATATAATGTCAATCAAATTATTTACAATCAGCAAGTTGACCCAAGAACGTTGGTGACAGTGACTACGCCTACCAACATTTCGGGTGGCCAGAGCATTGGGGCATGGATGAACTTTGGCTTCCCGTTGAAGAAAACAAAAAGTAACTTGAGCGTAAATGCGAACCCTAATTTTAGCCGTAACCTGACTTATATCAATGGGGTTCTTAACGAAACCAACAACGACAGCTACCGTTTTGGAATGCGTTTAGACCTAACGCCTAGCGACAACTTTACGTTTTTTGCCAATGCCAACTGGGGTGTTACTAACTCTCGTTTCTCGGTAAATACGTCGCAAAACATGAAAATCATCAACCATACCTATGGTGGTACGATGAACATCAAATTACCAAAAGATTTCTTTATTAACTCAAATCTTGATTATCGTATTTATGTCAACAACCGTTTCAATCTTGACCAACGTTTGCCGATTATGAATGCGTCGATTTATAAGATTTTGGGCAAAGCAAAGAAAGCAGAACTTCGCTTGTCGGTGTATGATGTGTTTAACAAAAACTTGGGTATCAGTCAGTTTGCCAACCAAAACTTTGTATCACAAGAAAAAGTGCAGACCTTGGCTCGCTACGGAATGCTTACCTTTACTTACAACATGCGCGGTATGAACACGACCCTCAAACGCCGCGGAGGTTTCTTCTAGTCAATCGTTAATCCAACCAAACAAGATAATCGCTATAAACATGAAAAATAGATTGAACTTTTTGATAGTGGGTCTGTTGTGGATAGCCAACAGTGTGTATGCCCAATCGACGGAAGGAATGGTCACGTACGAGCATAAAAGCTACTGGACAAAAATCAACGCTAGGCTTACTTTCTTAAGCAAAGAAGAAAAAGACCGTATGAAACTGACCTGGGGAAATGAGGACGGGTACGGCGTAAAAATGAAATTGTATTTTGACGAAAAGCAAAGTCTTTATACGTATTTCAGTGACCAAGGTCAAAGCGAAGATGGCCAATGGTCGTGGCGGCAAGACGATTACCTGATTCACCGTAATTTTGACGCCAATAAGCTTATTGAGCACCACGAAATGTTGGGAAAAACGTACCTGATGGAAGATTCCTTGGTAACTTACAATTGGCGGGTACAAAACCAAATCAAAGACGTGGCGGGTTACATTTGTATGAAAGCGGAGACATTTGACCCTGTTAAAAATCAAAAGATTACGGCATGGTTTGCGCAAGACATTCCTGTGGCGGCGGGCCCTGAGCGTTATTTTGGCTTACCAGGCTTGATCTTGGAACTAGATATCAACGACGGCGACGTAGTGGTATCGGCCCAGAAAGTGGAGCTTAAAAACGTGCAGAAAGAACTTGCTTTACCCAAAATGAAAGGAAAGAAAATCAAAGTAGCCGATTACAATCAAATGATTCAAAAGCACATTGCGGAAAGCATGAAAGCGCAGCGAAACCCTTTCTGGTCGATGCGTTATTGAGTCAGGACGGGGTGTTTAGAACCCAACTGGTTTAATGTGCAAGCCAATACAAACAAAAAAAACGGGGTATGAACTACTCCGTTTTTTTGTTTTTTAATAGTAGTTGAGCATAAATTTTAGCGTATTAGTAATTTATATCGCTTCGGCGAAGCGCAACCTTTGTAGAGTAGCCCAAACAAAAAGGGAACCGCATCATGCGGTTCCCTTTTTTGTGGTCAGACAGGAATGTGTTAGTTTTTCTTTGCTGGAGTTGCAGGCGTTTGAGTCGCTGGCTTGGTTGCAGGCTGCGTGGCAGGGGGCGTTGCGCCACCTGCTTTTTGCTGCAATTGTTGAACAGCTGCTTCTGCTGCGGCTTTTTGTTGTTTTTCAACTTCCGCAGGGTCAACACCCAATTTTTTCAAAATCAAGTTGCTAACGTTCAATTCTTCCGAACCTGCAAACAAGATGATAGGAGTTGTGTTAGCTCCTGCATCCATGTTAAAGATGTAGGTATAGCCGTTTTCTTTGCCAACAGCGTCGATAGCTCCTTGGATTTTCACCATCACAGGTTGAAGCAATTGTTGTTGCTTTTTCTGTAATGACTCTTGTGAAGAGCGCTGGAAATCCTGAAAGTCCGTTTGAAGGCGGTTCAATTCTTTTTCTTTATCTGCACGAATGATATCAGACCATTTAGCAGCATTTTGTTGGAAAGCCTTGTACTTGTCTTCGAACTCTTTCGATTTCTCTTGCATCGCTTTTTCAATTTGCTGCTGCTGAATCGTAAGCTCGTTCTCAATTTTCTTATAGTCGGGCAACAACGTCATCACGTAGTCCACGTTGGTCCAACCGATTTTGGTCGTAGCCTGTTGTGCTTTGCTTTCAAAACTCACTAAAGCAATAATCGCAAGGAAGGCTACAGTCAATGTACGTTTCATTTTTATCTACTGTTTTGGTTTGGTTACTTTATTAGCTGGGGTATTTGTTGCTGGTGTTTTTGTTGTTGGCGTATTAACGCTATTAGTCGCTGGTTTAGTATTTTTTTCTTTTTCTTCGGTACCTAAACCAAGCTCTTCGATAACATAATCAGTATAGTCATGTACTGGATTGGAATAGATAATGACAAAATCACTTGATTTGTCAAGTAGTATATCTAATCTCCGCTGACGACACACGCGTTCTACTGCTTTATAAACCTGATCGGTGATGGGTTTGATGATTTCTTTTTTCTTTTGAAACAACATCCCTTCAAATCCGAAAATTTTATTGTTGTAATCTTTGGCTTCACGCTCTTTATCAGCGATTTCCTGCTGACGCTTGCGTTTCATTTCGTCGGTCAAAAGTACTTCTTCTGCTTGGTAAAGCCGCTGTAGGCGGTCTATTTCGGTATATTTATCTTGAATTTCTTTTGCCCAACGTTCCGAAAACTTATCAAGCTCAGTTTGCGCTTTTTGGTATTCTGGCATTTTGCTCGTCACGTACTCCATATCCATATATCCCCATTTTTGGGCTGATAATGAGTAGGTTACCAAGACGAATTGCAAAATTAGTAAAAGCCCACGGGTTTTCATTGTAGATGCTTGGATTTTGTTGGTGGAGTAGGCTATAATTTACCTACTCCATTCGGTCTATGTCTTTTCTAGCGAATTTGTTGTCCAATCGTAAAGTGGAATTGTGGTCCACTTCGGTTTGTTTGCCCAGGTAGCGGGTCGAATCCATACGCCCAGTCGATACCAATCAAACCGAAGGCTGGCATGAAGATACGCGCTCCAACCCCAGCCGAACGTTTCAAGTCAAACGGGTTGTAGTCTTTGTATTTCTTTTGAGGTTGATCGGTACCCCAGTTGTTTCCTGCTTCTGCAAACACCAAACCAAAGATGGTTGCTGATGGGTTAAGCGAAAGTGGATAACGTAATTCCATCACGTACTTGCTATAAGCAACCCCTCCAAGACTACTTACACTGCTTGCGGTTGTGCTGGTACTTTGTGAGGCATCCACAGTACTAAGTCGGTTGTAGATAGGTACAAGCGAGCGGTCGGTATATCCCCTCAAACCGATGATGTCTTGGGCCAAAGCAAACATACCATAACCTGCCAATCCCGAGCCTCCTAGTACAAAGCGTTCAAATGGACTGATAGATAAGTTTTGGTTGTATCTACCCAAGAAACCAAGGTGAGCGCGGGTACTTAATACCAGCTTGCCTGCTACGGTTTGGTACCATGTCGCATCAAACATCCACTTGTGGTACTCTACCCATTTGTACTGTGCTTCTTTTGTCGAGAAAGACGTATTTCCTGTGATGGCAGAATAAGGCGGAGTAAAAGTGCCACTCAATGAGAATGATGAACCGCCACGCGGGAACTGAGGATTATCAATCGTATTCCGTGACAATGTTAAGTTCAAGGTTACGTTGTTTGAAACCCCGTTTGGATAGCCAATACCAAACAAGTCAAGGCTGTCCATTCTATATCTTTGGTATGAAAGTGCGGTACTTAATACAAAGTAACGATCAGGTATTTTGAGGCGCTTGCCTAGTGAAATGGTAACTCCTGTGTTTTTGTAAGAGCCTAAAAATGTTAGCCCGCTTGTAGAACGAGTGTAGAGGTTGTTGTAATCAACCGTACGATATACTGTATGACTCAGGTTGATTCCAAAGTTGACAGGTTTTTTACCACCCAACCACGGTTCCGAGAAACTAAGCGTATATGTCTGAAACTGACGGCCACTTGCTTGGAAACGTATGGCCAATTTCTGCCCATCGCCCGACGGAAGAGGTTTCCATGCTTTGAGGTTTGTGATGTTTTTGGTAGAGAAGTTGTTGAAGACAAGTCCTAACGTACCTACAAAACCGATGTATCCACCCCAACCACCAGAAAGCTCAATTTGGTCACTTGGCTTTTCTTCTACGGTATATTCAATGTCCACTGTCCCATCTTCTGGGTGAGGAATAGGGTTAATTCCAATTTTTTCAGCATCAAAATACCCTAACTGCGACAATTGACGTTGGGTGTTGATAATTTCTGTTTTGCTAAATTTTTGGCCTGGCAGCGTAAATAACTCGCGCAGCACCACGTGGTCGCTGGTCTTGGTATTACCATTCAAAATAATCTTGTTGATGGTCGCTTGTTTTCCTTCAAAAATGCGCATCTCAAGGTCGATAGAATCCCCTTCAACGGATTTTTCGATGGCGCGGCAGTTGTAGTACAAATAACCGTCGTCCATGTACAGCGAGCTTACGTCTTGGCCTGGGTTGGCTTCAAGGCGTTTCTGAATTTCTTCAGGGTTGTAAATATCTCCTTTTTTAAGGCCAAATACCTTGTTGAGTTGTTCGGTGGTACGAAGGTAGTTACCTTGCCAAGTAATATCACGGATGTAGTAGCGCGGTCCTTCTTCGATGTTCAACACCACATCAATGGTTTTCTCCCCTGGGTTCTGAATAATGGAGTCGGAGATTATGGTCGCATCACGGAACCCATTTTTGTTGTAGAGTTCAATGATTTTCTCTTTGTCTTCTTCGTATTTCTTAGGAATGAATTTTGAAGGCGTAAAAAGACGGCCAAAACGCATTTGTTTTGTCCCCTTCAATTTATTCCTAAGTTTTCCTTCCAATATTTCTTGACGACCATTGAACACAATTTGACGAATCTTCACTTTTGCGCCTTTGGTAACTAGGATTTTGAGCGTTGCATTGCCGCGCGTGGAGTCTGAAATCTGGTTAATTCTGACCTTCACGTTCATGAAGCCTTTGTCGATAAAATAGCGTTTTACGGCCAATTGGGTGTTTTTAATCATCGTGTTAGAGATGATACGCCCTTTAGGAAGCTTGATTTTATCATTAAGAGACTCTTTTTCTCCCTTCCGAATGCCGTCAAACTCGACTTTGAAAAGACGTGATTGCTCTTTGATGCGAATCTCCAACCAGATTTGTTCGCCTTCGATTTTGCGAGCTAAAATTTCGACATCTTCCAAGATTTTTTGATCCATCAATTTTTTAATAGCTCCATTGATGGCATCGCCAGGAACTTTGATTTTGTCGCCTACTCTCAATCCCGACATTGAAATCATGGAGTTAGGATCCAAAAATTGGTTGCCAGTTACAATAATTTCGGCAACGACATAGTCTTTAGGTTCCGCATAGTTGATAGCTTCGTCTTTCGGGGCAGACGTAGTTGCAGGGGTGTTTCGTCCAAGGCCCAGCTGCTGCGCATGAAGGCATACGGCGGTCATGAAGAAAACACTAAAAAAGCTAACGAGACGGATAAGTTGGTTGAATTTTTTCATAGATACACTGTTCTTTCCCATTTTCTTATAACGGCAAAAGAAGGGGTTTATTTCGCTTCGGTCACAATCTGTTCACTGGTTTTACCAAAACGTCTTTCTCGTTGTTGAAACGACAAAATGGCCTCATGTAAATGCTCTCGGCGGAAGTCTGGCCAAAAGACCTCGTCGTAGAAGTAAAGCTCGGCATAGGCCAACTGCCACAACAAGAAATTACTGATGCGGTGGTCGCCTCCTGTGCGTAGCATCAGGTCAACATCGGGGCGGGGATAGGTCGAGAGCGTTTGGTTAAGTAAGTCTTCGGTAATGTCTTCCGACTTCAACGAACCGTCTTTCACTTGCTGCGCTAAACGTTGGGTTGCTTGGATAATATCCCATTTGCCACTATATCCTAAGGCCAAAATCAGATTAAGTCCTGTGTTACCCTTCGTTTTATCTATGGCGTCCAATAACTCTTTCTGGCAAGATTTAGGCAAACTAGCTGTGTCGCCAATGGTGTCAAGCCTTACGTTATTTTTTTGCAATGTGGGAAGCTCATCGCCGATTGTATGTACCAGTAGTTCCATCAAGGCCCTTACTTCGGCCTCAGGTCGTCCCCAGTTTTCGGTCGAAAACGCATACAATGTCAGGTACTTAACGCCCAGCTCGGCGCAGCCTTCGGTGGCTTCGCGCACGGCTTTAATAGCGTTTCTGTGCCCAAACACCCGCATGGCGCCGCGCTGCTTGGCCCAGCGGCCGTTACCATCCATTACGATGGCGATATGTTGAGGAAGTCTAGTACGGTCTATCTGTTCTTTCATTCGCACTTAAAAATGGCCTGCAAAGTTAGAGGAAATTATCAGGTAATCAAAAGGATAAACCTTGAGGCTATACCTTCTTGGTTTTCCACTTTCCGCGTCTAAAAAGGAGAATACCTACCACAGCTAGCATTGACTCGCTGAATGCGACGGAAATATACACGCCGTTGGGGCCTAAGTCGAGGTATTTTGCTAAGAAATAAGCAAGGGGTATTTCGATAGCCCAAAAGCAAACCAAGTTCATGAGAGTTGGGGTCAGGGTATCTCCTGCGCCGTTGAACGATTGACTGATAACCATCCCATAAGCAAAAAATAAATATCCAAAACAAATGATTCGGAGGCAGTTGACGCCCGTGGCAACCGTGGCGGGGTCGTCGTTGAACCAGCTAATAATATTGGCCGAAAAGACAAAAAATATGACAGCAACAACGGCCAAAAATACAAAATTGAAAAAGGCTGCTCGCCAAACCGAGGTTTCGGCGCGTTCGGGCTTGTTTGCGCCAAGGTTTTGCCCTACCAAAGTGGCGGCGGCATTGGCCATGCCCCACGAAGGTAAAATGGTAAATACAATAACGCGAATAGCGATGGTATAGCCAGCCACAATTTGAGGGCCAAAATCTGACAAAATACGCGTCAGGAATACCCAACTCGCGGAAGCAATAAGGAATTGCCCTGTACCACCCGCCGAAACACTGATAAGGTTACGAATAATGCCAAAATCGGCCTTGAGCTGCGATGCAAGCACTTTGACCGCTCCGTTCCCCTTGGTTAAGGCATATAGTTGGTACAGAACGCCAAGACTGCGACCTATGGTTGTGGCCATGGCCGAGCCTGCTACTCCAAATGCAGGTACAGGCCCCCAGCCAAAGATAAAAAGCGGACAAAGAAGCATATTGACGCCGTTGGCAATCCAGAGCGAACGCATTGCCACGGCGGCATCTCCGCCTCCGCGTAAAACGCCGCTGAGGGTGTAAAGCAAAATAATAGCGGGGCTACTGGCAAAGATAATTCGGGTAAAGTTAGAACCCGAGGCAATGAGGTTTTCGCTGCCACCCATGGCGCGTAGGATGGTTTCTGCCCCAAAAAAGCCACCAAGCCCAATCGCGATGCCTAGCACAACTGATACCAAAATAACCTGCGCTGCGGCATGGCCTGCTTCGGCGTGCTGTTTTTCGCCAATACGTCGCGATACAATGGCGGTAGCAGCCGTGCTAAGGCCAATGGCCACTGAGTAAACAAGCGTTAAGACAGACTCGGTAAGTCCTACCGTTGCCACGGCGTCGGTGTTGACTTTAGAAACAAAGAAAATATCGACAACTGCAAAGAGCGATTCCATGACCATTTCTAAAATCATGGGTACTGATAGTAAAAAAATGGCGCGATTGATACTGCCCGAAGTGTATTCGTGCTCTTCGCCTTTGAGGGCTTGTAAAAATAAATCAAAAAATTTACGCATGGCTGTTTAGTTGGTCTTTATGTCCCAGACCGAAATTCGACGGTCGTCGCTGGCTGAAATGAGTTGATTGTGAAAGGATGTCCAAAGGAGTTTATTGATGGATGTACCGTGGCCTGCATGTCGCGCACGGTCAATCACTTTGAGAAGTCGGAAAGTGGTTGCGTCCCATAGCTTGATTGATTTGTCCATGCTACACGAGGCAAACAACCGTTGGTCGGGGCTGTAAGTAAGGTGATTGATGGCGAAAAGGTGAGCGACAACGTCTTGATGAAGTGCGTAGCCATTGGTTACGTCCCAAATCTTTAAGTGTGCGTCGCGGCTTCCCGATAGTAAATAACGGCCGTCGGGCGAGAAACAAACTGAGAAAACGGAATTGGTATGGGCTTCCCACGTGTGTCGTAAGTCTAGCTCGTCGATACCAAACACGCGGATGCAGTTATCGCTATAACCGATGGCTATTTCGCGGGTGAGGGCATTAATGGAGATACACCGCGCTGACTGCTGACTGGCTTTGATATGCTTACGAACGGCAAACGCCTGACGGTCCATTACAATCACAACGCCGTCTGAAAGGGCTAGAAACGCTTGGTTTTCAAAAAAAACAATGTCAAAAATAGCGGCTGTGGTCAGTTGTGCCGAAGCGACAACGCGTTTTTCGAGCGGGTCAATGACCTGAATCCCTTCGTAGTTTTGTCCTACCCAAAGTTGGTTTTGGGTAGTGTCAAATGCTAAAGCATAGACGGAGGCAGGTACTTGTGCCACTACATCTCCCCAGTCGGGACGGGTTAGGTCCCACTTGACAATCATGCCGTCGCCACCAGCTGAATAAAAATGCTTGCCTTCTGCCGAAGGTTGAAGCGCATACACGCAGTCGCGGTGACCAGAAAATGTGTCTATTTTAGTTACTTGAAGCATAAAATTCCAAACGCCCGTATTTTTGTGCAAAGTTACACCAAAAGATTGCATCTATGCCTATCGTTCGCCAGTGGACTGTTTTTGAGGAATGTTTGCTCCTGATTTGGGAGATTTTTGAGCCTATCGAAGAATTGCAAAAAGGACTTGTGGCCACTGCCGAAGAATGGACCGAATACGAGACTATTTCTCATCCACAAAAAAGATTGGAATGGATAACAGGCAGACGAGCGACGCAGTCGATTGTAGAAGCCAGTGGGCGTATTTATACAGGGATGCGGAAAGACAATTTTGGAAAACCGTTTTTGAACAATGCCGTAGCGGAAATTTCGCTTACGCACACGGCGAAGTTTGTGGTGGTGGCCTTGCACCCGTCGGTATCCATTGGCGTGGACTTAGAACGAGTAGCGCCCAAGCTAGCCCGCGTGGCGCCCAAATTCCTTTCGGATTCAGAAACAACCCACGCGGGCGAGCAACTAGAGCGCCTTTGCACGTACTGGTGTGCCAAGGAAGCATTGTATAAACTGCACGGTACCCGAAATTTGAGTTTTAAAGAGGAGATTTTTGTTCACCCTTTTACCAACGAAAACGACTTTTTTACGGGCGAAATTTTCCCCATTCATACCCCACTGCCGCGCCAACAACACCGCCTGTACCGTTTTCGGGTGGACGATTTTTTGGGGGTGTTGGCGGTGTAATAAGCCGTTCCTTTATTCCTCAATCGGTTCCTGCAACACTGCCGACATCCGCTCAATTTCTTTTACTTTATCGCTATCGCCCGTTTTTTCAAATGCAAGCGTAAGGTTCCGAAGAACCCGACGCAAGATGTCGAGGTTAGAACAAGGCTGATAAAACGAGTCGTTGGACTTGAGATTGAGTTGCGCAATGTAATGGTCAATGTCGGAGCGCATAAATACCAAACCTTTGTTAAAGACATTGATATAAAACTGCACTGCGTCTTTTTTGTAAGTAAGGACAAAAAGGTTGGGTAAATTAACCCCGTAAACGGGCATATTGAGGCGTTGGGCCACAATCATGTAAATACAACACAGGGTAATGGGATTCCCCTTGCGAGACTCCAACACGATGTTGATCATCGAGTTGCTTGCCGCGTGGAAATTTTTGGTGTTTGAACCAAACTTTAGCTTTGAAAAAAAGACGTGATTCAAGGCTCGAATTTGATCAATCGGGTGCATGTCTTCTTTAAACTCAAGCCATGTTTCGTAATAAAACTGTTCGAAGTCGCTTCGGAGGCTTTCCAGCGACAAATCAGGATATTGATAGGTGGCAATCACCCAGAGTCCTTCCAGTAAGTCAATTGCGCCGCCGTGGTGCCAATTGGACAGGCGTTCAAGCAAGACTTCAAACTGAAGATCGTGCACTAATTCTTCGATGCGCCGCTGAATTTTTGGATTAAAGCCCGCACCTTCCCACTCATTCTCTAAATAGGGAATGATAATCTCTCTTTGCTGTCTAATTTCTTTTTCAACCAACTGCAACACCTCTTTGTCGTCGTCGTCGAGAAGCGAAACCAGCGCTTTGATTTCTTGTTCTGTCATGGAGCAATGTCAGTGAAGTTTGCGTTAAAGAAAAACATTTTTTTTTCAGTGCCCAAATTTTATAGTTTTGTCATTCAATTTTCTACACTTTACATGAAAATATTGGTCACAGGAGGAGCTGGTTTTATTGGCTCTCATACGGTTGTTGAACTGCATCAGTCAGGTTTTGAGCCAGTTATCATTGATGACTTCAGTAACTCAGAAGAAAAAGTACTTAGCAGGCTAGAATCCATTATTGGGAGGGCTGTTGTGTCATACAGCGCCGATTGCAATGATGAGACAGCGTTGCGGCAAATATTTGAAAAAGAAAATTTCGATGGCGTGATTCATTTTGCGGCAAGTAAAGCCGTAGGAGAGTCGGTGGAAAAGCCATTGATGTATTACCAAAACAACTTAGGCTCTACGCTTGCGATGTTGAAAGTAATGCAGGAGTTTGGCGTAAAAAGCTTTGTATTTTCTTCGTCGTGCACGGTGTATGGACAACCTGACGTGCTACCTGTGACCGAAGAAACACCTCGTCAAGAAGCGGCTTCCCCGTACGGAAATACCAAGCGTATTTGTGAAGACATTATTCGTGACGTGGTCATCTCAAAAACGGGCCTTAAAGCCATTTCGTTGCGTTATTTTAATCCAGTAGGCGCGCATGAATCGGCGCAAATCGGGGAGCTGCCACGCGGCGTACCAAGCAATTTGGTGCCTTATTTGACGCAAGCTGCGGCGGGTTTACGTGAAAAATTAACGGTATTTGGGGACGACTACAACACGCCCGATGGCACTTGTATTCGTGACTTTATCCATGTGGTGGACTTGGCGAAAGCACACGTAAAAGCACTTGAGCTATTGGCCAAAACCGAAGAAGATAACTTTTATGACGTGTTCAACGTAGGAACGGGCGAAGGCGTAACGGTGCTTCGTTTGATTCAGACGTTTGAGCAAGTAAATAACATCAAGCTAAATTATGCAATCGGGCCTCGTCGTGCGGGTGATATTGAGCAAATTTACGCTCAGGTAGATAAGTCGCACAATGTGATGGGCTGGAAAGCTGAAAAAACGCTCGAAGAATCACTTCGGGATGCTTGGCGCTGGCAACAAGCGTTGGCAGCAGATAACGCAACTGTTTAACGGTAAACACATTTTATGCAAACTATACTTATTACAGGTGGCGCAGGTTTTATTGGCTCACACGTAGTGCGCCGTTTTGTGACCGAATACCCAGCGTATCAGATTGTGAATCTCGATGCACTGACGTACGCGGGGAACCTCGCCAATCTTACCGACATTGAAAATGCCCCCAATTACCGTTTTGTCAAAGGCGACATTACCGATGCGGCATTTATTGATAAATTATTCAAAGACAATGATTTCACGGGGGTGATTCACTTGGCGGCGGAGTCGCACGTGGACAGGTCAATTTCTGATCCGATGGCATTTGTGGTGACCAATGTCATCGGAACGGTCAACTTGCTAAACGCGGCCCGTCAGAGTTGGAAAGGAAAAGAGGAAGGACGCCGCTTTTACCACGTTTCGACTGATGAGGTTTATGGAGAACTTCATGACCCCAACGAGTTTTTTGTGGAAACGACCAAGTACGACCCACGTTCGCCTTATTCGGCTTCAAAAGCCTCGTCTGACCACTTTGTAAGAGCGTACCAGAATACGTACAAACTTCCAGTAGTAATTTCAAACTGCTCAAATAACTACGGCCCTAATCACTTTCCAGAGAAATTGATTCCGTTGATGATTAACAACATTCGCCACCACAAACCGCTTCCAGTGTATGGAAAAGGCGAAAATGTGCGTGATTGGTTGTACGTAGAAGACCATGCGCGGGCGATTGATGCCATTTTTCATCAGGGTGTCAACGGTGAAACGTATAACATTGGCGGTTGCAACGAGTGGAAAAATATTGATTTGGTGCATCTGCTGTGTACCATCATGGATCAAAAACTAGGCCGTGAAGAAGGTACATCAGCGCAATTGATTACGTACGTAACCGACCGCGCTGGCCACGATTTGAGATACGCCATTGACCCCGCAAAGTTAATGAATGAGCTGGGCTGGAAGCCGTCGGTGACGTTTGAGCAAGGGCTTGAAAAAACGGTACAGTGGTATTTAGATAACCAAGAATGGCTCGACAATGTGACGTCGGGTAATTATCAAAAGTACTACGAAGGAATGTACGAAGACCGCTAAGAAATAGATACTTATTGACTATAAAAGAAAGGGCGTTGCACATTAGTGCAACGCCCTTTCTTTTACAATCCCTCCACGCGCATCGTCAATGCCGTGTTGTACCACAAAAGCATGGGGGTCTATTTCTGAAATGGCGTCCCGTAAACGGCTAACTTCTAGGCGAGTCACGACCGAGTAGAGTACTTTAGTTTCTTGGTTTTGAAGTCCACGCTTGCCAAAACCTTTTTCGCTATTTAAGACCGTGACACCTTTATGGAGTTTGTTCGTAATCATTTCGCGGATGGCTTCATGATGGTCAGAAACAATCCAGACGGCCGTATATTCTTCGATACCATGAATCAAATAATCGACAGTTTTGGAGGCGGTGAAGTAAGTTAACATCGAATAAAGGGCAATGTCAACCCCCAAAAAATAGGCAGCCGTGGCAAAAATGAGAATGTTCATGCCCAAAATCACGTCACCAACGCGAACCGTAGAATTTCGGCGGCTAACGAGCAATGCAGCCACTTCTGTGCCGTCCAAAACAGCGCCACCTCGCATGGCTAATCCAATACCAGCCCCAATAAAAAACCCACCAAATACGGAGGTTAATAACAAGTCTGGGGTTACATCAGGGAAGTGAACAAAAGCTAAACAGATGGATAAACCCGTAATGGCAAAGGTGCTTTTGATGGCAAATGCTAAACCGATTTGACGGTAGCCCATTAAAATAAATGGTAGGTTGAGGATAGGAATAAGTACAGCCAAGGGTACTTTTAAGATGGACGAAAGAAGCATAGAAATGCCCGTAACACCGCCATCAATAAAGTGGCTTGAAAGTAAAAAACCCTTTAGGCCAAGTCCCGCGCTAAAAATACCCGCTGTAATTAAAATCGCATCTTTTAGTAAAGAACGTTTGGTAATTCCTTGCATATTCATCAAAATAGAAAAGAGTGGTTCATTACTTATTGTAACGCATAAAATACAATATCGTTTCCTTTTCTCAAAAAAGATGAGAAATGTTGCTGATAATGGAAGTGGTCGTTACATTTGAGAAAAACCTAACCTTTTACACTTCATGAATTGGCTTTTTGGACTACTATATCGGCTAGTTGGCTGGCGCACAATAGGACATGCACCCACCGAACTAAAAAAAGGAATTTGGCTTGTATGTCCGCATTGGTACAATTGGGATTTTTTTGTGGGGGTAGGCGTGAGAGCGTATATAAACCTTAAAATTGGCTATCTTGGAAAAAGTGCATTGTTTAAGTGGTATTCTGGCTGGTTGTTTCGCGGACTTGGCGGGTATCCTGTCGATCGCACAAAAAACAATAACTTGGTAGAGGCGGTTGCGGCTACGTTTCAGGAAAACGAAACAATTCACATTGCCATTGCTCCTGAGGGTACGCGTAGCAACGTGTCAAAACTCAAAACGGGTTTTTATTACATGGCCCTAAAAGCCAAAGTGCCCATTATTTTGGTAGGCTTTGATTATCCACGAAAAGCCGTGGTTTTTGGCGACATTATTTACCCCACGGGCGATTTTGTAAAGGATATGAAGCCTATCTATGATTTTTTTCTTACAATTCAAGGCCCTAAAAAAGAATGGCTGGTCAACTACGCCCAAACGGGAGAAATTCCTTTACCCAAAGAAGGGCGTTAGCCGTCTTATCGGTTACTATTTGTGTCGTCGTTTACTCCTAACCGACAATACTTTCTAAAAAATCAATAATTCGTTGACTCGCCAAACCATCGCCATAGGGGTTATTGGCTTCTGACATTGCTTGATAGACAGGTGCTTGTGTCCAAAGTTCAGTAACGGCTTGGGTGATGGTAGCGCGATTGGCTCCCACGAGCCGAACGGTGCCAGCTTCGACGGCCTCGGGTCGCTCGGTGGTGTCGCGCATCACAAGTACGGGTTTGCCCAAACTCGGAGCTTCTTCTTGTACGCCGCCCGAATCAGTGAGAATAGCCCAACTGTTTTTCATCGCATACACAAAATCAGCGTAATCCATTGGATTAGGAAGGTGTACGTTGGGCAGGCCACCCAAATGTTCATAAACAGGCTTTTGGACGTTCGGGTTGAGGTGTACTGGATAGACAATTTCTAACGCGGGATGCTGTTGGGCGAGGTCGTGCAGGGCTTCGCATATTTGAATAAAACCGTCGCCGAAGTTTTCGCGACGATGCCCTGTGACCAATAAAATCTTACGATTGGTAGAAAAAAGCTGCTTCAAGTCCCCCGATACCCGTTCTGAGAAACCTTCTACTTGCTTGCTTACGTGCAGGAGCGCGTCTATGACGGTATTCCCTGTTTTGACAATCACATTTGGGGCAACACCTTCACGCAACAAAGCTTCCACATTGCGGTCGGTAGGGGCGAAATAATAGTTGGCAAGGCGGTCGGTGATGAGGCGATTGGCTTCTTCAGGAAAAGGCGATTGCAGGTTTCCCGTGCGTAGTCCTGCCTCAACGTGGCCTATTTTAATGCCAGCGTAAAAAGCCGCCAACGACGTAGCCATGCAAGTAGTGGTATCGCCGTGTACAAGCACGAGGTCGGGGCGATACGACTGGAAAAGGGTACGCAACCCCGTGAGGATTCGACACGTGACGTCGGTCAAATCTTGCCCTGCTTGCATGATGTTGAGGTCAAAATCAGGCGTCAGCTCAAATAATTCGAGCACTTGGTCGAGCATGTGGCGGTGCTGACCCGTTACGCATAACTTATGCTCAAAATGTGGGTGGTGGCGGAGCTGACGCACCAGCATGGCCATTTTGATGGCCTCGGGGCGAGTGCCAAAAACAGTAAGGATTTTCATAATCCTTCGGGTTTCCAACCAATTTTTACGATTTTCCCACTGTTTTCAATCACAGGGCGCTTAATCAAAGAAGGTTTTTCGAGCATCAATTCAAGGGCACTTTGCGAATCTACAATCGCTGCTTTTTGCTCGTCAGAAAGTGCTTTAAAGGTAGTGCCTGCTTTATTTACTAACTTCGTCCAATCGGTTTGAGAGAGCCAATTTTCAATCGTTTCGCGCGAAATTCCTTGCTTTTTATAGTCATGGAATAAGAATTCCATTTGGTTGGATTTGAGCCAATTGAGCGTTTTTTTGATGGTGTCGCAGTTGGAGATACCGTAAACTGTAAGCATAGAATAAAAGATGGTCGAAAAGCCCAAAAGTAGAAAACTTTTTGCAGAGCAGGAAGTTTATATTGCATGAAATTACGTATTCAAACGCATGTAAGTCAGCCTTACCAAGTGGTTTGGCAAGGGTTCAATGAGGAATTGTTTCGCAAGCTTAGCCCACCCTTTCCTCCTGTGCGCGTAGTACGGTTTGATGGTTGCTTAGCGGGCAATACGGTGGTATTGGAGCTTAATTTTTTGCTTTTTAAACAGCAATGGATAAGCTACATCAGGGAACAGCAGTCGTCCGAATCGGAGATTTATTTTGTTGATGAGGGAACAAAACTGCCTTTTTTCTTGCGCTTTTGGCGACATCGTCACCGAATCGTTCGCCAAGAAGCAGGCGGTACAATCATTGCGGACGAAATCGAATTTAAAACACCTCTTTGGGTAACCGACTATTTGATGTACCCGTTGTTGTGGGCGCAGTTTGCCTACCGAAAACCCATTTATAAGAAAGCGTTTGCGTTATCTTCCCATCTCTCGTAGGCGCTTGCTGGCAAAGACAAACTCGTTGAGCTCTTTAACATCGGCTTGGAGAATGGTGTTGTTGTCGCCTTCCCAGAGTTTATAGCCTTTGTAAAGAAACATTACTTTCTCCCCAATTTCGAGTACAGAGTTCATGTCGTGCGTAATGACGACGGTGGTGATGTTATACTCGTCCGTAATTTCTTTGATTAGTTCATCAATTTTAATCGAAGTAAGTGGATCGAGGCCCGAGTTGGGTTCGTCGCAAAACAAATACTTGGGGTTCATTACAATTGCCCGAGCAATACCGACGCGTTTTTTCATCCCCCCGCTAATTTCAGAAGGCATCCGATTGACGGCATGGTCAAGCCCCACCCGCGTGAGACAAACCATGACACGGTCGTTTTTTTCGCTCTCGCTCATGTCGGTGAGCATATCAAGCGGAAAACGTACGTTTTGGGCTACGGTTTTAGAGTCAAATAATGCCCCACCCTGAAACAAAACCCCCATTTCGCGGCGAACTTGCTTTCGTACTTCTTCGTCGCTGTTCCAAAAATCGCGACCGTTGTAAAGTACTTGGCCGTTGTCGGGGCGAATAAGACCAATCAAGCATTTGAGCAAAACGCTTTTTCCTGTACCACTACCGCCAATGATGAGGCTGGTGTCACCAGGCTTAAATGTGCCTGAGACACCTCCCAATACGATTCGCCCTTCAAACGATTTTTGTATATCAATAAACTGAATCATTTATGCTATGATTTTCATTAGACGTCGGCGTCGGGTGTCCAAGGGTTGTTAAAAGCATCGTCTTCCTCTTGTTTGGCTTCCAATTCAGCGTCTGCTTTTTTGTTGCGTTCTACCCAGGCCGATACAAAAATACTGATTTCGTAAAGCAACGAAAGCGGCAAAGCCACCAATACTTGGCTAAGTACATCAGGCGAAGGCGTGATGATTGCGGCTAAGATAAGAATGACCACAAAGGCGTGACGACGGTATTCCCGCATGAAGCGTGGATTGAGAAAACCAATTTTAGAAAGAACAAACGCCACAACAGGCAATTGGAACGTAAGACCGCAAGCGAGCGTCAAGATTGAAATTAATCCTACGTACGACGTAATATCGAATTGGTTTTTGATGCGCGGGTCAAGCTTAAAATTGGCAAGGAAGTTGATGGCCAATGGAGCAACGACGTAATAACCAAAAAGCACCCCTGACATAAACAAAAACGTAACGTAAAATACCGCCCCGCGCGACATTTTGCGCTCAGAAGGTTTCAAGCCAGGTTTGATGAAACGCCAAACTTCCCAAAACGCGTAAGGAAAAGCAAAGAGAAGGCCAATGATAAGCGCTGACATGAGCGCCATCGTAAATTGCCCAGCCATTTCGCGGCTTTGAAGTTCAAAATCAAGCTGGTCGATGCAAAGCCCCTGAGCCCCCGTGAAATCGGCGATTTTACACAACATTCGGTAGGTCCAGAAATCCGAACGAGAGGGGGCCAAAATAATTTTATCGTATATCTCTTCAATAAAGATGAATGCCCCAATGGTAAAAACAATAATTGCACCTACAGCTCGGATAACGTGCCAGCGTAGTTCTTCGAGGTGCTCAATGAACGTCATTTCTGATTCTTCGTGGGTGGGGTTGTCAAATTCTTGATCGAGTGGCATTTTGTTTCAAATAAGGAATGATTGGTAATGTATAGGAACTACAAAGGTACGCGCTTAGACGTGTTTGCATTACAATTTCTTTAAAAATAAGGTTCTGTTTTGGGCATCTAAGAGGTTTTTACGACTTTTGAGAAAGAATTAGCTGATTTTTTTAAGCAGATTTTAATGCTTAACGATAAAATAACCACCCAATGGCATCACTTCCTAAAAATATCCTTTCGTTTGAAGAGCCTTTCGGAGATACCAACAGCCGCAAAACGGAGCTGAAGGAGGTATCGGAAGGGTACCGTAAACTCTTGGAAGAAAAAATGACGGATTTGAAAGATGACGCGGCGCGTGTTGGTAAGCAGGCTTTGGTGATAGGCGGGGCAATTGCGGCGGTTTATTTAGTGCTAGAGCTACTGTTACCAGACGATGAACCCGAAGTCAAAACCAAACAACAAGCATCTTTTGCATTGCCCGAACGAACCAACAACCAACCGTCGTGGTTAGTAAAAACGGCGACTTCGTTGGCGATGACGTGGGCGTTGGATATAGCACGTCAAAAATTAATGGATTTTTTGGCTACACAGCAACATACGAATGAGGTCAAGAATACGAACGATACTCCAGGATAATCTTCAAGAAAGACGTAAGGCATTTGCCGTTTTGCTCGATCCCGATAAGGTCGAGTTTTCGTCATTCCCTTTTTTATTGGCCGAGAGTGTACGTCACGGGGTTGATTTCTTCTTTGTGGGAGGAAGCCTCATTACACGCTATGCCGCCGACGACATCATCAAGGCCATTCACGAGCATACATCCATTCCTGCCATTTTATTTCCTGGCAATAGCCTTCACATTGAGCCTTCCGCCGACGCTATTTTGTTGTTGTCGCTGATTTCGGGACGTAATCCTGAACTTCTTATTGGCCAACACGTGGTGGCAGCTCCTTTGTTGAAACGTAGTCAACTGGAAATATTACCTACGGGTTATATGTTGGTGGAAAGTGGCCGTGCTACCACGGTTTCTTATATTAGTAACACCACACCCATTCCACACGATAAACCTAGCGTAGCCGCTTGTACGGCCATGGCTGGCGAATTGCTAGGACTTCAAGTGATGTACTTGGATGCAGGAAGCGGGGCTCAAAAACCCGTTTCGCCCGAAATGATTGCAGCTGTCCGCAAAGCGGTGGACACACCTATCGTTGTGGGAGGAGGAATCAATTCTTCTGCCAAAGCACAAGCCGCTCTCGAAGCAGGTGCCGACGTGATTGTGGTAGGAAACGGCATTGAACAAAATCCCGATTTACTTCCCGAAATTGCCCAACTTGTCAGGGCTTTTAATGATAAAGTAACCGTCTGAAAGAAGGAAGGGGCAAGTTAGCAAGTGTGCAAAGGGCAAAACTTGCCTCTTGCCTTTTATGCCCTTTGCACACTTGCCCTTTTCATTTCGCTATTTCTTCGCAGAAAACGTATAAATCGTTGTTGTTTGGTATGTTTCACCTGGTTTTAGCACCACTGTTGGAAATGCTGATTGGTTAGGTGAATCTGGATAGTGCTCGGTTTCGAGGCAGAGCGCAAAGCGCTTTGGATAGTTTGTCCCTTTCTTTCCCGTGATGCTGCCGTCCAAGAAATTACCTGTATAAAACTGAATTGCAGGTTCGGTTGTCTGAACCTCCATGATACGGCCCGTTGTAGGCTCATACACCGTAGCAGCTAGGCTAAGCTCCTTGTCTTTTTTGTTCAACACCCAGCAGTGGTCGTAGCCACCACCGTACTTGATTTGTTGGTCTTTAGCATCATTGATACGTGCACCAATGGCCGTCGCTTTGGTAAAATCAAATACATTTCCTGCTACAGGCTTTAATTCTCCCGTTGGAATCAATGTTTCGTTGACTGGCAAAAAGCGGTCAGCGTTCAAAGTCAGCTGATGATCAAGAATGTCACGTTTTGCTCCCGTTAGGTTAAAATACGTGTGGTTAGTTAAGTTAATGACCGTTGCTTTGTCGGTAGTGGCAGTGTAATCAATTTTAAGCGAATTGTTTTTTTGAAGCGTATAAGTCACCGTTACGTTCAGATTGCCTGGGTAGCCTTCTTCGCCGTCTTTGCTCACATACGAAAGTTTAAGCGCAGGTTCTTCGCCTTCAATCGGTTCGGCTTTCCAAAGAACTTTATCGAAGCCTACTGTACCACCATGAAGGTGATTGACCATGTTGTTGACAGCCAACGTATAGGTTTTACCATCAAGTGTAAATTTTCCTTTGGCTATGCGGTTTCCGTATCGGCCTACAATGGCGCCAAAATAGGGGCTTGATTTGAGGTATCCCGCCAAGGAGTCGTACCCCAAAACCACATCGTCGAACACACCGCTAGAATCAGGAGCAGTAAGATGGGTAATAATGCCACCGTAATTGGTAATCTTTGCCTCCATACCACTGGCATTTTTGAGGGTATAAAGCTCGGCAGCTTGTCCGTCAGGAAGTTTTCCAAAATCGGTTTTTTCAATTTTGAGCGCTTGCGTTTCGGTGGTTGACTCGCTGCTTTCTGAGGATTTGTTGGAGCAACTTTGGAAAATGACTAGCCCTGCCAAAAGGAGAGGGAAAAAGGTAGATTTCATGGAATAATTGGTTGGGTTGAATGTTTAAATAAACTAAACCATTCTTTTGGAAAAATATACTCAATTGTTCAAGGGTTTGTGGTGAGGGTTGCTAACAACTTCCCGAAAGTTGTACAACTCTCGGGAAGTTCAGCCCTTGGAACCTCCAAACATCCTTGCCCACGGAGACCTACCCGAAAGTTTCAGAACTTTCGGGTAGGTAATGATTCGACATTCTGTCTTGAGAGACTTACTCCCTAATATCCTTGTCCGTAGTAGGCGTTTTTACCGTGTTTACGTTCGTAGTGTTTCATACGGAGCGTATCTTTAATACGCGGAGTGTTGGGGTTTATTTGTAGCGTGAGGTAGGCCATTCGTGCCACTTCTTCCAATACTGCGGCATTGTACACAGACTTCTCCGCCGTTTTCCCCCACGTAAATGGCCCATGATTTTGTAATAAAACCATTTCAACTTCCTTGTGTGAAAGCCCTTTGGCTTTAAAAACATCAAAAATCTGGTTACCCGTTTCGTGCTCATAATCGCCCTCAATCATCGCGTCGGTAAGGACGGGTGCACAAGGAATGTCTTGATGGGTATGGTCAGCGTGGGTCGTTCCAAAAATGGGAATGTCGAGCCCCGCTTGGGCCCAAGCCACGGCATAGGTGCTGTGTGTATGGGTGATTCCGCCGATGTCTTCCCAGGTTTTGTATAACAACGCGTGCGTTTTTGTGTCAGACGATGGGCGCATACTACCTTCGACCACCTTGGCATCGTAATCCATGATAACGATGTCCTCTGGACGTAGGTTTTCGTACGGAACTCCGCTTGGTTTGATGGCAAACACGCCCTTCGAGTGGTCAACAGCACTTACATTACCAAAGGTAAAAAGCACTAGCCCAAGCTTGGGAAGTTGCATGTTGGCTTCAAAGCACTCTTCTTTCAGCGATTGATAGATACTCATACTAAGTGGTGGCTAAAATTCTAACACAAAAACTATTTGTACGCTACTTCACTGAAACGCAGGTCGTTTTTGAGCCCACGAATGGTCGTATTTTTGTCGATGACCACAAGCTCTACCCCCAGCATTTCGGCAAAATCCTCGATGTACTCGGTCGTGAGGTTTTGGCTATACACTGTGTGGTGAGCCCCCCCCGCCAAAATCCACGCTTGCAGGCCGACTTCCATGCTTGGCTGAGGCTTCCACAGGGCACGAGCCGTTGGAAGTTTCGGGAAAGTTTCGGTTACTTCTACAGCCTCTACTTCGTTGACTAACAAACGAAAACGGTTGCCTAAGTCAATCAAAGAAACGTTGAGGGCAGGCCCTGCGGCAGCGTTGAAAACCAAACGAACGGGGTCTTCTTTGCCACCAATGCCCAACGGATGTACTTCGCATTTGACTTTATTGGCGGCAATGCTTGGGCAAATTTCGAGCATGTGCGAGCCGAGTACCATCGGATTTGCAGGGTCGAAGTGGTAGGTGTAATCTTCCATAAATGAGTTTCCGCCCTTCAAGCCGCTGGCCATTACTTTCATGACCCGTACCATGGCCGAGGTTTTCCAGTCGCCTTCGCCACCGTAGCCGTAGCCTGCGGCCATCATGCGCTGAGAGCCAATGCCTGGAAGTTGACGCATTCCGTGGAGGTCTTCAAAAGTATTGGTATAAGCCGAGAAACCACCTTCTTCCAAAAAGGCTTTGATACCCAATTCGATACGTGCTGCTTCAAAGACCGACTGACGCATCAATCCGCCGTTGAGCAACGAAGGCATCATCTCGTAGGTGTCTTCGTATTCTTGGAGAAGGGTAAAAATATCGGCTTCCGAAATCTGATTGATGTACTTCACCAAATCGCCTACCCCGTGGGTATTGACCGAAAATCCAAACTTCATTTCAGCCGCTACTTTGTCGCCGTCTGTTACGGCTACTTGGCGCATGTTATCCCCAAAACGTACCACTTTCATGGTTTGCATGGTGTATTTAGCGGCGGCCACGCGGCTCCAAATGTTGATTTTTTCGAGAACATTCTCTGACTGCCAGTGCCCTACGACCACTTTGCGGTTGAGGCGCATCCGAGTCATGATAAACCCAAACTCACGGTCGCCGTGCGCCGATTGGTTGAGGTTCATGAAATCCATGTCAATGTCGTTGAATGGAATGTCACGGTTAAATTGGGTATGTAAATGGAGCAACGGAAGTTGAAGTGCATTGAGGCCATTGATCCACATTTTAGCGGGCGAAAATGTGTGCATCCACGTGATAATACCCACACAGTTGGGAGTGCTGTTGGCTTCTTTGCAAATGGTCAAAATCTCGTCGGGTGTTTTGACAACGGGCTTAAAAACAACTCGTACGGGGATGGTAGGAGAGTCGTTGAAAAAATCGGCAATGATTTGAGAGTGTTCGTCAACTTGACGGAGGGTTTCTTCTCCGTATAAATGCTGGCTTCCTGTGACAAACCAGACTTCAAACTGTTTTAGCATATTAGGTAATTAAATTTAATGTTGTTAAATGGTCGATGATTTCGAGGACACTACATATTCTCCATTAACCTTGCAAATCTTACATCCCGATGTAAGATTTGCAAGGTTAATTCACTAAAATGCCCTTTTCAACAAATCCGCCAAGTTGGATGTATTTCTGGTAAAGTCTTTGATAAACAGGAACGTTGCTCGTATTTGGTTCGTAAAGTGCATCAAAACCCGAGCCCATCGCTTTTTGAGCGTCGAATAGCGTTGCGTGCACTCCTGCGGCAACTGCGGCATTCATGGCTGCGCCCAAGGCACAGGCTTGGTCCGAACTAGCCACTTTGATGGGCATGTTTAAGACGTCGCTGAGTGTTTGCATCACAAAGGGTGATTTTTTTGCCACGCCACCAATTGCAATTACTTGTTTGATGGGAACACCTTCGTTGATGAAGCGGTCCACAATGGCTTTGGAACCAAATGCCGTAGCTTCTACAATGGCCTTAAATAGTTTGATGGCGTCGGTACCGAGGTTAAGTCCAGCAATTGCGGCCTTGAGCGAATGGTTTGCGTCGGGGGTACGTCGGCCATTGACCCAGTCGAGCGCAACGGGGTCTTTGTCCGTTACGGGCAGTTTGGCGGCCTCTTCCGAAAGGTATGGAATTAGTTTTTGGGCGAGTTCTTCGGCGGCAGCTTCCCCTAGCAATGCGCGAACAGGCTCGGTAATGACCCGCTGAAACCACGCGTAGTAATCGCCGTAAGCCGACTGACCTGCCTCCATTCCGAGCATTCCAGGGATAATTGAGCCATCCACTTGCCCACAAATACCGCGAATCAACAAGTGGCCGATTTCTTCATTGGGGGCAATGAGCATATCGCAGGTAGATGTACCCATGACGCGTACAAAATCGTAGGGCTGAATTTCGGCTCCAACGGCGCCCATGTGGCAGTCGAAAGCTCCAACGCCAATCACGACGTTGTTGGCCAAACCAAGACGAGTAGCCCATTCTTCCGAAATGACGCCCATGGCTTGGTCTGAAGTATGGGAGTCTTGGAATAAACGAGCGCGTAATCCTTCTAACAGCGGGTCAATGGCCACCAAAAAATCTTCGGCAGGTAGGCCATCAAACTCGTTGTGCCACATGGCTTTGTGCCCTGCGGCGCAGCGTGAGCGTTTCATTTCTAACGGATGGGTATTGCCCGTTAGCACCGCCGAAATCCAGTCGCAGTGTTCTACCCACGAAAAAGCATGGGCACGCACCTGCTCATCGACGCGGAGGGTACGTAAAATTTTTGCCCAAAACCATTCGGAAGAATAAATGCCCCCAACGTATTTGGTGTAATCAATGGGCCAGCGGTGGGCTACTTCGTTGATTTCCTCGGCTTCGGCGTTGGCCGTATGGTCTTTCCAAAGAATAAACATGCCGTTGGGGTTTTCGGCAAATTCGGGAAGCAACGACAGCGGTGTTCCTTGGGCATCGACGGCCACGGGGGTAGAGCCTGTCGTGTCAATCGAAATTCCTACGATATTGGCTGCCACTTCGCTTGAAAGCCCTTGTAATGCCCCTTTGATAGACGCCTCAAGCCCTTCAACGTAGTCGAGCGGATGCTGGCGAAACTGCGATAATTCAGGTTGGCAGTAGAGTCCTTTTTTCCAACGCTCGTAGTAATGTACGGCTGTACCCACCGCTTCACCCGTTTGGGTATTCACCACCAAGGCGCGGACCGAATCGGTGCCGTAGTCTAGCCCAATAGTGTATTGATGTTGCATGATATGTTTTATTCTATTTCGTTGAATGTTAGATGTTTAGGCGGAAGGTTCTGGCATAAAATACCAAAATGAGTGAAATTTGTCTTCGTATTTTTCTTTGTCTAAGCGGTACAAAATGGCTTTTTTTGTGGCTGAGTTTTCATTTTTTTCCCCCGTATCTACTAGCAAGCCCGTGGACAAAATCTTACGACTGAAGTTGCGTCTGTCCAACTGCATTCCGTAAATGGCTTCGTAAAGTTTGTGTAATTGGGGAATGGTAAATGTTTCGGGTAGGAGTTCAAAACCAATGGGGTGAAGGGCGGCTTTATAGCGTAGGCGCTCAAGGGCATTTTGAACCATTTTTTCGTGGTCAAAAATGAGTTGGGGCATATTTTTCAAACTTACCCAATGGGCATTGTGTGCCCGAACAGACTCTTCGTCGTGGCTGTGGATGTTGATAAGCGCAAAAAAAACAACTGAAATGGTGCGCTCTACAGGATCACGATTGACCTTGCCAAACGTTAGTAATTGTTCGACATAAATATTGTTTAGTCCTGTTAGCTCATACAAAATCCGTTCAGCTCCTACTTCCAGGTCTTCTTCTTGGTTTACAAATCCGCCCATCAGCGACCACTTGCCGCGTTCTGGTTCAAAATTACGTTTGATAACTAGCAGTTTTATCTCGTCTCCGTCAAAACCGAAGATGATACAGTCGATGGCAACCAGTAAGCGGGTTGAATGAGGGTATTGGTTCATTCCTCTGAATGTGTCGTTTGGACACAATATTACCCGCTTTTCTATTATTTTTCAAATTATTTTTTTGAATTTATTGATTTAAAAATGCCTAACCCTTTTGGGAATACTTTCCAAAAAGGTTAGGACAAAAAATAGGTGCTAAGTTGGGGGTAAAATTAGCCCAGAAAAGCTTGTAAAAAGGTTTGGGTAGAGGTATATCCCGAATGGTACAAAGCTTGTACTTGCTGCGGTGTAATGTTAAAATCGGTGGCCGAAATTCCTAAGTCGTCAATTTGAATGGTTCTTTTGTCTTCGTAAAGGTTTTTTTGAATCATCAAATCTTGTGAATTTAAAAGGGCTTCAAACAACGATTTGATGTAGGTTTCCAGATAGTCAATGCCGTAGGTTAAACCATTTGGTGGAGAGACATTGTGTAAATCGGTTAGAAAAAAGCCCAAGGTCGATTGGGGAGAAGTTGTCGGGCTGTCAAAGCAATCAATGGGGTAATTATACATGACGCCACCGTCAACGAAGATATGGTTGTTGGGAATTGAGTCGGGAAATTGCCAAGCTCTAAAAAACAAGGGAATGGACATCGAAGCCCGTACAGCCATTGCGATTTGGACATTCGGAGTGGTAGTTATGGAAAATTCTTGGATTTTTTGGGTGTTTAAGTCGGTTGAAAAAACTTTCAAGGTTGTACCAAACTTAGCATATACTTCTTGAAAAGTGATGGCAGGGTTGATGCCTTGTTGTTGGAGAAAAACTTTAAACCAACTATCCAAAAAATACTCCCCTTCATACAGTCCAAATTTCTTAGCAAGGTCGGTCAGGAAATTAAGGATGTTTCCTTTGTCTTTGAAGTTTTCGTAGTTGGTAGAGGCCAAAAACGTATTGAGGGTATCGGAAGAAATGCGGCAAGCTCCCAAGGCCGCCACAATGGAGCCTGCCGATGTGCCCGCAAAGCCGCTGATTTGAGAACTGATGTTAGCTTCTTCGAGGGCTTTCATGGCGCCTACGTAGGCAATGCCTTTGACGCCGCCTCCCTTAAATACAAGATGTTGAAATGGAAATGTGCTCATTTTTATTGATTTACAGTATTGACGACGTAATTTTTAAATTCAAAAAGTTGGGTATAAGGAACGAGCTTTTTGGTGTTTTTGTCGTAGTTGAAAAACAATGCCTTAAAAAACACCCCCGTTTTTTTGCCTTCGACGTTGATTAAATCGTTGCAATTGGACGTCAACTGAAACGTGATGCCTTCAATTTTTAGGGTCTGAATCCCGCTCTGGTTGGTGCTGTTGTTTTTGGTTTCGAGCGACAGAGAATCGGAATAGACGACGCTCGTAATGACCATAAACAACACGTTGTCTTGGTTGAGCTTGGCAAAGGTTTCGTTTTGTTCGGTTTCGATTTTTTGGAGAAAAAAGTACGGTCGATTCAGCCGTACACGGGTGGCATTTTTGAGCTTGAGTTGGGTATTTCGCTCCAAACTTTCTTCCACTTTGGCCGAGAGAAGTTTGATTTTTGGCGTCTCCGAATCAAGCGAAGTCGATAAATTGATGTCCGCCGAAATCATCAAAGAATTGATGGAATTATCCACCAAAATATGGCTCGAATCGGGTTGTTGATGGAACATATACCCCACAAACTTGTCCTTTTGATTGATGTAATACACGTCGCCGACGGTCGCCTGAATGGAGTTTAACAGGCCATAGGGCGACGTGTAAGTGGCAATGTCCTTGCAATTAATGGTTCCTGTTACGATGCGCCGACATGAATAGAAGGGGAGCAGTAGTAGAACACTCAAGGCGTATCTTAAAACCGTTTGAAGTGGGTAAAGGCGATGCACGGTTGTAGAGGTTTAGGTGAGTTAATACAGTAAAACTCCCCCCATGCGAGGGGAGTTGATTAGCGCATAAATGAATTGGCTAGGTTGGCGACTTGCTGCCAATCGGAGGAGGCCGCCTGTACCAATGCGGGCGTAAAGGCGTTGTAATCACTGATGTTCTCGTCAGAAATTGTCTCCTTTAAGTCAGCATTGAGGGATTCCCAGCCAGTAGCGAGTCCGTTGATTCCTCCTTGAATTTGTCCAAACGAATTTTGGTAAGAAGTGACGACGTGCAACGCATTTTGGGCTTGATAAGACTGCTGATTGATGTTATTTAATTCATTGTTGAGTTGGGCCTGCTCGTTTTTTAGGCTATCAAGCTGGCCCGTGAGTTTATACCATAACTCTGAAAATGGATTGCTACTTTCTTCGTTAATTTTCCTTTGAACATCACTCATTTGCTGTTCGAGGCTTCGCATTTGAGCATTCAGACTGTTGACTGCATTTTGTAATTGCAAATTGTCGTTGTTGAGCGCTCGCATCGTATTATCCACCTGAATCAAATAATTGGTGAGGGCGGTTTGTGTTGAGTTTACTTGGGTTTCTTGGGCTTGAGTAGCTTGTTGTAGCGCCGACAGAAAAAATTGAAATTGGGCGATTTGAGTAGTGTCTCCTTTCGCTATGGCTTCTGCGATGTTGTAAAGCCCATTGAATACGCTCTGAAATAAGTCATTAAAGCCAACGATACCTTCTAGTGAGGCCATCACTTGCCGAAGGATGTCACTCGTCCATTGATTGGCTACTGCTTTGGCGTTTGATATGTCCTGTTGTAAGCTAGGTGCATACGGAGAACTGTAGGTGGGCATGATTTGAACATTCTGGCAAGCAGCGTTAATGCTGCCAATGGATGTCCCTGTGGTCTGGACACTGGCCGTAAAACCAGGCGGCGGAGATAATTGGGCATTTATCATAGTAAAAGATGCTACGTCGAGAATTAGGATAAAATGAGTTAGGAGTTGCTGATGTCTTTAACATCAATGGGGATGATGCCCATTTGCTGGAAGGCGAGTGCTTGTGCCAATAAACTGGTCCATTCGGGTTGAGCACCTTGAAGCGATTGGGCTAAATTGAGGGTGACGGTAGGGCCTTTTTGGAGTCGATTGTAGATATCTGCTAGGCTTCCTGCTAGTGAGTTCCAGCCGTCGGCGTACGCCTGAACCGCCAACGCCGCGCCTTTGGCATGGGCTGCCAGCAAGTCGGTATTGAAGGCAAGGTTTTGAACAACGGCATACACGGCCTCATCGTAAAGCAACTGCGTAATTGTATCCATGTAAGCCTGATTTTGGGTAGTCAGGTCGGCCAATGCGGCGCTGTGTTTATCAGATTCTTGCACAATTCCCTGAATTTCGCCCAAAATCGTATTAAAGCCCTTTGCAGGGTCTTTGTACCAGCCTACTAGAATGGCTACGCCAATTTTTAACCCTGCAACAACTCCATACACTCCCCCAGAGGCTACAATTTGGTTGTCGGAATCAATCGCTTGTTGAATCGTCGCAAGTTGGGCCTGAAGCTTAGTGATATCGTTACCTAGAAGTTGTTTTTGAGCTACTTCGAGGTCGGCATCTAAGTCGGTTTGATTGCTCGCTGATAAGTCGATGAACTGGGTTAAATCCCTAGCCATGCTGTTTCGGGTAGCCGTACCGTTGTTGATGGTAATGATGAGCTGATTTACCCCCGCACAAAAATCATGGGTGGCATTGGTGCGGGCATTGGCATCGGCGGTAGCATCGTCAATAAGCTGGGCATCACTGAGCAAACGAGGGTACATTTGGAGAAATTCGTTTGCAAAGCCGATGTCCTGAGCCGACAAAGCGACTAATTCTGGCGTGATTTTGTTTAGGCAGAAAAGCGCGTTTTGCTGAACACTTTTTTGATCTTCCGTAAATTCAGGGACTGATTCAAGCGTGACTTCTGGCTGATTAGAAATGGCTTGACTGTAATTCTGAAGCAGGATGGAGGAGGTGGCAATGTTTGCAGTAGCTACTGCAATCGGAGCCGCTGAAAATGCGTTGGTCATAACGTTGAAAATTGAGTGAAAGGGATAATCAGAAATAAGTGTAGGCAGGGCGCACTCGCCCTGCCTAGCAGAAACAATTAGTTTGTTGATTTCTGAACTGGCAGTGTTCCGTACTGTTGGATGCTCTTGGCAAGTTCGAGCGTCGTTGTCCAGTCGGCGTTTGCGGCAGAAAGTAAACTTGTCAACCAAGCCCCTAAACTTGGATCATCGGCTTGTTCCAAAGCTTGAATCACTTGATTGAAATCTGCTTGCAATGAGTTCCATCCTTTTTGTAAGCTTTCAACGGCTGAAATTCCTTGGGCAACGGCATTGACGAGGGTCGAAATCGTAGCAGCGGCTTGTTGGGTAGCCGTCATCACTTGTTGGTCTTGGGCCAATTGGGCGGTGGCATCTGCGTAGGCTTTTTTGGTTTTAGTGTAGTCGGCCCCTGCTACCCCCATTGCGGTGGTTCCACCTGCGACTACGGCAAGACCTCCAACAATTAGGGCTGTACTTACGCCAGCGGTTTCGATTTCACCTAAAATCCCTACCACAATCATCAATCCACCCACCACGTCGGCGGTAGCACCAGCACCAATGATGGCGAGGTCTTTGTTCATGGCGGTATTGTACGCAGCAATCTCTTTTTGCAATTGGGCAATTTCACCCTGCTCGCCCCCCAAGGCATTGTTTACATTGGTGGCATCTTGATTAAAGTTGCGCTCATCCGTCTGAATCAACGGCAAAAAGGCATTAAGCGCATCAATAACAGGCTGCGTGCTTGCTTCGGCTTTTTGCGTTTTATTGATCAGATTATTCATTCCTTGGGTAAACGTATTGGCATTGTCCCCTTGGTCAATGCTTTCAGCTAACGAATACAAAAGACTATATTCGGCCGACCATAGATTGCCAAACCCAATAACATCGGCAATCGTATTGACAATGAGTGGGTTGAGGGTGTTTAGGTAATAAGTGGCGTTGGTACGGGCAAGGGCTTGGTGAGCGGGCAAATCTTCAACTACGGTACTTTTGGAATCGGTATCAACTTGGGACGGAAGTTTTATGTCAGGAGTTTGTAATACCGTGTTGGTGTACGTTTGGAGCATAATAGAAGCTGACATACTATTGCTCATTCCTGTTTGTACGTCTGAACTGCCGATGTTTACATCTGATGCAAGTGCCATGATTGTTTGTTGTTTTAAAAAAAGGTTGAGTAAAATGAAATAACGTTGAAATTGTTTGCTTACAGTTTTTCAATAACTACCACCTGTAAGCGCATAGCAGTAGCCATTTGGGGAGTGAACCCCAACTAAAGGACGAAAAAACGCGCATATTTTGGCCAAAAAAACGCACCTACCTCCTAGAGGAAAGTAAAATGACCGACAATAGAAAGCTATTTACCAGAATAGATTGGTAACTCTCGTTTGTTTTCAAAAGAAAACAGAAGCAAAACAGTACATAGAATCACGTTGCTAAAAGCGCCATGAAAAGTTGATAGCCGATAAGGCTTGGGCAAACTAAGCTGTAGATGGTACTAGCGAGAAGAGTTGTTGATTTTTCATGATTAACATTGACGTTGAGTAATACAAAAAAAATGTGAGCGTAGTTGGCACCTAGGAAGCCTTTAAACAGTCACGAAGCAAATTTACGCAAATCAGTTAAAAATGTCAATTACTAACATTATTATTTTTGGTATAGAAAAATATATTTTTCAGCAAATTAACTGAAAGATGTAAAGCTTTAGCCCCATTGTTCATCGGCGTACTCACTCTGGTCGCTTTCGCTTGATTTGGAAACAAACAAAGGCCGTGATTTAACGGGGCGTTCGGGCTTGACAGTTCGGAAGTTGCGGTACTGCTCGTCCGAAATGATTTCAAGTAAAAGAGCACGTTTGAGAATCACCGTAAAAGGCATCTGAAAAAAATCAGCAATATCCATCGCCAACGACGGCGAAAGTTTGGAAATACCTCGGTGAAAAAAACTACGCACGTCTGCCTCGGGTAAGAAAGTTTCAAACACCAACTGCTCGGCGCGGGCGCTAAGCTCAGCGGCGGGGTAGTTCATGTATAACCCCAACGAAGTGACCAAAAAGCAGGTGTAGTAGTGGCGTTCGTAATCAGAGGCTTTGGCATTGATAAAAACCCATCCTTTGTTTTGATACAAGGCCGAGAAGCCTACAAAATCGTTTTCGACGTGGTGGAGTTGGGCTACTTTTACTTCTTCGGGATAGGCTAATCGCCGCCCAATTTGCCGAATAATCTCTTGTCCCGACGACACATCAGCGGCTTCTCCAGCGGGTTCTAGTAGCCACTCTTCCGCCAAAAGAGTTTGGAAAAGGCGCTCTCCTTCCCGTTGTGCCGCGATTTGTCCCAAGTGCAGCACCGTGCGGTTGGGCAAATGAAAATCAATGGCTACTTGGTTGATAGGTGGCTTTTTCTTTCCCATGGCTTTCTTAAAAGCTTGATTCCTAGACAAAAGTACGCGGAATTTATAAATGCCCCTAAAGCGTCTTGTTCATTTTTTTGAAATAACTCGTTTTTCAAAACCTGCACTTTTCTGATTGTCAATTTAGAAAGGTAGCTTTGCACCCAAAATTTCAACAAGCCAAGAACATGACTGAGCAACTAAAAACAGTTCCTCTTAACGACCTACACCAACAGTTGGGGGCAAAAATGGTACCATTTGCGGGCTACGTAATGCCTGTTCGTTATTCGTCTGACCTCGAAGAACATCACTGCGTTCGCAACGGCGTGGGTGTGTTTGATGTGTCGCACATGGGTGAGTTTATTGTCAAAGGCCCTAAAGCTTTGGACTTGATTCAGCGTGTGTCGGCCAACGACGCTTCGGTTCTCTTTGACGGGAAAATTCAATACAGTTACCTTCCCAACGGAAAAGGCGGAGTAGTTGACGATTTGTTGGTGTATCGAGTGAGTGCGGATGAATACTTTTTGGTCGTCAATGCTTCTAACATCGAAAAAGATTGGAACTGGATTCAGGGCCAAAATACCGAAGGTGTTGAAATGCACAACATCTCGGACGACCTTTGCTTGTTTGCCGTTCAAGGCCCCAAAGCTGCCGAAGCACTTCAGTCATTGACGGAAGTAAACTTGGCAGAAATGGACTATTACACCTTTGTGAAAGGTACGTTTGCGGGTTTGCCTGACATCATCATCTCTGCCACTGGTTATACAGGTGCGGGTGGTTTTGAGTTGTATATTCCAAAAGAATCAGCAGTTGAAGTCTGGAATGCGATTTTTGAGGCAGGCAAAGAGTTGGGCATTAAGCCAATTGGCCTTGGTGCACGCGATACCCTTCGTTTAGAAATGGGTTACTGTTTGTACGGAAACGATATTGACGATACCACTTCGCCGTTGGAGGCGGGACTGGGTTGGGTTACTAAGTTTACCAAAAACTTCATTGACTCAGACGTGCTTCTTGCCCAAAAACAAGCGGGTCTTGCCAACAAATTGGTGGGTTTTGAAATGATTGACCGTGGAATCCCACGTGGGCACTACGAATTGTGCGATGCCGAAGGAAACGTGATTGGACACGTAACCTCAGGAACGCAGTCGCCGACGTTGTCAAAAGGAATTGGACTTGGCTATGTTCCGTTGGCAAACAGTAAAGTAGGAAGCGAAATTTTTGTGAAAGTACGTGAGCGTTTGCTCAAAGCCCAAGTGGTGAAATTGCCTTTTGTAAAACCAACGGTCTAATATTTTTTGTATGAAATCAATTGATGTTTGTTTAACCCCCGATTTGCTTCACCTTCATAATATTGATAATACGATTGTTGTCGTGACGGATATTTTTCGGGCTACTTCCTGCATGGTGACGGGCCTGGCTTATGGCGTAGGAAGTATCACGCCCGTAGCCACGGTGGAAGAATGTTTTGAACTTCAACAAAAAGGCTACATCGCCGCCGCCGAACGGAATGCCATGAAAGTCGAAGGGTTTGACCTCGATAATTCGCCCTTTAGCTACATGGACGAAGACCTAGTGGGGGCAAACATTGCGATGACGACCACCAACGGTACGTTATCCATTACTAAAGCCAAAACCTCGGCGGTGAAAGTATTGGTGGGCGCATTTTTGAATTTAGGCGCGATTGTCAATCACCTTAAATCGCAGCCTTACGACGTGCTTGTGTTGTGTGCGGGCTGGAAAGGACGGGTCAATTTGGAAGATACCTTGTTTGCGGGAGCGTTGGTCGATGCCCTCAAAGACGAATATATCATTGGCGAAGACAGTGCGTTGCTCGCAATGAGAGCGTACCAGCAGGCTCAAAATGACTTGTTAGGATACGTCGCCAACTCGTCGCACGTGCGACGTTTGCAGCGATTGGGTATTCATAAAGACATTGCGTATTGCTTGCAGCGCGACTTGTACGACGTTGTGCCCGTACTTCGCGGAAGCACATTAGTGAATATGTAATATCGTGGTGTGGGTTATGTCGTGGTGTGGGTTGCTCACAACCCACACGCCATAACTCGGGTTGTGAGCAACCCGAACACGCAGCTCACAACCCCAACACTCAATCCACACTCACTACCGCGTCAAATGCTGCCAACCTTGCGCCTGCACGGGGAAGCGGCCGCCTCCTTTGGTCACAATTTCTACGGCAGAGGGGTCATTGGTCATAAAGCCAATGAAACTAATGTGCGGTGAGTTTTTGATTTTTTCGTAGTCGGTTTGTTTAATCGTAAACAACAACTCGTAATCTTCACCACCGTTCAACGCCGCCGTTAAAGGGCTCAATTTAAACTCATCGGCGGTGAGGAATGTCTCGTCGGCGACAGGTATATGTTCTTCAAAAATCTGGGCACCCGTTCCCGATTGCTTGCACAAATGCAAAATTTCGGACGCCAATCCGTCGGATACGTCAATCATTGAAGTAGGGACCAAACCAGCATCGTTCAACTCATAAATGATGTTGGTGCGCGCTTCGGGCTTGAGCTGACGGCCTACCAAGTAAGCCTTATCTTCAAGTTGGGGTTGCATGTTGGGGTTTTCCAAAAACTCCCTTTTTTCGCGTTCTAGCAATTGAAGGCCCAAATACGCCGCGCCTAAATCGCCCGTCACGCAGATAACGTCGTTGGGTTGGGCACCGCTTCGGTACGCGATTTTATCTTTTTTGACCGTTCCGATGGCTGTCACCGAAAGCACTAGCCCTGAACGCGACGCACTCGTGTCGCCACCTACCAAGTCAACTTTGTAGGCTTCGCAAGCCGTTTGAATACCCGCATAGAGTTCGTCAATGGCCTCCACCGAAAAACGATTGCTTAACCCAATGCTTACCGTAATTTGGCGAGGGGTGCCGTTCATGGCGGCAATGTCCGAAACGTTGACGGCCACGGCCTTATAGCCTAAATGTTTGAGTGGGGCGTAGCTCAAATCGAAATGAACACCCTCGATGAGCATATCGGTCGAAACTAAAGTATATTCATCACTGCCCGTGTCGATGACGGCAGCGTCGTCACCAATTCCCTTGATGGTTTGGGGCAAAGTAGGAGTAAATTGCTGATTGATGCGCTCAATTAGCCCAAATTCGCCTAAAGTGGAAAGCTCGGTTCTCGTCATTTTGGAAAAAGTGTCAGATGGCTGACATTCGCTTTGAATTAAAAGTCAGATAATTGTATCACAAAACTTTTCGATGCAAAGTTCGTTAAAATTATGTCTTTTCTCGTATGTATTTGCGGGAAACACGCCAAGGCACTTTCACAACCCCTTTTTTGTTGATTAATTATGAAAACATTCCTCAAAAAATTGATTCTCGGAACGCTGACGTTGACGGCACTTTCGTCGTGTGGACAGTCGGCAAAAAAAATCGAACAAATGGAAGACAAAGCAAAAACGCTGACAGGATTGCAAACAGCGACTTTTGGTACTGGCTGTTTTTGGTGCACCGAAGCCGTCTATCAAGAAATGGAGGGCGTAGAGTCGGTGGTGTCGGGGTACTCGGGTGGATTTATCGAAAATCCCACTTACGAACAAGTATGTAGCAAAGTAACGGGTCATGCCGAATGCGTAGAAATCAAGTATGACCCTAAGAAAGTGAGCTACGTAGAATTGTTGGAAGTATTTTTCCGCGTCCATGACCCAACGACCAAAGACCGCCAAGGCAACGACGTGGGGCCGCAGTACCGCTCGGTGATTTTTTACCACAACGATGAGCAAAAACAATTAGCCGAAAAAGCCATCAAAGAACTCAATGCTTCAGGTGCTTACAGTAAGGCCATCGTAACGGAAGTGGCGAAAGCGGAAAAGTTTTACGTGGCTGAAGCATACCACCAAAATTATTTTGCCAACAACCCAAACCAAGGCTATTGTGCCTTCGTAGTAGCACCCAAAGTGGATAAATTCCGCAAGGTGTTTAAGGAGAAATTGAAGAAGAATTAGTGAAGCATCAAGTTAAAAGCCCCACGTTCATCATTGAGCGTGGGGCTTTGTTTTAAGCGGTACTTTGTTGGTTTTAAATCGTACTATCTACTCTGCGCGCAAGTGCTTCACTGGATTGGTTGCGACGGCTTTCATGGCGTGGCCTATGATGGTGGCGGCGGTAATGGCAACCATGAGCCCAAGCGTAGCCACCAAAAACCAGCCGCTCATTTGGATGCGATAGGCGTATTGCTGTAACCAGCCCGACGTAAGCCACCAACCTAGAGGGGCGGCAACGGCAAACCCAACCAACAATAAGCGACTAAATTCTCGCCCAAAAACCCACAGCAGTTGTTCGGTTCGCGCGCCAAGCATCCGCCGAACGCCTATTTCCTTCGCCCGTTTTTCGGCCATAAACGTCACCAGGCCGTATAGTCCGAGGCAGTTCATGGCGATGGCAATAAAGGCGAAAATCTGAACAAAACCAGCCAAAAGTTGCTCCATTTTTGTGAAAGAGTCGAGCAGTTCATTCAAATAGCTCCTTCTATAAATATCTTCTGGAAAAGTGTTGTTCCAAATTGCCTCAACCGCGTTACTGGCCGAGGACACTGCCGAGGGCGCAAAGGTAAGAACCGCCATCGAGCTGTGAGATAAGTCATGTACCAGCGCGATTGGGCGGATGGGCTCGTGCAAATTTCCCGTGCGAAAATCTTTGACAACACCCGCAATAACGTGCTCCGTACCTTTGATACGAATGGGTTTTCCAATCACTTCTTTGGAGGAAGCGATGCCGAGCTGTTTTACAAAAGTTTCATTCACCAGTACTTCGTGGCGAGAGGTATCCTTTTTGCTAAAATTCCGCCCTTTGAGGAGAGAAAGCCCAAAAGCCGACAGGTAGTGTTCGTCGGCGGTGCGGACGAGGATTTCAAACGATTCGGGTTCTGTAGAGGTATGGTAACTGAACGGACTGGGACGGTTATAGGGAGAAACGGGTGGTTCGTTGGCAAAAGTGACTGATTGTACCCCAGGCGTATCCAACCAGCTTTTGCGCAACCGTTCGTAAGGAATAGCGCCTTGTTTGGGTAGCCAAACCACCAACTTGTTGTCGGTTCTAAAACCCCAATCGGCTTTTTGCATGTGTCGAAGTTGGCTAGTAATGACCAATACAACAATCAAAAAGAGCTGAGTGAGCAAAAATTGTCCCGTTATGAGCGTTCTCCGAATGGTCAGTCCACCTTTGGCTCGGGTCAATCGCCCCGCGAGGGCTTTGATAGGATTAAAACCCGATAACACCCAAGAAGGGTAAAAACCTGCCAAAAAAACTACGCCAAGTACCAGTGGAACAAACCAAAGGAGGGCATTGGGAGTAAATACATCCAAAACAGAAATGTTGGGATGAAGCGTCTCATCTTGCTGAGTGAGGGTGTCATTGACCACGGGAAGGGCCAGTTGGGTCAAAATTAAGGCCAAAAGCACGGCGGCGAAAGTCAGCAGGGCGGTTTCGGTCATAAACTGCTTTATCAATTGCCAGCGATTGCTACCCACCACTTTACGAACGCCCGTTTCGTGGGCGCGTTGCAAGGCTTGGGCTGTAGCCAAGTTGACGTAATTGATACAAGCAGCCATCACAAGCAACAACCCAACGGCCATCAAAGCAAACAATATAGGGCGAGGTGCCATGCCGCTCCGAGCGTGATTGAGCTCCGTCAGCGGAAGGACGTGGTAAGAAAAGTTGCGAAGTTGAGCCGCTGGCAAATGCTTCTTCTGAACGGCTGCCAAGGCAGTGGTTAGTTGGTTGGGTGAAATTCCCTTGCGTAGCCGAACAAAACACATGCTTTGAAGCCCTAACCAATCGTTGAGGGCGGTGGGCGGTTCTAAGTTTGCGAGGGTTGCGTAAGAAACCAGCCCGTCGTAACGAAGTTGGGTGTTTGACGGCGGATTTTTAATGATACCCGTAACGGTCAGATTGACCCGATTGTCCAGACGCACAGTTTTTCCAAGGGCGAGTGTGGTTTGAAAATATTTCTCGGCGTATCGCTCGCTGATGACGATGGCATTGGGCGTTGCCAAGGCTTTGTGAGGGTCGCCACTGAGCCATTCCACCCCAAACAAATCAAAATACTGAGATTCGGTGAAGCACATATTTCGCGACTCATTGAACTTCTTTTCCCAGCCTCCTTGGCCATTGGGAATGCTGATGGTGCGCCCAAAAAAGGTCTCTAATTTAACCGCGCTTTCTACAAACGCATAATCGCGGCGGAGTACTTCGGCCAGAGGGCGAGGAGCCGCATCGGTTTGGAGCGTTGTTTCTTTTTTTAGGTCAGTTACTACCCAATACGAGCGTTCTACCTCAGGGTGATAACGGTCGAAGGTCAACATGTAGTTGACGACAAGAAAAATGACCAAGCCACTTGCCAGTCCGATACTTAAATTGGCAATGCGGATTAGGTTGATTTTTTTCTCACGCCGAATGCGGCGCCAAGCAAAGGTGAGGTAGTGCCAGTACATAAGCATAGATTTTCTGGATGAACAAATGTTACTGTATTAAAAGTATTATTTATATATAAATATACTTTATATAAAAACAAAATTTATTTTGCAAGATTTGAAAAAGGCTAACAGGGAAGCGATGTCTCATTTATGAAAAAGGGTGTGGCGCTTCTATGAAGGGGTTTTTAATACGTTCACGTGTTGAAATAATATAATTTTAATTAATACGTTAAAAGAATTAATAAGTAAATTTTATTCTTTTCAATTAAAACTGTGGACTGTTATGAGAAACTTTATTTTTTTGTTTTTTATAGGTATTAATTTAGAATTATACGCCCAAAAGCAATCGTTTCGATTAGAGGGGGAAGTTAGTAATGCAGATAGTATTTCTACAATCACCATTATGGTTATAGGTAATAATGAAATAAGCGAACCAGTCTCAAAAGTGAGAGGTGGTAAGTTTGTTTTTGAAGGCTATGTAGAACACCCCTGTCTTGCGATAATAAATTCAGATAAGGTAAAGGGAGGATTGGGGGTATGGTTGACAAATGGAATAATTAAAGTAAACTTAGCTCCATATAAATATGAAGGACAAACGGAGCATAGATTACAAACATTATCCATTGAGGGAGAGCAAGAATCAAAGGATTTTATTTTACAAATGAACTTGCAAAATAAAATTGTGCAATCGGAAAAAAATATACTAAAGAGGAATACATTGATTGGTGACGAAATCGAAAAGTATATTAATGCTCATAATAATTCCTATTTATCTCTCTTTTTAGTAAATCAAGCAATGTATTACTGCGGAGTACAAAGGACTAAAAAGCAGTTTTTTTCGCTTTCGAAGGAGTTACAATATAGTGAGGAAGGACGCGATTTTCAAAAAGAAATCGAAAAAACAGAGCAAAATGACATTGGAAAAAAAGTGGAAGACTTTACTGTTCCAGACACGCAAGGGCAAATGAAGCAATTAAGTACAATGATTAAAGGAAAAACAATACTGAATTTTTGGGCTTCATGGTGTGCTCCTTGCAGGCATGAGAATAAGATACTTATAGAGCATCAAAAATTGCTGGAAAAAAAATCGATAGCGATAATAAGTGTATCCTTAGATGAAGATAAAGGAGATTGGTTGAAAGCGATTCAAAAAGATAAGCTGAACTGGCCTCAACTTTCTGAATTAAAGGGGGGCTTTAATAGTGAACTTGCGCAAAAGCTTAAAATTACAGGCATCCCATACACGTTATTAGTGGATGAGAATTTGAAAATTATCTCTACGAACTTTCAAGATATTTTGTCAATAGTAAAGAACTAGCTCCTAGTTCAATTTTATGTAGCTTTTAATTCTGAAGAGTGAATTCTAACTCTCATTCCTCCAACAGCTCCGTCTCTACTTCCAGCGAATCGAGGGTTGCATTGCCAAATTGCGTTACCATGGCTACGTCGGCGGCGTCGCGGCCATAGCCAAGCACAACGCGGTAGCCGTGGGTTTCTGACTGAACGGCGTCGAAAGTGTACCATCGGTCGCCTACGTAGGCTTCAAACCAAGCATGTAAATCCATGAAATTGAGCTTGTCGAGGTAGCCAACGGTCATGCGGGCGGGGATAGACAGCGTGCGGCACAAGGCAATGCCCAAATGCGTAAAATCGCGACAAACACCTACTCGCTGATAAACTACGTCTAAGGCCGTGGTGGTCGAATAAGTGGTGTTGTATTCGTAGCGAACATGGTGGTAAATCCAACGCCTGATAGCTTCTACTTGTTCGTAACCCCAAGAGGCATCGCCAACTATTTGGCTTGCTAAGTTTTGAAGTTCGTACAAATCCGACTGGCAATAACGACTGGGCGAAAGATATACCAACGTTTCCGTAGGCAAATTTTCCACCAAAATATAGGGGGGAAAAGGAGCGCTTGGCGCCTCTTCTTCTTCGACCAGCACTTCTATTTCGGTAGTAATGGTGAGCTGCCCGACGGGGAGAACGGCGCGTACACAATGGTTTTCGTAAGAGTCGTTGTAGTTGCTAAAAGGAACAAAAGGGTCGGTGCTAAATTCTTCTTTGAGGACAATTTGTCCCTCTTGGCGTCGGGGACTAAGAAGCATTTGAACGGTTGTAGGGGTGTGTATTTGGTACTTAAATACACTTTTACCTCTTATCTTCATGGGTAAGGAACGGCGAAATAGAATTTTGTGTAAAGTACCAAAAAAAACGCAGTTTTAGCATCATTTTCGCTGATTTTTGGTGTATAAAAAAGGCAGGTTCCTTTCGGGCCTGCCTTTTTCGTGATTGTACTCAGGTGCCAACGTAACCCCTTACATTGGTTTCTTTACGGACTTGCGTCCCATGGCGTATTCGATGCCGCCTAAAAGGTGTTGGACAAACAATGGTTCTACAAACGATTCGTCGGTGTGGCCGCCACCTGTGTAAAACGAGCGCCCTCCGTCAAATTCACGATACCATATAAACGGGTGATTTACCCCGTTTGCGCCCCCTTTGTAGGTGCTTTCATCGAGCGTGGCGAGGACTTTAATCCCCAACACAATTTTTTTATAGTTATACAATTCGTCAAAACGCTTCCAGCGGTCGGGAAGCATTGAGGTAGAAGGGTGATTTTGGCTGTGTACCACTACGTCCACGCTTTGCTGCTTGGGATGGCTTAGAAAATACGCCCCTACCAACTGATTGTACCAAGGCCAATCGTATTCAGTATCGGCCGCCGCATGGATTCCTACGTAACCGCCGCCTCCGCGGATGTATTGTTCAAAAGCAGTTTGTTGGGCATCGTTGAGGACGTCACCCGTGGTACTCAAAAATACCACTGCTTTGTATTTTTTTAAGTTTTCGGACGTAAATGCGCTGGCATCTTCGGTCGTATCTACGGCGAATTTGTTTTGTTCACCAAGCAACATCAACGCAGCCTTCCCTTTGGGAATAGAAGCGTGGCGGAATCCCTTGGTTTTAGAAAAAACTAAGATGGCATCTTTGGTCGTTGATGCGGCTTTTTTCTTTTTCTGGGCAAACGAACTTACCGTGAGCGCCAACAAGAAAGCGCAGCAGTAAAACAATCTTGTCATAATCTTAATCTGGTATTTTGGGAAAAAAGACGCACCCAAATGAAAACTACTATAAAAACTGAGAAGTAGTTGAGAGTTATTATTCGCCTTTCACGGATGCCTTCTCATATTTTTTTGGGGCGTACAAAAAACCAAACGCCTCGGCACCGTCGCGCTCGTGGACTTTGTGGTGAATATAATGCGCCCGAATGATGCGGTTGAGGTAGCGATTGCTGGTTTTAAATTTGATTTTTACCCGACGGTGAACAATCACGTCGTGAAAAAGAAAATACCCGACGCCGTACAGGGTAATGCCAAACCCAACGTACATCAACCAACGAAGCGATTCTACTTCTGAGCCCACTACGATGAGACCCGTGGCCGACGCGCCAAAAATAATTCCAAAGAGGTCATTGGTTTCCCACCAGCCTTTGTGGTGTACGTGGTGCGATTCGTGCCAGTTCCACATAATGCCGTGCATGATGTATTTGTGCGTGAACCAGGCAAAGCCTTCCATAAAAACAAACGTGCCGAGCACAAGGAGAAAATTGAGTAGCATGGGAAATAAATGTCCGATGTTTTCAGAAAAACCAATTTTTAGGTTCTTTTGTTAGACAACAAAACCAAAACATTGCAAATTTAGCTTTATGTCAGCACTTACCATACCGCAGCGCCCGCCCCGTCCGTTTTTGGGCGAGGAGTTTTCTTTAACGACTTGGGAGCAACTTCAACCTTTTTACGAAAACCTAAAAAATCGCGCTATTGAATCAGCAGACGAACTTCGTCAGTGGTTTTTGGATAAGAGCGAATTGGAGTCGTATTTATCCGAAAACTTTGCTTGGCGATACATCCGCATGACCTGCGATACCAGCAGCGAACAATATCAACAGGAGTTCAACGATTTTGTGGAAAACTTTCAGCCACAGCTCAGTACCTACGGAAATGAGTTGGATAAGAAAGCCTTGGCCAGCCCTTTTTTGAGCGAACTCAAAGACCAAGGTTTTGAAGTGGCACTGCGCGGAATGAAGAAAGCGATTGAGATTTTTAGGGAAGAAAATATTCCGTTACAAACCCAAATCCAAACCGAACAAGCCAAATACGGCGCGATTATCGGGGCGATGACGGTGACGATAAACGGGGAAGAAATGACGCTTCAAAAAGCGTCGGATATATTACAATCAACCGACCGTACGGTGCGTGAAGAAGCGTGGAAAAAAATTCAATCACGCCGCTTGGCCGATAAAGATACGCTAGACCAATTACTCAATTCCCTTCGTGATTTGCGTCACGAAGTAGCCACCAATGCAGGTTTTGCCAACTTCCGCGATTATATGTTTGCCGCGTTGGGGCGCTTTGATTACACGCCACAAGATTGTTTCAATTTTCACGAATCGGTGGCGGAAGCAGTCGTGCCGATGCTCAGTGACATGGCTAAAGAGCGTAAAGAAGCGTTGGCGTTGGAAGCGCTTCGCCCGTGGGATTTTAAAGTAGATCCCCAAAACCGCCCGCCGCTAAAACCGTTTAGTACGGGAGAAGAATTGTTGGAAAAAACAATCACTTGCTTTACTAACCTTGACCCTCAATTGGGTGATTATCTACGGATTATGAAAGAAATGGGTCACCTCGACCTCGAATCGAGAAAGGGGAAAGCGCCAGGGGGGTATAATTATCCGTTGGAAGAAATTGGAGTACCGTTCATTTTTATGAATGCAACCTCCAACCTGCGCGATTTGGTGACGCTGCTACACGAAGGAGGCCACGCCGTACACAATTTTGTAACGCGCGATTTGATGCTCAATGCCTTCAAAAACCCTCCTGCCGAAGTGGCGGAATTGGCCTCGATGAGCATGGAGTTGTTGACGATGGACTACTGGGATGTGTTCTTCGACAATGAAGATGACCTACGCCGCGCCAAAATCCAGCATTTGGAGTCGATTATCGAAACTCTGCCTTGGGTAGCTACCATCGACAAGTTTCAACATTGGTTGTACGAAAATCCTACGCATACCATTGAGCAGCGGCAAGCAGCGTGGGTGGCAGTTTATGAACAATTTAGCGACTCCATAACCGACTGGAACGGGCTCGAAGACGCAAAAAAATACATTTGGCAAAAACAGCTCCATATTTACGAAGTGCCGTTTTACTACATCGAATACGGCATGGCGCAGCTAGGAGCCGTAGGTGTGTGGCGCAATTACAAACAAAACCCACAAAAGGGACTCGAAGGGTATTTGAACGCCCTAAAATTGGGTTACACCGTGCCGATTAGCCAAATTTATGCAGCAGCCAACATTCCTTTCGATTTTTCAAAAGGCTACATCACTGAGCTGATGAATTTTGTAAAAGAAGAATTGACGAAGTTGAAATAAAACTGATATTTAGAGTGTCGAATGCAGAGTGCAGAATGTCGAATGAAAGCCACTTACTCGACACTCTGCACTCTGCATTTGACATTGTGTCACGGAGATTCATCCCATTTTTAGCCCAATTTACCCCATTTTTGTATTTAACTTTCAATCGTTCAGTACTCTTGCGATAAGAAATTAGTACAGAACTAACTAAACCTTGGGCCATGATTGGAAGCTACATTAAAACATCACGACGCAATTTGCTGCGCAATAAATTATTCTCCTTCATCAACATTGTTGGCCTTGCCATCAGCATGTCAGTGGGGTTACTGTTGATTGCTTTTGTGCTGGATCTTTATTCCTACGACAAGTTTCACGATAAGGGTGACAGAATCTACCGCCTCACCAACATGGCGACCGTCAATGGAGAACAAAGTGGTAAATACGCTGCTACCTCAATAAAGGTGGGCAAACTCATTAAGGAAAAAGTGGCGGGGGCTGAAGAGGTGGCGATTGTTGGTAATGATTTTTCACAAGATGCCAAAGTAGGAGATAATGTACTTCCAATCAAGGGTGTTTGGGCAACTCCTTCGTTTTTCAACGTATTTAGCTTCTCGATGCGGGAAGGAAGTGTCACCACTGCCCTGAAAGAACCTTACTCGATTGTGTTGACCGAAACCGCTGCCCGAAAGCTTTTTGGCCGAGAAGATGTGCTTGGGAAAGCGGTTCAGTTTGATACGCTCAATTACCGAGTGACGGGAGTCATGAAGGATGTTCCGTTTTTTTCACACATTCATTTTGAGGCGTTGGTGTCTTTATCAACGGCTGAACAACTCAACAAGGGCAAAAATTGGGATCAATGGCTCAGCAAATGGGCTAATTCCGTTTACCTGTTACTTCCCGAAAACGGCGATGTTGCGACGGTTGAATCGCAGTTAGAAACAGTAGCAAGAGAAGAAAATCTCACCAATCACAGTACAAAGATAAAGCTTGAGCTTCTGCCTTTGTACAATATTGTGGTGGGTGAAACGCTCCGCCGAACCGAAGGTGGGCCTGGTGCGGCGGGCCCTCATATGCCACCAATGGTCTTGTGGATACTTGTGGGGCTTGCTTTGGTGGTGATTTTGTCGGCCTGTTTCAATTATACCAACCTTTCGATTGCTCGTGCCATGCGCCGCTTCAAAGAGGTAGGGCTTCGCAAAGCGATTGGGGCAGGAAAAAGTGAAGTACGGCAACAGTTTTTGGTAGAAGCCATTATGATTTCACTGGCTGCACTGGTGTTGTCTTTTGTGCTGTTTCTCATTTTGCGACCGATACTGATAAGCTTAGCTCCCGAAATGCAGCAAACGGTACAACTTGAACTCACGCCGTGGATGATACTAGCTTTTGTCGTTTTTTCGGTAACGGTGGGCGCTTTGGCAGGTTTTATGCCTGCGTTGTTCTTTTCAAAAGTCAGTGCGATGAGTGCACTTCGGAACGTATCAACTGTGAAGGTATTCAAGCACCTTACCCTAAGGCGAGCCTTGGTGGTGGTTCAGTACACTCTTACCCTCATTTTTATTACGACTACGGCGGTTGGGTATGTGCAGTACAAAAACATCCTCTCCTTTGATTTGGGGTTTAGCACCGAAAACATTCTCAACATTGACATGCAGGGAAACCGACCCGATGCCTTTGTAAAACAACTGAGCGAAATGCCTGAAGTGACGGCCTTGTCGCGGTCGGTTATTGTGACGAGCGTAGGGAATGCCTGGGGAGGTTTTGTTAAATATAAAAACTCCCTCGACTCGGCCTTGGTAATGACCAATAACGTGGATGAAAACTACCTTACCTTGCATGAGTACCAACTTATTGCGGGGGGGAGTTTTAAGACGCACCCCACTACCTCAATGGCTGCCACCGAAATGATTGTAAACCAGCAATTCTTAAAACGGTTTAATCTTGCCGCCAATACCCCCGAAAAAGCAATTGGTGAGGTAGTGACATTTACCAATTTTCAAGGGACTCGCCAAGTAGAAATTGTGGGGGTAATGAAAGACTTTCACTATGGCAAAGTCGATAATCTGATTGAACCCGTTGCTTTTATGCACTGGACGCCCAACGATAGGGCCGTGGTGAATGTAAAAATAAAAAGCACCGATTTGCTGGCAACAAGGGCCAAAATAGAGGCAGCTTGGAAGGGAATTGACCGAGTACACCCTCTAAACGCAAAATTTTATGACGAAGAAATCGAAGAGGCTTACAGCGAATTTTCTACACTGCTCAAAATCATTGGCTTCCTTGCATTTTTGGCTATTTCAATCGCCTCCATGGGATTGTTTGGCATGGTGGCCTACACCACCGAAACAAGATTGAAAGAGGTAAGTATCCGAAAAGTGATGGGGGCTACGTCGAGCCATCTTATTTATGTGCTTAGCCGTGGGTTTCTCTTTCAGTTACTGCTCTCAGCGGGTATTGCTTTGCCCGTGACGTATCTTTTCTTTGAACGCTTTGTACTCACCAATTTTCCTTATCATACACCTGTGCAGGTGGTTGAGTTGTTGGCGGGTTTATTGGTAGTATTGTTGATTGCCTTTCTGATGATTGGCTCGCAAACGCTCAAAGCAGCAAGAAGTAACCCCGCAGAAGTGTTGAAAAACGAATAAGACGAAGGTCGATAATAAATAATGTCGAATGCAGAGTGCAGAATGTCGAATGAAATCCACTTACTCGACACTCCGCACTCTGCATTCGACACTTTAATTAATTTTTAGGTTTTTCAATGGGTTTGAGGCGTATGTCGGTCGAAATAATGGCTTCGTTGATGGCTCCCAAATACGGGGAGTTTGGAAAATCACGTTGAAAGCGCTCGAAAAGCCCTTGGAAATTTTTTATCCTTCCGTTGGAACCTATACGACCTCGGGTAAAAAGCGACCGATGTGTGAGTTGGGCTAGGGTCAACTCGCGCGTTTGCGGGAGGTGTTGTAGCCCTTCCGAAAGCGTATTGTAAGCCTTTTCCCATTGAGTACTGTCTGGAATGACAAATGCTCCTCGTACTATACCCATATCTAAACTCGTTCCCAAAAAATGCTGCTGAACAGACGAGATATATGAGTCAGAGATTCGGGCATCGTCCGAAAGTAGTTTAAAAGGGAGCTTTTCGTTGATGTACAATTCTCCCTGCGACCGAAGGTGGGCTTGTTTACGAATAAATTTTTGTCCTTCGATGGACGCCATTACGTAGGTTTTCATAAACGAATGGGTAGTGTCACAAGTTCGTTGAAAGCGGTCCCAATACTGATCGGCGAGGTCATTAATAATCGTACTGTAGTTATCCAAAGACATGTGCCTCACCAGCGGTTTTTCGGCCAAAGAATCTTTCCCAAGAAGCATACTTTCGTACAAAAACTGATGCAGTGCGGCCGTACGCCCCTGCACTTGTGGCGACTGCGTACGGCTTGGATTACAGAAAACGAGGGTGTCGTTGGGAGATAAAATAAAATCAACCCGATAGCCGAGGCAATCAATGGAAACTTTTTGGGGCGTCTCTAAGCGAATATCGGTTTCAAAGTTGCCATGACTATCAGTGTACCCTTTCGCAATCGAACTCGACGAATAGAAGGAGTTCGAGAGCTTTATCGAAATTTGGTAGCTTGAGGACGGAAACCCCTCAAAATGTCCCCGAATGTGAACATTGGGTTGCGCAAGGCACTGCATTGCTCCCAATAACAACGTACACAAAAATCGCATCTTCATTTGGTGTAAATAAATAGTGATTAAGGGTCAATTTTAACGCAACGCATTCCACAAAATTTCAATCGGATGAAGGGCTTTTTTGCCCGTACCGTCTTTGATTTGGTGACGGCAACTGGTGCCTGGTGCGGCGATAAGCACATCGTCGGGCTGTTGTCGAACCGTAGGGAAAAGCACCAATTCGCCTACTTGCATCGAAAGTTCGTAATGTTCTGTTTCATATCCAAATGACCCCGCCATTCCGCAGCACCCCGACGGAATCAGCTGTACCTGATAGTTTTGCGGCAATGACAACATTTTCTTCGTAGGAGTCAGCGAACCAAGGGCTTTTTGGTGACAGTGTCCGTGTAGTTTTATGAGCTGACGGTCTTCCGTAAATTGGTTACTACGGATGTTTTTGGCGTCGATTTCGCGAGCGATAAATTCATCAAACAACAGGGCATTTTGGGCTAGTTTTTGTGCCTCTTCGCGAAGCGAGGCAGGTACCAAGTCGAGGTATTCGTCGCGGAAGGTCAACAAAGCCGAAGGTTCGATACCCACCAACGGCGTCTCGCTCGAAATCAAGTCTTTCAGCAACGTTACGTTTTGAATGGCTATCTTTTTGGCTTCTTTGACCAATCCCTTAGAGAGGTACGTTCGTCCGCTTTCGAGGTGATTAGGAATGGTTACTTCGTATCCTAATTTCTCCAAAAGCTGAATGGCTTTTTGCCCAATTTCAACGTCATTAAAATTCGTAAACTCATCGCAAAAAAGATAAACCTGCCCCTTGCTCTTTGCCTCTTGCCCTTTGCTCTTTGCCCACTGCTTCAACGTCGTGCTACTCAGCATCGGCATGGTGCGGTCGGGGTGAAAACCGACGATGCGGTTGGCTATTTTGCGTAAACTTTCGGTACCAAAAACGGCGTTGTACGCCCATGGGACGAGGCTCGCGAGCTTCATCTGTTGCGTAAAGTTGGCAATCAAACGCGCACGAAACGGAACGCCATTTTTGTCATAATAGCTTTGCAAGAACTCGGCCTTCATTTTGGCAATGTCCACGCTCGACGGGCATTCTGACTTACAGCCTTTGCACGACAAGCACAAATCAAGAATTTCTTTGGTTTCTTCGGCGCTGGTAGGCGTAGGCACGGCCTCGGTATAAAAGTGACGAAGCATATTGGCGCGGGCGCGGGTAGTGTCGCGTTCGCGGCGACTGGCCATATAGCTAGGGCACATCGTACCGCCCGTGATTTGGGTTTTGCGGCAATCGCCCGAACCGCTGCATTTTTCGGCCAACCGAAGAATGCTTTCTTGGTGACTAAAATCAAAAACGGTTTCGGTTTTGGGCGCAACTTGGTCGGGTTGGTAGCGCAGAAATTCGTTCATGGGCGGCGTATCCACGATTTTACCACGGTTAAATACGCCGTTCGGGTCAAAAATGGCTTTCACTTTTCTAAACAGCTCATACACCTGCTCGCCCATCATAAAAGGAATAAACTCGCCGCGTAGACGTCCGTCGCCGTGCTCACCCGAGAGCGAGCCGTTGTATTTTTTGAGCAATACGGCCGTATCGGCCAAAATCGCCCGAAACGTAGCTTTTCCTTCGGAAGTTTTTAAGTTTACCATTGGCTCTACGTGCAACTCACCCGCACCCGCGTGCGCATAGTATGAGGCATGAACCCCGTGTTTTTGAAGCACTTCACCAAGGTCCTGAATGTAATCGGGGAGGTCTTCTACCGCCACCGCACAGTCTTCAATGAGGTTCACGGGCTGGGTGTCGCCAGGGAGGTTTCGGATAAGACCCAAACCTGCTTTACGAACATCCCACGCTTTTTTTGATTCGTCGCCAAACAAAAGCGGGTAAGCATAGCCCAAATTGGCGGCTTTTAGCTCAGCCACCAAGCGGCTCGCCATGGCTTCTACTTCGGGGCGGGTCGCAGCGCCAAATTCCACCATGAGCATGGCCGCGGGGTCGCCTTCGATGAAAAAGCGGTTGTGGCGGTATTCGTTGTGGCCTTTGGTAAAATCCATGATGTATTTATCGACCAGCTCCGACGCCAATGGCTGATGACGCATGGCGAGGCCGTTGGCCAGCAACGACTCGTGCAGCGACGTGCAATGAATGCACAACAAACCCAACTCAGCAGGCGGCAGCGGCAATAAATTCAATTTGGCTTCGGTCACAAAACAGAGCGTTCCTTCCGAGCCTGCAATGAGTCGGCACAGGTTAAAGGCTTCCGTTCCTCCAAAAGGCGCGGTATCCAGCAGGGCGTCGAGGGCGTAGCCTGTGTTGCGTCGAGTGACGGTTTTCTTGGGAAAATTTTTATGAATTTCTTCTTGGTACGAAGGCGTTGAAAGTAGCGCAAAAATCTCGTTGTCGATTTTTTGCCTCAAATCACCTTCGGTATTTTTTGGTGAATTAGCTTTTGAAACTTCGGGGCCAAAGTGAACTTCGCTACCGTCGGAAAGCAGGGCTTTTACTTCCAACAAATGGTCGCGGGTGGTGCCCCAACTGATGGAATGAAGCCCGCAGGAATTGTTGCCAATCATTCCGCCCACCATCGCGCGGCTCGCCGTGGACGTTTCGGGGCCAAACATCAAACCGTAAGGTCTCAAAAAGGCGTTGAGGTCGTCGCGAATAACGCCAGGCTGAACCCGAACCCAACGTTCTTGTGGGTTGACTTCCAGAATTTTATCAAAATATTTAGAAATATCGACGACAATGCCATTGCCCACCACTTGCCCCGCGAGCGATGTACCCGCGGCCCTTGGAATCAGCGTCAGTTGGTGGCGGGTAGCAAACGCAATCAATTGTTGAATGTCCTTACTACTGCGTGGCAAGGCCACGGCCAAGGGCATTTCTTGGTAAACCGAAGCGTCGGTGGCGTACAGTTTACGAATCGCTTGGTGGGGTGTGGTGGTATCAAAATACAATTCTCCCTCAAAATCAGAGGTGAGTTGTTCAAAAGGAAGTTGGGTAGTGGAAACGTAAAACATCAGACATGAATGGTTTGTGCAAATGTAGTTTAAAATCAGATTGGGCGTACCTTTGCAGCGAAACGGTAATTTATGAAACTATGCCTGCTACGTATTATGAAGCGCGCTTGACGCTCAATCCTGATTTTAACGAAATCGTCATGGCCGAATTAGGCCAAATTGGCTACGAGTCGTTTGTCGAAACCGACGAAGGGCTTTTGGCCTATATTGTAGAAGAACAATTTGACGCTGCCCAACTTCAGCAATTGGTTGATGACTACCAGTCGATGACGCCGATTGCAGTAGAATATCAACAACTCGAACCCAAAAACTGGAACGAAGAATGGGAGAAAAACTACCAGCCGATTGAAGTGGCAGGGAAAATTCGCGTGCGTGCGTCGTATCACGAACCGAATCCTGCGTTTCAGTACGAAATTGTAATTGACCCCAAAATGTCTTTTGGAACGGGGCACCACGAAACTACCACGTTGGTCATGGAACAACAACTTTCGCTAGACCACCAAGGAAAATCGTTGCTCGACGTAGGAAGTGGCACGGGTATTTTGGCGATTTTGGGGGAAATGCTGGGCGCGACTAAACTCACCGCATTCGACATCGAAGAATGGGCGTACCTCAACGCCGTCGAAAACGCTGAGATGAACGGCTGTAAACACATGACCGTTTTTCAAGGAACCATCGAAGACTGTCCACACGATACCTATGACATTGTATTGGCTAATATCAACCGCAATATTTTGCTTCGTGAAATACCTATCTATGAAACGTTTTTGAAAGCGGGTGGTACGATGATGGTGAGCGGTTTTTACGAGTTTGATATTGAAGATATTACGCAAAAAGCTGAGGAGGTTGGACTAAAGTTGGTAGCTCAAAAAACGCTCAACCAATGGGCCACTTTACGTTTTGAAAAACCATGAAAGTAAGCATTTTAGGCTGTGGCTGGCTGGGCTTGCCTTTGGCCAAAAAACTCATAGAACAAGGACAGGTAGTAAGAGGCTCAACAACCCGTGCCGAAAAACTGAGCGAACTGCGTCAGGCAGGGATTGAACCGCTTTGGCTGCAATTGTCGCCCGAACCGAAAGGAATAGGCTGGGATTATTTGTTGGATACCGAAGTATTGGTCGTCAATATTCCGCCGCGATTGGCGCATACGGGGGCGGCCTTTCATCCTGCCCAAATCGAGCACCTGGCTAATTTGCTGAAAAATAGCTCGGTGCAGCGCGTGATTTACGTAAGTTCAACGTCGGTCTATGCCGATGACAATCGGACGGCGGTAGAAGACGACGTAACAACGCCCGAGCAATCGGCAGCACCTGCCTTGGTCGAAGCCGAGCGTATCATTCAGGAGGTAGGAAAAACGTGGCTAGTGCTTCGTTGCGGTGGCTTGATGGGCTACGAGCGTATTCCTGCAAAATACGTATCGGGTAAAAAAAATCTGACAACTGGGCATTTACCCGTCAATTACCTTCATCGCGACGACGCCATTGGAATCATTGAAACGTTTTTATCTTTACCTAACGAAGCATGGAATCAAACCTATAATGTGGTCGCGCCCCAACATCCCACTCGTCGCGAGGTTTATTTAGGGAGTTGTGAACCGTTTGGGTATATTCCTCCAACGTTTGAGGATGATATTTCAGCGCCTTACAAATTGATTTCGTCGGAGCGTCTGCAAACGACCCTTTCCTATTCGTTTTTGTACCCCAACCCTTTAGATTTTTATTACGCACTCTAGAAGGACTCTTACTTTTAGGTAGGTAGATATACCAAAAAAAGCGCCATCGAAAGTGGCGCTTTTTTTGGTAAACAGGGGTGATTTTGTTTAATATATTGCTTCTAATATTAAACAGACATTAGAATTTTTGATTTTGTTTAACTTTTTTTTCTATAAATTAAACAGAATCAAAAATTGTACTTTTTTGTGCTAAAACCCTTTTATTAGGTATTTTGAAAGCTATTTTTTTGGAAAAAAGGTATTATAAAAGACATTAAAATTTGATGCTTAGAATAAAATTAGTAGGATTTTGTTCTATAATTTCTAAAATAGGTTTGGTATTGTAAAATGTTATTGTTTAACTTTGCTTCATAAAGATTAAACAAATATTCAACAATCCAAAGACCATGACCGCCATAGAATTCACCTACAACATCTCAAAGGTTTCAAAATCACTGAAACCATTTGCAATGCGCCTCACCAAAGACCATGATGATGCCAATGATTTGCTTCAAGATACCTTGCTGAAGGCGTTTACCAACCGAGAAAAATATGCCGATGGAACTAACCTCAAAGCGTGGCTCTATACGATTATGAAAAATACCTTCATCACCAATTATCAGCGCATGGTGAGAAAAAACACTTTCATCGACGAATCGGAAAATTTGCATTACATTAATTCGCTTGAAAATAGTACCAATAACGATGCACCTTCAACGTTTATAATGAATGACATCAATCGTGCTGTCGATTCATTAGAAGAGTCGTTCCGTACGCCGTTTATGATGCACTACCGAGGGTTCAAATACCACGAAATTGCGGAGCGCCTTCATATTCCGATTGGAACAGTCAAAAACAGGATTCACATTGCCCGAAAAGAATTGAAAGACAAATTGTACGTGTACGAACACGCATTTTAGGGGAGAATAGACAGATTTGGGCAGTTGGCCGTTTAAAGACAGCTTTTCGCTTGTCTTTAGAACGATTTGGCGAAGATTTTATGTTATAAAAAGCGCAGTGAGTGAATTAAGCTGCAATAAATAGATTTTGACAACTCTCCAATAAATATAAACCAAAAAGACGAAAAAAGGAGAGTAAAAAGATATAGAGGTTTGTTTTTTAAGGAAACATCAAAAATTTTAATTTTTGGTTAAAAAAGAGGAAGGTTCCGAAAAGTTGGCTAGTTTCTGGCCAACTTTTTTTTATACGAAGTTCACCTCTGTATGTAACCGAATACCAAATTGCTCTTCGACTGAGTTCTGAATTTTGTAGGCAAGTTGCTGTATATCAGCGCCTTTTCCTCCACCATAGTTGACCAGTACGAGCGCTTGTCGGGTATGGACTCCAATGCTGCCAAAACGCTTTCCTTTCCAACCGTTTTGTTCAATTAACCATCCCGCGGGCACTTTCACGGTAGTGTCGTTGATGATATAGCCTGGAATGGCTGGGTATTGGATTTTAAGTGCTTCGTACTGCGAAGCAGGGATTTCGGGGTTTTTGAAAAAACTACCCGCGTTTCCGATTTCGGCGGGGTCGGGGAGTTTGCTACGTCTAATTTTGATGACGGCCTCACTTATTGCCCGAATGCTCAATTCTTTCACGCCCATTTGTGTAAGGGTCGTTTGGATGTCGCCGTACGACACCTGAAAAGTGGGCTGTTTGGCCAGCTTAAACTGAACACTGCTGATGATATATTGGCCTTTGGCTTCGTTTTTAAACACACTATCGCGGTAGCCAAAACGGCAATCAGCATTGGTAAAAATGTGCTTCTCGCCCGTAGATAATTGTACTGCTTCGAGGCGGTCGAAGGTGTCTTTGATTTCGACACCGTACGCGCCAATATTTTGCATGGGAGCAGCTCCGACGGTACCAGGTATCAAAGATAAATTTTCGAGGCCAGCCCAGCCTTTTTCGACGCAGTGCATGACAAAACCGTGCCAGCTTTCACCAGCACCCGCCCGTACCCAGACGTGTTCTTGGTCTTCTTTCACAACTTGAATGCCTTTGAGATTGATTTTGACCGCCAACCCATTGAAGTCTTGCGTGAGGAGAAGGTTACTGCCCCCGCCCAAAATAAGCATTGGGGACGTGTGTGCATCGGGAAGTTGAAGGAGTGTCTGAATGTCTTCTTCGTTTTCTACTTCTACCAAGTAGCGTGCGGTGGCATCGATACCGAAGGTATTATACGACTTGAGTGAAACGTTGCTTTGAATGGTAAGCATTATGGGTGAGTGGTTCCTTGGACAAATAACGTAAAAAAGGTGGTTTTTAACAAGGTTTTACCAACGATGCCATATAAAACCCGTCGAATCCGTCGCGGGCGGGAGAGGTGCGCGTTTCGGTTTCAAGCGTCCATTGTTGGCCTTGCTCTTTCAAAAAGCGCTGTACCTGATTTTCGCTTTCGGAGGGTAAAATGCTGCAAGTAGCATAAACTAATTTGCCGCCAGGTTTGACCATTTGGGAGTAATGACTCAGAATGTCGTACTGAGTTTGGCGAATTTGCGCCAAAAATTCGGGCATAATCTTCCATTTAGAATCTGGATTTCGTCGAAGCACTCCCAAACCCGAACAAGGCACATCTAACAAAACGCGATCGGCAGTTTCGCGGAGACGCTTGATGGTTTTGGCTTCTATGAGGCGCGTTTCTACGTTGCTTACCCCATTGCGACGTGCGCGGCGGCGAAGTTCGTCTAGTTTCCAGTTCTCTACGTCCATGGCAATCAATCGCCCTTGGTTTTGCATCAAGGCTGCCAAATGCAGGGTTTTTCCGCCCGCGCCTGCGCAAGCATCAATGACGCGCATTCCAGGTTGTACGTCGAGCGTGGGGGCAATTACCTGCGAACCCGCGTCTTGAACCTCAAAAAAACCGTTTTTAAATGCTTCGGTTTGGAAAACATTTTTCTTCTCTGTCAATGCCAATGCAGATGGTAACGAAGGAAGTGGATTCGTTTGGATGCCATCTTTAGCCAACTCCTTTTGAAGTGCTTCACGGTTGGTTTTGAGGGTATTGACGCGTAAAACAACGGGGGCCGTTTGATTGAGCGCGTGCAGCTCATCATCCCACTTCTCTCCTAATTCCGAAGCTCCTACTTCGTCGAGCCAATCAGGAATGGATTCGCGTACTTTTCGGATTTTCTTGGCTTCTTCGTAGGCTTGACGAATACGCTGCGGCTGAATGTGGTCAAATTCGGTCCAGGCGGGAAGTTCGTTGCCTTTGAGTGTCTGCCAAATGGCAAAAATATCGCTGTAAGCGGGTCGTTCTTCTTGACTTACAAATAATAACAACCGCCACCAGCGGACGATTTCGTAGGTATTTTCGGCAATAAAACCGCGGTCGCGGGCACCCCACTTGCGGTTTGACTTGAGAACTTGTTCAATGACTTTATCGGCTTGACGGCCTTTTTCAAAAATTTCGCCGAGCGAAAAAACAATCGCTTCGACCAACACACGGTGGTATCTCATTCGGGGAAGATGGACAAATATTCCTCAAAAGTACAAGGAATTCCGCGAATGTCGAAGGTAGAGTGCAGAGTGTCGAATAATTCTGCCTAGGGGTGCTCATCACCAGAGTATTTACAGAAGTAAGAATTTCAGGAGATACACCATGCCCAGTGCGACCAGTCCCATCAGGGTAGAGGCTGGCGAGAAGAGGCGCAAGGTTTGTGAAACACTCAGATTCCCAAAGCGAGAAATGACCCAGAAGTAAGAATCGTTGGCGTGTGAAGTCACCATTGAGCCCGCCCCCGTAGCAAGTAGGGCTAATAAAGTGCCTGTTTCGGAAGCAAAACCTAATGAATCTAACAAAGGCGCAATTAATGAAGCTGTAGAAACAACGGCAACCGTCGAAGACCCTTGGGCAGTTTTGAAAATAGCGGCTAATCCAAACGGTATAAGCAGACCCCAGCCACCCGAAGCAATGGCTGAACCATAGACTTTTCCAAGTTCAAGCCCTTTGATGATTTCTCCAAAAGCTCCTCCCGCCGCCGTTACAATCAAAATTGGTCCTGCTTTGGTAATGGCATCGTCGAAAAGGGCGTTGAGTTGGTCATTTCGTAAAGGACGAAACAAAGGAAGGGTCAGTATTAATCCAACAATAAGGGCAGGAATAGGCTCACCCAAAAATTTGACCATTGTAAGCAAAACGGGAGGTAAAGCTTCGGGGCTAAGCAACACGACCGATTTGAGCGAAATAAGGGCAATGGGGACGATAATCGGTAGGAAAGAAAGCAATGGCGACGGTAGATTTTCGGTTGGGATTGCGGCTGTAGGTAAGGTATCTTTATCGTTGGTTTCAAGGATGGGAGTTGGTTGGGAAAGGCTGTACAGATATCCTACAGTGGCAGCGGGTAATGCGACCACTACGCCTAATAACATGGCTTTTCCCAAATCGACATTTAACACACCAGCAGCGGCAGTAATGCCAGGGTGAGGCGGTACCAAGCAATGCACCGCATAAAGCGAAGTTGCCAAACAGCCTATCAGCGATATGCGCTTTTGGGGCAATTGAAGCCCCAACGAAACGACAAGCCCGCTCAAGACGACAAAGCCTGAGTCGCAAAAAATCGGTAGTCCAATCAAAAATCCAATGATACTCACGGCCAACGGTGCGTAACGTTCGCCTGTTTTAGCCAAAACAAAATGAGCAAGACTGAGGGTCGCGTTGGTTTTATCTAAAATAACGCCCAGCGTAGCACCCAAAATAATGAGTAAACCTATTTTTTCAAGTGTACCTCCAAAGCCAGTTTTGAGGGCTTTGAGCACATTTTCTCCGTCCATGCCTGCGGCAAATCCTACACCCATTGCTACGAGTACCAGCACAAAAAAGGTGTTGAACTTGTACCGTGAGCTTAAAATGATGATGGCTAAAATACTGATAAACAGTAGAACGCTGACGAAGAAAGGACTAAGCATTGTGAACAGAGGTTAGTACATTATCATTGAAACTCAGCTAGACCCTTTTTTTACTTAATAACTTTCAAACCAAGCAAATTTTTCATGAATTAGGTTTTGTTTCTCTTGGGTCACGTAGTCTAAGTACGCTTGAGCAACGGGCGAAAGTTTTTTGTCTTTCAACCAAATCAACGTCCAAGTAGAAGTAATGGGAAAACCTTCGACAGGAATAATGTGCAGTTGATGATTGACCAGTTCGTTTTTGATGCCAATCAGTGGCATGATTGAATACCCAAGCCCCGCAATGACGGCCTGTTTGACGGCTTCGTTGGAGGTCAATTCCATTTTTTTGCGGACGGGAAGGTTATTTTGAAGAATAAATCTTTCCATTACGTGCCGCGTCCCTGACCCTTGTTCTCGGTAAATAAGCGGAATATTTTCAAAAATAGATTTGTCATATAGTGTGTCTTTGTACTGAGTTTCAGTATTTCCTACCAGAAACAGCTTGTTTTGCATGAGCTCAATTTTTTCAATTTTCAGGGTCTCTGGCAAGACACTTACCCACGAAAAATCAACTTCGTTTTTTTCAAGACTCGTTACTACTTGGACTTTATTTGTTACGTCCATTTGAAGTTCAATACCAGGGTGTTGCCTGATAAAATCGGCAATGAAGTAAGGGGCGATGTACTTGCCCGTCGAGACCACCGAAAACTTGAGTTTACCCGTAAGTTGGCCTTTATGGGCGTGCATTTTATAATTGATGGCATACACTTCGGCCAAAATCTTGTCGGCAGCTTCGGCGATTTCTTGGCCAAAATCAGTGACATAAATTTTTTTGTTGAGCACTTCAATTAATGGAATATCAAACTGCTCTTGGAAGTTTTTGAGCTGAATCGAAACCGCAGGCTGCGTCAAATGCAGCTCTTCAGCAGCTTTGGTAATGCTGCGTGTTTGTGCCACTTTGAGGAATATTCGTAATTGGTTAAGCGTATAATTCATAAAAAATATTTATGATAACTATTGTAAAGTTAAATAAAAATTTATAAATACAACTACAGACCTTTGCACCGTCAATCAAAAACAAATCCATTAATGAAAAGAATTACGGTAGCAAAGGGCGACGGCATCGGTCCCGAAATCATGGATGCCACTCTTTCCATTATCAAAGCCGCAGGGGCGCAAATTGAAGTAGATGAAATCGAGGTGGGTGAAAAAGTGTATTTAGCAGGTAATACCTCAGGGATTGCCAAAGAATCGTGGGATATTATCCGCCGCAACAAAGTGTTCTTGAAAGCCCCCATCACGACTCCCCAAGGTGGTGGTTACAAAAGTTTGAACGTAACCACGCGTAAGTTTTTGGGTTTGTATGCCAACATCCGTCCGTGCATTAGTTTACACCCTTTTGTGAAGACAAAACACCCGCAAATGGACATCGTGATTGTGCGCGAAAACGAAGAAGATTTGTACGCAGGTATCGAACACCAACAAACCGACGAGGTGGTGCAATGTTTGAAACTGATTAGCCGCCCAGGCTGCGAAAAAATCGTTCGCTATGCGTTTGAGTACGCCAAAAATTACGGCCGTAAAAAAGTGACGTGTTTTACCAAAGACAACATCATGAAACAAACCGACGGACTGTTTCACCAAGTCTTTGATGAAATTGCCAAAGAATATCCTACCATCGAAAACGAGCACTGGATTATTGACATTGGAGCCGCTAAAATGGCGGATACACCCGAAGCCTTTGACGTCATTGTGATGCCAAATTTGTACGGTGACGTGCTTAGCGACGTAGCAGCTCAGATTGCGGGGTCGGTAGGTTTGGCGGGTTCGGCCAATATCGGCGAAGAGTGTGCTATGTTTGAGGCGATTCACGGTTCAGCTCCTCGTAGAGCAGGCCAAAATATGGCCAACCCGTCGGGTTTATTGCAAGGAGCGGTGCTGATGCTTAACCACCTTGGCCAAACCGACGTAGCCGAAAAAGTACAAAATGCTTGGCTCAAAACCATCGAAGAAGGCATCCATACCTACGATATTTACAAGGAAGGGGTTAGCAAGCAGAAAGTAGGGACGAAGGAGTTTGCTGAGGCAGTTATCAAAAATCTGGGTGAAAAACCGAGTCAACTGAACGCGGTAAGTTACTCGGCAGACACTTCGTTTAACTTGCCAAAATACCAACGCAAAGCGCCCAAGAAAAAAGAACTGCTAGGGGTCGATTTGTTTGTGCATTGGGACGGAGAAAGTGCCGATGAGTTGGCAGCGATGGTGCAGAAAATCAATACCTCAGATGCTGCATTGAGCATGATTACCAACCGTGGTATCAAAGTATGGCCAGAAGGTTTTCCCGAAACATTCTGCACGGACCACTGGCGTTGCCGCTTTAAACCTGTCGGAACAACCGAGTTAGATAAGCAACAAATCGTAGGGTTGTTGGAGGCCGCAAGTGAGCACAACATCGACATCATCAAGACCGAAAATTTGTACGCTTTTGATGGCATACCTGCTTTTTCATTGGGACAAGGACAATAACTTTCTGAAAAGATGAATATACAACTTTTGAATGGTCATTTTTCGTCCTCGGAGGCAATCGACCTCTTGGCGCAGTTTGTACAGGTGAAAGTGCGGTTTCACGAAAATAAAATTGAAAAAAGCCAAAATGAAGAAGATATAAAAATGCGCGAAAAGCGCATCAAACAACTTCAGCAGGATTTTTTTGAAGCCAAACAACAGCTCTTGAAGCAACCAACTACTGGGCTGAATGCAGAGATAAAAATCAACTAACCTACACTGTACTTTGAGAGAAGTACCATTACCCAAAGGGTTGTTCCAGCGATTGGGACAACCCACCTTCATCAACAACTAAATGCTATGAATTCCATTTTTTCAAATCAGTTATTTTTGGTATGTCCTTTCTGCCAAATGGAAGGGTTCATTCGTAAGCATTTTGGCAACGTATTTTTTCTAACCTCACCCGCTTCGGTGTTTGATTTTGAGGATGATGCGTATTTGAAAGAGGTAAAAAAAACGATTTACAACGAAAATATTCAGGACATTTACTTGGTAGGAGACGTTTCTTGTCAGTTTGTGAGAAATGCCTTGATTTCTAGAGAGTTAGGTTTTTGCGCTTGTGAGCAATTTATTGGTGAACTACGTTCAGAAACTGATACTCCAGTGTCTTTGACCGAGAAATTGCTGAAGAAACAGCTGTATGAACTAAGTGCTGAACGTATATTCGGTAGCGAACTAGAAAAAGGAGAACTACAATTACACGCATTGATGACTTCCAAGGCGGAGAATTTGATTTCTCCCGTGTATTGTGAGTTCTTACAACGAATGCAGCTAGGTATTGAAAAAAAAGCTAACGGCACGCGCCTTGAACACGTGCCGTCTTTGGAGTTAATTCTCTAATTTATACCATTTTACATTACGCAATGCTTCGCGTCGCGAGTAGGCGCTTTGGCTAGGTGCGTAGTGTTTGGCTAGGTAATCGAGGACGGTCTTTTCTGATTCCCCCAAATCCCACAATTTATGATTGCGCTGCATCCAGCGAATCTTGCTCAACCACTCGTCGCGGGTAAAACGGTGTTGAAGAATGAGTTTTGGGGAATGACAACTCGTACATTGCGCCTTCACAATCATGAAGTTAGGGTCGAGGGCCAATCCTGTTTCTTTATCGACACTGTCGGCAACGGCGGCGGTCAGCGTCGCTGACGGATGGGCGGACGGTTCGCGGCGAATGGCCGCCAAACAAAATGCCACCGCAGCCGCACAGAGAAATATGATGTTCGTTTTCATTGGTATATCGGGTTAAACGACTTTGACAGCAATACGGTGACAAGCGTTGTTGAGGTAACCGCCAGGGTTCCACGCAGGAATCACCATCGGCTGCGATACCCCCTGCGAATCTACAGCGCGTACCCACACTTCGTAGTACCCTTTTTGAGGAAACTGAATTTGAGCGCCCCACTGCTGCCACGCCAAACGATTTTTGGGGGCTTGAAGCGTGGTTTTTTGCCAAGTGGCTCCGTAGTCAATGGACGTAAACACTTCTTTGACGGCTAAATCTCCCGCCCAAGCATGGCCGCGAAGAGATAGCGACTTCCCAACGTCAATCATTGCGCCCGTTTTGGGGTAAGTAATCAGCGATTTGACGGGCATTGACTCAATGATGCGGAAATTCTCGGGCGTTTCGGCTAGTTTTTCTCCTGGCATTACGGCTTGGCGCGGTACTCGGTAGCTGTGTCCGTCCATTTTGGCACCGTCGTGTTCTTTGTTGCGTACTGCAATGGTATGGAGCCATTTGCCCGACACCGACGCAGGCCAGCCTCCTACTACAAGGCGCAGCGGAAAACCGTGCATGAGCGGTAACTCTTTACCGTTGAGATTCCACGCAATGAGGGTTTCGTCTTCCAAGGCTTTCTTGATAGGAACCCCGCGCGAAATCACTACTTTGCTCGGGTCGCGGCTTGGGTGGAGGTCTTTGCCATAATACCCAATGTAAACGGCATCGTCTTTGAGACCCACGTCGTTCAAAATATCTTTGAGGCGAACCCCCGTCCACTCGGCACAGCTCACCGCACCTTGGTCCCACTGATTTCCAGAAGTTTGAGGAACATAACCCGAACGACCATTACCACCACATTCCAACACCAGCTGGTAGGTGTAAGTTTTAAACTTGGCCTTTAAATCGCTGATTTTGTAGGTTTTGGTTTGCTTGACCGATTCGCCTTTGATGGTGAGTGTCCAAGTCGAAGGGTCTATTTTGTCCTCGGGAACAAGGCCGTTGTTACGAATAAACATCCGTTCGACGGGCGTAATGGCATCGTCCAACAAATGAGGCGGGGTTTCGACATTCCACGGTTTGTCACTCAAGACAACCATGTCGGGATGTTTCCCCGCCAATCCTTCGTCGAAAACCAATGGAACGTGGTGGGGAGGCATGTTTTTGGCAAAAACAATCTCCGTTCCCACCATGCCCGCAAGGGTAGTGAGGGCACTTTTCTTGAGAAAACCTCGGCGATTGTGAATGTGTGAGTTCATAGAGAAATCGAAATAGGTTAGATGGATACGTTGTTATTTTTTAGGGTATTCACGAAAGGCAAACCGCATAAATGACTCTGACATCGGTTCAGGTTGACCTTGGAGGTGAATGAGCCAAAACTTTCGTAATAATTGTAATTCGTTGATTTTGATTGTTTTCAACTGGCCTGTTGTTAGTTCTTTTTGGATAGAACGAATGGACAAAAAAGCCATGCAGTTTGAATGTTCCAAAAATGATTTAATGCTTTCAGTACCCCCCAAGTGCATCACAATTTGAAGCGATGACAGTTTGAGGTTGTGCTCTTTGAGGGCGCTTTCAATCACTTCCAATGTCCCTGAACCTCGTTCACGCAGTACCAGTGGAATTTTTACCAACTCTTGTACTGAAATCTCGTTGAGGGTCGCTAACTTACTTTTAACATGCACCACCGCTACGAGCTCATCGTCCATAAAATCAACGTATTTAATACCCGATTGGTGCTTTTTACCTTCCACTACCCCCAAGTCAATGTGGTGAGAAAGTACGGCATTTTCAATCATTTCGGTGTTGCCGTTGAGCAAAGAAAGCTCCACTTGCGGGAATTTTTCGTAATACTTGGCCAAAAGGGGCGCAATCAAATACTGACCTATGGTCGTACTCGCCCCAAGCCGAAGAACGCCGTTGTGCTTGTCTTGCAGTGTCCCTAGTTCGAACGCGGCTTCTTGGTACAAATGCAAAATCTGCGACGAATAGCGTTTCAAAATTTCGCCCGCTTCGGTCAATACGACCGAATTGCCTTTGCGCTCAAAAAGGCGTGTGCCGTACTGCTGTTCGAGTTCTCGAATGTGCTTGGTGACGGCGGGTTGAGAAACAAACAATTCGCTTGCGGCCTTGGTAAAGCTAAGGTGTTGGGCTACACTACAGAAAACTCGTAATCGAAAATCGGACACAGTGCTTATAAATTCGGTTGATATACAAAGTAAATAGAATTGTGAAAATAATGTCCTAAATGTCTAACTTTACGCTTTGAGATTTTGAAAAAAAGCGACAAACCAAGATGTCACAAAAAAAAATAAAAGCGGTTTTTGAAGAAATGGGTAAGGTAGTGGTAGGGCAAGAAACCCTCATCAACCGCCTTTTAGTGGGGCTTTTTACGGGAGGCCATATTTTGTTGGAAGGAGTGCCTGGGTTGGCCAAAACGCTGACAGTGAATACCTTAGCTCGTGTGCTAAGCCTCGATTTTCAACGCATCCAATTTACGCCCGACTTGTTGCCTGCGGACATCGTCGGGACAATGATTTACAGACCCAAATTGGGTGATTACGAAGTAAAAAAAGGGCCGATTTTTGCCAACTTGATTTTGGCCGATGAGGTCAACCGTTCGCCTGCTAAAGTGCAGTCAGCGTTGCTCGAAGCCATGCAAGAAAAACAAGTAACCATTGGAGAAGAAACGTTCCAATTGGATCAGCCGTTTTTTGTGTTGGCGACCCAAAACCCCGTAGAACAAGAAGGTACGTATCCGCTTCCCGAGGCGCAATTAGACCGTTTTATGATGAAGGTGTTTGTGGATTATCCTACCAAGCCGCAAGAATTGGAGGTCATGCGTCGGATGTCGAACTTGGATTATAATTACGAGCCTAAGCCTATTTTGTCGAAAAAAGACATTGCTCAAATCCGTCAGGAAATCAACCAAATTACGTTGTCCGAAACCCTCGAAAATTACATTGTAGAGTTGGTGTTTGCCACGCGCCGCCCGTTGGATTATGCCCTTCGCGAAGAAGCACGTTATATTCAGTTTGGGGTGTCGCCGCGTGGAACTATCAAACTCAATCTCGCTGCCAAAGCCTTGGCTTACATGGACGGGCGCGACTACGTACTGCCCGAAGACATCAAAGAAGTAGCTCCCGACGTGTTCAACCACCGTATCATGCTCAACTACGAAGCCGAAGCCGACGGCATCACGACCCGTTTTGTGATTGATTCTATCCTTCGGAAAGTGGCGATTGGGCGGTAGTGCGTTTGTGTTTCCATCGTTTGTGGCTCCAGAGCCAACTCGCAGGTTCTTGGCGGATGTCGGCTTCGAGCCACTTCATCATTTTCTCGGTGATTTCTCCGTAGGCCGTTTCGCGTGGAGTATCGGTGAGTAATTCAAAATTGGCGAAGTAATAACCGCGCTTCTGGGCGTGAATGTGCCCAAAAATAACGGGAAGGTCGTATTCTTTGGCGTATTTTTCGGTGCCAAATAGAATGGGGGTATCTTGGTTTAAAAACTGCATCCAGTAGGCGCTCTCTGGGTTGGACGGCGATTGATCCATGGCAAAGGCCGCCGCCACGGGCTGTCCGACCACTTGCTCCCCAAACTGCGATTTGATTTCGTAAATCGATGCTAAGTTTAATCCCAATTTGCTACGGCTCTGCTTGATTTTTTCGTCAAAAAAACGATTGTTCAATGGCCGATACAGTGCCATTACTTTGTGTTTTACGAGTGGGTCGATGCCCGTCACGAGCCATTCGTAATTGTGGCAGTGCCCTGCGGCTATGATAATACTTTTGCCTTGTTTTGCATAATGGTCGAGCAGGTCTAAGCCCGTAAACGAAACGCGCTGCATAAACTCCGCACGGGTCATGCTAAATGCCTTAACCGTCTCTATGATAAGTGTACACAAATGAGTGTAAAAGTCGCGGGCAATTTGCTGTACTTCTGCTTCTGATTTTTCGGGGAAAGAGTTGCGAATATTTTCCACAACTACTTGTTTGCGGTAACCCACGACGTTGAAAAAAAGCCAGCTTAGGCCATCAGCAATGGAATATAAAACGCCAAACGGAAGGCGAGAGATGGGAATGAGTAGAAAGTAGTAGAAGAAAGCTGATAAATAATACATTCGATTGGCACCGTTAAAGACAGCTCTGGAAGGTTTCAAAAACCTTCCAGAGCTAATAATGTCTATTTTTGCGAGCCACTACCAAGCTGCGAAGCCTTCTGAGAAGAAATAGGGCTAAGTCCTTGACGGATTCCCTTTTCGACCATCGGAAGGCCCTCCGACATCCACTCGGGAGCAGGTGCATCTTTGAGGTAGTGATCAAAATATTGGTACAAACGTACGGCAAAATCTTTCATATTTTGTCGTTTTGTCAATCCGTGTTTTTCTCCGTTGTAATTAAGCATCCAAACGGGCTTGTTGAGGCGCTTGAGTGCCATGTAAAACTCGATCCCTTGGTACCAAGGCACGGCGCCGTCATCGTCGTTGTGCATCATCAACACAGGTGTTGCGATTTTGGGGGCGTGGAAAAGCGGCGAGTTTTCGAGGTATTGCATGGGCTTTTCCCAAAGTGTGCCACCAATGCGGCTTTGGGTACGCTCGTACTGCGCTTGGCGCGACATCCCTGAATCCCAGCGAATTCCGCCATAGGCACTCGTCATGTTTGAGACGGGAGCGCCTGCTTCGGCCGCTCTGAACAAATTGGTTTGGGTCACAAGGTAAGCCGTTTGGTAGCCGCCCCAGCTGTGGCCTGAGATACCAATTTTGTCTTTATCCACAAACCCTTTGTCAATCATACTCAACACGCCAGGCACGATGCAATTGTACGCACTTTGGCCAGGGTAACCGTCTTTATAGACAATATCAGGTACAAAAACCACGTACCCATTGCTGGTAAAGTACGAGAAGTTGATGTACGAACGAATCGGGCGAGGGGCGTAGTGGGTATGGATATTTTCGGAATTTTTCTCGTAGAAATACGTCATCATTGGGTATTTCTTGGTTGGGTCAAAATTCTCAGGTTTGTAAAGTAATCCTTGCAATGGCGTACCATCACCCGCGCGCCAATTGACGATTTCGACGCTTCCCCACCAGTAGTTGGCTTGTTGGGCATTGGCTTCGGTAACGCGTTTTACGTTTTTGAAACTCAAATCTGTTGCGTACCAATCGGGATATTCTTTGAACGTTTCTTTGGTGAAAAGAACGCGGTCGGCGTCTTTGGCCTTCAACACGGCCATTCCCACTTTAAAATCGCCTTCGTACAAACGTTGGATAGTACTGCCTGTTAGCTGACTGAAACCTTCTTGGCGAGTAGTTTCGTTGACCGTACGCAACAAAAGCGGCTTGCCAAGGTCGATGTTGCGCTCTTCGGCATCCAACCGTACGTAGCGATACTGGTTTTTGGCCGCGCGTCCATCGGTTAATTTTACGAGCGACGTAGGCTTTTTAGGGTCAATTTGCCAAATATCAAAACGGTCATATATCAACAAATACTGGTCGTTTTTAGTCCAGCCCGCTATGCCGTACGGATTGGGGAAATCGGGGTGATCATCTTCTTCGTCGGCGTATTTAACGGTTTTATTATTGGTCAACTGAATGGTTTGATTGGCCGCAATGTCGTGCGCAAACCAAGCGGTGTCAGGGTTAGAAAACCAGTACAAATACTTACCTTCTGGCGAGGTACGAGTACTCCCTTCTATCTTTTCTTTAGCCATTTTTTTAGAACCATCGCGCAAGCTAATGATATAGGCATCCTCTACGGGATTCCAATCCCAGTGCTGGTGCGAGTAGCGACGGTCGGATTTACCAACGGCAAAATCAGCATTACCTTCGTTGACAAGTGTAACATCAGGAACTTCTAACGTACCCAACTGCGTCAATTTTAGGTCGTTGAGGTGAGCAACTGCTAAATACGACTGTTTTTTGTCGCGTTCGAGGCTCACTTTTTGTTGGGTTTGAAGGCGTTCGTCTTGCCAATGCCATACTTCTACGTTGACAATTTCTTCGGTAAGCAAGGTGGTGTCTTGTACGATGGGCTTGGGGTTGGTACCAAAAAACAACTTAGAACCATCTTTGGCAAAACGAGGGGTGTATTCGCCACTCACGAGCCATCCTTGCGCCGCAGGTTGGTTTGCCTCATCGGCGAGGCGAGCGGCAGTAGCTTGACCCGCTTTCCAGTAGAATAATTTGGGCAAACGAATTTGGGCTTTGCTGTTGGTATCCAAATCAGCAATGAAAGCCAATTGTTCGCCATTTTCGTCAAAAGAAAGCTTTTTAAACTTGTGTTTTGAATGCCCTTCATAGACCTGTTGGAGTTGGTTAGAAGCAGTTTCAAAGACATAAACCCCCGCTTTGGTAGAATCACTGCCTGAGGTTGCAAATGCCAAACGTTTGCCGTTTTTGCTTACTTCATAATCGGTCACGAACCCGAAAGCTCGTTCGGTATTGGTTTTAAGCATACGCATCACCAAGCGGTAACCATTTTCGTCCGATTCGCGTTTGGCGCGTCTTGTGGGGGCTTTTTTGGTGGTGTCAGGCTTTACTTTGGGGCTTTCGCCTAGGTACGCAACCCACTCGCTGCCTTTTTCGGGTAATTTAAACGACTGAATGGCAGGAAATTTGCTGAGTTTTTTGGTCGAAAGTGCATAGATTCCCAGCGAATCCTTTGGCATTTCGTCCTTTTTCTTTTTTGCCCGTTTGGCCGCTTTGGTCGCGCTCAATTGGGGCTTGATTTTAAAAACGGCAATTTCCGAATCGTTGGAAAAACGCAATTCGCCGCCTCGTGCCACCGAGTCGATTTGGTTGGTGACAAAATTTTGAAAAATGACTTTCCCGTCGCCTTCTTGCGGGTTGAGGGCATAGCCAAACCATTGCCCATTGTTGCTGACGACGCGCTCAGGGATGTCTTTCCAAAAGTCGTACACATCGTGAGTAAGGGCTTTTTTTTCAATCGGCGCGGGGGGCGGCGTTGTTTTTTTGGGTTTCTTTTGGGCGAATAATGACGAACTGATTATTCCGCAAAAGAGAAGAAGTAAATACTTTCTCATACGTAAAAAAGCTGTTTTTTAGTTTGTTACTCCAAATTTGGCAAGATTGATGGAAGTCAAACGAACTTAGAACGGACTTTGCGACGAACGGCAAAAGTTTGACTATGACTTTTACTCTTTTACGTCCAAAGCGCAAAAGCGCATTTGGGTTTCGAGTAACTCAAATGCGCTGTCCCAAAGCGCATTTTTTTGCATAAGATGTTTAACAACGATAAAATCATCATCATGAAGAAGGTAAGATGCCACTACCGCGCTGTACTCCGCGTTTGGGATACCTGCATGAAAAAGATTACGTAACTGTCTCACGATGGTATTACGGGCTAGGGTTGTTTTGGAGAAGCTTGTATCGTATTCTTTGAGCCTATTTCTAATTTCTTCCAGTATTTCTACCGCTTTCATTCCAATGTCGCTCCGTTTTTCAGCCCATTGTTTGCGATTATTTAAATCAAAAACATCAATGGTACGTTGCCCTTGCTCGCTTTTGGCCTTAAATCGGTAGCCTTGAAAATACAAATGCTCTTTTGGGGTGTCGTAACGAGGGTTAATGATAGGCTCATTTTTGGTGTCGTGGTCACCTTTGGCTTTGTTGCAAGCACTGCTGATGGGCAGTAAATTACTCCAATCGACAACCTCGTCGGGGTACAATGATTTTGGGTGAAAATGTTCGACTTCGGGATATTTGCCCTCTTCTAGCAATAGACATTCAGAAAATGCACATTTCTTGTGCGTCACTTCTAACAATTTATCCATGATAAATGCCTTTTTCCAAACCGCCTCACCTGTGGTTTTGAATTTTTGGGTTAATTGAATCACCAACTCGTCCGTCAATTCGTCGGGACGAGGTACATCGTTTAATCCAATCATACGGTGGCGGGGGCAATGGCTCCTAACTGCAATTTGAGAAGTTTTCGTTGGCTACTGGTAGGATGTAAAAGTCGGATGAGCTCTTCATAGGCTGCTTTAGCTCTAGGATAATCATCCGAGTCGAGACCTGCATCAAACTCATTCAAGAAGTGTAAGTATTTGTCGGACAGTGTTTTTTCTCCTAAGCCCATTAAATCCTGTAAAATCTCTTCGATGGTCCAGCCTTGGTACGTGCCAAACTCCTGACGAATATGGGTCTGACCGTTTTCCCCTTTTTCTAAAATAATCAGGTTAATATCTTCCGCCGATTGTACCACTAACGGACTATGCGCGGTGACGATAAATTGGGTATTTGGGAAAATGCCGCTTAAATGCTTAATGATTTTACGCTGCCAGTCGGGGTGTAGGTGCAAGTCTATTTCATCGACCAAAACGATGGCAGGGCCAGTGAGGGGATTATCAAGCTGAGGATAGCGTTCAAATAACTTTTTGGCCAAATCCACGACCCACGCCATGGTTGATTGATAACCGTACCCTAGTCCTGCTAACCGAACTTTACCATAATCGGTGTCAAAGAGGGCGTAGTTTTTAACGCTATTGGTTTTTTCGTCAAGTTCTGATTTTAATTCGATGGATTTGACATCGGGTAAAAGCCCACTGGTGAGCACTGTTTTCAGTTTTTCTAAAATAGCAGCTGCGTTTGCTACTCCACTTTTTGCCGCATAATCTAGCTGTAAGAGCCATATTTCTGCGTTATCAAGTTCATAATTATCATAAAAAAGACCCGTAACTTCATCTTCATAAATGTTATCTATTTCACCCCTATAAGTTTCTGACATCTTCCTAAAAGTGCCATATCCGTAAAATTTTAATTTTTCAAGTAATTTATAGTCATCATGATTTAACTCTATGCGATCAGTAATAATATTTCCTGTATCATTTTTACGATATAACCAAGGAGAGGAAAATGCCGTAAACGAATTATCCTTAGTTTGTTGAAGCGCTGACTTTACCCCAAATATTGGAGAGACTAAAGATAAATCCCACATTGCCCTGAAGTGTTTAAGAAAACCAGGGACTAGATTTAGTGTATTACGGTTGCCAACTATCCTTGTAGCACTCAACCCACTCAACAATCTCAAAATCGTTGTCTTTCCCGTATTATTATTTCCTAAAATTACATTCCACTGCTGATAACGTCCGTTAGGGCGAGTGAAGTTGATTTCATTCTCTCCTTTGAAACAGTGAAAGTCTGAAATGGTCACTTTACTTAAATAAACGCCTGCGATTTCTTGGTTCATCTTGCCTACTTGTTTTTTGTAAACTTACTCAAAAACAAGATTTATTACCAAAATATCAGCAATTTTGCATTTTAACCACCAACTTCTTAGTCGAAACTGATGAAAATTGCCATTGTAGGTTGCGGAAACATGGGAATGGCCTTTGCCAAGTCGTTTTTGCAATATGATTTAGTAAAAAAAGAAAACCTTCTTTTGATTGAAAAAAGCGCCAATCGCGCCGAAAACCTGCGAACTGAAAACACGGGCGTGGTGGTCGAAACCATCAGCGCGCACGTGGGCGAGTACGACGTCGTGATTTTGTCGGTGAAGCCGCAAGATTTCGGGATGGTGCAGGACGCCTTGCGGGAGGTACTTCAACCGCAGCAAGTGGTCTTGTCAATCATGGCGGGGATTCCGATTTCTACCATTCAAGAAACCCTAAATCACCGTTTGGTCATCAGGGCCATGCCCAATACCCCCGCCATGTTGGGAATGGGTATTACGGGCTTTTCGGCCGCGAAAGAGTTGAGTTTTGCCCAATTGCTAAAAGTTGATAATCTCATCAATGCCACGGGTCGTTCGGTGTTTTTGGAAGACGAATCGATGCTCGACGCCGTAACGGCCTTGAGCGGTAGCGGCCCTGCCTATTTCTATTATTTGGTCAAAGCGATGGTGGAAGCAGGTAAGCAAATGGGTTTTGAGGAGTCGATGGCAACCTTGTTGGTAAAACAAACCATGTTGGGGTCTTTTCACTTGATTAATAACGCCGATAAAAGCCTCGATGATTTGATTAAGGCCGTTGCTTCCAAAGGAGGAACGACCGAAGCCGCTCTTCGCGAGTTTGAAGGTGGGGGCTTGGCTCAGACGCTCCAAACGGGGATTTTGGCCGCCGAACGCCGTGCCAAAGAACTCTCAAAAGGGTAATAGGAGAGGCTGAACGCTGATTTTTAAAGAAAATAACGAGGCTTTCCAACGTTCCAGCGGTTTGGAAAGTCTTGCTTTTATAGGTTGCATAATTTCAACGAATTGTTTTCGTTTGTTTTAGTATGAAGCATTTTGTACGCATTTTAGTTGTATTGTTTTTGGTGTGGGGAGAGGGGCGTGCGCAAACCCCCTCGGCGGTTCGTTTTGTGCGTAACCAAGGTCAATGGGACGCCGACGTACGTTATCGCGCCGATATTCCAGGAGGCTATTTGCTCCTGAAAGAAAAATCGTTGATGTACGTTTTTTTTGAGGGAAATCCTCTTCGTAGTGCTCATGCTACGGGAGAGCGTTTATCCAACGCCCGCATAAGTCCGCTGGTAAACGGGCATGCGGTGGAAGTGATGTTTGACGGGGCGTCGTCGGCCATCAAAGTAAAAGAAGACCATTCAAACGCCGCCAAGTTTAACTACTTTTTGGGTAATGACCCCAGCAAGTGGGCGAAAGATGTGCCTTCGTTTGGCGAGATTGTCTATGAAGATGTCTATCCTGGCATCGACTTTAAAATGTATGCCTTCCGTCAAACCCTCAAGTATGAGTTTTTGGTGGATCCTCAGGCTGATGCCTCTAAAATTAAACTTCGTTACGAGGGTAGTAAGTCGTTGAAATTGGAGGATAATCAACTAGCGGTTGAAACTTCCATCAATACATTTCGGGAATTAAAACCTTATACCTACCAAGAAATCAACAACCGTACCCGCGAAGTAGCGGCTCATTATCAGTTAGATGGAAATCAGTTATCGTTTAATTTTCCCAAAGGATACGACCGCAGCCAAGCACTGACGATTGACCCAGAGCTGGTGTTTTCGACTTTTTCGGGTTCGTTTGCCAACAACTTTGGACACGCTGCGACTTACGACGAACAAGGAAACTTGTATTCGATTGGTACATTGCACTCAACAGGGCCTTTCCCAGCCACTGCTGGAGCTTTTCAGCGCCAAGCAACGCAGAGTGTGGATATGGGTTTGTTAAAATTTAGCCCTGATGGTACTCGTCTTCTCTATGGAACTTACATCGGGGGCACAGATACTGACGTACCTCACAGTATGATTGTGAACAACAAAGGAGAACTGGTTATTTTTGGAACAACATCATCGCAAAATTTTCCGCTGTCAGCTGGTGCCTATCAAACGCGTTTTGGCGGCGGAACGGCCGTTGAACCTGTCGGAGGATTTGGATATACCTATGGTAGCGACATTTTTGTGATGAAGCTGAGTGCCGATGGGTCAACGTTGGCAGCAAGTACGCTGGTGGGTGGAAACGGAAATGACGGAATCTGCCGCACCTTTGATTTTAACTTGATTAATTATAGCGACGAATTTAGGGGAGAAGTAGTTGTGGACGACAAAGACAACATCTATGTGGCTACTTCGACCAACTCGACCAATTTTCCGACGGTCAATCCCACCACGGCGCAGTACGGCGGTGGTCGTCAAGATGCGGTGGTGTTTAAGTTGAGTTCGGACCTCAGAACAATGCTCATGAGTACGTACTTGGGAGGAACAGCTGCGGATGGAGCATACGGCGTAAAATGGGCCCCGTCGGGTGCTTTGTACGTCGCAGGGTTGACCCGAAGCTCAAATTTGCCCGCCAAAACAACCGCATTTAAGAGCACCAAAAGCGGGGAAGAAGATGGTTTTGTGGCCAAATTTGTCAACGATAAATTGGAACAATTGACTTACCTTGGGACTGATAGCTCAGACGTGGCGTATTTGCTGGATGTGGATGCCGAAGAAAATGTCCACGTTTTCGGACTAACGCGTGGCCGTTATCCCACTACCACAGGAGTTTATAGCAATACCAATGCTGGGCAGTTTATTCATGCTTTAGATAAAACACTTTCTCGAACGATATTTTCTACTACCATTGGTTCATCCAGAGCAAGGCCAGATATTGCACCGACCGCTTTTTTGGTCAATGAATGTGGGAATATTTATTTGTCGGGTTGGGGAGGAGTCGTTAATTCACGAAATGGCTATAACCCCACCAGTAGTACCATTGGCTTGCCAACAACGCCCGATGCGTTTCGGACGACGACCACAGGAAGCAATTTTTACATTGCTATTTTAGAAAAAGGGGCAAAATCGCTGCTCTACGGTACATTTATTGGAAGTACATCATCGCCAAGTACTGACGGTGATCACGTGGATGGTGGGACGAGCCGTTTTGCCAAAAATGGCGTGATTTACCAGGCCACGTGTGTGTGTCGCCAAGCCAATTTTCCTTCTACGCCCAACGTGTGGGCGGTAAACCGTAACAGTGGAGATTGTAATAACGCAGCTTTTAAGTTTGACATTGACCGCCTCAAGGCCGATTTTGATGTTTATCAAGGTACAACCAAAAATGTGCTGTCGGGTTGTGCGCCTATGACGTTGGATTTCTTAAACACCAGTGAAGGTGGAAAGACTTATACGTGGGACGTGCAAGGAAACAACATCTCGCGTGACCCGCTGAAAGCGACTTATACTTTTAATCAACCAGGTGAATACCGCGTGACGTTGCGGGCATTTAATCCATTGGTTTGTCGTGGACAAGATGTCGTGACAAAAATTATCAAAGTAGGCGTAAGCAAAGCGGCTGCCAGTGGAGATACCACGGTTTGTAGCAACGTAGGTGTGCCACTCCAAGCAACAGGTGGATTGAAATATTCGTGGACGCCTGCGGCGGGTTTGAGCAATCCGAATATTGCTAATCCCATCGCCAAAGTAAATGCCACGACCAATTTTATCTGCACCATTACGGATTCGGCTTGTGTTGTGACGCGTACCGTAACGGTCAAAATCAACAACGATAAGCCTGACTTTGCGGCTTTTAGAGATACCACGATTTGCGTAGGACAAAGTGCCGTTTTGAGCGCCCAAGGTAGCGCCACTCGTTATCGCTGGACTCCTTCCTTGACGTTGAGTGATTCGGTCGGAACGCGGGTAACGGCCAAACCATTGGTGACAACCGTCTATACCGTGACAGGGCAATATGCCGATGGTTGTTTGCCACAAAAAACCATTACTGTTCGCATTGATAACAACAAACCTGATTTTAGAGTAACGCCCGATACGACGGTGTGTGCGGGACAAACGGCCATGTTGTTGGCGCAAGGCGCAGGGACAATTCGCTGGAAAGCTTCACCAACTTTGTCGGATACAACAACCAAAAACCCCGTTGCGAACCCTTTGCAAACTACTACCTACACCGTGACGGCCACCTATCCTGATGGCTGCAAACCAAGTAAAACGGTAACGGTAAACGTGGAAAGTGGCCCACAAAACACCAGTTTTGATGTAGCACCGACCTACGCTTGCGGAAAACCGACGATGGTGCAATACGTGAATAAAACAACGGGAGCATCGCGTTATGAGTGGGATTTTGGTAATGGAACGAAGTCGGGCGTAGCGGCACCTGCGGCCTTGGATTATACCCAAAACGGAACGTACCAAGTAACACTCAAAGCGTATTCGCCGCGCGGGTGTGCAAGTACCGTGACGCAGTCGGTGTCGGTGCTGAACTTAGACAAAATTCCGAACGTCATCACCCCCAATGGCGACGGTAAAAATGACACCTTTGTGGTAGGCGCTCCAAGTACGCGTATTGAGATTTTTAACCGTTGGGGAAAACGCGTTTTCGCCAGTGACAACTACGCTGATGATTGGGGAAAAGAAGTGCTAAACGGCACGTATTACTACCAACTCACACTGCCAGGGAATTCAATCTGTAAAGGCTGGATTCAAGTAATTGAATAGGAACGAATGACGAATTTTGAATAACGATATTGCAACAAAAAAGCGGCTTTCGGCCGCTTTTTTGTTTATTTGTGTGGTTGAGGTTGCTCACAACCTCAACGGTACTTTAGAGGTTGTGAGCAACCTCAACACGCATCTTTAGTCATCGCTACGACGACCGAGCAATAAGCTTGCGTAATATAGTAAGTTAGCTAACGCTCCCAACGCAGCTACTACGTAGGTGAGGGCAGCCCATTGGAGTGCATCTTTGGCCATTCCGTATTCGTTACGATTGACAACGCCACGTTGTTCAACCCACGCTAAGGCGCGGCGGCTTGCGTCAAATTCGACAGGAAGGGTAATCATGGCAAACAAGGTTACCCCTAAGTTGGCAGCTACCAAAACGGTTAGAATGGTGGTACTAACCAGACCTTGGTTGTAGAAAATAAACCCACCAATGAACATCATCGCCATGTTGAAAAAGTTCAGGATGTTGCTACACACCTGCACCACAGGCACCAATGCCGAACGCATCTTCAGGGGGCCATAAGCTACTTTATGTTGTACGGCGTGCCCGCATTCGTGCGCAGCCACGGCCGCCGCCGACACACTGCGTCCGTGATACACATCGGCGCTTAGGTTAACGGTTTTATCCGCGGGATTATAGTGGTCCGTAAGCATTCCTTCTACTTGCGTGATGCGCACGTCGTAGATGCCATTATCGCGAAGCATTTGTGAGGCAATTTCTGCACCACTCATGCCGTTCATTAATCCTACCTGTGAATACTCGGTAAATTTGCTTTTTAACCGCCATTGGACAATCATACCAATGACCATAAAGACAATTCCAATGAGAATTAAACCACCCATGTTTGTTTAAATTTTGCGCTGTCAATAACTATTTTTAATCTTCTCGATAAGCGAAGTCGTCGAATAACCTTTCACTAACGGAATGGTTTTCACGGCTCCTCCTCTATTAACGACAAAATCCGCACCAACGATGTTATCTACTGAATAATCGTCGCCTTTGACCAAAATATCAGGACAAATTGTCTGAATTAGCTCCAACGGCGTAGGTTCTCCGAACAAAATGACAGCATCCACAAACCCCAACGAGGCCATCAAACGGGCGCGGGCGTATTCGTTGACGACAGGGCGAAGCGGGCCTTTGATGCTGCTCACTGAGGCGTCGGTATTGAGACCAAGCACCATTCTGTCGCCTAAGTTACGGGCTTTTTCGAGATAGTCGATGTGCCCCAAATGAACGATGTCGAAACATCCGTTGGTAAATACAATTTTTTGACCTTCTGCTTGCCAAGCGCGGGCGGCTTGCGCACCTTCTTCCCAAGATAAAATTTTAGCGGCGGAGTTAAACATGAGATTGTTACGTAAAAATGACACAAAAGTTGAAATTGTAACCGAAGAATAAGTTATCCGTTATCAATCACGATTAACAGTTAACAGTTATACACATAACGTTATCCCACTGCGGTTTTTGGGCTTTTTACGAGGGTGATGATAAACGAAATTCCGCCTAGAATCAGCATCAGAATCATTTGGGTACCGTGGATGTACGTCGCGAGGGCAAGGCCATCTTCTTTTGATAATCCGTAAAGTACCAATGCGCTACTTACCAAAATATGATAAGGGCCAATACCTCCTTGCACGGGTGCCGACATTCCCAAACCACTCATGATAAGAATGGTTAGTCCTGCCAAAAGAGTAAGGTGTGATGACTCAGGCAGTACAAAAAAACATACGTACGAACTGAGCAAGTACATGGTCCAGATGAGAATGGTATGGAACAAAAACAGCCACGGATTCCGTAGTTTTCGGACGCTCAACAAACCATCAATTAGCCCTAATACAAATCCTTCGATTTTGGCAAAAAGCGAATTTTGACGCAAACGCTCGGCATTTTTTCGGTAAAACCACCACGCAGCTCCTAAAAAGCCTATTCCTAGTACCGCCAAACCTCCCAAAAGGGCTATTCGATTGCTACCACTCCCTTGGCCAATCCCCAATTTTTCGCCAAATAACTCCATGAAAAAATTGCTCAAACGCCCAAATTCGAGCACAAACGCAAGGCCAATCAAGAACAGAAGCGTCACAACGTCAAACACACGCTCGGCTACCACGGTACCAAAGCCTACGTTGACGGGTACTTTGTCGAGGCGATTGAGCGTACCGCAGCGGGTCACTTCACCTGCGCGTGGAATGAGCTGGTTGGCAAAATATCCCGTAAAAACGGCTACGGTCGAGTCGAAGGCAGATGGACGGTACCCAAGTGGTTCGAGGAGCATATTCCAACGGTAGGCACGGCTCCAAGCGGCAACGATGGTAAAAATGGTAACCAAAATGAGCCAGCTATGGTTGGCGTGTTGGAATTTTGCCCACATGGAAGCCAAGTCCATGTCTTTAAAAACGTACCACATCAACCCACCCGCTACGGCAAGCGAAAGGCAGTATTTGAGAATATTTTTCATCTGTATGTTTTTTTTAGTCCATAGTCCACGGTCGATAGTCCATAGTAGATTCGTTATTTTCTATGGACCATTAACTATGGACTATTACCTATAAAACTCTGTTATTTTCGTCGGGGAAAACGATTTTTGGTTTGAAGGTTTTGGCTTCTTCTTCGGTCATCATGCCGTACGAAATGATAATGACCACGTCGCCCACTTGGGCTTTGCGGGCAGCGGCACCATTGAGGCAAATAATGCCCGTATTGCGCTCTCCTTTAATGACATACGTAATGAGCCGTTCGCCGTTGTTGTTGTTAACTACGTGTACTTGTTCATTTTCCAAGATACCCGCCGCTTCCATGAGGGCTTCGTCGATGGTGATGCTTCCTACGTAATTGAGCTCGGCTTGCGTTACTTTAACGCGGTGGATTTTTGACTTAAAAAGGGTAACAAACATTGTTGTTTGGATTGTTTTCGCGGCAAATTTCAGTCTAAAAAACTATATTATCAATCAACCGTACTTTTCCAAGGTGGGCTGCAATACACAGCGCAGTTTGTCCTTGAGGTTGTAGCTCAGTAACATCTTGCAGACTGAAAGCATTCACAATCTCAAAATATTCTAAACGAAAAGCGGGTTGTTGGGCAAAGTGTGTTTTCATCCAACCTTTTACTTCGGCGGGGAAACGACCCTCTAAAAGGGAAGCTTTGGCGGCACTTAGCCCCGCGTAAATGTGAGGCGCAAGGGAGCGTTCGTCAGGCGTAAGGTTTCGATTGCGCGACGACATTGCTAGTCCGTCCGCTTCGCGAAGGGTGGGGCGGGGGTGGAGTTCTATTTGAAATCCTAAATCAATCATCATGCGTCGCACAACCCCCACTTGCTGCAAGTCTTTTTGGCCAAAATAGGTACGGTCGGGCTGAACGATGTTGAATAATTTCGAGACAACAACGCCCACGCCGTTGAAGTGCCCAGGGCGAAATTTGCCCTCCATAACACGTTCTAAATCGCCAAAATCGAAGGTTAAAAGGGACTTTTCGGGATACATTTCTTGAACGGACGGCGCAAAAACGGCGTCGCAACCAACGGTTTGGAGCAGTTCACAGTCAGCTTCCAAGGTACGAGGATACCGAGCAAGGTCGTCGGGGTTGTTAAACTGAATCGGGTTGACAAAAATACTGCAAACCGTCAGGTCGTTTTGGGCGTTGGATGCCTCAATGAGCGACAAATGTCCTTCGTGAAGCGCCCCCATGGTAGGGACAAATCCGACAGATTTGCCTTGTGCGCGTTGCGTACGTAAGTAGGCCCGCAAATCGGCTATGGTGGGGAAAATGAGCATTTTAGGTTTCTATTTCTTATAAATAAACCAAGCCCAAGCAATCAAAACAAATTGAATGGGTAAACGTACCAAGGCGACTTGGTGGCTACCGATGGCAGGGTTTTCTTTGAAAACATCAATAACGTGCAAAGGCAAAAATACCAGCATCATGACGAAGATGCCAAGTACGGCAAGTGGGCGAAAACGGGGTATAAACGTGCCGATTCCTACCGCAATTTCTAACAGTCCTGCCAAGTAATTAATCGTAGCTTGGGGGAGAAAATTAGGAATGAACGGAAAAAACATCGCTGGCTTTAAAAAATGACTAACGCCTGCAAAAATCATTACAGCTCCGAAGAGAAATGTTAAAACCAGCTTTGCTTTTTTCATTGACTTGTAAGTTTATTGTTAACTAAGTACTTTCAGTTATTTCGCCCGCAGAAGCCCGCTGAATAATACAAACGCAGATTTTCGCTGAAAAAGGACTTAATGAGGCTATTCATCTGCGGTTCTCAATCTGTGCTAATCTGTGGGTAAAAACGTTGAACAAATCTAACTAACGCTGTATTGTTTTGCCTATTTATTGCTCCAGAGGAGCCAAATCTTCGTAGAACGAAATGTCGGATTCTCCAAAAGCCCCATCGGGGTGACATATTTCACTTTTTCTACAAATAATCTGGACTAGCACATAGAAAGTTAATTTTTTAAAAATCCGTTGTCAACTTTCCAGTTTTTCTTGTCCGAACGCAACTCGAAATTGGCACGGTCGCCAAGTTTTAGTACCACAGGTTTGCCGCTCTTAGGGTCAAGCAGTTGCGCTCCTTGGGCGTCGATTTCTTCGATGCCATAAAACACCGACAAATCACCAAAATCTTCGACACTACTGCGGTAGCTAAAGCCCGTTGCGTCGGCATTATTGGACTCGTTGCGGTTAATGGCCACGTCAACGGTATAGCTCACCCCGTTGAGTTCCGTACGGGCGTTGCGGATGATAAGGTCGAAGTGATTTTTCTCGTTTTGCGGGATTTTTTCGTAGTCGTTCCGATTCTGACGCGTGTAGGTTCCGTCGGCGATGGCTTCAAGTGCGGTCAAAATAGCGATGAAATTCATCTTGCGTAAATACTGCTTTTCGGGGTCGTTTTTGTAGCCCCCCGACTCGATGAGTACGAGGCTAGTTCCCCATTTGGCAATGTTATCGCCGAAGGCTCGGGGCTCAAACTCGTCCGAATACCGAGCGACCTGATTGGGAATATATTTCTGTAAATCGCGGTTCATGCCCACAATGAGCTGCATGGCTCGCTCGCGGACGGAGTTGATGGTACGTTCTTCGTTGTAAGCCGTTGCCAAAAACGAAATCGCGGCTACTTCTTTGCTATTTCCTACGCTGTATCGAGGACTTTGGTCGTGGAGATTGAAGCCAACGAGTGGTTTAAGAGTTTGTTGAAGGTTTTTAAGTAGCTTCGACTCAGGGCATTGAAGACGCACAGCATCGCGGTTCATGTCGATTTCTTGGGCTGTGCGGCGCTGCCAACGTTCGACGCCGTCGGGGTTGAGCATGGGCACAAAATACAACGTACTTTTTTCCAAAAGCTTTTTACGAAGGTCGTCAAAACCATCGCCGCTGGCATTCAAGAAGTTAAAGATGTCAAGCAAAGCCATCGTCGCGGTAGCTTCATCGCCGTGCATTTGCGACCAAAGAAGCACAGGAGGCGCGCCTTTCCCGTATTTGATTTGATAAATGCCACGTCCTTCAAACGATTTTCCTGCTTCGCTTACCGCAAAATTAGGGCTCGTTTTGAGGCGTTCGATAAGCGGCACCAAGTGGCGATGCTTAAATTCGCGACGTACGTTTACGCTTTTTTCTCGAAATAAATCGTGCGCGTCGAAAAGGCGCTGAGCGAGGTTACTTTGGGCAATAATGGTTTCAGACATACAAAAAAAAGAAACCACCAATAACAGGTGTTTCATGATCTTAAAGGAGATATTGTGAAAACTCCGCGAAAGTTCAGAACTTTCGCGCAGGTTCGCAAGTATGAACGCTAAATCAGCCATCAGCCCATGAAAATGAAATTGTTAATCATCGCACTGCTGTTGATAGGGCTTGAACTCCGAAGCCAACGCCCCACCAGCTTTCTTGAACTTAAATTTGAAACGCCCAACCTCAAGTACACTCCTCTGATAGACTGGGAAAATTACCAATTTACGGCCCGCGATGTCCCCATTGATAGCCAGCATTTTTTGCGCGTGGTCGTACCCATCGAGCGCTCGCAAGTGGTGTATGTTCATTACATGGATACCACCAACCGCACCTACATCTACCGTTTTTTCTTGCCCAAAGGCGATACACTCAAAGGACAGGAAGTTAAAGGAAAGTTTGTATTTGAAGGCCAAAACAAAGCAGCGACCATCAACCGCTTTTTGTACCAGCAGGGGGTATTTGGTGGGGATTCTTTGATGCAGCGGCCGTTGATGCAAAAAGTTTCTACCGACATTTATACCAAATTAATGCAAGATTTGGCCGAGGAAGGTTGGGAGCGCTACAAGGCAACGCAAGATACCTCCGACACGGGTCAAAATGCTTTTGTAAGAGCAGCCTTAGAAGCGCAGTATTACGAGCGTACTAAGTTTTTTGTCGCCACCAAAAATTGGACGGAGGCCATGTTTGAGGAGTACCGTAGAGGGCATGAACCCTCTTTTACGTCGTCGGAGGTATATCATCCGCCGTTGCGTATTTTACCCTTTGAGGACGCGGTGCTGTCGTTGGAATACCAACAGTGTTTGTTAGAGCATATTCAAAAAGATATTACACCTCTACCAGATTTGTACGAGGTAATGACGGAGTTTTACAACGTACTCGACCGCCAATTGTCTCATTTGCCAGTTACGCGCGAAACGCTCTTAACGTCGTTGTTGCTGTGGAAAAGAGATTATCCCCGCAAATACGAGATTATCACCCGCTTTGAACGGGATTTCCCAAATTCGAAGCGTCTCAAAGAGTTGAAGTACGAGTTTTGGAAAAATCAGAAGCCTGTTTCTGGAATCTCCGTGCCTTCGTTACCCCTTTTGACGGTGGACAGCAACCAAGTTTTTTTACCAACCCTTGCCAAAACCACCCATTCGCTGCTGCTGATTTGGAATACGTGGGAAGATAGCTGCGAACTTGCGCTGACTACTTGGGCGACTTTGGCACAAAAATATACCTCTCCGCACCTCAGCTTCGCTACTGTAGGAGTTCGGAATCATTTTGATAGTTGGAAAGAAGCGCTGAAAAAAAACTGGGCTACTTCAAAAACAGGAACTCATTGGTATGCCCGTCATGCGGAGACCGAAATACTGGAAGCAATGTTTGGCGCAAAACGCCCGCTGGTAGTAGTGATGGACGCCCAAGCCAACTACATAGAGCATTTTTCGCCGTTTGAGAAAGAGCGACTGGATAGGTGGCTGAAACGGTAAATCTAAGACTCGTTTACACCTTCCCGAAAGTTCCAAACTTTCGGGAAGGTAGTTGAGGAATGGTAGCTTTATAAATTGACAATAAAATGAAAAAAACAATATATGCTTTCATTCTTTTTGTGATAGTGAGTGGTTGTGACTTGGGAATTGACACTTACGAAATACACGATGTATCAAAGAAACAAATTTTTAGACCAGAGATTAGGGAGCTATTTTTAACTGACAGAACTGACAGCTACTCCATTCATGTTGAGGGTACTTTAGACGGTGATGCCGAAATCTATGTGTTGTCACCCAATGCCGATATTCACAAACTAAGAAGTTGTACGCCCTATGATGAGACAAAAATGAAAAAGGGTAAGGTTGATGTTATTTTCAATCGTAGTGGTTCTTATAAATCTGGTGAAAAGCCCTATCTCTATTATTTACCTTGCACGGCAAAAAAAGGGTATTTAAAAGTACGGATTTCGTTTTCTGAGTACCTTAAGGGAAATGGGAAAAATACCCAGTTTTTGTAAATTTATACCTTCCCGAAAGTTCTAGAACTTTCGGGAAGGTTAATTACGCGGCAGCGTAGCCATCCATGTATTTTCGGACCGCAGGAGCTTGGAAACCAATGACGATGTCGCTTTTGGAGATACCATAGGTTTGAAGTTTTTCTGCAATACTTAGATCGGTTCCATCGTGTTGAAGCCAAACTTTGCCATCGGCTTTGACATCAATGTGAACAAACGAGGCGTATATCCATCCGCTATTTTCTTTTTCCCAGCCTACGCCAAAATAAAGGTAGTGACCATGTTCATCATCTGTGATAATTTGATTTTCTATACCACCCTCAATGCGTGGGGATAAATGGGCCACTTCTTCTATGATTCGACGAGCGACTTGTTTGTGAAAAACTAGTTTATCCATTGCTTGATATGAGGTTTTGTTTCATCAAAAATCAGCATTTTAACATCAAAAGTAGCAGCCACATCTAGAAAAAAAGGGTCATCGAAAAAACGTTGATAAAAACCATAGGGGACGGCTAAATAGAGTGTTCGTTCCAAATCTGTGTTTTTCAATGCTTTCCAATAAAGCAAAAATTACCCCAGTGCGTCTTCGAAATCGTTTAAGTCAGAGTGGCCAATAAAACTTTTAATCTCAACGGCAATTTTTTCATTTCCTTTCTGAGCAGCGATAATTTCTCTTTCTGCCCCCAGATCAATGTAACCACGTCTTCTTCCAAGCATAATTTTGAATGGGTCATGCGTCACACTCCAACCCTCATTTTGTAGCGCTTGTTTGACTAAGTCATGAAAAATATCTTTTGCTGCCATAAGTACTAAATTTACCAACGAACTTGCCCATCACCCACCACTACCCACTTCTCCGTCACGAGTTTTTCGAGGGCAAAGGGGCCACGGGCGTGGAGTTTTTGGGTAGAAATGCCGATTTCAGCGCCAAGTCCAAACACCCCTCCGTCGGTAAAACGCGTGGAAGTATTGGCATACACCGCCGCCGCATCTACTTCGGCCAAGAAACGGTCAATGAGGGATTGGTTTTGGGAAACAATAGCTTCGGAGTGGCGCGACGAATAATTTTGAATGTGCGAAAGTGCTTCGTCGAGGCCGTCAACTACTTTTACGGCTAGTTTATAATCCAAAAACTCACGCCCAAAATCTTGGGGTTGAGCGTGTTGAAGTTTTGGGTAAGAGATGCCTTCAAAAATTGGATACGATGCTTCATCGGCATATACTTCTACGTTCCACTTGATAAAATCGTCATTGAGCATGGGTAAAAACTCGGCCGCAATGGCACGGTCAACAATCACGCAGTCCATGGAGTTGCAGACCGACGGCCGCGAAACGCGCGCATTCACCACAATGTCACGGGCTTTGGCCAAATCGGCGGTAGCCTCAATGTAGCCATGACAAACTCCTGCTCCTGTTTCAATGGTTGGGATGAGTGAATTTTTCCGTACAAACTGAATCAACGACTCCGAACCGCGTGGAATGATAATATCGACATAGCGAGTGGCGGTGAGCAATTCGGTCACAAACTGACGGTCGGTAGGAAGCAGCATCACGGCGTTGGTGTCCACTCCTGCTTCTTGCAGCGCTTGGTGAATCAACCCTACCAAACAGCGGTTAGAAAAATCGGCTTCTTTGCCGCCCTTCAATACACAGGCATTGCCCGAACGCAAACACAACGAGGCCACGTCCACCGTCACGTTGGGGCGTGATTCGTAGATGGCGCCAACGACGCCAAGGGGAACCGCAATTTTTTTCAATTTAAGCCCTTGTTCAATCTCTCGTTCCAACAACACCTGCCCCGACGGGTCGGGCAACAGCGCTACGTCGCGAAGGCTGTCGGCTAATCCCTGAATCCGCTTTTCGTTCAAAAACAAACGGTCTTTTTTAGGGTCGCCATCGGGCATTCGCTCCATGTCTTTCTGGTTTTCGGCCATAATCAGCGCTTGGTGCGCTAGCAGCAAATCGGCGAGGCGATTGAGCAAGGCCGTTTTTTGCTCGCTAGTCAAGCGACGCACTTGCGCAGCGGCTTGTTGCGTGGCTTGAAGTTGGGGTACGATGGTAGTTGTCATAATGAATAAATTGAGCCGCAAAGATAGCAACTTTGAGGGGTTATCGGCTCAAATTTATGCCCAACCAGTACGCTTTTGCGTTGTTTTGCCAAAGTCCTGTGGGCGCAGGTGCGTATTGATAAGCAACTCCCATGCCCGTACCCAGAAAAATGCTTCGAATCGGAATTCGCAAAAGGTCTCGCACTTCTAAGCCTGCTTCGGCGTGGAAAGGATTGGATTGGTAGTTCCACGAAAACGAATGTTTTTCGGGCGTTCGTAAGCCCCCGACCAATACATTGTTATAGACCAATAACCGAGGTTGGCTGTATTTATTTTTGAGGCGAAGCAAAGTGCGGCTAAAATCGTGGCTGTAATACAAGGCCGCGTATCGGTCAGCAATAAACGCATACGAAGGCAAGGTACGGAAAGTAGCCAGTGGAAAACTCGACGCATTGAGTCCCGAAATATTGACCAGTCCCGTACTTCCCAGCGACCCAAACAAGTAAGGATAAGGTAAATTACCACTGGTGTAGCCACCCGCCAGTTTTACGTTACTAAACCCAAGGCGTTTAGTTCTGAATTGAAAATAAAGCTGCATCGCCAATCGCCAATAGTCAAACTGACTTCCCAAGGCGGGCAGCCCTTTAGAAACCTGAACGTTGATAATGGGAAAATAACGATTCACCACCGACTCCATGCGACCCGTGCGATAGACGGCTTCCCGAAAAGCAAAACGCCAGTCGAGGGTAAGTTCGGTGATTTCAAAAGTGTTGTTGTCCTGATAAAAATACCGATAACTGGGTGTCCGCTGTTCGTGATGGAGGTCTAACCGAAACCAATTCCACGGGAAAGGCTTAAAATGCAGCGATACACCGTACCGCTGGTAGTAGTCGGCCTGAAAAGGAATGGAGTCTTTTTGGGAGAAAAAAGGGAGCGACGGTTTGGGGTCGATGAGGTAATTGGGCCCTAAAAACTCGGTGGTACCTGGTTGGACAAGGTCGCGTTGGTGATACACGCTAAGTCGGTTGTAACGGTCGCGGGTGATGTGCCAACTAGCTAATGCTTTGTATTTCCAACGGTGGTCTTTCAATCCGTAGCCAGCATATCCGTATAGCCGAAACCTCGGGCGGTTGCCTTGGTTATTTTGAAGGCCTACCCCAAGTCGTAAAAACTCCGCCGAATTACCCATCAATAAATCACTGGGCTGAAACTCAATAGGGCCTATTTCGAAGACATTGGACAGAAGGCTGCCTAAAATATGCCCATACGTAGAGTCGAGGCGGCTTGCTAGTCCATTGGGTTTTTTGAAATTAAAGTACATTTTCCGTTCCCAATCGGCCAGCGTATCGGGGCGGAGGGCTTTAAACGTCTCGTACGTATGGCGCGTAGCGGAAGGACGCATGGCGCGTTGGACTTCGTCAAACAGTTGGTCATCAAGCGGAATGTTCAGTGCTACGTCGTGGAGTTGCGTCGTAAACTTCACCTGAAAAGCCCCTGTGTACCCGCTGGACGAATACCCTGCCAAAAGCCGCGTGGTAGCGGTTTGTGGAAACCAACGTCCCGAAATCCGTTGGTAGCGTTGTTGGATTCGAAAGCCAAAATTTTGCAAGGTATCAACGGGCGCGACGTTGATGTATTCAAGGGCATAGCCGTCGGTGTTGATGTGCATCACGCCTTTTAAAGCATCAAAATTGGTTTTGGGGTAGGGGCGAAAACTAATGATGAACGTACTGTCCCGTTCGTGAGAGAGGGTGTCTTCAAGTGTAAAATCGTATTGGGAGAATGTTTTGGAATTGAGCGGATTGACATAAAACCGCTTGAGGAGGGGAAAGTTGTAGAGTTCGGAATAGAAATCAATTTTGTGCAAATCGAGCGGAAGGTAGTTGAGCATCTGACTGTACACCTGCGCGATGTTATTGACCGATGCCACGACCGTCTCCTTGTTTTTATTAGGTTTTTTGTGAATCAGTTCGCTGATATTTTCTACGATGTAGATGGGCGCCGTTATTTTTTTAGAACCAATAACCTTCTTGGTCGAATCTTTCAATACTCGATTGACGCTATCGACCACGACCAAGATTTTGGTGTAAGCACTTGCTTTGTAGGTATCAAGTTGATTGGGGTCGTTTTGGGGGCGATTGGCTAATGCTTTTCGGATAATGGCCCACGCAGGATTTTCCCCAGGACGCACACGAACTTCGGCCAACTCATTGACTTTTTGACGGAGTTTGATGGTAAGATTTGTGCCTTTGGGAGCAATTTGAAGCGTTTCATAGCCAATCATGCTCACTAGCAAGGTATCGGAAGGCGATTTGAGTCGTAGCAAAAACCGACCTTCCATGTCGGTGAGGGCACCTGAGGTTTGGCCTTTGAGGCGTACACTGGCCAGAGGGAGGGGAGTATTGTCTTTGGCGTCAATGACAATGCCTTTGATTCGGATTTCTTGAGCAATTACAATTTGGCATACAAAGAAAAAAAGTAACAGCTGTTTTATCATGGCCAAAAGAAGATTTTCTACTAAACGTTTCAAGGGGAAATAGATTTTAATCACGTCCTACGAAATATTTCGTATAAAAAATTTGGTAATACGAAACGCTTCGTATATGTTTGCTACGAAATTATTCGTACTTAGACCATGAAACCAACAGACTCCGAACTTGAAATCTTACAAGTGCTTTGGCAAGAAGGCCCTTGTACTGTGCGGCAGGTCAATGAGCGTTTGACCGAAAACCGCGACGTGGGTTACACCACCACCCTAAAACTAATGCAAATCATGTACGAAAAAGGGCTACTGACGCGGATGGAAGATGCCCGTTCGCACGTATATGAAGCCAACGTGAGCGAAGAAGAAACCCAAGCCACGCTGCTTGAGCGATTTGTGGGTACGGCCTTTCGGGGGTCGGCCAGCAAGCTGGTCATGCAAGCCCTTGGTTCGCACAAAACCACCCCTGCTGAACTGGATGAAATTCGTAAACTCTTAGACCAAATCGAACAACAGCCATGAAAACGACGACTTTTTTCTCCGAACCCATCACCTCGGCTTTGGGATGGACATTGCTTCACTCTCTTTGGCAAGGGGGAGTGGTAGTACTCTTTGCCGCAGTTGCACTGTTTGCGTTGCGTAAACGCTCAAGCGTTGCGCGGTACTGGGTAGGTATCAGCGGCTTGGTCGCCCAAGTGCTTGCTTCGGTAGTGACCTTTGTGCTTTATTATCAGCCAGTAAGCGCCGTTGCTACGTCTTCATTGACAACGCTTCAAACGCAACGTTACTGGGCCTCGGGTATGACCTATGCCAAAGTGGCCTTGCCCTGGTACAAAGAAGTGCTTTTGTTTCTCCAACTTCATTTGGACACCATCGTGCTATTTTGGGGCATTGGTGCTTCGGTACTATTGGTGCGTTTGGTGGGCAGTTGGGTATATGTGCAACAACTCAAAGCCGAAGGCATTCAACTGACCGAACCTAGCGTACAGTCGTTGTTTCGTCGGGTGTTGGGTACGCTGCGTATTCGTCAAAACGTACATTTGTTTGAGTCGGTGCGCGTAACTACGCCTATGGTGATTGGATTTGTAAAACCCGTCGTGCTTTTGCCCGTTGGTTTGGTTACGGGTTTGAGCCCCAAACAAATTGAGGCAGTTTTGGCCCACGAACTAGCCCACGTGAAGCGTTACGATTATTTGGTGAACTTACTCCAATCGTTGGTAGAAGTGGTGTATTTCTTTCATCCAGCCTTGTGGTGGTTGTCGGGGCGCGTACGTCAAGAGCGAGAACACTGCTGCGACGATATTGCCGTAGCCGTTTGTGGCGACAAGATGGCTATGGCCAAAGCCTTGGCCGAAGTCGCCGCTTACCGTTCCACCCCCGCGTTAGCAATGGCGTTTGCCAACAAAAAAGGAGCGATGCTGCACCGCGTCAAAAGAGTATTGGGCGTGACTGAAAAGCCGCAGCAACGGTTAAACGCGAGCGGTTTATTGTTGGTTTTACTCTTGGTAGTAGGCGTTTCTGTGTATGCTTTTCAGCCACAGGATAAACCCAAAAAAGACGCTAAACTTAGGAATACCAGCCACACCTTAAAAGACATGCAATTTGTAATGGATGAGCAAGGAAAACTGACCAAAGTAAAATGGAAAAATCGGTTTTTGTCGTCAAAGCAAGTGGCAGAGCTACAACGCCTAAAAGAACAATTGGCAGAGGGAACGGTAGCGCTCAGCGATATTAAACAGGCTGATTTTAAGGCTATATTATCTCGCATTACGGAGGTTGAAGATGGATTGTCAACGGGTTTATCTGCTTTGGGCAACATTGCGCTGGACAACATAGAGATTATGGAAGCAGTAGAAGATGTGATTGAGCCTATTGAAGCATTGGCAGAAGTTGAAATAGCAGATTCCATTCTAGTCAATGGAAAATGGGTAGAGGTAGGTAGTGCATTTGAAGCCAAAATAGACGAGGCAAAAATGGCGTATTACCACCGCCAAATCGACAGCCTTCACCGATTGATGGAGCCTCAGATGCAGAAAATGAACGAATTGCGCCTAAAGATGGAGCAGTACGAGTTTCAGGTGAATGAGGTGGAGCGTAAGCGAGAAGTGCTCGAATGGAAAAAGAACAAAGCTTCCAACGAACGTAGCCAAATTTTGGACAAACGTAGTCAGTTGCTTCACCAAGAAAATGCGGCCAAAAAGCTGTCAGACGACCAGATTGAAAAGGCATTGGCGCAGTACGAAGAGCAGGTGAAACAATTTGAAAGCCAGATGCAACAGTTCAACAAGCAGATGGCCGAATTGTCGGAGCAAGAAAAGGCCGCCCGCAAGCCCATCGAGGAATTGGAAGAACAACAACGTAAGCTGGAGGCCGTAAACGAGAAGTTTTCGCAGGAAATGGAACGGTACTCAGATGAGTTGAATAATTTATTCCCACCTCCGCCTCCACCGCCAGTTGAGTTTCGAGCGAAAGCGGCCCGCACTCCTCGCGCTCCACGGGCAGTTCGTACGCCAGCATCTGCGGTGAAAGCTGTGGCAGCTCCCAAAGCGGTAGGAACGCCACCTCCGCCACCACCACCCGCCAAAAAGAAGAAGTAATTGGCCTTAAAAACACCCTTGAAAGCGCTCGGTTTGTTGCCGAGCGCTTTCTTTGTAAGAGGATATTTGATAAAAACCCTAGTTTATTTTTGGGAGGCTGTTAAAAATGCGTTTATTTTGCTCACTTACTACGCACACTTGTGAAGAAGAAAACTACTCTATTTAACATAAAAGACCTCGTCGTATATTTTTTGATTGCAGGTACTGGGGCCGTTGTTCAGCTTGCTTCTGGGAGTTTTTTCCGTAATTACGTCGATTTTTACACTTCGGTTTCGTTGGGTTATATCGTATCGTTTTTTGTCGGGTTTGTATTAACAAAACTTTTTGCTTTTGACGCCCGAAACACCAACCAAACCCGCCGTGAAATGGTCAAATTTGGCATCGTAGCATGTTTGTCCTTTGGAATAACCGTTGGTTTGTCAGCTTTATCGTTGGAGCTTTTCCACGCATCAAGTCCCACAGATTTTATTTACCAAATCCCGTTTGATTTTATACCTGCTAAGTCAAGAGAAATCAACGTGACCGAAGCTACTTCTACCTTGGTAGGAATGGGCTTTAGCTTTGTGAGCAACTTCATTTTGCACAAAACCTTTACTTTTCGCAGTACAGGTTTCTACGACCGCGCCAAGGCTGCATTGAATTTAGGCAGAAACTAAGCCGCACTGACCCAACTGTTTCCCCCATTCACGTACAAATTGGGCTGATTCACGTAATAGAATTGATGGAAAGCACTTGAACTTCGATTTTTGACATCGAAATTCAAAACGTTTATCTATCAACAGCCATGTATTGTATCGAAACCAGCGAATTGTCGTACCAGTACTCCAAGCAGGGGCAAGAGCTTAATCGGGTCAACCTTCGGGTGAAAGAAGGGAGCATCTACGGGTTTTTAGGCCCCAACGGCGCGGGAAAAACCACTACACTCAAGCTCATTTTGGGCTTATTAAAAAAACAACAAGGTCAGATTAAGGTCTTCGGAGAGGATTTTGACCCTCACCGACTGTCTGTTTTGTCCAAAATTGGCTCGTTGATTGAGTCGCCTTCGCTTTACAGCCAACTCTCGGCTACGGAAAACCTCAGCGTTTGGCAAAAACTCTATTCTTGTCCAAAAACACGTATTCAGGAAGTATTGGAGTTGGTGGGATTGGGGCAAACTGGTGCCAAAAAAGCAGGACAATTTTCGCTCGGGATGAAACAGCGACTAGGTATTGCCACCGCTTTGCTGCACAGCCCGTCGCTGCTGATTCTTGACGAACCTACCAATGGTTTGGACCCAAGCGGAATTGTCGAAATGCGGGAGTTGCTCAAACGCCTCAACAAAGAACACGGAATTACGATTTTGATTTCGAGTCACTTGCTGTCCGAAATTGAAAAGTTGGTGACGGAGGTAGGCATCATCAACCAAGGCAAAATGCTGTTTGAGGGGTCGCTGGGTGAATTGATGCAGCGGCAACGGAGTGCGGGAGGAATTCGGCTCGATACCAACAATAATGCAGCTGCCATTGAGCGGCTGATAGCCCAAGGACTGGACGCAAGGCACGAGCAGGGCAAAATTGTGCTGCCGTTGTTGGCGCGTTCGGAAATTGCCCAACTGAACCGCGAACTGGTACAGCATGAGCTCGATGTATATGAAATCAGCACCGTCGAAAGCGATTTGGAAAGCATTTTTATGACTTTAACTCACCTCTAATCTTCCTCAAAACATGACAACGTTTGTAGCTAGTTATCAGAGCGAATGGCTCAAAACCAAGCGAAGTTTGGCGGCTTGGCTAGTGGTTCTCGGTGGTTTTTTTATTCCGTTTATTCTTTTTTGGGCGCGGGTATTATACCCCGACAAACTCCGCAAAGAGGTTGTTTCCCCGACTTATTGGGAAGGGATTTTGGGGCAAAGTTGGCAGTTTATGGCTATTTTTATGCTGCCAATGGGACTCGTACTGGCCACGAGCTTACTTACCCAAATGGAGTTCCGCAACAATACGTGGAAGCAACTCCACACAACTCCGCAAGGCTACACGACCATTTTTGTGGCAAAGTTAGGGGTTTTGCTCACCATGCTTTTTCAATTTTTTGTGTTGTTTAACCTTGGCATGTATTTGTCGGGCATACTTCCGCCCTTAGTGCGGGGGATTTCGCTGCCCAAACAAGCGTTTCCGTGGGAAGTGTATCTAAAAACAAGCGGACATTTTTTGGTAAATTGTTTGCCTATTATAGGGTTCCAATACTTAGTTAGTCTTCAGTTTCGCAATTTTTTGGTGCCGCTCGGAGCGGGTATCGGATTGTTGCTGGCGTCGTTGATAGGACTGGAGTGGGAGCATGGGCATTGGCTGCCGTATAGTTATTGTCCGTATTATTTTTTCAGTCTTCGCGGGGCAAAAATGGGAACGCTGACCGTCGATGACTTTTCCAAATGGGCATTGGGGTATTTCGTTGGATTTACGCTTTTGAGTTACTTCTTTTATGTCCTAAAGAAAGACAAGAGTTAAAGGTATATTTTCAAAACCGACGTACAACACATGAAGCGAGGCGTAGTGATTTCATTGCATTTTGGGTACTGGGTGCTGTACTTCTTGTTGCTGTCGTTGATATTGGTGTGTCTTCAATTGGGCTCGCCCATCAAAGGGCAGCCTTTTTTTTACCAGTGGCGGTTTCACGTTTTCTTCAGCACTTTTGCCATTTTGCCCGCGCTATTGGGGTTTTATAGTTTTTATTTTCTGCTGTTCGACCTCTTTTTGATGCGTCGCAAAATCGTGTTGTTGTTTGTGGTAGGATTGCTCACGGCTACGGGCTGTGGGCTTATCAGTGAGGTAGTTATGTCAGTGATGTACACGTTTAAAGTGGGGCCAGGGGTGTTTCATGAAGGGGCGAGAACTACGTTGGCGTTGTTGTTGGTCATTACCATTATTGCCGTGCTAAACGGAGCGGTGGCGCTGATTATGCGGGGGTTTATGCGCTGGTACGCCGAAATTAAACTGAAAGAAGAATTGATGCAGAAGAATTTTGAGATGGAACTGGCTTTGGTCAAATCACAAATTAGCCCACATTTTTTGTTCAATACCCTCAACAATATTGACGTACTTATTGTCAAAAATGCCTCGCAGGCATCGGCTTACCTCAATCAACTGTCTGACATCATGCGGTTTATGTTGTACGAAACCAAATCGGAAGAAATACAATTGAGCCGCGAGTTGAGCTATTTGGAAAAATACATAGCCCTGCAAAAAATCAGAACATCTAATCCTGATTTTGCTCGTTTTCGAGTAGATGGAGCGGTAGGCGAGGCCACCATTGCGCCGATGGTGTTGATTCCTTTTGTGGAAAATGCCTTTAAACACGCCGATGCGCGAAAGCAAGGCAATGTCATCGACGTTTCGGTGGAGGTATCACCCGAAGCCATTGTATTTGAATGTGTTAACAAACGTCGATTACAGCCTAGTACGACCGAATACGGCGGTTTGGGCAACGAACTTATCAAAAGACGGTTATCTTTGCTGTACCCCAACCGCCACCAATTAGACATTGTCAGTTCTGAAGAAGATTATCGGGTAAGGTTACGAATCAGTCGTCATGAAGCATAGCTGTATTATTGTCGAAGACGAGCCTTTGGCGCTCGAACGTGCCCAAGGTTACGTACAAAAACTCCCTTTCCTGAGCCTAAAAACAACGTTTGAGAGCGCGTTGGAGGCATTGAGTTACTTGAAAAACAACCCGATTGATATTGTCTTTTTGGATATTCATTTGGGCGATTTTTCGGGCATTCAGCTCCTAGAAAGTGTGTCGTTGAAAGGGCAAGTTATTCTGACGACTGCCTACCATGAGTATGCCCTCAAAGGATTTGATCTCAAAATCGCCGATTATTTACTCAAACCTTACACCTTTGAGCGTTTTGTTCAGGCCGTTGACCGAGCGCAAAGTTTATTGCCTAAATCTGAGCCTCAAAATTCGAGACCGTTTATTTTTGTCAAAACCGAATACCGCCTCGAAAAGCTCATGCTCGATGAAATCCTGTTTATCGAAGGCATGGGCAATTACCGAAGGATTCATACGGCCACCCAGAAAATCATGACGTTGCAGACCTTCGCTGAGTTTGAACAAGAGCTGCCACCGAGCTTTTTGTGTCGGGTGCATAAGTCGTACATGGTAGCGATTGCGAAGATTGATTCGATTGAAAAAGACCGTATTCGGATGGGAGAAACCATCATTCCGATTTCGGATAGTTACCGACAAACGTTTTTTTCGCTCATCGGGCAAAGCTGAGTTTATCCCATTTGTAAGGAGGTTCGTCCCATATTTTTAGAACATCCGCGTAAAAAGCTGATTTTTGCGTCAAAAGTTGGGGTTGTGAGCAACCCCAACCACCGTCGGTCAGGTTGCTCACAACCTGACCGACGCCTGAGAAATACAAAAGTTGTGCGTATGCTTGTTGGTTGTGAGCAACCCCAACCACTGTGAGTCAGGTTGCTCACAACCTGACCGAAGACCGAGTCACTCAAATTCAAAACCCATGATTGCCATTGCCATCGACGACGAGCCCAAAGCGCTAGACATAGTGCGCGTTTTTGCCCAAAAAGTGCCCTATTTGGAGCTACAAGCTACTTTTCAGGATGCGTTTGAGGCGTTGGATTTTCTGCAAAAACAATCGGTGGACTTGATTTTCTTGGACATAAAAATGCCCGATATTTCGGGGTTGGAGTTTTTGCGAGCTCTTCCGAGCCCACCGCTCGTGATTTTTACTACTGCTTACGCCGAACATGCTGTCCAGAGCTACGACTTTGATGCAGTTGATTATCTGTTGAAACCCTTTGCGTTGAGCCGTTTTTTGAAGGCGTGCAACAAAGCCCACGAAACGCTAAAAATGCGCGAATTGGCCTCGGAAGAAGCCAAAGTCCGCCCAGTGACGGTCGCGCCCACCGAGAGCATTTTTGTAAAAAATGGCTACGAGCAAGTGCGGGTGATGCTCGATGATATTTTGTATTTGGAAGCGGGAGGCAACTATGTTGTTTTTGTTACTAAAACCCAAAAAATTGCTTCTCGCATGACGATGAGCGAGGCAGAAGGCTTACTTCCAGGCGAGCAGTTTGTGCGGATTCATCGGTCATACATTGTGGCCAAAAGTAAGGTCGAGCGTTTTGACCGTTATGAAGTGAGTGTGGCAGGACAATTATTGCCCATTGGGGCTAATTATAACACCGCAAAATTGGCATAAGAAGTTTTAGGAGCATATTTTTGCTATTATTGCAGAAAAACCATAACCTACATCCACTCAATGCCTAAATCTTCTAACCAAAATACCCTTTTTGGGCTTCCTGTTATTGTGGCCGCACTAGGCTACTTCGTTGATATTTATGATTTACTATTATTTGGAATTGTACGCGTACCTAGCCTCAAAGATTTGGGTTTAAGTGAGCAAGACGTGTCGGCGGTGGGGGCTTCCATCATCAATTGGCAAATGGGAGGTTTGTTGCTTGGCGGAATCATTTGGGGGGTATTGGGCGACAAACGCGGCCGCCTTTCGGTGTTATTTGGTTCCATCATTACTTACTCCATTGCCAACGTACTTTGTGGATTTATCCAAGACACCTCGTTTTTGCCAGCAACTGAGTTGTACAAATACTTGCGCTTTATTGCGGGGATTGGATTGGCGGGAGAATTGGGCGCAGGCATCACCCTAGTGTCCGAAATTTTACCCAAAGAACTTCGTGCCATCGGAACATCGTTGGTGGCGGGCATTGGCCTTTTAGGCGCGGTAGTGGCCTATTTTACAGTCGAGATATTTGGCGATTGGCGCATTGCTTATTTCGTGGGCGGTGGGCTTGGATTTGGGCTTCTCTTACTTCGCGTGGGGGTCATTGAATCAGGGATGTTTACGGAAGTCTCCAGCCAAAAACACGTCGCTAAAGGCGATTTTCTTTCGTTTTTTACCAACTGGGAACGCTTTGTACGCTACATGAAATGTATCGGAATCGGTCTTCCAACGTGGTTTGTGATTGGTATTTTGGCAACTTTCAGCAATGAATTTGGTAAAGCCTTGGGCATTGCCGAACCCATCAAACCAGGGTTGGCCATTATGTGGTGCTACGTAGGCTTGGCAGGAGGCGACTTAGCCAGCGGATTTATTAGCCATTATTTCCACTCGCGCAAAAAAGCTGTGGCAGTGCTGATGGCGTTTTCGGGCGTATTTAGCATTGTGTATTTGTTTGCGGGCGTACAATCTTCGACCATGCTTTATACCCTTTGTTTGTTGATGGGCTTCGGTATTGGCTACTGGGCCATGTTTGTGACCATCGGTGCTGAACAATTCGGGACAAACCTTCGGGCTACGGCTGCGACAACCGTACCCAACATGGTACGCGGAATGGTGATTTTGATGACCACGTTGTTTGCGGGTTTCAAAACGGGCTCGTTAGATGTCTTTGGTTGGTTTTCGCTCACCGTTCCTCAATTGGGCGTTATCGGAGCGGGTACGTTGGTAGGGATTTTGAGTTATGCTTTAGGATTTTACTCGACGCTCACCGTTCCCGAAACCCACGGCAAAGACCTTGACTTTGTAGAAATCTAAGAGGATGAAATATCGTGCTCTTTTTACCTTGCCCGTCATTGTGTCGGCGCTTGGTTTTTTTGTGGATGTCTATGACTTGCTCATTTTCAGCATTGTACGCGTTCCAAGCCTTCAATCACTGGGCTATTCGGAAGCCGAAGTCTCCAAAATTGGAACGTTTATCTTCAACTGTCAGCAAGCGGGTTTGTTGGTAGGCGGAATGGTATGGGGAATTTGGGGCGATAAACGCGGCCGCTTGTCGGTGTTGTTTGGGTCTATCATTACCTATTCGTTGGCCAACATTGCCTGTGGTTTTGTCGAAGACCCCAACCTGTACGCTTTGCTGCGCTTTGTGGCGGGGGTGGGGTTGTCGGGAGAAATTGGGGCGGCCATGACCCTCGTAACCGAAATCGTTCCCAAAGAGATTCGCAGTCTTGGGCCGACGTTGGTGGCGGGAATCGGGTATTTGGGGGCGGGTGCGGCGTACCTGACCCAAGAATGGTTTACGTGGCGAACGGCCTACATGGTGGGCGGAGGCATGGGCCTGTTGCTGCTGCTCTTGCGAATTAGTGTGTTTGAGTCGGGGTTGTTTTTGCAACTGAAAGAAACGAAGGTTTCCCGAGGTAATTATTTGTACTTTTTTAGCAGTTGGCCGAGGCTGGTCAAGTATTTTCGTTGTGTGCTCATTGGCGTCCCGACTTGGTTTGTGGTGGGAATTCTGGGAACATTCGGCAACGAGTTTGGTAAAGCGTTGGGCATCGACGAAGGGATTTCGCCTGGCAAGTGTGTAATGTTTATCTATTTTGGCCTAACCGCAGGAGACTTTTTTAGCGGGCCGCTGAGTCATTGGCTACAATCCCGACGGAAGGCCATTCTATTTTTGCTTTTCATTGGAGTTATTTTTGTCGGAATCTACCTGTTCGGAGGTGTTAGGTCGGCCAATATGCTCTACGTAGTGTGCTTTTTGACGGGAGTTTGCACGGGCTACATTGGCCTGTACCTAATGATGGTGGCCGAACTCTACGGCACCAATCTCCGTGCCACGGCCACCACTTCGGTACCGAGCGTAGTGCGAGGAATGGCTATTCCGATGACGTTGGCTTTTCAAGGGTTAAAACCTTCGTTTGGAGCACTAGGCGGCGCGGCGTTATTGGGAGTATTGTGCTATGGTTTAGCCCTATTAGCCATCTATAAAACCGATGAAACCTTTGGCCGCAATTTGGATTTTGTGGAAGAGTAAGGGTGGGGAAATGACTTTTTTACTAATTTTGATTAAGTAACAACTATGGCTATGAAACAGATTACACTCAATATCCCAGACAGTAAGTATTCCTTCTTTATGCAGTTGGTAAAGTCTTTGAGTTTTGTTCAAGTGGTTGATAAGGAATCCGAAAGTAGTTATAGCCCAGCCTTGGTGGAGAAGATTCAGAAAAGCCGACAGGAGTATCACGAAGGAAACTTTGTAAGCATAGAAAAAGAGAATCTTAAAGGGTTTTTAGGAATCGAATGAGCTTTCGTATTGATTTTACAAAGCAAGCTCAAATTGACATTGACTTTCACAAAAAGTCTGGCAATAAAGTATTGCTTAGAAAGTTACTAACCCTTTTGGAAGAAATTGCAGAACATCCATTCACAGGAACTGGGAAGCCTGAACCATTAAAGCATAATTTGACAGGATTGTGGTCTCGACGTATTAATCATGAACATCGACTCATTTACGAAGTTGTCGGTGAGGTTGTAGTAATTATCCTCGCTGCCAAAGGGCACTATGAGTAATTATAACAACAAACCCCCGCACTTACCAAGCACGGGGGTTTGTTGTTTTGAGACAGTTTACAATTATCGGAGGCTTACTTCGCCGTATTTTGAGACGATTTTGACTCTAGTGCCTTTACCGCTGCCAATTTTGCCTACGTATTGTTTGGTCATTTTTGGGCCGCGGTGTTCGTTGTCTTTGCGCTCGTCGTCGTTTTGAGTGAACGATACTTTGCGGTCGTTGGGGTATTTAAAGCCGCCGTAGCTTACTGTGACGTCGAAATTACATTCGTTGTTTTCCATCGGAATCACCACCGACGAATAATTAGCCAAAATATCAACGTTGTCGGCCGATTGCGTCAGTTGGTCGATGCGGAAGCCGCCTGAGAAGCTGAGCTTAATTTTGCTCGAACCTTTGAGCGTACCGATACGTCCACCCGAGTAGCTAATTTGGCCATCGAGGGTTTCCACTTCGCCAATTTTCATTTTGCCAAACTTGTTATTGAGCGTGATATTTTCGGCTTTTTCAAGTTCGAGGGTCGAATACGAAATATCGAGGTTACCGTTGGCGATTTGCTGAATTTCCGCTTTACCGTACGACACGTCAATGTCATTTTTGCTACCTACCAAATCGTTAGCGATAAAAGTGCCGTATTTAGAAACAACTACCAACGGCGCTTTGAACGTAGGAATGTTGGTATTTCCAAAACGATTTTTAACCGTCAAAGGCGTGTTTTTGGGCATTGATACGTTGTAGTCGATTTGCACAAAATTCTTTTCGTTGTTGTTATTTTTCCAACTCCAACTGTTTGAGTTGTTCGATTTGTTGATAATGGTGCGGACACTGATTTGGTTGCCGTCGCGCTTGTCCTCAATCACCACGCCGTCGAGGTATTCTTGGGCGCGGTCGTCGCTGCTTGAGTTAGCCACAATGTGAATGTCAATCCGTATTTCGTTTTTGTCCCAAAGGTTCACTTTTACCTGCCCAAACTGATTGTCGAGCAATAAGTTGTCTTTAGACGAAGCATCGTAAATCTTAATCACCGATTTTTTCTTTTCGATGGTGCCCCATTCGTGGGCCGTTGCTCCAAAGGCGAAAAACAAACAGAAAGCTGCGAAAAAGGTACTTACTAACCGCTGACTGCTGATGACTAACTGCCAACTGCTGATTGCCGACAGCTCTTGACTACATGATTTTATCGTTTGCATGGTTGTTCTTGTTTTTAATGCGCTGGATGATGTCCAGCTGTTGGTTTAATAAATCAATCTGCCACTGTAGGTTCTGAATCATGGCCTGAATCACCACTTCTTGGTTGGGGTTCTTCGGAAGGTCGGATTTCAGGTTTTGGTAGGAGCGCTCTAGCTGATCCAGTTCTACGGCAAATTCTTTATACAAATTAGGGTTACTTTCGGTCATTTGGCGAAGCTCATCCCGTTTGGTATCAATCAATTGGGTGTATTGACTGACTTGTTTGGCAAACGTTGGATTGCTTAGGGCTACTTCGGGGGTTTCGGTAATACCGTAATTTTGATTGATGCGGTAGCCAAACCACCCCAGACCCATCACCAAAGCAATGGAGGCCGCAATGCGCCAGTTGAGGTTTCGCCAAGCCTGTTTAAACGGACTAGGCGTACTCACGGCAGGGGTAACTTCTGGCACAACTTTGGGTGCTTCTTCGGCGGGAAGTTGTTGGTTCAACCGATTCCAAAGGTCGTCGGAAGGTTCATAGGTATCAAACGCCTCTCGGTTGTCTCTTACGAATCGTTGCAATTTGTCTTTCATCTTCTTTGGTATTTATCGCGGCTCTCTTTTCTCTAAAACGGTGTGCTTTTTTTAAGAAACTCAAAGAGGGCGTAACATTTCTAACAATTTTTTCTTTCCTCGCATGTACTGCGTACGCGAGGTGGTTTCGCTGATATTGAGGATTTCTCCGATTTCTTCGTGGTCGTATCCCTCAAACAAATAGAGCGACAAAACAACACGGTAGCCTTCGGGGAGCTGCTCAATGCACTTACGAACCCTTTCCACATCCATCTGAATTCCTTCTTCGTCGAACGGAACATCGTCGGCTATGTCTTGGTCGTCGCTGCCGTAGCCCTCAATATCAACCAGTTGCATTTTACGTTGTCGGAGGTGATTGATGGCTTTGTTGACCACAATCTGCTTCAGCCACGCCCCAAACGTGGACTGCCCTTTGAACGTATGTAAGTGGCAAAAAGCATCCAAAAATGCTTCCTGCAAAACGTCTTCGGCCTCTCCGATGTGATTGACCACCCGCATACAGACGTTGAACATGGACTTTGAATACAACTTATAGAGTTCGTACTGCGCCTTGCGCTCGCCCTGTCTGCATCTTTCTACGAGTTCGACGTGTTTGTCTATGTATAGTTTAGATTCCAATTGGCTGTATTTTCGTAGTAATGACAAATCTGATTTAAAAGATGTTGCATATCGCTGAAAAAAAAATCTTGTATTTAAGCAATTTCATCAAAACCTATGAGGTTTGCAAGTGTAAACCTTATAGGTTTCATCAACCAAATCACTAACTTTGGCGCAAATGCAGTGAGGTATGGTACGTATTTTTTATCGTGAAGGAAAGCACATCAAACGCGAAAACGACGTTCGCGAAATTGGACACATCAAGCAAATTTTGTGGATAGACTTGCAGTCACCCACGCAAGAAGAAGAAGAATGGGTCGAAACCAAGTGCGATATTAGTTTCCAGACACCCCAAGAAATTGTGGAAATTGAGAGCAGTTCGCGGTATTTTGAACAAAACGATACCATCAATGCTAACTCTAATTTTTTGAAAATCAACGCGGACGGCTACGCGATTTACCCCGTTTCGCTCCTGATTCGGGAAGGCGTGCTGTTTACCTATCGTGATGGCGACTCAAAGACCTTTGCCGATACGGTTCGGAAAATGAAAGTGAGTCAAGAGACTTTTCAAAACGGGGTTGATATTCTTCTTCTTTTGCTCGAAACCCGCATCGAAAGCGACGCCGACGTGCTCGAAGGACTCTCACGGGACATTAGTACCATTAGCAAAGACCTCAATCGGGAACAAAAAGCAAAGCAAGAAATTCTGCTGAAAATCAATATGATGCAAGAAAATACCATGCTCTTGCGCGAAACTATTATTGATAAACAACGGGTTTTGTCGGGCATTCTACGAAGCCAATTTTTTCCCGATGATAGAAAAGAACGCTTACGCATTGTGTTGAAAGACATTAGCTCGCTTTTGGAATACAGTACCTTCAATTTTGAGCGATTGGAGTATTTGCAAAATACCTTTATGGGTCTTATCAATCTTGAACAAAACCAGATTATCAAGATTTTTACGGTCTTTACCATCATTTTTATGCCTCCTACGCTGATTGCGGGTATTTTTGGAATGAACTATACCATTTTGCCAAGCAGCACGCATCCCTTTGGATTTTGGTTCTCGTTATTGCTCATGATTTTTTCAATGGCCGCCATGTGGTTTTTCTTCAAACGGAAACATTGGATATAGAAAAAAAGGAGAAGTTATCTAGCAAAATCGGTAAGCCATCTATCAAAATCAATAATCGGTATAGTTCTTCTTTGAATCACTCAGAAAAGGAATACTTTCGTTTCAGTGATTGTTAGCTACTTACTCTTTTTTTAATCAAACCTTTTAGTAAAATGATGAATGTAAGCGCATTTCTTCCGCTCGTGTTGGTAGGCGTATTGGGGAGTTTTTTCCCAACAGCCACGCCGACGCCCTCCGAAATTGTTATTTGTCACGGTGAAAGTACGCCCGAATTTACAACTTGGGTTTCTACCAATACCAACTTTGCTGTTTCCCCCATCGACCTTGACCCAACGAAAACCTACTCCATGCCTTTGTTGGCCGAAACTCCCAGAGGGGAATTGATGCTTTCGTGGACTGAAAAAGATGTTTCAGGAATGACCTCTTTCTGCGTAGCGTTTTCAAAAGATAAAGGCAAAACATTTGCGGAAAAGAAGACCATTTTTAGTGGTAACGGCATTGGTAATAGCCGTATGATGCGTGCCAAAGTGCTTTCTAAAAAGGATGGCAGCTTTGTAGCGGTGTTTTCCAACCGTGGAGAAGCTGGGGCCGCACCCGCTTCAGGACGCGGAGGAGGTCGTTCTTCTAACATTGTGTATTGTGTTTCCAAAGACGGAGGGACTACGTGGACAGCGCCGCAGTCGGTGGATTCTGATCCTAAACAAGGAATTGTGCGTGGTTTCTTTGATGCAGTGGTTTTGCCAAACGATGAAATCGCCGTGGCGTACTTGAAAGACGTGGCCAATAGCACCAAACACGAAGAACGGGATTTGCGTTTGGTCGTCTCAAAAGGAGGCGTAATGCAGCCTGAACGTTTATTGGATGCGGTGGTGTGCGATTGTTGCCCTATCAATTTGTCGGTGGATGCGAACGGAGCGTTTACGGTGGTTTATCGCGACAACAACGACGATATTCGCGACATGGCACGTTTGATTTCGACGGATAACGCAGCTACGTTTTCAAAGTCAGCGATTGTTTATAATGACAACTGGAAAATCATGGGTTGCCCTCACAGCGGAGCGATTTCGACGCAGTACGGCAAAAGTGAGCTTTTGGCGTGGTTTTCGGGTTCTGACCAAGAAAAAGGGATTCGCCTAACGACGAGAGAGGGGAAGAAATTCTTTGTCTTGACCGAGGCTTCTGCCAAAAATCCCGCCTTGACCAGCAATGGAAATTCGGCAGTGATGCTCTGGGAACAAAGTAAAGGTGAAGGTACGCCAACTCAGATTGCGTATCGTAAAATTGCGGAAGGGCAAGTGTCAGAAACAACGTGGATAGCAGACGCCACCAATGCGACCAATTCAACTGGGATTGTTCTTGGTAATCAGTTGGTTGTAGCTTACGAAGCAAAGCAAGCTGACGGCAAAAACAGTTTAAAATTTAGCTACGTATCACTATGAAAAACAAAATTTTGATTGGTTTGGGAGCGGTTTTGATTCTCATCCAATTTATCCGACCTGAGAAAAATATTTCTGACGACCGTACGTACGACGTTTCGACCAAATATGCCGTTCCTGCGGACGTAAAAAGCCTTTTGAAAGTAGCGTGTGACGATTGCCACAGCAATAAAACCGAATATCCGTGGTATTCAAACATTCAGCCTGTGGCTTGGTTTTTGGATCACCACGTCACCGACGGAAAGCGGCATCTCAATTTTTCAAACTTTACGTCGCGCTCGGTGGCGTACCAAAACCATAAGTTTGAAGAAACCATCGAGATGATTAAAGAAGGAGAAATGCCGCTGGAGTCTTACACTTATTTTGGGCTACATTCAGGAGCTAAATTGACCGAAGCGCAAAAACAAACCCTTATCAACTGGGCACAAACCAACATGGACTCGCTCAAAGCGCAGTACCCTGCCGATAGTCTTGTGTTGCGCCGCCCACAAGGGAAGTAACGCGCAGTGCAGAGGGTTGCTTACGTGTGGAGGGTGCTCACAACCCGACTATTGTGTGGAGGGGTGCTCACACCCCGACGCTGACGTGCAGAGGGTTGCTCACAACCCGACGACAGCTAAAAAGCTTACAAAGCCTCGAAAATATGACTTTTCGGGGCTTTTGTATGAGTACAAAACCTTTGGCTTTTTCTTTAGTACAGTATGATGAAAACGATTATCTCCACCCCCTTTTTTACAAAATTTGTTGTTTTAGTGAGCCTTTCGTTGTTGGGCTTTACTTCATTACAAGCCCAAAATGCCCAAAAATTGGCGAAAGTCAAGGGCATTGTCACCGACGCACAAACCAACGCACCGTTGTCGTATGCGACCATTAGAATCCTAAAAAGTACCGACAGTACGCTCATTTCGGGGGCTATTACCGACGATAAAGGCCAACTGACCGTGGATGTTCCCTATGGGCAATTCTATGCGGTGGTCGAGTTTATTGGCTACAAGTCCTTTAAAACCAGCACATTTACGCTTTCCAAAGAACAACCTTCGCATGACCTAGGAACGCTGAAAATAGCCGCCTCTGCCCGAACGTTGGACGAAGTGGTGGTACAAGCCGAAAAGAGCTCGATGGAATTGGCGTTGGACAAAAAAATATTCAACGTAGGTAAAGACCTTGCCAACGCGGGTGGAACGGCGATTGATATTTTGAGCAACGTACCCTCGGTGTCGGTCGATACGGAAGGAAATGTGAAACTACGCGGAAGCGATGGCGTACGGATTTTGATTGACGGAAAACCGTCAGGATTAGTGAGTTTTAAGGGCGGGGCAGGTTTGCAGCAATTGCAAGGTAATCAGATTGAGCGTGTCGAAATCATCACCAATCCATCGGCGCGGTACGAGGCCGAAGGTCTGTCGGGAATTATCAATATTGTCCTCAAAAAAGAGCGTAAACAGGGCATCAATGGCTCGTTTGAAGTAGTGACGGGTTTCCGACCCAACTACGGAGTGGCGGCCAATATCAATTATCGCAAAAACAAGCTTAATTTCTTCCTCAACTACGGCATTGCGTACCGTGTGCCGATTTCGGCAGGACGGTTGTACCAAGAGGTGTATGGCAAGGATACCACGGCGATTTTGCAACAAAATACCAGCGGAAACGTCAAAACCATTGCCAATACCATTCGCGGTGGCTTGGATTATTTTTTCAACGAAAAAAATATCCTGACGGCTTCGTACCAATTCCGTCGGACGGACGTGCTGCGGATTACCGACAATACGTATAAAGATTATATCAATTCTTTGTCGAACCTGCGAACCATCACCGACCGCCAACAGCGCGAAACCGAAGCCGAGCCGTATTCGGAGTATTCGGTGACGTATAAAAAAACGTATAATCGCAAAAATCAGGAGTTGATTGCAGATGTGCGTTATTTGACCTATTGGGAGCGTTCTGACCAAACTTATACCCAAAACAGCCGATTTGCCGACGGAACGCCGAATAAACAAGGCTCGTTGCTTCAAAAATCACTAAACGATGAGTACGAAAATCAACTCATTGCGACCTTAGACTACGTGCAGCCCATTGGGAAAGATGGCAAATTTGAAACAGGGATTCGTTCTAGTTTTCGTGATATGGTCAATGACTATATCGTAACCCAACAAAACGCCCAAGGCGGTTTTGACGCCTTACCAGGCTTGGATAACTATTTCATTTACAAAGAAAATATCCACGGAGTTTACGGGATTTTGGGAAATAAAACCAAGAAATTTAGCTACCAAGCGGGTTTGCGGGCTGAGATTACGGACGTAACGACGATTTTGCGGGAAACCAACCAAACCAATCCTCGTAAGTACAGCAACTTATTTCCAAGTGCACACTTTACTTACAACCTCAATCCTGACAACGCCTTTCAGGTGAGCTATAGCCGTCGGGTGCGGCGGCCAACTTACAACGACTTGAGCCCGTACGTGACCTTGTCGGATCAACGTAACTTTTTCTCAGGAAACCCCGATTTGAATCCTGAATTTACCAACTCGTTTGATTTAGGACACATCTATTATTTTGAAAAAGGGTCGTTTACGTCGTCGGTGTATTATCGTCATACCAACGGAAAAGTACTCCGTATTCGTCGGGTGGACGCGCAGGGAGTTTCAAATACCCGTCCCGAAAACTTGGCCACAGAAGATGCGTACGGGGCTGAATTTACGAGCAATTACACGCCGTTTAAGTGGTGGAAATTAGACCTCAACTTTAACTTTTTCCGCGCCATTACCAACGGCCAAAACCTCGACGCGACCTTCAAAGCCGATACTTACAGCTGGTTTGCCCGCCAAACGTCACGTTTTACGCTTGCTAAAGGCACTGATTTGCAAGTCCGTGCCAATTATGAAGCACCTCAGCAACTTCCGCAAGGAAGCCGTAAGTCCCGTACATTTGTTGACTTGGCGTTTAGCAAAGAAATTCTCAAAGGCAAAGGCACGCTTACTTGCAACGTCATCGACGTGTTTAACTCGCGCTATATGCGTACCATTACCGAAGGCTTAAACTTCTACTCAGAAGGAACTTTTGGGATGCGTGCTCGCCAAATCAACCTGACCGTTATGTATCGCCTCAACCAAGCCGCTGGCACCAAAAAGCAAAAGAGCTTAATTAGCGGCGAGGAAGGGTAGAAGAGGCGAGGGAAACTACGCCAAAAAAGAAAAAAGACCTGCGATGCGTGATGGCTTTTTGGTACGTATTTTTTTGGAATTAATGGCAATTTCTAGGCTGACCGAAAATTCCTTTTCCGTCTGATGAATCAGTAAATGATGGCGATTGGGGTAAAGAAGCTCCAAGCGTTTGCGAACATTGACGAGCCCGATGCCCGATGAGTATTTCTCGGGGTCTTGGTCGCTGCGCGGATGTAGGCTGTTGTTGACCGTAAAGTGGAGCTTTTCGGTATCACAGTGGAGTTTTACAAAAATCCACGAATGATTGCGCAAACTTACGCCGTGTTTGAAGGCATTTTCCACAAAAGGAATGAGCATCATGGGTGCTACTGAGCGCAAACAAAGCGAGTCGTCAAGCTCAATTTTTAACTCAAATTTGTCGGATTCGCTGATGCGAAGGCGCTGTAAATCAACGTAGTTGCGCAAATATTGCACCTCTTGTCGAATGTCGATTTGGTCTTGGTTGTTTTCGTGCATCATAAACCGCATCATGTCCGACAGTTGCTGGATTCCTTGCGAGGTGCGTTCGGCATTTTCTTCAATAGACGTGGCGTAAAGGGTATTCATGGCGTTAAATAAAAAGTGTGGGTTGATTTGCGCCCGTAACGCCGACAACTCCGCTTGGTTGCGGTTGAGGCTGGTTTCCAACGGTTTTACCATCAACTGCCGCATAATGGTGACCACAATCGCCCCAATCCAAGCAACAAGACTTAACATAAAAACGCCTTCTACTTGTACAGGAAACACCACGTAAGGGTGATAGATTTTGAATAAAATATGAACAAGATTTCCAATAAAACTTACGACCAAACTGGCTCCAAACAGAAGTAATACTTTTTGGATTGCCGCCCGACTCTCGGGGTAGCGGTAAAAACGAAAACCTCTCCAACGGATAAAATGATGGTGGTACAAATAGACGTGCAAGTACGACCCAAGCACCCACATAAAACCTGGAATAATAAACATATCGTTGGTCAAAATTTGAAAGCTGGCAAAAGCCACAAATCCAACCAATGCCAGAATGCTTCCTTCTTTTATGATTTGATAAGTGAGCGCATTTTCTTCCTCGGGTTGATGTTGCAACACCCACTGGTATAGCTGCGAAAGGACGGTGTAAATAGACGTAGAAAGGAAAAGACCACTCGAAATCATGGCCACGTTGCGCAGGCGAAACAAGTTGTAGAGTTTAGCCCCGATGATGTTGTAGTTTTTATCGTGACGAAACACCAATTCGTCGTGCAAAAACAAGTAACTCCAAACCCCAGCCAGCAATAAAAAGCCTGCGGCAGTCAATGCCAAGAGCGCTTTAAGTTGTTCGTCTCGTTGCCATAGCCTGACGACGTACTGAGATTGGATAAACCAACAACTCCAGACTCCTAAACCAATATTCAGAAAGGGCAAGAAGCCGTTAGTCCACCAGTTATAACTCAAAAAAATGCGGTTTTCTTCGTCGGCATTAATAATACGCAAGACGTTGATATACTGGCTGTAATCGGTAGAAACAGCAATGAGCAAATAAATAGCCGTTAAAAGGCTGATTCCCCAAAGCTCAAAAGTGCGAAAACGTTCGATGGTCATAGCGATGATTGGTTAAGAAAAATGGCTGTTAATTGGTTACTGTTTTTTGTCTATTTTTTCGGCCCACCCATCACTCCAACTTAGATTAATGGATTGGAATTGCCCTCCCGACTCATTCATAAATTCTACCTGATAATCTTCGCCTACCTGAAATAATGTTAGCGAAATGGGAGTCATTTGAAAGGGTGTTTTATTGCTTTGATTTACATCCCTAAAGTAGAGATTAGTACCTTGTTTCGTAATTTCAAATTCGGCAAAACGCCCCGTAAACCTAGCAAGTTTGGCACTGTCCAGAACAATTGTAGCAGTTTTGGATTGATTGTAGTTGATAAGCCATTGTATCTTGCTTTTCTCATTTGCGTTGGCATTTTTTAGTTTGTTCTCCAACAGTTTGTTGTGAGCAAAAAGTAACGCATTTTTAGCCTCTGTACGTACCTCAGGAATAACCCCTGTGCCTTCCCAATCGGTATGCGTTTTTTCATTCTCACTTCGTAAATAAGGGATAAACCCTACCAATCCATTTCCTAAACTAAAACTTCGGGTTAGATGGGCACCACCACTTGTAGATTCTCCTACCACAACGGCATTGTGCTGGTTTTGTAAGATGTAAGCGAAGCCTTCTGCCGCAGAAAACGTTCTTTTACTTGTTAGGACGTAAACAGGTATATCAAGGAAAAAATCCGCAGGCGCAATAAAGTTTTCTGTCCAAGTGTTTGTTAGGCGATTGAAATTTCTGCCTGTTTTTGTTTTTTCTTTAAAAAAATACCCCAGCAAATTGTTCGATTTGCCACTTCCTCCACGGTTGTTGCGCAAATCAATAATTAAAGCATCGGTATGCGAAAGAAACTGCATCGCACTCCGAATGGTCTTTTGGGCTTCTTCGCTTGGTAAAGCGAAGTTTGTAAACTCGATATAGCCGATGTTTGATGGTAAAATTTCAAGTTTTCTAAAGAAAAAATTTTGTGATTTTTCGTTAGAAATGTCTAGTTCAGTTATTTCTTTTTTGCCCTCTTGTGAATTGTTAAAACGGATAATATCTTGTTCCAATTTTATGTCGTACTCAATGCGTAAATGCTTGTCATGGTGGATAGAATGGATGTCTTCGGTAAGGTTATCCGCCAAATCTTTAAGAGACGTCAGTTGACTATATTTCCCTAACTTATATTGGCTGGTTAGAAAATTGGTAATTAGTAACGCCTTATCAGGGTAAACGTACTTTTCTTGGATAGCCGTACTGATACTTTGAAGGGATTTCTGAATGACTAAGCCGTCGAGTTGCTTCCCTTTTTCTTGGGCAAATAAGGTTTTCCCAAGTAGCGGTAGAATTAATAAAGTCAAGATTGGGTGATTCATTTGACGGGGCATTGGTTTACTTTGCTTGATACGCCATAAAAAAGCTAATCAAAAGTAGAATCAGTAGCCACGCCTATGTAAAATCTGTGACGAATCCAGTCAAATTTGGGGCAGAAAGGGCAGATTAGATTGTTATTTATACGTGAAAAGATTTTGAGAATACGTCAGTCGGCGTGTAGCCAAAGTGTTTTTTAAAGGCAAACGAAAAATGCGAGAGGTTTTCAAACCCCGTTTCGTAACAGGCTTCAAGCGGCTTTAATTTTCGTTCAGCAATTTGAAAATGGGCCAATTCGAGCCGTTTTTGCGTGAGCCATTTTTGGGGAGTAGTGTTGAACGCTCGCTTAAAATCGCGTTTGAAAGTCGTTAAACTTCTGCCTGTGAGGTAGCCAAATTTCTCAATGGGCATGTTGAACATGTAGTTTTTTTCCATAAAACCAATCAAATCGACTTTATACGGGTCGTCAAAATTGGCGAGTATGCTATCTACTTCTGGGTCAAGGGTTCTTAAAATACTGATGGCTTCGGTCAGTTTCAACGACGCCAGATAGTCGGGAAAGGGCTCTTTCATCTCAAAGTAAGGAATCAATGACGCTAGGCAGCTCTCCAACAAAGGATGATGCGTAAAACTGCGAATTTTGGGTACGGCCGTTATTTTGGTCTTTACGTCAATGTGTTTGTAAAAATCCCTCAGAATTTGGGTAGTCAAAAGCATCACAACCGTTTTGTGGGGCAAGCCGTCTTTGGGGTAATTGATAATGGTGGCGGGTTTATTTCTCGGAATGAGAAAAATATCTCCCGTTTGAAAGCGATGCGTGGCTTCTGCTTGCACAATCTTGGTTTCTCCCGAAATAAACCACACCAGCATGTGTTGGTCAAAGACAATTTCAGACTTAAAAAACTTGTCCTCGTAACACGAGAGTTTTATTTCGGGAGTTAAATGTTTCGATACGTGTTCCATTGCTCAACTGTTTTTATGCGCTGGCTAATTCAAAGATTGTGATTTCGGGAGGCATCCCTACTCGCCCAGGAAAGCCTAAATACCCAAATCCACGATTGACATACAACTGCTGATTGCCCTTTTTGTATAAACCGCCCCACTGTTTGTACTGCCATTGGGCGGGCGAATAGGTCTTATCGCCAATCGTTACACCCAATTGCAGTCCGTGCGTATGGCCGCTAAACATGACATCAATATCGGGGTATTGGGTGTTTACTTCCATATCCCAGTGGGTAGGGTCGTGGCTCAGTAAGAGTTTGATCGAAGCCTCTTCTGTGCCTACAATTGCGCGTTGTAAGTTACCATTATTTGGGAAAATTGACTCGTTGGCTGAAATGTTTTCTACCCCAATGATGGCTAATCTTTCACTCCCTAGCTTGATGATTCGACGGTCGTCTGTTAGCAAGTCGTAGCCAAGTACTTTATGGGCTTTCTTGACGTCGTCTAGGTTTTGTTTTTTGGCTTGAGGGTTTGGCCAGCCAGCATAAGCTCCGTAGTCGTGGTTGCCAAGTGTGCTGTAAACACCCAGCGGGGCTTTTATTTTATCAAAGAGATGTACATAATCGTTTACTTCCGTGGCGCGGTCGTTTACCAAATCCCCCGTAAAAAACACCATATCGGGCTTTTCTTTGAGCAGTAGCTCTATGCCTCCTTTTACAGCGATTTTGTTAAAAAAAGACCCTGAATGAATGTCTGAGATTTGCCCTATCGCCATGCCTTCAAACGATCGAGGCAGGTTTTTGATGGCTAATTTTACCCGACGAACACGGTAGTCGTGCGCCCCTGACAAAATACCCCACGTCAGGGCTGCGGCAGGAACGGAGGCGGCAACTAAGGCCGTTTTCATCAAAAATTCCGAACGAGTAATCGTGTCAGGACTTTCGGAGAGTACCTGTGGCAGTTCATTGTTTGGGAAAAACTGCCCTTTTGCCCAAGTAAAAAAACGAGCAGCATCTCCTAAAAAAATGAGGGTAACGGATAGCAGTTTGGAACCATAAACGGCAAACAAACTGAATAAAATTGCGGTTCGTAAGCGGCGCCCTAAGGTGTCGGGGGGAGCAAAATTGTAAAGCCATAAACCGAAAATAATGATTGTAGTAAGGCTCCAAAAAGCCCATTTGACAAACTGCTGTACTTGGACTGTGCTGTTCTGAAAAACTATTTTTACGGCTTGCCATACGTACCAATCAATAAGGAGTAATAGGCAGCTAAGAATCGGAATAACGATGTATTTGCTGGCAGTCATGGTTGAAAATCAAGGGTTTGAATGGCGTATTTGTCGATTAAGTCATTTGAAATTGAATACCTGTTAACGTCTCGCTTAACTCCCAAAGGCGTTTGGCATTGGCCTCGTCCAAGGAATAAAGTTGTACACCGCCTGATTGAGAGGCGTCAGTTGATAATTCAGCTACATCTGAATCTTCGCAATACACGCCCCCAATATCGTTGAGCATCGAACTGGTAGCGCACCAAACCGTGGTGGCAGCTCCTTGCGAAATGGTCTTTAGCGAAGCGACTATTTCGGGAAATAAATTTCCGTCTGCATCGCAAAAACCCATTTGTTGAAACAGCTCTATGGGAGCTTCCCTGCCCAATTCCGTGCCATGGATAGAGCCTGGGTGGAGGGAGTAAGCGCGTACCTGAGACGATTTGCCACGGTAATCTAACTCAAGGGCAAAAAGATTGCTGGCTGTTTTGGATTGACCATAGCCTTGGAGGGTTTCATAATCGCGGTGGAGGAAATTGGGATCATCAAAGTGAAAGGGGGCAAAGCGATGTCCGTCGGACGATACGTTGATGACCCTTGCCCCACGGGCGGCTACCAGCGCAGGCCACAGCCTTGCCGTAAGCTGAAACTGCGCCAGATAATTAGTCGCTAGTTGAGATTCAACTCCCCGACTATCTCTGCGAAGTGGCACCCACATAATGCCTGCATTGTGGATAAGTAAATGAAGGGGGCGACCCGACGCGACGAATTTTTTGGCAAAAGCATCAATGGACTCAGGGGCTATCAAATCCATGGTTTCTAATTCAACACGCGGGATGCCTGCTAAATTTCGTTTTGCCTTTGTTACGTCTCTTGCGGGTACGATGACGGTGGCACCTGCGGCAGCGAGTGTTCTGACCGTTTCTAAGCCGATGCCCGTGTTTCCCCCCGTCACAATGGCAATTTTTCCCGTAAGGTCAATCCCTTTGATGACATCATTGGTTGTAGATGCTGCGTTAAATCCTGAACCTATCGGTTTCTGTAACGCTCCTTGATAATTGTTGTGTCCCATTTTTTGTTGTTTTTGATGGGACAAAGGTAGGGCAGTGATTTTTTGGGGACTTTGTTTAAAAGACCGAATATGCTTTGTTTAAAAGGCCGTTCCAACGAAAACGTTCTCTAAAACGTCTTGTTATAAAAGAGACGAAGCCCGATGAAACCAGTTATTTTTTTGCTGTTGATTGTTGCGTTAGGAGGCTGTAAGCCAAAAGCAGTTGTTCCCGAAACCATTGCGCCCTTGGTAGGCAAGTGGCGTTTGGAGGCGTATGAATCGACCGTCAATGGGAAGAAAGAATGGACGTTGACCAGTATCAACGCCTCAACGGCGAATTATATTCTTATTCGCGAAGATGGTGTACTGCTAACGGGTAATGGACAGGAATTGTGTTGCGCTCCTGCGGCATTGACCGTCAATGGAAAACGTTTTGAAATTGTTCCCAAAAGCGCGATTCCCAACAACCCAATGTGTGCGCTAGTAGATTGCATTGGTTGCGCTACTTGGGACATCGAGTGGTCGGAAGATACGTTTATTCTGAACCTTTGTGTTAGTTCCAACCGCAGCAGGTATGTGCGTGAGGATTAGCCTAGGCCAGTGGGATTCCTGTTTCTTTGGCTATTTTCATGACAAACAACCGCGCTTCATCGTATTCTTCGGGTGTGCGTAGGTGTTCTAGCATGAGCGGAACGGCGCGCGGAAGTGCGGTTACGTTTCGCAGGTAAGTCACGTAGTCCATGCCACCGCGCCCAGGCATGGTTTCGGCGAAATGCACATCTTTTCCCACGACATCTTTGGCGTGGCAAGACACAACCCATTTCCCCAGTTTTTTGAAGGTATCGTTGATCAATGCTTTATTTTGATAAAACCGTTCGGGAGAGTTGATGATGTTGGCGATGTCGATATGCGCCGCGAAAGCAGGTCGGTCAATGGCTTTGATGAATTTTAAACAGGAATCAGCATCGTTGGGCAAGCTCCATCCCATCATTTCGAGGGCAAATTTGGCTTTTTTGGGCTTAACGGCGTCGATGACGGCACGGCAATTTTCGACCGTTGCGTCAAAATATTCTTTGGTAAGGTTGCGGGCGTCGGGGCCGTCCCATTGTTTGGGGTTGTACGAGCCCGCGATGTCGATGCAGGTCAACGCGCCAATTTCTTCGGCCAAAGCGAGGCGTTCGGTGACGTATTCTCTATTTTTCTTGCGTTTTTCGGCATCTTGGTCTAGCATGTTGACCCATGCCCCTACTTCTGCGATGAGGACATTCTGCTCCGCAAATGCCTTCCGCAAAGCCGCGATGCGGACGCTATCTTTTAATTCTACTTTGGGAACGTAAGCTGCACTATATCCCAACCGCCGATGTTCTTTGGCTAATTCGACGGGGTCTTCGCTTTTTAAAAAAATAGGACCACCAAGGTACAACGGCTGTGCAGCTATCCGAAAGGAAGGCAGTAAAGCCATGCTGGCCAAACTACCAGCTGACTGTAAAAATCGGCGACGTGAAAGCGGAAACATACATCAAGAAGATTGCCAAGGCTTTAAACTACTATAAAAAATCCCCCATTCGCCGTGACGAACAGGGGAGGGTATGGTTGTTTCAAAGTAGGGTTAGTAAGCTCTCACTACGCCCCGTCCTTCGTAGAAATTGACGTAGGCTTTGTTCACAACGCGGTTTCCGCCAGGGGTTGGATAATTTCCTGTGAAATACCAGTCACCGCTGTGGTTGGGGCAGGCTTTGTGCAGGTTTTCAACCGTTTGGAAAAGAATCGACAATTCGGCCTTGAGGTCTTTGGGACGAACAATTTCGGCTACTTTGCGCGATACTTCTTCGTCTGTAAACTGATCAAAAAGCGCCTTGACGTAGTTTTGCTGCGTGGCATTTCCCGTTTCCAATGCGGCAACGCATTGGGCATATACTTCTTCGCGAAGGTTATCGAGGCCGCGTTCTTTGAGCAATTGCAAAGCGGCACGGAACGCCACAAAATCTTTCACCTTCGACATATCAATACCGTAGCAATCGGGATAGCGGATTTGCGGAGCCGACGATACAATAATGATTTTCTTAGGTCCAAGGCGGTCGAGCAAACGCAAGATACTCTTTTCGAGGGTAGTACCCCGCACGATAGAATCATCCACGACCACAATTGTATCGACGCCTTTTTTCACTACCTCGTAGGTCATGTCATACACGTGCGATACCATTTCGTCGCGGGCCTCATCACTGGTAATGAAGGTTCGTTGTTTAACGTCTTTCGACACCAATTTCTCAATCCTTGGGCGGAACGAAAGAATTTTGTCCAATTCTTCAGGGGAGAGATTGCCATCGGCAACGGCTTTTTTGCGTTGTTTGGCCAAATAGTCTTCCAAGCCTTCAATCAATCCAAAAAAGGCGGTTTCGGCCGTGTTCGGAATGTAAGAGAAGACGGTATTTTCGAGGTCGTAATCTACTTCCTGCAAAATCTGCGGAATCAGAAGCTGACCAAGTTGCTTACGTTCGTGGTAAATATCTGGATCAGAGGCCCTAGAAAAATAAATCCGCTCAAAACTACAAGAACGTTTTTCGAGCGGCTTTAAAATTTGGTGCTGATCGTACTCGCCATATTTGTCGATGATGAGCGCATGACCAGGTTTTATTTCTTGAATGTCGGCGTAGTTGGCGTTGAAAGCGGCCTTGATGGCAGGTTTTTCGGACGCAACTACCACAACTTCGTCGTCGGCATAATAATACGCAGGGCGGATACCCGATGGGTCACGAACCACAAACGCTTGTCCCGAGCCTGTCATTCCACACATGGCAAAGCCACCGTCGAAATCGCGACATGAGCGGTGAAGCACGCGCACCATGTCCATGTTGTCTTCAATGACGTCGGAGAGGTCGGGATTTTCGTAAATTCCCTTGAAACGGTCAAAAACGCGCTGGTTTTCTTCGTCCAAGAAGTGCCCGATTTTTTCCATTACCGTCACCGTGTCCACGCGGTCTTTGGGGTGCTGTCCCAGCGAAACAAGCTTGTTGAAAAGCGTGTCAACGTTGGTCATGTTGAAGTTCCCTGCTACTACCAAGTTGCGGCTACGCCAACTATTTTGACGGAGCATGGGGTGGCAGTTCTCGATTTCGTTGGCCCCGTGGGTACCGTAGCGAAGGTGACCTAACCAAACCTCGCCCGTAAATGCCACGTTTTCTTGTAGCCATTTAGCGTCGTAGCGAAGGTCTTTATCGTCGCCTTTGAGTTCTTTGAAAGCCTTTTTGAATTTCTTCTGGACTTTCGTAAAAATCTCTGCGACAGGTTGTTGGTCGACCGAACGGTAACGGCTAATGTAGCGGTGCCCTGGCGGAACTTCGAGCTTGATGTTGGCTACACCCGCGCCATCTTGACCGCGGTTGACCTGTTTTTCCATCAAGGTGTGTAATTTGTAAACTGCGTAGAGGGGTGTGCCGTATTTGTCAATATAATATTGAAACGGCTTCCGGAGGCGAATGAGGGCAATACCACATTCGTGCTTGATTACGTCGCTCATCAGAGAGTATGAAGTGTGTGACGGATTGTTAACACAAAGTTAAGAAATCAGATTCCAAAACCTTGTGTTAAATTACAAGAAAGTTGAAAAATATAAAAAGGTAAATGATTAATGCAATTTAACGAACGGCGTATTCTTCGATTAATGGCCGCCGATAGGGCGCATGGAAAGCCAACACAATGTCTTTTTTGGGGATACCTTGCTCTTCTAACTCTAAGGCAATTCCTCGTTCAGTCCAATCCTGCTGGATATAGACTTTTTCACCAATAATGTCAATATGTAAATTAATACCATGTAAACGCTTATACTGTTGCCAACCAACTCCCATAAGAAGGTAATGGCCATGTTCATCGTCAATGATTAGTTGCTCAGTATATTCTTCGGTATTGGGCATTTGATAACCAGAAGCGTGATTTTTGAGAACTTTCTTGATGATTGATTTATAGTGCTCTATTGTATCCATCTTGAAATATCCTTTTCAATAGGTCGAAACAAAATTATTTTGAGTTTTTCTTCTTCAATAGTAAGACGTCCAAAATCATCATTAAGTAAAATGTCATAGACGTCTTCGGGCATGGCCAGATAAAGATGAAATGGAATTTATCGCGCGCCATGTTATGATTGCAATTTAATACCTACAAATACGGAACAACGGTCTCTAATCCCATTCCTCTTGAGCCTTTGATAAGCACATGGGTGTTTTGTTGAGGATGATCAATAACCCAGTTGTGTAATGAGAATTTATCGGGGAAATAATAGGCTTTTGGCAAAGCAGACAAGGCATCTTTCATGAGCTTCCCCGCCAAAATGACAACGTCAAATTTTTGCGCCGCTACCAATTTTCCCAGTGCTAAGTGTTCCGTGGGCGATTCGTCGCCTAGTTCGAGCATATCTCCCAAAATTACCATTTTACGCTCGGCTTTCAACTTCCCAAAGTTTTCAATAGCGGCTGCCATAGAAGAGGGGTTGGCGTTGTAAGCGTCCATAATTACGGTATTGCTTCCTTTTTGAATGATTTGAGAGCGATTATTCGTCGGATTGTACTCTGCGACGGCGGCGTTGGCATCTTGATCCGAAACGCCAAAATAAGCGCCAATCGCCAAAGCTGCGGCGATATTTTCAAAATTGTACCGGCCCGTCAGATGCGTATGAACGGTTTGTTGGTGGGCATCTTGGTAAATCACCAAAGGAGTATCTTCTAACAGTTGCGGGGCAGTGGCATCGGCTAGGTAAAGTACCTTTTCACTAAAATTGCGCTCGTTGGCCATTTCTTGGAGGGTCGCATTGGCGCCGTTGACAAACACCGTACCGCCCGAAGTCGAAAGCCAATCAAATAATTCTCCTTTGCCTTTGCGGACTCCTTCAATTCCTCCAAAACCTTCCAAATGGGCTTTGCCAATGTTGGTAATCATGCCGTGGGTAGGCTCGGCGATGCTGCTGAGAAGGGCAATTTCTTTTTGGTGGTTGGCACCCATTTCTACGACGGCCATTTCGTAACTTTTGTCGATGGCCAATAGCGTGAGCGGCACACCGATGTGGTTATTAAGATTGCCTTTGGTAGCGTAAGTGCGAAATTTTTTACTTAAAACGGCCGCAATCAGCTCTTTTGTAGTGGTTTTTCCATTGGAACCTGTCAAGCCTACTACTGGGATGTTGAGTTGACGACGGTGGTGGTTGGCCAATTGTTGAAGCGCTTCTAAACTGTTTTCCACCAACAGGAAACGGTTATCCACAGCGTATTCAGAGTTATCCACAATGGCGTATTTTGCTCCTTTTTCTAACGCATCTTTGGCATAAACATTTCCATCAAACTTATCTCCCCGCAGGGCTACAAACAAACAGCCTTCAACAATTTGTCGGGTATCAGTTGAAACGCCATTACAGGCCAAAAAGCAATCGTATAATTGAGAAATCGTCATTTGCGTTTAACTTCATTTTATGTTTTTAAAAAGGGTTACTGCGCGGAGGGTCGGGTTTTGAGAAACTCTCTTCACGGGAGGTCGGGTTTTGAGAAACCCTCCACACGGCATATTTGCCCCTTGCCCTTTGCACATTTGCCTTGTGCCCCTTGCACTACTGCTCCTTACTCCAGACTTCGTAAATCTTAGCCCCTGCGCTGCTTAGGCCACTGTGGTGCCAATCTTTGCCGTCTTTGAGTTCGTAATCAAAGGTGAGGGATGCACCTACGCGGCTATTGTCGCGGCTAAAAAATTCAATTGTTTCGGTGTATTTTCCGTCTTTGATAACATAACTACCGCCGCCCGTACCCGAAAACTGCTTGGTTTCGGGGTTGATGGCTGCCCATTGAAAACGCGTTCCTGTGAGCATTTTGAGGGTTTTACGGGGGCCACGTTGCATGGGAGCAATGTTCCCGTCGTTGCCCATGCGGCCTGTGATACGGTACAAGGCCGAGGCAGGTGTGCTACCGTCGTCCATTTGTTGCCATTCACCTACGTTTTCAACCGATAATTTTTTTCCCGAAATCGTTATTTTGAAATTTAAGGTCTTGCCGACTCTGGAGGTATCCGCAGAATTGAACTCGCTTTTGTAGGCAATGGTGCCGTTGGTGATTTTGTACGTTCCGCCTTCGGTATAAATAAACTCTTTTTCTTTGTAGCGAGTCATCATCAAGTAGTCGTCCGAGCAAATGAGCGAAGTGATGATTCCATCGTCACTTTTTTGCTGCCAAGTGCCTTTTAATTGGGCAAATGTGGGGGAACTGAGCAAAAGCCCCATACCTAACATCCAGCAAGAGAAGCGAAATAGTGTTTTCATACGAGTGAAAGGTTTTTTTATTTTGAGCAAAGTTAATCCAAAACCTCCCAGAAACAATAAAGCAACTCTCATGAATGAAAGTTGCTTTATTGGGTAATTCATTTTTTCACTTGTACTGTCAGCGATGAAAATGCCATGAAAATTAGACGTTCATGAGCGATTCGCGGCGGCGCATTTTGCCCGCTGGAATGCCGAACATCATTTTGAAACGACGGCAAAAATAGGCCGTGTCTTTGTAGCCAACTTCAGCACCGATGGCACGAATACTTTTCTTCGACGTACGAAGCAAATTAACGGCTTCTTCCATCCGTTGGTATTCGATGTAGTCTTGTGGGTTGATTTGGGTCAACATTTTGAAATACTGACCTACGTAATCTTCCGATACGTTGGCGACGTTGGCCAATACCTTGTTCGACAAATCGCCTCCCAAATTGTCTTTGATGTAGGCAAAAATATCAATCAAACGAGGGTCTTTGAAGTAGGTACTGTTGGTGACCAATTGCTCCACAAACAGACGGTTTTTCAAAATGTAGCGAATAACTTCAATTGCAAGTTCTTCGGTTTTAATTTTGATGATACGTCCGCGTCCTGCCACGTCGTTAAAATCTTCCTGCAAAATCTCACCAATCAAACGACCAAGGTAGGCGTTATGCTTGATGATAAACGGCGGAATGTCCAACGACGTAAAGAAGTTGACCGAGTCAAATACCTTGGCGTCAAAGGCCACAAGCCCAAATGAGTGAGGTATTTTGCCCACTTGTGACGAGTCGCGCAGTGTATCGAAATACAATTCGCGGCGGGTCAAGAACTCTTCGTTGCTTACTACCTTTGGTTGCACGTTGTCACCGCTGCTGTAAGTAACAGTGGCGTGCTTTCCTCCTGGTATAAAAAGCATGTCCCCAACTTCGATTTTTTCGTTGCCAAAAGACACTTCCCCGTCGTAAAGAATCATCAAGGAGTTCTCTACGTCATAAAAGTTTTTAATGGTAATAGTTTGCAACATCCGGATGTGACGAGCCTTGATGAACTTCACTCCCAGCGATTCGATGATTTTATTATAATCTTCCATTTGAAAATGGGTTAAGTGCGTCCCGTTTAAGTAAATGCAAAATTAGCGTTTTTCTGAAAATTTGTACAAAACTAATAATTGTACAAATCTAATACAAGTGTGGAATTTTTTTCAATATAAAAAAAAGTGCGCGAATCCCGCAAGGAAACGCGCACTTTTTTTTTGAAAAACCCCTTAAAATTGGATTATTCAGGCTTTTTGCAATTCTCGGGCTATCACCAATTTTTGTATTTCTGAGGTACTATTCAAACACTTTGTTAGTGGCCTTCAATATCAATCAGGTCTTTTAACTTCACCTTTAACCCTTCTGCAATTATTTTTAGAGTACATATTGTGACATTTAACTCGCCCCTTTCTATACGACCTATTTGTTCACCGTGGTTTCCAATCAAAACGCCTAAGTCAACTTGAGATAACCCACGCTCTTTCCTCAAAGCTCTGATTCGCTCTCCTATAAGCTTAAGAAAAACGGAATTTTTGACGTTTTGCATGGTTTGCAAAGCGACAAAAACCTATTAAAAAAAATCAGAACATATATGTTGTATTTTTTCGTATTCTTTATATTTTTGTTTTAACTAACAATTAAACTTTAAAACTATGAAAACACATTTTTTGCTAATGCTAACTTTTTTTATGGTTGTAGTGTCTTCATGTAGAACTAATTTGGTAGATTCGCAAGTGTCTCTACTTAAAGAACTTAGTGTAGATGAAGCACGGGATTGGTATCTTAAAACTTATGCAGCAGGGCTACGTAGAGGGGCGTCTCCAAATGACGTACAAAGAATAGTTCCTTGGAAGCAAACTCAAATTTTCAAAAAGGGTAATAGTAACTATATTTACACACCAGTTTTATATGGGGATAGAAAAAAGTTAGCTGTTGGTATTCTTGGAGAAGGGAAAAACAAAGCAAGTAAAGAAGATTTAGTAATTGCCGAAGAAGGTATTGTGGTATTTAAGAACCAGAAAGGTGAAAATGAGGCACGACTTCTTCAATTTTTACCAAACGACAGTAAAGGTATTAAAAAAGGCAATAAGCCGAAAGACTTAAAGAAATTTGATGGTTGGGTCTTCATTTGTGATGTAATGGGTAATCTAAAAGCGGGGGTAGAATACAAAAATGGAAAAGTAGAAAGGAGTTTTGACGTTGAGCAACCTAAACAAGCTCGTGTCCAATCTTGTATCCAAGTACCAATAGTTTATCAAACGGTTGAAGTAAGTGGGTGTGGAACAAACTGTGTAGATGTGACGGTAATTTTGCATACGACAACAGGAATGGTGTGCACTTACAGTGGTTCAAATTTACAACCAGGAAATTACAACATTATGGATGCCATAGGTGGAGGAAGTGGAGGGGGTGTACCAATTGAACCAGCACAGTCGATAATAGAAATTGATTATTCTGCGCTAGAAGCATATCCCTGCATTGAAGAATTGTTAAAGGATGGGCTACAAAAAAATTTACAAGGGCCAAAATCTAGAGCTGCACAATGGATTGAAGATTATTTTGGGGGCGGGGTAACGCAAGCACAAATGAAGTTTTTGGTGGATGAGAGCATGCCTTTTCCAGCAGCAACTATACGTTCGCAATTTTCACCTTCAGGAAAAACTGAGATACGGTTTAAGCCAAATGAAATGTTGAACTTTTCAAAGGAATATGGAATTGCTATTATTTTACATGAGTTTATGCATGTTAAGTATGGAGTTCACGACCCTTTTGCTATAGCGTTTCCTGCAGGAACTCAACTTGAGCACAGAGAAATGTTAGCAAAAGACCTTCAAGAGTTGGCGGATGCTTTGCAGAGTATTACAGGTATTTCACAGTTTGATGCGAGGGCTATAACAATAAATGGTTTAGCAGATGTTAAAAACTCTGATCCTGCGTATTTTGATAGTAATGTTAAGAATGCTTATGGTGCAGATTTTGATGTAAACCAAGCTTTGTCTCATGGAGCCAAGTATGGTTATAATAGGACTTTAGGTGCAAATCCTTGCAATTAGTTTGATTGATAATAACTTCATAGTACGATGAAAAGAAAAAGTACTTATGTTTATGCATTGATATTCTTTGTATTAGGTATTAATGCTATTTGTCAAGATAGAATGCCTGTATTCATAGGAGAGAAAAATAACCCTACCGAATATTTTTCTGCTTATGTTGCGAAACGAAGGCTTGAGTTATTGGAAAAAGCTGACCACCTTGATACGCTCTGTTTAGAGTCTATTTGTTATGTTAAGTTCAAAGTAGATGCTACAGGGAAAGTATTTAACACTGACTGTACAGTGACAGCTCCTAAGCTCATCTCCAATTTTTTAAAAGAAATGGTAAAGTCATCAGATAGTTTATGGAAGCCTCAATTGAGGGAGGGAAAACCGGTAGAAAGTATTTCCTTCTTATTACCAGTTTATTATAAAGTCTATTCTAAATGCAAAGAACGTTTCAAACCACAGGTTAAAACTCTTGAAGGGTTTTGGCATATTCACTGGTTTAATGGCGACATTCAGTACGATAGTACATTGAGAGGGGCTTCCTATCAAACAGATTTGATAGAACCCTATTTGGTTATGCATCCAATTCAGGTCTATATAGGGAAACCTATTTATTCCAATTGACATAACATGCCAATAAAAATAAGAGGAGTGGGAAACCCCGCTCCTCTTATTTTTGCAATTCTCGGGCTATCACCAATTTTTGTATTTCTGAGGTACCTTCGTATATCTGAGTTATTTTTGCGTCGCGCATTAATCGCTCTACGTGGAATTCTTTCACGTAGCCATAACCGCCGTGAATCTGTACAGCTTCGGTGGCAGCCCACATCGCTACTTCCGACGCAAAGAGCTTGGCCATGGCCGCAGCTTGTACATAGTCTTTGTGTTCGTCTTTGAGGCGGGCGGCTTTATATACCAATAAGCGTGCTGCTTCGATTTTTGTGGCCATTTCTGCCAATTTAAACTGAATGGCTTGGTGCTCGAAAATAGCTTTTCCGAAGGCTTTGCGTTCATTGGCGTATTTGAGTGATAGTTCCAACGCTCCTGCGGCAATACCGAGGGCTTGGGCGGCTATTCCGATGCGGCCACCGTTGAGGGTACTCATGGCAAACTTAAATCCAAAACCATCGTTGCCAATGCGATTTTCTTTGGGAACGTTCACGTCGGTAAACATCAACGAATGCGTATCCGACGCACGGATTCCCATCTTGTCTTCTTTTTTACCCACTACAAATCCGTCCCAGCCTTTTTCGACAATCAGGCAGTTGATGCCCTTGTGTTTGAGTTCGGGATGGGTTTGGGCCATTACTAGGCATACTGATGAAATGTTTCCATTGGTAATCCAGTTTTTGGTACCGTTGAGAAGATAATAGTCACCTTTGTCTTCGGCCGTGGTATGTTGAGAGGTTGCATCCGAACCTGCTTCGGGCTCAGAAAGACAAAACGCCCCAATGATTTCCCCCGATGCAAGTGGCGTAAGGTATTTTCGTTTTTGTTCTTCGGTACCGTAGGCTTCTAAACCATAGCAAACCAACGAATTGTTGACCGACACCATCACCGAGGCCGACGCGTCCACTTTCGACAGTTCTTCCATCGCCAACACGTACGAAACCGTATCCATTCCACCTCCGCCGTATTCGGGCGAAACCATCATTCCCAAAAAGCCCAATTCGCCCATGCGTTTGAGGAGTTTTGGGTCAAATTTTTGTTCATTGTCGCGTTCGATGACTCCTGGTAGGAGCTCGTTTTGAGCAAAATCGCGGGCTGCTTCCTTTACGGCTAAATGCTCTTCGGTTAAGTTGAAGTTGAGTCCTTCTAATACCATCGTGCTTTACTGTTTGTGAAGTGTAAGAGTTTGTTTTGACTTTGGCTCAAATGTACAATTTTGAAAAATAGTATGCAAGCATACTTTTAGGCAACTCCACCATTGACACTCAGGGTGTGTCCATTGACGTAACCCGCTTCTTCGGAGGCCAAATACAGGTACGCATTGGCGATGTCTTCAGGAAGTCCCATCCGTTTTACAGGGATGCCCGCTACGGTTTGGTTACGGACTTCTTCTGGAATCAAATCGGTCATTTCGGTTTTGATGAAACCAGGCGCTACGGCATTGGCGGTAATGTTGTACTTGCCGAGTTCTTTGGCCCACGTTTTCACCATTCCGATGATGGCCGATTTGGTGGCTACGTAGTTGGTTTGACCAAAATTTCCCGTTTGACCCACCACGGAAGAAGTACAAATGATTCGGCCATATTTTTTCTCTACCATGTACGGGACAATGGTTTTGGTACAATTGAAGACCCCGTTGAGGTTAATGTCAATGACTTGTGCCCATTCTTGGTACGACATTTTGAGCAACGATTTGTCGCGGGTAATGCCTGCGTTGTTGACCAAAATATCAATTTGTCCGTAGCGTTCGTAAATATCGCGGGCGGCGGCTTCGATGGCAGGCACGTCGGTGACGCTGATTTTGGTAAATTCAGCAGAAAAGCCTTTATCGCGGAGCTCTTGGGCGGTTTGTTCGCCCGCGTCGAGCATATCCCAGATTATCACTTTGGCACCTTCGCGCGTAAAAATTTCGGCAGTGGCTTTCCCGATTCCACGGGCACCTCCCGTAATGATGGCAACTTTATCTTGTAAACGCATGGTTAAAAAAGGTTTTAGGACTATTCAAAAGCTAAACTTATCATCTCGGCCACACAGGCAGGTTTGGGATGTCCTTCTATTTCAAAGACAAGCGTCATGGTTGACTTTACGCCGTTGGGTTCTTGGTCTTCAACTTCTTTGAGGGTGGCGTGCATTCGTACGCGGCTGCCTGTGGGTACGGGCGACGTAAACCGAACTTTATTGGTGCCGTAATTGAGCCCCATTTTTGCTGATTTTACTTGGTACAATTCATACATAAACTTAGGCGCCAAGGAGAGCGTCAAAAAACCGTGGGCAATGGTTGTTTTGAACGGAGAGTACTTGGCAGCCATGTCGGTATCTACGTGAATCCATTGGTGGTCACCAGTGGCTTTGGCAAAATCGTTGACCATTTCTTGGGTGATTGTCACCCATTCGCTTGTGCCAATTTCTTGACCTACGTGGGCCCGAAATGCGGCGAGGTTTTCAAAAATGAGCATTTATTGGTTTTCGGTTTAGGGTTTTTGGTTTCCTGTTTAGGAGTTTTTTTGTCATGTCGATGCTAGGAGACATCTACGACGTCATCAGTGCTTTTGAGTATAGGTCGGGTTGTGAGCAACCCTCGTCACACATGAGGTTGTGAGCAACCCTTCTCACTAGGGCTTGTTGCTATCGACTTTGATACGTTCGTCCCGATTGGCCAATTCCCACGCAGTATGAAAGACAAGCTGAACAATTTTTGTCTGCTTGTCAAACATAATTTTTTCGACGTCATCGCCAGGGCGGTGGTAGTCTTCGTGAACCCCTGTAAAATAGAAAATAACGGGTACTTTGTTTTTGGCAAAGTTGTAATGATCAGAGCGATAATAAAAACGATTGGGGTCGGTGGGGTTGTTGTAGGTGTAATCTAGCTTGTAGTTGGTGTATTTTTCGTTGGCGGCTTCGCTAATGGCGTGAAGCTCCGACGAAAGTTTGTCAGAACCAATCAGATACACGTATTTGGGGTCATTCTTGTGAGCAACGTCCACGCGGCCAATCATGTCGATGTTGAGGTCACAAACGGTATTTGCCAACGGAATGACGGGGTTGGAAGTGTAATATTCGGAGCCCCAAAGCCCTTTTTCTTCGCCCGTTACGGTCATAAACAAAATGCTACGGCGAGGGCCATTTCCTGCGGCTTTGGCTTTAGAAAACGCCTCGGCCAACTCAAGAATAGACACCGTACCAGAGCCATCATCGTCGGCGCCGTTGTTAATTTGTCCGTCAGAAGAAATGCCAATATGGTCTAAATGCGCTGAGATGACGATAACTTCGTCTTTCTTGTCGGTGCCTTCCAAGAACCCAAGGACGTTCTCAGTCATTATAATGTTGTCTTTGCGTTCAGCTTTGAGACGAATGGTTTTTTCGGAAATAGCGTTGACGGGTGGTTTGCCCGTTTTCGTAATTCCCTGTTGAATTTTTGACCATTTTTTCTCTTTGACTCCCAATAAATCAAGCGCCATTTTCTTAGAAATGGTAAAGGTAGCGTAGCTGCTAGGCGTTTCGTTATAAGGCTTCATCGAAAGGCGGTTGAAGCGTTGACTCATCAACATTCGACGGTTAAGTTCTTTGGTAAAATCGTCACCAGTGAGTTCCGAAACAATCAACACGTATTTGGCACCCTTGCTGCTGGCGAGGTTAGCTTTGCGTTGCCAAGCCATGTTGTCGTTGCTCCATTTGGTGGCTTTATCGTCGCCCGAAAGCAAAAAGTTGCCTTTGCTGTCCTTCGGCTCGCCTTCCCAAATTAGCACGGCTTTGCCCTTTACATCTAGGTTGGTGTAATCGTTGTACTTATCGGATTCGATGCCGTAGCCCGCAAAAACAACGGGGACTTTTTCTTCCGAAAGCACATTAATGATGCCGTTCAGGTAAAAATCATCTTGGAGTTCGTAGCGCTCTTTTTCGGTGGCCAAATATACTTCGCCCCAGCTTTTTTGGTAAAGTGCGTAAGGTTGAAAGTATGATTTTGAGCCATCGACGGCGGGAACAATCGGTTGTAGTCCGACGGATTTGAAGAAATTAGCGACGTAATTGGCCGCTTTTTTTTGCCCTGGCGAGCCCGTATCGCGCCCTTCGAGGCTATCGTGCGCAATGACGCGCAAATGGCGCTCTAGGTCTTGGGCCGTGATTGTTTGGGCAAACTGGGTAGAGGCGTCTTGGGCAATTGCTTGCGTGAAGCACAGCGCCAATAGCGGTACTGCTTTCAAAAAAAGTTTGTTCATGGTTTTGGTTTGGATGAATGAAAAATATCAACTACCATAATCTCCAAGAGGCGATTTGGCTGATAAAATTAGGGATAGATTCGGGCAGAAGGAAGGCCATAAATACAATGCCGAAAAGCGCACCGTACAAGTGGGCGTCGTGGTTGATACGACCACGATTTTGGCGAGATTCATAAAACGAATAAGCCATGTAAATGCCCCCAAAAATGAAACCTGGCACGCAAATCGCGAAATAGAGACACACTTTTTGGAGTGGTGCCAATAGAATAAACGCAAACAAAAGCGCCGATACGCCGCCCGAAGCGCCAAGGGAATTGTAATTACTGTTGTTGCGGTGCTTCAAAAATGTGGGAATATCTGACACCACGATTCCCGCCAAAAAGAGAAGGAGGTAATAAATAGTGCCGTTGCTGCCAAAATACCCCCCCAAAAACATCTCCATGGCTTCCCCAAAAAAGTAAAGACTGAACATGTTGAAAATGAGGTGCCCGACGTCGGCATGGATAAAGCCCGAAGTAAGAAAGCGATAATATTCGTTGTATTTAGAAACACGAACGGGATTAAAAACCCATTTGTCGAGCAACGAGGGATTTTGCCAAGCGTACCAGCTCAGACCAACAGAAACAAGAATGATGACGATAGTAAGCGACATTACAGCGAGGGTAGTTCAAAAAGGTGTTGAAATTGATAACATTACAACACAAACATAATGGAACTACCGTAAACCGCCAATGTTTCGTTATTTATTGCGACGTCGCCACAGATAGACCCTACTTTCACTGCCGTTGAAGAGGCGAACGATGTTTTTTTGGTGGGTTAAGACCACAATCGCAAACAAAAGAAACCCAAAAACGATTAAAAGAGTACTGGCTTGCCCAAAAACCCCCAAGACCAACATCATGGGGAAGGCAAAAGCGGCGACAATGCTGCTCAAAGAAACGTAGTTGGAGGCCAATAAGACTAATACAAATATGGCAATACAAACGGAAGCAACTTGCGGATCAATCGCAAGCACCATTCCCAACGAAGTCGCAACCCCTTTTCCGCCTTTGAAACGCGTGAAAACGGGGTATAAATGGCCTAAAACTGCCATTACACCGAGTAAAAGTTTGAATGTTAGAATTTGGGTACCGTCGATTACCTCTAAGAAAAAAAGAATGTTGGCGAGCATTGTGGCTGTCCAACCCTTTAAGACATCAATCAAAAGAACAATGGTTCCTGCGCGTTTTCCCAACACGCGAAATGTGTTGGTCGCACCCGCATTTCCACTACCAAATTTCCGAACATCAATCCCAAAATACGCTTCACCGTACCAAATGGCAGAGGGAATAGATCCCAACAGGTAAGCCGTCACAAAGGCCGAACACACGTGCCAGAAATTCATGAAAGAAGTGTAAGTTTTTTAAGTTGAATCAAAATCGTATTTATGAGCTAAATATTGCTTTTTATTCTAAAAAAGCCAACAAAAGTAAAACTTTATCTTAACCTTTGTTTAACGAAAATAACATTTTTTTAAGATGACCCCTATTGTAATTGTCAGTGGAGGAACAAAAGGAATCGGAAAAGCGACCATCGAACGTTTTATGGAAGCAGGATTTGACATCGCTACTTGTGCGCGCCGTGAAGCCGATTTAATTGAACTCCAACACGAACTTCAAACCAAGTTTCCCCAACAGCAACTATTTTATAAAACGACCGATATGGCCATAAAGTCTGAAGTAGAGGCATTTGTGGCATATATTCATAGTTTAGAGCGGCCCATTGCGGTTTTGGTTAACAACACGGGCTTGTTTGCCCCTGGGCAAATTCACAACGAACCCGAAGGTACGCTTGAAAGCATGATTGATACCAACTTGTACAGTGCCTATTACCTGACACGTGGGGTGATTGAAAAGATGATTTCGGCTAAAAAAGGGCATATTTTTAATCTCTGTTCTACGGCAAGTATCACCGCCTATACCAACGGCGGGTCGTATTGTATTTCAAAGTTTGCGCTCTACGGCATGACCAAAGTTTTGCGGGAAGAACTCAAGCCGCACGGGCTTAAAGTAACGGCGATTTTGCCAGGGGCTACCCTAACAGCAAGTTGGGAAGGAGTAGAATTGCCCAAAGAACGCTTTATTCAAGCAAGAGACGTGGCTGAATCCATTTGGTCGGCCTATAACCTAACTCCTGGAGCGGTGGTAGAAGAGATTTTGATACGCCCACAATTAGGAGATATTGGATGATTTTAGGAATTTTGGGTCGAAAATTGGTAACTTGCGCACTTAGTCTCCTTTTCATTATCATTCACTGAATAACGATTTACACGCACTGATGGAACAATACTTGGGTATAGACGTTGGTGGCACCAACGTTAAAATGGGCGTTGTTGACACCGAAACGGGTCGAATTTCTAATTTCTACAGCCACGATACGGCAAGTTGGCGAGAAATGGGACACTTCGAAAAACATTTAGGTGACGCCATTGCGATTCAATTGCACGAATACCCCAACATTAAAAAAGTAGGTATAGGTCTCCCTGGGATGATTAACCGTAAGCGGACTGTCCCTCTTGAGATTACGGCTATCCCCGAAATAGACAATGTTCCGTTGGTAGAGTACCTCGAAGGACGCTTTGAGGGGGTACAGTTTTTCTTAGAAAATGACGCCAATGCCGCAGCACTCGGAGAGTTTTATTTTGCCGAAGAAAAAATCGACGAAAACTATATTTTCATTACGCTTGGAACAGGCGTAGGGGGAGCAGCTATCATCAACCGTAAGGTATTTGTGGGTGGCGATGGCAACGCCATGGAGCCTGGGCACATTCCATCGCGAAACGGGAAAGTGTTGGAGCGGAACATTGGTAAAAAAGAATTGCTAGATCTTGCCAACGACATGCGTAGCCGCTACACAAGCGTAACTCAATTGCCAGGTGATGGATCTATTTCAACCACAGGTTTGGTGGCTGCCGCCGCAGAAGGCGACGAATTGGCGCTCAATATCTGGAACGAAGTAGGCGAAATGTTGGGCGATGGCTTGGTAGCCATGATTCGTATTTTGGACATTAAATTAATCTTGATTGGTGGTGGCTTGTCGGCTTCGTTTGAGTACATCCTCCCTGCCGTGGAGCGCCGCCTCAACTACTGGTTGACGCCGTACTATTTGAAAGATCTTACGATTAAACGTGCTACGTTGGGCAACGATGCGGGCCTTTTGGGCGCGGCGTCTCTTTGCTTCGACTAAGTAAAGTACGTTTTTTATACTTCTTCAAATCCCGTAGAAAAGTCAAAGTGCTGGCTTCTTCTACGGGTTTTTTGTTTTTTAATAGGGTAAAAATGTTTGCAAACTGTATTTGTGGAAATATCAGGTTGTGAGCAACCTGATGCACAACGGTGAGCAACCTGATGCACGAAAATTCGATACGTAAAACCATGAAACAACTAGTGCTTATTTTGGGCTTAACAAGCTCGTTGTCATTTGCCCAAAAAACACAACCGTGGATGATTGGTCCTTTCCAAAAAGCGGATGCCGCCAATCCTATTTTGGAAGCCAAAGCTGGTACGACTTTTAAATGTCCTGTGCGAAACGAGGTGGTTAACTGGGAAGAAAAGGACGTTTTTAACCCCGCGACGGTGGTGCGCAATGGCAAAGTGTATATGGTGTATCGGGCTGAAGATAAAGTCGGTAAATATGCGGGTACGTCGCGTTTGGGGTTGGCCGTTAGTGCCGATGGTATTCACTTCAAACGAATGCCCGAACCTGTCTTTTATCCTGACAACGATTTTATGAAAAAGTACGAATGGGAAGGCGGCTGCGAAGACCCGCGCATTGTCGAAACCGAAGATGGGCGTTATGTGATGACTTATACCTCGTACGATGGTAATTTGGCGCGTTTGTGCGTGGCGTCATCTGCTGATTTAATTCATTGGCAAAAACATGGATTAGCTTTTGGAAATTTTATCAAATCAACCCGAGACTTTTGGTCAAAATCAGGGGCGATTGTGTGTCGAAAGGTAGGCGATAAATTCATTGCGACCAAAATCAACGGTAGGTATTGGATGTATTGGGGCGACCAAGCGCGTTTGTACGTGGCTACCTCCGACGACTTGTTAAATTGGTACCCTGCTACTCGGCCTACTCAAGCCGATTACAAACCGTTGGACGTCTCAGATGTCAATTGCGTGGCCGTGGCCACAACCCGCAACGGCAAACACGATTCACGTTTATTGGAGTCAGGACCGCCTGCTTTTTTAACCAAAGACGGCATTGTCTTGATTTACAACGGGATGAATTATAATCAAACGGGAGACGGCAATTTGCCCGAAGGTACCTACGCCGCAGGACAGTTTTTGTTTGACCCCGAAAACCCAACGCAGTTGAAAGACCGTTCGGAAAATTATTTTTTAAAACCCGACAAACCGTACGAAATTACGGGGCAAATCAACCAAGTATGTTTTGTCGAAGGGTTGGCGTCGTTTAGAGGGAAATGGTTTTTATATTACGGCACGGCCGACTCAAAAATCGGGGTGGCTGTGAGCAAACAGAAATAAGCTATGTTCGTTTTCTGGATTTTTGCCTTCATTTTTGGACTGTTTGGCTGGTTGGTGTATGGTAGTAAAAAGCTGATTGCGGCCGTAGAAAAAGACTATGAGCTGGTGGGACAGATAAAAACCTACGACATCTCGGATAAACAGTATTGGAGAAGTTTTGATACAATCATGGGTGGAGTTTTTATTTTTATGGGGCTTGTGTTGGCCTGGATGTTTCTGCGCAATTTTCCACGTACCAATAATGCTGAAACAATGTTAGCGGTGGGATTTATAGCTTCACTGTTATTTGGCGCAGCTGCGTTATTTATTTACCCGAATTATCATTATCGGATATTGACCAAAAACCGCCCCGTGACCTTCGACCCTATCCATAAAATGATGGGCGTGGGGGAAGCAGATGGAGAGCGTGTTTTTTCGGTACATGAAATCGAAAAAATAATCATTCATGCAACCGATTCACGCCTCGATATTAGGTATTGGGAAATGAAATTAAAAAGTGGCGAAAGGCTTTTGTTCGACCCCCGCTTTTGGATGGGAATGGCCACCAACAAGTTCTTTGAAGGTGTTCCCCAAGAGCGGGTAAGTCATTGGATTCCGTGGTTTCGTTATGGGGAAGTATAGGAGTCAGCAAAAGATTTACGTTATTTACTATCTCTTGCAGGTTAAACGCATTTTTTTTAAAAACAGCCTCGGAGAGGCGAAACATTTGTAGAAAATTAAAACCAATTTATACAAAAGATGAAAAAGAGTCGTATTGTATTATTCCTCTCGCTCGTGATTGTTGGGATCACTGCGCAGGCGACGAAGCCTGGCCCTTGGAAAAATTTGTTTGATGGAAAAACCACCAAAGGGTGGCATACCTACGGGAAACAAGGAGTGACGGGCTGGATGGTCATGGACGGTTCGTTGATGACCCACGGAAAATCGGGTGATTTGGTCACCGATGAAGAATTTGAAAGTTTTGAGCTAGAGTTTGAATTTAAAATTCCAGCGAAGATGAACAGCGGTGTGATGTACAAAGTCATTGAAGATCCCAAACATCCACCTTATTACTCAGGGCCTGAGTTTCAAGTGATTGATGATGAAGGGTATCCGCCATTTAACGATAACGGTAAAATGGTGAAAATCAACGATAAACAAAAAACAGGCGCGAATTACGACATGCAAGCCCCAAGTAAGTGGGTAGCAAAACCTGCGGGTCAGTGGAATAAAGCTAAAATTGTGATCAACGGCAATCACATCGAACATTGGGTCAATGGCGTAAAAGTGGTTGAATACGAGTACGGTGGCGATGCGTGGAAGGCGCAGTTGGCCAAAAGTAAATTTACGAAATGGGCGTATGCGACCCCGCACGCCAAAGGTAAAATCGCGCTCCAAGACCACGGGGATGAAGTTTGGTACAAAAATATGCGCATTAGAAAACTCTAAAAAATGATAGAAACCTTCTTACAACACCTCACCTACGAAAAACGCTTGAGCCAGCATACCCTCACCGCGTATGCCAAAGACTTGGAGCAGTTTAAGGAGTTTTTGGAGAAAACCTACCAACTGCAAGATTTGGCCAAGGCCGATTTTCGAATGATTCGAGGGTGGGCAGTAAGCATGGTGGAAGCCGAATTACACCACCGCAGCGTGAACCGAAAATTGGCCACGCTGCGGTCGTTTTATGGGTATCTGTTGCGTTGTAAAGCCATTACGATTAATCCCATGCTGCGGGTGTCGTCGCTCAAAACCGACAAGCCATTGCCGCAATTTGTTGAAGAAAAAAGTCTGCAGTTGCTTTTTGACGAGATTACGTTTCCGCTTGATTTTGAAGGCACGCGCGACCGATTGGTCTTGGAGTTGTTGTACGGCACAGGAATGCGTTTGGCCGAGTTGATTACCCTCCGTGATGGTGACGTGAATGTTTATGACCAAACGTTGCGGGTCTTTGGTAAACGCAGTAAAGAGCGCGTGGTGCCGATTTATAAAGGCTTGGTGGAGATGATTAAGCAATACCAGCAGTTTAGAAACGAGCAGTTTCCGAACCCTCCTGAGCAAAGCCTGATTTTGACTAACAAAGGCGAACCCGCTTATCCCGTCCTGATTCAGCGTATTGTGAAAAAATACTTGTCGGCGGTGACGTCGCTCCAAAAGCGTAGCCCTCACGTACTGCGCCACACCTTTGCGACGCACCTGCTCAATAACGGTGCCGACCTTAATTCTATCAAAGATTTGCTGGGACACAGTAGCTTGGCGGCGACGCAGGTTTATACCCACAATTCGATTGAAAAACTCAAAAAAATCTACAAACAAGCCCATCCCAAGGCATAAACCCCCGTTGCTATGCTTGCGCCTCCCCAAACCCTCTTTCAGCGTTTTCGTTACCTTGGCCCTGGTTTTATTCTTTCGGCAGCCATTGTGGGGTCGGGCGAGCTGATTGCGACGACGGCGTTGGGGGCCAAAGCGGGTTTTGTGACTTTTTGGGTGGTGTTGGTGAGTTGTTTAGTTAAAGTAACCTTGCAATTGGAGTTTGGAAAAAATGCGATTTATACGGGCGTCCCTACCATGCAGTCACTCAACCGCCTCGATGGTAAAAAGTGGGGAAAAGCGCATTGGAGTATTTGGCTGTGGTTGTCGCTGCAAGGCTTAAAACTGCTGCAAGTCGGTGGGATTGTGGGCGGCGTTGCCATTGTACTCAACATGGCGTTTCCGTTTTTAGGAACAAACCTTTGGGCCGCGATTGCGGCATTAGTTACGGCTGTTTTGGTCTATCGTGGTTTTTATAAACCCGTCGAGCAAGGGGCTTTGATTATGATTATTCTTTTCACCATCACGGTATTGATTTCCCTCGTTTTACTGCAATTTACCCCTTATGCCATTAGCTGGGAGCAACTCAGCAGCGGCTTATCATTCTCGCTTCCTCCTGCGGTGACGGGCGTGGCGATTGGCGCTTTCGGAATCACGGGCGTCGGGGGCGACGAAATCATGTTTTACAATTATTGGTGCATCGAAAAAGGCTACGCGGCCTACGCAGGCCCCAACGACGGCACGCCCGAATGGGCCGACCGCGCCAAAGGTTGGATAAAAGTGATGTACTTGGATGCCGTGTGTTCGATGGTGGTTTATACCCTTGTAACGGCCGCTTTTTATTTGTTGGGAGCGGCATTGCTGCACCAACACGGCGAGGTGCCCGAAGGCTACGCCATGGTCGAAACCCTTTCAAAGCTTTTTACCCAAACGCTGGGTGAATGGGCCAAAGTGATTTTCTTGATTGGCGCTTTTTTTGTGCTTTATTCTACCCTTTTTACCGCGACGGCCAGTTGGTCACGCATTTTTGGCGATGCGTTTGGGCAATTAGGTTGGGTCAAATTTGACGACGAAGCCTCGCGCAAACGCGTGATAGGAATGCTTTCATGGGCTTTCCCCATCATTTGGTGCGTGCTTTTTTTATTGATTCAGATGCCCGTCACGATGATTCTTTTGGGCGGCATTGCGACGTCTATTTTGCTGCTATTGGTGCTTTGGGCGGCGTTGGTGTTTCGCTACCGAGAGTTGCCCGCGTCTCTTTCACCCACACCTACCTACAACTTCTTCTTTTGGTTAAGCGTCGTGTCGATTTTAATGGTGAGTTTTTACGGAGTTTGGCAAGTGGTAAAATAGGTCAAAGTACTTCTTCGAGTTCTTGCTGTTCTTTTTCCTCCAGTTGGCCCTGCAGTCAATCGGCTTCTACGAAGTGCTTTTGATTTTTCGACAAGTTGTGAATGCTCCAATCAATGTCCTTTTTGAAAGCTTTGCTTCGCACGGGGCAGCCTTCGAGACGGCAGTACTTGCAGCAGTCGGGGAGGCAAGGGTCGGCATGGATAAAAAGCTCCACGTTGCCAACGTAATTGGCTTCGAGTGCGTCCTCAAATTCATGAACCGCCTTATGCACTTGTTGCAAATCCCAATAATAGGGGAGCGTCAAATGACAGTCGATGTGGAGGTCTGAGCCGTATTTTTGAATCCGCATGTTGTGCACATCTATCCAATAGTCCTGTTTGTAGTTGCGCAGAATATCCACGGCGTGTTCAAACAACTCGGGGTCGGTTTCGTCCATCAAAGCACCTACGGAGGTACGGATGAGCTTAAATCCGTTGTAAAAAATTACCAGAGACAATACCAACGATGCCGCACTGTCTATCCATTGAATTTTGGTAAGCATTAACAAACCTAATCCCACCAAAATCAAAACGCTACTCAAGCTGTCAGTAACAAGGTGTTTTCCGTCGGCAACGAGGGCTTCCGAGCGGGTCGTTTTACCTACTTTTTGTAAATAATAACCCAACGCTCCGTTGATGACAACGGTCAACAGAATAAGCAGAACGCCCCAGTCGAGGTGCTCAACGGGTTGAGGATGAAGTAGATGCTGGATGGCTTCTACGGCAATCCAGACCCCAGCTATGATGATAAGTGCTCCTTCAAAACCCGATGAAAAAAATTCAATTTTACCGTGTCCGTAGGGGTGGTCATGATCTTTGGGCTGAGAAGAAAGGTAAATGCTATAGAACGCAAAGGCACTAGCAATGACATTGATGATGGACTCAAGAGCGTCGCTAAGAATGGCGTTGGAGTGGGTCAAATAATAGGCAGCGAACTTGATACTCATCAGGATTATGCTCAACACAAGGGAGACGATAATCCACCGAAATTTAGATTTTTGGCTAACTTGCACGACTTTTTTAAAAGTAATTGGCCGCAAAGGTATGAGTTTCGGGGAAAACAATTATCCTGAACAAGACTTATTCGACCATTAAAATTTGATAATCGATCAACCGTATGTCTTTACCAAACGAAAACATTAACCCTTGGAAAACCCTTAAAAGCCAAGTGGTTTACGATAATAAATGGATTCAAGTGCGTCACGAAGATGTCATAAATCCCAGCGGAGGGACGGGGATTTATGGGGTAGTTCATTACAAAAATAAAGCCATTGGCGTGATTCCTATCGACAGCGAGGGGTACACTTACTTGGTAGGGCAATATCGCTATCCGTTGAACGAATACTCGTGGGAAATTCCTGAAGGGGGTGGCCCGATGGACGAAGATCCTATTGAAGGAGCCAAACGAGAATTGCTAGAAGAAACGGGGTTGATTGCGGCCAAATGGACAAAAATTGCGCGCGTTCACCTTTCCAATTCTGTGGGTGACGAGGAGGGTTTTTTGTACATCGCCGAAGAACTTACCCAAGCCCAAGCTGAGCCAGAAGACACCGAACAACTGCACGTTCGGAAACTATTGCTGACCGACGCCATTGAAATGGTGATGCGCTCCGAAATTACGGATTCACTCAGCGTCATGGGCTTATTAAAAATAGCCCGACTGCGAGGGATTTAAGAAAATGATATTCAACAACAACTAAAAACGAATGCTTATTGCTGCACTTTACGGCCTCATTACGGGGGTTTTACTCTGTCTTACTTTTGGAACTGTCTTTTTTTCATTGATTCAAACCAGCGTTGAGCGCGGCTATCAAAGCGGAATTCAAATCGTTTTGGGTGTGGTAGCGAGCGATGCTTTTTTTTGCTTTACGGCCATTTTTGGAACGTCTTTTTTACCCCAAATTGAGCACTTTGACAAATGGGTAGGGGCCATTGGAATTATTTTTTTGGTGGTTTTGGGGGTTAAAAACTTCTTTCGCGTCCCGACCATTGCGTCGGAAGAACAAGAAGACGAACCACGTAGCAAGCGTTCGATGGTGAAGTTGTTTTTAAAAGGCGTGGCCCTCAATGCCCTCAACCCCGTCAATTTTATGTCGTGGGCGGCTATTGCTACGTACCTTCGCACCAAAGGTCGGTATGATTTGGCCGAAATGATTATTTTCTTCAGCATGAGCCTCGTAGGGGTGTTTGGCACCCAGACTGCCTTGGCGGTTTATGCCCAGCGCCTTCGTCAGTTTATCACGGTTAAGCGCATGAAGTACGTCAACGTCATTACAGGCGTGGTATTTTTGGGCGTAGCGGGAAAACTTCTTTGGGAGCAGTTTTTGAAATAAAATTACACCTTCCCGAAAGTTTTGAACTTTCGGGAAGGTAAAGAACTTTCGGGAAGGTGTAATTTTATCTCTTCTTCAGCCAATTACCAATCAATTCAAGGGCTTCTACGGAAAATGTTTCTTCCAAAAGACCGTATTCGGCGGAGGTGCACTTACTACATTTTTGGAACAAATGGTTCAGTCCAGGCAGTTCAACCGTCTCAAATTGTTTATTGCCAGCAGCCGTCAAACCGCTTTTAAAACCCTCTAAATTGGGTTGAGAAGCCACCTGAACGTCCTTACTACCGTTGAGGGCAAGGACAGGAATCGTGATTTTTGACAAAACAGGCTGCGGGTCATATTTGATAAAATACCGATACCAAGACGAGTTCATGGCGTCGATTTGTTTCAGAAAACCCTTGCGACCTTGTTCAGTTCTGTACCCCAATTGCCCCAACACACGCTCGGGTTGGGTTTTCACCCATTGGTCAAAGGTGGCTTGAAGGCTATCTTTGATGTCGCCCTCCAGCGGTAACCGAGCGACCGTTGAGTAGATGACTTCGTTGAGACTACGCACTTGATTTCGGTAGGTTTCATTGCTACCCATTTGTTTCAAAATATCGTCGCTCTGGCGGAGAAGTAGTTCTTTTCCACTGATTCCCAAGCCCGCCAAGGAAACAATAAACGCCACGTCTTTTGATTGTATCGCTGCAAGAGGTGCAATGACACCGCCTTCGCTGTGGCCGATTAAACCTATTTTTTTTGGGTTAACTTCTTTTCGCGTTTTGAGGTAACGAATGGCGTCCAAAACGTCTTGGGCGTACTCGGCGGAAGTTCCTACTGAACCCGTCGTTTCGCCAACTCCTCGGTCGTCAACGCGCAACACGGCGATGCCTTGTCGGGTTAGATGGTCGGCGATGACCCAGAAAGGCTTGTGCCCAAAAAGGCTTTCATCGCGGTCTTGCTGGCCAGAACCCGAAATAAGCACCACTGTTTTGAACGGGCCTTTTCCTTCGGGCAAGGTGAGCGTTCCGCCAAAAGTAATCGAACCGTCATGGTTCGTAAATTTGACCTTTTCATCGCGGTACGGAAAAGGCGCTTTAGGCATTTGGGGGCGTTTAAAAAACGATAATTCTGCTACCCGTTTTAGATGCAACGGGGTAGGAAAACCATTTTGTTTCCACTGACCTTCAAACGATAAAGAATCCATTTTGCCGCTGAGCAAAACATTGACATTTTTTAGCTCACCTCGCAAACTATCTCCCTGAAATACAGTGTTTTTTAAGGGCTGCTCAAACATTCCCTGCTCAGGAATAAAAACCTGGACGGTTTGGGAAGTAGTAGTTATTTTGAGCCCAAATTTGAGCGTTGAAATAGTACCCTCGTACCACGTTTGCGAAAAACTCGTGTGTCCAATTCCTAAGCACAAGAGTACTTTTATCCACTTTTTCATTTTTTTTCTTGTTGATATACACGGTATGAATACGCCACAATCCAGATTGTTGAGCCAAAAATTAACCCTAGCGTCCAAAAAAGCCTCCACAATTCGGGTAGCCAAATGACCACAAAAGCGCCTAATAGCCCCATTCCGAAGTACAATTTGGCAGCAAATTGGTGGGTTTTGCGCCAGACACTTTCGCTTTCGAGCGTCCAAGGAGTACGGAAGCCTACAAAGTAGTTCGATTTAATGTTGTTAAAATAATTCCCAATCCCTGCAAACAGTAAAAATACCCCGACCAGCAAAATCGTCGTAAAGCTCTCGCCTGCCATTTCCGAGAGGGAGGCGCGAATAACCAAGCAATGCACCAACGCTAGAAAGGCTACAATCAGCAGCACTAATTTGGGATAATGTTCTGATAAACTAGCTTGGTTGAGACGAGGGTCGAGCTGTGGAACGTACCGCAACAAAAAATATACGCCAACGGAAACGGCGCTTAATATCATAAGCGTCCATTTAGGCCCGTAGGCATCGGGTTTACCACTTGGGCCAAAGTGCGTTGGGACGATGTCGGGCAGTTGATTCCACACCAAAAATAGATAAACAAGGGGAAGCACAATAGCGACCCAGGTGAGGTATTCTAAGATCTTTTTCATTGGTTTTTAAGGGTAAAAATCCAGGACAGTAATTCGTCTAAAACGGTAGTATTGAGGGTGTAATAGATAAATTGGCCTCGTTTGTCGGCACTGACGAGTTCGGCTTGCTTGAGCAAATCTAAGTGATGAGAAATGCTCGGTTTGGTCATGTCAAACCGTTCGGCAATTTCTCCCGCAGTAAGGTCGCCTTCCCGCAAGATTTCTAGAATTTGCCGTCGAGTGGGGTCGTTAAGAGCACGGAAAAGGGTATTCATAGTTGATTAAATAATTAGACAATTATCTAAATACTTTTCCATTTAAAAATATACATTGGTAGAAATGGTCAAAAAGTGGAGTTGAATGGCGGAGAATTAACGATTTTTAACAAACAAATAGCACTAATCTTTTTTCAGAGACGTTATTCGGGCGAGTAAAAAGAATCTTTGCTAAGACCATGAAACGACTACGCTACGCATTACTTTTATTTTTATGGGTTTCATTTGGGGCGATGGCTCAGAAAATTACCACGTTAAGCCCCTACGTTGAAGAACAGTCGCAGCCCGAAGTGGCACTTACCAAAGTGGAGCTGACCGATGACTATACGATATTGCATTTTAGGTTTGAGTTTGCGCAACGCAATCCCACTCTTCGCGATTTTTTCGGTGACCGTCAAGGAAATTTAGATCAAAATACCATTGAGGTGGATCCTAAAACTCGTTTGTACGAACCCAAAAATACAGCGAAGAAATACAAATTTATCAAAGCGGTAGGTATCCCTGTTGCTCCCGAAACCCGCACGGTTTACCCAGGCGACGTGGTGAAATTTTCGGTATATTACGAAAGGCTTGATCCAGGAGTAGAGGTATTTGATATGTTTGAGGGAAAAGATTACGGAAGAAAGCGGTATTGGAATTACTTTGGTGTACACATTCGTAACCCGAGAAGAGTACCGCCCAAACCCAAGCCTGAACCTAAAAAAGAAGAACCGCCTGTTATTGCCAATACACCAACGCCCGTGCCGCCCATTGAGAGCAAACCAGAAGCGCCCGTAGCCAAAGTGGTGACATTGCGGGGAACGGTGATAGATGCTAAAACGAAAAAACCGATTGCCGCAAAAATCAGCTACGTCGTACCGAGTGAAGACAATGGACTGGACTCGATGCAGTTGTCGGCGTCGTCGGGGAAATTTAAAATTAGCTTGGATGCGGGTAATAAATACGCATACGTAGCCGCGGCCAAAGGATATTTTCCTGCTAGTGGTGCGTTTGATTTGACCCAAGCCAAGGCAGGAGAGGAAGTAGCCAACGAAATTGTCCTCAATCCCGTGGCAGTAGGAGAAAGCATCACGCTCAACAATATTTATTTTGATACGGGTAAGTTTGATTTATTACCCGCCTCTTCCTCTGAACTCGACCGTCTCGTTCAACTCATGCGCGAAAATACCAACATGGAAATCCGAGTAGAAGGTCATACCGACAATTTGGGTGATTTTGATAAAAATGTAGAATTATCGCAAAACCGTGCCAACGCCGTGAAAAAGTATTTGGTAGCCAAAGGCATTGACTCCGCGCGGGTGGGAGCAAAAGGCTTGGGTTCTACCCGCCCCGTTTCCAAAGGAACATCCGAAGCAGAGCGCCGTCGCAACCGTAGGGTTGAGTTTATCGTAGAGAAACTTTAAGCGACAATTGGGGCTTACTGGTACTGTTTGTAATAAATTCACAGAATATTTTTGGAAACTTTAAATAACTTTTCTAAGTTTTCCAAAAAATACACATCAACATGCTCGCTGAAGAACTTATTAACTCTACGACCCCCGTTTTACGACCGTACGATTCGGTGGGGCAGGCGGTTGACTTAATGGACGAGTATGGCCTACGTCAGTTGGCCTTGGTGGAAGAGGAAGAATATAAAGGCTTGCTCAGTGAGGACACATTATTGAGTTTACCTGACGACGAAAAGCAGCTTTCGGACTTAAACCTTCCGCCAAACCCAGTTCATGCAACATCATTTCAACACATTTTTGAAGTAATGGGAATTGCTAACCACTACCAATTGGACACGGTTCCAGTACTGGACGAAGACAATTTGTATGCAGGTACAATTTTGGTAAGTGACATGATTTCTAAGTTTGCCAATTTGCTTGGAGTCCAAGAAAAAGGGGCGGTGATTGTGCTCAAAATGGCCAACCGAGATTATTCATTGACCGAAATTAGCCGATTGGTCGAATCCAACAGCACAAAAATTATTAGCAGCTTTTTTTCGGGAGCCGAGTACGGCGCACTTGATGAAGCCACGCTGACTTTGAAGCTAAATCGTACAGAAGTGTCGGCCGTAGTAGCCACCCTAGAACGCTTTGGCTACACGGTAGAGAACGTCTTTGGTAATGCACCCGTGGAAAACCCTGACCGTCATCGCCTTGATTTATTGTTACGTTATTTAGAAACCTAATCGTAGAAAGTTCTACCTTTGCGTCCTTACTTATTAGAGAAGCGATACCGATGAAAATCGCCATCCACGGACGTAGTTTTACCACAGAAACTCAGCCTTATGTACAGGCTTTATTTGATATTCTTCGAGACAAAGGGGTAGATTTTTCTATTTCTGCTTCCTTCTATACCCATCTTCTTCAAGCTGGAATAGAGCCACATACGCCAAAAACGTACCCGCATCCGCACGGGGCGCCCGATGCTGATTTTATTTTTAGCATTGGCGGCGATGGTACACTGTTGGAGTCGGTTATGCAATCTCGTTCGCGTCAGATACCAATTTTAGGGATAAACACGGGGCGCTTGGGTTTCTTAGCCACCGTCTCGCCAGAATGTATTCCTGCTCAGCTTAGCGCGCTGTTTGATGGTCAATACCAGCTAGAAGAACGAACCTTAGTTAGCCTCAATTCAGACAATGATTTGTTTGAAGACTACAATTTTGCACTGAACGATTTTACCATCACAAAAACCGATACTTCGTCGATGATTACGATTCATGCGTATTTAGACGGAGAGTTTTTAAATTCGTATTGGGCAGATGGGCTTATTGTGTCAACTCCTACGGGGTCAACAGGTTATTCATTGAGCTGCGGTGGGCCTGTCGTCTTACCAACCAATGAAGTTTTTGTCATCACCCCGATTAGTCCCCATAACCTCAATGTCAGGCCTATGATTATTCCTGATGGAAGTCAGCTAAGTTTTCGGGTGGAAAGTCGTAGTAACAACTTTCTTGTTTCGTTAGATTCCCGTTTTCGCATTGTAGATGTAGCGGTGTCACTGACGTTAAAGAAATCGGTTTTTAAAGCACGTTTGGTTAAATTTAAACAAGATAACTTTGTACAAACCCTACGTACAAAACTACATTGGGGGTTAGATGCCCGTAATTAATCTTAGGCGCGATTTTTGCGGGGATATTCAATAAAAAGATTCATTTTTGCGTTGAACACAAAGTCACGCATCAATCCAGTAAAGCGAATGAATTATAAGATAATTGTCGGAATCGTGTTGTTTACGCTGTTTGTGACGCTCCAATCGGAAGCACAACGTCGTCGTCGAACGCCATTTGAGCAGTACTCTACCGTGAGTTTTGGGGCGGGGACGTCTAGCTATGCAGGTGATTTGGCACCCTATCGAAGCCCAGTGAATACCTTGTTTAAGACCATGCGCTGGAACATCAATGCCGCTTATACGAAGCATTATACACCGCATTTGGCAGCTCGTTTTGGGTTTACGTGGGCACAAATTTTTAGTGACGATGAGTATTATAACCGCGGAGGTACGCCGTTTTCAGGTTCTTATGTTCGGAACTTGCACTTTCGTAACAACCTCAAAGAATTTAGTTTGGTAGGTATTTACAAGTTTTGGGGAGATGGACGTAGCCCAAATCGTCGCGCAAAGTTTACCCCTTACATTTTTGCTGGAGTTGCGCTGCTTGCTCATAATCCGAAAGCAATGGTTCCTGATTCAACATCTTACGACAGGTATCCTAAAAACAAGCGCTGGATAGCCCTTCAACCACTAGGCACGGAAGGCCAAGGACAGCCAGGGTTTGAGAAACCTTACTCGTTGGTAACGTATTCAATTCCTTTTGGATTGGGCTTTACTTGGAAAATCAATGACCAGTGGAATGTTGGGGTAGAAGGTGGCTTCCGTTTTTCTGGGTCAGATTTTTTGGATGATGCAAGTGGTTTTTATCCAAATCCTGACATTCTTAAAAATGACATGGCACGAGCGATGTCAAACCGTACGCTTGAGCGAATTGCAGCACGTACTGGACGTGATCGTACTGAAACAGTGGCCAGAATTGTCAATCCCAATGACCCAACTAGCGATCCGTTTGCAAATGGTCCTTTAGGTGGATGGCAACAAGGAGATCCGAGAGCAAATCCTGTTCGGAAAGATGCCTACATGCTCTCTAGCATCACCGTAACGTATGTGTTACCTACTAAAATTAAATGCCCGCCAATTCGTTAATTCATTGGACTTCGTTAAAAGTTAACAAGGGCAAAAACCAAGAATTTATCATACGTGGATAGCAAACTGCACACTTATTTTATCGGCTTCCTTTTGGGAGCCTTTTCTTTACAGGCCGCAGCTCAGCGGTGGAACATAGGCGCTGGACTAGGAGGGTTTAATTACAAGGGAGAGTACGCCCCCTTTTTTAACCCTAAAAACTATTTGCCTGGAGGTCATGCTTTTGTGCGTTACAATATGTCGCCAGCAGTTTCGTTGCGACTCGGTGGAAATATGGGCATCATTGGGGCAAAAGACAGTCGCTCGTCTGATCCTTTCAATCAGGCCCGTAATGGGTCGTTTCGTTCTAGGGTAACTGAAGGGGATTTGATACTTGAGTATAACTTTCTTAATTACTCACAACGCCGCAAAGACGTCAATTGGACACCCTACCTCATGGGTGGATTGGGTTTTTATAAATTTAAACCGCGCACAAAAACGGCCGACTACAAAACAACCCAAATGAACATTCCTTTTGGGGCGGGAGTAAAATGGGAGTTCAAACGACCGTGGAGTTTAGAGTTTGAGTTTGGTACTAGGGTTCTTTTTACCGATTACTTGGACGATTTGGGAGATAACGTGCCATTGGGTCAAAAACTCCAACTTGGCAATCCAACTACCCGCGATAAATACTACTACACGTCAATTACCCTGAGTTATACATTTTATAGTATTATTTGTCCGCCAGGATTTTCGACGGATTAAGCAACGCAAAGAGGAGAGAAAAGATGTACTTTTGTCTCCTCTTTTGTTTTTAGACGTATGCAGTTACACTTTCATCGCTTCGACTTACGGCTTCGCCATACCTTTACCATCGCACACGATTCGCGCGATGTGCAACCTACGCTCATTGTAGAACTTCGAGAAGGGAGTTTTCGGGGCTTTGGAGAGGCTACTTCCAATAAATACTACGGTATTACTATTGACGGAATGATAGGCCGTTTGGAGCAAATAAGAGGTTTGATTGAAAACGATACCCTAACATCTCCCGAGGAGTTTTGGCAGTTGACCAACCAATACCTTCACGATATGCCCTTTGCGCAATGTGCTTTGGACGAAGCTGCCAACGACCTTTGGGCAAAAAAACAAGGGAAAAAACTCTACGAAGCGTGGGGGCTTTCAGCTGATGCAATACCGATTACCGATTACACCATCGGGATTGATAACATTGATAAAATGGTGGCTAAAATGAAGGAATTTCCTTGGCCATTGTACAAAATTAAACTGGGTACAACCGAGGATTTGGATATTGTCCGAACCCTACGTAGCCATACTGATTCGGTGTTTCGGGTAGATGCAAACTGCGCTTGGACGGCGACGCAAGCCATCGAGTATAGTTATGAATTAAAAAAATTAGGTGTTGAGTTTATCGAACAACCCCTGCGTGCCGACGATTGGGCGGGAATGAAACAAGTCTATGCCGAAAGTGCGCTGCCCTGCATTGCCGATGAAAGTTGCATTGTGGAAGCAGATGTGGCCAAATGTGCGGGCTATTTTCACGGAATCAATGTAAAATTGACCAAATGCGGCGGTCTTACGCCCGCACGCCGAATGTTGGCCGAAGCCAAAACCCTTGGCCTGAAAACGATGGTAGGTTGCATGAACGAAAGCAGCGTGGGTATTTCGGCGATTGCGCACTTGCTTCCCATGCTCGATTACGTGGACATGGACGGTACGTTGCTTATCGCCAACGACCCTGCAACGGGAGTTCAGTTTGATTTTGGAAAAATTATTTTTGCCACCGAAAACGGTACAGGTGCACAATTGCATTAGTACCAACGTTGACCTGTTTTGAATTCTGCTAGTTATCATCAAATTACCCACTTGCCTAATCGGACGATTGTGCTCGATGGAAAAACGTACTTGTATTTTAGCGGTACGGCGTACCTAGGTTTGCCGCAAAATCCTGCTTTTCAAGCTTTAATCCAAGAAGGATTGCACGCGTACGGAAGTGTGTATGGGAGCTCGCGCAACGGAAACCTTCAGTTGCGTATCTATGAACAAGCAGAGGCTAAATTAGCGGCTTGGACAGGTTCGGAGGCCGCGCTGACGTTGTCGTCTGGGATGTTGGCAGGGCAAGTGGCAATTCGACATTTGATGTTAGATGGATACGAGTTTGTGTATTCTCCCGATGTCCACCCTGCGGTGTGGCATTTGCCTCAAGTGTCGATTCCAGCGGAGAGTTTTGAGGAGTGGGTGGAAAACTTAGTGAAACCATCGTCTTTTCAGGATACAGCTAAAGTATGCTTAGTCACTAATTCCGTGGATGCTTTACGCGGAAAATTATACACGTTTGATTGGATAACACGCCTTCCCGACGACCGAGAATGGGTCTTGCTTGTTGATGATTCGCACGGATTAGGAGTGATTGGCGAAGAGGGAAAAGGTATTTGGGGGCAAATTCCGTCGTTACCCCACGTTCGGGTCATTGTTACGGCGTCTTTGGCCAAAGCGATGGGACTCCCAGGCGGAGTGGTATTTTCGGATAAAAATACCCTACAAAAAATTCGTTCGACGGCTTACTTTGGCGGTTGCTCACCCATTGCCCCTGATCACCTGTACGCGTATCTACACGCCACTGACCTGTATGCCGAGGCATACCAACGTTTGGTTAAAAACATTCATCAATGCGCTACTCAACTTGCTCCTTTGGGGCTTTTTAATGCTTCTAACGCTTTATTTCCAGTGTTTTACACACCCCACGACGACTTGTATCCATTTTTGCTTGAGCGGGGTATTTTTGTGTATAGTTTTGCCTATCCTAAGCCAACCGACAGGGCCAACACCCGCATTGTGTTGAGCGCTTGGCATACCGACGAAGACACTGAAACTTTAGTAGAAGCTTGTCGTGCGTTTGCAGAGACCAGACGCTAATTTCTCCACTCTTTCGGGGCGACACTTCACGCCAAAGATGCGACGCTTCGTCGTGTTTTGCTATCCTTGTGCCTGATTTTGTACGAGTTTTGGTTCATCAATCAACCAATAACCAGTCACAGGCCATGAAAACTTTTTTCCTTATCACGCACATTGCTTTTGGGTTTTTAGCCCTTGGGGTAGGAATTGTTCCGATGCTTTCCAAAAAAGGGAATACCCTTCACAACCGAACGGGCTTGGTGTATTATTGGTCGATGGTGATTGTGGCGTTTTCTTCGGTGGGTTTGGTATTAGTGAGCCCTTTTACGGATGGACGTTTGTTTTTGACAGGCATTGCTGTTTTTAGCTTTTACATGTGTTTTACGGGAAAAAGAGCCCTACAACAACGTGGAAGTGAGCCCGTTCGATGGTATGATTGGGCAATTTCGTCGGTCATGGGGGCAGCGTCATTGACAATGATGGGGTATGGTATGTATTACGTCCAACATTTCTTTCAAACGGGGCACTTTTCATCGATGAGCATATTATTTTTAGCATTTGGTTTTTTTAGCGGTACCAATGCCCTTTACGATATTCGGAAGTATCTTGCTCCCGAAAAAGCAAAGTACGGAACCAAAGAATGGTTTTTTATTCACATTGAGCGGATGGGTGGGTCGTACATTGCTACGTTTACCGCGTTTGCTTTAGTCAACATCCGCTATATTTTTCCCGAAGCGCCTCAAGCAGTCTATATTGCCACTTGGATTATGCCAGGTCTGATTGGTGGGTTATTTATTGGTCGCGCTGTTCGTAAGTACGCTACTAAATTTCGTTTGGCAGTATAATAAAAATAGTATGCAAGCCTACTAAGTTAAAGATTAACTTCTATATTTGCCTAAACTGATACCAACTCACAATAGGCAATGCGCAAGGAAAAAACGGTGGATTTTCATATTAAATGGGCTTGGCACGCCATTTCGAGAATGTACAATACCTATGCGTCTCGTCGCTACGACATGACGATGGCCATTGGATATGTGCTGCTAAATATTGACCTCGAACACGGGACGCCTGCTACCAAGATTGGGCCGTCAATCGGGATGGAACCCCGCAGTCTGACCCGAACACTGAAAGCGTTGGAAGAACGCGGCTGGATTCGTCGAGAAACTGACGAAACCGATAAGCGTTTTGTGAAAGTTTTTTTGACCGATGAAGGGAAAAGAAAACGTGAACAAGCCCGCGAAGGAGTCATCTCGTTTAATACGATGCTGCGCGACCAAATACCCTTGGATAAGCTAGTCGTTTTTTTTGATGTAATCAAAGAAATCAACCGCCTAGTAGAAGAAGAAAATATTAAGCTCAAGGCGGAAAATCTCCTAAACGAAGAATTGTAAACGCAGGTTTATCCTCCTTTTCTTCCCTTTCGTCCCTGTTTTTACCCACTTTACGTAGTTTCTGTATGCTACCGTAAAGTGGGTTTTTACTTTTGTAGCGGTTGATATTTTTGGACGTAATCCAATTTTTGAAAAATAACTAAGGTTAAATTTATTATTTGAAAAGTACAAAATTTATTTTTTGCGTACCGCCTCAAAATTTCATAAAAAAAAGTTAACCCTACTGACATAGGGTTGTCACTATCGCCCATTTATTTTGTATTATAGATAATAATCAACTTTCTAGATACTTAGAGCCTAAAACACAGCCATGACTTTTTTTGAAAAAACTTTGGAAACTTTGAACTTTCATTGAGTTTCCTAAGTTTCGTATAGAAAAAGTGAAAAACTAAGTACAGTAAGAGTGAGAGAAAGAATCTTAGATAAAGCCCAAGAATTGTTTTTTCGGTACGGAGTAAAAAGCGTAACGATGGACGACATTGCAAGGGAATTGGGCATTTCTAAAAAAACCATTTATCAGCATTTTGAAGACAAAAACGCGATGGTGTATGCAGGAGTTGAGCACCATTTTGCTTGTGACCGTACCATTGCCGAACAAATGCAAAATGAAGCGCCCGACCCGATTGCAGAGGTAGTTATGACTTCTGAAATGATGCGCCAAACGATGGCGGGAATGAACCCAACAGCCATTTTTGACATCAAGAGGTATTACCCACAAGCGTGGGATTTGTTCTCTAAGTATAAAAAAGAATTTATCCTTGAGATGGTCAAAAGAAACCTTTTAAAAGGAATTGAAATGGGATTGTACCGCTCCACTATCAACGTAGATATACTGTCGCGTTTGAGACTCGAACAAGTAGAAATGGGCTTAGATCCGTACCTCTTTCCACTGGGACAGTTTAACCCATTGGATACGCAACTGGAACTACTCGACCACTTTTTACGCGGAATCGTGACCATCGAAGGACTAAATCTGTATGAGAAATATGTAACCAAACAGCTTTCAACGCCTATATCCACCATGGCTTTTTTTAGTCAAAAGAATACCTATTAACAGCTCATTTTTTTTACAATCCCACAATTTTACAATCAACACTTTACTATATGCCACAATTTCGACCGCAATGGAAATGGCTGGTACTGCTTATGCTGCCACTGTTTCCGACGTACAGCCAAACGCGTTATTCTCTTCAAGAAGCCATTCAATACGGATTAACGCACAACATCAATGTAAAAAATACCCAAACTGACGCCCAAAGCGCCGAGTCGCGCATTGGAGAAATTCGCTCAGTAGGGTTGCCCCAAGTGAGTGCTTCGGTCAACATTTTGGATAACTTAATTATCCAAAAAGCGATTTTACCAGCAGCATTCGTTGGGGGTTCACCCGATGATCCTCCAGTTGCTATTCCTTTTGGAGTAAAGTACTCAGGCAATGCAGCAGCACAGCTCAACCAAATTATTTTTAATGCTCAATGGTTACTCGGTCTGAAAGCCGCCCAAGCCTATCGTGAATTGGCCGTTAAAAATGTAACTCAATCAAAGATTCAAGTGGCTGAAAACGTTTCAAAAGCGTATTACAGCGTGTTAGTAGCGGAGGAAAGAGCCAAACTTTTGGACTTGAACATTCAACGGTTGGATAGCTTGACCCGCGAAATGAGTGCCATGAACCAAAAAGGGTTTGTTGAAAAACTCGATGTTGACCGTTTGGAAGTCTCACTTAACAACCTCAAAACGGAGCGTTCGAAGGTACAAAACTTAGTAGATTTGAGTTATTACATGCTCAAGTTCCAGATGGGGATGAAACTTGATGAAGTCATTGTACTTAGTGACCGTATCAACGAAAATGAAGTGGCTCGAATTGAAGCGGATGTCAAAGCAGAAAACAATGCCGCATTTAGTTATGACCAGCGTATTGACTATTCAATTCTAAAAAGCAATTTATTGCTTTCTGAAATGGACGTTGAAAACAACAAGCGGGGATATTATCCTACTGTGGCGGCGTTTGCAGGTTATGGCTATAACACGGGGCGTAATAAATTTTCGGAGTTGTTTACATCTCCTTGGTTCAATAACGCTAACATCGGCTTGAGCGTGAGTATCCCTGTGTTTGATGGTTTTGCGAAAAAATACAAAATCCAACAAGCCAAGTTTACGGTGGACAAAGTAAAACAAAGTATGAGTCTGGTGGAGCAGTCGATTGACTTGCAGATTCGGAGTGCCAACATTACCATCATCAATGGCCTTGAAACGTTGAAGAGTCAAAAACGGAACATGGATTTGGCCCAAGAAGTGGTGCGGGTTTCTAAAATCAAATACCAATCAGGAACAGGGTCAAACATCGAGGTCATCAATGCTGAGTCGGCCTTGAAAGAAGCTCAAACCAACTATTTCGCTTCGTTGTATGATTTGCTACTTGCCAAAATCGACCTCGACAAAGCAAAAGGAAAATTATCCTTCTAATCTTTAAAAACTTTATTATGAGTACGTTGACAACATATACTAGCAATAAAAAAACTCCTTTCAACACAGGGCTTCGCGCGGGTGTAGCGGTGCTCTTCCTCTCGGTGTTTGTGACTGCCTGTGGTGGCGGAAAAACAGATAATTCGTTGGCGGGTAAAAAAGAAGAGCTTGCTAAATTGAAAGCAGAGTCAAAGACATTGACCGAAAAAATTGCCAAGCTGGATGCCGAAATCAAGGCGGCTGACCCAAGTATGAAGGCCGCTGAGAAAGTGTTTCCTGTGGTTACGGAAGCGCTTCAAACGCGTAGTTTCAAAAGCTTTATTGAAATTCAAGGAACGGTTGAAACCAAAAATACGGCAACAGCTACCCCTCGTATGGCGGGTACTTATACCACGGTTTACGTAAAAGAGGGACAAACGGTGAAAGCAGGGCAGCTGTTAGCCAAAATCGACAACGCGATTCTGCGCGACCAGATTGCGGCTTTGAAATCACAAATGGAATTGGCAAATGTTGTGTTTGAAAAGCAAAAAGGACTTTGGGACCAAAAAATTGGAACAGAAATCCAGTATTTGCAAGCCAAAAACAACAAAGAAGCGTTGGAGAAAAACTTGGCCGTTCTCGAAACACAAGTGGATTTGTACAACGTGTATGCGCCTATCAGTGGAGCCGTTGAGCGCGTGATGGCCAAAACGGGTGAAATAGCTGCGCCAGGAATGCCGTTGGCAAGTATCGTGAACTTGGGAAGCCTCAAAGCAACGGCCAACGTACCTGACGTTTATATCAGTCACATCAAAATGGGAGACGCTGTAAAGGTAGTTTTGCCCGATTTGAACCGTGAAATCAATGCCCGTGTGACGTTCATTAGCAAATTGGTAAACCCAGCTAACCGTACCTTCAAAATCGAAGTGGCGATTCCGACCAGTTCAGACATTAAGCCAAACATGCTTTCGGTGTTGAATATTGCCGATATCAATAAGTCTAATGTGTTGGTAATCAAGCAAAATTATATTCAAAGTACCGAGTTTGGCGATGTGGTGTACGTAGCCGTTACCGAGGGTAACAAAAAAGTAGCCAAAGGCCGCAAGGTAAAAACGGGGGTAGCTTACAACGGAGAAATCGAAGTCTTGGAGGGACTCCAATCGGGCGATTTAATCATCACAGACGGCTATCAAGACTTGGTCGATGGTCAGGCAATCAGTTTCTAAAAACTGTTAATTGTTATTCGTTAATGGTTAACCGTACTGATGTTGGTAACCAATTAATTGACAACGATTAACCTAAACCGTAAGGTTATGACAACCCTAAAAGACTTCAAAGTGACGCGCTGGTGCTTAGAAAATAAAACCACCGTCTATCTTTTTACAGCTATAATTTCTCTTGCGGGCTTGTTCGTGTATTTCACGATGCCCAAAGAACAGTTTCCTGAAATCGCCGTTCCGACGGTGATTGTCTCGACGATTTATCCTGGCGCGAGCCCCTCGGATATTGAAACTGTCATTACGAAACCCATCGAAAAGCAAATCAAAGCGGCGAGTGGGGTAACAAAAATTAAGTCAAACTCGATTCAAGACTTCTCGTTGATTACGGTGGAGTTTTCGACGGGAATCAAGGCACAAGAAGCCAAACAACGCGTAGCGGATGCCGTTGATAAAGCGTTGGTGGACCTTCCGTCTGACCGTAAGCAAGACCCTTCGGTGCAGGAGGTAAACTTTTCGGAGTTTCCAATTATGAACATCAACTTGGCGGGGAATTACTCGTTGAAAAAGTTGAAAGATTATGCCGAACAACTCAAAGATGAAATCGAGTCGCTGCCCGAAATTACGCGGGTGGACATCGTAGGGGCGCTTGATCGCGAAATCCAAATCAACCTCGACTTGTACAAAATGCAGGCAGCAGGGGTATCGTTTTACGAAATTCAAAACGCGATTCAGGGTGAAAACATCAACGTCTCGGGTGGTGAGTTAAACGTGGACAACGTTCGCCGTAACTTGCGCGTAGTAGGGGAGTTCAAAGATGTACGTCAATTGGAAAACATCATTGTTCGTTCTTCGACAGGTGCTACACTTCGTTTGGCAGAAATTGCCGAAGTGAAAGACGGTTTTGCCGAAAAACAAAGCTATGCAAGTTTAGATGGAAAAACGGTAATTACGCTCAACGTCATCAAACGGGGAGGTGAAAACCTTATTTCGGCGGCGGATGAGATTAAGGCAATTTTGAAAAAATACGAAGAAACGAAGTTTCCTGACGGCTTAAAAGTAAGTTTGACCAACGATAGTTCGGAGCGTACCAAAGTAGAGTTGAACGACCTACTCAACACCGTTATTTTGGGCTTTATCTTCGTAGTATTGGTACTTATGTTCTTTATGGGGGTTCAAGATGCGATTTTCGTTGGACTTTCAGTGCCTTTATCAACATTGGTGGCGTTTGTGTTATTCCCCGTTATTGCTTCGGCAACGGGTATTACGTTCACCCTTAACACGATTGTACTCTTTGCGTTTTTATTGGGACTCGGGATTGTGGTGGACGACGCGATTGTGGTGATTGAAAACGCCCACCGCGTTTATAATGACGATAAAAAACTGACCCGTACCGAAGCCATTTCGTATGCGGCAGGTGAGGTGTTTATCCCAGTATTATCGGGTACGCTGACGACCATCGCGCCGTTCTTGCCATTGTTGTTTTGGCCAGGTATTGTGGGTGAATTTATGAAATTCTTGCCATTGACGCTGATTATCACCTTGTTTGCGTCGTTGTTTGTGGCTTACGTAATGAACCCCGTTTTTGCCGCGTCTTCACTAAAACGCGTTGAAGAACATGCCAACGAGGATAAATCATTTAAGTCGATTCGCACCCCATTGTTTGTGTTGCTAGGACTCGCGGGGGTAGGGTATCTGATTAACTTTGGGATTGGTAACTTGCTTTTATTTATTGCTATCCTATATGTATTTAACCACTACATTCTGACCCCAAAAATCATTGTTCCTTTCCAAGAAAACGTATTTCCACGTCTCAAAAACGGTTACCGTAAAGTGATTGCGTGGGTAATTACGGGCCGCCGTCCTTACGGCGTATTTGCGGGAGTGATTGGGATATTAGTTGGAACGTTTGTGTTGATGGGAGCTTTTCCTCCAAAATCAGTTTTCTTCCCAAGTGGTGACCCTGATTTTGTGTATGTGTATTGCGTGATGCCGCAAGGAACGGATGCTTCTAAAACCAACGAGGTAATGAAGCAGTTGGAAGACCGGGTGTATAGCGTAATTGGAAAAAATAGTCCAGTCGTAGCCTCGGTGATTACGAACATTGGTATCAACGCGGGCGATCCATTCAACCCCGACCGTACGGTAGTGCCACACAAAGGAAAAATTACGGTGGCATTCAAGAGTGTCGAAGAACGTATTCATCACGGAGTTTCTACGGCTGATATTTTGGCTAAAGTGCGTGAGAAAGTAAAAGGAATTCCAGGCGCACAAGTAACGGCTGAACCAGAAAGTAATGGGCCTCCAACGGGCAAGCCAGTGACGATTGAGATTGCGGGCGAAGATTTTGACCAACTTGTTGATGTTACCGCAAAAGTAAAAAATGCCATCGTCAAATCAGGAATTCAAGGAATTGAAGAATTGAAATCGGATTTGGTGTTGAACAAACCTGAAATTGTGATTGACATCAATCGCGAGCAAGCAGCCCGTGAGGGTATCAGCACGGCGCAGATTGCGTTGCAAATTCGTGGAGCGCTGTTCGGAACTGAAGTGTCGAAATTCCGTGATGATAAAGATGATTATCCGATCATGGTACGGTTAAAAGAAGGAGATCGCAACCAGATTGAGAAATTGTTGAGCATGAACGTGGTATATCGCGATATGAACCTTGGTGGTGTATTGCGCCAAGTTCCTTTGAGTACATTGACCAACATTCGTTATGCAACTACCTACAGTGGTATCAACCGCAAAGACCAAGAGCGCGTAGTGACGTTGTCGTCGGACGTACTTGGTGGGTTCAATGCCAACGATGTGAATGCCCAAATTCAAGACGTGGTGGATGGCCTAGACCTTCCGCAAGGTTATACGATTCGTTTGGGGGGTGAACAAGAAGAACAAATGAAGTCAATGCAGTTCTTAGGGGTAGCGTTTTTAGGGGCTATCTTGTTGATTTTCTTGATTTTGGTGACCCAATTTAACTCTACTAGCAAGCCACTTATCATCTTCTTTACGGTACTGTTTAGCTTGATTGGTGTATTCCTTGGATTCATGATTACGGGAAAAACCATGTCTATTATCATGACAGGGGTAGGTATTTTTGCCTTGGCGGGGATTGTGATTAAAAACGGTATCTTGTTGATTGAGTTTACAGACGAATTAAAAACCCGTGGTTACCCCACTCGTCAGGCGTTGATTGAAGCAGGAGCCGCTCGTTTGACGCCCGTACTGTTAACGGCCTCAGCTTGTATCTTGGGTTTGATTCCGTTGGCATTGGGGATGAACATCAACTTCGTGACGTTGTTTACCGAATTTAATCCACAAATTTTCATTGGAGGTTTTAGTGCCTTGTTCTGGGGGCCACTGGCTTATACCATTATCTACGGGTTGTTGTTCAGTACTACGCTTACGTTGATTGTAGTTCCAACCATGTACTGGATTGTGGAGCGTTTGAAGTTCCGTTTGGGCAAAAAGCCAGCAGCTGAAGCAGTGTATGCTTTCAATAATGGTACCTCAAACGGCAACGGCCACCACGTAGAGGAAGAAGTAGAACATTAATTATTTTGAAGGTTTAGAGAAGCTTGTTAAGAAAAAAGCCGTTCCACTGGAGCGGCTTTTTTTGTGGAGTTTTTGGAGATTATCAATGGTTATTTGAAGCTATTTTTACAAACTTCAACGCCAACGAATTCATGCAATACCGCTGCCGAGTAGGAGCGGGGCCGTCGTAAAAAAGGTGACCCAAATGCCCATTGCATCGCCGACAGCGTACTTCAATGCGTTCTTCACGTTCTGAATAGTCCTTGCGAAACAACAGACAATTAGGTGTAGCAGGTTGCCAAAAACTGGGCCAACCTGTGCCACTGTCGTATTTTTGGGCTGAGCGAAATAGCCAATTCCCACAGGCGGCGCAGTGATAGTTGCCTTCGCCTTTAAAATCGTGGTATTCGTTGGTGAAAGGAGCTTCGGTTGAGCCCTCCCGCGTAACGGTATAAACACCATCGTCCAGAACTTCTTCCCAAACACTGTTCGGTACGCGTACTTCCGTGGTATCAGTCAATGAAAAGTATGGGTTATGTTTGGGTACTTTGCTGGCTCGCTGACAGCCAGCTATCATCAATAATCCCATTATTCCTCCCCACCAGAGTAGTTTCATACGATTTAGGAACTGTTAGAGATTTGGCAGTTTGTAGATATTGGTACCATGCCCTAATTCAACATAGAAGGAACCTTCTTTGTGTAACTTGTTTATTAGAAGTAAATTCTGTTCAAATAAAGTGAGTAATTCTTGATTAGAGATGTTGCCTAAAATTACACGAACCAATTTGCGCGGACTATGCCTAAGAAAAAAGGAATTTCGGAAGTCTTCGTCTTTTGTAACAACAATCAAGTCGTTTTTATCAGCAAATTGACAAATTTCTGAATCTTTGGTGTGCCATTTATTTTCTAAAGAGTTGACATGAAATGCTTCAAAGCCGCTGTTCGACAAAAATTTGACGAGCTTAAAGGAAATATGGACATCGCAAAGAAATTTCATTTAGGCAGCTTCTTTCAATGAAAATCCAGAAACCAATAGTTTTGCGTAACTCAAGCAAGCAAGAATATCTTCACGTTCCAGTTCTGGGTGGTCGTTCAAAATATCATCAAAAGACATTCCTGAGCCTATCATATCTATCATAACTTCTACTGGCCAACGCATCCCACGGATGACAGGCTTCCCATGGCATATTTCTGGGTCGATCGTAATTCTTTCAAGATGCTGCATTGTATTAGTCTATTGGCTATGCAAGTTACTAACAACTGGCTGGATAAACAATCGTTTATCTAGCACTTCTACTGTTATAAAAGCCAATAGAAGTGCTAGATAATATCAATACCGCCAACTCTTTAAATCGGCTCCTGCAGGTGCACCTGCTTCGATACGCTTCAGGATTTTAGGAATATACATGGTATTATATCGAAGCCGCGACACGTAGTTAGGCACGTTGGGGTCGCCGTTCCAGCAGTGTTCAAAGCGGTCGCCGTATTTTACTTCGCCGTCGTAATGCGGGTTCTTGGTTGTTTTTAAGAAATCCTCCATTAAATAGACCGCATTGTTGAGGTAATAATTGTCCATATCGCCGCAGTAGATGTGGATTTTTCCTTGTAATTTTTTCCCGACTGTCGCCCATTGGCGTTTGAGAATGTGCATCAAATCGTAGTTTTCTGACCAGTATTTTGCTACACTATGGTCGATTTTACCCGTTTCTTTGTCCCAAATAGGCTTAGGATACCCATTTTCGCCCATTGGTGAGTAGGTCGCTTGCCAAATATCCCATTGGTCGCCCGAGCGGGAGTTGTCGCCAATGGCCAGTTCGCGCTGGTTGATTTCTTCAATGGTACATTTTACTTGGCCAAGGTAGTTGCGCATTCCAGGGCGCGGCGTTTTCTTGAAGTCGCTTGGCAAAAAGTATGCGTTTTCGTCTTTGTAAATATTAACAACCGTGTAGGCTTCAAACGTAATGGGATCAGGACAAGCCGCAAAACAGCCGTTAAACTCATCTGGATAAAACACTTGGGCCGCAAGAGCTTCCCAGCCTCCCGTGCTGCCACCGTAGAGAAAACGCGCCCAACCTTGCCCAATGCCTCTGAATTGTTTCTCAATTTGGGGAATCAACTCGTACATGATGGCGTCGCCGTACGGCCCCATATTGGCCGAGTTGACGGCGTACGAATCGTCATAGTAAGGCGTAGCGTGTTGGATTTCGACGATGAGCATTCGAGGAAAATCCTTGCTTGTCCATTGTTTGTAAAAATTATAGGCTTCTTGCCAAACGAATTTTTTATACCCATAAATCCCAAAACGAGCGATGTAATCCGTCGTGTCCATGTCGGCAGGAGGAGGTGTTTCTTTGAAACCATCAAAGTCGGCGGGGAAGTGGCCGTGGTTGATACAAATGGGGTATTTTGCTTCAGGATGTTCATCAAATCCATGCGGCAAAAGTACGTGAGCCCCCAAATACATGGGGCGTCCCCAAAACTCGGTCAGGAGTTTGCTCTGAATCTTGATGTGTTTGATGTACTTCGTGTCTTTGGGCTCGGGCAAAAGTGGGTTTTCTTGGTCAAGTACAATTTTTACTACCTGTTTGGCCTTGGGGTCATACTTGATCTTGAAGGGTTTTGAATACAAATTACCTGGAGCTGTGCGGTAGTTTTGACCTTCGCCGCGGTCCATCGGTAGTTTTACGGTATGGCCTGTTTTGAGTTTAAACGTTTCGTATTTGTGCAAAAGGGCCTGTACCCAATACTCACCCGCAGGAAAATCTTTGAGGGCTTTGACAGGGTAGCCATAAGCGGTGGCGCTTACCAATGCAGGTTTGTCGGCTTGCCAAGCGTCCACGTTTTGTCCAAAAAGCTGCTGAGAGTTGGCTTCGTCACTCACCTGAAAACGCGGCTCAGATTTGTTGTCTTTGGCCAAGAAAAGCATTAAACGGCCGTCGAAGGTACTTCCTTTTGATTTGGGAAAACTGACCGAAAATTGCGTTTGGGCTACGGTAACGTAGGCACAGAAAAGTAGTAGAAATAAAGGTACGGTTCTCATAAGTTTAGTTTTTAAATACCCAGTGATAAAAACGTTTGTGAAATGAACGTTGGAGTTGAAGAAGCTTTACTGCCCACGTTGGCGGTAAGGCAAAAAGTAAAACACTCCACCCGAGTAAAATACTACTTTTTCGTTCAATAGACAAGTAAAATGCTTCGCGTATCGCAGCCATACGCCCTTCACGTTCGAGGGTTAAGATACATTTTTCAACAAAATCATTATTTAATAACGTTTCGTTGAGCTTGACTAGCTGAGGGGTGGGTAAAATGGGGCGTAACCGTTGCCGAACTTCAATAAAACTGTTGACCATGACGATGCGATTACGGGTCATGCTGGTTTGGTGTAAGCGCATGAGCGGCAAGGTATTGGGCAAATCCAAATAAGTAAATTGGACGTTTTTATAACAACACCGAATCCAAAACTCCCAATCTTCACACGAAGGTAAATCTTCCGTAAAAAGCCCAGTTACTTTTTCTATTGTCGTTCGCCGCATCACGGGCATGGGAGGCATAATGACGCAAGAAATCACTAAAAATGGCAAAAGTTCTATTCCTTCACCAGATTTATCGAGGGTCCAAGGGGTGTTTTTATGTTGGGGAGAAAAAATAAGTTCAGAGGTACCATCGTAAAAATAGCGTAGCCCGCCATAGACAAGTTCAACCTCAGCATGTGTTTCCAAATACGCCGCATGTTGTTGGAGCTTGTCGGGTTGTAATAAATCATCAGAATCCAAAAACTGAATGTATTTCCCTGTTGTGGCCCTAATCCCCGTATTGCGAGCGGCAGGAAGTCCCTGATTTTGCTGATAAACGTAACGAATACGGGGGTCGCTTTCTACAAATTTTTGTACAACCTCAGCACTATCGTCGGTAGAGCCGTCATCGACAACGACGCACTCCCAATTTTGAAGTGTTTGATTTTGAAGACTTTCTAGCGTTTCGGCAATAAACCGACCGTAATTATAACAAGGGACAATGACTGAAACCAATGGTTGATTCATTGGGCATTAAGTTTGAGATGGATACGACAAATAAGTGACATTTTCGAGGTAAAAACTCGGCAACAAATGCCCAAAATCTTGAAAAACGGGCTGATCTTGGCAACAGATTTTGTAGATACTCACAACCTCCGAACCAGCCAAATGAGCATAAAGCCCAACGCTACTTATACAAACATAAATAACAGGGCGCTGACTGAGGGAAATTTGTTCGATAGAGTCAGAGGCACCTAATGTGTGTAGGCTTGCCTTCCCAGCGACTTTTTGCTGCATAAACGCTTCAATGGCCTGCAATGAGGCTTGCCCTTGAGCGGGGTGAAATTTTTGATGAATACCGGTAAAACCACGTTTGAGGGCATCGGTCACAATCACGTCAATCCATCGAAGGTAGGTGTCTGGTGTCAGACCATGGTGGTCATAAATATTGTCATGAACAATAACGCACTGGTACTTTTCCTCAGCTTCAATCTTAGGGAAAGGTAAACCAACTACCTGGAGGTTGGTAAGCGTAGGAAAAGAGTGTTGTGATACGCCAAATGCACCCAAATAACGTCCCAATTTTGTCGTAAAAAAACTACGGTTTGGAAGGTTCCTTTGACCGAAATTAAGATAATAAAGTACCGAACGAAGCGGATTAAAGGGCTTCTGAATGTCCCAATCGGCGGGAGGTCGATAAGCCACTAACCCTTCTTCAATATAATAATAGCCCTGACACATCGGATGCGTCACCATGAGGTGAAAAATACTGCTGTAAGCATGGGCAGCGTAGAGAACAAAGGGCTGCTGTTGCGTTATTTTTTCAAGCCATTGGTCAAATTCTCTCACCTTCTTCCAAGATTTCCAAAAAGTGATTTGAACAGCAAACGAATCTATCGGATAATGCGAAAAAGGCAGTGGTATAGCTTGGTAAGTGTCGTCTGGAGGCAAGAAATTACGGCTAATGAGAAGGGTAACTGCTTCGACGGGAATCTTTTCGATGCGAATCACTTCCAGTGCCATGAAATAGGTAATCGGACTATGGACGTTGAATAAATGTCGAGTCATGAAAATGATGTCGCTTAGTCACAAAATAGGGATTCACTAATTGTCAAAGGTAGGAATAAATGTAGCCTAGGCCAAAAAGGACTGCTATTTGCTTTATCTTTGTACCTTCTTTCAACTATTCACTTAAAGAAATATTATGTCGCTTATCGGGAAGATATATCGCCAATTAGAACCACTCATTGAGGTCTTTTTTCGAACAACACGTCAATCTAAAACGGCCGCCGACCCTAGTAAATGGAAAGCAGAGGCCCAAAAAGGAGAGTTCGCTTTTCACAAAAACGACACATGGCGCCAAACGGAAGGGTTTTTGCAGCAAACAAGTGTCTTGTTTAAAGCATGGGGATTTGAAGCGGATGAGTTTGCGGGCAAGGTAGTTTTGGATGTGGGAGCAGGGAGTATGCTGCGTGGTAAATATTTTAAAAATGCCAAATTGGTGGCATTGGAACCAATGGCCGACGACGTATTGCGCGAAATTCCGTGGACGGATTTACGTGACGCGTGGAAAGTTTTTTCTACGCCCGCCGAAGAGTCTATTCCTGAATTGGTAGGGCAAGTTGACTTTATCTTTAGTATCAACGTGCTTGACCACTGTTATAATTTTGACGAAATCATCGCCAATTTATATACCTATCTAAAACCTGGCGCAAGGGCATTTTTGTCGTTTGATGAGCATTATGTGACCAACAAAATGCACCCGTTGATTTTAACTGAGACTATCTGTCCGCCGATTTTTGAAAAGGCTGGTTTTAAAATTGAAAAATTTAACAAAGGTTTTGAAGGAAAAGCAGCGGAGGTAATGAAAGTGTCAACCTACGGCCACGGACAAACTTGTCTCAATTATTGGTTAAGAAAACCATAAGTTAGGGCCAAATAGACTTTCCAAGTTTTTAATTTAAACTTGGAAAGTCTTATTTTATTATTCCCCAGATTTTTTGATAGATAGTTTTGCACTGTTGGTTAAATTCTGGGGAGTAGCCAATCACATAAAATCCGCCCACAAACAGCAACGTAATGGTAATGGAACGGTAAGCCATGTCTCCAAGTATGGCAATCGGGCTGCCTGTTAAACTTGGTAGTAAACTCACTAGCCCAAAAGAAGCAATTCCCATCCCAATAACAATGGCGTTTTTGGAATTAAAAGGTTGAAAGCCAAATAAATACCAAAGGAGTCCATAACGGCAAAGGTTGTAAATGAATACTGAAACAACCGCTCCAATCGCAGCCCCTTCAATCCCGAAAGTAGGAATCAATTGGTGATTTAGTAATACGGTACAAAAAATAAGGACAATAAAGAAAATCGTATCGAGGTAATAATACTTTGAGGTGTTAAGAATGGTACCGTTGATGCCCGTTGCCATGTCTAACACTTTTGAAAGACCAATCCACACAATCACCCATCGACCCGCTTCGTAGGCGGGCGGTAAAAACTCGAAAATGTTGTCGAGGTTGACGCAGATTCCGAGAAATACCCACAGCCCTACAAAAAGTTGAATCAAACAGCTCTTTTGGTAAATTTTGGCAATATTTTCGTGGTCGTTATTTTTCCACGCTTCGGCTACCACAGTCCCTGCGATAAGCTGCATTGCAATCATAGGCATCGCTATGACCGTCCCAAAAAACGATGCTGTACTATAGACCCCTACGGCATTCAAGTCAATCATATCGGTAATCATGATTTTGTCGATGTAGAGGACAATTTGCGAAGAAAGCGAGGCAATAATGGAGAGCGCGCAAAATTTAAGAATGGGAAGCAATAATTGGGATTGTTTCAAAAAAACAAAATCAGGGCGTAACGAAAACCGCCCTTCTCGAATGGTTTTGAGTACAATGAGCACCATTGGCAGTGAAATTCCTGTGCACCAAATAACCATGAATTGGTCGAAGTTTATCCAACGTAAGGCATACAAAAGTGCCACCACCAGGTTGTTGAGGCGCAATACAAATTGGCTTAAAAACGTACCCGTCACGGAGTCGTAATGCAGACGAGAATAAACATCAAAGACGTTGAATATCAGCATAAAAGCCACGATAGGTAGCAAATATGGGTAATATTTGACCAACAGAATGGACTTCTTTTGGTATTCTTCGATAAGCCCTTCTTTGAAAAACCAAAGCGAAACAACGACGATAATAAACCCAATAAAGGAAAAGAGCAGGGCTAAAAATACGTAGCCATGGTCGTTGGTTTTGGCATCACGAAAATAGGGGAAATAGCGTGTTCCCGCTCCGTTGAATCCAAGGTTAGCAAATAAGGGCAGTAGTAGCATCAACGACAAAAACAGGCTGATGAGCCCATTTTGGTCAGTTGCAAAGAAATTAGGGATAACATACCCCTGAGTTACCAAGCCAACTGCTGCGCTTAAGTAAGAAAAAATCGTACTCTGAAATGTTTGTTTCTTGATTTGGGTCATTCCTATGACGAGGCAATTAGCCCCCATTCTAATGCAGTACCAGCTTCAATGTCGCGCGAAGCGTGGCTTTGTAAAATTTGCTCGTAATAACGCGTATGCAATCCGTTGGCAGGACGAATACTGCGAACATTCTCCGCCGTGAAAGCCTCACCTGCTTTGACATCTTTGACCACGTACAGCGAGCGTTTATGTAAAAGACTTTTTTGCTCTTTGGGCGATAATTCGTAGTTAACTCGCCCCATTGCTAAAAATGCCCGTTCTGATTCAACCACCAAAGCGTTGATCTCCTCAGGTTCAAGGGAAAATGCGGAGTCCACGCCTCCATCAGCTCTACGCAACGTGAAGTGTTTTTCAATCACCCGTGCACCTAACGTTACTGAAGCCACTGCCGCACCAATGCCCATCGTGTGATCTGAAAGCCCTACAGGACATCTGAAGAGCTCGCGCATGTGCGGAATGGTCAGCAAGTGCGTATTCTCAGGGCTTGCAGGGTAAGTGCTGGTACATTTTAGGAGTACGAGTTGAGTACAACCACTGTCTTTGAGTACTTTAACCGATTCTTGAATGTCGGCAATGCTTGCTATTCCTGTACTCATAATGACAGGTTTACCCGTTTTGGCCACTTTTTTGAGAAGAGTATGGTCTGTATTCTCAAACGAGGCAATTTTGTAACAGGGAACTTCCAGCGATTCAAGAAAATCAACGGCAGTCAAATCAAAAGGGCTACTAAAAGCAAGCATTCCCAAAGACTTGGCTCGGTCAAAAATAGGTCCATGCCACTCCCAAGGTGTGTAAGCTTGCTGGTATAACTGATATAGATTTTGATTTTTCCAAAGAGAGTCTTGATCATGAATAAAAAACTCTTCGGATTTTCCGTTGAACGTGATGGTATCAGGTGTATAGGTTTGAAGTTTAAGCGCATGAGCACCAGCTTTGGCCGCTGCATCCACCAATTCAAACGCTCGTTCAAGCGATTGGTTGTGATTACCCGACATTTCGGCGATGATAAACGGCTTATGGTCGGGGCTTATGGTCACGTGACCAATTTGAATTTCGTTGGCAAACATTATCGTTTTTTTAATTTTTCGATTTCTTTTTGAAGCTCTTTTATTTGGGCAGCTTGCAGTTGAAGAAGTTGTTGCTGCTCTTTAATAGCTTCTACTAGAACGGGGGTCAGGCCGTCATAGTTCAGGAACTTGGTGCCGCTTTCGCTGTGCGATACTAACTCAGGTAATACATTCTCAACTTCTTGAGCGATTAACCCCACCTGCTTTTCGTCGGAAGTATTCCAGTTGTAATAGTAACCATTCAATTGGTTTACTATTTGTAACGCATTGGCTATTGGAGCAATATTACGTTTTGTACGTGCGTCAGAGAGCGCATTTATGGTTCCATAGACGGTTACTTTTGCGTTTGGAACAGGAACGCCGCCAATGCCTATATTGGTACCGTTGTCGTACAATTGACTATTAACCAGTACGTTCGATTGATTAAATCTTGGCAGACTATTGATAGCAGGAGAGGTAGTAGCTATCGCAACGGTTGAATTGTTTGGCAAGAAATTCCTTAATAAAGTTCCTTGAGCGTCAGTTGTAAGAAGTGCATTTCCTAGTCCTCCCTGTACACCCTCAAACCGAACCGAGCCTGTGGTATGTAATTGGGCTTGAGGAGTTATTGTACCAATGCCTAATGCACCTTTAGCAGAAAGGGTCATGTAAGGGGTTTTATAACTCTGCCATCTAAAAAGTGCTCTATTGGCAATTTCTGAGCCATCTGTTAGCGCCTCAGCATCACCATATTTTCTTGCATCAAAAATAACAATGGGTTCGACTCCATAGTCATTATTATAATTAGTTGAGCCAATCATAAACATACTTGCTCTATTATCTGTTTGATTATGGCCAAGAAACATGGGGATGAATGTCTCGCTAACCCCAGTGGCATTTAAAATTTTCAAGAAATCCAAAGGTGCATCTGACATTTTCCATTGAGCAACATTTTCCATTACATATAAGTCAGATACAGCGTTTTTAGTAACACTTAACTTGCCATTTTGTGGTAGAGTAATCTTTGTTGTTTCTCCATCATCTACCCACCTATCAGGTGACTGATCTTGAGCTTTTGCAATAATTGCAACCAATGAAATAAAAATAATTATTAATGTTTTCATAGTTTGTTATAATTAAATTATGAAACAAATATACACTTCTTATCATTAGTTAGAAAATTATTAACTAACAATGCTTTAGACTGTCAATCAGCGATTGGGTAAGTTGGCTTAAATCGTTTATTTTTATATCAGCTTGGTACGGTTCAGGTTTCTGATAGTGTTTGTAGTTACCTGTCAAGACTTGTATTGTTTTGAAACCAAGAGGCTTAATCCCTACAAAATCTTTCGAGATATTATCCCCAATATATATGATGTTTGAAGGGTTAGTGGCTTCAAGTGAAGCTATTTTATTGAAACAATAGGGCGAGGGTTTGGCATGATGAACGCCATAACGATGCGTAATAAATACTTTTTTGAAATATGTATCAATACCTAGCGCCTTTACTTTATTTGCCTGAACAACCTTGTTACCATCTGTAACTATATATTTTGAATAGAGAGCGAATCTCTTTAGACAGTCAATGGTAGCTACAGGAAGTTGAATATTTGGAAAATGGAGTCTATAAATAGATATACACTTTTTTACATTGGCTTTAGACCATTTATTTTCCGCCTGTAAAACCTCGTCAAATATTTTACCTCTACCTTGCTCGTGTTCAATGGTTACCAATTGTTGAAAAATGGATTCTGATTTGCTTTTATCTCCTTCAGATAAAAAGGAAGATACCGCTCTGAACCCACTATGAACAAACGTAATTTCTTCATAAAGGGTATCGTCTAAGTCAAAAACTAATATCATATCAATACATCACTAGGATACCTTATTTGCTTTAATGCTTTTTGGGCTTTAACAAATGGATAAGAACCAATGCTTGTGCCGTTTGACTCTAATAGGAACCAATAAAATGAGTCTAAACCCGCCGCAATACTCAATGTTGAAGCACCTCCAAAGCGACTGTTGCATTCTATAATATGATATTGTTGGCTGCTATCCTTGATAATTTGGAGAACAACGTGGCCATAAAAATCTAATGATTCTAGGAATGCTGCCGAAAATTGTTCTAAATCAGAGTCTTGAATTGTCGTTGTAATTTGTGATTCACCATTAACAACAAGGTCACGGGTTCTAGAAACGACACCCATGACTTTTTTTTCGCTGGAGATATAAGCATCAACACTGATTTCTTGCCCTTCAAAGTAGGGTTGAAAAATAGGTGACTGTTGTGTAGCTGCTTTGTCGAGTGCCTGCTCTTTTGAAAGGTTGATACCAATGTTCATTGAACCCGCTCCGTACCTTTCTTTCACAACAAATTTTGAAATGCCTGTGAATGTTTCAATATCTTTAGAAGAGGGGATAGCATTGTGAGATGCTAGATTATTAGAAAATTCAAGCTTATCCAAACAAAGTGCAACGGTAGATTCATGCGACACCATAACATGTATTCCATGTCCTTCCAATTGTGCTTTATGCTTTGCCCAAAAAATTAGCTCTCCATCTCGGGTTGGAATAATACAGTTAATGTTATTTTCGTTACAGAACTCAACTATTTCTTCTAAGGTAATTTTTGAAATTGAAGGCATTTTCCAAAAAACATCAACAAAATAGGCTCCTAAACAATCACTTGAAATATCACCTCCAAAAACTTTGATAGACTTATCTAGTTTTTTAGCCGCTTTTTTAACGGCTTCAATCAGCGGTACTTTTTTTGAAATACTGGTAATAAGTACATTTTTGTAATGAACCGTAGTGTCTTCAAAGCCATTCGTTTTTTCAAATTCAATCATTTCTGGAATGGCGTCTTCCAATTGTAATGTAGGCTTCCAGCCAATCGCTTGAAAAGTTTTATCCATATTGGCTTGCGACGCCTCAAAAGGAATATCACTTTCTACTTCTGTATATTGTAAATTGGGGAAATATTTACGGAGGATTTCAAGAACTTCGGATACCCTACGTGCATTATCATTTCCTAAATTGTAAATACCTACACATTGATGATTTGCTGCTAATCTCAGGAGCCCTTCAGCAACTTCTCTGGCAAATATATAATCGAAAAGACCTTCTTTACGAAATACGGTTAATGGTTGATTCTCAAGTAACGTTCTTATCCATCGGGAAATAATATCACGTGAATTTAGACCATAGCTTCTGTAGATGCGTGCACTAACACTCGTAAATTGACTTGATTTATGGTCATGTAAAAAACGTAATTCTATCTCATGATTAAGTTTGGCAACTCCAGTTAAGTTACGCGGATAGATGGGGTCTGTTTCGCACAATCGTGTTGCTGTTATCGCAGAGGTATCAAAACTATATAATTTGGGGTCATAAATGAGATAACTAGAGCAATTGACAACTCTCTTGATGCTTGGCGTATCCTTAATGATTGACATCAAATGCGACGACAAATGAAGGTTGTGAAGGTTATTTTCTTCCCAAAAACCGTACGATTCTGTAGAACGCTCAAAAGTTGCAGCAAGGTGAAAGAAATATTCGGGCGCAAAACTCTCAATTTCTTCTTTTGTAATATAGTTTAAATCGCCTTGACGATACAAAACCGAATCATCAAAAGCTTGTGGCTTTGACTTTAAATCTCCAACAAATAATAAAGCACCTTGATTTGTTAGCTTTTTTACAAGCTCTTGTCCAATGACACCTGCCCCGCCACTGATAAAAACTCTTTTATTTTGAAACATAATAATTACCTACTTTTGAAATTTACAGTGAAAAATTGAGTCAACCCATTGGTTATTTATCCGCCAGTGGCGCTTTAGTATCGCTTCTTTTAAAAAGCCAGCCTCCTCTAAAACACTGATATGAAAATCTCGGATGTCGAAAGTTTCGGTGTAAATTTTATTAAAACTTAAATCTTCAAATGCAGCTCTACTTAAAAGCGAGAGGTAGTTTAGAAAATCCTCTCTATAAGTATGATTATCTTCTATCCGTGCTGGATTTAACAAGAAAGAGACTTCTCCGCGCTTATCTTCCCAACTAATATGCACCAAACCACCGTAACCAATTAACTCATTTTGTTTAAAAAAACTCCATAAAATTTGAGGCGGATTTGCTTGTTCGAACAACGGTGAAATTACATTTTTAAAATACCAATCTTGCTTTTCTAGTGTTAAAGGCTCTTTTTGCCTGAGAACATCAATTTGTTCATTTCTCCAATTCATAATCGAGACTTTGTCTTCATCTCGTATTGGAAGTAGTGAATAATGGGAGTTTTCGAAGACTCTATTTTTTAAGCATTTATAATTTCTCATCATCTTATTTGTTGAGAAAAAAACCAATAATACTTCGCCCTAACCCCATTTCAGCTAAGACCTCATAAAGCTTGTTGGTTTTCTCTATTGAAATATCGTGCATTAAATTATCAACAATCATTCGAGAAAAATGAGCTTGTTTTCCTGTTGATTTGTGATTAATATAGTTAGAGGCATCATTGAGCAAAAACCAATCAATAGGGAAATCTGCTAATAATCCTTTTTTATCCCATCCTGCGGTTTTACAAATATTAACCAGACCTTCTTGATTAAAGTATGACAAATGATCTGGTAGTACAACCCAAAATGGTTGATTTACTTTATTCAACTCTATTAACTTTTCTTGAATCTTTGAAAAATCGTTGGGTACATCAATGATTAAAATACCTGTTGTGGGTGCTGAGATTTGTTTTAAATCTTTCAATAATTCAAGAGGGTCTGTTACGTGTTCTAAAACATTGTCTAACCAAATGATATCATACTTTTGTCCAGACTGAGTGATTTTTTGGAGATTTAGATAAATGTTCCCTGTAATTAAAAATTGTTTGACATCAGGATTATTGGTTTCGCAACCAAAATCGCTAAAATCTAGTCCTGTAACATCCCATTTTTTATTGAAAAAATATTTTAGGGCAAACCCCTCTCCACAGCCAACATCTAACAGTGAATAGGTTTTGTTAGGGCTGATAAGTTGATTGTCAATTAAATACTGAAAGCGTTGTTCTATTTTATTATAAATAAATTGAAGTTCTATTTCAGAATAGGTATGTGAATAGGTGGCTTTTTCTTCTTGATAGTATTTTTTTGAATAGTATTCTTCTATTTCTTCCTCGGTAGGTTTATTCAAGACCGAGTAAAACCCAAATTCGTTTTTTTCAACAGTAGGCATCATAATTTATTTGTTTGTAGCATGTATTTCAACTCCGCCAATTTCCAATCTTGTTCATTATCAATGTCTTGAGCTTCTAGTTCTGAAATTTCGATGCAGCTCGTATTGTCGGTCATGAGGCGCTGATTGATGAAAAAACGAGCAACGTCAAAGAAATAAAACTGCCCTGCATCGTGGTAGCACGGTTCTAAATCTTGCGAACGAGCACTAAAATACTGTGGCTCGCGAAGTACGAACCGCTGGTCAGTTTTTTGAATGAGGCATCGCTGTATGGGATATGAAAACCGCATGACAGGAAACACCGCGTCAAATTCTCCCTTTTTTAAAGTTTGAGAAGCCTTTTGCAACAGTTCTTTGGTGACAAAAGGAGCCGTTGGATAAAGGCAACAAGCAGTGCGGAAATTTTGCCCTATTTGTTGATACGATTCAAGTACTTCATTGATAACATCAGCTGTTGTTGCAAAGTCATCAGAGGTTTTTTCTGACCGCTGAAAAGGAACTTTTGCGCCGTATTCTTTGGCAATTTGGGCAATTTCAGCGTCATCAGTTGATACCATTACTTCGTCAAAGAGATTACTGGCAAGCGCCGCCTCAATGCTGTATGCAATGATTGGTTTTCCCAAAAAATCTTTGATGTTTTTACGGGGAATGCGTTTGCTGCCTCCTCTGGCCGTAATGATGGCAATACAACTCATCGGCTATTGTTTTTCCAAAAGATACATATAGTCCACGTTTCCTTGCTGTGACGCAGAGACGTATGGGTACATTTTACGGTAAATTTCTTGGAGCTGAGGGAAATTTTCTTGGAAAATTTTGCTGTAGTCCGCCTTCCACAAAAACCCTTCGTTGCCGCGGTAGTTGATGTTGACCAACGAGCTGGCAAAGTATTCAAAACCCCAAACGTATTTTTTGCTACAACGCACCATTTCTGACATGATTCGCGGTAGGTCGTCGGGCGCAATGTGAATAAGCACGCCGTTTGTTACTACCACATCAAAGTAGCTGTCTTTGAAAGGAATATCAAACCCTGACCCTTGAATGATGTTTACGTTTTTGACGATTTCCTTGGCCTTTTCTACCGCATAGTGCTGTAGCTCAATGCCATATAAATTGGTGAAACCCATTTCTTGGAGACACCGTAATTGTAGCCCAATGTTACAGCCCACTTCTAAGATTTTGGCATCTTTGGGGAGGTCACGAAGGCAATCCTCGTTCATTTGAGTCTTTGTAATCCCCCATTCGTGCCGATAAAAATCGTCGTATTGAGCTGATGTCCAGTTGTTTCTATCGGAATAGGCTTTGCCAAACTCTCCGCTCCAAAACGCTTCCTGTGTGGTGGTTGACATAATGTATTTATGAGTGATAAAAATCAATAATTGTTTGAATCACAAATGCTTGTTGTGCCTCTGTGAGGGTAGGGTACATCGGCAAACTCAAGCAGTGACGGTAGTAGTTCTCGGCGGCGGGGAAATCACCTTCTTCCCAGCCTTGAGTGCGGTAATACGGCATCAAATGGCACGGAATGTAATGAACTTGGGCAAAAATCTGCTGTTCACGTAAGTGGGTATAAAGCCCCAAACGGTTTTCTACCTCTACCACATAAAGATGGTACGCATGACCCTCAATCACGCCTGATTGGCCTTTGATAAACGGTAAACCCTCAAAAGCTGCGTTATAAACTTGCGCAATTTCGCGACGCCGAGCGAGCCCTTCGTCTGCTCTTGCCAGCTGAGAAATCCCCAATGCTGCCTGAAAATCGGTAAGACGGTAATTAAAACCTAGCGTTTGCATTTCCATGTACCAGCCTGGGTAGTTGGTTGCTTGCTCGTCGCCTGCGGCAAAAGCAATGGAGTTTTGGAAACCATTTGCATCGCGACTGATGCCGTGGGTACGAAGCGTTAGCAGTTTTTGATAAAGCTTGGCATCATTGGTAGTAATCATTCCTCCTTCACCGCAAGCAATGTGTTTGACGGGGTGAAATGAGAAAATGGCCAAGTCCGCAAATTGCCCATTTCCGCAGCGCTGCATTTGCCCTTGGCTATCATTGAAATAACCGCCTGGTGCATGGCAAGCATCCTCAATAATCCACAGGCCGTATTCGTCAGCGAGGGTCCGAAAAGCCTCTAAATCAACCGCGCGTCCCGCAAAATCAACGGGCACAATTCCGTGATAGGTTCCTTTGGGAGCAGCAGCAAGAAGAGCCCTTACTGCGTTGATGTCTAATAAATAGGTGTCGGGGTCAATGTCAGCAAAAACAACCTCCCCGCCGCAGTAGCGAACACAATTGGCCGATGCTGCAAACGTGATGGGCGTGGTAATTACTTTTTGACCTTCGGCTACGTCCAACGCCAGTGCACACAAATGCAATGCGGCTGTTCCATTGGCCACAGCCACCGCATATTTCGCCCCGACATATTCCGCAAATGCGACTTCAAATTGATGGATAGTGGGGCCTTGCGTCAAGAAATCGGCGCGCAATGCCTTGGTTACTACCTCAATATCGTCGTCGGTAATATTTTGTCTTCCGTAAGGAATCATACTTCAAAATTGGGGTCAACGTGCTGCTTGATTTGTTGGCGTAAATCATCGACTGTAAGCCATTCGTCGTTAGTGCCCGAGTTGTACTCAAACCCGTACGGGACTTTGCGGCCGTTGAAGGCTTCCACGTAATCGTCCATGCTCCAAATGGGGGTACTTGGACAAATGACGTAATACTTGTCAAGTTCGATGGTATTGAGCGAATCGGTTTCGGTAATCATTTCCTCGTGGAGTTTTTCCCCAGGGCGAATTCCGACAACTTCTTGACGTGCGTTAGGCGCAATGGCTTCGGCTACGTCGGTAATGCGGTAAGAAGGAATTTTTGGCACAAAGATTTCGCCTCCCCAGGCGTTTTCGAGCGCAAACAAGACCATTTTTACCCCGTCTTCGAGCGAAATATTAAAGCGGGTCATGTCGGGATGGGTGATGGGTAAGACTCCTTCTTTGCGTTTCTGCAAGAAAAAAGGAATCACCGAACCGCGCGAGCCAATGACGTTTCCGTAACGTACGACCGAAAAACGAATATCACGAGCGCCTTTGATGTTGTTGGCCGCTACAAACAATTTGTCGGAACAAAGTTTGGTTGCGCCGTACAAGTTGATAGGAGCCGCCGCCTTGTCGGTCGAGAGAGCTACTACTTTTTGGACACCTGTGGCCAGGGCCGCCGTGATAACATTTTGACCGCCTAAGATGTTGGTCTTGATGCACTCCATCGGGTTGTACTCTGCCGCAGGAACTTGCTTGAGTGCTGCCGCATGAATGATAATGTCGATGCCCTCACACGCCATCGTGAGGCGTGCTTCGTCGCGAACGTCACCAATAAAATACCGTATCACGGGGTATTTGCTGTGGCTAAATTCTTGTGACATTTCAAACTGCTTCAATTCATCGCGCGAATACACCACCAAACGCTTAACGTCAGGGTATAGCTTGAGAATCGTTCTAATAAATTCCTTGCCAAATGAGCCTGTTGCTCCAGTTACAAGGATTGATTTTCCGTTTAACATTATTTAATCAAGAGGATTATTCGGTGGTTGATACCTGCACGCGAACTGCGTTAGGCTTGTTTTTTGGTACGAAAATCTAGGAACAAAGCCCCGCCGATGAGCAGTAGCCACGCAACAGAAGCGTACAAATCTATTTTTTGACCTTGGCTAACCGTTTTTGCATCAAATTTGAATTCGATGGTGTGTTTTCCTGATGGAATAACCATAGCTCTAAGCACGTAGTCAGCTCTAAAATGAGGGGTTTCTTTTCCATCAATGTACGATTTCCAATCTTCGTTCCCTTTGTAGTACATTTCTGAGAAAACAGCTATTTGAGGGCTTGATGTATTAGACTCGTATGCCAATTTGGTGGGGTGATAACTCGTCAGACGAATCGTCCCTGTGCTGTCAGCCGACGGTTGTGCTCCTTTTAAAATATCCGCAAAACGCTTATCTACAACGGCGGTTTTACCTGGGTTGAAATTATCTAACGCGGCCATTTCTTCGTCGGGATTGTTGACCATTTTCAACTCGCGAACAAACCAAGCGTTTCCAAGGGCCCCAGGGTTTTGTTGTACTACAGGCTGTTTTTTCTCGTCAGGTACAATGAAGTATTTTGTATTGAGCATATTGAAAACAGCCATGTTGTTTTTCACCATCTGACGCTCAATTAGGTCTTGGGTACGACGCAATTTTGAAGCACTGTAACCTCCCACCGACTTGTGGAACGCCGATGCCCGAGGGTCGGCAAAAGGATTGCTCGTAACATCCAATACGCGATAATCAGGGTCGGTATCTCTCAAAATTTGCTGATCCGCAGCGTTAGGTTCTACGTTTTGAGCCGATTCAAATTTAGGACGAAAATCGTCGTTGTTGAGGTAACGCTTGTTGACGCTCCACATGTCTATCAACGTCAGCGCCGAGATAATTCCGACAACGGCCGTCGTATTTTTAAGTTTATTGGTAACAAAAGCCCAAAGAACTGCCGCCGCCAACAGAATGAAAAGCACGGTGCGTAAGGCATCCGAACGAAGCATAGAAGCGCGGTCTTCGACAAGCGCATTGTAAAGGTCATTAGCGGCGGCTTTGTTGTTGCCAAAGCTTTGGGTCATTTGCTCTACAAACGCGGCATCGTTGTCGCTTCGTAAACCAACCAAACTCGGAACAATGGCCAAGATAAGTGCAAGCCCCGCAGTAGCTCCTAAACTTATAAAGAAAGGTTTTTTGAATTCTTCCCAAGAAGGACGGTTTTCAATCAGTTGTTTTACCCCAAGCGAAGCAATGATAATCATACAGAACTGCGTCAGCGATAAAATCATGCTGACCGAACGAAACTTGTTGAAGCCTGGAATGTAGTCAAACAAGAAGTAATTGAGGGCTGTAAAATTGCCACCCCAACCGAGCATTAAGGTAAGAATACCTGCGATTAGGAACGGAATACGGTAGCGTTTTTCGGCATAAAATAACCCCAGTATAAACAAGAAACAGATAATCGCCCCTGAATATACCCCGCCTCCTACGAAGGTCTGGTCGCCCCAGTAAGTGGGTAATTGATAGGCAAACTGAGCGGCATTTTGCCCATCTACGCCGTAGCGAGTGAGGGTTTTGTACGATTCTGATTTGGTATCTAATTCACCGCCCGAACTACCTCCCGAAAAGTCAGGAATCAAAAGCGTTAGTGATTCAAGCTTACCATAACTCCACGCAAAAGCGTATTCTTTGGTGAGCCCTTTACTATCGTTATTGCCTGCACTTGCGGCTTCGCCTTTTACAGGCGTAAGTTCTGACCCACCGCGAATGGTCTCTTTGGAGTGATCATAAAGTGTCCAAAGTCGTGAGGTATTGGTCGCCAATGCCAATGCGCAAAAAACAGCCGAGGCACCAAAAAAGATAATGAGTGATTTTATTGCACCACTTTTTACCGCTCTAATGGTTTCAAAAATGGCTAAAATGCCTAAAACAATGGCAGAGTAATACGTAATCTGAGGGTGATTGGCGTGAATCTGCAAGCCAAGCCCCAAACTAAGCAGGACGGCTCCTAGCCAAGGCCGCTGGTTAAACCCAAAAATAACCCCTGCGGCCATCAAAGGAAGGTAAGCAACGGCATATACCTTAGCGGTGTGTCCTGCTTCAATAATTTGAAAGTTATACGTGAAAAATGCGTACCCAATGGCGCCCAAAATGCTGGTCCAAAGGTCACAACGAAAGCCTCTCAACATCAAATAGGCACCAATCAAATACATCCCAATGAAGGTCGCTTTGATATTGAATAGGGTATAAATCAGTCCGTGAATTTTGATAAAAATACCGTTTGAATAATCGCCTCCTACCAAAAAAGTAGGCATTCCTCCAAATAAACTATTGGTCCAGCCAATGTATTCGCTGGCGTATTTGCGTATTTCGCTTTGAAGCGCTATGAAACGATCAACATCGCCCATCGCCAATTGCTGCCCTTTCAAAACAGGGCTCATGTACATAATGGCAAGTGCTAAAAAGCCAATAATGGCAAGTAGGTGTGGTAAAAGACGACGGAAGTCAAACTGGTTTCTCATATAAAGGTTTTATAGATTGCACAAAATTATAAAAAAACTCCAAAGGTGGTTGTTTCAAGGCTTGGATGGCTGAAATTGGGAATGATTCTCTATCTTTGCTCAACGAATGAGAGATTCCTAATTGATAGCAACCCATGCTGATTCCATTGCATCTTCCTTCTCGCGAGCAATTTACTGATGATGAATTGGTAAACTTCTGCCTTTCAAACCCCGATTTGATGGTAGAACGTAACGAGTTTGGACAAATTTTTATCAATATGTCTCCGACCCATCTGCTAACCAGTTCTAACAACAGCGAATTGAATACTGAAATAGGTATTTGGAATCGCCGTACAAAAGCTGGAAAAGTGATTGATTCTAACGGCGGTTTTTTCTTGCCCGATCGCTCCATGCGCGCTCCTGACGTGGCGTGGATTCGGAAAGAACGCTGGGCTGAGTTATCAACCGCCGAAAAAAAATCGTTTCCGTATTTAGCCCCTGATTTTGTGCTTGAGTTAGAATCTGACACGGATAATTTGGAGGATTTGAAACAAAAAATGCAAAAATGGATTGACAATGGCGTGCGATTGGGCTGGCTAGTAGCCATGAGTGAACAACGAACATTCATCTATCGGCCGTATGCGGCTATCGAAACTAAATTGTTTAGTGAAACCCTAACAGGCGACGACGTTCTCGTCGATTTTGAAGTAGTATTGACCAATATCTTAGAAATACCGTAGTAATGAAAAAACAAGTTATCTGCACAATCACCTCCCTTTTACTGAGTTTAGGCGTATCATTTGCGCAGGAGTCCCCTTCGGAAGAAGATTTTTACAAAATTGTTACCCCACCCGTTCCTGAGGGTATATTGCTCGAAGTAGGAGGGATGACCACCCTTCCTGATGGTCGTTTGGCCATTGGAACGCGCCGAGGCGATGTTTGGTTGCTCGAAAACCCTACTGGTTCGAAGCCGTACTACAAAAAATTTGCCTCTGGCTTACACGAAATCTTAGGGCTTGTTTACCAAAACGGCGCGATGGTTTGTGCACAACGTGGAGAATTGACAAAATTGATTGACAAAGACCACGATGGCAAAGCGGATGTTTATGAAACAATCTACGCTTGGCCGTTGTCTTCGCACTACCACGAATACAGCTTTGGGCCAAAAATCGCCCCTGACGGCTCGTATTTTGTATCGGGTAACGTCGCTTTTGGTGACGAAGAGTGGTGGGCTGGCGAAAGCCGCCGCCCGTTGCGTGGTTGGATTTTTAAAATTACGCCTGATGGCCAAATGGAACCGTGGGCAACGGGCGTTCGCTCTCCTTGCGGTTTAGGAATGGTGGATGGTGAGTTGTTTTATGACGATAACCAAGGCGACTGGATGGGTTCAGGTGGTATTTGGCACGTGAAAAAAGGTGCTTTTATGGGTCACCCTGCGGGCTTGAAGTGGGCTAACAGTCTTACTAACTCGCCCATCAAAATTACCCAAGAAGAAGTATATGCAATGGTAGATCCACGTAAAACGCGTGACAATAATGGAAATGCCATCAAGCCAGAAAACGTACAAAATGAGAAGTTTTTGACGTTGGCCGACATGAAGAAAAAATATCCCGAAACCCAACTTCCAGCAGTGTGGTTGCCTCATGGTATCTTAGGAGTCTCAAATGCTGAGATTTTGGCGGATCAAACGGGCGGGAAATTCGGGCCTTTTAGTAACCAACTTTTTGTGGGTGACCAAGGACAAAGTAAAGTGATGCGCGTTTTCCTAGAAAAAGTAAAAGGTGAATACCAAGGAGCTGCATTTGACTTCCGTTCGGGTTTCCAATCGGGGGTATTGCGTATGGCGTGGGCCAACGATGGCGGTTCACTTTACATCGGAGAAACCAACCGTGGTTGGGGCTCGTCGGGCGATGCTAACCAAGGTTTGCAGCGTTTGGTGTGGAATGGTAAAACACCCTTTGAAATGAAGGCGGTTCGTGCCATGCCTGATGGTTTTGAAGTCGAATTTACCCTTCCAGTAGATAAGAAATCGGCTGAAAACTTAGCTTCTTATGCCGTTCGTAGCTTTACTTATAAGTACCATCCTGTCTATGGAAGCCCGACGGTGAACGAAGCTAAATGTGCCATCAAAGGGGTAAAAGTCTCGGAAGATGGCTTGAAAGCGCGTATTGTGGTGGACAACTTGCGTGAGCACTACATCCACGAATTGAAACTTGACGGCGTGCGTGCTTCTACGTCGTACTGGTCGTTGGTACACCCAACAGCTTTCTACACGTTGCATAATTTGCCTGATGGAGAAAAGTTGAAAGCCGCTGATATGAGTACAAAATCGTCAGCTACTACAACGACAGCCACTGCCAAAGCAACGGAGAAAAAAGCAACTACAACCGCATCGGGTAAAGCACCAACATTTGAGGAAGTTAAGCCTTTATTGGCCAAAAATACGTGTTTGGCTTGCCACGCGGTTGACAAACGCCAAGTGGGTCCTGCTTACACAGAGGTGGCAAAACGTAAGTATTCAAACGAAAAAATTGTAGAGCTTATTTATAATCCTAAGCCTCAAAACTGGCCAGATTATGCCACGCCAATGGCGCCAATGCCTCAAGTACCTCGAGCAGAGGCCTTGAAAATTGCCGCTTGGATCAACTCACTAGCACCTAAGTCGGCTCCAAAGCCGTAGCGGACATAGATTTTAAATAAAAAGTGCGTAACCCATCTGCAATTCAGGGTTACGCACTTTTTATTTTTAGGCTTATTTGGATAAAATTATGCCTTCGTAGGTTGCATCACTACGTGAACCTCGGCAGGAGCAGGCGCTAAAATGCTATCGGTTGCAAATTGCTTGCTAATGTGTTCATGAATAAAGTAATAAACATCCCAGTAACGGTCTGGGTGTGTCCAAACGCGAACGTCGAAGAAAATAGCGTTTTCGGTTAATTTTGTTACCAAAACATCATGTTCGATGTCTTTGTGCGCACTAGGGCAGCTTGCGATAACTTTTTGAATAGAGGCTCTAATCTTATCAACCCCATTGGGAGCACCTGCCGCAAAAACCATGTCCACACGAATTTTACCTTTGCCAGAAATATTTGTAATGGCGCCCGTCGAAAGCCCGCCGTTAGGTAGGGTAATGGTTTTGTTGTCGGGCGTAAGTAAAACGGTATCAAAAATACGAATGGCTTCTACGTGCCCAGTGAAGCCTTGAGCAGAAACTAAATCTCCGACACGGAATGGTTTAAAAATGAGAATTATTACGCCACCAGCAAAATTGGCCAAACTACCCTGAAGGGCTAATCCAACGGCTAATCCAGCTGCGCCTAAAATAGCGACAAATGAAGTAGTTTGAACGCCCAGGACACCTGCACAACTTAGCAACAACATGATGTTGAATGTTACACTGGTGAGAGAAAGTAAAAAAGGCTGAACATCACGATCAATTTTTGCACTGTTCATCCGCGTGCTCAAAAAGCGCATGATAGTGCCGATGAGCATTCGCCCAATAATGAAGGCAAGGATAGCCAGCAATACTTTGCCTCCATACTGCGTAATGGCTGCCATGAGCTGATTTTTAAAAGTGGTTAAGTCTAGCATTGTCGTACGATGTTTGGTGTAAAATGGAGAATTTGCCTTTTGACCACTTCACTTTCTATTAGTCACGTTAAATTTGCGTAATTATATAGAATTAACAGAATTGAACTTATGCTTCTTTCCTTGATCGTAGCCGTTGCTCAAAACGGCGTTATTGGGCGCGATAACCAACTGATTTGGCATTTGCCTAATGATTTAAAACAATTTAAACGCCTTACCACGGGTCATCCCATCATCATGGGGCGTAAAACGTTTGACTCCATAGGTAAGCCGTTACCCAATCGAACCTCTATTGTTATCACTCGCAGTAAAGGATGGGCGCATGAAGGTGTAGTGGTTGTTCACTCAATTGAAGAGGCTATCGCAGAGGCGCAACAGACCCAAACCGATGAGGCTTTTGTGATTGGTGGCGGGGAGATTTATCGTAAAATACTGCCTTTGGCAGATAAAGTTTATTTGACCGAGGTCAAAGCTGATTTTGAAGGAGATGCGTATTTTGAAGCCATTTCTAACAACGAATGGGAAGAGGTAAGTAGGGTGTCTCATCCCGTCGATGAAAAGCATATTGTACCGTTTGATTTTGTGGAATTAGTTCGTAAATAGCGCCCAATACGCTTTATTCTCAACTAATTACCCACTAACGCCCCATGAAAAAGGTTTTGCTTGCGCTCGCAGTGTTGCTTTTGGTGCTGATTTCTGTGTTGGTTTTTAATACGTTTCGACTAAGCTCCAAACAGATGCAAGGAGTGGCGCCTCTACCCGCCCTTACGCTTAACGATTCGGTCGTAAGCCATTTGTCGGAAGCGATTCAGTTTCGGACGGTTTCTTACGAAGATTTGTCGTTGATGGACAGTACACAATTTGAAAAATTTGTGGGGTATTTGGCAAAAACCTATCCTCTGGTACATAGCCGTTTGAAGCTAGAACGGGTCAATACGTACGGGTTGTTGTACGAGTGGAAAGGGAAAAGTACCAGCCTAAAACCTGCCCTTTTGATGGGGCACTACGACGTAGTTCCTGTGGTGCAAGGCACCGAAAAAATGTGGAAACACCAGCCTTTTGCGGGAGATATTGCGGAAGGATTTGTGTATGGGCGCGGAACGCTCGACGATAAAGTAACGGTAATGGGCGTGCTGGAAGCGGTGGAATACCTTTTAAAGTCAAATTTTACTCCCGAAAGAAGTTTTTACTTGGCTTTTGGGCACGACGAAGAAATTTCGGGAAGAAACGGCGCGCAGCAAATTGCGGCTTTGTTGGAAAGTCGTAAAGTGGAGTTGGAATATGTAGTGGATGAAGGAGGGGTGATAAAAATTGACGGTGTTTCGGGAATAAATCAACCCATTGCGCTGATTGGCGTGGCGGAAAAAGGATACACGACCTTGCAGTTAAGCGCTACGGGCGACGGTGGACATTCGTCCATGCCGCCCGCTCAAACCAGCATTGGAATGCTTGCGGAGGCGATTGATAAACTTCAAAAACACCCATTTCCTGCGCGATTGGAAGGCGCAGCAGGGTACATGCAAGATTATTTAGCCCCCGAAATGCCTTTTTCAACCAAATTGGCGATGGCAAATCGTTGGTTGTTAAACTCGGTCATTATTGGCATTTTGGAAAAAACAAATGCGGGAAATGCCATGGTACGAACCAGCATTGCCCCGACGGTTATCCATGCAGGCGTGAAAGACAATGTCTTGCCCGTAGAAGCCATTGCCAAAATTAATTTTCGGATTTTGCCAGGCGATTCGGTCAAAACAGTGATTGATTATGTGAAGAAAGTTGTTGGAAACGAGCGAATTACGATAGAGTCACTCAAACAGTTTGACTCAGAGCCTTCTCCTGTTTCGGACACTGCAACGGTAGGTTTTCGCGCCCTTCATCGAACCATCAAAGCCTGTTTTCCCACGTCAATTGTAGCGCCTTATTTGGTGGTTGGGGCTACGGATGCGCGTTACTACAAAAATGTCTCTAAAAACTTATACCGTTTCATGCCCGTACGCATGAACGACGAAGACCTAAAGCGTCCGCACGGTACCAACGAACGTATCAGCATCGAAGACTTCAAAAATGTGGTACGTTTTTATGTTGAATTAGTGAAGGGGAGTTAGGGGGATTTTGTTCTTAACCATGAAAATTGAAAATCAAACTTTCAATTTTCATGGTTGATGACAAACACGCTCTATATTTAATTTGTCTTATCCTTTCACTTCCACCTTCGGCGGGATTAAACGATACAAAACAGGCGTTACAATCCGTGAAAGTAGCGTTGAGCTAATCAAGCCCCCAATTAATACCCAAGCCAGCGGCGAATAGAGCGGGTTGCCTTCGATGGCCAACGGAATCAGTCCACCAATGGCCGTGAGCGACGTCAGCACAATAGGAACAAAGCGTATTTCGCCCGCTTCTTGAATTGCTTCTAACAACGGCCTGCCTTCTTCTCGAAGTTGATTGGTGAAGTCCACCAGCAAAATGGAGTTTTTTACTTCGATTCCAATCAAAGCAATGAGACCAATCACTGCCACAAATGAAAGGGGATAGCCTACAATCCAGAGCATCGTAAAAGCCCCAATAATCCCTAACGGAATGACAGACAGTACGATTAGTGAGCTTTTGAACGTGCCAAATTCAAGAATTAACACTCCTAAAAACCCAAAAGCCGTAATCAAAATGATGGTGCCGAGACCGCCAAAGGATTTTTCACGGGCTTCGAGTTCTCCCGCTGCTTTGTAGCTAAAGTCTTTTGGGAAAGGATGTTTTTCAAGTTTGGCCAAAATATCGTTATAGACATTGTCCACCAAAAAACCACTTTTCACAAAGGCCGAAATCGTCACAAAACGGTCGCGGTCAAAGTGGCGAATTTGGTTGGTTGAGGTTTCAAATTGCACATCTGCAATTTGGCGAAGGGGAACAGCAGTGCCCATTAATGTGTTGATATAGAGATTGTTTAAAACATCAGGAGTGGTGGTTTTTCCTTTTGGAAGCGTAACATTGATGGCGTAGTCGTCGCCGTCACTATCTTTGAACGTTCCGATGTTTAAACCTGCAATGGCCAAACGAACCGTACGGTTAATATCGGCAATCGACATTCCCAACAGACCCGCTTTTTCTTTATTGATTTTTACCCGCAAATCCGTTCGACGAGTGGTGAGCGGGTTTTTTACGTAAATGGTGCCTTGTGTGTCTTTCAAGATTTTTTCTACGTCTGCCGCAACCGTGCGCAATTGCTCCAGGTCGTCGCCCAAAACGCGAATGGCGATAGGCGCTTCGGTGTTAGGGCCTTGCTCAAAATCAACTACTTCCACGTTGGCATTGGGAATATAACGTAGCTTTTCGCGGAGTTTGTCAATGATTTTCTCTTTTTGGGGTGGGTGAATTTCATCTTGAAGCTGGACAAATACCTCCGCATAATTGCTTGCCTCAGAACGCTCGATGACGTTGTAGTACATCCGAGGGTTGCCTCGCCCAACGCTGGTTGAAAAGTACTTGACCTCAGGGACTTGCTTCAGTTCGTTCTCGACCAAACGGGCGACGCGGTTAGTTTCGTTGAGGCTACTTCCTTCGGGGGTTTCAAACGCTACCCTAAACATGGGTTTTTCTGACTTTGGAAACAGGGCAAAGCCAATTTGTTTTGGAATCATTAACGAGGCCCCAAAAATGACGCCCGCAAATAAAAGTGAAGGCAGGGGATGACGTAATGCCCAGTTGAGCAAGCGACTGTACGAACCAGAAATCACTTTTTTCAATGCTCTCAAGAAGATATTACCCTCGCGGTTGTGGCTATTTTCTAACAAACGGCTGCTCAAAAATGGCACAATCGTGAGCGATACAATCATGGACGCAATGATGGTCATGGTGACAGCGGTGGGAAGACTTCGAATAAAATCGCCTGAAGCTTCGGGCAAAAACATCAAAGGTAAAAAGGCCAACACAAGCGTAACGGTACAACCAATGACGGCCAGGGTAATTTGTCGGGTGGCTTTGATAGCGGCTTCACGTTTGCTAAATCCGTCCCGAATCCAACGTTCGATATTTTCTACCACCACAATGGAGTCGTCAACCAATATACCTAAGGCAACGATTAAACCTACCACACTCAACTGGTTGATGCTGTATCCCAGATAATTAACTGCCGTAAGTCCAATCGCCAACGAAAGCGGAATCGAAATCATCACCACCAACGCGGCCCTGAAACCGAGTGGTAGCAAAGTGAGAGCTACCAGCAAAATAGCGATGCCGAAGTCTTTGGCAAAGCGCTCGAGGCGTCGGTCAACACTCACCGATTGGTCAAAATACTTCACCATTTTGATGTGCTTCGGCATCGTTTTTTCAAATTCGGTGAGGCTTTGATTCAGTTTCTTACCCGTTTCCGAAATGTTCTTGCCTGATTTTTGAGCGGCTACCACCAACACCGCGCGACGGCCGTTGAGTCGGGTCAAATTGGTTTCTTCTTCGTAGTTGAAGTCAACGTCGGCTACGTCGCGGAGGTAAATGATTTTTTGGCCATTGGTAGCCACCACTGTATTTCTTATTTGGTCAAGAGATTCGTAGTCACCGCTGGTTTTTACGTTAAAACGTCGCGCACCTTCCTGAACACTCCCTGCGGGGATATTGAGGTTTTCACTTTGCAACGCCCCCAATACACGGTTGACCGCAATGCCTTCTTGCGCCATTTTTTCAACATTGAGCGAAATCCGAACGTTTTCTTTGGGAAAACCGTAGTCTTTTACCCCGCGTAAATCTTTATTTTTCTCAAGTACTTTTCTCAAACGTTCGGAGTACTGAGCCATTTCTTTGTACGAAGCGACTTCCGATACCAAAGCGACTTGCACGATGTTGACCAAACCAGGGTCAAATTGAAAATAGCGAATATCGAAAATATCATTGGGCAAAATCCCCCGCATCGAATTGACTTCACGAGCGATTTCTTGCTTCTTTTCGTCGTTGTCAACCGAGTAGTCGTATTCCAACATAAAAACAGCCAAACCGTCGTCGATGGTTGTACGGATATTGCGAACGTCTTTTAGCTCATTGAGGCGTTTTTCAACGGGATCCACCACCAGCTCCTCCATGTCTTTGGGGTCAGTACCAGGGTAAATCACCGATATAATAAAGGTAGGCGCCTCGAAAGTCGGGTCTTCGGAGCGAGGCATGGTGAAAAGTGAGTTGAGCCCAAGGGCAACCACTCCCACAAACATCACCAGCATAAACTGCCAGTTTTTGACGGAAAATTCGGATAAATTCATGGTTCTAAGCGTCTTTGCGTGATTAAAAAGTGTTCATCAATGCGTTATTTTACAATCACGGTAGAAGACTCAGTCAGAAATGCGCTACCCGAAGTGATTACTTCTGAAATTCCTTCTAAGCCATTTGTAATCAAAACTTTATCGCCGTCCACAAAGCCGATTTGTATGGGCAAACGCTTCACTTTTTTGCGCGTTTCGTCCAAAACGTAAACGAAAGCTTCTTTGCCGTTTCCTTCCACAATGGCTTCAAGGGGCACAACGGTATAGCTGCGACTTTGGACGGGTTTTAATTCAACTTTGGCAAAAAGCCCTGTGGCCAAACGCTTTCCTTTGGGAGCAATCCGTACTTCAATTTCGTACAATTTATTCATGGGGTCGGCGGCGGGGGCGAGTTTGGTAATTCGACCCTCAAAAGCTTCTGTGGGATAAGCATCAAGCTGAACATTGGCTTTGTCGCCAACTTTTAAACGCGCCCAATCTTTGTCCGAAACCCCGACACGCACCACCCAGTCGCCCTGACGGTTGGAAGTAATGTAAAAGATGGGTGTCCCAGGCCCTGTCAATTCACCCTCGTTCCCCATTTTTTTGATAACTGCGCCGTCGATGGGCGAAATGATTTGGGCGTACGAACGGTTAAACTGAGCGATTTGAAGATTTTGCTTGGCAATGTCCAGCGCGGTTGTCACGTTTTGCATTTGTTCCAGCGTTGCGGCGGTATCTTTCAGCATATTTTCAACGCGCTTGAAGTCACGCTCAGATTTTTCGACGCCGTATTTGGCCTGATTCACTTGCGCGTCGATTTCAGTAGTATTGAGTGAAGCAAGAAGTTGGCCTTTGCTCACCTTTTGGCCTTCGGTCACATAGACTTTTTGGATTATTCCGCCAATTTTAAACGATAACCTCGCTTCTTCGGACGATGCCACCAACCCAGAAGCAACGATGCTTTCAGAACGGGTTGCTTGATCGACTTTGGTAAGTGAAACAGGGACTAAAACCTCATCGGTTTCAGTCGTTTTTTGTTGGGTTTCATCTTTTTTATTACAGCTTATAAGAAGCAAACTCAACAGTAATGAGCTACTTACTAAGCGAAATGTGTTATACAAAGAGTTCATAGTCGGAGAAATATGTTAGTTGACGGCTGTGATTTTATTGAGAGTAGCTTGTTTAGAAAGAATATCGAATTGCGCCAAAGACTCTTGTAATTGAGCATTTAGCACTTCGTTTTGCGCCTTGACATACTCAATTAGAAGAACATTGCCATTACGATAGCGACTGTCGATGACCTTGAAATACTGCTCGGCTTTACGAACACCGTCGGCCAACGATTTCATTGATTCTTTGGCGGCTTGAAGCTCAAAATAAGCCTGTGTCGTTTGGAGTTCAATCTGTTTTTCAACTTCCGATTGCTTCGTTTTTAGCAACTCCGTTTGAATCTTAGCCTGTTGAATTTTTGATTTTCGCTCGTATCCCTTAAATACATCCCATTGCAAACCTATTTGAGTAACAAGGTAAGCTTGCCCCGAAAATTTATAGCCAAATCCCTGAAAACCAGCATTCCCACCAATGAAAACGGAGGGTCGTTTTGCCGCTTTTTCGTGAAGAGTGATGGCCGTTTGCGAAGCTAAAATAGATTGAGCAAGTTGTTTTAATTCTTGACGATTTTGAGTTGCTAAGCTAGTCAAGGAACTTAAAGTGGGGGAGGGAGTAACGAATTGCTTTTGATTTGAGGCTAAAAGCATGGAGTCCACTTTAATGTCGCTTCCGAGTTCTCGATTGAGCAAAAAATTAAAATAGGCTTTGGCTACGTTTGAGTTTTTTGAGGCTACAATCGCTTGCTGTTCAAGTTTGCTCAACTCATATTCCGCACCTACCACGGCATCTTTGGTAACCACATTATTGGAAACAAGCTTTTGGTTGAGTCGTACAAGCTCTTGTAGGGTTTTCTTGGCATTTTCAAAAATCTGTAAAGCCTCCTGCGATTGTAAATACTGAAAATAGGCCGTTTCGATGGTATATTTTAATTCATTTTCAACCACTCGCTTTCGGGCTTCTTGAGCGGACAATAACGTTTTCTGAATCAAGTAATTATACTGAATTTCAGGGTTGTAAATGGAATATTGGAAACTGAGTTTTGTGTCATGAAAATGGTTGGGTGCCAACAGTTCATTGACGTTTTCCACTTGCGGGAAATTATTGGTTTGCGTGAGTTTGTTGAGCGTCGTATATACGGGGTTCAACAAATCCCCAACAGGAAACGCCAACCGACGCCCACCTGCGGCCAAGGAGTAAGTGGGATTGAAACTTACTTTAGGGTAAAAAAGTGATTTTGCCTGTACAATGGCTTCATTCACTTTCTGGATTTCAAGTCCTTCTTGTTTGAGCGAAAGGTTATTTTGCACCCCTTCTTGTACATAAGCTTCCAAAATGGCCGATTGTTGGGCGACTGCTCCTAAACTACAAAGAACCAGTACCCATAGGTAGATGAATCTAATCATATATTATTTAATAAACAGTGTTCAGATAAAAAGCAAAAAAACGAATCTAATTGAGTAGCTAATTAAAGAGTCTCTTTAATCATTTTGGTAAAAAGCACAAATGATTGCTGCATTCGTTGCAATTGTTGGTTGTCTTGAAACATGCTCATGCGGTTTTTTAAATAAATAGATACCAAACCGTGCATATAAGACCAAATAGTAATGGCTGAAACCTCAATATCCGTATTTTTAAAATAACCCGCGTTGACGCATTCTTGGATTGCCCATTTGAGTAATCCGAACGATTTTAGCCCATCTTCCCACACTTCATCGCGACAGGCTAAGGCTTCAATGGGGGCCTTCATAATAAACATAAGGTCATATAACTCAGGATTTTCTACGGCAAACTTTATATAACGATGCCCCATTTCAATCAGGCGTGCAAAGGAGTCTTGGATGGTTTGTAGCGAACTGAGTTCGTCCATCAATTTTAAGAACGCTTCTTCATGGAGGGCAAAAAATAATTCGTTTTTGTCTTTATAGTATAGATAAATGGTGGCTGGACTGTATTCTATGACGTCTGCGATGTTCCGAATACTTGTTTTTTCATATCCTTGCTCCAAAAAAAGCTCCCGTGCGGCATTCAAAATGAGTCGCCGCATGTCTTCTCTTTCTCTTTCTTTTCGCTCTAATATTCCCATGAAATAGAATAAATGTTTGTTTAATACTACAAATATACTGAACACTGTTTAGTAAACAATAGGTGTTTATATTTTTGTTCCAAAGTCAAGCTGAAAAATTTTCTTGTAAGAAGATTGTGTTAAGATATTGACTGAGTGAGAGGTTATTACCTTATAATTTTGTACATTGCAAAAACCTCAAAAACTTAGTGTCGGTATGGGTAGGAAAGTCTTAATTTTGAATCAAGATTACTCTGCTTTAGGCATTTGTTCGGTTCCTAAAGCCTTTTTACTCGTCTATTTAGATAAGGCCGAATTGGTTGCTGCGTCTTCGGCATTTCAATTACATACTGTAAGCACTTCATTTCCGCTGCCAACAGTGATTCGCCTGAACCGCTACATTAATCTTCCCTACAAAGGCGTCATGCTTACGCGACAAAATATTTTCAAACGAGATGGGCATCGGTGTGTGTATTGTAGTTCGACGGAAGACCTTACGTTAGACCATGTCATGCCAAAATCAAGAGGAGGGCGTACAAGCTGGGAAAATCTTGCTACTGCCTGTAAGCGCTGTAATGCCAAAAAAGGCGATTGCACCCCCGAAGAGGCTTCCATGCCCATGCGTCATCGACCATTTAAACCTTCATTTGTGCTATTTCTGCGCGATTATTCAGGGGCTGTAGAGGAATCATGGATGCCTTTCTTAACAAAGAGAGAAAAGGTGTATTAAAAATTGCATTTTTTTTGGAAAACATCTACCTTTGCACTCCGTTTTGCAAAAGGCGGGCGTTTGTTTCACCAAATTTCAACCTAAATGCCGATAGGTTGATGTATAAAAGGCAATTTTAAAAATTATCATGAGTAAAGCTCAATTAGCTGATTTTGATTGGGATAGAATTGATAACCGTGGCTTTGGTAGCGGTTATTCAGTAGCTGAAAAAGCCCAGCTAGAACAATTGATTAACGGGACTCTTGCACCCGTCGCCGAAAAAGAAGTAGTTAAAGGTGTCGTGGTCGGTATGAATGACCGCGAAGTGATTTTGAACATCGGTTCAAAATCGGACGGTATCGTACCGCGTTCAGAATTCCGCGATTTGTCGGATTTGAAAATCGGCGACGAAATTGAAGTATATATTGAAAACCAAGAAGACCCTAACGGTCAGTTGGTTCTTTCTCGCAAAAAAGCACGCGTTATTACAGCTTGGGATAATATCCAGAAGTCATTCGACGAGGATTTGGTTATCGATGGTTTTGTGAAGCGTCGTACAAAAGGTGGTCTTATCGTGGATATCTACGGTATTGAAGCCTTCTTGCCAGGTTCACAAATTGACGTTAAGCCAATTCGTGACTTCGATGTCTTCGTAGGTAAGAAAATGGAAGTGAAAGTTGTGAAAATCAATCACGCTAACAACAACGTGGTCGTATCTCACAAAGTTCTTATCGAGAAAGACCTCGAAGCACAACGTCAACTTATTCTTACAAACCTTGAGCGCGGTCAAGTACTTGAGGGTGTAATTAAGAACATGACTAAGTTCGGTGTGTTCATCGACTTGGGTGGTGTTGACGGATTGTTGCACATTACAGATATTTCTTGGGGACGTATCAACGATCCATCGGATTTGTTGAGCCTTGACCAAAAAATCAACGTAGTAGTACTTGACTTCGACGAAGACAAGAAGCGTATTTCACTTGGTATGAAGCAACTCCAGCCTCATCCTTGGGAAGCTCTTGCGGCCGAAGTTGAAGTTGGCTCGAAAGTAAAAGGTAAAGTAGTAAACGTAGCTGACTACGGTGCTTTCCTTGAAATCATGCCAGGCGTAGAAGGTTTGATTCACGTTTCAGAAATGTCGTGGTCACAACACCTACGTAACCCACAAGATTTCTTGAAAATTGGTGACGAAGTAGAAGCAGTTGTATTGACATTGGATCGCAACGAGCGCAAAATGTCTCTTGGCTTAAAACAATTGACTGCTGATCCTTGGACACGTCAAGAAATTATCGAGAAATACGCCGTTGGTTCAAAACACAAAGGTGTAGTTCGCAACTTGACTAACTTTGGTCTTTTCCTTGAATTGGAAGAAGGTATCGACGGTCTAGTTCACGTATCTGACCTTTCATGGACAAAGAAAATCAAGCACCCAAGTGATTTCATCAAAGTTGGCGAAGAACTTGAAGTAATGGTACTTGAACTAGACGCTGAAAACCGTCGCTTGTCTTTGAGCCACAAACACCTTGAAGAAAACCCATGGGATACTTTTGAATCAGTATTCGCAGTAGGTTCAGTTCACAAGTGTACTGTCGTTGGTAAAGGTGACAAAGTAGCTACGCTCGAATTGCCTTACGGTATCGAAGGAGTTGCAGTGTTGAAAAACCTTGCCAAAGAAGATGGTTCAGTTGCTGAAGTAGGTGAGTCTCTTGATTTCAAAGTAACTGAGTTCTTGAAAGAAGAAAAACGCATCGTTCTTTCTCACGCTAAAACTTGGCAAGAGAAAGAAGAGCCTAAAGTAGAAGAAAAAGCGAAACCTGCTAAAGTTGAAAAAGCAAAAGACGCGGAGAAAGCTACACTAGGTGATCTTGAGGCGCTTTCGGCATTGAAAGAACAATTAGAAGAAGGCGAAAAAAAGAAAAAATCGACTACTTCTAAGAAAATTTCAAACGAAACAGACGCAGAATAGTGAATTATTCAAAATAAAACGCTATATTTGCACTTGGATATGAGTTAGTGATTTAGCTAGTGCTTCTAACCAAAGTTTAGTATTTGTCTAACAAATTATCCAAGTGTTTTTGGTCCTGTGGCCGAGTGGCTAGGCAGAGCTCTGCAAAAGCTCGTACAGCGGTTCGAATCCGCTCGGGACCTCACTAAAATACATATTTCTAAAAAAAATACCATTCAGCTATGATAACCATTTCACAAGCTGAATGGTATTTTTGTTTTTAATTCTACCTATTTTGCCTGAAATACAGAATAAAATTAGGTTTTAGGTAGGCTTTCTTCTTTAATTAGAAGAAGTCTAAATAATTAAATTATTGCAAATTAAGAATAGAAATACTTTGGCACGTATCTATTAGTGCATTACTTTTGTAGGGTCAAGAAGTATCATGTTTTTGTTAATTCATACACGAATGAAGAGTAGTTTATTTTTCAAAAAAATGCGCAACATCAGTCGGCTATTAGTAGTAGCAATGTTGACTACTGTAGGATTCAGTGCAGTAGCTCAAGATGGTGATGCAGCCAATGGCGAATCACTATTTAATAACAACTGTAAAGCTTGTCACTCAGCAAAAGACGAAGTAGTCGTCGGGCCAGGATTGAAAGACATTCAGAAACGTAGGGACTTAGCTTGGCTTGTTAAGTGGGTTAAAAACCCTAACGGAGTGATCCAATCAGGAGATGAATATGCAGTCGCTTTGTACAACAAGTTTAACAAAGCACAAATGACGGCCTTCCCAGCCTTTGGTGAGACGGAGGTAAAAGACATCTTAGCCTACATCGAAAAAGCAAATACAGCAGTAGCGGCAGCTCCTGCGGCTGCGGGCGCTACTGCGGCAGCGGGTGGAGCAGCAGCTGAGTCGTCTGATTTGTTTACGTACATCTTAGTAGCATTGTTATTGGTGATGTTGCTGGTGCTTGGCGTATTGTTGGCCATTGTCTCTATCCTGTCAAAAGCAGTGAGTGGAGAAGTGGGTGCGAGTGATGGTGGTTCATTTGGAGACAAATTGCGCAATGGTTTAGTGGCCATGAGCAAAAACTCAGCTATCCGCAGTGCAACAGTGTGGTTCTTTGTATTAATGGTGACAAAAGCGACCCTTGATGGTTTGTATGGTGTAGGTATTCAACAAGGGTACGCTCCAAAGCAGCCAATCGCATTCTCACACAAATTGCACGCAGGTCAATATAAGATTGACTGTAACTACTGCCACACAGGAGTTAACCGTGGTAAGTCTGCGACAATTCCTTCGGCAAACATTTGTATGAACTGCCACGGAGTTATCAAAAAAGAATCTCCAGAAATTCAAAAAATTTACTCGGCCATCGAGGAAAACAAGCCAATCCAGTGGGTACGTGTTCACAACTTACCTGACTTGGCGTATTTTAACCACGCCCAACACGTAAACGTGGGTGGTCTTCAGTGTCAGCAGTGCCACGGTGAAATCCAAACAATGGAGGTTGTTCAACAACGTTCGACCTTGACAATGGGTTGGTGTATCGACTGTCACCGTAAGACAGACGTTAATACAAAAGAAAACGCCTATTATGACAAGCTAGTTCAGCTTCATGCTGAGAAGAGCGATAAGCCATTGAAAGTGGCTGATATTGGCGGTTTGGAATGTTCAAAGTGTCACTACTAGAACTAGAAAATATAAGAATCCAGAATCTACATTCATAAATATATGGAAAACCAAACGAAGAGGTATTGGAAAGGACTAGAGGAGCTTCGGAATGATGAGACTTTTGTAAAAAACGCCCACAACGAATTTGGTAGCTTTGAACCCACCAATTCCAGTGAAAACAAGAGCATCGTCGATGGTATTGGTTCAGACCGTCGCGATTTCTTAAAAGTGCTGGGATTTGGCGTTGCTGCCGTGTCGTTGGCCGCGTGTGAAGCTCCCATAAGAAAAGCTGTTCCTTATCTCAACAAGCCAGTAGATACCTTCCCAACTATCGCAGATTGGTACGCATCGACGTACGCTGAGGGCGGAGATTATGCTAGTATTCTAGTAAAAACTCGTGAAGGACGTCCAGTCAAAATTGAAGGGAACAAACAATCGAGTGTAAGCAAAGGAGGGGTTAGTGCTCGTGCACATGCCTCTTTGTTGGCGTTATACGATATTGAAAAATTGAAAGGCCCTAAAAAAGGGGATGCTGATGCTGACTGGGATGTGATTGACAAAGAAATTTCGGCTCAATTGGCAAAAGGCGGACAGATTCGTATCGTTTCTTCTACTATTTTAAGCCCTTCAACAAAAGCTGTTATCGGCGACTTTGCAGCAAAATATCCTACAACAAAGCACATTTCTTACGATGTAAATTCAGCTTCTGGCTTAATTAAAGCTAATGCGGATTCTTTTGGTAAAGCAATATTACCATCGTATGATTTTAGTAAAGCGAAAGTAATTGTAGGTTTAAGTTGCGACTTTTTAGGTACTTGGGTTGCCCCAGACGCGTTCTCAACCCAGTATGCCAAAGGCCGTAAAATAAGCAGCGCAAAAGGCGGAAATAAATCAATGTCACGTCACTTCCAGTTTGAGACAACATTGTCACTTACTGGTTCAAACGCTGACTATCGCACAACAATCAAACCTTCACAAGAAGGTCTTGTAGCGTTGGCATTATACAATAAGATTACTGGCAGCGGAAGCGCTTCTTTAGGTGCTGAAGTTGACAAAATGCTTGATAAAGCAGCTAAGGAATTAAAAGCTGCTCAAGGGGCTTCGTTGGTCGTATCTGGCTCAAACGATGCGAGTGTTCAAGTTGTAGTAAATGCCATTAACCAAACACTTGGTTCGTATGGTGCCACGATTGATTTGGGCACCCCAGCATACTTCCGTCAGGGAGATGATGCTGCCATGAACGCGTTGATCGATGAAGTGAAAGGTGGTTCAGTAAGCGCCGTTATTTTCTACGGTTGCAACCCTGTCTATGATCATCCACGTGGAGCTGAATTGAAAGAAGGACTTTCTAAAGTAGCGCTTTCGGTTTCATTTGCAGATCGTGCCGATGAAACATCTTCACTTTGTAAATACATCGCACCTGCTCCTCATTATTTAGAGAGCTGGGGTGATGCACAACCAGTTGCTGGATTTTACAGCTTGCAACAACCTGCTATTTCACTGATTTACAAAACGCGCCAAGCACAATCAAGCTTATTGAAATGGGCTGGTTTGAATGCTGACTTTTACGCTTATTTGCGTAACTACTGGAAAGTTAATGTAATTGGTGGAGCAGATTTTGAAAATGCTTGGACAAAAGCATTGCATGACGGTGTTTATGAAAAAGGAGCGGTAGCAGCTAGTGGTGCTGGAACAGTGGCAGGTGTAGAAGCCGCAGTCGCTGCAATCAACGGCTCATACAAAGCAAATGCTTCTGGCCTTGAAGTGGTTCTTTATGAAAAGGTAGGAATTGGAACAGGGGCATTAGCCAACAACCCTTGGTTGCAAGAGTTCCCAGATCCAATCACAAAAGCTTGCTGGGATAATTACGCATGTGTTTCGCAAAAAACAGCAAAAGAACTAGGAATCGCGCAAGATGACGTTGTTAAGGTAGAAGTAAAAGGTAAATCTGTCGAATTACCAGTTGTAATTCAGCCAGGTCAAGCTAACGGAACCGTCGCAATTGCGATTGGTTACGGTCGCGAGAAGGCTGGGAAAGCAGGAAACGGTGTGGGGGTAAATGTATATCCTCTGGCTCAACTGAAAGGTGGAGCTGTTAGCTTTAGTGCAGGTGAAGGTACCCTAACTAAAACTGGCGATACGCACAAAGTTGCTCAAACACAGACCCACGACACCGTAATGGCGCGTAAGTCAGTGCTTCAAGAAGCGCGTCTTTCTGAGTATCAAAAAGATAGCAAAGCAGGTCGTTACTTCCCGCACGTCGTTACTTCAGAAGGTGTGAAAGCGCCAGGAGAAATCTCGTTGTGGAACGGTTACGAAAAACCAAATCACTCATGGGGATTGGCGATTGACCTTAACTCATGTACAGGTTGTGGTGCGTGCGTAATTAGCTGCCAAGCAGAAAATAACGTTGCTGTGGTTGGTCGCCAAGAAGTAATCAACCGCCGCGAAATGCACTGGATTCGTATCGACCGCTATTACAGCAGCGATGCACCAGTGGATGATTTGAGTGGTTTAGAAGTTGCCTCTGAAAACCCAGAAGTGACATTCCAGCCGTTGATGTGTCAGCACTGTGGAAACGCTCCTTGTGAGACAGTTTGTCCAGTATTGGCCACAACCCACAGCACAGAAGGTTTGAACCAAATGGCTTATAACCGTTGCGTAGGTACACGTTATTGTGCAAACAACTGCCCATACAAAGTACGTCGCTTCAACTGGTTTAAGTACTTCGATAACGATAAATTCGATTATCACTTCAATAACGACCTTGGTAAAATGGTCATCAACCCAGACGTAACTGTACGTTCGCGCGGGGTTATTGAAAAATGCTCAATGTGTGTGCAACGTATCCAAGAAGGTAAGTTGAATGCGAAGAAAGAGCGTCGTCGTCCAATTGACGGAGAAATTGAAGTAGCATGTTCGCAATCATGCCCAACAGAAGCGATTGTGTTTGGTGATATGAATGATCCAAGCAGCCGTATCTCTAAGTTGTTGGCAGAAGAGAAAGAAGGACGTGCATTCCAAATGTTGGATGAAATCAACGTTAAACCGCAGATTTCTTACTTGACTAAGATTCGTAATAAAGATGTTGATGCTTCTAAAGCTGCGGCTCACGAAGGGCACCAACATGCTGAGCACGGAGGTCACTAATAAATCAAAGCCACTGCTTTTCGGAGCAGTGGCTCTCGATAAAATAGTCGAGCTATTTTGTCAAAGTACATAGAGAAAAATCAATAAAATAACTATTAACTCTTAAAAATATGCACGTTACTTCACCCGTAAGAACCCCTCTTGTAACAGGCGGCAAGACGTACGCTGACGTAACAGAGGATATCTGCAAGCAGGTGGAAGGTAAACCAACCAAAGAGTGGAAAATAGCATTTGCCATTTCTGTTGTGGTTTTACTGTATGGTACTTGCTGTCTCTTCTGGACTTGGTGGGAAGGTTTGGGCGTTTGGGGCCTTAATAAAACAGTAGGTTGGGCATGGGACATTACCAACTTCGTATGGTGGGTAGGTATCGGTCACGCTGGTACACTTATCTCCGCAATCTTGTTGTTGTTCCGTCAAAAATGGAGAACTTCTATCAACCGTGCTGCCGAAGCTATGACGATTTTCGCCGTTATTTGTGCGGCTTCGTTCATCTTGATGCACATGGGGCGTCCGTGGATGGCGCACTGGGCTTTGCCTTTGCCAAATACATTCGGATCATTGTGGGTTAACTTCAACTCTCCATTGGTTTGGGACGTATTCGCGATTTCAACGTATTTTTCAGTATCTTGTTTGTTCTGGTATGTAGGTCTTGTGCCTGATTTGGCTACTATCCGTGACCGCGCTCAAAACAAAGTATCTAAATTTATTTACGGTACATTGGCAATGGGCTGGAATGGTTCAGCCAAAACTTGGGCACGTTATGAGTACATCAGCTTAATCTTGGCTGGTTTGTCAACACCACTCGTACTTTCAGTACACACGATTGTATCCATGGACTTTGCAACCTCGGTTATTCCTGGTTGGCACACGACCATCTTCCCTCCTTACTTCGTTGCAGGTGCGATTTTCTCTGGTTTTGCCATGGTGCAAAACTTGATGCTTATCGCTCGTGTCGTGTATAAGTTGGAAGATTATATCACATTTGAGCACATCGAAATGATGAACAAAATCATCACGTTGACAGGTTCGATTGTGGGGGTAGCGTATTTGACTGAGTTCTTTATCGCTTGGTATTCAGGCGTTGAGTACGAAAGCTACGCATTTATCAACCGTGCTACGGGACCATACTGGTGGGCATACTGGGCGATGATGACGTGTAACGTAATCTCTCCACAGCTCTTCTGGTCACGTTCACTTCGTCGTAGTGTTAAATGGACGTTCTTCATTTCCGTCATTGTAAACATCGGTATGTGGTTTGAGCGTTTCGTAATTATTGTGACGTCACTTCACCGCGACTATATTCCGTCGAGCTGGGCAATGTTTTCACCAACAATGTTTGACATCGGTGACTATATCTTCTCATTTGGTTTGTTTGGCACTCTTTTCTTATTGTTCTCTAAGTATTTGCCAGTAATCAACATGGCAGAGGTGAAGGGTGTATTGCGGACAACTTCTGAGCAATTGCCCAAAAAAATCGCAGGCGTTTCTAAAGCAGACAGATTAGCTTCTCCTGCCTACAAAAAAGATGCAGAATAAGAGAGTAAGGGAAGTTAAAATTGAGTTTTCAAAAAATAATTGAGACAACAATGACGGACGCAAATAAGAAGTTTTTGGTAGGTGTTTATGACGATGATGACGTTGCACTCGCCGCAGTAAATAAAATTAAAAGCGCTGGGGTGAAAATCTACGAAGTGTATTCACCTTTTGCTATTCACGGAATGGACATAGCAATTGGCCACCCACGGACTCGTATCGGTATTGCGGCATTTTGCTTTGGTTTGACTGGGTTTTTGTGCGCAATTACGTTGACTACTTGGACAATGGGAATCGATTGGCCGATGGTTATTGGTGGAAAGGATCCCCTTTCTTTTCCAAACTACATTCCAATTATGTTTGAGCTTACGGTACTTTTTACGGCTTTTGGTATGACAATTACCTTTTTCTTGTCAAATGGATTAGGGCCAACCGTTGAGCCACTTTTGTTTGACCCACGTTGTACTGACAATAAATTTGTGATGGCGATTGACCTAAGCAAAAACAAAATGTCAGAAGCTGAAATCGCTAGTTTGGTAAAAGCTTCAGGAGCAGAAGAGGTGAGTGTTAAACAGGTTTAATGTTTTTAAATGAAGATGAAAAGAATTAATACATTAATTGCTGGTACGTTTGCTGTCGTCGCTGCTTTGAGTTCTTGCCAACGTGGTCACGATGATGCAGGTTTAGAATATGCTCCTAACATGTATAACTCTGTTGGTTATGAGCCATATACCCAAATTGAGAAAAATCCCATCAATGCTGATGGTAAAAACATGCGTGAGCCTGTGGCAGGAACGGTATCTCGCCGTAACTACAAAACTCAATTTGACAGCTCAAGCGTGGACTTGATGATTTACCACATCGGTAAAGATGAACTCGCTACTGCGGAAGCCGTTTTGAAAAATCCCGTTCCAAATACTGCAAAAACACTTGCAGAAGGAAAAGCACTTTATGGAAGATATTGCCAACACTGCCATGGTGAAACAGGTGCAGGAGACGGCCCAGTAGCTGACATGTACAAAGGGGTACCTAATTACAAAGCGGATGCTTACCTAAATATGAATGATGGACATATTTTCCACGTGATCACGCACGGAAAAGGCCGCATGTGGGCACATGGTTCACAAGTGACTCCCGAAGAGCGTTGGAAAATTGCTCACTATATTCATAAATTACAGAAAGGCTAGTACTAAGTTACTGTAATAAACCGAAGCGGCAAACCGCTAATTACGAACAAGTTAGCGGTTCGCCGCTGCGATAACCAACAACAACTTAAAGATAAAGATTTATAATGGGCGCACATCATCACGAAGTTGTTTCTGTCGAAGAACAATTTGAATTTACCGCCGAATCAAAACGCAATTTGCTCATTGGGATGGGTATTGGCGCTGCGCTGGTATTGATCGGAGCATATATGTTATCTCAAGGTGGTGGACATGGGCACGAAGCTCATGGAGCTGCAGGTCATGCTGCTGAACATGCACACGACCATGCCGAACACGCTTACCACTGGACACAACGTATTATTTCTAACCTTTGGGTAAATAGTGTCTATTTTGCTGGTATTTCTGTCATTGGCTTATTCTTCCTAGCTTACAATAACCTTGCTCAGGCGGGGTGGTCGGCTGTATTTAGAAGAATTCCAGAGGCAATGCCTGCTTTTTTGCCAGTACCAGCCATTATTATTTTGGTGCTTGCTGTAGGCTTTGGAGATAAATTATTCCACTGGATGCACGAAGGGATTATGGATCCAAATAGTCCACACTACGATGCAATCATCGCAGGTAAAAAAGGATTTTTGAACAAACCATTTTATTTCATTCGCCTCGTATTGTATTTCGGTTTGTGGTATGGTTTGTGGAAAGTATTGAGAAATTTGTCGCTTCAAGAAGACGAAATTGGTGGAACTGAGAATTACGAAAAAGCCATCAAATTCGGAACGGCGTTCTTGCTAGTTTTTGGTGTAACTTCATCTACTTCTGCTTGGGATTTTGTGATGGCAATCGATACTCACTGGTTCTCAACCATGTTTGGCTGGTACACACTCGCCAGTTGGCACGTAGCAGGTTTGGCAACAATGACGCTTACAATTGTTATGTTGAAAGAGCGTGGGTATTTGAAAGCAGTAAACGAAAGCCACTTACATGACTTAGGTAAATTCTGTTTTGCCTTCTCGATTTTCTGGACATACGTTTGGTTTGCGCAATTTTTGCTTATTTATTACGCTAACCTTCCAGAAGAAGCTATTTATTATCGTGAGCGTTTTAGCGGCTACGGTGGTATTTTCAAAGCACCATTTTTTATCAATCTTTTCTTAAACTTTGTTACCCCTTTCCTAGTTTTAATGACAAGGGATTCGAAGCGTACGCCATTGATTTTGAAAATTGCTTGTTGGTCAATTATTGTGGGTCACTACTTTGATTTTTATACCAACATTATGCCAGGTACAGTAGGTGAACATGCTGGTTTTGGGCCTGTTGAGTTTGGCTTTATTTTATTGTTTGCTTGTGCGTTTATTTGGTCAGTTTCAACTCAGTTGACGAAAGGCAATCTAATCCCTCGCAACCATCCAATGTTAGAGGAGTCTCTACACCACGATGTTGCGTAATTTGTAGAAATTGATTTTGTCTTAACTAGCAAAATCTCTAAATCAATATAAAACGACATAATAACAATGATTTATTTAGTTGGATTACTACTGGTTGTGCTGCTTGGAATTGCAATTGCCGTGGCAGCAAAATTGCAAAAGGTAATGGGTAGTACTCAATCAGACAGTGAAGCTCCTGTACCAAATAACAAAGTCAATGCAGCACTTTGGATGGTGTTTTTGGTGGCAGGTTCAGTAGCAATGGTATGGTCTTACCTCGCTTCGCAGGATGCTTTTTTACCAGAGGCATCTTCCCCACATGGTCGGGAAACGGATAGCCAATTTTGGCTTGATATGGGTTTATTAACGATTGCATTTTTTATTGTAAACTTTTTGCTTTTCTTCTTCTCTTGGAAATATCAGTACAAAAAAGGCTATAAAGCTACTTTTTACCCTGAAAACCACAAGTTGGAGTTGATTTGGACTGCGATTCCTGCGGTAATCATGGCATCTTTGGTATTTTTAGGGTTCCGTACGTGGACCAAAATTATGGCCGATGCTCCCGCTGATTCACAGGTAGTTGAAATTATGGGAAAACAGTTTGGTTGGATTGTTCGTTATGGAGGTGTTCAGGATAATAAGCTTGGAGCTTATAACTACAAGTTAATCACTTCAGATAACGAAATGGGCGTTGATTATTCAGACGAAGCATCAATGGATGATTTTATCAATCCAAGTGAAATGCACGTGGAAGTAGGTAAGCCTGTTTTGTTGAAAATCCGAGCTCGTGACGTTTTGCACAGTGTGTATATTCCTCACATGCGTGTCAAAATGGACGCAGTTCCTGGTATGCCAACGAAATTTTGGTTTATTCCTGATAAGTCAACGGAGCAAATGCGGGCAGAGTTAAACAACCCTAATTTCGACTACGAAATTGCATGTACTGAGGTATGTGGACGTGGTCACTTTGCAATGCGCTTGCGCCTGATTGTTGAAGACAAGGCTTCTGCTGATGCTTGGAAACAACAACAAAAACCTTTGCTATCGACTATTTTGGAGGCGAACCCTAAGTTTATCTCTAAAATCCCAGAAAAATTGCGTGCAAAGGCAATGAATTATGCTCCTTACGTAGAAGAAACTGACAGTACCACTGCTTCTACAGGTTCGGCTGCGGCCGCAAGTGCATCGATGCGTTAATAGAAATTATAACTTTAAAATCAAAATAAAAATGTCAGTAGTAGAGGCTAACTTGGGACATGATGTCCACTCTCACGATGAACATGAGCACCACGAGTTAAACTTCTGGCGCCAATATATCTTCTCTGAAGATCACAAAGTGATAGCCAAACAGTACATGATAACTGGTATTTTTTGGGCTATCATTGGAGCTGCTATGTCGGTTATCTTCCGTTTGCAACTAGGGTTTCCTGGGGCAAACTTGAGCTGGTTAAAACCATTTCTAGGTGGCTGGATTACTGAAACAGGCGCATTAGACCCTAACTTTTACCTTGCCCTTGTAACCATGCACGGTACCATCATGGTATTCTTTGTATTGACGGCAGGTTTGAGTGGAACTTTCAGTAACTTCTTGATTCCATTGCAAGTTGGAGCTCGTGATATGGCATCAGGGTTTTTGAACATGCTTTCGTTTTGGTTATTCTTTGTTTCAGGTTTATTGATGTTTATCTCAATCTTCCTTGAAACAGGGCCAGCAGCAGGTGGTTGGGTGATTTATCCGCCGCTAAGTGCATTACCACAAGCCCACATGGGTTCTGAAATGGGGATGACACTCTGGTTATCAAGTATGGCGATTTTCATCATGTCTTCATTGTTGGGAAGTTTGAACTATGTTACAACCGTAATCAACCTTCGTACACGTGGTATGACTTTCACGCGTCTTCCATTGACAATTTGGGCATTCTTAATCACGGCTGTATTGGGAATTATCTCTTTCCCTGTATTGCTTTCAGCAGCCTTATTGTTGATTTTTGACCGTCATTTCGGAACAAGCTTCTATCTGTCAGAAATTTATATCAATGGCGAAGCTTTGCCAAACGTTGGTGGTAGTCCAATCTTGTTCCAACACTTGTTCTGGTTCTTAGGACACCCAGAAGTATATATCGTATTGTTGCCAGCCCTTGGTATCACATCAGAAGTAATTGCAACGAATGCCCGTAAGCCAATCTTTGGTTACCGTGCGATGATTGCCTCAATCATGGCGATTGCATTCCTTGCCTTTATCGTATGGGCGCACCACATGTTCGTAACGGGTATGAATCCATTCTTGGGCTCAATCTTTATGTTCTTGACGTTGATTATTGCGGTTCCTTCGGCGGTAAAAGCGTTTAACTACATCACAACTTTGTGGCGCGGAAACATCGTCTTTACGCCAGGTATGTTGTTCTCAATCGGTCTGGTATCGTTGTTCGTGTCAGGTGGTTTGACAGGTATCATTCTTGGAAACTCGGCACTAGATATTCAATTGCACGATACCTATTTTGTGGTAGCACACTTTCACATCGTAATGGGTGCGGCTTCGGCTTTCGGATTCTTCGCAGGTATTTACCACTGGTATCCAAAAATGTTTGGCCGTATGCTTAACAGCACACTTGGTCAAATTCACTTCTGGCTTACTTTTGCTGGAGTATATTTAGTGTTTATGCCAATGCACTACATTGGTATTGCAGGTTTCCCACGTCGTTATTACCAATTCACAAGCTTTGACTTTGGTAAGTCGTTCACTGATTTGAACATGTTTGTTTCGATAGCTGCTATCTTTACTTTCTTTGCTCAGTTTATATTCCTTTGGAATTTCTTCTACAGCATGTTTAAAGGTAAAGTAGCACCTCAAAACCCTTGGAATTCAAATACTTTGGAGTGGACAACACCAGTAAACGTAGGTCACGGAAACTGGGTAGGAGAAATCCCTGCCGTATATCGTTGGCCATACGATTATAGCAAGCCAGGATCTGACGTTGATTTTATTCCTCAAAATATTCCTCACTCTCAAACGCTCGAATCTAACTTCCCGCATGAGAATGAGTATATAGCGCAGGAAAAAGAAATTGAGGCTCAAAATTATAATGACCAGTTTGCGTCACACTAATTCTGATACAATTAATCGCTTATTTCAGAAGCTAGCACTTCTAACAGTAGTTGTCGTTTATGTTTTGATTGTAATCGGCGGGATTGTTAGAAGTACTGGCTCTGGGATGGGTTGTCCCGATTGGCCAAAATGTTTTGGCTCATGGGTTCCTCCAACAGAAGTTTCTGAACTACCTGCCAACTACCAAGAAATTTTTGGTGCCAAATTAAAAGGAGAGGTAGAATTTAATGTATTTAAGACCTGGACAGAATACCTTAATCGGCTTTTTGGGGTATTTACAGGACTCTTAATTTTTGCTACTCTTCTCGCTTCAATTCCTTTTCTTAAACGCGATCGACCGATTTTTTACATGAGCTTACTGGCATTTTTGCTAGTAGGGTTTCAAGGTTGGTTGGGTGCAAAAGTGGTATCTTCGGAGCTTGCTCCTGTTATGGTCACTTTGCACATGTTGCTGGCTATTGTCATCGTATTTGTATTGATTTATACCATGGCAAGGTCGTATGTTGGGGATGTTCAACTCGCTGAAATCAAAAAGAAAACGTTCATAAACAAGTGGCTTATTTGGACATTGATTTTATCACTTGTACAGGTCTTACTAGGAACACAAGTGAGAGAAGTAATGGATGTGGCGATAAAAGAACTTGGAGAAGCTGGCAGAAATCAGTGGATAGAGCATTTGGGCGTGAAGTTTTATATTCACCGTTCTTACTCAATTTTGCTTTTTGGGTTGCATGTAGGCTTACTTTATTGGCTACGAAAAGCGACCTCTCAAAGCGGTATCATTTATAAGTTGACGCTGGCGTTGTTGGTGATGGTCATTATTGAAATAGCCACTGGGATTATCATGGCATATTGGTCAGTCCCTGCATTTGCGCAACCTCTTCACTTGACACTCGCTACGATTGCACTGGGATTACAGTTTGTTCTTTTGTTGTTAATTAATGCCGAAGTAGTCTTCAACAAAAGACAATTATTCACTACTGAAAATATTAACGCCTAACAATGACATTGGCAATCAATTTATTTTTTGAAAAAGTGCGCACCTATTTGGAGTTGATGAAACTTCGCTTGGCGTGGCTAGTGGCTTTTTCGGGGGCGTTTGGATATAGCCTAGCGGTCGAAAAGGTAAACTGGCCTAGCTTATTACTTTTTATTTTGGCGGCTTTTTCAATCACAGGTGCGGCAAATATCATCAACCAAATCATTGAGAAAGATTTGGATAAATTGATGAAAAGAACCCAAAATCGACCACTTCCTAGTGGCCGTGTTTCGGTGAATGAAGCTACTATTTTTGCCTTAGCCTTATTCGCTTTTGCGACGTTCATATTTTTGATGGAGTTCAATGTAAGGGCCTGTGCTTTAGCCATCCTTTCCACAGTTTTATATGGGTTTGTTTACACACCTCTCAAACGTGTGGGAACGATAGCGGTTTTTGTAGGAGCCATTCCTGGGGCATTTCCGCCAATGATTGGCTGGGTAGCTGCCACAAATCACTTTGGACTAGAACCAGGTATTTTGTTTGCGATTCAATTTTTCTGGCAATTCCCACATTTCTGGGCCATTGCTTGGGTATTGGATGAAGATTATAAAAAAGCAGGCTTTAATCTTTTACCTTCAAAAGGAGGAAAAGACCTAAATACGGCGATTCAAATGATGATTTATACTTTATTCCTTTTGCCAGTAGGGTGGCTGCCGTACGAGCTTGGAATGACAGGAATTAACTCAGCGCTGGTCGCTATGCTGTTTGGAGTGTTGTTTTTGGCACAAACGTTTCATTTGATGCGAAAGTGCTCAGATAAAACTGCTTTGCAGCTTATGTTTGGCTCATTTGCGTATTTGCCCATTGTACAAATCGCTTATTTGTTGGATAAGGCTTAGTTGTTGAGAACTAAGTAATTACTTAAAACAATTTTTAAAACTATGGCAAAGGTTGAAAAACTAAGGATAGAGGAAGCGCCAGAAACCTTGTCGATGGATCCCAAGAAGTTTATCTTGTGGGGGTTTATCGTAACAATTATCATGCTTTTTGCCTCGCAGACAAGTGCCTATTTGGTGCGTAGAGCAGAAGGAAATTGGGTTGAATTTGAGGTCCCTCAAATTTTTTGGTATAGTTCTGTTGTCTTGATTATTAGCAGCATTGCCATGCACTGGGCATATTTAGCTGCAAAAAAAGACAATTTCAATACGCTCAAAATCGCAATTTCTATTACTTTTGTGCTTGGACTGGCGTTTTTGTGGATGCAAGTAGAAGGATGGAAAGACTTGGTGGCCCAAAACATTTATTTCGTTGGTAATCCCTCAGGTTCGTTCTTTTACGTTTTTACGCTTCTCCACGGTGTTCACTTGGTAACAGGTCTGATTGTGTTGTGTGTTACTTTTATCTCAGCAATGCGCCTAAAAGTTCACGCAAAAAACTTGAGAAGAATTGAGATTTGTACGACATATTGGCATTTTCTTGACATTCTCTGGCTTTATTTATTTGCATTTCTTTTGTATTTCCGTTGATTAAACATTTTACTTAAAACCTGAATTTTTAATAGAATAACGATGGCTGCTACTGCACAACCGAATGTGAAAAATGTATGGCTAGGTGGAGTTGAGCCCATGAAGGCTAGCTACGGGAAGTTGATGATGTGGTTCTTTTTAGTATCAGATACATTTACTTTCTCGGCCTTGTTGGTTTCTTATGGCTTAGTTCGCTTCAGTTATCCTGCTTATGCGGGTAAGGTCGCTGATTTTGTTTCATCACCAGCCTACTGGCCAATTCCTGAAAAGGTATTTGATGCCCTGCCATTTATGCACGGTCTTCATGCTCCTCTCGTTTTTGTAGGGATTATGACCTTCATTTTGATCCTTAGTTCGGTTACAATGGTACTTGCAGTTGAAGCTGGACATCGTATGGATCGCGCGGGTGTTGAAAAATATATGTTGTGGACAATCCTTGGTGGGGCAACTTTCTTGGGTTGTCAAGCATGGGAGTGGACGCACTTTATTCACGGTACAGATAATGGAACTGTGATTAAAGAATTGGTAGATGGTTCATGGGTAACAAGAACTGTTTTTGGTGCCAATTTGACCGAAAACCAATATGGTCCTCCAGCTTTTGCTGATTTATTCTTCTTCATTACTGGATTCCATGGAACACACGTATTCTCAGGGGTAGTGCTTAACTACTTGATTTTCTACAGAGCATCAACTGGTTTTTATGATCGCCGTGGTTCGTATGAAATGGTAGAAAAAGTAGGTCTTTACTGGCACTTTGTTGACTTGGTGTGGGTATTCGTATTTACATTCTTTTACTTGGTATAAAATGCTGTTGGGAAGGCTTTATTTCCTACTACCTAATTTCTAATCTCCTTTAATTAAGAAAAAATATGGCACACGTTCACGAACACGACGAAAACGCTGGCGCAGAACAACGCAAAGCAATTTGGCGCACATTTTGGATTCTACTCATCCTTACAGCTCTAGAGTTCTTGATTGCATTCACATTGGAGGCTGGCACGTTGAAAACATCTATTTTCGTTGGAATGACGATTGTTAAGGCATTCTATATCGTTGGGGAATTTATGCACCTTAAACACGAAGTAAAGTCGTTGATTTGGGCAGCTTTGCTTCCTTGTATTTTCGTCGTTTGGTTGCTAATAGCATTAATGACAGAAGGCGGTTCTATTTTTGATTTGAGATAGTACTATGCAAAAGTATATAAAAGCCGGAATGCTGACCTTGGTGTTGGCATTACCGGCTTTCATTGTTTTATTCTTACATAGCTTTGGTGAAAATCACTTTGAGCTACCCTATTTTGTCCCCGCAGTTGATGCGGCTGGAAAGCCAATTTTAAACGGAAAGGATACGGTTTTTTATCAGGTTCCATCGGCTGTCCAAGGGTCAATCAAGGTTGCTGGATTCTTTAATCCAGATAGTGATGCAGTGGTAAGACAGCATTTTGATAGGGCAAAAAAGCTATTTGACAAAGAAGCAAGCTTTAGTGTGGAGAAAGGAACTCCCGAAAAACTGATAGATACGTACAAGCTTGGTAATTTAAAAAATGAGAAATCAAAACAAACCATTCCTTACAACGAACAGTTGGTATTAGTGGATAAACAGGGCTACATCCGGGGCTTTTATAATGGTAAAGACGAGAAAGATGTAGAACGTTTAGTAACTGAAATAAGCGTACTGTTAGATATTTATCAAAAAAAGGAAAAATAAGTATGTCAACAATCACAGTTCAGCAAAACAAAAAATTTAACCAGTGGATCAACATAATCGCGGTTGCGATTCCAGTTGTCGTCGCTATTTTGTTGAATCCGAGTATTCCTAAAGTAAACTTGGGTGAGTGGACAAAAACACTACCTCACGTCAATGGTGTGATTAATTCTCTGACAAGCGTGTCGTTACTTGCGGGTTTTTATTTCATCAAGCGTAAAAATATCGCCGCGCATCGCGTTATGATGACTATCTCATTTTGTTTAGGGGCACTTTTCTTGGTGAGCTACGTCTTGTATCATTTATCGAACGAATCTACTGCCTTCGGAGGCGAAGGAATCATTCGTCCAATTTATTATTTTTTGCTTGTTACACATATTACGCTTTCAATTGGGGTTGTGTGGTTTGTGCTACGTGCAGTATATTATGCATTTAGCAATCAAATCGACCTGCACAAGAAAGCCGTCAAATGGGCGTTTCCTATTTGGCTCTATGTCAGTATAACGGGGGTAATCGTTTATTTAATGATTTCTCCTTACTATCAATAACCGATATAAATCAACAACACTATGAAAAAGTATGGTATTCTTTTATTGGTGATGCTCGTGTTGGTGGTAAGCACTGACGGGGCGTTTGCCCAATGCGCCATGTGTAAAGGGGCGGTTGAAACCAATATGAGCACAGGAAAAAACGTGATTGGGAATGGTATCAACATTGGCATTGCTTATCTGTTTGTTTTTCCCTATCTAACAGTGGCTGTGATTGCTTATTTGTGGTATCGAAATAGTCGTAAAGCCTTAGAACAAAAAATGGCGCTACAGGCACGTATGCGCGAAGTGCTTAAATAAAACCAACACGTGTCGAAAAGCTCTATGTATTCCTCTGCTAAACCTCTTTTTGATTATATCGTTCAAAATATCACTTCTTATCCTCACAAAGAAGCAAGGGCCATGGCATTTATGTTGATGGAGCATTTTCTACGGCTTCGCAACGTGGATGTGCTTGTTGATAAACCTATTCCCGCTAATGCTTCTCAGCCTGATTGGGATACCATTGTCAAACGCTTGAACCAAAGTGAGCCAGTACAACACATCATCGGTTCGACATATTTCTGCAATTTGGAGTTTAAAGTATCGCCTTCGGTGCTTATTCCTCGTCCAGAAACGGAAGAATTGGTGCGGTTGATTGTGAAGGACTGTTATTGGGAGGAAAACCCCGTTAAAATTGTTGATATTGGCACAGGAAGTGGCTGTATTGCGATTGCTCTCGACCGATTTATGTCATTTGCCAAAGTGTGGGGTTGGGATGTGTCGGAAGATGCCTTGGCGATTGCGCAAGAAAATGCCCACCGTCTGTTGTCAGAAGCAACGTTTGAAAAATATGATATTTTAAGAGAAGACACTTTTGCGGGTGAGTTTGATTGTGTGGTGAGTAATCCGCCCTACGTGACTTATTCCGAACAGTCGAGCATGGAGCCCAATGTATTGCGTTTTGAGCCGCATTTGGCGTTGTTTGTGGAAGATACCGATCCGTTACTTTTCTATCGTGCCATCGCTGATTTTTGCCTCAAACACTTGAAAAAAACGGGCGCTTGCTACGTCGAAATCAACGAACATTTTGGACAAGCAACCAAGCAACTTTTCTTAGAAAAAGGCTTTGTCAAGGTTGATGTCATTCAGGATATGTACGGAAAAGACCGCATCGTAAAAGCAAAGCTGTCGATAGAGGGTCTGTAATACACATCGGTTTCTGTTTAAAAATGAGTATCCCAGTGAGTTATTGGAAATTATTTGTAGCGTTTTTCGTTGTAAATCAGCTTATTGCTCAAAACGTACGTAAAGTTAGTGCAACGATGACAATGCGCACGGCCCATAAAGGAAAAACCATCAATACCCGTGCTGAACTGTGTTATGCAACTTCTGGGCGGATGGTTACGCTTTTTCCTAAACCTGCTGAATTGTACGTCTTTAACAACTCCAACGGCGAAATTAAGGTTTTTGACCCCACTAAAAATACGGTATTGCAGCAGCAAAATGCGACTTACAGTACCGAAACAACCCAGTTTTTCTATTTTTTACATAACAGAAAAGCGGATTTGGGGTTGTCGAGTATGGGGTTTTCGTTGAGCCAAACAAAGTTTGAAGATGGCCTAATGATTTCGACTTGGAAATCGCCTACGCCAATGGCAAAGAGTATCAAACGCGTTGAATTGGTACACAAAGGTCAGAATCCAATTTTTATGAAATACATAGATCCCTCCGAACGGACGATAAAAAAGGTCTATTACTACGAATATACAAAACTAGGAAGCGTTGACTTTCCGCAGACAATCACGCAGATTGACTACGTAACCGCCAAGGATTCAATTATCACCAAAACTGCCTATGGCGCATTAAAAATCAATGAGCAAGTAACCTCAACCTTGCTTGATTTTGTGATTCCTGCTAACGCTAAGATTCTCAAATAACGTTGTTGGATGGCTGACAAGAACAGAAATATACTCCTGTGTGGAATGCTGCTGTTGGCCTGTACGATGGGCCAATTGAGGGCGCAGGTGTCAGACCTAGAGCTGCTGGCTGAATCTGGATCGGCGCCAACAGTTTCGTTTGGGAAGGTAGAAAAGCCCAAGCAATCCCCTTTCTTGCGTTATAATCCTGTTTATTGGTTGCTAAATGGCGCATTGACAGGCTATCAAAAAGTAATTTCACCCCAAATCTCGGCTGATTGTCTTTATGAATTATCCTGCTCGCGTTTTAGTAGGGTAGCGATACAAGAATTTGGTATTTTTAAAGGAATTGCCCTCACTGCCGACCGAATTTCACGCTGCAACCGTGTGGCTGCCACAAGCATTGAATTGCTCCGAATCAATATGCAGACAGGGAAAGTGGTGGATACGCCCGCCATGTATCGGATAACCCCCAAAAAGACTCCATGAGGTATTTGAAAGAATGGATATGTATTGGGATGGTAATAGGGCTAGGCTTGCCAACGAGAGCGCAGCAAACCCAATCGTCGGATTCTCTTTTTTTGGAATATTTGCTGGAAAAAAAAGCGTATAATGATGTCCTCAACTGGACAAAATACCGAAAAGCGTTTCCCTACTATCGGGGTCTGGCGTATTACAATCAGCTTCAACTTGATTCCGCTATTTCTTGCTTTCGTCAGCTTCCTGTCATACATCCCCATTTTGAAAAAGCCCGCTTTTTGGAAGGGATTGGGCATACGTTTTTAAAACGTTATGACAAAGCACAAGCGGCATTGACAGATTTTGTACCCAAAGATTCGTTGTTTATTGCTTTGCAAAATTTCCAACTGGCGGGGGTTGAATTGCTGAAAAGAGATACAGCAGGCTTTGTAAGGCGTCAAAAGTCTTTCACAGGGCATTATTTTGCGTTTAGTCAAGAAGAAGATAACCTTGAAAAAAACTACCGTCAGATTCGGACACATCGACGCAAGTCTCCATGGGTGGCAGGTATGATGTCGGTGGTGATTCCTGGAAGTGGGAAAATATACGCTGGAAAAACGGGTCAGGGAATTATCACATTCATTCAAAATGTGGCGCTAGGGGTGCAAGCCTACGAAGCATATCGCCGCGATGGTTGGAAAAGTCCTCGCTTTTTGATTTATGGAGGATTGTTTTCTTTCTTCTACGTGGGCAATGTGTGGGGAAGTGCGTTAAGCGTGCATATAAGACGACAAGAATTTAATGATAAGGTGAATGAACAGATTCTATTCAATATGCAAATTCCTATTCGTACTGTGTTTAATCAGTAGGGAAGGCGTTACGCAATCGCCTGATAGTCTGATGGCCCAACAAAACTATGGGCTGGCGGCGGTGTTGTATGAGAAACAAATTTTTGAATTGACCCAAACAACCTTGTCGGAAGATTCACTTCGACGAACGTATAATCAATTGCTTTCTCAAAAGATTCAGGCGCAAAAATCACAACGAAGTTTTGAAGATGCTTGGCAAACCGCCCAACGTTTTGATTTGAGTGAACTAGATAATTCCGTCGCTTTTCGGATGCGGTATGAAACTATTTTGTGCGGGTATTTGGCCCAGCACTACAACGAAACGTATGGACTGCTGCAACAAACCAAATTTTATACCCAAGATTCGCTTCTTTCGGAGTCATTACAGGTGGTAGAAATCTTCACGTTGAACGAACTAGAGCGGTGGACGGAGTCTAAGGCCGTATTTCAGCAATATGCCACGCGTAAGGGCTTAAACATAAATGCGGACGAGTTGTATAAGTTTCTGAAGAAAAAGCCTAAGAATCCAGATAAAGCCCAATTGCTGTCGTTCTTGATGCCAGGGCTGGGGCAGGTGTATGCAGGCTACCCCAAGGAAGGAATCGTTTCGTTAGGCTTACAAGCCATTGCCCTCGGATTTGGGGTGTATCATGTCTGGCACAAGTATTATTTTATTGGCTTTTTTACGGGTGCAGGAATGTTTCAAACGTTTTATTTTGGAGGAGGACGCAGGGCGGCCATCATGGCAGAAACAACCAATAAAAAGCGAAAAGCCGCTAATAACCAGCGAATACGAACGGTGGTGATTGGGGCAGAAACAAAAAAGGGAAGTGAGTAGCTCACTTCCCTTTTTTGTTAACTTGTTCTGGAGTTGCTTAGTTGGCAAACATGAAGAACTTCTTATTGTTGACGTACTTATCAAAATTCTTCTCTTCGATTACTTCTAAAAGAAGAACAATCCAGTCAATCAAAGCAACAATACCCAAACCACCACAGGTAAGGATGTATCCAACGATAACACCACCAGCAGTTCCAAGGTAAGCACGGTGGATACCTAAGAAACCAACTACCCATGCCAAAATAAATGCAACAACTGGTTTTTTGTCACCTGCCATTACTTTAGTCATTTCGTTTCCTTGACCCATAAGGCTTTCAAGCGCTGTGGCAGCTTGTTCAACGTTCGCTACGTCCAATTGATCGCCTGAGTTAAGCGTTTGTTCAACAGAAACTGCGTCAACATAATACTCAGCAGTAGTAGCGTGGCTTTTTGTAACAAGTAGTACAGCAAAGCAAAAAACAAGTGCAAATAGTTTTTTCATAAAATTACTTTGAGGTTTTAAGTTTCGATTACGTCCCAAAATTAACCTTTGCGACGTAATCAACAAATGGGAAAGCTAGTTTTTTTAGAATTTAAACGAAATACCTGCTTGAAGCCATGAACCACCCGAGCCCAATTCAGCAAAACCAGATAGATTATTCGTAAATTGGAAGCCAGCACCTACACGGGCCAACAATCGAATAGAACCATATGACGAGTCAACGCCACTGCCATACCAGTAGTCATAGGGATAAGTAACGTGGCGGTAAAGAACTCCACCAGCTACGTAAAGATCAAATTTTTCGTCTTTCATGTTAAGAACGCGATTCAAGTGATACGCAGCACGCGGGCCAATGTTGATTTCGTTATAGCTGTAACGCACTCCTAGCGCAGCACCCACTAAACCAGTGTTAGGGCGTTCATAAGAAGCAAACAAACCTACGCCGAGGTCGTCCATGATACCGTATTCTACTGATGCGTTGGCACCGATAGAACCAAGGCCAACGCCAATGTTGACTTTCTTATCACCTTTTGAGAATTGGGCTAGTGAAGATGTGGAGGCACAAAAGAAGGCTGTGAGTGCCAATAATGAAGATAATAACACCTTTTTCATGGTAAATTGTAATTTATGGTTGTAAAACGCTTCAAAGAAAACACAAAAAAAGTTTGCTTGCATAAATAGGATACCGAAAATTATTATTCGGTATTTTTTTATGCTTTTTACCGAGCAGATAACGTAAATGTACAAAAATGAAATACGTAAATACAATGACTTTTGTAATTTTAATGTACAGAAAATTAGGCTATACACCCAAAAATGTACCGATGAAAAGAAAAGGAAACTGACAAAATTCATTTTAGCACAAAACGGTGGAGTGGGATAGGGCATTCTGCGTATCTTTGCCACAACTATATTAACTTGTTTCATGCCAAAAATTATTATTGCTGTTGACGGCTATTCAAGCTGCGGAAAAAGCACCACAGCCAAAGGGGTAGCCGCCTATCTGGGCTATGCGTACATTGATACGGGGGCGATGTACCGCGCCGTTACGCTTTATTTTATGACGCATCATGTCTCATTGACTAACCCTAAGGAAGTTGCCAAAGCACTGGAAAATATCAAAATAGATTTTAGACGAAACCCCGAAACAGGCCGCAATGAAACTTATCTGAATGGCTTGAATGTGGAAGACGAAATTCGTAAGTTGTACATTGCCAATTGGGTAAGTGAAGTAAGTGCGGTGTCAGATGTACGCCGTGCGATGGTGGCCCAGCAGCAACGAATGGGTAAAGCCCGTGGTGTGGTCATGGATGGGCGTGACATAGGCACCGTGGTTTTTCCTGATGCTGAGCTGAAAGTATTTATGACCGCCGAGCCCGAAATCAGGGCAGAGCGTCGTCAAATTGAATTATTGGCCAAGGGAGAAATGTTAGACCTTGATGACATTCTTCAAAATATAAAAAAACGGGACCACATTGATACCACGCGAAGCGATAGCCCACTTCGTCAGGCGTCGGATGCCGTAAGTGTTGATACGTCGTTTATGACGCTTGACGAACAAATAGATTTGGTAACACAATTGGCGGATGAACGCATAAGCCGTTCGATGCGAAAAAGAAGAAATGCTTCATGAAAGCCGATTACTTAATTGTAGGACAGGGGATAGCTGGTTCGGTCTTGGCTTGGACGTTGGAGCGGAGAGGCTACCGAGTGGTGATTATGTCAAGCGCCGATTTGCCAACGGCGTCTAAAGTTTCAGGAGGAATCTTTAATCCGATTACGGGGAAGAAATTAGCACGTACTTGGAAGGTCGAGGAGATTTTTCCGTATGCACGTACATTTTATCAAGAAATGGAAGAAGCGCTCCAAACGGAGTTCGTACACTTGTGTGATGTATATCGCCCGTTTCGCTCCATTGAAGAACAAAATACGTATTTGGCTCAAACCGCCGATCCCAACTTGGCGAAGTACGTAGCTGCAGAAACAAATGATGAAAAATTTGCCCCATTTATCGAAAATCAGTACGGAGGTCTCCAAATTACGCATTCGGGCTGGGTCGATTGTCCTGAGATGCTAGAAAAAATAAAAGCGTATTTTGTTGAAAAAAGTCAATATTTGGTTGAAAATTTCGATTACGAAAGTATTGTTTTTCAGGAAAATAGTGTAAATTATAAAGAGTGGGAGGTAAAAAAAATACTATTTTGTGAAGGCTATGAAGCGCTTCAGAATCCATTTTTTAATTGGCTGCCGTTCAATCCTGTAAAAGGACAGACGCTAATCACGCAAGTTGAAGGCTACTCGGTTGAAGAAATTGTGAACCAAGGAACGTTTATTTTGCCCATCGACAACAAAGGAAAATGTCGATTTGGCGCGACTTATACTTGGCATGATTTGAATTGGGAAACAACTGAGGACGCTCGACAGTTTCTAATAGATAAGATAGGTGTTTATTTCAAAAAACCATATACCATTCTTGAGCAGCAAGTCGGGATTCGTCCTTCCACCAAAGACCGTCGGCCCTTGGTAGGGATACATCCAGAGTATCCTCAATTGGGGATTTTCAACGGGCTTGGAACAAAAGGCGTAACACTCGCTCCCTTTTTTGCATCCCAATTTGTGAATTTTTTAGAATTAGGTGAAGAATTGGACCCAGAGGTGAATATTACGCGCGTTTTTTCGTTATATTTTCGTTCTAAATCAAGTCAATAATTGACTCACCCTGAAAGTTATTGGCAGACAACAGTTTCGATTCTATGAAAAGGTGTTCTATTTTTCGGATTTTTTGGATTGGATTTATCCTTTGTGGAGCAATCGCACAAGGCCACGCCCAAAACTATCCTTCGCAAGAGCAATTTGGTAAAAACCGAGTTCAGTACCAGAGATTTGATTGGAAAATCCTCAAAACCAATAACTTTGAGATTTACCACTACGGAAATGGAACGCCCTTGGCGACCTTGGCTGCCCAATATGCGGAGTCAGAAATAGATCGTATCACGGAGGTGCTGGGTTATACGCTCTATAACCGCATCAAAATATTCTTATATAATTCTCCTCAAGAGCTTTTGCAGAGCAATATGGGGATGGCCAATAGTTCCGATTTAAGTGAAACAGAGCTAAATCTGGCTAAATCTCGCCTAGAAATTGCATTTACGGGCGACCAAATCAGTTTCAAAAAACAGCTCATTAGAGAAGTGTCGAGGCTAGTCGTATATGATATGTTGTACGGCGGAAGCCTCAAAGATGCCCTTCAAAGCTCGCTTTTACTGACCTTGCCAGATTGGTTTATGTCGGGAATCGCAGCTTATATTTCGGATGGTTGGAGTACCGAATTGGATGATTACATGCGCGATGCCATTGTGAATCGCCAAATGAAAAAACCATCTTTATTGACTGGAACTGAGGCAACAATTGTTGGACAATCTATCTGGAACTACATTGCCGAACGATACGGGAAAGACAATATTTCCAACATTTTAAACCTTACCCGTATTATTCGTACTGAGCAAACAAGTGTGGCCAGTACCCTTGGGGTATCGTTTACCAAGTTTCTGAAAGATTGGCGCGATTTTTATTCTAACATGGCCACGACAGTGAGTGCAACCAACAAAGAACCGACGGGCGATTGGCGGGAAGAATTGGATTTACCACTGGGTGGACTTGCAAACTCTGTGCGACTAAGTCTTGATAACCAGTATGTAGCAGTTACAAATCGCAAAGAGGGGAAATATACAGTAGAGGTTATCAATGTCGAAACAAAAGCAAAAACGACTATTCTCAAAGGGAAATATTCACTGGAGAAAAAATCATATTTAAGCCGTGTTCCGCTCGTTGCTTGGAGCCGAAACAATGGGTTGGCCATTATTACGGAAGAAAATGGACGCGTTTTTTTAGAGATTTTTGACATCCTAGAAAAAGGTAAATATAAGCTTCGATTAAGCCGCGAAATTAGGGGCATCAACCAAGTCACTGACTTTGATATTTCCAACGATGGCTCAACATTAGCCCTCAGTGCAGATAGCCGTGGACAAAACGACTTGTATTTGTTTAATGTAGGTAGGGCTTCTTTGCTTCCACTTACCAGCGACCTATACGACGACAGAACGCCTCATTTTGTGGCAGGTTCTTCAACAAGAGTAGTATTTACTTCTAACCGAATCAAAGATTCTCTTTTAATTTCAGACAAAGGCTCGTATAAAACGGTAAAGGACAAAATGGCATTGTTTGTTCATGACGGCAACCCGCGTGCACAAACAGTATCCCGTATTGTTGATTCTTTGGGTATAATTTCTAGCCCACGTACATCAGATGAGAATACTTTTTATTTCTTGTCTGATTATAAAGGTATCACAAATTTGTATCGCTATGAGTCAGATATAAAGAAATTGACACCCCTTACCAATTTCAATCAAAATATTCGAGATTACGATTATTTGCTTACATCGGGAGCGTTTACAAGTTTAAATTGGACCAAAGACCACGAATCAGTCATCTACCAAAAAACACTGTCGCCGTTGTCAAATGACTTTGCGCCAACGCCTCGAATGCAAAGTATGTCGGGGATGTCGGTATATAAAACTGAACTGCGTAACAACCCTGCGGCGGATGCTAATTTGATTGCTCAAATGGCCAACCCTCGTAAAATGCAACTAGACTCGGGAGAGGTTGATACGGATAATTATGAGTTTGATGCGGATGTGTTAAAAACCTTTGAGTATCGTCAACGTAGGGGAACGGCCGTGACGAGTGCTGCCAACTTACCCGTGCGTAATAGAAGACGTGAGAATATTACCATCAAAGGCCCTATTACGTATAAAAGTTTGTTTATCAGTAACGATGCCACCTCCGATTGGCGAATTGATCCCATCCGTGGTTTTGGGTTTTCGCAATCCCTAACGATGAACGATTTGCTTGAAAATCATATTGTTAAGGCTGGGTTCTTCTTGGGGTTACTCAATTTTAGAACCAATAATCTTTGGGCAGAATACAGTAATTTAGCTCACCGAATTGATTTCACTGCTCGGGTTGATCGACAAAGTTTGTACGTACAACCACCCGCAAGCCAGAAGTATAGGTACAATCGTGTGGCTGTGACTGCGGCATATCCGTTCAATAATTTTGCCAGAGTAGCAGTGACTCCTTTCTTTGCTGAGTCTCGGTTATTGGATGTGAGTAATATTGCAGCAGCGGATGTTACCTCTACTTATTTGGGAGTAAGGGCCGAGTTTGTGTATGACAACTCTCGCATCAATGGCATGAACATGATGGAAGGCACGCGCTTTAAAGTTCGCTACGATTGGTTTGGCGGAATTTCGGGCACGAAAGGTTTTAACCGCTTGGCCATTGATTTACGACATTATCAAAAAATTCACCGTGACCTCATTTTTGCAACCCGCCTGTCCTTTGCCCATTCGGGTGGACGTTCACCTAAACAAAGTGTTATGGGTGGTATGGAAAATTGGACAGGAAATAACCAAGAAGGAAGGTCGGTAAATCCGCTGGCAGTGGGGCTAAGTAGCTCGTTGATTCCAATTGATAATAGGGATATATTTTTTGTGGAATTGGCTACAAATTTGAGAGGGTTTAATTTTAATAAAGTGTCAGGCACTACCCATGTACTCTTTAACGGAGAGCTACGGATGCCGCTTGTGAAGTACTTTTATCGCGGGCCAATTACGTCCAATTTCCTCCGTAATTTCCAACTTGTTGGATTTACCGATGTGGGTACTGCATGGACGGGAAAATGGCCGTTTAATCGTCAAAATAGCCTAAATACCGAGATAGTTCGCCTAGATTTCTTTAGTGCTACTGTCAACAATTTCCGTAATCCTTTTATGGTCGGATATGGTTTAGGAGCAAGAACGATGTTGTTTGGTTTCTATGTTAAGTTCGACTACGCATGGGGACTGGACAATGGAGAAGTGAACAAAGCGATTCCTTATCTGACACTTGGTTATGATTTTTAGGATAGTAATTCTATCAACAAAAAAGCCGGGCAAAAAGCCCGGCTTTTTTGTTGATAGGGAGGTACTTAAACGGCATATTTTTATGGCTAAATAAGCCAAATTAGCACATTTTAGCCATTTTGTAGTAGAAAAAAAGCGGTTTTGTTGGCACGGTTTTAGCTAAACTCAGCGTATAGTCAAAATATTAAAATAATTATAACATATATTAAAAAAGTTTAATGTATTGATGTTGGCCTTTTTTTGTAATTTAAAATGTTAACTACCTGTATAACAGTGATTTATTGCTATGATTTAAAACTCTTCTGTGTGATTGTTGACTTTGGCATAATTTTAGATACTTTCTGAGTGGGATAAACCCCCAATTGTAGTTAGTTCAGAGGAGTTATTTTCTGGCGGCAGTATTGTACTGATATGTCACCTACTTCTGATTAATTATAATATACCAAAATCACATAATCACCGTGACCGATGAGTGCAACATTTACTAAAGTCCAGCACCTAGCTACGCATCCCATTCAGGTGGGGTTCAGTCGCATTCTGAGTACTTTTTTAGGCAATACAATGGCTTGCCTAGAGATGCTTACTTTTAGAAGAAAAAAGGAGAATGGACATAAAGTGACAGATTGGAGGACTTACCGTCCTAAACTCTCAGCGGGAGGACAAGGTGCCGTATGGGTTAATTCTGTAAGGATAGACCAGTACTACCATTTACCAGGCGCGTCGCCACCACCCTAAAGTATTTTCATTAAGTTAATAGTAAATACCCCAAAATTTTTATACTTTCAATCAATTATTTTGCAGACTATGAGTCAGTTATCCATTTCTCCTCCTCAGAATAAGCAGCGTGTTCTGGGGACGCGTTTCGACGAAAAGTCGAGACGATGGGTATCTACCTCCCCGCCATTGACGGAGGAGGAGGTAAAAGGCTATGAACCAATAGGATATGTTGGTTCGGCTGTCCCGAAAAATCGCATGCTGAAGCCCATTAAGTCCTTGATGGGAATGCTTATGTTAGTGCTAGTTACTGCTATCTCAGCAGTAGCTCAGGTAGCACAAAAAACTGTAGATGTCAAACTTACCAAACAGGTTGATATTTCTCAACCTACCATTGGTCAAACTATCAAGTTTACAATCTACGCCAAAAACGACGGACCAGACGCTGCTACGGCTGTCGTGGTGAAGGACATTTTCCCATCGGGAGGTGCTACCCTCACTGGAAACTCTCCTGCTGCAGGAACAACATTCGACGCTGGAACAGGGTTGTGGAATATCCCCACCATCAGTGCTGGAGATTCTGTTAAACTTGAGTTAACAGGAACAGTTACTGGTCGAGGTGTTTATTTCAACATCGCCGAAGTGATGTCAATGGGTGCGAATCAGGAAGATGCTGATTCAGACCCAGGCAACAGTGTTTTAGGGGAAGATGATTATGCAACGGCCTGTTTCTCAGTGCCGCTTTTGTGGTATCCAGGCGATGAGTACACGGTTGCCCTCGCTGTACCAGGTTATTCAAACTTAACGTGGACAAAAGTAGGCAGAGGCCCAGTCACTGGTGCTGCTGCTGATAGTGCCTCTGTAAGTGGTGATACCTTAATTATTACAGGTACGGGACGTTTTGCGTTTACAGCACAAGTAAATACTTGTCCCGCTACTGGATGTTGTGAGATTATCGTGATTCCAGGGCCACTTGGAAGTATTGGTGATTTTGTATGGAAAGATGTGAATGATAACGGTGTTCAAGATTCGGGCGAAGCTGGTGTAAACGGCGTTCGGGTGATTCTTTGGAGTGCCGTAAATGGTGTGCCATCAACACCACTTGATTCAACCCTGACAACGACAAACCCTGCCGATAATACTAAAGGCGGGTATTATAGTTTCACGGGATTGGTAGCTGGTGATTACGTTGTTCAAATTGACAAGTCAACGTTGCCAACAGGTTGTATTTTAAGTACTAAAGTCAACCAAGGTGGTGATGATACCAAAGACAATGATTTTAATGCAACTACAGGTATTAGCGCAGTAGTTACATTAGATCCAGAACAAGGTGGTATATTAAAGGACAACCCAACAATCGACGGGGCATTGTTTAGCCCACTTGGTAGTATTGGGGATTACGTTTGGAAGGATACCAATAACAACGGTATTCAAGATGACGGCAATACAGGTGTAAATGGTGTTAAAGTAGTTCTATTCCAAAGAAATCAAGGAGGAACTCTAGTAGCAGTAGATACAACTACTACCGCAAACAATCCATCGGGAGGAAATCCTGGTTGGTACTCGTTTGAAGGTTTGTCAAAAGGAGACTATCAATTGAAAGTATTGGTGGGTACGTTGCCAGCAGGTTGTGTGTTGAGCGACTCTACTAATAAAGGAGGTGATGATACCAAAGACAGCGACTTTAACCCAACGACAGGACTTAGCCCAATCATTGCACTTGACCCAACGTTAGGTGGAATTAACAAGGATAATCCAACAGTTGATGCCGCATTGCGCAACTTATTGGGTAGCATTGGAGACTATGTTTGGAAAGACACAGATAATGATGGTATCCAAGATGCTTCTGAAACAGGAGTCAATGGGGTTAAAGTCATTTTGTGGAGTGCCAACACAAGCGGTCAGCCAGTTTCTAAATTAGATTCAATGGTGACTGTAACGAACGCAGGAGTGATGGGTTATTATACATTTAATAACTTAGTCAAAGGTGATTACATCGTTCAGATTGTAACAAGCACTTTGCCTGAAGGTTGTGTATTGAGTACGAAAGTTGATCAAGGTGGTGATGATACTAAAGATAGCGATTTTAATCCAACATCTGGCTTGAGCCCAGTTGTGAAGATTGATCCTGCTTTAGGTGGTATCAGCAAAGACAATCCTACAATTGACGCTGCATTGTTTAGCCCACTTGGCAGCATCGGCGATTTTGTATGGAAAGATTTGAACGACAATGGTCAGCAAGACAGCGGCGAACCAGGAGTGAAAAATGTGCGTGTTATATTATATAAAGGTAGCGGCAACACATTCTCTCCAATTGATACGGTTTTCACAGGAATTAGCGGAGACTATCTCTTCACTAACCTAACAGGTGGTTCTTATCAAGTGGTATTCGATCCTACTAGCTTGCCTGATACTTGTCAGTTGAGTTTGAATCAGAATGTAGGTTCAGATGTAACAGATAATGATGCTAATCCTGTAACAGGACGCACAGCAACAATCGTGATTGATCCAACCAAAGGTGGTATCGATAAAGATAATCCAACGGTTGATGCCGCAGTTACATCGTTCGACCTAGCATTGACGAAGTCATTGGCATCGGGTCAGAGTTCAAATGTAACGCCAGGGGATTTGGTAACGTTTACCTTGACAGTGAAGAACGAAGGTTCGATGACCGCGACGAATATCATGTTATCAGATTCATTGCCAGTAGGCATGACGTTGGCAGATGCAGATTGGACAGCAGCGGGTCAGATTGCGACGTTGAACACGGCGATTGCAGGACCTTTGGCACCAGGTGCAACTACTTCGGTTGACATCACGGTACGTGTAAATGCAAACTTCACAGGTACAAGCCTAACGAACTACGCACAGATTAAAGATGCGAAAGATAAGAATGGCAACACTGTGAAAGATAAGGATTCGACGCCAGGCAACGGCTTCACCCGTGGTGAAGACGATGATGACGACGAGCCAATTCAAGTGACACCACTAGGAAGCATTGGAGACTTTGTATGGAAAGATCGCAATGACAATGGTCAGCAGGATGCAGGAGAGCCAGGCGTGCAAAACGTGAAGGTGATTTTGTGGACAGGCAATGCGAACGGCCCAGTATCGAAGAGAGATTCAGTGTTGACAGGTGTGAATGGTCAGTACTTGTTCAGCAACTTGCCAGTAGGAACATACTATGTACAGTTTGACACGAAGAGCTTGCCAGACACATGTCAGTTGAGCTTGCGTCCAAACACTGGTTCAGATGTAACAGATAGTGATGCAGATCCAATCACAGGCGTAACAGGTCCAATTGTATTGACACCTGAAAAACGTAGTGATTTGACAGTAGATGCAGGTTTGACCAACTTCGACCTAGCGTTGACGAAGTCATTGGCATCGGGTCAGAGTTCAAATGTAACGCCAGGGGATTTGGTAACGTTTACTTTGACAGTGAAGAACGAAGGTTCGATGACAGCGACGAATATCGTATTGTCAGATTCATTGCCAGTAGGCATGACGTTGGCAGATGCAGATTGGACAGCAGCAGGTCAGATTGCGACGTTGAACACGGCGATTGCAGGACCTTTGGCACCAGGTGCAACTACTTCGGTTGACATTACGGTACGCGTAAATGCAAACTTCACAGGAACAAGCCTAACGAACTACGCACAGATTAAAGACGCGAAGGATAGAAATGGCAACACTGTGAAAGATAAGGATTCGACGCCAGGCAACGGCTTCACCCGTGGTGAAGATGATGATGACGACGAGCCAATTCAAGTGACACCACTTGGAAGCATTGGAGACTTTGTATGGAAAGATCGCAATGACAATGGTCAGCAGGATGCAGGAGAGCCAGGCGTGCAAAACGTGAAGGTGATTTTGTGGACAGGCAATGCGAACGGCCCAGTATCGAAGAGAGATTCAGTGTTGACAGGTGTGAATGGTCAGTACTTATTCAGCAACTTGCCAGTAGGAACATACTATGTACAGTTTGACACGAAGAGCTTGCCAGACACATGTCAGTTGAGCTTGCGTCCAAACACTGGTTCAGATGTAACAGATAGTGATGCAGATCCAATCACAGGCGTAACAGGTCCAATTGTATTGACACCTGAAAAACGTAGTGATTTGACAGTAGATGCAGGTTTAACAACGTTCGACCTAGCATTGGCTAAGTCATTGGCATCAGGTCAAAGCCCGAATGTAGCTCCAGGGGATTTGGTAACGTTTACCTTGACAGTGAAGAACGAAGGTTCGATGACAGCGACGAATATCGTATTGTCAGATTCATTGCCAGTAGGCATGACGTTGGCAGATGCAGATTGGACAGCAGCAGGTCAGATTGCGACGTTGAACACGGCGATTGCAGGGCCTTTGGCACCAGGTGCAACTACTTCGGTTGACATCACGGTACGCGTAAATGCAAACTTCACAGGAACAAGCCTAACGAACTACGCACAGATTAAAGATGCGAAGGATAGAAATGGCAACACTGTGAAAGATAAGGATTCGACGCCAGGCAACGGCTTCACCCGTGGTGAAGACGATGATGACGACGAGCCAGTATTCTTGGCACCTTGTCCAATTCCTCCAACTCCAACTTGTACAGGTACAATTACGAATGACTGCCCAGAGGTTTGTGTGAACTTAATGGCACACATTTCGAGCGATATTCGTACGCCTGGTGGTAAGTTTGAGTGGCGCACAGGCCCACGCCCAACTGACCCATTGGTTGCTGATCCAACAAAAGTATGTGCTTCTGGTAAATACTATTTGTTTGAAGTAGCTGCTTGTGGTGTATATAGCAATGGTGCGTTGGCTGAGGTAACCATTAAGAGATGTCCAGCTGATTTGAGTTTGGCTAAAACAGTTAGTAACAAAACGCCAAATCAGAACGATAACGTTACTTATACTATTAAAGTAACTAACAGTGGGCCGTCAAAAGCTACCAATGTAGAAGTAACAGATACATTGAAATCTGGATTGCAGTACGTATCAGGTGATGCTGCATTTACATTGACAGGTTCAGTATTGACTGGAAAAATTGCTCAAATTGATTCTGGTGCAACTGTTTCGCTTTCGTTTGTAGTAAAAGTAACTGGTTCAGGAACCATCAAGAACTTTGCTCAAGTAAGCAAGTCTGACCAACCTGATCCTGACTCAACTCCAGGCAACGGTACAGGTACACCGAAAGAAGACGATGAAGATGATGAGGTTATCACCGTGAAGGTGCCATGTGCAATTCCTCCAACACCAACTTGTGGTGGCATGGGCGAAAATACATGTCCTAACGAGTGTGTTGACTTGACTAGCTTCATCCACAGTGAAATTCGTACCGAAGGTGGACGTTTCGAGTGGTACACTACTTTTGACCACAAACCTGGTACACAAGTAGCTGATCCAACGAAAGTATGTACATCAGGCGAGTACTTCTTGTTTGAAGTAGCTCAATGCGGTGAGTACAGCAATGGTGCATTGTTGAAACTTACTATCAAGCCTTGTATTAAATTCACTGACTTAGCAGCGGCAAAATCAGTAGTAGAAGCAGGTCCTTACACAGTTGGTCAAACAATTACGTACAACGTGGTTGCTTCTAACAACGGTCCAGTAAATGCTACAAGTGTAACAGTAAGCGATGTATTACCAGCGTCATTGACGTTTGTAAGTGCAGATCCAGCTGCTGAGTACAATGCTGCTTCTGGTGTTTGGACAATCGGAAACTTGGCAAATGGTGCAAACCGTACGTTGAAAATCCGTGCAACAATCAACGCGGTTGGTACAATTACTAACACGGCGATTGTGAAGAGCCCAGACAACGATCCAAGCAAGACGTCTAATGACACGTCAAGTGTAACGATTAGAGTGGATTGCGTGAAACCAGAACCACCAATCTTGGCATGTGCTACTACGAATATCTGTCCAGGTGAAGCTACAGAAATTCATGCAGTAGGTTGTGCAGGTGGAACAATTATGTGGTCAAATGGCGCAACAGGTTCTAGCATCACTGTTAGTCCAGTAACTACTACTACTTACACGGCAACATGTAAGAAAAATGGTTGCGAAAGCGTGCCATCAAACGTAATCACGATTTATGTAAATACACCAACGACGCCAACAATCACAGCTAGTCCTTCAACGACTATCTGTGCTGGAAGCTCAGTTGTATTGACAGCTGCTAATTGTGCAGGTACACTTTACTGGAACACAGGTGCAACAGGCGCTCAAATCACAGTAACACCAGGCACGACGACAACTTACACTGCTTATTGCAAAATCGGTAAGTGTGAAAGTCCAAAAGCAAGTGTAACAATTACTGTAACACCAGGCGGTCCAACACCAGAGGTTATTTGTAGCACAGACAAAGTTTGTCCAGGCGAAAGCGTAACACTCGAAGTGAAAAACTGCACGGGAGTTGTAGAATGGTCAACTGGCGAAACTGGTCCAGCGATTGTAGTAACACCATCTACAACAACCGCTTACTGGGCAGTTTGTAACAATGGTGGATGTAAGTCACGCTCGAAAGACTACGTGATTACTGTAACGCCAATTTCGGCACCAACAGTGACGGCTAGTGCACCTACAGTTTGCAACGGCTCAAGCGTAACCTTGACAGCAGCAGGTTGTACAGGTACTGTATTGTGGTCAAATGGCGCATCAGGTGCAAGCATCGTGGTGACACCAGCTTCTACAACTACTTATACTGCCACTTGTACAATTGGTAAGTGCGTAAGCGCTCCATCTGCTCCAGTGACAATCACCGTGGGTAACCCAACTGCACCAACAATTGCAGCGGAACCAACGTTGATTTGCGCAGGTCAGAGCACAACGCTTACAACAAGCAGCACTTGTGAAGGTACAATCGTTTGGTCAAACGGTATGACTGGAAGCTCAATCGTAGTAAGCCCTGCCTCTACAACTGAGTACACAGCGGTATGTAAAGTAGGTACTTGCGAAAGTGCTAAATCAAATAAAGTGAAGGTAACTGTAACAACAGCCGGTGCAGCACCAACCGTAGTTGCTTCTAACACAAGCATCTGCGCAGGTGAAAGCTCAGTACTCACAGCTTCAGGATGCTCAGGCACGTATGTGTGGAGCACAGGAGCAACGGGTGTAGCAAGTATTACAGTATCTCCAGCAACGACAACGACTTACACAGTTTCTTGCCGCGTAAATGGTAAGTGCGACAGCGCACCAGCAAGCGTAACAGTAACAGTAGGTCAAAACGCAACTGCGCCAACAATCACTGTAAGCCCATCATCAACAGTATGTGCGGGTACAAAAGTGACGTTGACAGCAGCAGGATGTAGCGGTGGAACAATCACTTGGAGCACAGGAGCTACTGGCGCTAGCATTGAACCAGTAGTAACAACGACAACTACTTACACAGCAATCTGTAAAGTAGGTAAGTGTGAAAGCGCTCCAGCTACGGCTACTGTAACAGTAGTACCTGCGCCAGAGAAACCAGTGGTAATTTGTAGCACTGACAAACTCTGCCCAGGTGAAAGCGTAACGCTAGAAGTGAAAAACTGCGCAGGTATAGTTCAGTGGTCAACAGGTCAAACAGGACCAGCTATCGTAGCTACACCTGCTGTAACTACTACTTACACTGCCATCTGTAAAGTAGGTGAGTGTTCAAGCCCAGTATCGGCTGATTACACCATCAAGGTGATTCCAGTAACACCTCCAACCGTAACAGCAGCACCATCAAGCATCAAGCTAGGTGAGTCTTCAGTGTTGACTGCAACAGGTTGCGAAGGCGAAATCACTTGGTCGAATGGTCAGACGGGAGCAAGCATTGTTGTAACACCAACTTCAACAACTTCTTACACAGCAGTATGTAAAGTTGGCGTATGCGTAAGCTCGGCATCAGTTCCTGTAACAGTAACTGTGAAGACTTGCACAGCACCAGTGATTGCTGCAAATGCGGCGGTTATTTGTGAAGGTACACCAGTATCGCTTACTGCAACTGGTTGTGAAGGTGGTACAATCAACTGGTCAAATGGTGCAACAGGAAGCAGCATCACTGTTAATCCAGTAGGTACAACTACATACACAGCAGTATGTCAGAAAGGTGATTGCACAAGCGAAGCATCGAATACCTTGACTGTGGTCGTTACAAAAGTATATGCACCAACAATCTTGGTATCGAATACATTGATTTGCAAAGGCGAATCAGTAAGCTTGAAAGCGTCAGGCTGCGAAGGAACAGTAGTATGGTCAAATGGAGCTACAGGTAGCGAAATTACCGTAACGCCAGAAACAACTACTACTTACACTGCCACATGCAAAGTAGGTAACTGTACTAGCTCGGCTTCTACGCCAATCACAATTACGGTTGGCAAACCAGAAGCTCCAGTGATTACAGCATCGAAAACAAGCTTGTGCTTCGGTGAGTCAGTAACGCTCTCAACAACGAGCCAGTGTAATGGATACATCCAATGGTCAAATGGCCAAATTGGAAGTTCAATCACGATTGTTCCAGCGGCAAGCACCATTTATGTAGCATACTGCTGCAACAATGAAGCTTGTAAGAGTGTAGCATCGAACCCAGTGAACGTCTCAGTAGCGCCGAAAGTAACAACTCCAGTGGTCGTAAACATCGCGAATGTTTGCCCAGTGAAGACGGTTGATTTGGCAACGGCTGTTAAGAACTACACGGCAGGTTCGGGTCTAGTACTTGAATTCCGTAAAGGAAATACACCAAGCTCACCGTTGGTAGAAACCCCATCGGCAGTAGGTGTAGCAGGTACTTACTACGCATTCTTCCGCTCGACAACAGGCTGCTATAGCGACGGTGTGGCGATTTACGTACAGATTTCATCTTGCGAAACAACGCCATGCGAAACTAATCCAGCTACGGCGGATGCAGGTGCAGATGCTTCAATCTGCGCGGCTCTTGAATACAAACTCAATGGTAAGATTGGTGGGGTAGCGACAAGTGCGGTTTGGACAACAAACGGTACGGGTCGTTTCAGCAACGCTCTTGCACTTGATGCAACTTATTATCCATCGTTGGAAGACTTGATTAAGGGTGACGTAATACTCACCCTTACCACCAACGATCCTGATGGTGATGGTAAGTGTGTTGCAGGAAAAGATGACTTGAAGTTGGTGTTTGAAGGTATCAAATTCAGACCTCAAATCATCGTAAACGGTACGCTTAAAGCAGATACATTGCCACAAACAATTACTATCTGCCAAGGCGACACCGTGAAATTGAAAGCAAGCGAAGAAGGCTACCAAGTGAAATGGTTTAAGGATGGTAAAGTGTTGTTCCCTGCTTCTGATGGTATCAGACAGTGGAATGTAACTGAGCCAGGTACTTACTCTTACGCCTTGGTGGACGCTAAACGTTGTTGCTCAGTGAACTCCGCTTACATTACTGTAGTAGTGAAGTCGGTACCAACGCCAATCGTGAAAAACATGCGTAATACTTGCCCAAGTACTACCGTGGATTTGACAAAAGCGATCGAAGGTGGTTCAAACTACACCACGGAATTCCGTTCGGCAGCTGAACGCCTTTGCACTTGCTTGGTCGGAACACCAGAAGCAGTTGGAGCTGGAACTTACTATATCTACTACAAGAAAGATGGATGCTACAGTGCACCAGCCGCAGTTGAAGTGAAAATCTTTGACTGTGCTACTGACACACTTCGTTCAGACGTAAGCATTGCAAAAACGGCTAACAAGTCGGTGGTAAGCTTAGGTGAGCAAGTAACGTATAAAATTGTAGTGAAAAACGGTGGCCCTCATACGGCAACTAACGTGGATGTACGTGACGTGATGCCAGCTGAACTCGAAGTGGTTTCTACTTCAGGAATGACAGCATCAAACGGTACACTTACAACACGCATTGCAACGTTGGCATCGGGAGATTCGGCTACATTGACTGTCGTAGCGAAAGCAATCAAAGCAGGTAACCAAGTGACAAACAAAGCCTTGATTACGTATGCTGACCAAGTTGACCCAGCTACTTCAAACAACCAATCTTCAGTAAGTATCGTAGTAAGCGATGGTACAGTTAGCCCAGCTATCGGTGTTGCGCTTGCGGTTGATAAAATCACGAAGAAAGGCGAAGGAAGTGATGAAAGCTATGACGTAACGTACAAGATTACGGTTAAAAACGTAGGAAATGTGCCACTTACGAATGTAGCAATTGCGGATAGCTTAACTAGCCAAATTGTTTCACCAGCTACTTATACAGTAGTAGGTGCACCAGCAGTAGCTAGTGGAAGCACATTGGTTCCAAATACCAACTACAACGGAACGACTGATAAGAACATCTTAGGCACTGGAAGTGCACTTGCAGTAGGTGCTGAGGACGTAATAACAGTAGTTGTAAATATCAAGCCTAATGGCAACTACGGACCGTTTGCTGGTAATGTAGTAGCAAGTGGCGATGGAAGCGGAACACCAGTATCTGATGTGTCAAACAAAGGTACAGTGGTGGATGCCCCATCAAGCACTTCTACAGCAGTACGTTTCGATTTGCCAAGTACTTTGATTGGTTTGTCTAAGTCAGCAGGTTCACCAGTATTGCTCGAAAATGGAACTTTCAAAATTCCATACACAATTACTGTGACGAACTTGGGTACAAATGACCTTGCAAAGGTTCAAGTAAAAGACGACTTAGGTCTTACATTTGGAAACAAAGCGGCGATTATTGGTAAGCCACTTGTGACTGCAGACGAAGGATTCGTAGTAGAATCTAACTACACAGGTCAAGGGCTTCTTACAAACATGTTGGTAGATTCGTTGAGCTCATTGCCAAAAGGTGCGTCTCGCAAAATCAACCTTGCAGTAATTGTATCGTTGTTCAACCCTGATTCGGTAACAACGTTCAATAACATTGCGATCGGTTCGGCACTCACCCAAGCAGGGGTTGCAACGGCGGATACGTCAACGGTAGGTTCAAATGCTGACCCTGACAATGACCTTGATCCACGTAATAACAGCGAATCGACACCAGTATCGCTTAACTCGACTCCAGGTAAAGGATTGCTCGGTCTTGCGATGTCTATCAAAGATACCTTGCGCAAAGGCGACGGTAGCTTGAACATCACGTACCGTATCATCCTTAAAAACTACGGAACGGGTACATTGACGAACGTTCAGGTATCTGACTCATTGTCGAAAGTATATGGCTCATTGACTGGCGCAAGCTATCAATTGGTTGGTACACCAACGGCAAATGATTCAAGCACACTACGTATCAACCCTGACTTTGATGGTCTTCGTGATGTTAATCTCTTGATTGCAGAACAAAGCCGTTTGGCAGGTGGACGTACTGACTCGTTGTTCTTCACAATCAATGTGACAACGGATGGACGTTTGACTCCTTACCAAAACCGTGCTCTTGGAACGGCCCTCGCTGGTCAAACTACGGTAACAGACTTGTCAACAAACGGTCTGAACCCAGATTTGAACAACGACAACGACCCAACAGGGGCAGCAGAGTCTGAGTTTACTCCAATTGTGATTCCTTCGGATGGCGGTATGTTTATCCCAGAAGGTTTCTCACCAAACGGCGACGGTATCAATGATAAATTTGTCATTCGTCACCCATCTGGCACGAAGATTGTATTAGAAATCTATAACCGCTGGATGAATTTGGTGTATCGTAACAACGATTATAACAACGATTGGGAAGGTACATCAAACGTAGGTATTGGAACAAGTAATCAGAGCATCCCTGCTGGAACTTACTTCTACAACGTAGTTCTGATTGACCAAAACGGCGGCGAGATTAAGAAGTCAAGTCGATTTATGACCATTAACCGCTAATAACGATGATCAACCTCATCAAACAAAAGTATGCGTTCTTACTGCTGCTAATCGCTCTGATTAGCAGCAGTAAAACCTGGGCCCAGCAGGACAAGTTGTTCTCGCAGTACATGTTTAACATGATGGCCTTGAACCCCGCGTATGCTGGGAGTCGTGACGTGCTAAGTGCAACTGCACTATACCGTAACCAATGGGGCGGAATGACAGGAGCACCCCAAACCGCAACTTTCAGTATTGATATGCCCGTAAACCGCGAAAGAGTAGGGTTGGGCTTGCAGTTGTTCAACGACCAAATTGGTCTCGAAAACTGGACAGGTGCGATGCTTTCTTATGCTTTCCGAATTAAAGTTGGCGAACGTACAACTTTGGCACTAGGTTTGCAGGGTGGGGCCATGAATTTTCGCTGGGATTTGGCCAAGGCAGATTTAGGAAATAACTTATCCGATCCTGCTTTTGCTAGTAACATCTCGAAAATTCTGCCAAACTTCGGTACGGGTATTTACCTGAGCAACGACCGCTCATACCTCGGGGTGTCAGTACCTTATTTGATTGAGAACAATTTGAATGATTATGACAACGACCAACGTGCGAAAGTACGTCGTCACTTGTACGCAATGGGTGGGTTTGTCGTAGGCCGTAACTCGGTTAAACTCAAACCCTCAATGATGGTTCGCTACGTAAATGGCGCGGGCCTATCGTTGGATGGAAACATGAACTTGTGGTTCAACGATCGTATCGCTTTTGGGGTGTCGTATCGTCACAATCGCTTTTCAACTTATGCGGGCAAAATTCAGCAACTTCCTGATGGTAGCATCATGAAAGGCGACGCACTCGTAGGAATGATTGAGCTTCAGCTTTCTGATCAATTCCGATTGGGATACTCGTACGACTGGACTCGTAACAACCTCAATCAAAGTCGTAAGTTTTTGAACATCCCAACCCACGAAATCATGCTGCGTTACGAATTCGGATTCAGCAAGAGTAAGATTCTTACTCCACGTTATTTCTAAGGGTTTATTAGTTAGAATCTAGTTAAGGGTATATTCTTCATGAAGGGGTATTGCAACGCCAACAGGGGAATATACCTTTTTCTTTACCCAAATTTTGGAATTATGAAGACGTCTATCTTATCGACTCTATTGGTAGTTGCGCTTGCATGTGTTGAAGTGAAGGCCCAGACGACGTTGAGTCACGCAAATCGCCAATACGAAATGATGGCCTATTCAAAGGCTATCGAGCTTTATGAGCAGTCATTAAAAGACAACCTAAAAGACTCTACCAAAGTAAATACACTCGTCAAACTAGGGCATAGCTATCACCAAATTAGAGATACCCAAAACGCCGAACGTGTGTATCGACTTTTGTTTGGAGAAACAAAAAGTATTCCTAAAAGTCAAGCAAGTAGCTATTTGTACTACGCCCAGGCATTGGCAAGCAATGGCAAATATGATGAGGCAAAAGACATGTATGAGCGCTACAGCCAAGCACAACAAGACGACAACCGTGGCAAAGAATTTACGAAGCTTTACGGCGACGTAAATAAGCTTAAAAAGAATAAAACAAGTTATAAGATTGAGTCTCTCGATAATATAAATACCAATAGAGCAGAATTTAGCCCTACCTATTATAAAAAAGGCTTGGTGTTTGTGTCTTCAAGAAATGAAGGTGTAAACATCAAACGAACGTACGGTTGGAACCAAACCGCGTTTTTGGATTTGTACGAAATTCCTGATTTGTCGGTGGTCAACTCCGCTAAAACAAGCCGTGTGGGTGGTTCGGAAACGACCGCAAGAGCTGCCAAAGGAAAAGGCGTGTATTTGCTTGGTGCGGATGAATATACCGAAAGAACAGCCAACGACTCGAATACACCAGGGAATTTCAAAGTAACGAGTAATGGAAAACCTGATCCCCTCCAAAATGCAAAAATTGAATCGCAAAACATGGGGAAAGCCATCAACTCAAAATACCACGAAGGTCCCGTGGCTTTCTTTAAAGATGGAAGCAAAATGCTCTTTACTCGGAATAATTACTTGGATGGCAAGTACAAAACGAGTAAAGATGGTGTGAATAAATTGAAACTGTACATCGCCGATAAAACAGGCAGCGACTGGGGAAAAATCAAAGAACTGCCCTTCAACAGCGACGAATATTCGGTAGGGCATCCTGCTTTGTCGAAGGACGATAAGCTGTTGTATTTTGTATCAGATATGCCAGGTGGTTTTGGTGGAACCGATATTTACGTCAGCAAGTACGAAAATAACAATTGGTCGGTGCCCGTCAATCTAGGCCCAGCCGTAAACACCAAAGGCAACGAAATGTTCCCGTTTGCCGATGAGCAAGGAAACTTGTATTTCTCCTCAGATGGTCATGCAGGACTTGGTGGACTGGACATGTTTTATGCCAAACTTATCGAAGGCGTAATGGCCAAAAAACCAAAAAACCTTGGTGAGCCTATCAACTCAACCAAAGACGATTTTGGACTTATTACTGACGGTGAGCGTAAGAGTGGCTTTTTCAGCAGTAACCGCCGCAACGGTGGTGCCGACGACGATTTGTATCGTTTTGAGCGTTCGGGGCCGCTAGACCCTTGTCAAGATATTATTGTAAACGTATTTGACGCCGAAACCAAGAACGCCTTGGCCAACGTGGACGTAGAAGTCATTAGCAAAGACGAAAGCGCGCCAGAGTCAAAAACCATGACAACCGACAGCGAAGGAAACCTTCGTTTGTGCTTGGATAGCGACATTGATTTTGTGTTTAAAGCGTCGAGTGAAGGCTATTTGAACAATACCCGCAATTTTACCACCAAAGACTTGGATATTTCGGAGCTGGTAAAATTGGAAATCCCGCTCGACAAAGCAAAGCCTAAAAATACGGGGCCTAAGACCTTTACGTTGCGTGGGTTGGTAACGACGCAAAAAGAACGTAAACCGATTCCTGGCGTAAAAGTATTGCTCCACAACGAATGTGACGGCTCGACCCAAGAGTCGGTGACGGACGAAAACGGAAGCTATAAATTTGAGGTGCCTATTGGTTGTGATTACTCGATTGAAGCTATGAAAGATAACTTGGGTACGATGGGTAGCAAAGTCAAAGGTGGCGAAACGACCGAGGCCAACATTACGATGTTTGAAAAAGGTGATGTCATCAAAATTGATAACATCTACTATGACCTCAACAAATGGGATATTCGTTCAGACGCAACGGTAGAGCTTAATAAGTTGGTTGACCTAATGAAAAAATACCCGAAAATGAAGATTGAGTTTGGGTCACATACCGACAGCCGTGCCTCGGCCAAATACAACAAAACGCTCTCAACGCAGCGGGCAAAATCGGCGGTGGCTTACATTGTAAAACAAGGCGTTAATTCAAAGCGGATTATTGCGGCGGGTTACGGTGAAAGCAAACTCGTCAACAAGTGCAAAGACGGCATTGGTTGTACCGAAGAAGAGCACCAACAAAACCGCCGTACTGAAATCAAAATCCTGAGTTTATAGAAATAGATGTTTTGAAGGTGAGTTATTAGAAAAGCAGAGGTTCGAGAGAGCCTCTGCTTTTTTTTAGTGGATGGTATTATTCACCGCGCAGCTGCTCAATTTCTTTTAGTAACATCACATTCATTTTTTCAAGCATTCGGCAGCGTTCGGCGTATTCTTCAGCTAACTTACGCCATTTTTCTGTTTCTGTTTCTGTTTCTGAAATGAAGTAGGATACGCTAGTGCGAAGCGTTGTGGCCAATGCCTGTAATTGAAAGAGTGAGGGGTGAGATTTGTTGTTTTCCCAATTGTTGATGGTTGGCTGGCTTACTTTTACTTTCATGGCACTACCCAACTCAAAAGCAACCCATTCTTGCGTTTTTCCGAGATCATAACGTCGTTTTCGTAGTTTTTCACCAATGCTCATACCGTATAAAAATTAGATGTGGTCTAATGATTTTGCCAAAGCCATACTTCCTCAGCTATCTTATGATAGATAAGTGGGTTCTATTATTTTACTTTTGCAGGGTAGAGTGTTGTAATTACAAATAAAACTAAAAAAAAACGTAAATAAGATATTTAGTTGAAAAACTTATCAAACGGTAAAAAAAACGATACAAAGTGAAGAAAAGATACGTCAAAATGGCTATAAATATAATTTTACCAAGGTAGAATAGTTTTATTTTATCAGAATAACTGATAATTTTATCAAAAATCCTGATAAGAAGGTATGAGATGGTTAGTTATGTTTGTACTATCAAATCATTTCCGTTATGATGGCTCTACGACTAAACTCTTTTACCGATCGAGAAAACTTACTTGGAGTAGCTTGGGGGTATCTACGTAACCTACACCCAAACCTTACACTTACTAGCTTGCGTGCTGCGCTCGAACAGCATCCCGATTATCCCAGTTTGTTGAGTTTGGGCGATACCCTCGATCGTTATCACATTGAAAATGCCGCCCTGCGCATTGATGCCGAACAGTTGGCATTGTTGCAGGTACCTTATATAGCGCACCTGCGTACCAATGGAGGCACATTTGTGCTAATAGAATCTGCTACTGCTGATGTCTTCATCTACCGTAACGAAAAAGGCAAACGCTTTACTGAATCCCGCGAAGAGTTTCTCAAAAAATGGTCGGGTGTGGTGTTCATTGCCGAGCCCAACGAAGCCTCAGGTGAAAACGATTATGCCAAAAAACGCCAAAAAGAACAACTCGAAAGCCTCCGCTGGCCATTAGTGTTGGTAGGTTTTATAATGCTGACAGCGTTAGGAATGTTCCAAAGTCCTGATGTATCTACAGGGGTATTATTGGGCTTGAAAGCCACTGGGGTGATATTGACTGCCTTGCTCTTATCAGTACAGTACGGAAAAACCAACGACTTTACCGATTCTCTTTGTCGAATCAACCAAAAAACCGACTGTAACCATATTCTGACTTCCCCTGCTGCCAAAATTACCTCATGGTTAGGTTGGAGCGAAATAGGCTTTTTTTACTTTATGGGAGGATGGATAACGTTAGTAATGGGGCATAAAGAAACCCAATTCGACATTTTGCAATCTACCCTCGACATTTTGTCATTCTTGGCTTTACCTTACACTTTTTGGTCTATCTGGTACCAGTGGCGAGTGGCCAAGCAGTGGTGTCCGTTGTGTGTGGCGGTGCAGGTGATGATTTGGGCTGAAGTAGCCGTTGGAAGTTGGGAGATGATGGAAGAAAACACCCTACAGCTACTGCCGACTATGGACTATCGACTGTGGATTTCTTTTCTGCTTCCTATCCTCCTCTGGCCTATTATCAAACCATTGCTGTTGAAATCAAAACAAGCTGACGGATGGCAGCGAGAATTACGGAAGTTTAAAAACAACCCTGTGTTGTTTGAAGCATTGCTCAAGCAGCAAAAACAAATGCCACCCATACCTGCCGATTTACAGCCGATTGTTTTGGGAAACCCCGCAGCGGAGCATACCATTACGATGGTGACCAACCCTTATTGTGGACCGTGTGCCAATGCTCATGCACAATTGGAGGAGGTATTGGCCGAAAATCCAAACCTCAAAGCCCAAATTATCTTTGCTGTATGTCACGACCCCGATGGCCGTAAGACAAAAGTAGCTAAACATATGACAAGCCTATTTATTGCCGAAATAGGAGCTATAAATGGTATTGAAACACCCATTGGAGGCGTATCCTCGCAGGGTTTGGGGGCTGCTATGACGGCTTGGTACGCCCAAACTACAAAAAGCTACGACGCATGGGCGGCACAGTATCTTGCCGATGTGTCTATTGTGCCCGACAGTATAATAGAAGCTCACTGCAAGTGGGCAAAAGTGGCTAATATTGAAGGAACACCGACGTTCTTTATGAATGGGAAAAGACTCCCTGAATTATATGGACTTACAGGAGCGTCACATCTTATGCAATACTTTACTACGGATTTGGCCGAATCAACATAAATGAATCGTTTAACAAAAAACGAACAAAAATGAAAACGGCTCTTTTTATAATCCTACCTTATTCGAGCCATTACAATGCCTGTAATGGACTGAGGCAGTATTTGGAGCAAGAGGGCTATCGTACTCTAGTTACGGTTACCCCCAACCTACAAGTTTATGCTCAAGGTTTGGGTTACGAAACACTACCTTTGAGGTATGTAAAAGAAAGTTATATTAAAAGCCTCAAAGTGTGGTTAGCAGTGCTGTTGAGTAGTTGGCTAAATCCTCTTTTTGTTAAAAAACGCTATCGTTCATTCTTGGAAGAAGTACATGCAATTGAGGATATTGTTAAACAACAACGGCCTCATTGTATTTATATTGAATCACACTTGGGTTATTATTATGTATTCTTGAAACGCTTTGGTATTTCTGTTGAGTTGGTACAAACAAAGCTTTCGGTACGCCAATACGATGGTATTCCGCCCATGACTTGTGACACTGTTTTTAAGGATTCTTTATTATATCGTTGTTGGGCAAATCTACTTTGGTGGAGATATCAAGCAGCGAAGAGAACAAAAGGGCTATTTACTAAAGTTGCTTATTTGGGTAAGGATGATGCGTATTTTTTGGAACGTATCGCCCGTCAAAATAAGCTTGACCCTAAAAAGTTATTCAACTATGCCAATATTTCCTATTTGGGTATGAACGAAGTCTCAACGCAGATTCTTTGCCCAAATGTATTAGAATATTCGTGGAAAAAACTATTGCCTCGAGAGCGACATATATGGTATAATATTGGTGAAAATAAGAGAAGTACATGGCCCTTTTGGGAAGAATTAAAAGCCATCAAACAAAATTACCGTATTGTATTTTGCTCGTTGGGTACGCTTGAAACCATTGATTTTCAGGCCGCAATTGTTTTTTTAAGGAAAGTAATAGAGGTGCACAAAAATCTTCCTGATGTATTTTTAATCATATCGGCAGGTACGTTGGGACAAAAATTAAAAGCCAGTAACTCTACTTTACGCGTTTATGAATGGGTACCTCAAAAGGAGCTATTGCCCCATTGTGATTTGATGATAACGCATGGTGGACTTAACAGTATTAAAGAGTGTGTTCTTGCCGAAGTTCCAATGTTGGTTTATCCACTCAATCTAAAAATAGACCAGCCTGGCAATGCGGCACGGGTAGTCTATCATGGCTTGGGACTCAAGGGCAATCTAAGGAATGAAACTCCTCAAGTACTCAAAGCTAAAATTGAAAATCTTCTCAACAATTCTGCTTATCGTACCAAAATTTCACAAATAAAGGCTTATTTTATAAGTGATGCTGTGACAAATAAATAGGGATAAGTAAGTTGTAATTTAGTTGTCAAAATAGAAAAATGAGAAAAACGACATTAAAATTGTACTTTTTAATTGGAAGAGTACAAAAAATATAGATAAAATAGTAGAATCATTACGAAATCAAACTATACCAAGTACAATAACCATTTGTGATTGAAATCCATCGGAAGAGTTTGAATTATCAGTAACAACTCGAAGGAAAATGGATTGTCTATTTAGCTGAAAGTATAACTTAGGTGGTTTTAATCGTTATGTACGTATAGCTTATTGATACTGAAAGTGACTTGGCCAAGTAAACAAAATAATTGTTTAATTTTCAAAACGATGCGGCGTTTCCGTAGGACAAATCAAAATGAAAAAAATACTAATTAGTCTAGCTGACGGTATTCTGTCGAAAATACAAATGAAGGGTATTAAAGGAGGGTATGAAGCTGCAGGTTGTACAAATGATTGTGGCCTTTTACCATCTGTAAGTTGTAGTGGAACAAGCTGTTATACCTTTGAAGATCTGGGAGGTGGATGTCAATCAGATACAGAAACAAAATTTTGCATACCAACATAATAAAATTATGAAAAATCTAAAACAAATCCTTATTCAATTTGTTGAAAATGAATTGAATAAAATGCAGATGAAAAGTATAAAAGGTGGATATGGTGCAGCAAATACATGTTTTGCATCGTGTCCTCTTAGTTCTACTGGACTACAAGTTGACTGCTCATGTGAATCGGGTGTACGGTGTTTTGCTGATGATAATATCGGGTGTGGGTGTGGAGACAGTGGACTCTATGAGAAAGGTTGTGATGCGTAAATAGAATAGGAGATATGCATTAAATGGTATATCTCCTATAAAAACTAGGCTCTATTATGATTCCAAGCTGCTAATATTACTAAAACAAAGATAATCAATATTTATAAATCAAGTTATTATTTGATTGTAAATTATTGATTTATAGTATTTTGAAAAAATAAATTTGAAATAATTTCTTAGTTAAAAATTGTAAACCAAAAATGAAAAAAATATTTATAATTACTTTGCTTTTAATTTTAAGCACAAAAATTTTTGCTCAAAAAGCAGATACTGTTACTCTTGCAATGGTTACAAAAAGTGATTTGTATCGGAATAAGTTTACTTCTCCTGCTCGGCTAATAACGAATAGAGATATTTTTAAAAAATTCAAGGGGATATTAAATGACTTGGATACGTTTGCAGTGTCTGTTATTGATATGCAATTAAAGCAGAGTTTATATTCTCGTATTATAAATAAAGACATAGATTCTTCTACTTATATTGCTTTAAAAAAAGTATATAAAATAGACGAAAGTAAATTGACAGATAAATATGTAAATCAAAGTATTTATATATTTTCTGGCATAAAAGGAAAGGAAAAATTTGTTGTTTGTGATTGTAATAATAATTTAGATTTTGCAGATGATGAACTTCAAATTTTTGACATTAATAAAAAAAAAGAAATATTAAACTGGGATACATTAAAGACATTTAAAGCGAAGTATGAATACTATCATGGTAAAAATATTTTCAACAGAGAATCAAATATAAAAATTAGGCCATTTGATAAATCTTACCAAATTAGAGATTCAATAAAAGAGCTACTTACAGTTTTTTTTACTATTGTCGACAGAAAAACTTCTAAAATAAATATAGGAGAAAAATATTATACTGTTACTTTGCCTTTTACTTTTTTTAAAGGAGGTGATTATTCCAATGAAAATGTAATTTTTAGCGATTCTTCTGACTATAAGAATATTTCTATTCAGCCAGTGCCTAAGATTGGGGATTCATTTGTTTTTGAAAAGAATACAAAAATAAAAATAATTTCAGCTTCTGAATTTGGAGATACATTAAAATTGCGTATTTGGAGTGATTCAACGGTAGAAGTAGGATATAGAACGGGTTATCAAATTATTTTACCTCCATTTTACGATATAAATATTCAATTGTATGATATTAATAAACGAAAAAATAAATACACATTGTTAGACTTTTGGGGGACCTGGTGCGGCCCTTGTATAATTGGACTACCAAAACTTAAAACGTTTTACCAAAAATACAAAGACAAAATTGAATTAATCAGTATAGCACATGATAAAGATATTGAAAAAGTCAAGAAATTTATTGAAGAAAAAGAAATGAATTGGGTTCATAAATTTGAAAAAAATGATGAAAAGAATCCAGAAAAATTAGTAGAGAAGCTGAGTGTGGGGTGTTTCCCTACGTTTATACTATTAGATAAATCTGGTAAAATTCTTTCTCGTGGGTGTGGCGAGCAGCAACTAAAGGAGATAGAAAAAATAATGAATTGAAAGTACGTTAATTAAAAAATTATCTAATAAATGACTTCCCAATGAAGCTCCCTGTATCGTCAACATGATGCCATGGATTGTGGCCATACTTGCTTACGGGTGGTCGTCAAATATTACGGGCAGCACTACTCGGCGCAGAGTTACGGGAACGTACCCAAATCGGTAAAATATGGAGTCAATTTGTTAGGAATTTCGGAGGCGGCCAAAAGTATTGACTTTTGCAATATAGCTGTTAAAGTTTCGTTGGATAAACTTCTTCAAGAAGCTTCTCTTCCGTGCATTGTACTCTGGTCTCAGAATCATTTTATAATACAGTCTCATTGCCCGCGCTGCGTCGCATTGGCGTACCACTCGTCTAGACGGGGGCTTATTTCGTAAAAAAAACATTGTGGTCGGAGTCTCTCAAGGTAAGACTTTCTGTCGCTGACCCTCATGGTATATACTTGTGACGAGTTTGAAAAACAATGGGTTAATGCCATTGTCAATGGTTAAAAAATAGGCGTGTTGTTGTTAGAACTAGGACTCCTAATAAACTCTGATGGGGGATAAAAGAAAAAAGGTTACCTGACAGTTTTTTGTGATAGTAGGATAAAAACGGTAAAGTTGTAGATGGACAAAGTTGAAATGTAGGAGCAATTACTCAATTTGTCATCAGTCACAATAACTGATGTAACTATTGGGGATAAATTAATCCCTGTATCTCGTGAAGTGAATACTTCTAGTTCACCCTACCCTGTTTGTGGTCAAGATTCTACTCATATCAATATTATGAACGTACTCTTACAGAGTTTAATATGGGTGTTCGCCACGTACATTTATTGGTAAAAATGAGACAGTTTTATTGTGTTAATTGTCATCGTTACTATAGTGAAAGTTTACATTGCGCTGATTTGGACAAAGAATTTACTAATCATTAGAGCAACTATATGTTTTGTTTGGCACGCAAACAAAGTTATACAAAAGTAGCTGCTATCGTGGATGTAAGCCCCAAGACGGTAAAACGCGCAGTGTTGACACAATGCAAAAAAACATTGATTTGCCTGCACGATATGCCCAACCTCGACTCTTAGGCATAGATGAACACAGTCATCGCAAGGGTAAAAAAGACTTTTTACTCATCTTGACCGACTTAGACAGAGGTATCATTGTGGATTTGCTTCTTAATAGTAAAAGATATTAGTTGAATTTTTGCCCAAATTGCCAATGTAACTTATGATTATTGGGGTGCCTATATAATCCTAAGAAAATACTCACTTTAAAAACTAAAATTGATAATTTATAAAAAGTATCATACGTTTTCTGATTCAGGGTTAAATGAATTGGCTTTAGCCTTCAAACATACTCACTTATTTGGAGTGATAATGGAATCGAAATCTATTAGGATAGAAAAATTTTCATCATATATTGAATAATAACTTGTGTGTGATGCAAACATTTTTAGCCACTGAGAAGCGAACTCAAGACTTATTAGAAATGAGTATTATAGCCTTTGATAGCTTTCAAAGTGTTCGCTAAAACAAAACAATATGTAGTTAACTATGTACTCAATAATTTTTCTGTTGATATCATGGCGAGACTTAATAACTTATGCGTAGTGTTGGGGATCTTGCTTTTAATATGCCTAATTTTAAAAGCATTAGATTGAGAGTTTTAGCTGTTTCTGTGTGATTTCACAAAGTACGATAGATAACCATAAATTCTTAAAATATCGATGTGCAAATATACAATTTTGACATTTTTTAGTAAATTTTTATCTAAATCCAATCAATTAGTAAAAGAGAGTATTTACGATGCTAATAGAAAAAGATTGATTCAAGAAGTTGATTCTTGTAATTCATGGACAGAAATTACTAAAAATAGAGTACAAAAAATATTATTAACCCTTTCTACTGTTGGATTACAAGCCAATATTAAATTAGAGTTAAGTTATGGAAGCCTTCTGGGATATATCAGACATAATGGGATAATGCCTTGGGACGATGATGCTGATTTAGCTATTCATAGTGCTGACGTTCCTAACTTTCTTAAGGCTGTAGAGCAAGAAGGTTCCCTATTATTTGATGAATTTTTCTATGCTAACACGGGTATAAAGTACCTTAAATTTTGGACAAAGCAGGGGGAACCTATAGGAGGGCATTTGCATACATTTCCCTTTGTAGATATATGGCTTTATACAATTGATAACGAAAAGTGGATAAATTTTTCTGGAGAAGTACGACACCCAGTTCCTGATTACTATCCAACAAAAGAAGTGGTTTTTGAAGGAGCCAAGTTTGGTATCCCTCACAATTCACTTCTATGTTTGGACAGGCATTATAAAAATTGGCGAAAAGAAATCCAAGTATTCCCTTGGTCGCACCGATTGGAACGGCCTAGTTTCAAGCCTCTAAAAGTGGGCATAAAGGTGGATGCAAATGGTAAATTTGTGAAATATATTTAATTGATAAGCCAAACACTAAGTTCATTTTTTACTAAAAACTCTTTATATACCATGGGATTTATATATGTAGATGGCGCCTTCGATTTGTTTCATGAAGGCCATATTAATTTATTAAAAAGAGCAGCCTCTTATGGAAAAGTAATTGTAGGTATTCATGATGATGACTTCGTCGCATCCTACAAAAGAAGACCATACATTCCTCAACAAACTAGGTATGAGGTAGTAAGGGCATGTAGATATGTGGAGAGGGTCATTGAAGGAGTAGGGATGGTTACTCGTGAAATGATAGATGAATATCAAATAGATTTGGTGGTTCATGGAGATGATTTTAACGATGATCAAACACTTTTTCATTATAAAATTGCGATAGAAAGAGGAATTCTGAAATACCTACCTTATACTCAGGGTATTTCATCAACGCAATTAATACGTGGTATTGAGTCGCGATTTGAGGCACAATAATGCCATAAGTATCCTCGATAAATAGGTGTTCTATGTCCAGAAAATTTCCCCTCTACCGCCAACACGACGCCATGGATTGCGGCCCTACCTGCTTGCGCATGGTAGCTAAGTACTACGGGCGAAGCTATTCGGCGCAGGAGTTACGGGAACTTACGCAAATCGGCAAAGATGGGGTCAATCTACTCGGTATTGCGGAGGCGGCGGAGAGTATCGGTTTTCGCACCATCGCTGTCAAAGTCTCGTTAGATAAACTCCTCCAAGAAGCCCCTCTTCCGTGCATTGTACACTGGTCTCAGAATCATTTTGTGGTAATAACCCCACCCCAACCCTCCCCTGTTGGGAGGGCTTTTTTCTCCTCCTCCCTACTGGGGAGGAGGTCGGGTGGTGGGGTTCAAGTCGCTGACCCTGCCCGTGGCCTCATCACCTACACCCGCGAAGAGTTTGAAAAACACTGGGCTACCACCATTGTCAATGGCCAAAAGATGGGCGTGGCGTTGTTGTTAGAGCCAAGCCCCCTTGCCCCCAATGGGGGAATGGAATATAGTGAGGATAAAGGGAAAAATAATTCCCCCATTGGGGGTAAGGACGGTACGCCGCGAGGGGCTGCTTTGGGGGCTGGCCGTATTTGGGATTATCTTCTTGAGCATCGTCGTTTAATTGGGCAATTAGCTATAGGGCTGTTGGTGGCGAGCTTGTTACAGCTTATTTTTCCTTTTCTCACGCAGTCGGTGGTGGATGTAGGCGTACAAACGCGTAATCCTTCCTTTGTACTGTTGGTTTTGTTGGCGCAGTTGGCCTTAACCGTGGGGCGTACAACGGTAGAGTTTATACGTTCTTGGTTGCTGATGCACCTCAGCACGCGGCTCAATCTGTCGCTGCTCTCCGATTTTCTCATCAAACTCACCCGTTTGCCGCTGTCTTTCTTCGATACCAAGCAGTTTGGCGACATCATGCAGCGCATCGGCGATCATCAGCGCATTGAGCAGTTTTTAACAGGTCAAGCCCTCAATACGCTCTTTTCTCTGTTCAATTTATTGGTGTTTGGGTCGGTATTGGCCTTTTATAATCTCACCATTTTTGGGGTTTTGATGTTCGCTGCATTGCTATACGCAGGCTGGGTAGTGTTGTTTTTGAAGGTTCGTCGAAAATTGGATTATCAGCGTTTTGGGGTATCGGCTCAAAGTAATAGTACATTGGTACAGCTGATTCAAGGAATGCACGAAATCCGCTTGGCAGGTGCGGAGACACCCATGCGTTGGCAATGGGAACAGTTACAAACGCAGTCGTTCAAACTCGGGATGAAAGGGTTGGCGGTTTCGCAGTGGCAGCAAGCAGGTGCACTGCTTATCAATGAAGGCAAAAGTATTTTTATCACGTTTTTGTCGGCACAAGCGGTTATCAACGGTCAGCTTACATTGGGGGGAATGTTGGCTGTCCAATACATAATTGGCCAAGTCAACGCACCGCTTCAACAACTTATCGGCCTCGTACAGTCGGGGCAAGATGCCAAAATCAGTTTGGAGCGATTGAACGAAATCTATGAATTGAAGGATGAAGAGGACCCCCTAACCCCCAATGGGGGAACAGTTATTCCCCCATTGGGGGTTAGGGGGCTGTTCTTTCGTAATGTGTCATTCACCTACCGAGGAGCGGGGAATGAACCTGTACTGCGAGACATCAACCTGATTATCCCCGAAGGAAAAACCACTGCCATTGTAGGGATGAGCGGCAGCGGGAAAACAACCTTGTTGAAATTATTGCTTCGGTTTTATGAACCTACGAAAGGACAAATCAGGGTGGGAGGCGTTGCATTAAACAATATCAGTCACAAACATTGGCGTAAACAATGCGGTGTAGTGATGCAGGATGGATTTATATTCTCAGACACCATCGCTCGTAACATTGCCGTGGGTGTAGAAATCATTGACCGCCAAAAACTCTATCATGCAGCCGAAGTAGCTAATATTTTGGAATTTATAGACTCTTTGCCGCTGGGTTTTCATACTAAAATCGGAGCCGAGGGAACTGGTGTGAGCCAAGGGCAAAAACAACGGTTACTCATTGCCCGAGCCGTTTACAAAGACCCGCAATACATTTTCTTTGATGAAGCCACCAACGCTTTGGATGCGCACAATGAAGCCATTATTGTAGAAAACCTGAGCGAGTTCTTTAAAGGGCGAACGGTTGTTGTGGTAGCGCATCGACTAAGTACGGTCAGAAATGCGGACCAAATCGTCGTACTGGACAAAGGGGAAATCACCGAAATAGGGACTCACGCCGAATTAACACGCAGGCAAGGTGATTATTATCAATTGGTGAAAAATCAGTTGGAGTTATGAGCCATCAGATAGGGAGGGACTGGATTTCTACGAAATGACAAAATAATGACAAAGGAAGAAAACGACTTATTCACCGACCGCCCCGAAGGAGCTGCTTTGTTTGAAGAACTTCGTAACGAAGACTTGCAGGAAGTGTTAGGTCATCAACCTCCCTGGATAGTACAGTGGGGAAATTCGTTGTTTTTATTGATTTTAGCGGGAGTGATGGTGTTGGCGTGGGTCATTCAGTACCCTGAAATAGTCACCGCTCGATTTCGCCTTACGTCCGACAATGCCCCCTCGCCCGTAGTAGCCCGAACCAACGGACGGTTAGTCAAATTAAGCGTTCGCGAGCATGAGCAAGTACGCGAGGGACAATTATTGGGATACGTGGAAAGTACGGCTTCGCCGCAGCAGGTAGCAGCTTTGGAAAAACAACTTGAAACCATCGCAAAGTGGGTGAATACAAACCGCTTTGACTTGCTGTCGGTGGTGGGAAATAGTGACTTTGAACAATTGGGCGAGCTACAGGCCGATTACCAAGCGTTTATCCAGCAATTCAATGAAACCTCTACGCTTTTTGCCAATGGGTATCTGGCTAAAAAACAGGACTTTTTAAGGCAAGAATTAGCAGATTTACGGCAGAATCACGAACACCTCAAAGCCCAATTAGAAATACAGCGAGAAGAATTTGCATTGGTGGAAAAAGAATTTAAAATGCACCAACAACTTTTTCAAGAACGGGTGATTGCAGCCGTGGAAATGAACCGAGAAGAACGTAATTACCTGAATAAAAAGATGCCGTTGAAGCAGTTAGAAATGAACATAACGACCAATGGAACGGCTCAACTTCAAAAACAAAAGGAAATGGCAGAGCTTGAAAAACAAGCCAATGACCAAAAAGTAAAGTGCAGCCAAGCCTTGCATACGTTACGCGCTTCGCTGATGGCCTGGAAAGTACGTTACTTACTGATTGCTCCTAAAAATGGACAGGTTTATTTTACGTCACTTTGGCAAGAAACGCAGCTAGTAAAAGCCGAAGATGTGCTTTTTTACGTAGGAAACCCTCAAAATAACGCCGTGGGGGAAGTGAAAATTCCTCAACAAAATGGGGGGAAAGTAAAAGTAGGACAACGAGTCATCATCAAATTTCAGAGTTATCCGTTTGAGCAATTTGGCGTAGTTGCGGGTCAGCTTCAAACCATTGCATCAGTGCCTTCGTCCGACAGTACCTTTCTGGCCTTTGTCGTTTTGCCCAAAGGTTTACAGACCTCTACGCACAAAATGCTCCCGTTTAAAAATGGCTTGAATGCCACGGCAGAGATAGTGACGGACGATGTGAGCGTGGCCGAACGAATGCTGTACGAAGTAAGAAAGTTGTGGAAATAATAGGGGAGTCTGAACCGAATAAAAAAACAGTTGCTAGTTACTGCATAATTCACTAACTTTCTTGGAATAATGGCACTATTCGCCCAAATCGTATGCTCAAATTCGGGACAAGAAAGTTTATCGTCGGTTTACTGTTGGGTATCTTCGTCAAAACGGCGGTCCAAGCACAGGTGTTGGTCGGTAAGGTAATAGATGCCCACACCTCGGCGCCTGTTCCTTTTGCGGTTGTGTTTATTAGCAATACCTCCAAAGCCACCGAAACCGATACGCTGGGGAAATATACCCTAAAAAACGTCTTTCAACACCTGCGCGGTGGTAGCGTAGAAGTCGTGGTTTCGCTGTTGGGTTACACTACTTTTCGCCAGAAAATTACTTACAGCCAACGAGACACGCTTTTGTTTCCCATTTCGCTGGTTCCTTCCCAACAAACCATCGCCGAAATAGCCGTTAAAGGTACGCGCGACCAAACGTGGCTCAAGCAGTACAAAAAATTTGAGAAGGCGTTTGTCGGGACGGGTGAAAATGTTCGTCATACCAAAATTCTGAACGCTTGGGTCGTTGACTTTGATGGGGACGGCAATACGTTTTCGGCTTCGGCCAAACAGCCCATTGCCATCGAAAACAAAGCGTTGGGATACAATATCTATTTTGAACTTCAACGGGCAACGGTTTCACCTATACGCAGTAGCTTTGCGGGCTTGGCGCGGTTTGAAGAAATAAAATTGACAGACCCCAAACAACAAAAGAAAGTCGCCGAAAACCGCCAACGGGCGTATGAAGGCTCGGAGCGGCACTTCCTGAAAGCACTGGCCCAAAACAAACTCAAGCAAGAAGGGTTTGTGGTGTATGAAGTCAGTCCTACCTACCACGAAAAAACCACATTTACGCATTTGAACCCGCAGTTGGGCAAGCGTCTGTTTCCTTTCAACGATACGGCGGCCGTACGAATGGGCAAGTTTCCGATGTCAAGGGAATTGTACATTCGGAATGAAATTGAAGTGCTCAATGTCAACCAAGTGGCGCGAATCGGGACGTACCAAGATGCTCCTTTTCCCGTGTCGTGGCTGCGTATCAAAGGCGGCAAAGCCGAAGTGACAACCTCGGGCTTGCTTTTTGACGCTAACAGCAGCGAATGGGCGGGCGACATTGCCGAAGGGCGAGTCGCCGATTTGTTGCCGCTGGACTTTGACCCTGAGCCGCTGCCCGAATCCGCTAATTGGCAGTTGTTATTGCCCAAAACGGAAGCCGAAGCCCCCATTTTGAGTGCGTTAGAGGCACTCCCCGCACCGCTGGTATCGGTCAAACATTCGTTTGAAGGAGATTCGACGGTTTTTCGCATCCAAGTGAAAAAAACGGACGGAACGCCCGTGCAGGGAAAAGTATCGATTGCGGTTATTGAAGACCTGCAAGCGAGCGCGGCCGATACGTCGTTGCCAGTCGTGGCCATTACTGATACTTCGTCGGTGGCCGTCGCTCCCAACAACGCCATTACGTTGGAAGAGGTAAAAGTGAAGGTCAAACAAAACAAACGCGCTACCCAAACTTTGTTGGGAAAAATAGACTACGTGGTGGAAAGTAAAGACCTCCGAGACATTATTTCGGGGAACGTCATCACGGCGTTGCAAAGCAAAGTACCTGGGGTTGATATTTTTGAAACAACCGACAACGGCGGTTTTAGCCGAAAAGGAGCGAGAATCCGAGGGGGAGGGTACAGCCTGCGGGCAACATCGTCGGGGGAAGAGGAACCGCTTTTTTTGTTGGATGGAATTCCGTACGGAACCCTGCAAAGCCTCAGCGCCATTCCCGTAAGCGAAGTAGAACGCATTGAAGTCATCAAACGCGCGAATCCACTGTTGGGGTTGCGCGGTAAAAATGGGGCTATCAATGTCGTGACCAAGCGGGCGGTGAGCCACTCCGCTGCGCCTACGGCCTCCGTCAACGAAGGAAAACTGTTTTATTGGCAGCCAACCACGGAGTTGTCGAAAGAAGGAGAAGTGCTGGTTCGTTTTCTGTTACCCAGAGGTGTCACCTATTACGTCACCATCAACGGCTTAACGCTCGAAAATCAGCCTTTTACGCATGAGCTTCGGGTACGTTAAAACCAAAAGTTAGTTTATAAATCCATAAACAAACGTTACGATGAAGCTTTGGTCATTTCTAGTAGGCATATTGGGGGCTGTGAGTAGCCTAACTGCCGTCGCACAAAACCTCACCATTCAAAACACAACAGAGAAGCCTATAACGGTTCAAGTGGAAGTAATGGGAGGATACAAATCAATGCAACCATTTGACTCACTCACAATCGCTGCCAAAGGAACAGCGACGCTAAATCGCAAAAATGCACCTTTGACGTTTTACAGAATTGTTGCAAATAACGTAATAGAAACCTTCAAAGATTTTGTTTGGGAGCGCGACGTGGAATTGATCTTTGATGAATCCAGTAAGTTTACTGTCAAAGGCAGCACGTTAACAACCGAATGGGATGATTTTGATAAAAATATGGTATTGCCAGTGCGCGACAAATTGGTAGCAAATACAATTGAGTACAATAAATTACTAGCGGCTGGGGACACATTAGGGGCAGAAAAATTCATGTTAAAGTCTAGCCAAGCTGTTGGAGAGTTAAACAAACAGTTGGATAGCATCATTTTTACGCCCCGCAGGAATTTTATAGACTTTTATTTGTTGGCAGGCCGATGGAGAGCTTGGTCCAAAAGTGTATGTAATGAGCAACTGCAAGCGTACGCAGCTGCTTGGGGAAACCATCCGTTTCACAAAGCGATTATGGACGAAATCAAGAAAATAGAGAGTGTAGGCGAAGGGGTTCGCATTCGGCCGTTTAATACGAGGAGTATTGAGGACAAAGAAGTCAACTTGTCGGAAATAAAATCGGATTACATTTTGCTGGATTTTTGGGGGAGTTGGTGCGGGCCGTGCATCAAGGCGATACCTGAGTTACAAAACTTATACACGACTTTTGACGCGTCACGCCTTCAAATCATAGGGATTGCGGGAGAAAATGAAGTGCCCAGTGCGCAGCTTCGCGCGCTTCTCAAGAAAAAGGACATTGGGTGGACGCAAATAGAGGAGTTACGTCTGGGACGTAAAACGTTAGCGAAGCAGTTGAATATCACGTTTTATCCAACGTACTTTTTGCTGGACAAAAATCTTAAAATCGTCAAGAGAGGTGATTCGAGAATTTTGAAAGAAGTGGAAGAAATATTGCGCAAAAAATAAACCTCTCAATTTTTATGCGTCTCAAAACGACCTGGACTATTCTCCTTTTGTCTTACAGCTATTTATTGGTTTTTACACTAGAGGTTTTCTCCCAGAACGTAACTATTTCTGGAGAAATCAAAAACCCGCTCGATTCTTCCATGTCTTTTATTTTGCTTCGGCATGGTTTAGTGGGAGAGCGTGAAATCATAGAAGCGAAGCTAGACAAAGCGAATAAGTTTACGTTGAAGCTGGTTTTAGATGACTTAGCTTACATTCACTTTTATCACAGTAATGAATCGTCGGTTGTGTTGAGAAACTGGCTTATCGAAAAGGGGGACAGTGTGACCATGTATTTTGATGCCACAAAAATTTTGGAAACAATGTCGTTTAAAGGAGTAAATGCTGCCAAGTATAATTATTACGTGGAAGATGCCCGCAATTGGGGTTCTTGGGGCGAGAAGTTTATGCAAAATTTTGGTAAGCCTATTGAATTTCAGTTTAAATACATTGATTCTGTTGAGGCGGGAAGGATAAATTTATTAGCCAAATTTGAGAAAATAACGTCGCCTCTGTTTGCAAAGGTCAGGTATGCTGACATCAAGGGAGAGGTGAATAGTTACCGTTTTACGCCATTATTGCCCGAAAACAAGCCTCCCATTCCATTCTATGATTTGCCGAATGAACTGAAGAAGTTTACGCGAACAATGCCTTTACAAAGTGATACTACGGCAAAATCTTTGTATTACGTTGGCTATTTAGATGCGTTATCCTCTTTTTTGTACAATGACATGAAGGTGATGTTTAAAAGTTCGACGATGAGCTTGATGGATTTTCAGCGGAGTTTATACCATCCAAAGGTGGCAGAAAACCAGTTTGCGTACCAAATTTTTGATAAACTCAGAACAGAAGGCTGGAATCCCACGAACCAAAAGCTTTACGATCAATACGTTGAAGATTATCCAAATAGTCCATACATCCCTTTTTTGAAAGGTAGGCAAATCAAAGCAAAAGTAGTGGCCGAAGGACAAAAAGCATTTGATTTGGGAGTTGAGGCATTGGCGAAGTTAGAAAGCTATAAAGGCAAAGTAATTGTGTTGGATTTTTGGGCGAGTTGGTGTAGTTCTTGCATTGCGGAGGCCAAAAACGTCAAAAAGATAAAAGAATCCTTGAGTGCGCCTGACAAAGTAGTGTTTTTGAGCATTTCTTTGGACGACAAAGAGAGTGACTGGAAGAAAGCCATTGCTAAATGGGGGATAGTGGGGCATCACATACGGTTAAAAAATGGCTTTAAAGACACAGTTGCAAAGCAATACGGTGTCATGGGTTTGCCAAGTTACTTTATCATCGACAAAGAAGGAAAGTTTGCGGATACCAATCCACCGAGACCTAAATACAATGAAGGAAAAGATTTTTTAAAGACGATTGAACGAGTTTTACTTGAGCCAACTCGCTAAAATAATAATCTCCACGACTATCCGTCCAATGTGAACTATGTTTCTACCTTTGCCTAGTCACCTGCAAAATTTCTTACAACGAAGTATTCTATATGTTTGTCTCCTTTGATAGAAAATATGAAGATTTTGCAATAAATTCACTCGCTACCTATCAAAAAGCAGAAGCTCATGAGGACTTCTGCTTTTTTTGTTGTGTTTGGCAAGATTCCTGCTTTCTTTTGCGTTGATGAATGAATCAACTCGTGTAATGATGAAAAAACGATATTTACGACAAACGGCCAATTTTCTGCTAACGGCTTCTTGCCTACTGCTAACCGCTTACCACGTCCAAGCCCAGCGCGAAGTGCAGTATGCCCAGTATTTGGTAAATCCACTGGCGATTAATCCTGCCGCAACGGGTATCCGTGAAACCTTCCATTTCAATGCTGTATTGCGTCGTCAATTTGTAGCGGGCGTGCAAGGGTTGCCCATTACCCAATCTTTTGCCATGGACGGAACCGTAGCGAACGGAAAAATTGGCCTAGGACTCCAAGGGCTAAACGACCGCGTGTCGGCCAATACGGCCGTGTTTGGGAGTATTAGCTACATTCACAAAATATCAGAAGAGCAAAAATTGTCGATTGGGGCATTGGGTGGAATCAACGTTTTGCCTGCGCGCGATGTGCTCAATACGGGCGGAAACATCAATAAAGCCTTGCCAAGCGCAGGGGTTGGAATTTATTACGAAGATGAAACGTTTTTTGGAGGAGTGTCGATGCCCGAAATCCTCAAACAGCAGTACGGGTACAACAGCACGAGCGGATTAATCAATTACCAACGCCCCATTTTTGTCCAACTAGGGATGAAATCAGAAGTAAGCGACGGAATCATCGTCAAGCCATCTCTACTTCTTACCAAGCCCGAAAAGTCAAAAATGCGTCTTGATTTAAACGCCATTGCTACTGCACAAGACCGCTTTACGGGCGGGTTATCGGTTCGATTTGGCAGTACAACTTACTGGCAACTCTTGCTTGCATACGACATATCGAAGAACATTCGGATTGGTTATGCGTATAGTTCTCGTCGAGTAGAGGATTTTAACGCCCAAACCAATAACATCGCAGGAGTGGGAAAGGGAATCCACGAAATTGTTTTTACCCTTCAACCGAATCCTCAAAGAGATTAGATTTTTGCTAAAACTATACGATTTTTGCAATTAATTACAAATTCAAAGCTAACTTTGCGCCCCTGAAACTAAGTGGTTTTTAAATGGAAAAATACTCATATATAGCGAATTCAGAAGCTGCGTACATTGAAGAGTTGTACCAAAAATACCAACAACAACCTGACTCCGTTGATTTAAGCTGGCAACGTTTCTTCGAAGGGTTTGAATTTTCACTCAAATACGGTGATTCAAAGCCTACTCTAAACGGAAACGGAACGGCTACGACCGAAAAGCCCGTCTCGGCTAGTCATACCCGTAAAGAAATGGAAGTGGTACACCTTATTAGAGGGTATCGTCAACGGGGACATTTGGCTTCGCAAACCAACCCACTCGGGCCGCGTACAAATCGCTATCCAGAACTCGATTTATCAGATTTTAACCTCGCAGAAGCAGATTTAGATACTGTTTTTGAAGCGGGTATTGAGGTGTTTGGCCGTGCTGCTACCCTCCGCGAAATTGTCGCCGCTCTCCAAAAAGTTTATACGGGTAAAATTGGTTTTGAATACCAATACATCCGCGATCGTAAAGTGAAGAGCTGGTTGCGTAAAAAGATTGAAAATGAGTTTCTTAATTTCAATCCAACAATTGAACAGAAGAAGAGAATTCTCGAAAAATTGAATGACGCCGTTACGTTCGAGAACTTCCTACATACCAAATTTTTGGGTAAGAAGCGTTTTTCACTCGAAGGTGGTGAAGCGGCTATCCCAGCTTTGGACGTGGCCATCAACCGTGGGGCTGAGTTGGGCGTGGAAGAGGTAGTAGTAGGGATGGCGCACCGTGGTCGCCTCAACGTACTGACCAACATCATGCACAAGCCTTACGAGCAAGTGTTCAATGAATTTGAAGAAAACGTGGTGTTGGACGAATTCAGTGATGGTGACGTAAAATACCACATGGGTTACGAGAGCCAAATCGAAACGCCCGAAGGTAAACGCGTAAGCCTCAAGCTGATGCCAAACCCGTCGCACTTGGAGGCGGTTAATCCAGTAGTAGTTGGATACGTGCGTGCCCGTGCGGATGAGCACTACAACCACATTCCAGGTCAAGATAAATATGATCCTGTATTACCTATCTTGATTCACGGTGACGCCGCCGTGGCTGGACAAGGTATCGTATATGAAGTAACCCAAATGTCGAATCTTCCTGCCTATTACACAGGAGGAACGTTACATTTTGTGATTAACAACCAGATTGGCTTTACAACCGACCACGAAGACGACCGCTCGTCGATTTATTGTTCGGATATCGCCAGAATTGTGGATGCGCCTATTTTCCACGTCAATGGTAACGACCCAGAAGCAGTAGCGTTTGTGATGAAAGTGGCCGTTGAATTCCGTCAGGAGTTTAACCGTGATGTGTTTGTCGATATGGTTTGTTACCGTAAATACGGCCACAACGAATCGGATGAGCCGCGTTTTACGCAACCGACGATGTACGCTAAAATTTCACAGCAACTCAACGGCCGTGATTTGTACTTGAAAGAATTGACGGAACGCGGTGAGTTGGATGCGCAGATTGCCGACCAAATGCGCGCTGAGTTGGAAGGAGAACTGCAAGAATTATTGCAAAAAGTAAAACAGAAACAACTTCCCTACGAGCGTCCAAAGCTTGAACGTGATTGGGCAGAATTGCGCCGCTCAGTACCAGAGGATTTTGAGCAGTCGCCCGAAACAGGTATTTCTAAAGAAGTGATTGAGAAAGTGGGTAACGCCCTTTCGAGCCTTCCTGCCGATTTCAAGGTGCTGAAACAAATTGAAAAGGTGTTGGAAGAACGCAAGCAGATTTTTGCGGGCGAAAAACCTTTCAACTGGTCAGCGGGTGAGTTGCTGGCTTACGGTTCGCTTTTGGCCGAAGGTAGAACGGTTCGTATGACAGGGCAGGACGTGCAGCGTGGTACCTTCTCGCACCGCCATGCGGTATTGCACGAAAGCGAAACCAACGCTACGCACAACAGCTTGGCCTACATTGGCGAAGGACAAGGTAAATTTGAAATCTATAACTCATTGCTTTCAGAGTACGGAGTAATGGGTTACGAATACGGGTATGCCATGGCAAACCCCCACGCATTGGTGATTTGGGAAGCACAGTTTGGAGATTTTGCCAACGGTGCCCAAATCATGATTGACCAGTTTATTGCGGCTACCGAATCAAAATGGAATGCCATGAACGGCTTGGTGATGCTTCTGCCACACGGCTACGAAGGCCAAGGCCCTGAGCACTCAAGCGCCCGTCCAGAACGTTTCTTGATTCTTTCGGCAGAATATAATATGTATGTGTGTAACATCACAACCCCTGCCAACTTGTTCCACATGATGCGTCGTCAGCTAACGACGCCATTCCGTAAGCCGTGTATTTTGATGTCGCCTAAGTCGATGTTGCGTAGTCCAATGGCAGTTTCGCCAATGAGCGATTTCTTAGAAGGAAGTCGTTTCCAAGAAACCATCGGCGATACGTATGCGGATCCTAAAAAGGTGAAAAAAGTGTTGTTGTGTACTGGTAAAATTTACTGGGAGTTGTATGACAAACAACAAAAAGACCAGCGCAAAGACGTGGCCATCATTCGGGTTGAACAATTGCACCCATTCCCCAAAAAGCAAATAGAGGCGTACTTGTCACAGTACAAAAAAGCCGAAGTTGTATGGGTGCAAGAAGAGCCAGAAAACATGGGTTACTGGTCGTTTATTCTCCGTGAATTCCCAGAAATTGGTTTGGGAAGTGTGATTGCCCGCAAAGCAAGTGCATCACCTGCAACGGGTTACATGAAAATTCATACGGTGGAGCAAGCCGACCTCATCGAACAAGCTTTTGCTGGAAAATAACAATAAACGATTAACTTGTGCTTCAGCACGTAAAGGATATAAGAAGGATGTCACAAATTGAAATAAAAGTCCCAACCGTTGGGGAATCTATCACCGAAGTAACGATTGGTTCTTGGGTGAAAAAAGACGGGGAAAGCGTCAAGCGTGATGAAGTAATATGCAGCTTAGACTCTGATAAAGCGTCGTTTGAAGTAGTATCAGAAGCCGATGGCGTACTGCGTATCAAAGCCCAAGAAGGAGATGTTCTGCCGATTGGTGGTTTGATTTGTATTATCGAAGCATCAGCGGCGGCACCTGCCCCCGCTCCTACACCTGCTCCAGTAGCGGCGGCACCTGCCCCTGCTCCCGCAGCATCGGCGCCCGTAGCTGCTAAAGTGGTAGAAATGAAAGTGCCAACGGTAGGAGAATCGGTGACGGAAGTGACGATTGCCAACTGGAATAAGAAAGACGGCGATGTAGTACAATTGGATGAGGTTTTGTGCGAATTGGAATCGGACAAAGCAACTTTTGAACTTCCTGCTGAAGCGGCAGGAACACTCCGCATTGTTGCCGAAGCAGGTGCTACCTTGCCTATTGGTGCGACCATCTGCCGCATCGAAGTAGGCGGAGGGGTTAGCCAATCCGCTGCTCCAGCCCCAGCTCCCGTAGAAACCCCAGCTGCTGCGCCAGTGGCATCGGCAAGTGGTTATGCCTCGGGTCACCCATCGCCAGCCGCTGCCAAAATTCTTTCGGAAAAAGGCATTAGTGCATCGGAGGTAGCTGGCTCAGGTGTTGGTGGACGTATTACCAAAGAAGACGCCGAAAAAGCGCAAGTTGCAGCGCCAGCGGCAGCTACGCCTGCCCCTGCTCCAAAAGCAGCCCCTGTGGCACCAGCCGCTCCAAAAGCTGCTGATCCACGCGGACAGCGTCGCGTAAAAATGACTTCGTTGCGTAAAACCATTGCTCGCCGTTTGGTAGCAGTGAAAAATGAAACGGCCATGTTGACGACCTTCAACGAGGTGGACATGAAGCCTATCATGGAGTTACGCGCCAAATACAAAGATAAATTCAAAGAAAAACACGGTGTTGGCCTCGGCTTTATGTCGTTCTTTACCAAAGCGTGCGCGATTGCGTTGCAGGAGTTCCCTGTCGTAAACTCGTTCATCGACGGGGAAGAAGTGGTTTACAACGACTACTCAGACATTTCAATCGCCGTTTCGACTGACCGTGGTTTGGTGGTGCCTGTGGTTCGCAATGCTGAAAAAATGACCTTTGCCGAAATCGAAAAAGAAATCATTCGCTTGGCAGGTTTGGCCCGTGACAACAAATTGACCATCGACCAAATGCAAGGTGGTACATTTACCATTACCAACGGTGGTATCTTTGGGTCGATGCTTTCGACCCCAATTATCAACGCACCACAATCGGCGATTTTGGGTATGCACAACATCGTAGAACGCCCCGTGGTAGTAAATGGTGAAATCGTAGTACGTCCTATCATGTACGTGGCACTTAGCTACGACCACCGAACCATCGACGGACGTGACTCAGTAAGCTTCTTGGTACGTGTGAAGCAAATCCTTGAAGATCCAACACGTTTGTTGTTGGAAGTATAAAAATCAATGCAAAGACGCTTTTTCAAGGCGTCTTTGCTGTTTTATAGAGAGTTCTGGTTATGCAAAAGTGAGACTAAAAATAGCTAATAACTCGTGCTTCGGCACATAAATTCATAACTAACCAATGCAATACGACGTTATCGTTATCGGTTCAGGGCCAGGAGGCTATATCTGCGCCATTCGTTGTGCTCAATTAGGCTTGAAAACGGCCATCATCGAAAAATATAAAACGCTGGGAGGAACTTGCCTTAACGTAGGTTGTATTCCTTCAAAAGCATTGCTTGACTCGTCAGAACATTACTACAATGCGGCGCATAGCTTTGCTGAACATGGCATCAAACTCGAAAACTTGCAGGTGGATTTGGCACAGATGATTGCCCGCAAAAGCGAGGTTGTCAGCCAAGTTTGCAAAGGAGTAGAGTTTTTGATGAAGAAAAATAAAATCGACGTTTACCAAGGAAAAGGTTCTTTCGTGGATAAAAACACGGTAAAAGTGACCAAAGATTCGGGTGAAATTGAGATGGTAACGTCAAAAAATATCGTTATTGCAACAGGCTCAAAACCTTCATCTTTGCCAGGGGTAACTATCGATAAAAAACGCATTATTACTTCTACCGAAGCCCTTCAAATGAAAGAAGTTCCAAAGCACTTAATCGTGATTGGAGCAGGGGTAATCGGGGCTGAATTAGGCTCTGTGTATGCCCGTATCGGTGCAAAAGTGAGCTTTGTAGAGTATGCTTCGGCTATGATTCCTACCATGGACGGAACAATGGGTAAAGAGCTTCAACGTAGCTTGAAAAAACTCGGTACCGACTTCTACTTCAGTCACAAAGTGAAGTCAGTTGAAAATACAGGAGACGAAGTAGTGGTTACGGCCGAAAATCCAAAAGGTGAAATCGTAACATTTACGGGTGACTACTGTTTGATGAGCGTAGGACGCCGCCCATATACCGATGGTTTAGCAATTGAAAATGCAGGTTTGGTCGCTGATAACCGCGGAAAAATCGAAGTGGACGAGCATACACTTCAAACCAAAGTTCCTAACATTTATGCCATCGGCGACGTGATTCGCGGAGCAATGCTCGCCCACAAAGCCGAAGAAGAAGGCGTATTTGTAGCCGAAACCATTGTTGGCCAAAAACCACACATCAACTATTCGTTGATTCCAGGCGTTGTTTATACATGGCCAGAAGTGGCAAGTGTCGGAAGCACGGAAGAAGAACTCAAAGCCAAAGGTGTGCCTTACAAGTCGGGTTCGTTTCCGTTCAAAGCGTTGGGACGTGCCCGCGCTAGTATGGACATCGATGGTACGGTAAAGGTACTGGCTCACAAAGAAACGGACGAAATTTTGGGCGCTCATATCATTGGTCCACGTGCTGCCGACATGATTGCGGAAGCCGTAGTAGCGATGGAATACCGTGCATCGGCGGAGGACATTAGCCGTATGTCGCACGCGCACCCGACTTATACCGAAGCGTTTAAAGAAGCGTGTTTAGCAGCCACTGGCAACCGCGCCTTGAATGCGTAACGCTTGAATTTATAGCCAAATCACTGATACCCCGATGAGCTAGCTTGTCGGGGTATTTTTTTGATGGGCTATAATGGCCCGAATCGTTCCCATGCTCGTCGATAAAGGCTGGGTTATGTCAAATGGGAGAACGGTAAGTGGAAGCGCATCCTCAAACCTGAAAGCGGGTAGGGAAGTCGTAAAACTCTCATGAGCAGGATAGAGCAAATACAACTCGGTTGCGCGGTATTTTTGGCCGTAGGCGTAGAGCTGGTACAAATCCGCTTGGTCGATGCCGTAATTGGGAGCATCGGGGGCAATGCGTTTCCATTTGATGTCGATAACAATGACTTGTTCCTGAAAGCGCAAAACCAAGTCGGGACGTAGTTTAAATTGAGGTTTCCCGTCGTGGCGATGCACTAAATGGTGAGCCGTTTCTTGATAAACTACTTCATACCCTTGACAATAGCGTTTAAAACCTTGTGCTACATATCGTTCAAACAGTTGCTCAGTAGGAAATAAAAGCGACTCGTTGGTGTTTTTTCCGAAGGTGCTCCACGACTGGTTCATCAACAGAATTTTTGCCCATTTTAAAGCTTGAGTGTAGCGATCAAAACTTCGAGCTAAGTGTTGAACCTTTTGAAAGTCTTCCGCCAGCGTAGAAGAGGGCTGTATTTCGTCCCAAATGAAACGCAACTTTCGTAATTTGGCCTGATTGGGTAAATATTGGCTTCGTTTGGCTAGAAACTCAATGCAGGTTTTGAGCAATCGATTAGGTAAGATGTCTGCTATAAATTGGTCATGTTCAATGGCCAACAATTCAGGATGGGCGTGATTTTGGCGATGATACTGCCATTTTCCCTTCAAAAAACGACTTTGTTCCTCCACCGTCTCGTACGATTTTTGAATCCCTTGTCGGGTCAATTGTTCAATTTCGGCAATAAACGCGGAGATAAAAATCTCCCAAACGGGTAAGTGTGCCTGTTGCAATTGCGCTTGCGAAAGTCGATGAAAGGGCAACTCGGGTACTGTGCGTAGCATTCTCAAGAGCGCCAAACGCATCTCAGGCAATTGAGTGTGTAAGGCTATTTTGGGTAAAATCTCAATCTGTGTTCTATCTGCCAGTTGGAGCACGCCCACGTAGTTTTTTATACGGATAAATTCTCCCCCTTTTTGAACGCTGTAAGTCAAAAGTGGGTCGGTATTGGCTCGAAAAGATAACTGTTTTAAAAGCTCAAAAGTAGAATCAGACACAAAAATGGCCGAAAGTGTATCGGTTTGCTCCTTACGAAGGGCGGTAGATAGTCTTCGGATGTACCCGTGTTCGGTAATCGTAAAGTGCTGTGGCATAGCATAAGTTAGAGTCACACTTGCTAAATTAGTAAAAATCAATTACCTTTGTCCCTAATTACATGATGATTGATTACAGAGGGGAAAGAAATTCCCCTTTTTTGTTGGCAAAAAATGAACCTAAAAGAAAGAATAATCGCTTTGCTGTCAACGCTTTTGGAAGAGGATAAATACTTCATTGTGGAGGTACAAGTTTCTCCTTCAAAAGTGCGACAAAAAGTGACGATATTGATGGATAGTGACGCGGGAATTAGCATCGACGAATGTGCCGAAATAAGCCGCAAACTAGATGATATGATTGAAGCGGAGGAGCTTATTCCGAACGCTTATACCCTTGAGATTTCCTCGCCAGGCGTGGATTATCCCTTAGCTTTTCCTCGTCAGTTTCAGAAAAACATTGGCCGTACGCTAAAAGTGATTCTGAAAGATGGAATCGAAAAAAGAGGAGAATTAATCGCCGTTTCGGACGAAGGGTTTACCGTCAAGGAAGAATTGAAGAAAAAGAAGAAAGACCAAGTCCCTGCGGAGTTGACTTTTGCCTATGGTGATATTGCCAGGGCAGAAGTACAAATCAAATTTTAAAACGAATAAAAACTAACGAATAATCATAAACTGTGGCTTGCCACTTAACTCTTTCGAAAGAAAATGGATAGTGCAGTATTGATAGAATCATTTGCGGAGTTTGCGCGTTCCAAAAACATCGATCGTCCTACGATTATCAAAGTATTGGAAGATGTGTTTCGTACAATGATTCGTAAGAAATATGGAACCGATACCAATTTTGACGTAATCATCAACCCTGACAGTGGGGACCTCGAAATGTGGCGTACCCGCGAAATCGTGGATGATAACTCAGAAGATATTTGGGAACCAGATAAAATTCCATTGGCAGAAGCCCGTAAAATCCAAGATGACTTTGAAGTAGGTGAAGAAGTAGCCGAAGAAGTAAAATTGGAGGACTTTGGCCGCCGTATGGTACAAACAGCTCGCCAAACTTTGATTCAGAAAATCAAGGACTTGGAGAAAGAATTGTTGTACTACAAATACAAAGACATGGTGGGCGATTTGCTCAACGTGGAAGTGTATCAAATTTTGAAAAATGAGCTTATTTGTTTGGATTCGGAAGGAAACGAACTCGTATTGCCAAAACAAGAGCAAATTTTCAAAGACAAATACCGCAAAGGAGAGCCTGTAAAAGTAGTCATTCACAAAGTAGAGTTGAACAACGGCACGCCACGCATTACTTTGTCGCGTACGTCGCCAGTGTTCTTGGAGCGTTTGTTTGAAAACGAAATCCCTGAAATTTACGATGGCCTCATCCATATCCGTAAGATTGTTCGCGAACCAGGTGAAAGAGCCAAAGTCGCAGTGGAATCATACGACGACCGCATCGACCCCGTAGGAGCTTGCGTGGGTATGAAAGGTTCACGTATTCATACGATTGTACGTGAATTGAACAACGAAAACATCGACGTCATCAACTACACTGAAAACTTAGAGTTGTTGATTCAGCGTGCGTTGAGCCCTGCAAAAATCACCTCGATGGTCATCGACCGCGAAGCCAAACGAGTATCGGTGTATTTGAAACCAGACCAAGTGTCGTTGGCAATTGGTAAGGGGGGACAAAACATCAAGTTGGCAGGTCGCTTAGTGAGCATGGAAATCGACGTATTCCGCGATGTAGAAGGTCAAGAAGACGAAGAAGACGTTGACTTGAACGAATTTACGGACGAAATCGACGAGTGGATGATCGAAGAATTCCGTAAGATAGGTTTGGATACTGCGAAACAAGTAATCAGCATCAGCAAAGAAGAATTGATTCGCCGTACCGATCTTGAAGAAGAAACCGTTGATGAAATCTTAGAAATTTTGCGCCGAGAGTTTGAATAATTCAGGACTTTTAGATTTAAAATGTCCATTACAAACGGTTTTTAGGCGTTGTTAGTACGAGAGATACTAAGACTTGACAAATAAATCTGTATCTTTGGACTAATTTTCAGGGTTTTTCCAGAAAAACGAATAAACAATAACCCGTACTTTAGTACGAAAATTTCCAATATGTCGGAAGAAAAAAGTATGCGCCTTAGCCAAGCGGCCCGAATTCTCAACCGTAATCACGCAGCGGTTGCGAGTATTTTGGCTGCAAAAGGGTATAAGGTGGACAACAATCCTAATACAAAGCTAAACGCAGAACAACTTGAGTTTTTGGCGAAAGAATTCAAGGCTGAGTCGTTGTTGGGGGGAAGTACACCCAAAAAAGAAGAAGTAGCACCCACGCCACCAGCAAAGGGAGAAGATAGCCCCGTGCTGTATTTTCGTAGCTCACAAGCAGCAGGTAACAACAAACCTGCCAGTGAATCAGCCTCTGAATCAACGTCGCCAAAAGAACCAGAGATTTTACGTGCTGAGACATCTCAAATTGGATTGAAAGTAGTAGGTAAAATTGATTTAGACGCGCCTAAATCATCGGTTACACCTCCTCAGCCAGCTCCCAAGCCAGTTGAAGAGCCAAAACCTGTGGTGGTAGTTCCTCCTGTTGAGGAGAAAAAACCAGAACCACCTGTGGCGCCTAAGGTAGAAGAACCAGTAGTAGTTGTGAAACCACCAGTGGTTGAAGAAAAACCAGCGCCAGTACCAACTCCAGCCCCTGCTCCTGTAGTAGTGGAGACAAAACCAGCTCCTGCTCCAGAGCCGATAAAACCACCTGTGGAAACCCCTAAAGTGGAGGAGAAAAAAGAAGAACCAGTGCAAGAGGTGAAGCCAACTCCTGCTCCACCAAAAGTTCAAGAGCCACCAGTGAAGGTAGAAGTAAGCCAACCGCAACCTAAACAGGAGGTTGAGAAACCAGCTCCACGAGTTGAAAAACCTCAGCCACCAGTAACTCCTCCCCAGCCAGCCAAAGAAGAGCCGGCTACCGCCCCCGAAGTGGAGGCACAACCTGTACTTATCGAAGCGAAAGCTGATCCACTAAAAGGTTTGACCATTTTAGGGAAAATTGAGCTTCCAACTGATCGCCGTAGTGGTGATGCGGGAGGAAATCGCGATAAGGACAAGGACAAAAAACGCAAGCGTAAGCGTGTACGCAAAGGGGAAAAGGTGGTTGAAAATGCGCCTGCTAACCGTAACAACAATAATAATAACAACGGTAATAATACTGCTGGAAATAACAACAACGCAAACGCTAACAATAGTGGCAACAGCGGAAGATCTGGAGAGCGACCTGCAAGGGACGGTCAGAACAGACCGCAGCAAGCTTCTGGAGGAAATGCGCAAGGTGGAGGTAACAACAATAATTCCAACAATAACAACAACCGCAGAGGGCCAAACTCGGGTCAAGGACAAGGTGGGAATACAAATACTAACAATACCAACACCAGTAATAATACCAGTAATAACAGTAATAATAACAATAAAAAGGGCGGAAACACGGCAAATAACAACCGCCGCGAACGTAAGGAGGAAATTTCTGACAAAGAAGTATCAGACTCAATCAAGGCAACTAATGCTCGTTTGAGTGGTACTACCCGTGGTAAAAACTTTGGGGCTGATAAACGTCGTGAACGCCGCCGTGTTCGTGCAGAAGCAGAAGAAGATCGCTTGATGCAAGAACAAGAAGATGCAAAAGTACTCAAGGTAACAGAGTTTGTCTCGGCCAATGAGCTTTCTTCTTTGATGGATGTGTCGGTGCAAGAGGTTATTTCTGTTTGTTTGAGCATGGGTATGTTCGTCTCAATCAACCAGCGTTTGGATGCTGAAAGCATTACCTTGATTGCGGATGAGTTTGGTTATGACGTTTCCTTCATCTCTGCCGAAGAAGAAATTCAGGGCGATGTACAGGAAATTGAAGACGATGAGGCTGATTTGGAAGAACGCGCCCCTATCGTTACCATCATGGGTCACGTTGACCACGGTAAAACCTCGTTGCTTGACTACATTCGCCGTACTCGCGTAGCAGCGGGCGAAGCAGGGGGAATCACGCAGCACATTGGGGCATACAGCGTAAAAACAGATGGTGGTCGTCGAATTACATTCCTCGATACACCAGGTCACGAAGCCTTTACGGCGATGCGTGCGCGGGGTGCGAAAGTAACCGACGTCGTTATCATTGTGATTGCTGCGGACGATTCTATCATGCCTCAAACGCGGGAAGCGATTAACCACGCACAAAACGCGGGAAGCCCGATTGTATTTGCCTTTAGTAAGATTGACAAGCCAGGCGCTAATACGGAAAAAATCCGCGAAGCATTGGCAAATATGAATATTTTGGTGGAAGAGTGGGGTGGAAAGTACCAAACACAAGAAATCTCGTCAAAATCAGGGGTTGGTATTCCTGATTTGCTCGAAAAAGTATTGTTGGAAGCCGACTTGCTCGAACTCAAAGCCAATCCAGAACGCCGTGCTTCTGGTACGGTGATTGAAGCATCGCTGGACAAAGGCCGTGGCTATTTGGCAACGGTATTGGTTCAAACAGGAACACTGAAAGTAGGAGATCCTATTTTGGCAGGTTCCCACCATGGACGTGTAAAGGCAATGTTTGACGCGTCGGGGACTCGCCTAAAAACCGCAGGCCCATCTACTCCTGTGCAGCTGCTTGGTTTGAACGGTGCGCCTCAAGCGGGGGATAAGTTCAATGCGATGGAATCAGAACGTGAAGCACGGGAGATTGCCAACAAGCGCGAACAAATCATGCGTGAGCAAACAATCCGTACTCGTAAGCACATTACGCTGGAAGAAATCGGTCGTCGTAAGGCCATCGGAACTTTCAAAGAATTGAACATCATCATCAAAGGTGACGTGGACGGTTCGGTAGAAGCCTTGTCGGATTCATTGTTGAAACTTTCGACAGAAGAGGTACAAGTGAACATTGTCAACAAAGCGGTGGGCCAAATCGCTGAGTCGGATGTCAACTTGGCGATTGCGTCGGATGCCATCATTGTTGGTTTCCAAGTACGACCTTCTATCAATGCCAAGAAACTTGCAGAACAAGAACAAATCGAAATCCGCCTCTATTCGGTCATTTACGACGCTATCAACGAAGTAAAAGACGCGATGTTGGGTATGTTGGAGCCAACAATGGAAGAAGTCATTGTGGGTAACGCTGAGATTCGCGAAGTGTTCAAGATTAGCAAAGTAGGTACCGTAGCAGGATGTTATGTAACCGATGGGCAAATCAAGCGTAATAATAAAGTGCGCGTTATCCGTGACTTTATTGTGGTTCACGAAGGTGAAATTTCGCAGCTTAAACGTTACAAAGACGATGTAAACGAAGTGAAATCAGGGTTTGAATTTGGTCTTAGCATCAAGGGGCTTAATGATATTCAAGTAGGGGATATTGTAGAAAGCTTCGAAATGAAAGAAGTAAAACGGACACTGTAAATATACAAATACATTGATTACGACGGGCTTTTGGTATCACCAAAGGCCCGTTTCGTTTTAAGGAAGGCAGAGAACGTCGCACAAACGTTGCCTGAGTGAGGGACAAAGTATCATAATTTGGTAGGGAATGTTATATTTGTGTAAGTTTATTTAGTTAGTCCGTGGAAGAAATACAATCAGATATTTTTCATAGTGTCCCCCAAAGACCCCCTTGGCGTAACGTCATGCTGCTTTTTGGGTTGGTTTTGTTGGGCTCTTCGCTAGGTAATCTCCTTGCGATGGCGGCGATTATGGCCCTAAGTATGACGCACGGTGGGCTGGGGCTTGAAGACATCGCTCAAATGCTTCAAAAGCCTGAGACCTACCCGCATTCATGGTGGTATTTGATGTTGATACAAGCGGTATCCCATTCGTTTACGTTTCTTATTCCTAGCGTTATTTATTGGCGATGGTCAGAACAACATCGGGTTGAAGACTTCGTGCGTCGTCCGTTACCTTCTTTTTTACTGCTAGGAGTTGCTTGTCTGGCCGTGCTGGCTTTTATGCCATTGAATAGCCTAATTATTGAATGGAATAACAGTGTACACTTACCTCAGGGACTATTTAGGGTTGAAAGCTGGATGAGGCGTAAAGAGCAAGAGTTGGCCACAATGACCCAGTTTTTGACCGAATTTAAGTCATTGACCAAGCTATTAGTAGCCATGACGGTGATGGCTATTATTCCAGCCATTGGCGAAGAAGTGCTGTTTAGGGGAATTATTCAGCGGAAAATATTTCATAAAATTGGTGACATGCACATCTCCATTTGGTTGACAGCGGCGATATTTAGTGCTACCCATTTGCAGTTCTTAGGCTTTATACCCCGAATGCTCCTAGGAGCCATGTTTGGTTATATGTATGCGTGGAGCCGAAATCTATGGACACCCATTTTTGCTCACTTCGTCAATAATGCAGCTACGCTGCTAATGGTTTACTTGTCCAACCAGCAGCTAATTTCAATGAATGTTGAGAATCCTGAATCTACTATTTCATGGACAGGGGCATTAGTATCATTAGTACTAACGGCAGGTTTGCTTTTAAACTTAAAAATGATTTCTCACCGTAGAGTTGCCCAGTTGTAGAGTTTGTAGCACTATCTGCACAGCAAGGAGGCGCTTACATGTACAATAAACCAAATGACTGTTGATAATTGGGAAAAAATCTTTGAGACAAGTTTCCAGCATCGTGCCGAAATCGTGCGGGAATATTTAGAGCAACAATCTATTTCGGGAGTTGTTATTAATAAACAGGATAGCAGTTACCACTTTGGCAAGTACGAGTTGTATGTTCCTTTGAAAGATGCTATCATTGCCAAAACTATCGTAGAGAATGAAATCTCCTTTGAATAACCTATCTAATCTTCAACAACGTATTATTGCCGCAATTGTAGGGGTAGCCATCATTTTATCCGCTATTTTGTACAGTGATTGGACGTTTTTATTGCTTTTTTGTGCCATCAGTATTCTTACCCAATTAGAGTTTTACAAACTACTAGGGCTTGACGGAAATCAACCCTTAACCTATTATGGCACGTTATGCGGGGTTTTTATCAACCTCCTAACATTTTTGGTTGAAAAAGAAGTCATTGATTTCCAAAATTACTTCCTGATTAGTCCGATGGTTACCATGATTTTCTTTATAAAATTATATAAGAAAAAAGACCTAAAACCCTTTCAAAACATCGCTTTTACGTTTTTGGGGATTATTTACGTCGCCATTCCTTTCTCGTTATTAAGTGTCTTGGCGATGCGTGGTGGAGTCTATAATTACGAAATCGTACTCGGAAGCTTGTTTTTATTGTGGGCAACCGACGTGGGTGCTTATTTTGCGGGTACTTATTTCGGGAAAAGAAAACTTTTTGAACGTGTTTCTCCCAAAAAATCATGGGAAGGGGCCGTTGGTGGGGCTTTTTTTGCAGCTATTGTAGCTTTTATCCTTGGAATTTACTTCCGCTCGTATGAAGAATGGGCTTGGTATTGTATCGGAGCACTGATTGTGGTGGCAGGTACATTAGGAGATTTAGTCGAATCTCTTTTTAAAAGAAGCATTGCCATCAAAGATTCTGGTAGTACGATTCCAGGACACGGAGGCTTTTTAGACCGTTTTGACGGATTACTGCTTTCGGCACCGTTTATTGTGACATTCGTTAAAATTTTTTCATAGCTAAAAACGTTACTCATTATAAGGACACACCTTTGCGTTCATTTTTGACCAAAAACTATGCTACAAAAACATACATACAGCTACTTCCTCGTTGGGGTTATTTTCTTGCTTTCATTGCTGAATATGGCTGAGAGCCGTGCTCAAGGGCAGGTTAAAAGCATTATGTTTACGGGGCGTGTAGTCGGAGTGAAAGGTACTCAAACGCTCGCGAAAGCCTATATTTTTATTCCAAAAGCAGGACGAGGAACCTTGGCGGACGAAGCAGGATATTTTGCCTTGCCCGTATTTCCAGGGGATAGTGTGGTGTTTAGTTATTTGGGATACCAAAAGCAATACCACGTGGTTCCAAAACGCCACATGGAGGAATCGTATTCGGCCATCATTTTGATGAAAGAAGACATAAAAACGCTGGCAGAAGTGAAGGTCTATCCGTATGCAACGGAAGAAGACTTTAAAAAAGCGTTTATCGCAATGAAATTGCCTGACGAATTTGAACGGGAAAATCTCGAACGAAATACGCGTCAAGAGCTTCTAATGCAAATGGCCGCCGCCACACCGATGAGCGCTGCTTCTAATTACCGAAGTTTTATGGACCAACAAATTTTTGGTCGTGAAAACGCTGCTAACCGAAGTTTCTCAAATACCCTGCCTTTTTTGAACCCCTTTGCCTGGGCAAGCTTTATTAAGTCAGTCAAAAATGGTGACTTGAAAAAGAAAGAATACCGCGACATCCTTAAACAAGCCCCGCGCGAAAATATCTCCCGCCAAGATATTTTGAAGAAAGATAATTAATTAGGCTTTTTGAAGTTCGTCATAATCAACGAGCAAGGTTTCTTGGCCGTCAAAAACGGCGTAAGAATTATACACAATCCAATCGCCCAAAATGAGGGTTCGGCTGTGCTGATTGATGGGCAAGTCGAGCTTAATGTGTCGGTGTCCAAAAACGTAAAAATCGTGATGGTGCAGTTTCTCCTGCTCTTTAGCGTACAAAACAAGCCATTCTTTGTCTTCGCCCCAATACGACGGCTGCCCTTCTTTTTCGTGTTTGCGCCAGCTATGCAACGCCCACGATTGCCCCAGCCAGAGTGCAATATTGGGGTGTAAAAGGTTTCCAAACGCCCAACTCGCCAGTTTACTTTCAAAAACAATGCGGAGTAATTTGTAAAAATGGTCGCCTGGGCCAAGGCCGTCGCCGTGCGCAACGTGAAACGACCGAATGGGCGCATCAGGCGCGGTTTCGACCAGTAAATCAAGCGGGCGGCGGTAGGTTTTTATGTTTAATTCTTTTTCAAAATAGTCGGTCATCCACATGTCATGATTGCCAGGGAATGCGATAATCTGGATGCCCGCATCTGTCAATTCTCCAAGTTTTCCCAATAACCGAACAAAACCACGCGGAACGACGCGCTTGTGTTCGTACCAGAAATCAAACAAATCGCCAACCAAGCAGATAAGTTGTGCGTCGTGACGGATACTTTCTAGCCACCGCACAATGCGTTTTTCGCGAACGAGGCTATCGGCATGAGTGGGGGCACCAAGGTGAAAATCAGAGGCAAAATAGACTTTCTTCGCGGGCGAAAGGCTAACTTTTAAAGATTGAAAAGACATGTGACTTTGAAACATTCGCGCAAAAATACGGAGATTACTTTACAAGATTTTTTCTAATTTTACGGCTTACCCAAGCAAATTTTCATGGAAAACCTCATCCCCACTAAGTTAGAAGTAGTTGAAACCATCGCTGCGCAGCTGGCCGAGCAAGGTTTTAGCATTGTTAAGCAAGATCAAACCCGCCCTTGGGGAGGTTTTTTTGTCATTAACGAAGACCAAACGCCGCAGTTTGCCGCCACCTATTTCCCGACCGTTGAGCTGTCAAGCATTCAAATTACGCAAAAATTAAGCCCTAAAATACTACTCGTTGCGCCCGAGAAACGTTTGTCGTGGCAATATCACCACCGTCGTGCAGAGATTTGGCGCGTTGTGTCAGGAATAGTAGGGGTTGTGAAAAGCGATACCGACGAAGAAACGCAGGTGCAGTCGTACCAGCCAGGTGATTTGATTACCTTGCGTCAAGGAGAACGTCACCGCCTTGTAGGGTTGTCAGAATGGGGTGTCTTGGCCGAAATTTGGCAACATACCGATCCCGAAAACCCTTCAGACGAAGATGATATCGTACGTGTACAAGATGATTTTGGAAGATAATGGAAAAGCTAAAATACCCCATTGGTCGTTTTGAGTTTGGAAAAACCTATTCGGCGGCCGAAACGCAAGCGCATATTCAGGAAATCAGTGCGCTGCCTTCAAAGTTATTTAATGTAGTGAATGTACTTAATGAGGCACAATTAGAAACACCCTACCGCCCCGAAGGCTGGACGGTGCGCCAAACGGTTCATCACGTGGTCGATAGTCACATGAATGCCTACATTCGTTTTAAGTTGGCTTTGACCGAGAATAATCCCGCAATTAAGCCCTACGAAGAAGCCTTGTGGGCCGAATTGTCCGATGGAAAAGGTGCGCCTGTGGAGTGGTCATTGCAGTTGCTGAAATACGTGCATTTGCGTTGGGTAATGCTACTCAACTCACTGACTGATTCCGATTGGGAACGTACCTATTTTCACCCAGAAACAAAACGGGTATTCCCGCTGCGCGAAGTAGCAGCGCTGTACGCTTGGCACAGCGAGCACCATTATGAGCATATCAACCAGCTTTGTATAAAAGAAGGTTGGAAATAAGATATGCGCCTAGCAAATCTTTTCAACCATTTTTACGTTTATGAGGGTGTAAATAAATTAACACCCAATTAATAGTACCAAAATGCCTTCCGCGTCCACTTCTGACAATATCTTAGTTAGGGTATTGAAGTCTGTATTTTTTAAAAGCGCCACTGGTAAAGCAGGGCGTTATGCTCGCAATGCGGGTAGTCTTTTAGAGCTTTTAGGAAAAGTATTAAACAAAACTAATGCGCTAAAAGGTGATACCTATGATTCCCTTAGGGAAAAAGTGATGTTATTGGTACGTTTGCTCAAAGCCTATGTTAAAGGGGAATACAAAACAGTACCGTGGAAAACGCTGACCCGCATTATTGCGGTGTTGCTGTATTTTTTGTCACCAATTGATGTCATTCCTGATATACTACCAATTGTAGGATTGACCGATGACATTGCCTTGGTTGTTTGGTTGTTTAATGCCATTGGCGACGACCTTGATGCTTTTCGTGAGTGGGAGTCAAAACGAAATACTATCACGATTGGCTGATAATCTGCGAAATAGTTGTTAATTTTGCCAAAAGATTCCTTAAAATAGGGTTAAAAATCGAAAATCAACGGTAAATAAACAGTCCTATTTCGTTTTATTACTGTAATCAATACATTGCTTGAATGTACAGCGATGTATAAAACCAACAATTTAGAGAAATCACTAACCGCATTTTCAAAATGAATACGCTTTCAATTTTTTTAATCATGGGCTTGGGTGGACAAGAACTCATCTTCATTGCTCTTATCGTGTTGTTACTTTTCGGCGCAAAGAAAATTCCTGAGTTGATGAAAGGGTTAGGAAAAGGCATTCGTGAATTCAAAGAAGCTTCTAAGGAAGTGAAAGAAAACATCGAAAAAGGACTTGACGAAAGTCGCTAAGGTCTGCCCGCTAATTTTCGGGGAAATGTTGCCGAAAAAAGGCTTTTTTACGACAATTTAGCTGAAAATCAGCAGTAGCCTTCGGACTACTGCCGATTTTTGTTTTGTACCAATCCCAATTTAATGCCAAGTTCGTTGGCGGTAATCTATTGATTGTGAGCTATCATTATACCTCTCTTAGTGAAATTCAAACCGACCTCCGTTCGGGTGTTGTATCGTGCCGTGAGCTAGTGGCGTATTATTTGAAAAACATAGAGGAAAAAAATCCAGTCTTGAATGCGTTTGTGGCGGTGTATGACCAAGAAGCGACGCAAAGAGCAGAAGAAATTGACCAAAAAATTGCGGCAGGAACGGCAGGACGCCTAGCGGGAATGGTACTCGGAATCAAGGACGTTCTGTGCTATCAAAATCACGGATTACAAGCAGGAAGCGCTATTTTAAACGGTTTTGTATCGCAGTTTACCGCCACTGCTGTGCAGCGGGTATTGGCCGAAGATGCAATCATTATTGGCCGCCAAAACTGCGATGAGTTTGCCATGGGCTCTTCCAACGAAAGCTGTGCGTTTGGGGTTGTTCGTAATGCTGCGGATACATCCCGCGTTCCTGGTGGTTCGTCGGGAGGCTCGGCAGTGGCAGTCCAAGCAGATATGTGCTTGGCGTCATTGGGTTCAGACACGGGTGGTTCGGTGCGTCAACCTGCGGCTTTTTGTGGGCTTGTTGGCCTAAAACCTACCTACGGACGTATATCACGTTGGGGGCTGATTGCCTACGGCTCGTCGTTTGATTGCATAGGCCCAATCACCAAGAACATAGATGATGCCGCTCTTTTGCTAGAAATCATGGCAGGAGCGGATGGTTTTGATAGTACAGTGTCGCAGCTGCCTGTGCCTTCTTTCACACAAGCAGTGGCCGAAACGACGGTTCAAAAACAAAAAGTAGCCTATTTGCGAGAAGGCGTAGAAAGTGAAGCGTTACAGCCCGAAATTCGCCAGGCGATGCAAGCCAAACTTGACTGGCTACGTGAGCAAGGGCATGAAGTAGAACCGATAGATTTTGCGCTACTTTCGTATATCTTACCTACCTACTACATTCTTACCACGGCAGAAGCAAGTTCTAACTTATCTCGTTTTGACGGCGTGCGCTACGGTCACCGTACGGCAACTCCCATGGATTTGATGGAACTTTACCAAAAATCGCGCAGTGAAGGTTTTGGTAAAGAAGTAAAAAAACGCATCATGCTTGGTACGTTTGTGCTCAGTGCGAGTTATTATGATGCGTATTATACCAAAGCTCAAAAAGTACGTCGTTTGGTAAAAAATCAGACCGATGAGCTTTTTAAGAAATATGACTTTTTGGTAATGCCAACTACGCCAACAACGGCCTTCCCGATTGGAGACAAAACCGAAGATCCGTTACAGATGTACTTGGCCGATATTTTTACGGTACAGGCAAATGTGATTGGGTATCCTGCCATTTCGATTCCTGCAGGAACCGATGCGCAGGGGCTGCCTATGGGACTTCAAGTGCTAGGAAAACCTTTTGGAGAGGCTGATTTACTGGCTTTCTCAAAATACATAGTTGCTAAAGAACCAGTAAGTTCTTTGGACTAATACTCAACATAAGCGATAAAATAGCCATTGAAAAACGAACAAAAAAGATGTAAAACCTAACGAGAAAACAACGGAACGATGATGGAATTGAAGCGAATTGTGGGCATGGGACTGGTAGCGGGGATGTGTTGGCTTGGAGCAAGCGAGGGTGCCCGTGCACAAGAAGTAGAGACTGACACCAACGTAGTGGAAGAACAAATTCAAATAGAAGCAATGGCCGACTCAACGGTGTCGGAAGCGCTTGTACGCGAACGTCTTGCTAAGTTGGAAAACATCATTCCACTCCGTTATCATAAGGTAACGCATCAGTTTGTGGAGTATTTTATCTACCGCAAGCCGAGCTTTGTGAAGCGAATGCTAGAGCAAATGCACTTGTACTTTCCGTTGTACGAGCAGATGCTGGAAAAACACGGGATGCCGCGCGAGTTGAAATTTTTGTCACTGATTGAATCGGGGCTAAACCCACGTATTATTTCGTACGCAGGAGCAGGCGGGTTGTGGCAATTTATGCCTGCAACAGGTCGTGAGTACGGGATGAAGCAAAATGACTACATCGACGAGCGGTTTGACCCCGTAAAATCAACCGAAGCGGCTTGTGTGTATTTGAAACGTCTTCACCGTGCTTTTGGCGACTGGGAAATGGCTTTGGCCGCTTATAACGTAGGGCCAGGCAATGTAAAAAGGGCGATGCGCCGCTCAGGTTCAAGTACTTTCTGGGGAATCTATAATTTCTTGCCCAAACAAACGCGCCATTATGTGCCTCAATTTGTGGCCATGACCTACTTGATGCACTACCACGCCGATCACGGTATTTTTGCGGAAACCCCCGATTATCCCATGCTTTTTGACACGATTCAAGTATCGGGATATGTCAATTTGCATACGTTTGCCAAACTAAGCAATATTTCGTTGGATGAGTTTTATAAACTTAATCCACAAGTTATCAACACCGAACTTCCTGCAACTACCAAAGAATACGTGCTCCGTGTTCCGAGCCATAATTTTGACTTTTTTCAAGAAAATCGCCTAGCTATTTGGGATTCAGCGACGAAATCACCCTTCCAAAGCCGTATGTTATTGGCAGCCAACGGGGAGGAAACTACCGATAGTGCTGGTGCTATCAAAAAAGTAGGTGGGTTGGTTGCAGCGGGCGACGAAAATGAAGATCCTGAAACCATCATTACGCGCCAAACGCGGAAAATGTACCACACGGTGCGTCGAGGGGAGACACTCGGGAAAATAGCAAGCCGCTACGGGGTAGATACGTACGACCTAAAACGCTGGAACCATTTGCGGGGCAATAGTATCATGCGTGGTAAGCGATTGATTGTCTTCAAAGAGACCGCCAAAAACGCCAGTGCGCCAGCGCATTTGGCATCGGATACAAAGACGAAAATTAAGATTCGTTACCACCGCGTTCAGCCAGGCGATACGCTTTCGACCATTGCCGAACGTTATGGAATCAATATCAGTCGCTTGAAAAAAATCAACCGATTAAAAAGTAATACTGTTCGTAAAGGGCAGAAACTCATTGTAGGGTAACAGCATCATACATGGCACTTTTTTATTTTAAAGCCTTCCACATTGTAGGGGCAGTAGCGTGGTTTGCGGGTTTGTTTTATTTGGTACGGATGTTTGTATATCATGCAGAAGCCGAACAAAAGCCTACTCCCGAGCTTCGAGAGGCGTTTAAGGCGCAGTTTAACCTCATGGAATGGCGGGCGTATAAAATTATCTGTAACCCCGCCATGATGCTCACCTGGACATGCGGCCTCACGATGACCTTGCTCAACCCAGGCTATTGGCAGATGGGTTGGTTTCACGTTAAGTTGGCGATTTTGATTTTACTAACGGTTTATCACCTTTGGTGCAAACGCATCATTGTGCAATTGGAGCAAGGCAAAAACCCGTTTGATTCCTTCCAATTTAGGCTTCTTAATGAGCTTCCTACACTCTTTTTGGTAAGTATTGCGTTGTTGGCGGTTTTGCGCGACACGCTCAATTTTCTATATGCTTTTGGCGGAGTACTGGCTTTTGGCGTACTGTTGTTTATGTTTGCCAAGGCGTACAAGAAACGACGGGAGAAAAACTAATCAAGCGTAAAACTGATGGGAATATTGAGCGCCATAGTAACGGGTTCTCCATCTCTTTTAGCGGGAGTCCAATCGGTCATTAGCATAACTACCCGCAATGCTTCTTTGGACAATGAAGCATCGGGTGAGCTTAGTACTTGCGTGTTTTGAACGATTCCTTGCTCATTGATTTCAATGCGAATGGTTACTTTTCCTTGAATATTTCTCTTTCGGGCGTATTTCGGGTACTTGACGTTGCTGCTCAGAAAATTTCCTGCTAACATGTGGTCTTGCCCCTGAAAAAGAGGCATTTCCATGAGGCTTTTACTTCCATCTTCTTTATAATAAGAACTCTCCTTCAGTTGACCAAAATTGTCAAATAATTGATAGGTGTCTATTTGCCCATTGTCGTAATAATCATAATACTCGCCAGTAAGGCGGTTGTTCCAGTAGTGAGCAATTGTTTTCTTTTGGCCATTTTCGTGAAACCAAATAAATTCTCCTTGTTTAGTTTGTAAAGTAGAATCAAGGTAGGTACCCGTCATTTGTAGTTTCCCATTTAGGAAATAATCGTTAGCTACCCAGTATCCGATGTCATTTTCATATACCTTTCCGTAGAAAGAAGCATTTGCCAAAGAGACAACTTTATTCCAATCTTTGTCGTAAAAAACGGTGATTGTATCGGACTGCCCGAAACAGTAGTGGTACGTCCCCAAAAACAAAATAAGCTGAAATAATTTGTTCATATTAAGCAATAAAACTTAGTTGTCTTTTTAACGAAAAATGTATTTAAAAATTGCGTTAAAAGGGGAGGGGGTAAAACGTGCTCAAAAATTACGTCGCTAGTTTATAGGTAGCATCCTTCGTACCTGTCATTTTGTTACGTTAAAAGTATATTTCAATACAAAAACTGAACAAAATATGATTTTGTAAGCATCGAACTGCCTTTTTTTGCGTATCTATACGAAAAGATTAATAAAAACAGACTAAAAGAAAGATTATGATACGTTGGGGGATAATCGGGCCAGGGCGGATTGCGCATAAATTTGCGCAAGATTTAAAGCATGTCGAAGGAGCGGTTCTGACGGCAGTTGCATCGCGCGACAAAGGACGGGCGGAAACATTTGCCAATGAATACGGGGCTAAATATGCCTATGGTAGCTACGACGAAATAGTGGCTTGCCCTGAGCTAGATGTGGTTTATATTGCATCACCGCACGTGTTTCATTTCGAACATACGTTACTTTGTCTAAGCGCAAATATTCCTGTACTGTGCGAAAAGCCGTTTGCGATGAATAAGTTGCAGGTGGAGACGATGGTGGACTCGTCACGAGTTAGAGATACTTTTTTGATGGAAGCCTTTTGGACGCGCTTTTTGCCATGGACCCATAAAATGCTCGAAATCATTGAGTCGGGGGCCATTGGAAAAGTGATGGGCCTAAAAGCGGATTTTGGTTTTCGGGCAAATCAAGATTTGACGCAACGTGCCTACAACAAAGACCTTGGCGGAGGAGCGCTGCTTGACATTGGTATTTATCCCGTGTTTTTGGCATACTTAGTTTTTGGGATGCCCTACGAAATTGCGTCGCATTGTACGTTTGCCGAAACAAAAGTGGATGAGTCCACTGGGATGACATTGACCTATCGCGATGGTAGTTTTGCTTTTTTAAGCTGTACTTTTAGGACTGAAACGACTTCTGATGCGGTTATCTATGGTGAAAAAGGCATGATTTTTATTGAACCTCGTTGGCACGAAAGCAAGGCATTTACGGTCAAATACGAAGATGGGACAACCGAGCGTTTCACTTTTGATCGTCCGACGTGGGGCTACCAATATGAGATAGAAGAAGTAAATACTTGTTTGAGGGAAGGAAGAAAAGAAAGTGATTGGTGGACATTGCGGGATAGCCTGAACCTAATTCAAATTTTGGACGCTGTTCGTAATACCATGGAGTTGGTTTACGAAGACCACGATGATGTACCCACAAGACCGTTTAAGATTTGATTTGTGAGTGGAAAGGTAGTATCGAGGTGGCAAGACTGGATGGCAAGGCGTATTTTTGTGCCTATTGCTGCTTTCGTGGCATCTCATTTGGTGTTTACCAAGAGCTTCCCGTGGCAAGCAGGCTATTTTTTTCCATGGCCTTATTTTCTGACAGTTGCTACGGTGATGCTTTCGTGTTGGGAAATAAATCTGCGTTTGTTTTGGTGGTTAGACGCATCGCATCCATTCTATATCAACCCATTGAAGCGAATTGTTCGCCAATTAGCGTTTAATGGAAGTGCAACATTGCTGACGTTTATACTTGTTTTTCCACTGGCACAGCGGGTGTATGTGGGGCGTTGGCCTGCATTTTCGTTACTGTTTACGGGGACAATCGTTTGTTTTACCATTGCAATCATTGTGAACGGGGCTTATATTTCCCTCTATTTACTCCGAACGATTTATTGGCAAAACACGAATTTTTCTACTGAAAACGGAAAGAGTGTGTTTCCCGAAAAACTACTAGAGGTATCACAAAAGTGGTTGATTCTGATAGCTACGCCTCACGGGCAATTGATGTTACAACCAGTAGATATAGCCTATTTTTATTCTTCAGGTGGGGTAATTTTATTAGTTAAAGCGGATGGCAGCAAACACACAACAAGTTATGCCTCTTTGGTAGTGTTGTCTGAGCAATTGGGTGTTTATACGTGTTTTTTTGTGATTAGTCGCCAATTTATAGTTTGTGTTAATGCCATAAAAGCGGTAAAGGAAGAAGCCAATCGGAAGCTAACAGTTTCGCTAGTACCAGCATTGCGACAAGCGGATGCCACTGAAGAGGTGGTGGTGAGCCGCTATCGAAGTGGCGAGTTTAAAAAATGGCTAGCAAAAGCTGTTTCCACCTGACCATTCATCCCCAAAATCGCTACCATTCGTTTTTTAAAGGATAAATCTGCTCGACACTTTGCCAAAAACTGCGGTTACTTTGGGTGGGTAATGACGCCCAGACTTTAACCGTTCGTTGGACAATGCAGCCTAATCTTCATTTCTTTCCTATTCCCATTTCTGATGGACTTTCTTGGGCCTTTGGGGGCGTAGTTATCTGTTTGGGATGGTTTCTTTGGCGCCTGTTGCGCACCGTTTCACAGCGTATTGCTTCCTACTTTTTGGTGCTGGGTTTGGCGTGGTTGGGTATGCTTTGGGGGCTTGCCCAAACACCCTTTTTTGTGCAGTTGGATGCCAAGCCTCCGCGCTTTTTGGTGATTATAGTCCCGCCAGTAGCATTCGTTGCCTCCCTGTTTTTAACCCGTCAAGGGCGGTATTTTCTTGACCAACTTCCGCTGAAATCGTTAACGTGGCTGCATACCGTTCGAGTAGCGGTAGAAGTATCACTTTGGTATTTGTTTTTGGAACATCAAATCCCCCAAATGATGACATTTAAAGGTTATAATTGGGATATTTTGGCGGGTATTACTGCACCACTACTTGTATGGTATCTTCAACGTGGCACACCGCCTCGCTGGGTTGTATTGGGGTGGAACCTGCTGGCTTTAGGATTGCTTATCAACATTGTAGGGATGGCCATTCTTTCGGCGCCTTTGCCATTTCAGCAACTAAATTTCACTCAGCCCAATGTCGGTGTATTCAAATCATCGTTCATTTGGTTACCAGGATTTGTGGTTCCTGTGGTACTTTGGGCGCATTTGGTGGTGATTCGGCGTATTTATGCCACAGGAAGCTGAAACCAGAATCGGCTGCCTAGACCAATTTCGCTCTCTACTCCAATCTTTCCCTTTTGGGCTTCGATAAACTCTTTGGAAATAGCCAACCCGAGTCCCGTACCTGTTTTGCTCTGGCTGTTGGAGGGTACTTGAAAATAGCGTTCAAAGACCCGTTGTTGGTATTTGAGGTCGATGCCTTTGCCCAAGTCTTTGACCGAAAATTCAAGGTAATTGGCTTTTGTGCTAGGTTTAACTTCTACTTCAATAATTGATTTTTCGGGACTGTGACGGATGGCGTTGGAAAGAAAGTTTAACAATACCCAAGTGGTTTTGTCCGAATCGGCTTGAACCAAAGGAAGAGGCGATGGAACCTGTACTTGAATGTCAATCTGTTTTTGGGAGGCAAAAAACTGGAGGGCTTCCACGGCGGGAGTTACGATTTCGGTGGGCGAAACGCTCCTAAAATTGAGTTGAAGATTGCCCGTCTCTACTTGCGATAAATCAAGTAATTCGCCCGTAATCTTGAGTAATCGTTGGCTGTCTTCTTGAATCTGGGTGACAAGTAGTTTTTGTTCGCCGTTAAGGTTGCCAATGCGGTCGTTTTCGAGCAGTTTTAAGCTCATTTTGATGCTCGAAATGGGGGTTTTAAGCTCATGCGAAATGGTGGCAATAAAATTGGTTTTGGCTTGATCGAGGTCATGAAACGGCGTAATGTTTTTGAGAACGATGACTTTACCCAAACGTTTTTCTTCATTGGTGACTTCCAACGTTTCTTTTGAAAAATAGCTTTCGCGTTCATTGGCGAAAATCTTGAGTGGTTTGGCCGTCGGTTCGTCGTTGAGAAGGGTACGAAGTAAGTCATTTTTGAGGGCAATATCGGGGGCGTATCTTCCTACAATTTGAACGGCATCAAGCCCGAGCATGGTGGCTGCTACGGAGTTGATAAACAACAAATGATTGTGCTCATCTAGCCCGATGATGGCGTCGTTCATTTGGTTGATGATGGTTTCGGTACGGCGTTTTTCAAACAAAACCCTCGCCAAACTGCTGTGTTCGTATTCATCGAGCTTTTGCGCCATTTGATTGAACGCTTTGGCCATTTCGCCTAGTTCGTCGTTGCGTTCTACGCCTAGGCGTGGTTCGTAGTTTTTGCGGGTAATTTCGCGTAAACCTTCGGTAAGCTGCTGTATTGGGTCAGAAATGTACCGAGGGAAGTTAATAATAAACGAAAAGGCAATGAGTGCACAAAACGTGGCGATGAAAACCAAGTAGGAATAGATTTCGTCAGCCATTTTTTTGACCTGTTCGTTTTTTTGAAAAATGGATTGCATGTTGAGTTGTACAATCGTATTCAGCTGTTTGTTGATAAGCCCAATACGGCTGCTGTCTCGGGTAGTCCGAAACGCATTAAAATGGTTGCGAACTTGTCGAGTGCTTTCTCCTTCCCCGAGCTCTGTAATGTTGCGTTCTTGTTGAAGGAGGGCTTCATTAAACGATTGAAAATCTTCGGATTTCCAGTTGTTTTCGTCGATGATTCCACGCATCGCGCGAGCGTACTCAAGCGAAATGTAATTATCTTTTAAAATCCCTTGGGCTTCTTGGGAAAGTTTTTGCAGATACCAAGCGCCTAGCCCGCCAAGGAGAAGTATTACGACAAATAAAAAGCCAAGCGCTAGGCGTAGTTTTGCTTTGAGTTTCATGGAGAGGGTTCTATTAGGGTCAAACGATAGTCAGACCAACGATTTCGGTCTGACTATCGTCTGACCTTTCTTGCGGTTTTGGTCTGACTGCCGTCTGACCTTTCTTGCGGTTTTGGTCTGACTATCGTCTGACCTTTTAGCTGATAACAATTAAATCAATGTCTTTGTCGGCTACTTTTTGGAGCAATTTATGAAAGAGCGAGTTTCCCGTTATGCTGCTCCAAAAACCCTCGTGCGGTTTGCCGATGCAAATGTTCGTGCTGTTTTGTTTCTGGGCCATCTCAAAAATAGTTTGCACTACGTCGTTGCTTTTTATACGTACGACTTCGCCGCCTAGTTCGGTGGCCAATTTAAAATTATTAATGAGGTGACGTTGGGCGGCTAGGCCGATTTTATCGGCATCCTCTTTGGTGGTCTGCACGTAAAGAACGCACCATTTCCCTTGGTAATAACTGGCCAAACGGGCTGTTTTGCGTAAAATCTTGCGGGCAATTTCGTGGTTAGAACTGATGCAGGCCAGAAATCGTTCGGAACGAAGTCCCACTTTTTGAACGACTTCGGTTTCCACTTTTCGCTCCACTTGGGAGGCTACTTCTTTGAGAGCCAACTCTCGCAACTGCAAGATTTTTTCGGCCTGAAAGAAATGGTTTAGCGCCGTCTCCACCTTCGATTTATCGTAGATTTTGCCTTCTTTGAGCCGCGTGATAAGTTCATCGGCGGTGAGGTCAATATTTACCACTTCGTTGGCCTGCTGCAAAAGGCTGTCGGGTACGGTCTCTTTTACTTCAATGCCTGTAATGTTAAACACCTCTTCGTTGAGACTTTCTAAATGCTGAATATTGACGGCCGAGATGACATTGATGCCCGCATTGAGAATATCGACTACATCTTGCCAGCGTTTTTCATTTTTTGACCCTTGAATATTGGTATGCGCCAACTCATCCACCACTACGACTTCGGGATGCAGGTTTAGGATGGCCTGCACGTCCATTTCCTCTAATTCTTTGCCACGGTAAAAAACGGTACGGTGTGGAATCATCGGAAGTCCTTCTAACAAAGCGTGGGTTTCGGGGCGGCGGTGGGTTTCGACAAACCCGATTTTAACATTGACGCCGTGTCGCAAAAGCGTGTGCGCTTCTTGCAACATGCGGTAGGTTTTGCCAACGCCCGCACTCATGCCAATATATACTTTGAACTTCCCTCGCTTTGATTTCTGAATCAGGTCGAGGAAATAAGCCGCGTTGGGTTCGGGTGGTTGAGAGGGCATAAGGTCAAAAAGAAAGTGCTAAAGAGGTGGTCAATGTAAAATTTTGACAGGTGGCCGTTCCGTGCTTCTCAAAAATGGCATCTTTACTATTCAGGTTTCTAGCTTCTACCCGCCACGCGACGTTGGGAAGTGGCACAAAGTCAACGTTACACGAAAAACCGTTGGTAACAAACCCATTGGGCGTTCCTGTTGCAATAACTATCCCCGTTTTGTCGGTGTAGTTTTCGGCCCTACCCGCGATGACCCATTTGGGGTGTACTTGGTATTTGAGAATGACCGCCCAACTGCTCCACGCGTCGTACTTTGAGGAACTTGTTTGCCGTTGTTCCATTCCATAATCAATGTCTGCGATAATGGCCCATTGGGGAGTCAACTGAACAATCCCGTAAAAATTGTGAAAGAAACGGTTTCGGTTAGAGTCGTCGGGGCGACCTCCCAAAAAAGTACTAGAGTTGAGCGTGACGTTTGCGGTGGGTTTGAACGTTACTTGCGTACCTATTGCCAGCCGCGTATTTCCGTCGGGGCGACGCATTTGTTGCCAGCCGTTGAGAATCAATCCCGACACCAACCATTTTTCGTTGGGGGAAGTGTAGCCAATTTTTACCCCCGTTTCGTAGTAAGGCGTATTGTCGGCCATGAGGCTGCGGGTTAAAGCCCAACAATCCTTCGAAATGGCACTTTCAAAACCAATGTGCGACGAAAATACACCCGCATCGAGCCAAAGTTGTCGGTTTTTGGAGAGTTTAATGCCAACATTCGCCTCGTAAATGTTGCGTAAAGTGGCAGGTTCAGCCGCTAAGTTAGCATTGGGGTAAGTTCCTGCCATAAGTGCTAGATTTGCACGTAATTGTTGAGACGTATAGGCCGCTTTTACAAAACCTAAATTGATGTTGAACTCATTGTGGCGGTTGTGGCTATAGACAAACGAGGGGCGCTCATTGCGAGCAGGTTGATTAAAATCATAGCTGTAATAGGCTTCTACGTAGCCACTCACGTTAAGCTTGGACGTAGAGTCATGTTGCGCAAAAAGACAAAACAGGGGTAAGCCTGACAATAGAGCGATTAAAAACGATTTCATCTTGATTTTTGGAAAAATGACCTATTTCAACTGGTCTAATGCGATATTAAGTGCTAAAATATTGACTTTGTCGGGGCCAAACAACCCAAGCCAGGGGGATTCGGTATGTGCCTGAACAAGATTTCTTACTTGTGCTTCTGACAGATGACGGATTTTGGCAATGCGAGCAACTTGAACGAAGGCTGCTTGGGGCGACAAATGAGGGTCAAGTCCGCTGCCCGAAGCCGTAACGAGTTCGGCAGGAATTTCTGCTTTTTGAACGGAAGGGTTATGGACTAAAAATGTGTCAATACGTGCTTGTACTTGGGCTAAATAGTCGGGGTTAGAAGGACCTTTGTTGGAACCTCCCGAACCAGCGGCATTGTACTCAACCGCCGAAGGACGCGACCAAAAATAGGTATCATGAGTGAATTTTTGACCCACTTTGGCAAAACCAACCACCCGGCCGTTGGCAGAAATTGTCTCGCCACGGCCTTGGGCGGGAGCTACAAACGCCGCTCCCCAAACGAGTAAAGGATAAATAACGACCAAAAGCACAAAGGTGGCGAGGGTCATAATAACGGCAGAAAAAAAGTGCGTTCTCATCTTTTTAGAATAATTGTTTAAACAAGACTCCCCACTAATAAATCAATGAGTTTGATGCCGATAAAAGGAATAATAAGTCCTCCCAAACCGTAAACTAGCAGGTTTCGACGAAGTAGCGCGCTTGCCCCAATCGGCTTGTAAGCTACCCCTTTTAATGCCAACGGAATAAGCATCGGGATGATGATTGCGTTGAAAATAACCGCCGATAAAATGGCACTTTCAGGGCTACTGAGGTGCATGATGTTGAGCGATTGCAGGGCAGGAATGGACGTCATAAACAAGGCAGGCACGATGGCAAAGTACTTGGCGACGTCGTTGGCAATGGAGAAAGTTGTGAGTGTTCCTCGGGTCATCAACAACTGTTTTCCAATTTCCACAATTTCAATCAGTTTGGTGGGGTCGTTGTCCAAATCCACCATGTTTCCAGCTTCTTTGGCGGCTTGGGTTCCGCTGTTCATGGCCACACCTACGTCAGCTTGGGCGAGGGCAGGGGCGTCGTTGGTACCATCGCCCATCATAGCCACCAGCTTACCGTTGGCTTGCTCGGCGCGGATGTAGTTCATCTTATCTTCGGGTTTTGCTTCGGCAATAAAATCATCTACACCCGCGACTTGAGCAATGTATTTGGCCGTGAGTGGGTTGTCGCCCGTTACCATCACGGTTTTTACCCCCATTTTGCGCAGACGTTCAAAACGCTCTTGAATACCAGGTTTAATCACATCTTGCAGCTCAATGACGCCTAGTACGCGCTCGTTTTCGGAAACCACCAGCGGAGTTCCTCCGTTGGATGCAATTTCGCGAACTTTTACGGCCGTATCCTCGGGGAAGGTATTGCCTGCTTGTTCTACCAATCGGCGAATGGAATCCTGCGCACCTTTACGAATGCGGAGGCCGTTGGGTAAGTTGACTCCTGAGCAGCGAGTTTCGGCCGTAAACGGGATAAATTCCCCCGTAGCCCCGCGCAGCGTTAGGGGGCCAGCCAACTCAACAATGGATTTACCTTCGGGGGTGTCGTCGGACTGCGAGGAATAAAGAGCAGCAGTGATAAAATGCTCATTTTGAATGCCTGTGGTTGGCCAAAAATGGGTGGCCTTACGGTTCCCAATGGTGATGGTTCCTGTTTTATCCAATAAGAGTGTATCCACGTCGCCAGCTGTCTCCACCGCTTTTCCCGATTTGGTAATGACATTGGCGCGGAGGGCGCGATCCATTCCTGCAATCCCAATCGCGGAGAGCAAACCGCCGATTGTAGTGGGAATCAGGCAGACAAACAACGAGATAAAGGCCGATATGGGAATAGGTGTATTGGCATAATCCGCAAAAGGTTTGAGGGTGACGCACACAATCACAAAAATGAGCGTGAAACCTGCCAAAAGAATCGTGAGCGCAATTTCATTGGGCGTTTTTTGACGGGAAGCACCTTCCACCAATGCAATCATTTTGTCCAAAAAGCTCTCCCCTGGCTGAGTCGTTACCTTTACTTTGATATGGTCTGAGAGAACTTTGGTGCCTCCTGTGACGGACGATTTATCGCCACCTGCTTCCCGAATCACAGGAGCCGATTCGCCCGTGATGGCCGATTCGTCGATGGTTGCGAGTCCTTCGATAATTTCACCGTCAGACGGGATGATATCGCCTGCTTCGCAGACAAAAATATCACCTTTGTTCAATTGCGAAGAAGGGATGATTTGTTGTTCATTGACCTTCATATTTCCTACAGGACGAATGACTTTCGCAGGCGTTTCTTCGCGGGTTTTACGGAGGCTATCGGCTTGGGCTTTTCCACGGGCTTCGGCCAAGGCTTCTGCGAAATTGGCAAAAAGAAGGGTAAGCAACAAGATGGCAAACACCAGGAAGTTGTACGTTAGACTACCCTGGGTAGTGTCGCCTCCGAAAGCGATTTGGAGGCAAACAAAAAACATCACCACCGTTCCTAACTCGACCGTAAACATGACGGGATTTCGGAACATCACAGCGGGATTAAGTTTGATAAAAGATTCTATCAGAGCGGTTTTGGCCATTCCTCCCTGCAAGAGAGAGGAAGATTGAGAACGTTTCATATTTTTTGTAATTTTGAATAAAAAATTATTTAGCTATGTCTATTCAGCAGACCGAAGCATTAGTGGCCACAGTAAATGAATTGGGGTATGATTCTGTAGAAATGTTTGCCTTGGAGAAAGCCAAGGAAGTTTTGTGTGCCGAAATGGCAATATATCAGCAGGAAGTAACTGAGTTTGAACATAAGTACGGAATGGATTTTCAGTCATTTTTAGAAAAATTTGACTCAATCAGCCAGGTTGGTTTGTTTGAGAAAGAAGATGACGAAATGGAGTGGAGGGCATGTTTAAAAGCAATTGAATTGGTAGAGCGCAAATTGAAAACTTTGGAATAACAATGCCGTTACCCGATTTAGCTGCTTTTGAGGCTGTTCTTACAAACTCCACTCTAATCAAAGAACTGTTAACTCCGCGCATTTACATTTTGAAATACAAGCTTAATTTGATAGATGGTAGCACACTTTACGTTAAAGAAGTTACTGTCTTTGAAGAAAATAAAATCGATTATGGTTACCAATGGCAAAGACCTGATGCTTCTCTAATTGTGCGTTGGGACAATGCACATGAGTACCCCAACCTTTCCACCTCCCCTTTTCATAAACATGTCGGTGCTGAAACCAATGTGTTATCCTCCGAGCCGATGACCATTCAAAAAGTACTGATTTATATTTCCAATCAACTTAGCGCAACGTAAAATACTCTGCCAGTGGCCCAAGTGCCAACGCTGGGAAAAACGACAACGCAGCAACAATAAAGATGACGGCCAATACCATAAAACCAAAGGTCGCGGTGTCGGTTTGGAGCGTTCCTGAGGATTCGGGAATGTATTTTTTGTTGGCTAAAATACCCGCTATTGCTACTGGGCCGATGATGGGCAAATAGCGACTTAGAAGTAATACAATTCCACACGTAATGTTCCAAAAAGGGTTGTTGTCGGCAAGCCCTTCAAAGCCTGAACCATTGTTGGCCGAAGACGAGGTGTATTCGTACAGCATTTCTGAAAAACCGTGAAAGCTAGGGTTGTTGTGCCATCCAATGTTGGGGTTTTGAACAAAAACAAAGCTAGACAAAGCTGTGAATGCCAAAATCAAGAACGTATGAAGCAGCGCGACTAACGTGGCAATTTTCATTTCTTTTGCCTCAATTTTTTTACCCAAAAACTCGGGTGTGCGGCCTACCATCAGCCCCGAAATAAATACGGCAATGATGATGAAAATGTAGAAATTGAGAAAGCCAACCCCAACCCCGCCGTAAAGAGCGTTGATCATCATATCGAGCATCTGCAAAGCGCCCGACAGTGGGGTCATGCTGTCGTGCATGGCATTGACTGAACCGTTGGAAGTCGCAGTCGTAGCCATTCCCCAAAACGCTGAAGCGGCCGCTCCAAAACGTGTCTCTTTTCCTTCCATGCTCCCGTGTGATTGGTCAATTCCCAATGCTGAAATAGCGGGATTTCCTTGCATTTCGACGTAAACCGAAGCTCCCGCCATCAATAAAAAGCCAAAGGTCATCACGCCAAAAATCATCCAAGCTAGTCTCTTGCGGTTGAGGTAGAAGCCTAACGCAAACACAAACGCAATGGGAATGAGTAGGATAAGAATATTTTCGACGGCATTGGTGAAGTAGCTGGGGTTTTCTAAGGGGTGAGCTGAATTTACCCCAAACCAGCCACCTCCATTGGTTCCGACTTGCTTGATGGCAATCATGGCGGCGGCAGGCCCGCGCGATACTTGTACGGAATCACCTTGCATTGTGACAATCGAGGCTTTCCCTTCCCAATTCATAGGAACACCGTTGAACACCAACAAAAGTGCTGAAACTAAGGATAATGGTAGTAGAATACGGGTACAAGATTTTAGGAAATACACGTAGAAATTCCCCAGCCCCCTAACCCCCAATGGGGGGACAGTTATTCCCCCATTGGGGGTTAGGGGGCTGGGTTTCATCGCTTTAAACACGATGGCGCCCGCGGCCATGCCCGTTCCAGCCGTCACAAATTGCATAAACATCAACCCAGCGAGTTGCGAAAGATACGTAACTCCCGTTTCGCCTGAATAGTGCTGTAAATTACAGTTGACCAAGAATGAAACTGCGGTGTTAAAAGCTAAATCTGGGCTCATGGAGGGGTTCCCATCAGGGTTCAGTGGCAACCAGCCTTGGTTCATTAAAATGAACATCATCCAGAAAAACCAAATAAAGTTGATGGTAAGCAGCGCGACAAGGTGTTCTTGCCACGTCATTTCCTTTTTGGGATTGATGCGGCAGATTTTATAAACCCATTCTTCGAGCGGAGACAGAAAGTCCAACCAAGTGGGTTGACCTAAATATACCTTGGCAATGTAGCGCCCGAGGGGCAATGCTAGCAGGACAGTCAAACCAAAAATAAGTGTGATACCGAGAAGTTCGTACAACATAGGAGTAAGATTAAAATTTTTCGGGCTTGAGTAAGACGTACACTAAGTAGCCAAAGACGGCCAAAGCGAGGATGAATAATAGAAGGAACATGAGGCTATCGTTTTGCTAAGTCAAAACCGCTTATGCGGACATAGCCATAGATGCCAAAGCTGTGCCATAGCTTTGGGTGTTTGTGTAAATGGTTTGTAATTAGGGAGTTGTCTGTTTAGGGGCGATGAAAGGAGAAAGGGGAGTTTTTCAAAATGAAAAAAGAGTTTTTCATTTTGAAAAAGGCGAAAAAAGAATTTAAAATGTATATTTGTGTAAAATGGTGGATTATGACAGTAACAATTAAAGCGAATGCTACCAAAGCGGATATTGAAAACCAGCTTCAAAAACTGAAGGATAAAAAGAGGTTTAATGCAAAAAAATACCTTGGGAAACTAGACTGGGGCCAAGACCCTCTTGTTTATCAACAGGAATTGAGGAGGGAGTAATTTTATGGATGCTGTGTTTGCAGATACCAATGCACTTATTAGACTCTTGGGCGGAGATACAATGGTGGCAGAATTAACAGATAACAAGCTAGTGTTCATCTCGGAGATGACTGAGATGGAAATGCTTTGTAAGCCTAATATTAATAAAGAACAGCGCCGAATTATTCGTTCATTACTGGATGATTGTGTGATAGTTCCATTTTCTCCAGAAATAAAGCAAAAAGCTATAAAGATAAGATTGAGTACTAGATTGAAACTGGTAGATGCTATCGTTGGCGCTACGGCAATAAATATGGGATTTAATCTTATTACTAATGATTTAGCTTTTGCTAGCCTAGATAACTTGCTCAATGTGATTTTGCTCCCTAATTTGGAGTAACACGTCTAAATGTTCAAAGAAAGATGTAGTTCTCCTACAACCCATACTCTTCAATTTTACGATAAAGCGTAGTAAGTCCGATGCCTAACAAGCGGGCTGCTTCGGGTTTTTGGTGTTGGGTATGTTGAAGAATGCGGCGGATGTGCTGTTTTTCGAGTTCGGCGAGGGTTATTATGCCCTGAAACGAAGAATCATTGCCCCCCTGAATATCATAAGGCAGTTCATTAGGTGTCAACTCTGACTGAGGAGGCAACAGGATAATGGCTCGTTCAATCACGTTTTTCAATTCACGGATGTTGCCTTTCCACGAATGTTGAGCCAGCTTTTGAAGAAATTCGGGAGAAATTGATGGAGCCGAACGGTTCATTTTTTTGGCATATAACTGCACAAAATAAGCAGCCAGAAGCGGAATATCACTCGGACGCTCGCGAAGCGCGGGTAGGGGAATTTCAAATACGGATAACCGAAAGTACAAATCAAGGCGGAAGTGCTGCTGCTCGGCTTCTTGGCGTAGGTTGCGGTTGGTAGCGGCTACAAAACGAACATTGACGTTCGTAGGTTTGGTATCGCCCACTTTATAAAACGAGCTGGTTTCGAGTACGCGTAGAAGTTTTGCTTGCAGGTCAAGGCTCATTTCGCCGATTTCGTCCAAAAATAGCGTCCCACCGTGGGCTTCTTCGAGCAATCCTTTTTTGTCTTTCAAAGCGCCCGTAAATGCCCCCGCTCGGTGTCCAAAAAGCTCACTTTCGAGGATTTCTCGGCTGAAGGCGCTGCAATTGAGCGCGACAAAGGGCTTGTCTCGCCGTGGACTTTCGTGGTGAATAGCTTGGGAAAATACTTCTTTTCCCGTTCCTGTTTCTCCCAAAAGCAAAACAGTTGTGTCGGTTTGGGCTACTTTTTTAGCAAGCAAAATGGCTTGTTGCACTACGGACGATGTGCCTATAATACTTTCAAACCCTACTTTTTGGCGAACCTTCTCTTCGAGGCGTTTTACTTTCTGTTGAAGTTCGGCTTTTTCTACCGCTCGTGCCACTAGCGGAACGATGCGGTCGTTGTCGTCGCCTTTGGTGAGGTAGTCAAAAGCGCCATTTTTAACAGCCTGCACGCCGTCGGCAATAGTGCCATAAGCAGTGAGCAGAATAAACTCGACGAGTGGGAAACTTGCTTTGAGTTGTTTTGTCAATTCTACCCCGTGGGCGTCGGGTAGTTTTACGTCGCAGACAACTACCTGAATGTCTTGTTTTTCAAGTAATTGTCTGGCCGATTTTGCATCACCAGCCTCGCTGACGTGGTAGCCTTCCAATTCCAAGATTCGCTTGAGCAACCCGCGTAGTTTGACTTCGTCGTCGATGAGGAGAAGGTTTGCCATAGGTAGGAATGTTATCCGTTAACAGTTAACGGATAACAATTAACATTTTATTGACCCTCGTACTCTGCCAACGTCTCACGTAAGAACTTCAAGAAAGGAGCTGAGAACTCTTTGCGTTTGAGGGCAAATTTGACGGTTGTTTTCAAGAAATCAAGTTTGTTGCCAATGTCGTGGCGCTCGCCTTCGATGCGGTGGGCGTAGATGTTTTCACGACGGAGCAAGATTTGGAACGAATCGGTCAACTGAATTTCGCCACCTTTTCCTTTGCCCGTTTGCTCAATCGCCGTAAAGATTTCGGGAGAAAGAATATAACGCCCCGCAATCGCAAGGTTCGACGGCGCTGCTTCGATGGAAGGTTTTTCGACGAGGCTGTCGAGTTTCATAATGGTTTCGCTCAAAGCGTCGCCGCCTACAATCCCGTAACGGTTTACTTTTTCGCGAGGAACGGTTTCTACGGCGATGACTGTGCTTTGGTACTGCTCGTAGGTATCGATAAGCTGTTGCGTAACAGGAATCACCGAATCCATGATGGTGTCGCCCAAAAGTACCGCAAATGGCTCGTTACCAACGTGTTGTTTGGCGTAATAAATGGCATCTCCGAGGCCATTGGTTTCGCGTTGACGAACGTAATGGATATTGGCCATGTCGGACAAGCGGCGCATTTCGTTCCAAAGTAGCTCATCTTGTTTTTCTTCCAACTTCGCTTCCAACTCTACGTTGCGGTCAAAGTGGTCTTCGATGGCGCGTTTGCCACGGCCTGTGATGATAAGAATATCTTCAATTCCCGAATCGACGGCTTCTTGCACTACGTACTGAATGGTAGGCGTGTCGATGATAGGAAGCATTTCCTTGGGTTGAGACTTGGTAGCAGGTAAGAATCGAGTACCTAGACCTGCGGCGGGTATAACGGCTTTACGAATCATTGTGGGGGGGAGAGCACTAAGGCCAATTGATTATTTTTTTAAATTCTTTTGGTTTAACAACTTTAAGTTTTGGAAAAGTAAGTTCGTTGAAGACATTAAAGTGGCGGTCGAAACTGACTAAACAGAAGGCATTTGTTGAAATAGCTAAGTCGGAAAACTTACGGTGCGCCGTTGCGATTATCATCAGGGTCATCAGCAATAAGATTCCAGCGAAAGGCAGGTTCTGAAAAAAGTACATTTGGTGCAGCCATGAGGATATTTAGAACCAAATCTGCTGTTTCTGATGAATAAAATTCAGTTAATTTTTCGTGATATTCATTTAAAATCTCCGTACTTACTACTCATTCAAAGACCTCTGCTTTGAAAGCATCATAGATAAATCGTTCAAAATTGCCCTTTTTAATGGTAGTGCGCAGAACATTCGTATCAATAACAACTCTCATTTTTTAGGAGTACGTTGGTGTTGTTTACGAAGCTTCTCAAAGTCGTTGTCTGTGATATTTTTTTGTTTGACGACTTTCTCAATTTCGTTGTCTAATTCATCAGATAAGAACTGAACAAGTGCTCGCTTTATTTTTAATGTTTGATCCTCTGACATGGGGCGTGCAAACATCCTAAGTAAGCTAAGTTGCACTTCATTAAGTGGCAATTGGTCAACTGTTTTCATGAATGAACATAGTTTTTAACAAAATTAACAAAAAACAACTACTTACTTTCCATACAATGCTTTAGCGGCTGGTTCGTATTTGTCGCCTGCGATCCAGTAAGGCTTTACGGGTTTGTTGCCAATGAGGCGAGCCGTGTAGGCAAACGATTGGCAGAATTTCAATAAATAATCGAAATCGACCGAGTCAGGATTGTCGGCGGCTTGGTGGTAATACTTGGCAATTTCTCCGTCAAAACTCTTAAAACCTGGGGCGAAATCGGGGGCTGGAATGCCTTTCGCCGCCAAGCTTACATTATCTGAGCGGTCAAACAGCCCTTGTTCGGGCGATGGGTCGCCAAAAACGCCTAGTCCGAATGCTTTGCAACCTGCTTCGATTTCGGCTTTGCAGTTGGTACGGTCAAGCCCAATGACCGATACGAGGGTTTTGTCGGCGTAGCCTGCACCGTCGCTGTTGAGGTTAAAAACGCACTGATTGAGCGGCACAAGCGGATGGTCGGCGTAGTATTTACTGCCCAACAAACCTATTTCTTCGCCCGTATAAGCGATGAGCAAAACCGAACGTTTGGTGGGTTTGAGCGAAAGGGTTTTGGCCGCTGTAAGCATCGCTACCGTTCCGAAGGCGTTGTCGCGCGCACCGTTGAAAATACTATCGGCAGCCGTGTAGGTATTGCCGCCTTTTTTGCCCATCCCTACATGGTCGAAGTGCGCGGTTACGACCACGTACTCATTTTTAAGGACAGGGTCGGTGCCCTCAATTACTCCCACTACATTGTGCGATTTGACAGCAGTTTGCTCGCGGCCAGTGGTTTTGAAGGTAGCCTGCGTAGCGCCACTTTTAAACAAATCGGCGTATTTCTTTTGTTGTCCATTGACCCACACGTGCGCCACGGCATCGCCCAAGCCGTTGTCTATGCTTGTTTTTTCCCCGCCAAAATAGCGAGAAGCAAACGACCACGGGATTTGGGCGGTAAACAGTTCTATCAATAACGCCGCTCCTTTTTGCGTGGCAAGTTTACGCTTTTCGTTGGAGGCGGTAAATAGCTCTTGGGGCGTTTTGGATTCGGAAGTGCCAATTTGAGCCACCACTATTTTACCCTTTACGTCGGTTTTATAATCATCTGCCAATCCATACCCTACAAAGACGATGTCGGCGGTGAGGTTGGCGGCACCACTTCCCAAAATCACAAATTCTTTGTTGACCCGTAACGTGTCGTTGTTAGCGATAAGTACGCCTTCTTTGGCCGACTTTTGATTAACAAAAGGAACCAACTGTAAGTAGTCAGTTTGGCCAGGTGCGGGCTTAATGCCTAATACGCGAAATTGCTCGGCGATGTAGCGTGAAGCCACCAAATTCCCCTGTTCGCCCGTGCGGCGTCCCTGCAATTCGTCCGATGCTAAAAAACGCATGTGCATTTCTACTTCGGCACGAGGATGTTGGGTTTCGGGTAGTTTTTTAGGGGCTTGCCCTATCGCAAATTGCGATGCGAGGACGAAAGCAATGGCTGTTTTTTGGACGATAGAACGCATGAAAATGTTGATGATTGGTTTATAGTGACTGGGATTAAGCACTCTCCAAAATCTTGGGGCCGTCTTGGTTGATTTGTGAAACATAGCTTTTGGTGGTAATACCCACACTGCCAAAGGCTTCGCTCATCGCTTTGGCGACGCGGTCGGCGGTTTCGCGGCCACGGCTCAAGGCAAACATCGAAGGCCCAGCTCCCGAAATACTGCAACCCAAAGCGCCGTTGTCGAGGGCGGCTTGTTTTACGTGGTCAAACTCAGGAATCAAAATCGAACGTACAGGCTCGATGATGACATCGACCATGGAGCGACTGACCAAGTCGTAATCTTCTTGCATCAAGCCCGCAATTAGTCCCGCTACGTTGCCCATTTGTGAAATGGTATTTTTGAGCGAAACCTCGTTGCGGAGGATGTAGCGCGCGTCTTTGGTGTTAACCTCCACATCGGGATGGACGAGGGTGCAGTAAAGCTCGTTGGGAACTTTTACCTTAAAAACGTCGAGGGGTGCATAGCTACGAATGACAACAAAACCTCCCAAAAGCGAAGGCCCGACATTGTCGGCGTGGGCGGCTCCGCAAGCAATGCGCTCCCCTTCCATGGCGAACGGCAGGAGTTCTTGGCGAGAAAGTGGGCTTCCCAGCAGTTCATTGATGGCAAATACACCCACGACCGAACTTGCAGAACTTGAGCCCATTCCGCTGCCCAATGGCATATTTTTATGTAAAACTACCTCTATACCTTGGTTAGATCCGATGTGTTGTAAAAACTTGAGCATGACCACCGTCACGGCGTTGCGTTCGGGGTTGCGGGGGAGGCGGCCGTTGTCGCCGATAATATCTTTGATAACCACCCCTGGTTCATCGCGTTTGCGAAGTTCGACGATGTCGCCAGGTTGGTCGAGAGCAAATCCAAAAATATCAAACCCGCAGGCTACGTTGGCAACAGTAGCTGGGGCAAATGCTTTAATGTAATCCATGTGTCAATCAGATGATAAGGCGGAATGATAATTTGACAAAAGTACATAAAAACCTAAAAAAACAGCACGACTTCAAAAGCCGTGCCGTGAGGAGTAAAACAGAAGAAAATGTTAATCAGAGGGCAAAGCCGAGTTTGAGGTCAAGAAGGAAGTTACTAATACCCAAAACGTAGGGTTTTCTGTCCAATAATCCCTTTGTAAGGTTGAGGTCAACAAAGCCATTTTTGAATAATTTTCGTTGGTAGCCTAGCAGTAACCCTGTATTGATGAACGCAGGAGTAAAGGTGAATGAATTTTTGTAAAGCTCGGTTTTGGCAGAGCTATGTGAACCGAAAAAAATGGTATTCAGCCCCGCATAAAGCCCTGACAGGTTATTACCAGATTTACCCAAACGCATTTGGCGATTCATGAGCAAATACCAACGCGGTTGAATAGCCAACTTCGCCGTCAAAATCACTCCTTGACTATTTCCTCTGAAAGACGTTCCTGTTTCAGGGTTATAGAATGATACGTTTTGTTGGAAAGCATTGGATGCTGATAAGTCCAAATACGAGCTGATGGATAGCGGCGATTGGGCGATTTTGTGTTCATACCCGATGCTTCCATGAAATAGTTGGGTAGAGGCACTTAGGTGGATTATGGGCCAGTTGAACTTCCACAAACTACGTTCGTTTTCAAGGCACTTAAACACGTCACGGGGCACTTTTGCCGTCTTTTTAAAATCAGCTAGTGCTATCCCTATTTTGAAGCGGGTGGTGATAGACCAATTGTGCTGAGGGGCTGAAGTAATACTTTGGCGAATATTGTTCCAATCAACGGGCTGTTTCACAGAATTATCTCCATCCAAAAAGGTCAGTTGTCGGTGGACTTGTTGGTCAGTTCTTCGGTTCAATGACAGAGACATGTCAATGAGTCCATATTTAAATAAACGTCGTTGTATCCCGTAACTCAGGCTTAGTTGGGAATTGTAATAGTTACTGAAATAATCGGTATCCCATTTTCCATTGAATCCAGAGAGAGTAGTTCTAATAGATTCGTTATTTTGCCAAACCTTTTCATATTTAAAAGATACATAATTGCCAGAGAAGTTGTTGCTGCTTTTGCCTTCTCTAATGCGAGAAACCATATTATAGTACCACCGCGCTTCTGCTGATGTTGCCCAGTTTTTGTTAGAGCCAGATGAATACAAGTCAGAGTAATCGGTAAGTCCGTCGGGAGTTACAGGACGATTGGAAAGGCGAGTTACGTCAACACCAATCGAAAGAGAATGACTTATCTTGTATTCGGCGCCTAATCTAAAGTCAACGACATGATTTACGTAGCTTCTTTTAAAGGGGTGAGAAGCAAGTAAGTTATTGATGTCTCCATAGCCTTTCAACATCCACTTCGTCGGCTCTTTAGTCATAAACACGTAATCGTAACGGTCAATAAAACGCTGTTTTTCGAACGTACCTGTTTCTTCGGAGTGGGAAATGCGTACGGAGTCAGCGCTTTCTTGGGCAAATACGGTTGAGATTCCTCCTAAGGTCAGAATGACAAAGAGGAGTGTCGAGTGCAGAAGGCCGAGTGTCGAATAGAGGAGGGAGAATGTTTTTTTCATGGCTGTGGAAGGTTAGAGGGCGAAGCCGAGTTTGAAACTGCTATAAGGTTCAAAAATGGGTTGATGCCTGGTGGTGGAGCGCTCCTTGTAAACTAATCCGAGCTGAAAATCAAAAAAACCTTTCTCAAATATCCTTCTTTGCATTCCCCAAGTGGCGTAGGCGGCTCTGGTGTTATACCAGCGTGTTTCTCGTTTTACTTGAAAAATAGGGTTATAATCCATGTCGCTAAATGACAACAATTGACTGCCCATAATAGCAAAGTAGTTGCCTGAAAGGTTATTGGCTGATTTCCCTTCTCTTATTCGCTTTTTGAGGTTGTAGTAGTACCTAGGCTGTACTAAAATGGCACTGCCAGCGACGAAAAACTGTGATCCAAATGATTGGAGTGCCTTGCGGCTCAAATACGAAAGAGAGAGATTTAACTCAGTGTTGATTGACCACGCTGATTTTGCAATTTTTCTTTCATACGAAACGGGTAAGGAAAAGTTCAATTGGCGATTAGTAAGGGTGAAAGGTGCGGCGATATTGATTTTAAAAAGTTGATTTTCTTCTTTGAAGCACTTCCAAATGTTGCAATCGCTGGCCTTGAGATTTGCTGTTTTTTTGGCCGCAGTAAATCCCAAACCGAATTTTACATCCGAAAATAGAAACCACTCATCTTTAGGAGCGGGAATATTGATACTAGATTGATTGGGCAAGGCCAAATCGTAGGTAGTGCGTCCGATATTGAGCGAGAAGTCCGCAAATCCTCGCTCGAAAAACCTTTTTTGAGTACCTAATTTCAAAACAAAAATTTGAGAATTCTTGTACCATCCATTGGGTTGGTTTCCGATGAATGGTAATTCGACCAGCTTGCTTACAATTTTAATAGAGGGGATGTCAAAACTTTGTCCGTACCTAAAGCCTACATACGAACCTGTCAGGTTGTTGGCTTGCAAACCTTTTTGTAAGCGTTTTTTCATGTCGTAAAACCAGCGGACTTCGGCACTCGCAAAATGAGATGACCATTGGAAATCATAAACATAGCCCCCACTTAAACCTACATCAATGGAGAACGATGAACCGATTTTATGTTCATACCCGAATGCATAGGACAATGAACTAGGTAAACCTCCTGAGATTTCATTGCTTGGCCCTCTTAATTGCAAACTGGGTATAGGACTAGCTGATAAGTATCCTTTCAGCATCCATTTCGTCGGCTCTTTGGTCATAAACACGTAATCGTAACGGTCAATAAAACGTTGTTTTTCGAGCGTTCCCGTTTCTTCGGAGTGGGAAATGCGTACGGAGTCAGCGCTTTCTTGGGCAAATGCGGTGGAGATTCCTCCTAAGGTCGGAATGATAAATAGGAGTGTCGAGTGCAGATACAGAAGGCAGCGGGTCGAATAGAGGAGGGCGAATGCTTTTTTCATGGCGCTGAGAGGTTAGAGGGCAAAGCCGAGTTTGAAATCAAAAACTGGTTTTTTGTTGTACAACGCGGTCACACTTTGAGTTGATTCATGAAAGGGCTTAGTAAGGCTAATGTCAATAAAGCCACGGTCAAATATTTTTTGTTGAAAACCTAACAATATCCCTGTATAGCAGTAGCGAAATGGTAGTCGGAGTGTTTTGTATTTGTCATATGCGCCAGCAGTGAGTATGTTGAAACCAGCGTAAGGCCCCGAGAGGTTATTCCCTGCTTTACCAGCTTTATTGAGTGTGCGCATTAGAAAGTACCATCGTGGTTGGAGGTTGATGTAGTTGACAATGTTATAAGTGAATGGTAGCGTAGGGGTTGTTTCGAAAAAACTATCTTGCCTGAGGTGGTTTAGCGAATAGTTCCAGTATGTATTTAGCGAAAAAGAAGAGTGGAAGATTTTTTGTTCGAAACCGAGGCTACCATCAATAGTTTGAGAAACAGGACTTAAACGTAGTTGCGGCCAGCTAATTTTCCATAAAGACTGTTCGTTTACCAAGCAGTGAAAGGCTTCACAGTGAGGGGTGTGTAAACCCTGAACAATATCTGCGAATGCAATGCCGACTTTGAAATTGGTGGTAATAGACCAATTATTGTCTGGATTGTAGAAAACATCTTGCTTGATAGTACTCCATTGAAGGGGGAATTGAACGGGAGTATTGCCGTCTAGCGAACTTAACTTACGGTGAACAATTTGGTCTGTGTTCCTATTTAAAGAAATGGAAAAGTCGGCAAGTCCAAATTGGAAAAAACGACGTTGTATTCCATAAGATACACTAAACTGATGAGAATAATATTGGGCATAATAATCAGTAGCGTTGTTTATCGTTAAAAGGGTTCTAAAATTTTCCTCATTCCACGCCTTTTCAAATTTAAGTGAGAAATAATTGCCAGAAAAATTATTCACACTCTTACCTTGCCGAATACGCAATGCCATGTTGTAGTACCATTTTAAATCGACTGACGTAACCCAACGAGCCACAGGTGGGTTAAGGCCGAATAAATAGATGTATGCCTTAGATGGATTTTTATCATAAAAATAAGCTTTTCGAAAGGGCGAAAATTGGTTTCTAGCAATGTCTAAACCTATTGAAAAAGAAGGCGTTACTTTGTGTTCTATCCCTACACGCAAGTCGGTGTTATTTCTAAAGTAGTCTTTGTCAATGGATTTTGGTACTTCAAATGCACTCAAATTTGTAAATATTTTTCCCATCCACTTTGTAGGCACCTTCGTCATAAACACATAATCGTAGCGGTCGATAAAACGCTGTTTTTCGAGCGTACCTGTTTCTTCGGAGTGGGAAATGCGTACGGAGTCAGCGCTTTCTTGGGCAAAGGCGGTGGAGATTCCTCCTAAGGTCGGAATGACAAAAAAGAGGGTCAGAATGACAAATAGGAGTGTCGAGTGCAGAAGGCCGAGTGTCGAATAGAGGAGGGTGAATGCTTTTTTCATGGCTGTGGAAGGTTAGAGGGCGAAGCCGAGTTTGAAATCAAGAATAAAATTGTTTCGTCCCAGTATATAGGGAGTTCTTTCCAATAGTCCTTTTGTAAGGTTTAGGTCAACAAAGCCATTCTTAAATAATTTTCGTTGATAGCCTAGCATCAATCCTGTGTTTACGAAAAAAGCACTGTTGCCGAATGAGTTTTTGTATCGGTCGTTTTTGGTGTATCCGTATGAGCTCAAAAAAACATTATTCAACCCAGTGTAAAGCCCTGATAGATTATTGCCAGCTTTTCCTATGCGCATTTGACGATTCATGAACACGTACCATCGCGGTTGAATATGTAACTGCGCGGCTAAACTCAAGCTTTGGATATTACTTGTAAAATGCGTTTCTGTTGAAAGGTCATACTGTGCTACATTTTCTTGGGAGCGATTGGAAGCATACAGGTTCAGGTACGTGTTGATTGAGAAGGGCGATTGGGCGATTTTTTGTTCATACCCAATGCTGCTTATAACTATTTGCGTGGATGGGCTTAGGTGGATTTGTGGCCAGCTAAATTTCCATAGACTGCTTTCGTTTTCAAGGCACTGAAATACGTCACAGGCGGGTACTTGTGCCGTTTTTTTGAAATCAGCGAGGGCGACCCCTACTTTGAAGTTGGTGGAAATAGACCAATTGTGTTGAGAACCAGAAGTAATACTTTCTTGAATGTTGTTCCAATCAACGGGTTGTTTTACAGAGTTATCTCCGTCCAAGAAGGTCAATTTTCGGTGGATTTGTTCGTCAGTTCGTCGGTTCAAGGACAAAGACATGTCAATGAGCCCGTACCTAAAAAAGCGCCGTTGTATCCCATAACTCAGACTTAGTTGGGATTGGTATTGTTGTTTAAAATAATCAGTGTCCCATTTGTTGTTAGAACTAGAAAGCCCATTTGAGGGTAATAGTTCTTTTTGCCACGCTTTCTCTATGTTAAAGGAAATATAGTTTCCTGAAAAATTATTGCTGCTTTTGCCTTCTTTGATACGAGAAGCCATGTCGTAGTACCACCGTATTTCCGCCGATGTTCCCCAAATTCTGTCAATACTATTAGCCCTACTTGAATAAAAGTCCGAGTAGTCAATGAGCCCTATTGGCAGCAAAGGGCGACTAGGGAGACCAGTTACGTCAATACCTATTGAAAAAGAAGGACTTATCTTGTATTCAGCACCTAGTCGAAAATCAACTACTCGCTTCACATAGCCTTTCTGGAAGAGATTATAAGCAAGCAAATTATTGATGTTTCCGTATCCTTTCAGCATCCACTTCGTCGGCTCTTTAGTCATAAACACATAATCGTAGCGGTCGATAAAACGCTGTTTTTCGAGTGTTCCCGTTTCTTCGGAGTGGGAGAGGCGTACGGAGTCGGTGCCCCCTTGGGCAAATGCGGTGGAGATTCCTCCTAAGGTCAGAATGACAAAGAGGAGTGTCGAGTGCAGAAGGCAGCGTGTCGAATAGAGGAGGGGGAATGCTTTTTTCATGGCTTTATTGTTTGGCAACGGTGCCGTTGCGGAGTTCGGTGTTTTTGGTTTCTACGTCGAGTTTTACTTGTGCTTTATCCGTCTGAATGTCAAGGCTTCCATATTGGGCGCGTACGCGACATTCGCCTTTGATTTGCTGTAAAATCAGGTCGGTTCGTTCGGAAAAAATGCTCAATAACCCATTGAAATTTTCCGTTCGTAAAGCCCCAAACTGTGTTCTGGCCGTCAATGTTCCACGCAAATCGTGGAGTTCGATGGTGCAAAATTCTGTTTGCAATTGCATGGTTTGAGTTTGTAGCCCTTTGATGGAAATTTTCCCAAAACTGTTTTGAATTTCTACGGCGCAATTGGCAGGTACAAACAACGTAAAACGTGCTTTGAGGTTGGATTGGGGTTTACTTCCGTTTTTGGCCAGTACTACAAAATTATGCAGACTCACCGTTTTCCCTTTTTGGTCGGTGGTATAATGCAAGGTTTCCAAATCTTTCTCAGCCGTGCTGCGTGTGGGGTGTTTTGCGGTAAGCTCAATGGTCGCTTTTATCTCATTTTTATTCCAAGTCATTATCTCTATATCGCTCCGCTCGCCCCACACCTGCACCTTTGCGTATTGGGGCACTTCAAAGGTTTTCTCTATCGTTTTGGTAATCACCTGCAACGTTTGAGCAGAGGAAACAAAAGGCAAGAGGCAAAGGGCGAGGGGTAAAGAGCAAAGGGCAAGGGGCGAGGGGCAAGGGGCAAACCGCAAAATGTTAAATGGAAAACTGAAAAACCGCAAAATTGAAATAGGTAAAGGGCAAGGGGCAAGGGGCAAAAGGCAAAGGGCAAAACCCAAAACCATAAACCCGAAACCGTAAACCCAAAACCATAAACCCGAAACAGTAAACCCGAAACAGTAAACTCGAAACCCCAAACGAATAAAAACAGGTGGGGAAAAGTTGTGGATAAAGTGCAAAATATTCTTCATGGCTATTTTTGGTGTAATATGATCAAATCCGTTCCGACAGTTTTTTTAATAGTTCCGCTCGTTCGTGCTCAATATCAGAGAGTTGTGACGAAAGTGAAGCGTCCGTGTTGTACTCGCCCAAGGCTTCTTTGAGTTGTCGGCTGGCGATGGTGAGTTCGTCGAGTTGGTGTTTTAAGTCCTTAAATTCTGGTTTTTCGCACACAGGTGTTTTTGTTTCGCAGAACGCCTGTAATTTCTCGTATTGTTGGTCGAGGGCCTCATTTTGAGCTGGCAGGGTAGTTGGGGGGGCTTTTTCTTGGGAATAGCTAAGTTTAACATCTTCCGATTGGGAGGTCAGAAAAATATACCCAACAAAACACAACAAGCCCGTTATTGCCGCTGCTGCCGCGTATCGCCACCACTGTTGCGGACGGACAGTGGGGAGTGTTTCCTCCAGCTCTAACCATACCTGTGCGGGAGGTTCGTGCGCGGGCAAGTGCTGGAGCGCTTCTTTCAACGGAGCCTCATTTAGGCCCTCCTCCACCGCCTCCCAAACCGATTCGGGTGGGGTGTAGGTAGGAAGTTTATGTTTGAGTAGGTCTGACATAATGCGCTTGTTATTATTTTAACAATTCCCTCAGCCGCTTTTTGGCATAGTTTAACTGCGATTTCGACGTCCCTTCCGAAACGCCCAACAACTCCGCTACTTCTCGATGGGTGTAGCCTTCCACCTCAATGAGCACAAATACCGCCCGCGCGCCTTCGGGTAGGCTCAAAATGGCTTTTTCGAGGTGGGCAGCGTCAATGGCATCGTTGCCCCAATCGACCGACGAAGTATCGGAAGGGAGCGTTTCCATCAATAAATAAGCAGGCGTTTGCTGCGAACTTCGGTGCGCTTTACGAACCAAAATCGCTTTTATCCACGCTCCCAACGTCGCTTCACTACGGTACTGGCTCAAGTTCTGAAAAACGGCCAAAAACGTGTCTTGCAATACACTATTGGCTTGGTCAAAGTCGCCCGTCATCCGATACGCGAGGGTGTACATGGCCGTTTTGTAGCGGTCATAAAGCAACCTTTGCGCAGAGCGGTCGTGTTGGAGGCAGCGTTGAATCAGTTCGTTTTCAGTCATGAGTGGCACGTTCAACTACAAAGAGGAACCGAACAACCCAGAAGGTTGGAATGAGAGAAAAAAATAAAAGAGAAACGTTGAGCGATAAGGGATGAGAGGGTTAAAAACCTGAGGTGTTGAGCCAGTGTAAACAGCGACCAAACCACTCGTCGAACGACGGTGTTTTGAGGTAGCCATGTTCGCCTTTGGCGTAAATATGGAGGTCGCTCAAGATGCGGTTTTTCTGCAAGGCTTCGTAAAAAAGTAGGCTGTTTTTGACGGGCACCACGGTATCATCGCTGGCGTGGGTGATAAAAGCAGGAGGCGTATTTTGGGTTACTTGGAGGTCGTTAGAGTAACGTGTCAACTGCTCAGCAGAGGTATTTTTGCCCAAAAGATTCACCCCCGAACCCTTGTGCCCGACTCCATCAGCAAAACTAATGACGGGATAAACCAGTACCAAAAAATCAGGACGCAGGCTAGTGCCCTGAGGGTTAGGTAAAACGGTGCGTTCAAAATGAGTACCTGCCGTTGAGGCCAAGTGCCCCCCTGCCGAAAAGCCCATGATTCCGATTTTTTGGGGGTTAATGCTCCATTCGGCAGCCCGTTCGCGCACGGTTTTAATCGCCTGTTGGGCGTCTTGGAGGGGGCCAATGGATGGGTCAATCATGGTGCGTTCGTTTGGAAGTCGGTACTTCAACACAAAAGCCGCAATGCCACGTTTGGTAAATTCCTCGGCTACATCGTAGCCTTCGCGTTTGGTGACCAATACGCCGTACCCGCCGCCTGGACAAATAACCACTGCCGTGCCCGTTGCTTTGTCTTTTGGGGGAAGAAACACGCTTAACGTTGGCACCGAAACATTAGAAACGATTTGCGACGCGGTGCGTTTTTCTTCGTTAGTGGCCTCTTTGGCATTGGGAATGGCACCAGCATACAACGGTATTTCTTGTTGGGCAATGCTTACAAAGGTCGAAATACAAAAAAACAGAGACAGAAAAACGAAGCGTAGCATGGTGATTAGGTTTAAAATGGAGGATCAATGTCGCTTTTCTATAAAGACAAAAGCAGTCCTTTTCTGCTGAGTCTGACATTTTACATTTTTGGGCGTATTATTATTCCTTTCCTTACCTACCTTTGTAGCATGAATCAGTACCCTGTTTTTTTGTTGTTGGGGGCCAATTTGGGCGACCGCGAAGCAACACTCTCAAAGGCGATTACGCTGATTTCGGAGCGGATTGCTCCTGTCATTTCAGCATCGTCTTTGTACGAAACCGCTCCTTGGGGCGTTGAAGAGCAGCCCGCCTACTTAAACCAAGTAATCGAGTTGCAAACTGAAAAAACGGCTCATGTTGTATTGCAAGCGGCTCTTGCGATTGAAAAAGAACTGGGACGAGAGCGGAGACTGCGCTGGGGTGCACGGGTTATCGACATCGATGTGTTGTTTTATGGGAATAAGATACTGACATCAGAGGAATTGGAAGTACCCCACCCACGGCTGCATCAGCGTAAATTTACGCTGGTTCCCTTGGCCGAAATTGTCCCCGAGTTTGTTCATCCTTTATTTAAAAAAACAATCCAACAACTGCTCAATGAATGTACGGACGAGGGGATTGTGAGCTTGTTTAAACGTTTTAAAACCAATTGATTTGTCACTATGCAACGTCGCGATTTTATCAAACATACTTTGCTCGCCACGGGAGCCGTAGCGTTGGAAAATTGCCAACCCAAAGACCCCTATGCCCCCCGCAAATACGAAGGCCAAATCGCCATTATTGGAGCAGGAGCGGCGGGATTGTACGCGGGCTATTTGCTAGAACAACAGGGCGCGAACTATACCATCTACGAAGCGGCCGAACAAATTGGGGGGCGCATTCGTCCGTTGAAAGGTCTGGCTGATTTTGACGTGGAATTGGGCGCTGAAAAAATTCGTGGCAGTAGATCGACATTGTACGATTGGGCCAAAGAATCAGGGGCGTCGTTGTTGCCTACTTCTGGCACCGATTATTATCAAATAGGAACGTTGCTTCGCACTGAAGCACAATGGAATACCGACCTTGATTTTCGTTTGGCCATGTTACTTTCTCAGCAGGCACGGTCATATTCGGGCAACGAAACAACCCTGGCGCAATTGATGGAAAGCACAAAACTGGTTTCGAGAGTTCGACATATTCCTGATGCGCTCATTGCCAACAATTATGGCACCTCGGCCAACCGTTTGGGGCTTTTGGGCGTAGCCGAGACCGAAGCAATTTGGAGTGCGGGAAGGGACAATTATTTGTTGGGTAATCGTTCGTTGCTTTCGGTACTTGAGGAAAAATGCAAAAGTGTTATTCCAAAAGTAGTGCTCAATAAACAAATCAAACGCATTGATTTTACCAATAGTCCGATTGTCTTGGAAGATGCGCAAGCCCAGCGGCGTTTTGCGGATAAGGTGATTGTGACGGTACCACTGTCGATTTTACAAGCTAACGACATTCAATTTACCCCTTCATTGCCAGAAACCAAGCTCACGGCTATTCGTAACATCGGCATGGGCGCGGGCATCAAGGTGGCTTTGGTCTTTAATCGTCGGTTTTGGGAAGCCAATACGGGTTCTATTTATACATCTGGCTCAGTGCCAGAATATTGGGTAAGTTCCGCAGGACGAAGTACCTCATCCTTTGTGCTGTCTGGGTTTGTGACGGGCGAACGAGCCGAAGCACTCAGTGGACAGACTTCTACAGTCATTATTCAAAATTTGCTAAAAGAATTGGATACCATTTACGGAAAAGGAACAGCTACGGCTTCCTTAACCAACGCCAAAGTGATGGATTGGGGCAAAGAACCTTTTATCAAAGGCGCGTACTCTTTTCCAATTCCCAACGGCGGTGGCTTACTCACACGCCAAACGTTGTCGCAGCCTATTCAGCGCAAAGTCTATTTTGCGGGAGAAGCTACCCACTACGGCGGGCACAGCGGAACAGTACACGGTGCCATGGAGTCGGGCCGTCGCGCGGTGGAGGAGTTGCTGAGGGATGTGGTGTAGTGGCAACGGTCGGGTTGTGAGCAACCCGACTCACAGACACCTTCCCGAAAGTTTTAAACTTTCGGGAAGGTGAAACGTTTACCCCGCCCAATTCTCGCGGTTTAAACTTCGGTACTGAATAGCTTCGGCTAACAGAGATCTTCCCGAAAGTTTTAGAACTTTGTTGTACGCTTTAAAGTTAGGTACGCTCAAACAGACATTTAGTTTGATTGGTTTTTTTGTTTTGAAAATACGGTCATATTTTTGATTCTATCATCAGTAAGACAGTTATCGGCAATATTTTTGATAATTTGAGTGGAGTTCGAGATTTGCCACTTCAAGGTATCTGGCTTGAATTTAAGTTGGACAAATTGGTGAGCAAATTCTTTTCCTACCCTAATCGTTTGTCCGAAATGCGTAATTTGTCCTACTGATGATACTTTTCGAGTGTAGATTTTTTTTGCAATAAATTCATGAACTCTCTTTGAATCAAAGTCTTTACTTGAAAATACGCGTTGTTTAGTAATTAACTCAGGGAAAGCCATCGCCCTGGTTTTTCCCTCCAGCCGAGTTACTGGATACAGCTGTCGTTGAATATGAATTTGGGCATCTAGCTTGGCTTGTAATTCTTGTAAACAACGGCAAGCTTGCACTTCTGCCCAGCGTTGAGTGGTATCTTGCATTTTCTCAACGCGATTATTCATCTGTGGACAATAAGGTTTATTCCAAGTCAAATCAATATCGTGAGCGATAAGCCACAGCGCTAAAGGCGGAGTAGGTGCCCCAGCAGGACTTCCGAATGGCTCGCCATTATCTACTCTAAAACAACCTGCTTTTCCCCATTTGTTGAAAACCTCAATAAGTTTTTGCCGTATTTGGTCAATGGGCACTTGATTGATTCGGGCATAGGGGGAAAACGGGTGCTTCCAGACAAGCTCCACTTTTTTCATCCACAATGGTCAAATAACAAGCTGATTGACCATTTTCTAAGCTTAATCGTTCTTTGGCATCTACCTGCCAGATGTTATGAACCTGTGTTGATTGCCCAATTTTGGGTTCTAATTTTTAGGAACGTGGTTTGCTCATATGAGCTGACAAAAACCAACGTTGAATCGTGCGTACATGAACCACCTGAGAGCAACCATAGCGATTGACCAGGTGCATATGAATCAAGGGGCTTCCCCAATTTGGATGTAAACGTTTTAGCCAAAGAGCTCCTCGATAAATCACATCGGATCTACTGGGCGGCTTTTTGCCACAGTTCTCATATGCTGTTCGTAAATTTGATTGGGGAGTTTTTTGGTGTTTATGCCATAAGTTTCGCAGGGTAGCATAGGGAACACCTAAGTGTTCACTAATATATTTTAGTGTTTTACCTGAGGCTTTTAACTCCAGTAATGACTGCCGTATCGCTGTATTGGTCGCTTGTCCCATCGGTTGTTGCTTGTATGAGCGTATATCAAAAAACAAAAGTACTTAACTTCTTGCCGCTATAAATACTTAACTTTAAGACGTACAGCAACTTTCGGGAAGGTGAAACGCCTATCCCGCCCAATTCTCGCGGTCTAGACTTCGGTACTGAATAGCTTCGGCCAAGTGTTCAATTTTAATTTCGGGACTTGCGGAAAGGTCAGCAATAGTGCGCGCTACTTTCAAAATACGGTCGTACGCCCGAGCCGATAATCCAAGCCGTTCCATCGCAGACTTGAGCAAGGCTTTACCTGCGGGGTTGATTTCACACACTTCTTTCACCATCGGAGAGGGCATCATGGCGTTACAATAAATTCCTTCTTTGTCTTTGAAACGCTCCGTCTGAATTTCGCGAGCAGTAATCACACGCTGACGAATGTCTTCACTTTTTTCGGCTTTGCGGTTCGAAGAAATTTGGTCGAACGACACGGGCGTGACTTCTACGTGCAAGTCGATGCGGTCGAGGAGTGGCCCGCTAATTTTGTTCAGATAGCGTTGAACTGTTCCTGGAGGGCAAACACATTCCTTTTCGGGGTGATTGTAGTAGCCACACGGGCAGGGGTTCATGCTGGCAATAAGCATAAAGTTGGCAGGAAATTCAATCGCCCATTTCGTACGAGAAATCGTTACGCGGCGTTCTTCGAGCGGTTGGCGCATCACTTCAAGTACTGTTCGCTTAAATTCGGGCAATTCGTCTAAAAACAACACGCCGTTGTGCGCCAACGAGATTTCTCCAGGCTGCGGAAATGTCCCGCCTCCGACCAACGCGGCGTCGCTGATGGTATGGTGAGGTGCGCGAAAAGGGCGTCTTGCAATGAGTGATGCTTTAGATCCCAGCTTCCCCGCTACGGAATGGATTTTGGTCGTTTCGAGAGACTCGTGCAGGGTCAACGGGGGTAAAATCGAAGGTAGGCGCTTGGCAAGCATCGTTTTACCCGCCCCTGGAGGCCCAATCATAATCACATTGTGCCCGCCCGAAGCGGCGATTTCGAGGGCCCGTTTGATGTTTTCTTGGCCTTGAACGTGTTCAAAATCAGCGTCGTAGTCGTTTAGGGTATTGAAGAATAAATCGCGCGTGTCCACCTTCAACGGGGTGATTTCTTTGGTTTCCTCAAAAAAGCCGATGGCATCTTGTAGCGTTTCTACAGGAATAACGTCGAGGCTATTGACGATGGCGGCTTCGTGGGCATTGGCCGCAGGCAAAATAAACCCTTTGTAGCCAAGCTTCCGAGCTTCCACAGCGATGGGAAGGACGCCTTTGATGGGACGGAGTTTGCCATCCAACGACAGTTCACCCATGATAATGTAGTCTTCGAGGTTTTTCTTGGTTACGATTTGGTCCGACGCCTGCAACACACACAGGGCAATGGGCAAATCGTAGGCCGAACCCTCCTTTCGGATGTCGGCGGGGGCAAGGTTTACTACTACTTTTTGACGCGGCATTCGGTAGTCAAAAAACTTGAGAGAGGCTTCTACGCGCTGCTCACTTTCTTTTACGGCGCTGTCGGGCAAGCCTACCATAAAAAAGCGCATTCCTTGCCCCACTGTTACTTCAATGGTTATCATTGTGGCATTGACACCATAGACCGCACTACCGAACGTTTTAGAAAGCATACTATTTTTGAGTTACAAATGAATGAATGGCGATTGGGTGACTAATCGAAAATTGTTTACGTCTCGTAAAAACTGTAAAATTACAGGTTCTTACCCAAAATAGCGTCTCAAGACGAGTAATTGCCTTAGGTAGGTCATTCTCTGAAAACTCTGTTCCAAAATCATCATCAAATGATTACCTTTGCCGTCCATTTTTGGCAGAACTTATTTTTCTATACACCCAAAAGACGAAAAAAATGAAGTTTGGTAACTTACTTCGACTCGTCAACTTATAATTTTTCGTACCATTATGTTACAACGTATTCAAACACTCTTTTTAGCCGTGGTGGCCGTTGGTATCGTCGGGCTATTGGCATTGCCTGTTTGGGACAAGACTGCCGTTGATGGCACTCAATCGGTTCACCTTACTGCCCTTCGATTGGTGCACGAACAAGGAACAAGTTCGTTCATTACCCCTGTTTGGTACATCGCGCTTGTCGGCGGGATTGTGGCAGGAGTGGCAATTTTTGCCATTTCTCAGTACAAAAACCGCTTGCTTCAGTCGGGGCTGTGTGCCGCAAACTCTATCCTGATGACCATCATTATGGGGTTAATCATGTATTTTATTTTTGGGAAAGCCAAAGATTTGTTCGAGCCCAACGTCACAGGTAGCTTTGGTTTTGGCTTCTACGCGCTTGTGACGTCAATGCTGGCGAATGTTTTGGCCAACCGTTTTATCCGCCGCGACGAAAAACTGGTTCGTTCACAAGACCGTATGCGCTAAAATCAAGCGTGTATTATGCTAATTTTAGGGTAAAAAAGTGCCTTTTTTGAAATGCTCTTGCTGGGTTAAGTTGTTGATTATAAGTTGATTTGTATGAGCAAGTAAGCCTATTTTGAAAAAAAGTCAACCTCTTGCTTTCAAAAATTTGTTGCGTCAAATTTGATTATTTTTACTAATTTCAAACGTAGTTAGTGACTTTGCCCACTTTGCCACTTCTCAGCAGGAGCAATCTTCAGTAACTTCCCATTGATTTCCAATTAACTCACTAAAAAAGCTGTTTAAGTACCTGTTAACCAAGGGTATAAAGGCAAAAAAATACAACGAAAGAGGATGATTCAGGTAGATACGAGCGTACAGCATACGCTAAAGGAGCGACTCAAAGAAATTTTTGGTTACAGTCAGTTTAGAGGCGAACAAGAGTCGATTATTCATAGCATCATGGGAGGCAATAACACCTTCGTTATTATGCCTACAGGTGCGGGGAAATCGCTTTGCTATCAGTTGCCTGCTATTACCACTGAAGGCGTTGCCATCGTTATTTCTCCGTTGATTGCCTTGATGAAAAATCAAGTAGATCAACTGAACGCTTTCGGCATTAATGCGCAGTTTTTGAATTCTACTCTCAACAAGGCTGAAATCACGAAGGTTAAAAAAGATGCCCTCGATGGCACTTTGAAACTATTGTACATTGCGCCAGAATCGCTAACAAAAGAAGAAAACCTTGACTTTTTACAGCGGGCTAACATTTCTTTTGTGGCAGTTGACGAGGCACACTGTATTTCGGAGTGGGGGCACGATTTCCGCCCAGAATACCGCCGTATTCGAGGAATTATTGACAACATCAATCCCAACCTGCCACTCATTGCGCTGACTGCTACTGCCACGCCCAAAGTGCAGCAAGACATTGCGAAAAACTTGCGGATGGAAGAGGCTGCTTTGTATAAGTCGTCGTTTAACCGCAAAAACTTGTACTACGAAGTGCGCCCGAAATTGGGAGATGTCAATAAGCAGCTGATTAAGTACATCAAAAACAACAAAGGCAAGTCGGGTATTATCTATTGCTTGAGCCGCAAGACCGTAGAAGAAGTAGCTAATTTATTGACAGTAAATGATATAAAAGCGCTTCCTTACCATGCTGGATTGGACGGACAAACGCGGATGAACAACCAAGATGCGTTTTTGAATGAAGAAGCCGATGTCATTGTCGCGACCATTGCATTTGGAATGGGAATCGATAAACCCGACGTTCGTTTTGTCATTCACTACGATGCGCCTAAGTCGTTGGAAGGTTATTACCAAGAAACAGGTCGTGCGGGTCGTGATGGCTTGGAGGGGAATTGCGTGATGTTTTACAGCTTGGATGATATCCAAAAGCTAGAGAAATTTAACAAAGATAAGTCGGTAACGGAGCGTGACAATGCCCGCCATTTATTGAACGAAATGGTGGCGTATGCCAATCTTGGCGCGTGCCGCCGTCGTCAGTTGCTGAGTTATTTTGGCGAATACATGGAGAAGGACTGCGGTTTCTGCGACAACTGTATCAAGCCAACGCCAAAATTCAAAGTCCAAGAAGAAGCAGTTATCGTTTTGAAAGCGATTCAACTGACCGATCAGCGTTTTGACGGTGATCACATTGCGGATTTGATTACTGCCACCGACAATATGTACGTGACGAGCTACGAACATAACAAGCTTGAGGTATATGGTGCTGGTAAGTTTAAAGACGAAGAGGAAGGCGAAGAGTATGGCGTAGAATATTGGCGTTCGATGATTCGTCAGTTAGTGATTTTAGGGTATTTGGGTAAAGATGCCGAAAATTACGGTGTACTAAAAATCACTGAAAAAGGTGCTAAATACATCAACGACCCGTATCCGATTACGATTTCAAAAGACCATACTTTCGACGAAAACGATACGCCTAAGTCTAGCGATGACGAAGATGTAACGGATTTGGCCCCGTCGGGCGGTGGAAATGCCTACGATGAAGCGCTTTTGGGGCTTTTGAAGGCACTCCGCAAAAAAATAGCGAAAGAGAAAAACCTCCCTCCGTATGTTATTTTCCAAGACCCGTCGTTAGAAGAAATGGCGACGACTTACCCCACTACTTCCCAAGAAATGGCCCAAATCAACGGGGTTGGAATGGGGAAAGTGCAAAAGTTTGGTCGTCCGTTCATTGACCTCATCACGCGTTATGTGGAGGAAAACGAAATCGAAACGGCCAAAGATGTGGTGGTAAAATCGGCGGCTAATAAGTCGAAAGTGAAGATTTTTATCATCCAACAAATCGACCGAAAAGTAGATTTGGATGAAATAGCCGAAGCCAAAGGATTAGCAATGGACGAGTTGATTGAGGAGATTGAACACATTTGCTATTCGGGTACGAAGCTTAACTTGGATTATTATATCAACCAGATCATGGACAAAGACCGCCAGTACGATATTTACGATTACTTTATGGCGGCTGAAACCGATAGTATCAAAGTTGCGTTAGATGAATTGGCCAAAGATGACGTCACCGAAGATGAGCTTCGTTTGATGCGTATCAAGTTTATGTCCGAAGTGGCTAACTAAGTAAGTGAAAAACTCCTAGTAAGGCGCGAAACAAATGAAAGGGATTTCGCGCCTTACTCTATACACTTTAACCTCAAAAAATGAATATTTTAATTCTGGGTTCGGGCGGACGCGAACACGCGTTTGCTTGGAAAATAGCCCAAAGCCCACATTGCGACGAGTTGTATGTAGCGCCTGGAAATGCGGGAACCGCACAAGTGGCTACCAACTTGCCCGTTGGGTTCAATGACTTTGAAGGCATTGCAAAAGCTATTGTTGATTTTAAAATTAAATTAGTGATTGTCGGCCCCGAAGAACCACTGGTCAACGGAGTTGTTGATTACTTAAAAGCTCAACCAGAGCTGGCAAGGGTCAAAATTGTGGGCCCTGATCGCCTGGGGGCGCAGCTGGAAGGAAGCAAAGATTTTTCCAAAAACTTCATGGCTAAGTACGGAATCCCTACGGCAGCGTCACAGACATTTACGTCTGAAACACTAGACCAAGGGCTGAACTACTTGAGCACACACGCACTCCCAATCGTGTTGAAAGCCGACGGACTGGCAGCGGGCAAGGGAGTAATCATTGCCGAAACACTCGATACAGCCAAAGCGGCCATGACAGACATGCTTGTGGGGGCTAAATTTGGCGAAGCGGGCAATAAAGTGGTGGTAGAGCAGTTTTTGCGCGGTATTGAGTTGTCGGTATTTGTGCTTTCGGATGGTGTCAATTACAAAATCCTTCCCGAGGCCAAAGACTACAAACGCATTGGTGAAAAAGATACAGGCCCCAACACGGGAGGAATGGGCGCAGTGTCGCCCGTGATTTTTGCGGACGAAAACTTTCTGAGAAAAGTAGAACAGAAAATTGTGAAACCAACCCTCGCGGGCTTGCAGGCCGAAGGAATTACGTACGTTGGTTTTATTTTTATTGGATTGATGAACGTGAAAGGCGAACCGTACGTGATTGAGTACAATGCACGCATGGGCGACCCCGAAACGGAGGTTGTTTTGCCACGTATTCAGTCGGACTTAGTGACGCTTTTGCTGGCCGCCGCCGATCAAAAATTGGCCGACAGTGATTTCGTTATTTCGCCCCAAACGGCCGTCACAACGGTGATTGTGTCGGGTGGGTACCCAGATGCCTACGAAAAAGGCAAGGTAATTGCTGAATTAGAAAAAATGGAAGACATTACGGTGTTTCATGCAGGAACTACCACCAATGACAAAGGAGAAGTCGTAACCAATGGCGGACGAGTACTGGCACTGACAGCACTCGCAAACTCCCTCGAAGGGGCTGTAAATAAGTCGCAAAAAGCAGCGACAGCAGTGCAGTTTGAAGGGAAATACTACCGCAAAGACATTGGTTTAGATTTGATTCGTTATACGGATTAGTTTGACGCAAAGCGGGTCGTAACGTAGTTGAAACCGTAACGCGCTCGTATAAACGTCAGGCTGTAAACTAAACAGAAATGAGTTGTAAATCATGTTCAACGGGCGGATGCGGAACGAAAGGAAGCAACGGAAAAACCGCTGGTTGTCAAAATAATGGTGCGTGCAACACAGGTGGTTGCAATAAAATGAATGTTTTCGATTGGCTCAGTGATATGGATGTGCCCATCGCAAAACGTTTTGACGTGGTAGAAGTGAAGTTTAAAGGAGGGCGGAAAGAATATTTTCGCAATATCAACCAGCTTGAACTCCTCACGGGCGACTACGTCGTGTGCGAGATGGCTTCGGGCTATCATATTGGAGCGGTATCGTTGCAGGGCGACTTGGTGCGTTTGCAAATGACCAAGAAGAAAGTAGCCGACGACGAAAACATCAAGAGCATTTATCGGGTGGGGAATCCACGCGATATGGAAAAACACGAGCAGAGTGTTGCGCGTGACCTGCCAACGATGTACCGCGCTCGCGAACTGGTCAAAGAGCTAAAACTGAACATGAAATTGTCGGATGTGGAGTTTCAGTCCGATAATACCAAAGCGACGTTTTACTACTCGGCCGACGAACGGGTTGATTTCCGTGAACTGATCAAGGTATTGGCGGGTGAGTTTAAGGTGCGCATCGAAATGCGCCAAATCAGCCTACGCCAAGAAGCAGGGCGTTTGGGTGGTTTGGGCGCGTGTGGCCGTGAATTATGCTGTTCAACTTGGTTGAGCGACTTTAAAAACATCACGACTTCTGCTGCTCGCTACCAGAACCTATCGTTGAATCCAACGAAGCTTTCGGGTCAATGTGGACGTTTGAAGTGCTGCCTCAACTACGAGTTGGAAACCTACATCGACGCCCTCAAGGACATTCCGCACGTGGATGCACCCCTTCAAACCCAAAAAGGGAAGGCGCACTTGCAGAAAACCGATATTTTCAAGAAAATCATGTGGTTTGGCTACGAAAACGATAGCACGACCTGGCACCCAATCACGATGGAGCAGGTGAGCAAAATCTTGCAAATGAACGCAAGAGGCGAAAAACCTGTGTCGTTGGATGTGTTGGATATCGAAGAGGCTGTGTTGGCATTGCCTGCGGCAGGTATCAATAGCGACTTGGCTAAAATGGATAAGAAGTTTAGCCACCGCGACCAACAAAACGGGGGAGGAAGCAGCAATCGCAGAAATAAAAAGAAAAAGGGAAGCGGAAATAGCAATAATAGCGCAAATGCCGCCAAAGAAACGGCACAGCCAGCGGCAGCCACTACGCCTTCAGCTCCTGCGCCGAAGCCACAGACTCCTGCTCCCAAAGCTCCTACTAATCAGGCTCCCGCGAAAGTGCCCAGTGCCCCAGCGGGAAATCCTGCACAGAAAGGAAACAACAATGCCAATAATAACAACAACGACGCAACAAAGCCTGCCAAACAGCACGCCAACCGAGGAAATCATCACCGTCGAGGAAATAATAATCAACCCAAAGGTGGCGGTGGCAATAGTGGCAACAGCGGCGGCGGAAACGAGAAAAAGCAATAGCAAGCACTAAAGGTGCATAGGAGGGAATCATCGGGAGGTGATTCCCTTTTTTTGTGGCTCAAAAACAAAAAACTATTTTTTCTAAAAAAAATCCAAAACTATTTGTTTTTACTAGGTTTTTAAATATTTTTATCAAATCATTAGTAAATAACACTTTTGTTATAGTCAATATATAGTGAGTTATGTAAGTATTTTTTTTAATTAAAATTATGAAAATAACACTACTTCGCTTATTAATGTTAAAAATGGCATTTTTGTGTCATATAAATGCGTTTTCAAACGATACAGAAGGTATTGTTTATGTTTCCTTTAAAAACACTCAAAAGATTGATAATTATTTTTATTATACAAAAACAGCATGGACTCAAAATAAGCACTTGTTGCGGTTTATGTACGATGATGAGATGAAATGGATTGAAGTTGAAAGTAACATTAAAAATAAAGATATTCGACTAAAAATGAAAAATAACCATTGTGTTCTTCGGCACTGGATTAACTACTTTGATTATAACGAATACATTTTGCAAAAGGGAGACTCTGTGGTCATTGAATATAATAAAAATATTCCCATCGTAACGGTTATAAATAGAAATACTTCTAAAAATGATTATCAGGTAGATGACCTAGTAAGGAGCCAGTGTGAGTTTGTGAACTATTCTCCAATGGGTGAATATTTTGGCGCCGTTAGCTTGCATGGAAAAAAGATATTGAATGATAAAAGTGCACTTTCTCAGTCAAAAAATATGACAGGAGAGCAAGTAATGAATAGAAATAAAAAAGGGATTTTGTTAATGAAAAATGAATTATATCCAAAGTGCATGATGTATCTTGATATAAACAAAAAGATTATTGATTCACTTAGTAAACAAGGTCTTATATCTGAAAATGTGTATAAATTTCAAAAAAATAAAATCGAAAATTTAAAAAAGTTAATAGAGGTTGAAACAGAACGACTCTCGATTGATGACGTATATCATTGGTGCAATTCCCAAGAAAACACCCTAGAAAATTATGAAGGAATCTATTTTAAAGATTTTGTTGATATAGTAGAGTATAGATTTATTGTTGATAAAGCACCTTATTTGGATTTAAAAGATGGAATTAATAGGAATTATAAGGTGATTTATGATAAAATAAATACAGAATTTAATTTTTCAGAAACAATCAAAAATTATTTGCTGATAAAAAATATTGGCAGAATTTCGGAGTCACTTTCAAAAAATGACTTTTTGAGCTACTTTAACAAGTTAGAGAAAGATGTAAAAGATTCTTCCCTCATTGAAAAACTTAAAGTAAAGTATGTCCTAGAACTTGATACAACGCGCTACGTGCCTACATCACTTACGTTGATGGATAATAATAAAACGAAAACCTCACTTGATGCAATTATTAAACAATCGCAAGGCAAAGTGATTTATGTAGATTTTTGGGCGAGCTGGTGTGGGCCTTGCAGGGCTGCTTTTCCACATTCTGTAAAGCTAAGAGAATCATTAAAAGATAAAAATATTGTATTTGTTTATTTGTCGATTGATAAATCTATGGAAGCTTGGTTAAAAGCCTCAGAAAAAGAGCAATTGAACAGTTATCCAAACAGTTTCTTGGTTTTAAACGCTCAAAATGCTGATTTCTTAAAGCAACAAAAAATCGATTCGATACCTCGTTACATGATTGTTGACAAACGCGGTAAGCTGGTGTATCCAAATGCGCCTAGAGTAGAAAGTAAAGAACTCACGCAACTTTTGACAGAGCTGTCGAAATAATAAGATGTTTTATATAAACCTCACCAATAAATAGTTAAAAATATGCTTGCCTATGTACTGCCCATTCTCCTTTGTATTTGTAGTAATGGATTTAATCAATTATTGACTTTATGAAAAAAATATTTTGCTATTCATTATTGCTTTCACTGATAATAAGCTGTGCTGAACCTAAGTCAAGCAACACAGTCCGTATCACTGGTAATTTAAAAAATTTACCCGATGGTACAGTCAATGCAATCACCGACGTTGACAAAGTCGTGGCTTCTTCTAAATCTAAAAGCGGTCACTTTGAATTTTTGTTGCCTGTCAGAGAAAATGACTCACCTATGTTGATTGAGTTTCAGCACATTGATTCCGCAGGTTATAAACGATTATTTACGTATAAAACTAAACAGAAATTCAATAATGGGGAAGTGCATTTGTCCAATTTTTATTTAGAAGAAGGGGTAGAATTAGAGGGTGAAATAGATGAAACGAAGCCTACACTCATTAACCTTCCTAACAAGATTAAATTCATCTTAGCACCTATTAATGTTGGAAAACAAACCAAAGTTATGTTTGAGGATTCTGTGGGTTTTTCATCAATAAAAAAGATAAGCGAATTGATGCGACTGATTAAAATACATCCCTACTCATACTATTATTTGAATCATTTAAAAAAGCGAGTTTCTAGTTTTAGTAATGACCAGATGATTGGCCTTTTAAACCAATTTGATGAGGAGGTAAAAAAAAGTGACACTTGGCGAGGCTTAAAGGAGTATGTTGTAAAGCGAAATACTCAAAAATTGGATTTTAATACAGTTTTTGAGACAAGAAATGGTGAAAGTTCCCCTGTGTTGACCAAAAATTCTTCCTTGAATATGATTATTTTATGGGCTTCTTGGTGTGGTCCTTGCCGAAAAGAAATTCCACAATTGAAGAAAATTAGTAGCCAATTTTCTAGTAACCCTCGTTTTAGCATGGTATCAGTATCACTGGATGAAGATAAACAAAATTGGCTCAAAGCTCTTGACAAGGAACAAATGCCTTGGAAACAACTAGTAATGACGGATAAGACGCGAATATATGCTAATGAATTGTTTCAGTTTGACGGTAGTATTCCAACCACTTTGTTTGTGGATAACAAAGGGCAAATTGTGGAAAAGTTTGTGGGGTACGATGATAACAGTTTAGAGAAATTTGAACATTTGATAAAAAATCGCCTTAACGACACGAAGTAGTAATTTCAAAATCCCTGCGTTTCTCCAAACAGGTGGAAAAACGCAGGGGGCAAACTATTTTTACAAGGCCAATTTAATCGTTTCGCGGTCGTATAAAGCTTCGTCTAATTTGCTGGAATAGCTATTGAGCGCAATAGCGATACTGACTTTTTGTTCGGGGAAATAATAAGTAACTGCGTTGAAACAATGCACATTGCCCCCGTGCCCAACTCCCTTCTTTCCCTCAATATCAAGCAAAAAAAGCCCTAGTCCGTAATCCTTGATGTACGAAAGGTTTTCGGGAATGCCTTTGACTTGGATGTTGGTGGGAGATTCCATCAGGGCAATTGAGGCCGCCGAAAGGAGTTTGCCCGTTTTGAGCGCTTCCATAAAAAGGGCCAAATCGTAGGAATTTGAAACCATTCCGCCGTCCAGAATGTCTTGTCCTCCCACGGCGAAGCCGTCAAATTTGGTCAAGTCACGCATCATGCCGTTGTTAAACGAATCGTAGTAGCCCCTCGACAAACTTGCGGGTCGGGTGGTGGAGGCGTAAGTGTTTTGGAGTTTGAGGGGCTGTAGCACTTTTTCCGTTACCGTTTCAAAGGCGCTTTTGTTGCCAACTTTCTCGATGATTAAGGCCAAAATCAGGTAATTAGAGTTGGAGTAACTCCAGTCGGTACCCACTTCAAACAGGGCTTTTTTTCCAAAAATAGTTTTTAAATTTTCTTGAGCCGATTGGGCTTTGACCGATTGATTGTGGATGTTGAGCAAACCTACAAGCCCCAAGTAATCGCGAATGCCCGAGGTGTGCTGAAGCAGTTGCTTGATGGTGGCTTTGTTGAGGTTGTGGATGTTTTTAACGTATTCGTCGGGAAGGTATTTGCTTGCTAAGTCATTGATATTGAGTTTGCCTTCTTCTTGCAATTTTAAAACCGTGGCAGCCGTAAATGTCTTTGAAATACTTCCAATGCCAAGCGTATGGCAAGGGCTAAGGTCGATGTGGTTGGCAAGGTCGGCTTTGCCAGCGGTAGCACTCCAGGTGCCTTCGGGCGTCCGAACGGTGACGCTCACTCCCACCGCGCCCGCTGCCATAAACTTGTCGATAATTTTTTGGTAATTAGCGGCTTTGGGGGGGGGGGTGTTGGTCAATGGACAATTGGGCAAAGGTTGCGCCGAGCCAAGTTCTTCGCGGCATGAACCAAGCGAAAAGAGCGCAATGACGAGTATGAATGAGATACGTTTCATGGACTGTTGTGAAGTTTATGGTTGTAAATGAATGTTGAGACCTGCCCCTAAGAAGGTATGAATAGTAAAAGGGATAATGCGGTCGCCAAAGGGTGCTGCGACCATTGTTTTGTAATCAACTGCGACAGAATAACGCTTCGAAAGCGGGTATTCTAGCCCTAGTCCGAGTTTGAGGTTGACTTGGGCTTTGCCAAAATGCAAGGTAGGTTGGTATTCGCCGTTTTTTAGGGCATACTTTTGGCCTGCCAAAATCGCGTGTTTGTAGCCAAGCGCGGTGTGTAGGTTGGTTTGCAATCCAAAATTGAACCGATACCCAAACCGATACGACGCGTCGAGCATGAGGGCGTGCTCCAACGACTGTTGGTAATAATAATACAAGTCAACGCCAAAGGCTTTTTGCCAATGCTTGCCCGAGCGTACCCGTAGGTCGGTGCCAATACTCACTGCAGGGTGAATAGGAAGTTTGGTGAGCTTGGCGGAAGGTACGCCCAAGGTTTCGTTGTAGAGTGAGAACCGCAGCGTTTTAAGGGACGTCTGGGCGTTGGCGCCGTAAGCGATAAACCCCGCCGCGAGCAAGCAGGCATAGCGGAGTGTTTTTGTGTTGAAGAGAGACATGTGTGCTAAAAGTTTGATTTCGGCACAAACATCCCCTTCAAATCGCTGCTGTGCGCCCTTGCTTGTAAGGTGAGTCTCTTTTTTTGTTGACCCAAAAGGCAATTCCTAAATTAAATAGCCAACTCAACCACGCCACCACGTTGTACACCGATGTGTATTCATAAGGGAGCAAAACCGAGAGCGGTATAAGAATTCTCAAGCTTACCGCGCCCAGACAGGCCGCATAGCTGTAGGTCATCATCGCTTGATGCTTGACTACGTTTTTGGCTCGAATCAATACATAACCTTGAAGGGTTGTGTAAAAATAAACGCAGCCTCCGCAGACAAAACCCGCCATTGCGATGGGACCGCCGTGGGCATAAAAACCAATAAAAATGCCCGCTCCTGAGCAGAGTAAACCCGTGATGACATAGATTTTGCCAATGAGCCGATGCCATTTGGGGAAGTTGGTCAACAGTTTATGGCTGAATTGTAGCCAGCCGATTGTAATGGCTACCGACCCAAACGCAATGTGTGTGACAAAGCCGATTTGCCAAAACGTATTGCGGAGTGTTTCGGGAGATTTTAGTTCTAAATACCCCTGTTTGACATCGGTTAGGTACGAAATCGGAATCATTCCGACAAGAAAGGCCAGCACAACGACGAGAATCCAAGCTATTTTTTTCATGGTGATAGTGGTTAAAAATGACGTCACAAAAATGACCACTTCCCACATTCATAGCGCCCTTGCTTGTAAGGTGAATCTCTTTTCACATAGCACACAAAAGACTGTCTATGTTTGCTATGTGCTTATTCTACTGTTTTCTATGTGTTTTAAAAAGAATGCTACCATAACCTATTTGTACACCGCTTTCAATTGCTTCACATACTCAGAAGGGGAGAGCCCCGTGGTTTTCTTGAAACAACGGTTGAAGGCCGATTTGGAGTTAAACCCGCAGCCGTAAGCGATGGCAAGGAGTGTAAAACGTTGATTTTCGGGGAGTAACAGTAGGCGTTTAAATTCCTCTACTCGCAGGTGATTGATGTAGTCATAGAAATTAATACCTTCTATTTCGTTGATTACCTGTGATAAATAATTAGGATGCGTATCTAAACGGTTGGCCAAATCGGTCAGTGTCAACTCGGGTTCGATAAATAATCGTTCAACGAGCATCAGTTCTTCCAAGCGCTCTCGAAGTTCGTTGGCGCGTTCTTCGTTTAAGCCCGATTTTGCGTATTTTTTTCGTTGGAGGTCTGAGTTAGTCTCTTCGACCTCTACTTCGGCAAGTTGTAAAGCCAATTCGGGGGTGGAGGAAGGCGATTCAAGGGGAATGGGGAGATGGGTAAAAATTCCCGTTTGCTTGATGCCAAAGTAGCCGATAAGTACCACAAACACGCTACTGCTTGAGAAAATGAGGGGGTCGTTATGTAAGAAAATGATAAAAAACCAAATTAGCCCCATGGCATAAAAAAGAAATCTTAGCCAGTTGAGATTGATTTTTTCTTGGTTAGAAAACTGGTTTAAAATCCGTTTGCGGTGCTTTTGAAGGAGGTAATGAGTCGCCACCACGTAAAAAATCCCCGAACTCGTCAGTAGTAGGCTACTAATTTCCATGACACCTTCGTACCCTCTGCCTTCTTGTTTAAAAACTACTACTTTCTGCTCTGCCGATAAACTCCAAAAAGGGGCGTAGAGGGCAATGATGCTGAGTGGCAAAATTCCGTGGAGTAGCCATCTTTTTGACTGAAATTGTTCGGGACGAGTAAGGGCGAGGGTATATAAAAACAGCAATGGGCCGTGCAGAAAGGGCAAGGGAAAGTTGGAACCCAAAAAGGCGGGGTAGCTATAAATGAGCTGAGTGAGGTAGCTGTAATACGAAAATACGTGTAAACCAACAACAATCATCCAGATTCCTAAGAGGAGGTCGGCGGTGGTGCGACCTTTTTTCGTGAGGGCTATGGCGGCAAGAAACAGCGCAATGAATGTTCCGACGAGGTAAATCATAGAGGCGGTAGCGAGGGTTTTCTTCTATGACAACTCAAATGAGAATTACCCTATACGAAAGAAATGCTGTGCGTTATTTTTCGCCATAATGCCCCCAAGAGGCCAAAACTAGCACAATAATTTTTTCTTCTTGAACCCTGTAAATCAGTCTGTGCTTATCGGTGATTCTTCTTGACCAGGTCGGGACAGAGTAATGCTTTAGTTTTTCTGGTTTTCCTGTTCCTGTAGTTGGGTGGGCTCGAAGCTCGTCCAAGAGTTTGTCGATTTTTATTAATACTTTTTTATCTCCAGCCCTTTTGTGTTTCTCAATGTCATCAATGGCTTCTTCGGTAAATTCTATGGAATAACTCATAAGCCCAAAAACTTTTTCTGTTCATCCTTAGAAATATGTTTTGTTTTTCCAGCTTCAGCTTGCTGTATCGATTTATCTATTTTAGCAATAAACTCTGATTCGGATAAAGCAGTTGTTGGGTCGTCATTTCCTATCTCAAAACGCACTTTCATCTCTTTCAAGAGTGATTTGAGTAAAGACGTTTGTTGTTCATTTTTGGGATAAACAATGATACTTTCCATTTTTGTAGGTTTAAAGTTCTATACTAACAAAGTTACCACAAAATAGCTAACAGCGAACAAGCAAACCAAAATGCCGAAAGTTTTGTTGCAAAGGGGACGGTCTTTTTAGGATTGTCTATTTACTTTGATGAATCAAACAACGAGTCATACTTTTTCTATGCAACCCGTATTTATTTATACTGAGGCAAGCCCCAATCCAAACTCGATGAAGTTTGTCTTTAATTTTGAACTTGTTCCCCAAGGCTTATCGTTCGACTATCCCGATTTAGCCGCTACGCAGGCCGAAGGAAAGTCGTCACCTTTGGCGGGAGATTTGTTCCAATTTCCTTTCGTGCAGCGCGTATTTTTGGCGTCTAACTTCGTGACTCTTACCAAAGATGACACCACCGACTGGGGTGAGGTTATTTTGGATACCAAGCAGTTTTTGAAGATTTATTTTGAAGAAAACCACCCTGTTTTTGAGCAAAAAACGGTTGAACGCAACACTACGATTGTGGATACTGACAGCCCAACGGTGCGTCAAATCAAAACTGTGTTGGACGATTACGTGCGTCCAGCGGTAGAGTCAGATGGGGGCGCTATTTCGTTTCATTCGTTTGAAGAAGAAACGGGCGTCGTAAAAGTACTTTTACAAGGTTCGTGCAGTGGCTGCCCGTCTTCAACCCTGACCCTCAAAGCAGGTATCCAAAACCTGTTGACGCAGATGGTTCCGACCGTCAAAGAGGTGGTTGCGGAAGGAGTATAGGCGCTTCCGTGTGCGATTTACCGTATTTTTGAGTTTCTTTGTGCAAAATATCCTCCAAAACCTTCTAAGTTTGTCAATTAGACAAAAATTTAGAAGGTTTTGGAGCGTTTATTTATGGTCGAATACCCTCTCTTACTCATTCACAATAAGCCATAAACTTAAAGAACCACTCATGTTGAACACGTTCAAAATAGGATTACTGCTTGGTTGGATCACTTTTTGTAGTTTTACTTTCAAATCGGACTCCGATGGGAGTATCGATGTTATCGTGTTGGATGCGGGGCATGGGGGAAAGGATACGGGAGCCAAAGGAAAAATATCCAAAGAAAAAGACATTGTTTTGGACATAACAATGCGGCTGGCGCGAAAAATAAAACTTGAAATGCCAGAAGTGAAAATAATTCTGACGCGCGCTTCGGATAAGTTTGTTGATTTGAGCGAACGTTCCAATATCGCCAATCGTCGTAAAGCTGATTTGTTTATTTCAATTCACTGTAACTCTTTGCCCAAAAACAAAAAGAGTCCAGCTGGAACGGAGACCTTCGTGATGGGGCTGCACAAGTCGGATGAAAACTTGGAAGTCGCAAAACGCGAAAACTCCAGTATCTTATTAGAGCAAAATTACGAAGAGCGCTATAAAGGTTTTAACCCCAATTCTCCACTGGCGTATATTATGTTGGCCAATCGCCAAAATGCTTACATCGCGAGTAGCCTGAGTTTTGCGGGAAAAATTGAACGCCAATTTCAAAAATATGCCGATCGCAACAGCCGTGGCGTAAAACAAGCGGGTTTTATGGTACTTTGGCAAACAGCCATGCCGAGTGTGTTGGTGGAAGCAGGGTTTATTAGCCACGCACAGGAAGAAAAATACCTCAATTCAGACGACGGCCAAGACGAAATAGCGGAAGCTATTTTTCGGGCGTTTAAGCAATACAAGCAAGAAGTAGAAGATCGGTAGTCATAAAAACAATCAACGATTCACATTCATGAAAATTTCTAAGGAAGCAAAAGTAGGGTTGATGGCAATTGTTGCGTTGTCGATGCTCTATTTTGGGTTTAATTTTTTAAAAGGTGCTGATTTCTTTTCGAGCAAATACAGATATTTTGTAGTATATGACAACGTGGGCTCACTTCAGCCATCGAACCCCATCAAACTCAACGGAGTACAAGTAGGGCAGGTAAAAAGTACTGAACTAATGACCGACCGTGGTAATAAAGTATTGGTAACCCTGGAAATTCAGAAAAATGTATTGCTGACCCAAGGTTCTAAAGTAATGCTGACGTCGGAGTTGTTGGGTGGAAGTGCCTTGATGCTTCAAATTGCGACGGGCGGCAAACAACTTCAGCAAGGAGATACGCTAATGGCTGATTCAGAAAAGGGGATTCAGGCGTTGCTCCAAGAACAAGCCTTGCCCGTGGTAAAGAATGCCGATTCGCTCATCATCAATTTGAACCGTATCGTAAAGCAGTTTGACCAAACGGGGTATGTATTGAATAAACTACTTACGACGACCGACCAAACAGCTTCGGGGATTAATGCTACGATTGCGCAAAATCGTCAAGCCATTGCGGCTACTTTGGCCAATGTCAATGCACTTTCGGCCTCTTTGATTGAGACGGAAAAGAGTTTTAAGCCAATTTTGGGGAATCTAAAAACAACGACTGATTCGTTGAAAGCGCTTCGTTTGGGTGAAACAATCGCACAAGCCAATTCGGCCGTAGCTACGCTTCAAAAATCACTTACTGCGCTTGAGCAAGGCCAAGGAACGGCAGGGAAGTTGTTGAAAGACCAAACATTGTACGATAATATCAATCGTACGATTGTGAGTGTAAACAAACTGATGACCAACTTCCGTCAATATCCTAAACGCTACGTGAATGTGTCGGTCTTTGGTAAAAAAGACAAAGGCCCCGCCGACAGCCCCGCCGATACGACGTTGAAGTACTAGCGGAGCCTTTTGGTGTATAAAAGACGTATTGCTAGGCACTAGCGAAGCGCCAATTTGATGAGTTGTTCGACGGTGATTTGGTCGCCTTCGCGTTTTAGAATGGTATCGACACTCTTCTCGGCGGTAGGCTTTGGAATCCCCAACATGACCAAAGCCGCCAGCGCTTCGCTGCGCACTTGGCTGTTGGCTGCCATAAAGACATTGGGCTGAGGAGCTATTAAACCCTCTTTTTTGATTTTATCCTTCAAGTCAATAATGACGCGTTGAGCCGTTTTTCCACCAATTCCTTTGATGGTCTGAATCAACTTCACGTCTTCGTTGACAATCGCCTGCTTGATTTCGGGTGCCGACAATGACGAAAGCATAATCAACGCCGTTGCTGACCCTACGCCCGATACGCTCACCAAGTCCAAAAACAAGGTCTTTTCAGTAGGTTCGGCAAAGCCATACAGCGTGTGGGCGTCTTCGCGGATTTGTTGGTAAGTATAAATTTTGCAGGCATCTCCTACATTGGGCAGTGCCCCGAAGGTTTGGAGAGATACTTTTACTTCATAACCAACGCCGCCTACGTCGATGATGACGTAGGCGGGGTCTTTATGAGCAAGTTTACCGTGTAAGTAAGCTATCATGGTTTATTTTTGAGTCCAATAATCAACCACCAATACTTTGTCGAGGTAAGGTCCTAAGACTTTCCCAAAAGCTTTGTGGTCGGGGTGAGGCAAATAGACCGCACGGTCGGCTTCCGACGCAAACGTCAAGAAGAAGCAATGCGTAAAACCTTGGTCGTGACCTTCGGGGCTATTGTTAGTTCCCCACTCAAATCCTTTGATTTCTTTGATTTGGGTAGGAAGTTTACGAAAAGCATCTTCTACTTTTTTTACTTGCTCGGCCGTGGTGCCGTCTTTAAATTTAAATAAAACGACGTGACGAAGTACCTTGTCGGAAGAAGATTGTGCCATAGCGCCAAAAGTAAATAATGCTAAAAATAGGGCTAAGAATGTTTTTTTCATGTGTAAATATCTGTTCTGTGTTTAGTAGGGAAGTTGCAAAACCTCAAAATCTACCCAGAGCAGTTGATACACTCGCCTGTGTTATCAAAAACACTACGTTCAAAATCGCCAAGTTGTTCTTTCAATTCCAAAATCTCGTCCTCAATTTCGCAACGGTCAAACAGCGATAATTCGCCCGAAGCAACTTGATTTTCAAGGTTTTTGAGCTTGAGTCTCATTTCTGAAACTTCCATTAGGGTTAATGTTGCCATGGTAATAGTAGGAGTATAAATGGATAATGTGGTTAAATGTCAATCCGAATCAGGCGGAAAAAGTTCGATGACTTTATTGAATTGTGGGGGTATCGTGCCACCATTCGTCGTTTTCCCAGTAATTGTCCCAGCCGAGGTGGCGGTATTTTTTATTGATTTCGACGTCGCGTTCACCAATAGAAAAATCGGTTAAAATATCGTTGGCAAAGATGAACAGATCCTTTGCCCAGACGACAGGCTTGGTCTGATTGGTTTTGTAGTTGCGCCAATTCCCTTCAAACTTAAAGCCACTCCCTTGTGCGGGCGCATTTTGAGAATAGTACCATAAATCGATACCACCGTTTTTGTGTTCATAAAAATCCAAAAACAGTTTTCCAGAAAACACACCAGAACCCTTAAAAATTGAATTTTCTTTTAACTCAAACGTCGCTTGGGCCGAATAAGCTTCTCGTAATGCAAAATCATCGCTTTCGTAGTGCTCTTCGTTATGGTTGGGGTCTTTGAAGGTCGCAAGCTTATCAAACGTCAGCGTTCCTTCAAAAGGCGTAATATTCTTTTTATAGCGATTTTTTCCTTTTACATAATAGACCGTTGGGTTCAACGAATCGCGGCGAACTTCAGAGAAATAAAACTCAATTCGATAGTGATCCGCACCATAGAAACCGTCAAAACGGTTGGCATATCCGCCTTCGGCATCAGTCATAAATAACAACGGCGTAATATCATGTTCTCCAAAAAAACTTGCCAATTGTTTCTCCGAAAGTGGGCTAACAATCAATGCTTTCAATGGGGCGGTCGTGTCTTTTCGCAGTGAATCCACGGCTTCTTTGTGCGTCACGAGTTTGACGGGTACGGCCGTAGGTTTTGAGTTCTCGTTGGTATTGCGGGCACACCCATACCAAGTAAGAGCAGCGAAGCCCAGGAAAAAAGCTTTGTTTAAAAAGAAGCGCATCAACGAATTTTATGGATTAGGTACTTACCAAGGTTATTATAAATCAAAACTTCTGCAATTATCAAATTAACGACCCACGATGCCCACGTGACCGTCAGGTATGTTTCAATGGGTTTGGTACTTAAAAAATACACCATTACGTAGCTTCCTACCCTCAAACTCATCGCGGCCAGTGTTACGGCATAGCTGCGCATCATCCATTCTACGTGCCTTTGCCACTGGTTTTTACGAATTTCATACCAAGCGACGAGGGTAGTTAGCCACCATACAAGGCATTGCAACGAAAATCCTACTTTGGCAGGCAAGCCGCCGTTGGCGTACAGTGCCAGTACAAAACCCGATGGGGCGGCCAAAAACAGTATCGAAAATACGTAAACTTTTCCAAGGGTTTGGTGCAAACGGCGATATTTTTTTACAAAACTTGGAATGAATTGCAACAGGCCGATTCCCATCACCCACCAACTACTTAGGATATGGACGTAGAACCCCACTTGGAAATCTTTTTTTGCCAAAACTCGGTCGGTTTTGGTCGTCAAGAAGTCTATTTCTGGTTCAAAACTTAGGTAGGGAATTACCTTCGTGAGCATTAGGATGGTAAATGCCGCAACGGAGAGGAAGAAAAGGGTAGGAGAAAATCGAGAAAAACGCATATTCAACTACCCTTTCATTTTCTATAAATACTTCATGTACGTAGCCAAATCCTTGTCGCCACGACCTGAGAGATTAATCACTACTGTTTCGTTGGAAGCTGCTTTTAGGTAGGGAAGCACCGCTAAAGCGTGTGAGCTTTCGAGGGCAGGAATAATACCTTCTAATTTGGCAAGTTCCATGGCCGACACAATTGATTCGTCGTCGGTGATGGCGTAGAACTGCGCCCGTTTGCTGTCGTGCAAATGCGCGTGCAATGGCCCAATCCCTGGGTAATCCAAACCTGCTGAAATAGAATGAGGCTCAACTACTTGGCCGTCTTCGGTTTGCATCAGAATGCTTTTACTACCGTGCAATACCCCAATTTTACCCAAAAACGTGGTTGCGGCCGACAAGCCCGACTGAATACCGTGGCCGCCAGCTTCTGCCGCCACCAATTGTACCGAAGTATCGTCTAAGAAATGATAAAATGCTCCTGCGGCGTTGGAACCTCCACCTACGCAAGCAATGACGTAGTCGGGGAGTTCGCTGCCCGTTTTTTCTAGCAACTGTTTTTTAATTTCTTCCGAAATCACCGATTGAAAACGCGCTACCATGTCGGGATATGGGTGTGGCCCCACGACCGAACCAATGATGTAGTGCGTATCGGTAGGATTGTTAATCCAGTGGCGCATGGCTTCGTTGGTCGCGTCTTTGAGGGTTTTAGAGCCACTCGTTGCTGGGCGTACTTCGGCGCCGAGCATTTTCATCCGAGCCACGTTTGGGGCTTGGCGTTGAATGTCAATTTCCCCCATATACACAATGCACTCCATACCCATCAATGCACAGACTGTGGCCGTTGCCACGCCGTGCTGCCCCGCACCCGTTTCGGCCACAATCTTTTTCTTACCCAAGCGACGCGCCAACAAAATTTGCCCAATCGTATTATTTACTTTGTGCGCTCCTGTGTGGCATAAATCTTCCCGTTTGAGATAAATAGTTGTGTTGTATTTTTCAGAAAGGCGTTGGGCCAAATACAGCGGAGTAGGACGCCCCACGTAATCGCGAAGAAGTGCCTGAAACTCTTCTTGAAAATCGGGTTGAGCGATGATATGAAGGTAGTTTTCGCGAAGCTCTTCCACGTTTGGATAAAGCATTTCGGGAATGTATGCCCCTCCAAACTGGCCATAATAACCGCGTTCGTTGACTTGGAAGGGTGAGCTTACTGACGTTGTTGCCATTTGTCGTGCTATTAAAGTTCGATTTCTTCTTCGGCGGGTCGAACCAGCTCGAAGAGTTGTCTTAGTTTTTCAATATCCTTAAACGCAGGTTCAATTTCAAATTTACTATTGACATCCAATCCAAAAATTTTGATGCCCAGTTCTGCGACTTGCTGTATATTTTCTAAAGATAAACCACCGCTTAGGAAGAAAGGTTTATCGTTTTGGTAACGTTTCAACGTATTCCAGTCAAACGTTACCCCGTTTCCGCCTGGTTGTGCTCCCTTCGCATCGAACAAGAAATACTCACAATGCGGGGTGTAATTATTGAGGCTGTTGAAGTTAAACGATTCGTCAATCGAAAATGCTTTGATGATGTTGATACCTCTGCTTTTGAGGGTTCGGCAAGCGTCGGGGGTTTCGTTTCCGTGGAGCTGCACAAATTGTAAATCGTAGCGTTTTACTTGTCTAAGGATAAAGTCAGGGTTGGCGTTGACAAAAACTCCTACCTTTTTACTGGTCTTGGGGATATTTTTGATAAATTCCTCATCGAGGCTTTCCCCTACGAAACGAGGTGATTTGTCATAAAAAATAAATCCGATAAAATCAGGTTTCAACTCCAGCAATTCGGCCAAATTAGCCGTGTCACGCATTCCACAAACTTTAATTTTCATCATAAGGCAAAAAGTGCGCAGGCACCATTAAAAGGTTAACTATTACGTCGGCTATTAAGCAAATTGTGTTTTTGACGTAATCTCAGCGACCAAACCGCGCAAGGCAGCGGCAGGGTCTTCGGTTTTCATAAACGTTTCTCCAATGAGAAAGCCTTGATAACCAGCCGCTCGCAACTGCAAGATTGTATCGGCATCTTTGAGACTACTTTCGGATATTTTGACGAAATCATCGGGAATAAGTTGCGCTAATTCCAACGATGTTTCAACTGATGTGACAAATGTTTTAAGATTTCGGTTATTTACTCCCACCATGTCCACGTGCTCGCATAAGCTCTGCTCCAATTCCTCGCGGTCGTGTACCTCTAGCAGTACTTCCAAACCGAGGCTGTGGGCTTTTTGTCCTAAATAGCTAATTTCGTCAGGAGTCAAACAAGCCGCAATGAGCAAAATCACATCGGCGCCGATGGCTTTGGCTTCCCATAACTGATATTCGTCAATCATAAAATCTTTGCGAAGCATGGGCGTCGTTGGATTGGCAGCGCGTGCTTTGCCAAAATCCTCAAACGTTCCACCGAAAAAATCGGTATCGGTCAGTACTGACAACCCATTCGCACCCGCTGCCACGTACCCTTGGGTCACGATTTCGGGCTGAACGCGGTCATTGATGATACCTTTAGAAGGAGATTTGCGCTTAAACTCGGAGATAATTCCTGAAGCGCCGTCGGCGGTGAGGGCGTTTTTGAGCGAGAGCGTGGGGCGACCAAAAAGCGGAGCTTGTTCCAGTTGGGCAAGAGTCACCCGACTTTTCGCGTCGGCAACTTCGGTACGTTTGTGGGCTACTATTTTGTCAAGAATATTCATTAGGGTTCAAAAATTTTGGCGACCGATATTTCAAGCTCAGGTAAGATACTTGTCGTTATCACGTCGTCTTCTGTAAAAGGCCGTAAGCCAATGTATTTTCCTTCGTCATTGAGTACATACACAAAGATAGCGTTATCGTTGGGTTCTACCAACCAGTATTCTTTCACGCCATTTTCTTCATAAACTTCGTATTTGTCGCGCATTTCTTTTTTGGTATTTCCTGGCGATAAAATCTCAATGATTAAATCAGGAGCACCAATACAACCACGGTCGTCGAGTTTATCAATGTCACAAATCACACAAATATCAGGCTGAACAACGGTGTAAATTTGATTATCCGCGCGTTTTTTACCTTTTAGCGGTGTAAGTCGCACGTCAAAAGGAGCCGAATATACTTCACACCTTTTTCCATCAAGGACATTGCTTATAGGAGTAAATAACTGCCGAGAAATTTTTTGATGCCGCCGCGCGGGTGTAGGCGACATGTTAAAAATCTTGCCTTTGATAAGCTCCAAACGTTCCTCAAACGTCCATTTTAAATAATCGGCGTAGGAGTAAGTACCATTAAGGTCTAATTCTTCAAATGTCATCACACTCATAAGAAATACAAGTTTTCTTTGGGTTATAAGTAACCCAAAGTACGCTACTTAGTCTTCAATCAACGTTTTGAACGCCGCCAGCGCTCGCTTGCTTTCCAACGATTCTCGGGCCATGGCTACCGCATCAGTTAACGACAAAGTAGAATCAGCGGCAAAAAGAGCCAAACCTGCATTGGCCAACACGGCCTCTTTTTGGGCGGCTGTTGCTTCATTATTCAATACATTGAGAAATATCGCCGCCGAATCTGCTAATGTTTCCCCTCCAAACAGGTCTTCAGGTTTGAGTGTCTTTAGTCCTAAGTCGGCTGGTACGAGAATCTGCTCATTTTGTGCCGTAATAATCTTAAAATCGCCCGTCAATGATACTTCATCGTAGCCATCCAACGAATGAACAATAAGGTACTTCATGTCCGACTGCTGATAAAGATACGCATAAAGACGAGCTAGTTCAAGGCTAAATACCCCCACCATTTGTTTAGGTGTAAAACTAGGGTTAATCATCGGCCCCAGCATATTGAAAAATGTCTTTATTCCCAGCTCTTTACGAATGGGAGCGACGTTTTTCATGGCAGGGTGAAAGAGCGGCGCGTGTAAATAGCAAATGCCTGCCGTTTCCATTTTCCGACGGAGATAATCAATGTCGTTGGTAAATTTAATTCCCAAATACTCCAGTACCGTCGATGACCCTACGGCCGATGATACACCATGGTTGCCCTGTTTGGCTACCTTTTGCCCTGTCCCTGCGACAACAAATGCCGAAAGGGTTGATACATTGAACGTATCCTTACCATCCCCACCCGTACCGCATACGTCCATCGCATCAAACTCCGAGAAATCGACGGGAAGAAGTAAATCGAGCATCGCTTTACGAAAGCCAGTTAGCTCTTCTACTGTAATGCCTCTAAGCGCAAAAACGGTCAGAAAACTAGCGATTTGAGAAGCATTATATTCTCCACGGCCAATGCCCAAAAGCGTCTGATAAGCGGTTGGTTCGTCGAGCGTTTGGTAGTTCAGTAGGTGGTTAAGGGTTGCTTTCATATCGGTCTGGCACCTCATTTTCTGTTTACAAATTCTGTTTTATTTGGGCTAGAATCTCGGCCGCCCCTTCGGCCAATAGCTTTTCGGCCAATTCGCCGCCTATCGATTCTGGCGCTGAAGTATCTCCCGTTACGGTATGTTTCAACAACGTTTGCCCATCAAGGCTTACAACACCACCTGTGATGCTCAACCCATCTGCTTGGTGCGTTGCTAGTCCAAATACAGGCACACTACAGCCGCCTTGCAAACGTCTCAAAAAGGCACGTTCGACCAACAGGCACGCTTCAGTAGCAGGGTGATTAAGGAGCTCTCGTAACTTTTCTTTTTTTTCTGGGGCAATGGTAGAACTACATTCAATCGCCACACTTCCTTGCCCCACCGCAGGCGTAAATTCATCAAGCTGTAAGTGTTCACAAATCAGCGAATCGTATTCCATACGGTGTACGCCTGCATAGGCCAGCAAAATCGCATCGCACTGCCCTTCTTCTAACTTACGAAGGCGCGTTTGGAGGTTTCCACGCATATCCACCGTTTTGATGTGGGGATAAAAATGTTTCAACATCGCCACTCGACGGGTCGAAGAAGTGCCCACCACAAATGCCTCTCCGCTTTTTAATGAAAGCGTTGTGTTGTGGCTTACAAGCACATCGTTTACGCGTTCACGCTCGGTAAAAGCAATCAGCTCAAGGTCTTCGTCCAGCTCCGACTGCAAGTCTTTGGCACTATGAACGGCAATATCAATGCGACCGTCGCGAAGCTGGTCTTCAAGTTCTTGGGTAAAAACCCCTTTACTTCCAATTTTAGAAAGCGAGCGGTCGAGGATTTGGTCTCCTTTGGTTTCAATGATGACGATCTCCGTCGAAAGCCCTCCCTGTTGGAGTGATTTTTCGACGTAATACGCTTGCCAAAGGGCCAAACGGCTTCCACGTGTTCCGATTTTTATGTGCATGAATAACTTCCGTTCTGAGTAAATAAGTATTTATTACTGAATGTAAAATTTATGCTATAGCATAACCCGAGTAGGAGCGTATAAATTCAGGTTGAAATCCTAACACAATATCATTGCGTTCAACTCCCTGTTCTACTAAGGCATTTGCAATATCATCTTCTGTCCAATTGGCTAAAATCCACACTTTTCCAGTCGGTTTTAATTGAATATGAATTAAAATACCTAGACGAAATGTATCTTTATCAGCCCATCCAGAACGTAATACTTGAAAATGGCCGTGTTCAAAATCGGTAAGGAGGTGTTCCTCAATATTATTTTGTGGTTGACTATGAACGTACTGTTTTAGCAAACCCACGATGGCCTCTCTATACTGCGTTAGTTTTTCCATGATACTATCATTTTTTCGCTTGCATCATAAACAATAAGCCTAATGTGATAGGTTTCTATCGCTTCTATTATCATTCCTAAACTTTCAAAGGCTCGATTCGCATGGGAAGGAATCGCCAAGTACAGGATTCGTTCTGGTTCTTGTTTACGTAGCCCAATCAAATAATTCATATACTGTCCTAGCGCAGTATGAAAATCATAGACCAATGAAGGGTTCAAAAAACTTTTAACTTCAACAGCAATTTTATGAATCCCTCGCTCTGCCGCAAACATTTTTTCTGCGCCCAAATCAATATCTTGTTTTGGGCGAAATTCAGGTATATTGATTGTATAAGGATCATGTGTAATGCTCCACCCCTCTTTTTCAAGGGCCACTCTTACAGCCTGATGAAATATATCCTTTGCCATTGTTAACCCCCTCCTTCTACCCTAAACTCTTCTTCGCCTCCGCTTTCAGGATTTCTTTATCAATCGGCACTACCCCCACGTGTTCGCAAACGAGTCCACCGCCTAGGTTGGAAAGCTCAGCCACCGTCGTTGGGGCAACCCCCAATGCCACCGCGCAAGCCGCAATACTAATTACAGTATCTCCCGCTCCTGACACGTCTGAAATTTCGCGTTGGTGCGCTGGGACGCGGTGTTGTTGTTCCAAATAATCAATATACACGCCTCGCTCCGAGAGTGTTATAAATGCTCCTTTGGCGTTGAGTTCATAGCGTAGTTTTTTCACGACAGCTTTCAGTTCGTCCTCGTTGCGTACATCAAACTCTACTTTCAGTCCTTCTTTCAACTCTTTTAGATTGGGTTTGAACAAAGTGACATTTTGGTAAGCCAAGAAATTGCGTTTTTTGGGGTCAACCACCGTCGGAATGCCTAGTAAATTGGCCGCATCCGTAATTTCTTTGATGACATTAGGACACAAAACGCCTTTGTCGTAATCTTCAAAAAGCACTACGTGACATTCGGGCAAGAGCATTTTGGCTTTCTCAATCAGTTGCGCTTGTTCTTCCAACGTAATTACTTTATCGGTTTCGGTGTCCACCCGAACCACCTGCTGCGAACCCGCAATGATACGTTCTTTGATGGTTGTAATACGGTCGGGGCTTTGTAAGATTCCATCCGTACGCAAATGACGTTTTGTCAATTCACCCAGTAAATTTTGGCCTTCCGTATCTTGTCCCACTACTGAGCAAATAATGGGCTCAGCGCCGAGCGCGTGTATGTTCAAAATTACATTCCCTGCCCCTCCCAAGCGGTATTCGCGGCGTTGAGCCACTACCACAGGAACAGGTGCTTCGGGAGAGATTCGCTCCACCTTTCCCCACACGTAGGCATCCAACATCACATCTCCTACAATCAGTACGCGCAGTTGGTTAAAAGAATCAAACAGTTGGTCAATAGTCATACGATTAAATAGCAAGCCAATTTTGTAGCATTTGTTTTCCGTGCTCCGTTAGCACCGACTCAGGGTGAAATTGTACCCCACGCACATCGTACGTATTGTGACGAAGTGCCATTACTTGGCCATTTTCATCCACGGCCGTGATGGTCATGGTATCAGGTACGGTTTCTCCTACAACGGTCCACGAGTGGTATCGTCCTACTTGAAACGACGAAGGAAGTCCCTTGAACAAAGGCTCATTGGTATCTGTCACAATGGCTTTATCACTGATTCCGTGAAGCACATCCGACATATTATTGAGACTAGCGCCGAATACCTCCCCAATGCCTTGATGCCCTAGACATACCCCCATGATGCTCTTTGTGGGTGCATAAGTGCGTACTAAATCTTGCAAAATTCCTGCTTCTGACGGAATGCCTGGGCCAGGTGAAAGCAAAATTTTATCATAGTTGGCGACCTCTTCTAGCGCAATTTTATCGTTGCGGTGTACTTCCACATCATCGTGCAACTCACGAAGAATATACACCAAGTTGTAGGTGAAAGAGTCGTAATTATCAAGAACCAAAATTTTCATAGTAATAGCTATTTGTGGCAAAAGTACCCAATTCCGTCCGTACCTCAAACCTTCCGTTTAAGATAGGAGTCGTAGTCGGGCAAGATGGTTTCATATTCTTGGTACATCAATGGGGACGTGAGAACATAGTCGGCAGTGATACGGTCACAAGCCATGGGAATGTTCCAAAGTACCCCCAAACGCAAAAGCGCTTTGATGTCGGGGTCGTGCGGCTGCGCCGACATAGGATCCCAGAAAAAAATCAATACATCAAGGCGCCCCTCGGCAATCATTGCCCCAATCTGCTGGTCACCTCCAAGCGGGCCACTAAGCAGGCGCGTTACGTGGACATCAAGGGCATCTTCGAGCAAGCGGCCCGTAGTGCCTGTGCCAAACAACTGATGGCGTCCCAGCGTGGCTTTGTTGTACACCGCCCATTCAATGAGTTCGGCTTTTTTGTTATCGTGTGCCACAAGCGCAATTCGCTTTCGGGCTGGAGTAAGGCGGGTTTGCATATTGTCGTATCAGTATTCGTTACAGAGTTAAAGGCCCATTCGGTTAAATTCTTTATTTTCTATGTGTTTATTCTCATATGTTCTATGTGTTTAAAAAGGGGGATACGCAACTTTTTAGGTGACAAGGAAAAGGTAAACACATAGTCCAGATAGAATTTTTACATAGCACACAAAAGACCGCCTACTATTTTCTATGTGTTTATAAAATCACTGCGGCTTCATGTTGTATCCTCCTCTTCTAAAACCCAATTTTCCCCTTACGAGCTTTAGCATTCTTCCCCTCAAAATAGGTTTTAAGCTCTTCGAGTTCTTTCTCAAACCCTCCCGAGAGAATCGGAAAACGGCACCAAGCGCGCGGGTCGAGGCTGTAATCGTCCAAGTGGAAACCTGGGGCATAGCGTTCTCGCTTCCATTGATTACGACTCCATAATTTGAAGAAACGATCCACCGACGCATACAACGTTTCGCGAGAATACTTTTCGGCAAAACGAACCTCCATGCTACGGAAACAGTCAACGGGTGACTTCTTGTCTCGAATCGCTACTTCCTCAATTGCATCTAACACCTCGTAAGGCATCAGGTCTTTCTCGTCGGTTTGCATTCGTTCTTTCGGACGTAATTCGGCGGTGGGTTGCAAGCTGTTTACTTTTTGCAAACCTTCCACTTTGATATGATGCCCTTTGACGTGGCAACCAATGGTTTCGAGCCACACCAACCACTGCCGCAACCAGTATTTATCAATCCCCGCAATTGGACTGATACTTCCCGCTGTATCTCCGTCCATGGTACAATAACCGACTGCAACTTCGGAACGGTTGGAAGTTGCTAACAGCAAATGTCCGTACAAGTTAGCCAACAGCCACACACTCGGGGCACGTACCCTCGCTTGGATATTTTGCAACGGAATATCGTCTTGCTCCCACGTAAGGTCACGACCTATTTGTTCCTCAATAAGCCCTTTGTAAGTTTCTACAAGTCCATTGATATTGATATGGTGGAAGGTCGCGCCTATCGACTGTGCCAAACTTGCCGCTGATTCGTAGGTATCCGTAGAACTGTTTTCTGTCCCTTGATAAATACTATGAATCAACTGCTTCGCGATACCCTCTACAGTCGTTTCTTGTTGAATTTTTTTGATATGCCCCAATTTTTGTTTGAACGCTTCGAGTCCAATACTTTCATCCGCCAGTCGAATCATCAAACCGCACAATGCCACGCAAACACAAGAATCGGCACCACCCGAAAGCGATACCGTAAAACCATACGAACGGGATTTGCGCAGGTAATCGAACAGCGCCAAGCATACTGCCCGCGCAAACTCCTCTTCCTTTAAATACCCGCCACGTTCAAATGGCTCTAACTCCGCTGTTTGATACGCGGGCGCTACTTCGTGCCACTGGAAGGTATCCGTTACTTTCCAATTACCGCCAGCAACGGGTGACTTTATTTGCGAATGAGAAAGTCGGGTGACATCAGTATCAATGACCGCCGAAGTAATGTAGTAATCGGCATAGCCAAACCGTGGGCTTGATGCCAACAACGTACCATCGCTGGCAATCATGGCATCGCCGTCAAAAAGAAGGCGGCCAGCTTCGTTGCCAAGTAGATTGGTATATACATAACTACACGAAAACGAACGAGAGCCGTCAATCACCAGCCGTTCGCGGGTTATGAATTTTTGGAAAGCAAACGGGCTGGCACTAGGGTTGAGGATGATGTCAACGCCTCGGTCAAAGTGCAAACGGCCTGGGCGCTGAGCCACCCACGCATCTTCACAAATTTCAAATCCAATTCTGATACCTGATACATCAAAAATCAAGTCGCCAATAGGATACGAAAAATCACCTACTTTGACCTCGTCGCGTAAGCCCGCAGGCCAACGGTGAAACCAACGGTCTTCGTAAAAAAGCCCGTAGTTGGGCAAGTGTTGTTTTGCCGCAAACCCAAGAATACGTTTGTTTACAATCAAACAGGCCGTGTTATATAATTTGTTATTAAACCGCAAAGGAAGCCCCACTGCCACGGCAATACCTGCCGTATGCGCAACGATTTCGTGCAAACTTTCGATGGCCTGAGTAAGGGTATTGGCGCTGTAAAAAGCATCGTCGCAACCGTAGCCTGTAATACATAATTCGGGCAAGCAAAGCAAGCTAATCTCTTGTCGGCGAGCGTCTTCAATCGCACTTACGATATGTTTACGATTCGACTCCCACGCTAAAGGAGTGGTGTTGATGGTGCCTGCGGCTACTTTAATGATAGACATAGCAGAAAGAATGGTTTATAAAATCCCTGCAAAGGTGCAAAGTTGTCCCTTTTTATCAGCGTCTTAACCACTAAAACTTTTAATCACTTTTTCTACGGTTGATCAAACAACCGACAGGTTCAGTACGTGTGGGTGAGATTGCCTTCCCGCTGGTAAGTGCCTCTAAAGCATTTTGAAGATAAAACTCAGTGGTTTTGGGACGGTATTTCCCAAGTCCAAAAAATTGGTTGTCAACCGCCCCGCGATACACTTCTTGGTCTTGGGCATTAAGCAGTACAACCTCGGGGGTCGTGCGTGCGTCATACCGTTTGACCAGCTTATGTTTTCGGTCTATTACGTAGGGCAATGTAAATTGGTATTCTTTGGCAAAAGCTTTTATTTCCGACTTTTTAAGGGACTTGGTTGAAAAAACAGCCGTAAACGCAACGTTTTGGCCATATTTATCGTACATTTCTTGTAATCGTTTGGTGGTTTTTTGGCAAATTGGACACTCGGTATCATAAAAAACGAACAAACGTCCCTGAGAATGAGCCGCTAACCCACAAAGATAGAACGACATGAATAAAACCAACTTTGACCAAACCATCTTAAAGTCGTCGTTAATTATCCCAAAATTAGATACAGTACTTTGCAAAACATTCAGTAGAATCTTTCGTTCTTAAAAGTACAAATAATTTGGATAAGCCTGTTTTTGCCTGACTTTTTTGTCTAACTTTTCGCCAACAACTAAGCCCTGTCGTAGAGATAAGGCTTGTTTTTAGATAAACTTTGTTGATTATCAGTTGTTTACTAAAAGTGGCTTCGTTTACCTAGTCGAAAAAACGCTGACAATTAGCCCAATTCGTATATTTTTTCTAACCTAATAGCTAATTTTTTTCCGAAACGCCTGATTTATAAAATACGTTTACATGAATCAATTGTTACGCAAGTCTTTCTTCATTTTAAGCATGACCTTGGGCTTCTATGGAGCACTCTGGGCCCAAAATCGTACGATAACGGGTAAGGTCACTTCTGCTACCGACGCGCAGCCTTTGCCAGGCGTAAACGTTACCCTCAAAGGCGCTACGACGGGGGTTTCGACCGATGCCGAGGGTAGTTATCGGATTGTGGTGCCCGACGGAAAAGTAACGTTGGCTTTTTCGTTTGTCGGAATGCTCAGTCAAGAGGTAGTGGTCACTAACCGAACGGTCATCAACGTCGAGCTTCTCGAAAGCCCTACCCAACTTAACGAAGTCGTGGTGACAGGTTACACAACCACCCAGCAAAAGGATGTCATTAGTGCCATGACCACTGTAAAAGGGGATCGCCTCAAAAACTTGCCCGTTTCAGGGATTGACCAAGCCTTACAAGGACAGGCGGCAGGGGTTCGTGTATCGGCCGCATCTGGAACACCTGGGGGCGGGGTCAAGGTTGTCATCCGTGGGAATACCTCAATTAATGCTTCCAACCGCCCGTTGATGATTGTTGATGGCATTCCAGTGTATGACGGAGCCGTATCACAATTTAGCTACGGAGGCCAGCAAGACAATGCGATTGCGGCTTTTAACACCAGCGATGTTGAGTCCATTCAAGTTCTCAAAGATGCTTCGGCGAAAGCAATTTATGGCGCAAGAGGAGCTAATGGCGTAGTACTAATTACGACAAAACGCGGCAAAGCCAACCAAAAAACCAATATTACATTTGATGTACAGCGCGGGGTATCGGACGTGGTTAAGCGCCTCGATTTGTTAAGCTCAAGCGAAATTTTGACCCTTCAACGTGAAGCTGTCGCCAATTTCAACGCCAAACAAACGCGTTTTCAGGACATGGTTGATCCCGATGCCCTCGGCTTGATTCCTGGTGTAACGGATGCGGTTAATACCAATTGGGTAGATGAAGTACTTCGTAAAGGGATTTATCAACAATACCAACTTTCTACTTCGGGGGGGAATGATCGTACGCGCTTTTATTTGAGTGGTAGCTATCGTGACGAAGAAGGGGTGCAGCTCAACAACCGCTTTGCGCGCTACACGGGTTCTTTTAACCTCGATCATAAGGCGTCTCCTAAACTTTCGTTTGGACTAAACCTAAGTATCGGTAGTACCAAAAACCGCCGTGTGTTTAGCGACAATGCCGTGGATGGCGTCTATGGTTCGGCACTTCGTAGCTTACCGTTTTATGCACCTTTCAACGAGCAATCAAAACTTTACACCCCCAACGATCCCAACTACCAAGGCTTCCCCAACGGTAATCCCGTCGCCGAGGCATTGTTGCCGCGTCAGTTGACGTACGGGATTAAGTTTTTGGGCGGTCTGAATGCCGAATATGCCTTCATGTCAAACCTCCGCCTTCGTACCAAGTTTAGCATGGATTACAACGGTTCGCAAGAAGATACCTACAACCCGACGGGCACTTTTTATGGAAGTTTACCTTCGATTGGGGGACAAGGATACGGGGCGTACGGGACGTCTTCGTTGGCAACCTTCTTGAATTCAACCATTTTGACCTACAACACCAGCATTTCGGAGGATCATCATATTAGTGGATTGGTGGGAGGGGAGCTTCTTCATTCTCAGGGGCTTTCTTCGGGTGTTCAGGGGCGTATTTTTCCTCGCGATGAGTTTACTTACATTGCATCCGCTGGGGTTGTCGATGCTGGTAGTTCATTTTTTGCTCAAAATGGTTTAGTATCTGGTTTTGGAGAAATAAAATACGACTACAAAGACAAATATTTGTTTAGCGCTACTGCTCGCTACGACGGTTCGTCTCGTTTTGGACAAGACCGCAAATTTGGTTTCTTCCCATCGGCTTCGGTAGGGTGGCGTTTGAAAGAGGAAAGCTTCTTGAAAGATGTGGGCTTTATCGAAGACCTTAAACTTCGGGCGAGCTATGGATATACAGGAAACGAACGCATCGGAAACTTTCAATTTTTAGGAACATGGGGAGCTACGACCTACAACGGTTCGTCGGGCGTGGGGCCAATCAGCCTTAGCAACCCAAACTTGCAATGGGAACGAACGCGGGAGGCAAACATTGGTTTGGACGTCGCGTTCTGGAAAGGCCGCTTGAGCTTCACTGCCGAAGTGTATGACAACCTCACTGATGCGCTTTTGTTTGCCGAACCACTGCCTGCGACTACGGGCTTTGGCTCGCTTCAAGGAAATATCGGTAGCATCTCAAACCGAGGGTTTGAGTTTACCTTACGTTCGGTCAATTTTGACGGCGCATTCCGTTGGACGACTGATTTGAACGTTTCGCGAAATGATAACAAGGTGGTGTCATTGGCTTCAGAACAACCTCTGTTCCGTGGTTTTTCAGCGGCAGGCGTAGGGGCTACCAACGTCATCCAAGTAGGTCAACCCCTCGGAACTTTCTGGGGACTCAAGTACTTAGGAGTGAACGTGGCTACTGGCGATGCCTTGTATGAAGATTTCAATGGCGATGGCCGAATTACAACTGACGATGCTCAAGTGATTGGAAACGCCCAGCCCAAATTGATAGGTGGTTTGACAAACACATTCTCTTGGAATGGTTTTGATGTCAGTGCTTTTCTGCAATTCTCTTACGGAAATAGTGTCATGAATTACGGTAATTCTTTCTTGCTTAACCCAGGTACAGATTTACGGGTAAACCAAACTAGGGCAGCACTGCGACGTTGGCAAAAAGCGGGTGACATTACGGACGTCCCTCGTTATGAGTATAACAATACTTACAACAGCTACTCAAGCAGCCGCCTTGTGGAAGATGGCTCGTATTTGCGTCTTAAAAACGTAGCTATTGGTTATACAATTCCAGCCAAGTGGACAAGCAGAGTAAAACTTGGTACAGTACGCTTGTACGCTACAGGTACGAATCTCTGGACGTTGACGCGCTATACAGGCGCTGATCCAGAAGTAAGTACGCTCGACGGCTCGACGGCCGCGCAAGGCATCGATTTCTTTACGTTACCGCAAGTAAAAACGATTGTGGGTGGGGTAACCGTAAATTTCTAACCAGCTTTAATCTTCCGAATTTTATGAAACGTTTATCATACGCATTACTTCTAACAGCTTTCATGTCGGCGTGTAACACGGTGGTTCTTGACCCACCTGCCGTTGATTTGCTGATTGATGACATTGTATTTACCACTGCCAGCGATTTGCCTTCGGTACGAATTGGGTTGTATTCGGCGGCACGGAGCATTGGAAGTCCTACGGTGCAAGCGGGCGATTTTACGGCCGATAACATTATTCACCTAGGAACTTTTACGGATTACCGAGAATTGGGTACCAAACAAATTACCCCTTCCAACGGAGTCGTTGGGGCTTTGTGGGGGAGTGTGTTTCGCTCGATTTATTTGGCCAATTTTGTGCTAGAGCGCCTTCCAACCATCGCGAGTGTGCGGGCGGCTGATGCGAAGGTGCTGACAGCAGAAGCCAAATTCTTACGCGGGTATGCCAATTTTATCGGTGCGCATACCTTTGGAGGTATTCCCAAAGTTACTTCAACGACATTAGCTACCAACCGTACCATCCCACGCGCTTCCAAAGAGGAGATTTTGACTTGGGCACTGGAAGATTTTCAAGCGGCACTTGCTGATTTGCCTGATGGCGACCCGCAAGACCGTAACGTATTTGCAGGATATGCCACCAAAAACGCCGCTCGTGCTGCACTAGCGCGCTATTATCTCTACCAAAAAAACTGGGCGCAGGCTGAAGCCTATGCCACACTTCTCATCAATTCAACCAATTATTCACTGGTTTCTTATAATGACGTGGTAACCAGAGATTTTACCCAAGAATCAATTTTTGAGTTTGGATATACCCTCAACGATTACTCGGGAGATATTAATAATTATTTTGTAGGTCGTAGAGAGGTGGTTCCTTCCAATCAAGTGGTGGTGTCGTTGTTGTCGAGAGAGTCAGGAAATCGTAGCCAAACCCTTGAGTTTGATTTTACCAAACAAAAAGGTAATGACAATGGTTGGACACTCCGTAAGTATGGAACGGCGGATGAAAGTAACCGCAATTTTGTGGTTTTTCGTTTGGGAGAAATGTACTTGATTCGGGCGGAAGCACGGGCGCAGCAGGGAAAAATTACGGGTACAACGGGGGCTATCGCAGATATTAATAGGTTACGTACGCGCGCAGGTGATGGGTTGGTAGCAGCTGAACAGCCTCCGTTGATTACAACAGCCACTCAAAGCGAAATGCTTAGTATTATCGAACGTGAACGGGTCTATGAGTTGGCATTTGAAGGACATCGTTGGTACGACCTTGTGCGTACAGGGCGGGCGCAGGCAGTGATGTCCGCTTTTTCAACCAACTGGAACGTTAAGTATGAGCTTTGGCCAATACCACAAACTGAAATTCAACGAAACCCCTCTTTGGTTGGACAGCAGAATCCTGGTTATTAGGTTTTCTCTTTACTGTTTGGGGTTTGGGGTTTCCTGTTTGAGGTTAGAATATTAACCGTAAACCCGAAACAGCAAACTGTAAACCCGAAACAGTAAACGTTAAACCCGAAACTGTAAAACTGAAAAAGTAAATTAAAAATCTGAAAATGAAATCTAACTATTCAATCATAAAATCAGTCGTTTTTGTTTTTCTGATGGTGTCAGCGGGGTTATGGCTGGCGGGCTGTGAAGAACAACGTATTATCTACCAAGGAGGAAATTTTGTGGTTTTTAATGATACTGCGCTCAGTTTCAAGGAAAGTTATTCCAAAGCCATCAAAATCAGAGTTCACAACGGCGGGGCTGTACTCAATGAGTCAATCAACATCAGTTATACCGTAGGTGGTACTGCCCGTGAAGGCAGAGATTACCGCATCGAGGGTACGAAAGGAACAGTGATTATTCCTGTAGGCCAGAGTTTTGGCGAAATTACTTTGTACCTGCTCAATAATGCCAATAACATACTCGAATCGAGTACTATTGAGTTTGCCCTGACAGCAGTGAGACCTGCTGACAAAGTACAAGTGGGTTTTGGAAAAGGTGGAATGGGCAATAAAATGGTGTTCACCATTCGGGATGCTTGCTTGATGGATGGGCTTTATACGGGGCAATTGCCCGTCAATGCTACCCAATCGTATCAATTGGCTGATATTGAAATTTCAAGTACGGATTGCAAACGTTATACTATCTCCAACATTAACGTTGGATTGATAGGTTTTCAACAGTTTTTTAACTGGGAGGCACCCGTAGGTTTCCAAGCCGAAAAACCAACCCTCGATTTTATTGACAACGGAAATAATACCCTGACGATTCCTCAGCAAGTGATTCCTCAGTTTGCCAGTGGATATGATACTTTGTCAGGAACGGGGGTTTGGAATCCTGTCAATAAACGAATCTCGCTGAATATTAGAATGAAGGTATATAGTTATGCTACTAGAAAAGATACCAACGTCATTGTTCCACTAAATTACGTCCCACAATAACCGCCTTACAGAGATGAAAAAAAGTATGCTTATTGCCTTAATAGGTATAATCATAGGTGCGCTAAGTGGGTGTACCGAAAAATTAGACCCTAAGCCGTTGACTTACTCTCAGTTACTCACTGGTACTGAAAAGAAAACGTGGGTGCTGAGTGGGGTTACGATTGTTGATGAAAAAGACCCGTTTGATTTGGCAGGAAGCGATGTCCTTGAGGCGTGCCAACTCGACGATCAGTTTGTGTTTTATGCAAATGCAGAAAAGAAAATGGAATACACCAACGGGGCAACCAAATGCCGTACCACGGAGCCAGATATTCTCATTACAGATGTGTGGCAATTGACGAGCGCCAATGCAACGCTTGAAATGGGTATTCCTCGGTTGTTTGGAGGCTTTAAGCTGCCGTTTATCGTAAAGACATTGACCGAAAACACGATGGTTCTTGAGTATTATTTCGGAGATGTTGATGCGAGCTACCGTTTTAAATTTACATCCACAGGGAAATAATTTAGTGCCTCGTCTCAATTTTGTACAAATACTATGCGCCAGTTACTATACATTTTTGCCATTTCTATTCTAACGAATTTTGCTGCCCACGCACAGCGGCGCCCAGAACCCTGTGCCACCATGGAAATGGACAGCCTACGCCGACTTCGATTTCCTAGCGAAGGTAGCCTTGATGATTTTGAGCGTGATTTACAGCGCAAAATGGTCGAGCTCAAGTCTAAAATGGCGTCTAGCAGAGGAGCGGCAGATATTATCACCATTCCCGTTGTTGTACACGTGATTCACAACGGAGAAGCAGTAGGTGTTGGGCGAAATATCAGTCAGGCGCAAATTCAGTCGCAGATAGAGACGCTTAACGAAGACTTTCGACGAAGAGTGAATACCAACGGTTTTAATAATGACGCCCGAGGAGCTGACATCGAAATAGAGTTTTGTATGGCCCAATTTAATCCCAACGGCCAACGAATGACGGAGGCAGGTATTGATCGGGTCAATGGAAATCGTACAAGTTGGGCACGTACTGACATTGAAGGTTCGCTAAAGCCAACTACGTCATGGGATCCCAACAAATATTACAATATCTGGGTGCTTGATTTTGCCGCACAAGACGATAACCTATTGGGATATGCTCAGTTTCCAAGTAGTTCGGGGCTGTCGGGGATTCCATCGGGTGGTGGGGCGGCTAGTACTGACGGGGTTGTGATTAACTACGCCAATTTTGGAAATTCTCAAAAAGGAAGCTTTTCTCTGTTGAGAGCACCTTATAATCTTGGAAGAACACTTACGCACGAAACAGGCCACTGGCTTGGCCTTCGCCACATTTGGGGAGATGCTGCTTGTGGAGATGATTTTTGTGCCGACACCCCAACCCAAGCGTCAGAAAGCCGTGGCTGTCAAAAAGGGCGTATTAGTTGTGGAGGGGCAAACATGGTTGAAAATTACATGGACTATTCGGACGATGCCTGTTTTAATATTTTTACCAGAGACCAAAAAACACGAATGCGAACGGTCATGGAGATAAGTCCACGGCGGGCAAGCTTGCTTACCTCAAATGTGTGTGGTCAACTTATATCAGGGAACCCAATTCCTAATTTTGAGGCAGAAAATCGCACCGTATTGCTGGGAGGCCAAGTACGTTTCACGGATCTTTCTACCAATTTTCCAACCGCGTGGAGATGGGAATTTGAAGGAGGTGATCCTGCTACTTCGACGAGCCAAAATCCGACTGTAACTTACACGACTGCGGGTAAGTTTAAGGTGACGCTCACGGTGTCAAACACGGCAGGAACGTCGGCCCCGCTTGTAAGAACAGAATATGTTGAAGTAATAAACGCGGGATTATGCGCCACCATCACTAGCTTTTCTGGTACGGGAACGGTCTTACGTCAAACGGGTGGTACGGGGTATATTGCAGGACAAAATAGTCGTCGAACCCAAGCAGTTGCAGAGCTTTATTCAAACCCGCTTGGATACACCAATTTACGGGGAGCAACCCTGAAATTTGGCGTGGCCAAGGCCGCAAGAAGTACCGAAACTGAAAGCGTCGTACGGGTTAAAGTATGGAATGCCCGCGGTTTCCAAGGGGGGCCAGGTTCGGAATTGACAGTCAAAGAAATTCCGTTGCGTAAAATTTTGGACGACGTGAAAAACAACCGAGAAACCAAAGTTGTTTTTGACCAAAATATCAACCTTTTAAGCCAAAATAACCTCGCATTCTTGATTGGAGTCGAGTTTGATTACGTAGCAGGTGATACCGTAGCCCTTGTCACTACCCGCGACGGCGAATCGCTCAATGCTACCTCTTGGGAACGAAATTCAAGTGGTAGTTGGGATCGTTATATTGTGCGTACAGGTTTAAACATTGCCCATGCCATCACTGCCGATGTAGGGATGAAACCTTCGGTGCAGATTCAAGCATCGGCACAATTTATTAACCCTGGCGAAGCCGTTATCTTACAAGCACGGGGAGCAGGGGTGATTAATTGGTCGCCGTCGGAAGGACTTAGCTCAACGCTAGGGCCCCAAGTAACCGCCCGTCCAACTCGGACATTGACGTATTTAGTGAATGGCTCTGGCTCAGATGTGTGTCGCGATTCGGCAAGTGCCACGATTTATGTTCGTAATGTTCAAATTTTGGGCAGTGAAACATTGCCAGACAAAGAACTAACACTGAGTCCTAATCCAACCGATGGCATGGTGGAAGTGAAATTTACCAATTCATTGCGCGGAAAAGTGCTTCTTCGCTTGCGAAGCATTACGGGGGCGGAAGTGTGGCGAGCTGAGTTTGAAAAGAACACCGATGCGTTTGTGCAACCAATCAACGTTCGAACTTACCCCGCGGGCGATTATTTCATTGATTTGCAATTGGGAGAATACGCCGATCGAAAACGCCTCGTGAAGTTTTGATAATAACCTTTGGTTATTGCCTATTCGTTGTTTTTGGGCTTATTATTAGGAAATTAGCACGGCAAGACCGTACTTTGTACCAGCAATAGAGGACAACCTCATTTTAAAGGGAGCAAAATCCCTTTAAAAATTTATAAAATAAAATATCAATTCGATAGAGTTTAAGTGTTAATAGATATGTCAAACATCCAATTCACATCAAACATAAGCGAAGCCGCGCGCCGCGATATTCTTGAGTTAGAAAGCAAAATCAGCTTTTTTAGCGACGGAAACGTGCCCGAAGAAGCTTTTCGTAAATTCCGCCTTGCAAGAGGGGTGTATGGCCAACGCCAAGCGGGGGTACAAATGATTCGTATCAAACTTCCGTATGGCCGTATTACTGCCGATCAGTTGGTGCGAATTGCCGATTGTTCTGACAAATATGCCACAGGAAATCTCCACGCCACTACGCGTCAAGATATTCAGTTGCACTTTGTAAAGTTGGCCGACTCGCCTGCTTTATGGGCCGATTTGGAAGATGCGCAAATAACCCTACGCGAAGCTTGCGGAAACACCGTTCGCAATGTTACGGCTTCTGCCCGCGCTGGGGTGGATCCATTGGAGCCTTTTGATGTAACTACCATTACCCACGGTATTTTTGAGTATTTCTTGCGCAACCCAATTTGCCAAGACATGGGGCGTAAGTTTAAAATTGCGGTGTCATCTTCAGAAAAAGACTCGGCTTATGCTTTTATGCACGATGTGGGTTTGATTCCACTCGTCCGTCTCAATGAGCAAGGCGAGGAAGTCAAAGGTTTTCGGGTGTTGATTGGTGGTGGCCTTGGCGCACAGCCGCTTTTGGCAAAACCTGCGCACGAGTTTTTGGAAGAAAAGTTCGTTATACCGTTTATTGAGGCTGTTATTCGCGTATTTGACCGTTACGGGGAGCGCGTGCGTCGTCACAAAGCGCGTATGAAATTCCTTTTGGCTGACATTGGTTTAGAGGAGTTCTTGAAGCGCGTAAATGAAGAGTGGACATCCATCAAAAACAAAGAATACCTTCCAGAAGGACTCGACTTTGCGAGTTCGGACTTATACACTTCGACGCGTGAAGGTGGAGTGACAAAAGAAGAACTAATCGCGGCTTCGACCGATGATACCTATACAAAATGGCTTCAAACCAACGTTTTTGAACAAAAACAAAAAGGCTGGTATGCCGTGCAGCTCCGCGTTTTGTTGGGTGATATGCACTCGTCAACGGCGCGTAAATTGGCCGACATTGTGCGCCAATACGCCGCCGACGATATTCGCGTTACCGTCAATCAAGGCTATTTGCTTCGTTTTGTAAAAGCAGAAGATTTGGCCACGGTTTATCAACAATTGAGTGATTTAGGATTGGCCGAGCCAGGTTTTGATACCACCGCCGACATCACCACTTGCCCAGGAACGGATACCTGTAACTTGGCGATTTCGAGCAGCTATGGCATCACTCGTGCGCTCGAAATTATGATGAAAGAAGAATTCCCTGACATCATTTACAACAACGACATCAAAATCAAAATCAGCGGTTGTATGAACGGCTGCGGTCAACACAGTGCCGCCAATATCGGTTTTCACGGAAGTTCCATCAAAAATGGTAAACTCGTATTGCCAGCCTTGCAAGTGTTGTTGGGCGGCGGATTCAACGGATTGAACGAAGGCATGATTGGCGATAAAGTGGTGAAAGTGCCGACCAAGCGTGGCCCTGCGGCACTGCGTTTGTTGTTGCAAGACTATGAAGCCAATTCGTTTGAAGGTGAATATTACAACGATTACTACCTCCGCCAAGGAAACAAATATTTCTACGCGATGTTGAAGCCGTTGGCCGATTTGACAACCGCTACGCCAAGCGACTACATTGACTGGGACCACGAAGAGCCTTTCCAAACGGAAGTCGGAGTAGGAGAATGTGCCAGTGTATTGGTTGACTTGGTGGGTACGACGCTTATTGAAGCCCAAGAAAAACTTGGCTGGGCCTTGGAAAACCTTGAAAAAGCTGTTTGGGCCGACGCTATTTATCATTCATACAATGTGTTTGTAACTGGGGCAAAAGCCATGCTTGTGAGCAAAGGCGTGCCTACCAATACACAGTATGGCATCATCCGTGACTTTGACGAGCACTTCGGCGCAGAATTTGGTCATTTGACCGAAGGTGGTTTCAAAGAGTTAGTATTTAGCATCAACAAAAACGAACCAAGCGAAGCCTTTGCTCGTCAGTTTGTGGAAGCTGCTGGTCAGTTTTTGAGCAAAGTAAACGAATTGCGTCAAGCACAATTGGAAGAAGTAGAAGAGCCAGCGTTATCGTTGGTAGAATTTGGAAAAGACAGCTAGTTTTATGAAAGTCACCCTCATTGGAGCAGGCCCAGGTGATCCCGAATTAATCACCTTGAAAGGTATCAAAGCCCTCAAAAGCGCTGACGTAGTTTTACACGATGCGTTAGCAAGTACGGAATTGCTGGAGTATTGTAAACCCAATTGCGTGATAGTCAACGTTGGAAAGCGTTTTGCTCAACACAGCTGTAACCAAGACGTTATCAACCACTTGATTGTCGAATACGCCCAACAATACGGCCACGTGGTGCGCCTCAAAGGTGGTGATCCGTTCATTTTTGGTCGTGGCTACGAAGAACTCGAATATGCTGAGCGTCATGGCATTACTGTAGAGGTAGTGCCAGGGATTTCGAGTAGCTATGCAGTGCCTGCTTTGGCGGGGATCCCCCTTACGACCCGAGGCATGAGCGAGAGTTTTTGGGTGATTACTGGCACGACCAAAGACCACAGCTTATCTAACGACCTGTCGTTGGCGGCGCGTTCGTCGGCAACGGTGGTGGTATTGATGGGAATGCACAAACTTCCCGAAATCGTTGAGACGTTTGCGCAGTTAGGAAAGATAAATTTGCCCGTCGCCATCATCCAAAATGGCAGTCGTCCCGATGAAAAAATTGTCACGGGGAAAGTCGGGAATATACTTCAACTAGCCCAAGCCGAGGGAATTGGCTCGCCCGCCATCATTGTGATTGGCAAAGTAGCACAACTCGCTGACAAAGTAAAAGAAATTTCTCAATTAGCTGATTATTAGCCCACCCTTCATTTATTTGACAAGTCCCCCATCATACATGGGGGCTTTTTTTTAGTACCTCAAGCAACTTTACCCGCTCAAATTGGGTTGAGTTTTTGAGTACGTTTCTTAATCAACCAAAAATTTAAGTTGAAAACTATCTCCACCGATCCCTACGCCGCGCTGCGTTATCCAGAGTTTGTCAACCTGATAACCACCAATAGCCTCATTACGGCGGCGCTTTTGATTCAGGAAGTGGTGATTGGGTATGAATTGTACAAAATTACCCACGATCCACTCTCATTAGGTTTTATTGGGCTGGCCGAAGCCATTCCGTACATTTCGTTGGCCTTATTTGGGGGCCATTATGCCGACCGCAAAGACAAACGCACCATCATGCAAATCAGCCAATCGGTGATTTTGGTTTGTTCTTTGGGATTGATTGCTTTGATGAACCCCGAAAACCGCAACCACCTTTCGCAGACGTCGTTGTTACTGACAGTTTATGGTATTTTGGCCGTTATTGGTTTTGCCAAAGGGTTTTATTCACCCGCCGTATCGTCGATGAAAGCTTTTTTAACCCCTCGCGAAGTATATTCCAACGCTGCTACGTGGAGCGGGACTTTTTGGCAGGTAGGCGCCATTGCAGGCCCAGGTGTAGCTGGATTTTTATACGCTTATTTGGGATTGATAAATACATTGTGGGTTGTGGTCGTGATTTTAGCCGTCACGCAAGGGATGTTGCTGTTGATTTCTAAGAAACCCATTCCGCACGCTGCCGAAGAAGAAACGGTCAGTTTGTGGCAAAGCATCAAAGAAGGAATTCAATTTGTATATGAACAAAAAATTCTCCTCTACTCCATTTCGCTCGATTTGGCAGCCGTGCTATTTGGGGGAGTAATTGCGATATTGCCCGTTTTTGCCGAAGATATTTTAAAAGTAGGTGCCGAAGGACTGGGAATCTTACGCGCCGCACCGTCGGTAGGGGCGGTTTTGACGATTTTTATGACGGCCTACTTTCCTCCCGCTCGGCACGCATGGCGCAATATGCTTATTTCGGTAGCAGGTTTTGGGGTAGCTACGCTTGTTTTTGCAGTTTCAACCCACTTTTGGTTGTCGGTCGTGATGTTATTTTTCACGGGAGCGTTTGATGCCATTAGCGTCGTCATTCGCCAAACAATTTTGCAAGTTGTCCCACCCGATCACATGCGAGGACGCGTTATTTCGGTCAATAGTGTCTTTGTGAGTTCGTCCAACGAGATTGGGGCGTTTGAGTCAGGCGTGCTTGCCAAAGTGATGGGAACAGTCCCGTCGGTGCTTTTGGGTGGTAGCCTGACGATGGTTATCGTCATCTGGGTGTGGATTAAATCCAAGGAATTGTTTAAAGTTGAATTAATGTAAAAAACATTTTTGGGCACAATTGGTTAGATACCTACTGTGCCCAAAAATCTATAAAAGTGCGCGAACCTTCCTCTTCACAAAAATCAACAGTTACCTCTGGCCGTCATGGTTTAGAGAAAGAAGATTATTATACCGACGAAAACGGTTTCATTGTATTCACGGCGGCGTATCATCTCAAGCGAGGCTACTGCTGCAAAAACGGCTGCCGCCACTGCCCTTATGGGTTTAAACGCGAGAAATAGGCTTAGGCTTTTCTAAAAAAGTGCTAGAAAATTCTTTATCTCACTGAGTTTTTCTGAATCCAACTGCCATGCACCTTTTGTGGCAGTGTGCTTGAAACTCACATTATTAGCTCCGTTACGTCGTTCTGCTTCTGTACAAATGTCCCAACGCATGTAATAAAGTAGCCAAGCTTTGTCTTTCTCCTTTAGATTCGAAGCAAGCAAAAAGGCAATCCGCTTTAGGGGAAGGTTTAGAAGCAATTGATTTTAGTAAAACATCGAGATTTGGGGAAATAAAATGGCAAGCAATTTGGGCCTCTATTTCAGGAACTTGGTAAAAACTATCTACGGCTTTTACCTCTACTCCAAAGACGGATGCAATGGCGGCATTAACAAATGCTAATTTACTTGCTTCATTGAAGTCTGCGGGGTCTAAATCAAGTAGGATGCCAATTTTCTCAATGGGATTAGAAAGTAAGTAATGCATCGTTTTTTATACTATCCAATGCTTTTTTTAGCTCTTTAACGGCACCTTTTCCAGCACCACCTAATTCCTGAATCTCAATTTCTCGTGTTTCGACATCAGGAGCAAGGGCTTTTACAAAAGCTGCGTCTTCTTTTCCTTCAACGATGATAACTTTTCTCATTACTCTCCTCGTATGGTATCTCCCGAAGCTAATTCATATTCAAGGGTTTCTAAATCATGCTTTACGCCGATGATTTGTTGGTTTTTGGGGCTTCTGCCCAATTCAAAATACCCACCCATTCCCACAAATTCTTTTTCTGCACACACTGACTGAAACGCTTTTATCATTTCTAAGCTGTGTGTTGTTGCAAAAAGTTGAATATTATAATGCTTACATAACTTCATCAGCATTCGCCATACTTCTGCCTGTGCCGTGTAGTGAATTCCGTTCTCAATTTCGTCGAGGAGAAGTACATTTAAAACATCTTTGTTGGGATAGTTATTCAAAATATTAATAACATATCGAACTATTTTTTGTACTGCGTCTCCCAAATAATAAATCGGCTGGTATTCAGAGCTACCCTGTTTTTGAAGATATAAGACATCTGGGAACGTAGCAAACGTGCGAATATCCATAAGAGAACTATCAATAATTTTAAGGGCTTCCAGCACTCTAAATTTTTCGCCCTTCTTATCCCAATAATCAAGTAAAGAAGTTAAGCTTCCACTGACAGGTAATTGATTGTACTTATCAAAAACAAAGGTGTGAGCAATACCAATATGAAAACTGTTATTAATATACTGCTTTTGACCGTTTTTAAGAGTATCTATCTCATTAAAAAAGTGCTGTTTGGGACTAGTACTTGAAAGTTGAAAGTGGATTCCAGATTCTGTTCCGACGTATGAAATAATTTGAATCGGCTTATGAGTCAATTGATTGTAAAAAAGATTTTTCTCCTTTTCTACATCCTTTTCCGATTGGCGGGTTGTGCTAGTCAACCCCTTATAATCACAACTCAATAAGAGATATATCGCCTCCAACAACGCCGTTTTTCCTGAGTTGTTTTTGCCCGTAATGAGGTTGATTTGCTCAAAACCGCTGATGCTGGCTTTCTCAAAACAACGGAAATTTTCTATTTCGATACTTTGTAGCATAATTTGATGCTTTATGTCAAAGATAAAAGATCTTTTCTACTTCACTATCTGCTGCAACTCATTGATTTTTAGTAAATATTTGATGGGTGGGGGTAGCATTAATGTTAAACTATTCTAAGCTATTGTTCACTTTCAGGGTAGGGATAAATTGGAAATCCTTTAGATTATAGGTTTTCAACTCAAGGTCATACACAAGGGCAGTAGCAGCAATAAGAGTATCTGGAATACCTACATGGTGAGAAAGAATATATTGTTGCTGTAACTGCATAGCTAACTGAATTATTTCTTGATTCAATGGTAAAGATGCAAATCCATTGAGTTTTTTGCGAGTTCGGAGTCAGTCTTTTTTGTCTAAAACCCCTTGGTACACTTCCATCGAAACAATAGGTGATATAGCCAAGTTAGTTTTGCCATAGGTTTCAATAAAAGTAAGTACTTGGGGCTTTTGGCGAAGGTAATCTACGACAATATTAGTATCAAGCATCAAGATTTCCTTTTCCATGCTTGTTTTCTTAATTGTTTGGCAAACTCAACGGTGTCAATATCGTTCTTAAAAATAGGGGCATCGTCAATAGCCTCATCACCAAGAGGTTCATCAATGATTTTTATGTACTGTCGATAGTCCAATTTAGGTACTTCAAAAGGAAGGGTTTCAAGACTTACTTCTTCTTGAATTTTTTCGACAACAATGTCTTTGAGCATCTCTTGTACAGACTTACCAACCTTGCGCGCCTTTTCAACGATTTTCTGTTCTAGTGAGGCATCGTTAATTTCGAGGATAAGCATGGCTTTTTATGTCAATTTTGACAAATATAATACAAAATCGAATAAACCTTACTCCACCAACCGCCGTAACTCATTGAGTTTGAGCAGGGCTTCGATGGGGGATAGGGTGTTGATGTCGAGGGTTTTGAGCTTCGATTTAAGTTCTTCAATTTTAGGGTCTTGGGGTTCAAAAAGCGTCATTTGGTAGTTCACTTTTGGCATTTCCTTTACAGCCTTGGTGGTTTCTTGCTTGCGGTGGCTCTTTTCGAGGCTGTGCAAAATATCGTTGGCGCGCAGTACCACTTCTTGCGGCATTCCTGCCATTTGTGCCACGTGAATCCCGAAGCTGTGCTCGCTGCCACCTTCTTTGAGTTTGCGCAAGAAAATGACTTTATTCCCCATCTCTTTCACGGCCACATTGAAGTTTTTGACGCGAGGAAAATCTTCCGCCAACTGATTCAACTCGTGGTAGTGGGTCGCAAAAAGCGTTTTGGCGCGGTGGCGCGGGTGGTTGTGCAAAAATTCGGCAATGCTCCACGCAATACTTACCCCATCGTAGGTGCTCGTTCCGCGCCCGATTTCGTCCATAAGTACCAAACTGCGCTCGCTCAGGTTGTTGAGGATGCTGGCGGTTTCGGTCATCTCGACCATGAAGGTACTTTCGCCGCGACTGAGGTTGTCGGAAGCGCCTACACGGGTAAAAATCTTGTCCACCAACCCAATTTCGGCTTCCAGTGCGGGGACAAAACTGCCCATTTGTGCCATCAACACAATCAAGGCCGTTTGACGCAGTAAAGCGGATTTACCCGCCATATTCGGTCCCGTAATGATGATGATTTGTTGGGTGGTGTCGTCCAAGTATAAATCGTTGGGTACGTAACTTTCGCCCAACGGCAACTGCTGCTCAATCACGGGGTGGCGTCCTTCCTTGATTTTGAGCGCTTTATCGTCGGTGATGACGGGTTTGTAATAGTTGTTTTTCTTGGCAATCACCGCAAACGACGACAGCGCATCCAACACCGAAATAATCCGAGCGTTTTGCTGAACGGCAGTCACGTAATCGTTGGCCGTCATGACCAAATCGTTGAAGATGCGCTGCTCTATCACAAACAGTTTTTCTTCGGCACTCAAAATTTTATCCTCGTATTCTTTAAGCTCGGGCGTGATGTAGCGCTCGGCGTTGACAAGGGTTTGTTTGCGAATCCAGTCGGACGGAACGCGGTTTTTGTGGGAGTTGGTCACTTCGAGGTAATACCCAAACACCTTGTTGTACGCAATTTTTAGCGACGTAATTCCCGTACGTTCAATCTCACGGTTTTGAACTTGAATCAAATAATCTTTACCAGAAAAAGCCAGTTCTTGCAAACGGTCCAACTCCGCATCAATACCCGCTTTAATCATGCCCCCTTGGTTGGTCACCGTCGGAGGATCGTCGCGGAGCTCGGTCTCAATTTTTTCGAGCAAAAACTCGCAGGCGTTCAACTGGTCGGCGTATTTGCGAAGTGGCCCTAATGCGGAAGGAGCGTTTTCGGTTTCGTTCCAGGCCGCTTGCAACAACTCCTTGACGGGTGCAATGTGACTCAGTGATTTTTTGAGTTGAACCATCTCCCGAGGATTGATACGACGAACGGCCACCTTAGAAATAAGTCGCTCTAAATCACCAATTTGCTTGAGGTGCTGGGTGAGCGTTTCCAGCATTTCTTCGTGTTTGAGAAAATGCTCAACGGTTTGTAGTCGCTCTTCAATCGGCGCTTTGTCTTTGAGAGGCAACACCAGCCATTTGCGAAGCAAGCGCGCACCCATGGGGGTGACGGTTTGATCTAAAATTTGGATAAGAGGCACGCCCCCTTCTTGCTGAGGATAGACCAACTCAAGGTTACGAATCGTAAAGCGGTCGAGCCACACGTATTTTTCTTCGTCGAGGCGGGTAAGGCGCGTAATGTGCTGGATTTCGCGGTGCTCAGTGTCGGCTAAGTACCTCAAAATCACCCCAGCAGCTACGACGCCTTCGGTCAGGGCTTCCACTCCAAATCCCTTCAAGGAAGCCGTGTTGAAGTGCTTAGTAAGGAGTTCGTAGGCAAAATCGTGGGTGTAGGCCCAGTCCTCAAACGAAAAGGTATGAAACTTGTCGCCAAAGAATTCGGTAAACTCTTGGCGGTGTTTTTTACAGTACAAAACCTCCGACGGCGCAAAGCTTTGGAGAAGTTTTTCGATGTAATCTTTGGTGCCTTGGGTGGTCAAAAATTCACCCGTTGATACGTCTAAAAAGGCAATGCCGAAGACGTTGTTTTTGCCAAAATGAACCGAGGCAAGGTAATTGTTGCGCCGAACGTCCAACACGTTGTCGTTGAACGAAACTCCTGGTGTGACCAATTCTGTTACGCCTCTTCGGACGATTCCTTTGGCAACGGCGGGGTCTTCAAGCTGGTCGCAAATGGCTACGCGTTCACCCGCACGAACCAGCTTGGGCAGGTAGTTGTCCAATGAATGGTGAGGGAAACCCGCAAGTTCTTCCTGCGAACCACCGTTGTTGCGGCGCGTCAAGACAATCCCTAAAATCCGACTAGCGCGTACGGCATCTTCCCCAAACGTCTCGTAAAAGTCGCCTACTCGAAAGAGGAGCATGGCGCCTGGGTATTTCGACTTTATTTGGTTGTACTGACGATTGAGGGGTGTTTCTTTGACTTTAACGGGTTCGGTTGCGTTTTTTGCAGTGCGGGCCATGCCTAGTTCGTAATTTGTAAGGATTGGCCGCAAAAATAGTCAAAATATCAAGAGGAAAGACGCTCCTTTTTTATTGTTTGACAACTGTAGGCTCCACACTTACGCCCATGCTCATGATGCCAGGCAGGGGGTCTTGGCGCATGTATTGACGCACTTTGAAGGAATACTTTCCTGCTTTTGGGAAACGGTAGTTTTTGAGTGCCACGATTTTATGGTCAAATAAATCGCCGAGCCCGTCGCCCATGGGTTTGCCCGTACGTTCGTCCATCAAAATCAATTCGTTGAGGGCTTCGTTGACAACTTTATTTTTGTCATTCAACAAAAAACGTTTTACGAATAAGTTGTAATACGGGTAACCAATGCTGTTACGTACCAAATAATACACGTTGTAAGGCTGTGAAATGTCGGTGATTTCGAAGGTAAACGAGGGCTCGTTTTTGACATACCACATGCCATCATCGATGTCTTCGTGATCTTTGAAAACAGCGTTTGAGTCGCAAGAAAGTAAGCTAGTAATGGCTAAAAGCAGCCCAAATTGAGTAATTTTTCTTGCGTAAGTGGTAAAAAACATGGCAAAATTGGTTTAGCTCAAAAACGGTATTTTTCGACGGATTTTCAAAGGTATTGATTCTCGCTCAACGAGCAAAATGCCCAATCCATACAGCACACATAACGCCAGATGGTACGGAACCGATACCCAAAAGTTGGAGATTTTTACGAAGGCTGAAAAATAAATCAATAGCCCTGCGCTGAAAATATACCCCAGTGCCGACCCTACATTGTAGGGAACGGAATAGTATTTTTCCCCCAACAAATAACATACCACACACATTGCAACGCTTGATACCAAAAAGGCGTAAGCGCAGCCTAAATAGCCCATTTGAGGAATGAGCCATACGTTTAGCCCGACGGTTAGAGCAGCGCCAATGAACGTAATAAGCGTGCCAAAGTGGGTTTTGTCGGTCAATTTAAACCAGAAAGCAAGATTGTAGTAAACGCCAAGGAAAAGGTTGGCTAACAACAAAATAGGAACTACTTCTAGCCCAACGCGGTAGGCTTTGGAAAGCATAAAATGCCCTAAAATATCAATGTTTAAACTAACCCCCACCCAAAGTACAACGCACACAATCACAAACCATTTCATGACAAGTGCCAACAGCTCGGGAGCGTTTTTGTCTTCGGCTTTGGAGAAAAAAAACGGGTCGGCGGCGTACTTAAACGACTGAATCGCCAACGACATAAAGACCGATAATTTGTAACAACTTCCGTAGATTCCTAGGGCGTCTTCTGAGGTAAGTTTGGGGTAAAACCCTTCGGGAAGCAGGTGGCGTAAAAACCAGCGGTCGGCCATTTGGTTGACGGTTCCTGCCAAGCCCAAAATCAAAATGGGGTAGGCATACACCCACATTTCACTAAAAACAGGCCCTTTCCACGTAAATTGAAAACCTTTAAACGCCTCGCGAAGCAAAAGTAAAAAGCAGGCATTGGCAATCAGGTTGGCAATAAAAATATACCCTGGGCCGATTTCAGGACGGTACAAGTATGCGCCAATTGGTTGCAGCGAAGTCAGATACTTACCCAAAGCAATATCGCGGCAAAGTACCAAGAAAAAGACGTTGAGAATGACGTTGATGGCAATGTTGATGATTTTCACGGCCACAAACTTCTTGGCTTTTTTCTCCAAACGAAGGCGCGCAAAAGGAATCGCTACGATAGCGTCAATGGCGACAATGAGCGCAAGAAAAACGATGTTGGACGATTCACCAGGGTAATTGAGCAATCGACTTAACGTGGGTGCCATAACGATGAGCAAGCCCGAAAAAATAAGGCTAACGACCGTAATTGCGGTCTGTGCCTGATTAAAATATTCTTGACGACGTTCGGGATTGCGGTTGGCAAAACGAAAAAAGGCCGTTTCCATCCCAAACGTAAAAATGACATTGAACAACGCTACCCAGCTGTATAATTCGGTGTTGGAAGAAAGCTCGCCAGGACGAAGAAAAACGTGGGTATGAAGAGGAACTAAAAACCAGTAAATTACCCTGCCTAAAATGCTACTCACTCCGTACAAGGCGGTTTCACCAGCTAATTTTTTGAGGACACTCATGTATTTTATGTCGAATAGTGTTAAATAAATGGCTCAAAGAGAAGATTGAAGCCTTGTTGACGTAAATGCCTTTTTAAGGTGTCATCACGCGTCCAGTAACGAGCACCAAGTGCTAAGGTTAGGGCCACAAAAGGTGTGTCATTTTCGTCAACATCCTTACAAAGTCGATATGCTTGCCAGTATTGAGACGTTGAAATAAAGTCATTACTAACAAAATGAATATGCTGAAGAAGGTTATCTAGCAGCTCATATACTTCAACTTCTGCAAGCTTTGATTTTTGAATGATAATGTCTTTATGCTCAAAAAGCTCAACAAATAAGAATTTGGGAGCAAAAAATTGGTACTGGCCTTCACTTAAAAGTAGTCTAGTCTTTCGGTTATTTGAAATGAGCGTTGCAAATAGTACGTTTGCATCGATGACAATTTTCTCCATAAGCTACTTTAAGAGAGTGTCTTTATGCTTTGACCACCAGCTTTTCTTGATAGACTTGCTTAGTTCTAAAATGGAGTCGTCAAATTGTGCTTTTTTTACGAGATCCTCTGTGCGTAAGTAATCTAGTAAATCCATAATTTGTGCTTCGTCAAAGGCTTCTTTGTCGAGTGTGATTTTTAGATATCTATCTGTATTTTCAATTTGTAGAGCACTCATAATTGAAACTTTTTGAACAAATTTACCGTATTTTTTTCTTAACACAAACGTATCTCGTTGTCATGCCCACTCTTTTAGATTTTGTAGGAAATACTCCGTTGGTGGAGTTGAAAATGATAAATCCCAACCCAAAAGTAACCCTTTTGGCTAAACTCGAAGGCCACAACCCAGGAGGAAGTGTCAAAGACCGCGCTGCCTATAGCATGATAAAAGGAGCGGTAGAGCGGGGGGAAATCAAACCTGGGATGAAACTCATCGAAGCCACAAGCGGGAACACGGGCATTGCGTTGGCGATGATAGCCCGTTTATACGACATTGAAATTGAGCTAACCATGCCCAAAAACTCTACCCGTGAGCGGGTGCTTACGATGGAGGCGTTTGGGGCAAAAGTAATTCTGACGGATACCATTGAGTCGGCCAGAGACTATGCCGATGCCAAAGTGGCCGAAGGCGGGTATTTGATGTTGAATCAGTTTGCCAATCCTGATAATTATCTAGCGCATTATCGGAGTACTGGCCCCGAGATTTGGCGAGATACCGAAGGGAAAGTGACGCATTTTGTGTCGTCCATGGGAACGACGGGCACAATTATGGGAACGTCGCGCTATTTGAAAGAGCAAAACCCTAACGTGCAGATTGTAGGCTGCCAACCCACCGATGGGTCGAGCATTCCAGGGATTCGGAAATGGCCACAAGAATACTTACCAAAGATTTTTGAACCTGCTCGCGTTGATAGAGTGATGGAGGTATCGCAGGACGATGCCACGCAGCGGGCGCGTGATTTGGCTAAAATAGAAGGTATTTTTTCGGGAATGAGTAGCGGAGGAGCGGCGCACGCGGCGATTCAGTTGGCCAATGAACTCGAAGAAGGCGTGATTGTCTTTATCGTGTGCGACCGTGGTGACCGCTATTTATCAAGTGATTTGTTTGGATAAAAATAAAAACCTCCTGGAAGTTTAAAAAAAGAAACCTCCCGAAAGTTTAAAACTTTCGGGAGGTTGGTTGGAATTTATAGTATCGGAAACGCTTAGTAACCAGGGTTTTGTTTTAACGTTGGTTGACCTCCTTTTTGGCTATTCAAGATTTCGTCTTGTGGAAGTGGGAAGTACAAGTTTTTCGCGGCAAACACCTTTCCTGCCATGTACGAACGCTTGTTGAACTTACGTCCTGATGGCTCAGTTCCTTGTACTGATTCTTCGGCAGCGTATTTGTTCAATACTTTTTCGGCGATGCCCCAGCGTACCAAATCAAAGAAACGGTGGCCTTCCATCGCAAACTCAAGGCGTTGTTCCATCCGAACGGCGTTACGCGCATAGTCAGCGCCTTTGCCTGCAAAAGTACCTGTTGGATACGGTTCCACTTTGTAAGTAACTGTTGGATCTTGTACCGAACCTGTTTTTGCCCGTACACGAATTTGATTTACGTAACCTTCTGCTGCCGCTAAGTTACCAAGCTCTACTTCACATTCTGCCAACCACAACAATACGTGCGAAAGTTTGATAAGACGATAGTTGTTGTTTACGTTTCGGCGGCTAGTTGAGTGAGTCGTGCTGTTTTCTTCGGCCAAGTAGTACATCCATTTTTTACCCGTAAATGGTCCTGCATACGCTTGGTCGCGAATCCAAGTAGAACCTGGCATTGGCCCCCAATCAAGGAAATTTACGCCACGGCGGCCTACCGTCCAGTCCAAACGAGGGTCAACAGGGATTGTTTTGTCAAGGGTAAAAGCAGTTGCTGCAGTGATACCTTGGTCACTAGGTAAATCTACTTTGTTGTATGTATCGAGCGTGCCGTCAGCGGCGGCGCCAATCATTGGCAAACCATCCTCTGTTTTGAACGCATTAACGAGGTTATGCGAAGGTTGGTAAAATCCGCAGCAGCCACGACCTGGGGCAGTTGCCGAGTAAGGCCAGTTAAGGTTGTCACCAGCGTTACCGTTGTTACCCGTTGTACCGTCGTTTACTGAGAACTGTACTTCAAAGATAGACTCCGAGTTGTTGTTAGTTACGGTACGGTAGTTGTCGTGGTAGTTGGCTACTAATTTCTTGCCTGAGTTTTTCACTACATCTTCTAATAACGTTTTTGCCGCTGCCCATTTCTTTTGGAAAATGTAAGCCTTTGCTAAGTAAGACTTCGCAGCCCACTGGGTAGCTCTTCCTTTTTGAGCCTGAACCGCAGGAAGGTTTTTGGCCGCAAAGTCAAAATCAGCTTCGATGTTTGGCCAAATGTCTTTGTCGTTAGGAATCTTTGTAGAGTTTGGATCATCGCGATTATAGACTTTTTCGTCGATAAACGGTACGTTGTTCCACATTTTCTTTGCTTCAAAGTGGTAGTGGCCTCTCAAAAAGCGAGCTTCGGCGATGGCCTGTGTTTTTTCAGCATCGGTCATGTCTTTTACATTGGCTACGATTTGGATTACTTCGTTACAACGAGCCACGCCGTCGTACGAGTGCCACCATTTTCCTAAGAAATACGTATTATCTGACAACCAGTTGTATTGTTCGATAAACGACTGCTCAGGTTGGTCACCTGCATCAGTGCCTTTTACGGCGTCGTCGCTACTGATGCCACCGAAAACGTAGTTTGAAATCGTTGATTGACGGCCTGTGTTACCCGCACCAACTCCGTCGAGCAACGAATAAGCACCAATCAAAAGGGCGTTGATACCGTTTTTAGTAGATAATTGATCCAAAGACGCGCGTCCTTGGGGTTTGAGGTCAAAGAAGCTCTCAGAACAAGAGAAGCTTAGGCCGACCAAAAGCGTTAGTATGATTACTTTTTTCATTGTTGTTTCAAAAATGTTTTGCTTGTTGTTGACTAAGATTAGAAACCAAAGCGTAAACCTACAAGATACGACTTGGCAACAGGATACGCGCCTTCGTCAACACCCATGTGGATGTCTTGGTTGTCGTTACCTGATCTTCTCAAGTTGATATCTGGGTCAAGACCCGAATATTTGGTAAGTGTAAGAATATTCTGGCCTTGGATATAAACCTGCGCAGAACTCATTCCTAGTTTTTTCAACAAGTTACTAGGCAAAGTGTAAGTCAACTGGATGTTTTTCAAACGCAAGTACGAGCCATCTTCCAAGAAGTAAGACGAAACTTGTTGGCTGGTAGCATCCCCAGAATTCAAGCGAGGAAGTTTCGCATCGTCGCCTGGTTTTCTCCAAGAGCTGTACAACATGTCTTTCGAGCGGTTGCCTTGGAATACGTTGAAGTCTGTCCAGTAACGAACGTAGTTGAAGATTTGATTGCCCTGAACACCTTGACCAAACATGGTCAAATCCCAGTTTTTGTAACCCACATTGACGTTGATACCATAGGTAAAGTCAGGGTGAGGGTTACCCATAATGGTACGGTCAGCGGCAGTGATTACGCCATCCCCGTTAATATCACGGAATTTGAATACCCCCGCTCTGGTATATGTTCCAAACTTAGGAGCAGCAGCAGCTTCTGCGTCGTCTTTGATGATACCATCTACGATATAACCATAGTAACTAGCAATTGGCAAACCAGCTTTGGTGGCAGAAATTGCTGGAAGACGAGTTGTAAAACCAAATACCGTCGCGTTCGGGTCGTCGTTCAATTTCTTTACTTCGTTTTTGTAGTGGCCAAAGTTTACACCTACTTGGTAGCGGAAGTCTCCTTTTTTGTCACGGAAGTTGATACCAAGGTCAATCCCACGGTTCTGTACCGAACCAATGTTTGTGAATGGAATCGTACCCGTTCCTGCCGTACGTGGAATCGCAATTTGGGTAAGCATGTTGCTTGTCAGACGGTTGTACCAGTCCACCACCAATTCCACTTTGTTGTTCAACAACACCGCGTCAATACCGATGTTAGTAGAGGTGTTGGTTTCCCATTTACCTTGTGGGTTACCAAATTGCACAAGGTCAAAACCTCCAACGATGGACGTTCCTGTACCGTTGATGTCGTAGGCATTGTTAGATGGGTCTGCTGCGTAAAGCGTGTAAGCGTTGTAAACGTTAGGAATCAACTGGTTTCCTGTTTTACCCCAGCCTGCCCGTACTTTCAAGTCGTTGATAAACTTCACTTCTTTCATAAAACCAAGCTCGGTCATACGCATACCCACCGAGAATGCAGGGAAGATGGCGTAGCGGTTGGCTGCTGAGAAACGTGAAGAACCGTCGCGACGAAGGGTGAAGTCAGCAAGAATGAAGTCTTTGTACGCGTAGTTGATTTTTCCAAACTGTGAGAACAATGCACTGAGCGTTGCGCCACCACCTGCGTTGCTCAAACCTGAGGCCGAACCTGCATCAAGGTAGCGGTAATCCAAGTCATCGAATGCAAAAGCACTACGACTGGCTTGGAAAGCAAACGCATACGTTTTAACGGCTTCTGTACCTACGAGTACGTTGAAATTGTGAACGCCTATTGTTTTGCTGTAGTTTAAGGTGTTAAACCACGTCAATGAACGGTCGAATTGATTAATCACGTTCAAACTGTTGGCGTTACGTGCTTCGGCTGCTTCAATGTCGCGGTGGAAGTACTCTGAGCGGTTGTATTGGTTATATTCCAAACCAAGGCTTGTACGTGCTTTCAACCCAGGAAGGATGTCTAACTCAGCAAATACGTTTCCGAACACGTGCGAACCTTTGGTAATGTTGTCTTTTTCACGGTACAAACGTGCCAATGGGTTAGGGGCATTCCCGAGGTTACTACCTCTACTTCCCGCAAAACCGTTGTAAGGAGAAGTGTTTGTTCCACCCAATTCGGCAGGACCACCAGTGATGTCAAACACAGGAATAATCGGGTGAACACGAATGGCAAACATGATAGGGTTTGACTCATCGTTGTTCGTAATCCCTTGTCTTTCGTCGTAAGAGAACGTAAAGTTTTCTCCGATGGTAAGTTTTCCTTTGGTAAACTCCGTGTTGGCACGGACAGAGTATCTGTCGTACTTGGTATAGCGTAAGATACCGTCTTGTTTGAAGTAGTTGGCCGAAATCGCATACTTACCTGACTTCATACCGCCCGTAGCTCCTACTTGGAAGTTAGCGATAGGGGCAGGGTCAAAAATCACATCTTGCCAGTCAGTACCTTCTTTGTTGGCTTTCGTAATGTTGAAAGCCGTTCTACCTAAATTTGGATCGGCGATGTCGTTGGTATAGGTATAGTTAGAAGGCAATGCGCCATATACGTTTGGATAAATATAGTCAGCAATCGTTTGCTCACCGTTAGGGCCAAATTTATACTGTGCCGAAGGTGATGTTGCCGAAGGGTTTTTTCCAGCACCAAGCTCAGATTCGTAGAGGTACTGTCCAAGTTCTTGGGTGTTGAGAAGTGGGAGCATTCTGCCTGGGCGTTGTGTACCGCTGTAGAAGTCAAATGTGATGTTTGGCTCACCTGTTTTACCTTTTTTTGTCGTTATGATGACGACCCCGTTGGCAGCCCGCGCTCCGTAAATAGAAGCCGCTGAGGCATCTTTCAACACCTGCATCGACTCGATGTCGTTGGGATTCAATTGGTTCAACGTACCTTGGGTAGGAACACCGTCGATTACGTAAAGGGGGCTGTTGTTGTTGATTGAGCCAAACCCGCGAATACGCACCATGGTACCGCCACCTGGTGAGTTATCGTTTCCGACAACTACCCCTGAGGCACGTCCTTGGAGCATTTGGGTAACGCTGGCCGCAGGGGTTGCCGTAAGTTCTTTGGCACTTACCACAGTGACGGCTCCAGTAATGTCTTTTTTACGCTGTGAGGCATAGCCTGTTACAACTACTTCCGAAAGCGACTTTACATCGACGGCCAAAGAGACATCAATTGTCGTACGGTTTCCAATCGCAATCTCTTGTGTAATGTAGCCAATGTACGATACCACAAGTGTTGCGCCAGCAGATGGAGGGGTGAGTGTGAAGCGGCCTTCGCCGTCGGTGGTAACACCTGTGTTGGTCCCTTTGATGAGTACACTAACACCAGGTAAGGGATTACCATCATTTGAGTCAGTGACGCGGCCAGTGAGGCGGCTTTGTGCCCATGTTGTCAGTACGACAAGCCACAACAACGCAGCTAGGTAGAGCTGTTTTTTCATGTGTTAAAAAAAAAGTTAGATAGATAGAATGAGCAATAACAAAGAACAGTAAAACCGTTCTTATTGTAAAACTAGGAAAAATGTCATTTTTACTTTAAAAATTTAAAAAAAAATATTTTTCGGAAAAATATGGTTTGGTCGAAATTAGTAACCTGTATGTCGATAAATAAGGTGGGGATAGCAGATTTTGGTATAAAAAATAGCATGAAGGGTAGAAACAGCAAGGGAGCCTATCCATTTTAAAGATAGGCTCCCTTGCTCAAGACATACTTGAAGGCTGTTATTTAATCAGGAACTGTACCCGACGGTTGCGCTGGCGATTCTCTTCCGAATCATTGGGAGCAATGGGTTTGCTTTGGCCTTCGCCACGGTGGGCAATGTTGGCTTCAGTCGCGCCTTGATTGATAAGGTAGTTGGCGATTACTTTAGCACGCTGCTCCGAAAGGGTTTGATTGAGCCTAGGATCGCCTATGTTATCCGTATGGCCTACGATTTCGATTTTAATGTCAGCATTTTTTGCCATAATCACCGCTAGGCGGTTTAGTTGGCCGTAAGCTTCTGGCCGTAAGATATAACTACTTTGGTCAAAATAAACATTATCTTCAATCGTCAATGTTTGGCCTGCTTTGATATTGTCAAAGATTTTTTCGTTTACAACGGGCTTGCCTTTAGCAGCGGCTTTTTTTTGAGAAATCAACGAAATATTGGTCAGGTATTCGCCTCTTTTTGCCCAATCACCCGCGTTGATGCGCATTGAGTACATTTCGTAGCCGTTGGCCTCGGCTTCCACCAGATAGGCTTGGTCGAGGAAAAGTTGGGTGGTCACATAGGCGTATCTTACTTTGGTCGGAATCGCTTTTTGGGTGGCAATACTGGTGATGCGAAAACGGAGATTAGGGATACTTCTTCGCGATTGGGCATCTAGTACTTTAAACGTGAATACATGCGAAGGTGAGATAGCGGGTTTGGCCGCGTTGGGTGCAAGTTTGGCTTCGTACGAAAACACTTGCCCCACCTTCATCTCTTCGGCATCAAGGTCGTGTGTAACCGATTGATAGCCATTTGAAATGACTTCAATTTTATAAATATCAGGTTCTTTTATTTTATGTTTGGCAATGCTTGAGGTTGTGCCCCTTACTTCCGTTGTTTGTTCGGTGGCAGAAGCCGTAATTTTAAAAATGGCTGGGATACGTTGTCCTGTGTTGGCGTCGGTTGCGGTGAGGCTAAGGTAAGTGTCGTCGATTTTGGTAAGTTTGACGGTCAAGTCGCTCGTTTCAGTCAGGAGTGGGAGTACTTTGTCCAGCGGTTGTTGGTACGACATGAAACCCTTGGCTTCTGCTTCAATAATGTATTGATGACCAGGGCTAATGGGTGTGACAGCTTGCCCTTCAGGGGTTCCTTTAATGTTGAGAATGGCACGTTTATCGGCTTGGTCAATCACCCGCAAGTTGGCGACGATTGGCTGGCCAGATTGCTCTTCAATGATTCTAATTTTTAGGATAACATCTACTTTTGAGAGCTTAATTATTTGTGGTGTGGCAGGCGCAGAGGAGGTAGCCGTAATCGAAAGTTTTGATTCGTAACGGCGGTAACCACTGGCGATAACGGACAGGTTATAAGGTTGTTTTTGAACGACCACGGTAGGGTTAAATATGCTTCCTTCTGCGTTTGTGGTACCTGTATAGCTTTCTTTTATTTCGTCCGAAAGCTTAAATTGAGCCGCTACGGGTTTGTTGGTGAGGGCGTCAATGGCAACAAATTTTAGCTCTTGTTTGGGGATTCTGTTTAGCACTACTTCTGTGGCTTCCCCTGGTTTGATTTTGAGCGAGCTCTTGTAAGTTTCGTACTCGGGAGCACTGACTTCGAGGGTATATTGCTCAGTATCTTTTAACTCAGCCAGCCAGCTACCTCCAACGTTAGGATTCTTTTTGGCGGTAATAAATTGCCCACTTCGGTCGTCTTTGATGGTGACGACCGCCTTGGCCACAATCGAACGTTGGGCTTTGTCAATCACTAAAATGGTATGCCCAGCGTTTGCGCTATTGGCCACCGCAAATGTTTTGGGTGGATTGAGAGGTTCGAGGTCAATCACAAAAGGGAAATAGCCTGTGGCGGAAGGGGTACCCGCCTCAAAGGTGTGCGTTTGGCGGTAGGTTTTGTACTCTTGAAAAGCAACAAATACTTGATATTGGGTGCCTGGGTTTACTTTTACGACGTAGGCATCGTTCACCATTTGGCCTGGTAATTCGGATTCGGTATTCACGGCCAAAACCGAAACAATCGGCACAAGCGGACGTTTGGTGTATTTGTCTCGAACTTCGACGCCAAGACGGAATTCGGTTTGTCCCCAGAGGACAGACGAATACAAACTTGCCAAAAAAACTAAAAAACTGACTGTAAGACGCATAGGTTAGGGGAAATAGGAGAATGGGCAAATTTAAGTACTTTCCCTTAAAAAATGATAAAGCCACCGCAAAACCCTATGTTTTTAATGGAGAATGCCCTTGTAATAAAAAATGGAATGCTCTTTTGAAGAACATTCCATTGGATGGAAACCTTTAAAATAATGTACCTAAACGACGTAAACTTACTCTTGCTTCGTGTCTTTTGCGTCTTTTTTCTTTTCAACCTTTTTGCCTACCAACGTACCTACTTTAAGGCGCTTTGAGACTTCGATAAACGGCCCAGAAATGATTTCTTCGCCTTCTTTAAGCCCTGAGATAACTTCAATGTTTTCAAAATCGCTGATGCCAGTTACTACCTCACGCGTAGCCGCTTTGCCTTTGTCGTTGATGAAAACTAGCTCTTTCAGTTTCTCTTCTTTCTTTGTTTTTGATTCGGTGCTGTTGGAAGTAGCAGCAGCTTCCTCGTCTTCTTTCTTCTCTCCATTTTCATCATCTTTCCCACGGGTTGTGACGGCTGAAATTGGTACTGATAAAACGCCCAACTTACGTTCAGTAATGATTTCAACGGCGGCAGTCATTCCTGGTTTGAAAGGGTATGATTTTTTAGCACGCTTGGCCATCAAATCACGATACGATGAGTTCAGAATCTTGATTTTTACTTCAAACTCTGTTACGGCATCCGCAGAGTTAGAAGCGGCTGTTGCCGTTCCAACGCCGTTGGCTGTGTTGGCAATTTCAGTGACCATCCCCTTAAACTTACGGTCAGCGTAGGAGTCAACTTCAATCTCGACGGTATCGCCCAAATTGACCCGCACGATGTCGTTTTCGTTTACGTCCACGCGAACTTCCATGTTGTTGAGGTTGGCAATACGCATCATTTCAGTCCCTGCCATTTGGGAAGTTCCTACGACACGGTCGCCTAGTTCTACGTTTAGTTTTGAAATAGTACCGCTCTGTGGCGCATAAATGGTGGTTTTGCGCAAGTTTTCTGCCGCATCACGGAGCGCTGCTTCGGCACTTTGTACGTTAAATTTTGACGCTTCAACGGCAGCTTTAGCCGCTTCTACGTTCTGTTGTGCCACGCGATAGTCGGCCTCACTGCGCTGAAAATCAGCTTCTGCTACCACTTTGTCAGCTAGTAGTTTCTGATTACGTTCATATTCTGTTTTAGCACGAATCAGCTGCGCATTCGACTGAGCAAGCGATGCTTTTGAACGTTCTACTTCGGCCTTACTTGAGTTGACCGACGCCTGCGAACGTGCCAAAAGCGCTTCGTAGTTGTCGGGGCGAATTTTGGCTAACAATTGGCCTTTTACTACTGAATCGCCTTCTTCTACGTACAAGCCAATGATTTCTCCAGGAACGTCAGGGCTGATTTTTACTTCTATTTCTGGCTGAACTTTCCCCGACGCACTTACGCGCTCAATGATGTCAGAGCGTTTTACTTTGGTAAATTCTACTTCGGTGGGTTTCACTTTGCCAATCCATCCAGCTTGTTTGGCAATAAACAGTCCTGCACCGAGGGCAACTACAACGCCTCCGAGTATCCACCATATTTTTGAAGAAGATTTTTGTGCCATGGCCTACGATAAATTTTGATTTTAGTCAGTTCGGTTTCGGTTGATGCGGTTAGGAAAAGAGGGGATTTACTACTCAAGCGACAATGGCTTGTTTTGGTAGAAATCCAAAATCTTTGTACGGAAAATGTACTCGTATTTGGCCTGAATAAGGCTTGCTCGTGAGCGGTCGAGGTTATTTTTTGAAATGTTGTATTCAACAGCGTTGATGGCTCCCGCATTGAGGCGGGCCTCGGCAGCTTTGAACGATAACTCCAGCGATTCGATTTGCTTAGCCGTAGCATCGTAACGTTTGGCAGCGTTGAGCATGGTATAGTATGCCTGTTCTATTGTTTGGCGTACTTGGTTACGAACGATTTCAGATTGATATTCGGCATTTTTCTGCTGAATTTGAGCATTTGCAATGCGGTATCTTACTTGATAAGCGTTAAAAATCGGTACACGAAGCAACAACGACAACGAAGCATTGCGGTTGAAATTCAACTGGTCGAGGTATCCAAAGTTTTGGATTGATCCGCTAGGAATCGTTGTTTTTTCAATCAAAGGAACAGTGAAGCCACCATAAGAAACGTACTTGGTTGTCGAAGGAACGTCCACGACCCTAGAAGCGCCACCGTCGCCTACAAAACGCTGTTTAGGGGCGGCACTTGAAAAAGACGAACTTAAACCTCCACCGAGCGACAACGAGGGCAGTTTGGCACCGCGTGCAATCTCAATGCCTGTTTTGGCACTTTCAATCCGAAGCGTGGCTGCTTCCATATCGGGTAGGTATTTGATGGCGGCGTTATAGACTTGCTCCAACGTCGCATCATAAGGTGCTGACGTTGAGGGAAGGGGTAAATTAATGGGGATAAGGTCAAAATTGTCGCTGGCAGGCAAATTGAGGTACTGCTTGAGGGTCAATTTCGCAATTTCGATGCTGTTTTGGGCATTGACAATCGACAACTCATCATTGGCCAATTGCGAACGAATATCGTAAAGGTTGATTTCGGGTAATGACCCTGCTTTTACCAATTTCTCAGTGCGCTCCAACTGAAGCCGCGTTGTTTCGGCTTGGCGGCGGGCAAACTCCAACTGCTCTTGGTTATTGAGAACGTTGAGATACGACGTAGCCACGTTCAAAATAAGCGCGTTGCGGTTACTTTCAACGTCTTTTTGCAGCGCCTGGAGGTTCTGTTGGTTTTGCTTAATGGTATTTTTAAGTTGGTACCCGTTAAACAAATTGACGCCAGTATTTAACTGAAAACTTGAAAAGTTGACCGTTTGCTCCACAAATTGGTTGGTAAAAGGGTCGATGTTACGTCCCGATTGCAAACCTTGGTTGGCGCTTAAATTGAGGGTAGGAAATTTCTGCCACTTCGATTGGTCGAGGGTATTTTGGCCAGATTGCACCTGAAGTCCCTGTTGTTTCAGTTGCAAGTTGTTTTCCAACGCTATACCAACGCACTGTTGGAGGGTATATTTTTGTTGAGCCTGGGTGTATGCACTAAAACCCAGCGCAAAGGCGAGTAACCATTTTTTCATCGCTGTATCGGGATTTTCAGTTCAAGGTTACAAAACAATGTTTGCTCGCTCTACGAAAATTGGATAAACGGTGAAATAAATGGATTAGTAGGAGGATATAAAGGATACAGGCAGTGAGCTACTTAGCGAGGGGAGATACTTTTTTGAACTCAATATCACCCGCGTTGGCTATCCCAACAACCACGCGGTCGATGGCACCTTGTGAGTCGATTTTAAACTCAAACTTACTTTGGTCAAACGTGCCCGTTCCTTCAAAAACATCATAATGGTAATGTTGCAAACGAAACGATAATCCATGAAATGCCCCTACGTAGTCGCTTTCTCCGCGGGCTTCGAGGGTGATGCTACCGTAGGCAGGATGCGTATAAACGCCACTGTATGCTTCCGCAGGGTGAGAAGGACGGGTGTCGGTTTTGCGTTTAGCGGCGTTGTCGGCTTTGGCTTTATCGGTTTTTGCCTTGGCTTCGGCTTGGGCTGTTTTTAAACGCGGCGACCAGTCGATAATCGAAAGCCCTAACCATTGGTCAGAAACGTAGTTACTAATGGCATTGACAAAATAATAATCCGCAAATCCTGTGTTGGTCAAGACCACCACGCCGAGGTTGTTATTGGGAAAAAAGGTCATTTGTGAACGATACCCTTCGATGGAGCCGTTGTGAGCCAATCGCAAATGACCGCGATAGGTGTTGATACTCCAGCCCATGCCGTAGCTTGCGTATCCAAGTTCGCTAAACGTAACTTCGGCGGGTGGAACGATGGTTTGGGGGGTATGATTTTCTTTGAGATTGGCGGCGGATACGATTTGTTTTTGCCCAAAACCCCCTTTGTTTAATTGCATTAAAAGCCAGTTAGCCATCTCTGTAGCACTCGACTTGATAGAACCCGCTGGTCCAATCGCATCAATATTACTGCCAAAACCTTGTTCAACCCATTGCCCATTGTTATCGCGGTACGACAATGAATAGTCTTTGCTTGTAAAAAGCTCAGGGTAGGTCAATACTGTTTGATTCATTGCTAATGGCGTCAGGATTTTTTCGCGGACAAAATCTTCCCAGCTTTTCCCCGAAAGGCGTTCCACCAAAATACCCGCCGTCATGTACATGAGGTTGTTGTATTGGTATTGGGCAAAAACGGGTTTCGATAGAGGTAAAAACTTGAGACGTTGGTAGAGCGCTTGTCGGTCGAGGTTGGCGTACAACCATGTCCAATCGTGGCGAGGCAATCCCGTACGATGTGATACCAATTCGCGGGCAGTGATGGTTCGGGTGGCGTATTCGTCGGCCAGTTGGAAATCGGGTAAATACTCTTTGATGGGTTTGTTCCAGTCCAATTTTCCCTCATCGGCCAGAATCGCCAATGCCGCCGAAGTGAACGATTTGCTGCACGAGGCAATGGGAAAGAGCGTGTTTTCAGTAACTGGTAAGTTGTTTTTAATGTCTTTGAGGCCGTATCCTTTGGCATACAGCAATTTACCATCTTTCACAATCGCCACTGAGGCTCCTGGTACTCTCCATTCGGTCAGCATCCGATTCACAAAACCGTCGAAACTTTCAAACGGAGTAGGCGCGGGTACTTTTGACGTTTTCTTTTGGGCAAAAAGAACGTTGGTAACAACCAACAAGAGCAAAAACAGGGAGCGGAATGTCATACTTAGGTGAGGTAGGAATGACGAGTTGATGATGTCAAATATACCCAACATTTTATTATTTTATATAATTTTTCGGCTCTATCACTTTAGGATGTCCTTTCATCTTTTTCAAACCCCTGCGAATATTTTCTATTTTAATGTGGTGATCAATATAAGACTCCGTTTTGTACCGCTTTTCTCCATACTCATTTAAAAACTGAGTTACCTTCTGACGAAGCTCTGACACTATAGTTCTGCTCAAGCAAGCGGAGCAGTCTAAGCCTGATATTTTTTGCTATAAGGTTAGAAAGTGAATCATTACCATTCTGGCAATCAAATTACCAGAAAATATTAGCGAACCAAAGGCGACTTTTTATGCCAACTAATTGATTTAGACATATATTTGAATAGAGTCTAACCTCTTACTATCTGTGAATTGAAAGGCCAAAATTACCCACTGCTAGCACCTACTTTACAACGTTAGGTGGGCTTTCGCTGCAAAACCAGAAAGGATTCAGCGGCTCGCTGTTCTATCGCTACATGCCCGCCAATGAAGGGAATTCTATCATAACCAAAGGCTATTTTGTGACCGATATGCAGGCCAATTACAGTAAGAAAAATTATACGCTTGGTTTATCAGTGCAAAACTTATTCAATCCCCGCTGGAAAGAAACTCAATTTGCTACTGAAAGCCGACTGCGCGGAGAAGTCGCACCCGTCGAAGAAATACACTTTACGCCCGGTACGCCGTTTTTTGCACGGCTGAGTTTGACTCGTTTCTTCTAGTAATCTTTAAAGTGACGTCCTTCCAAATTTTGGATAATTTAAATTAGGGAGGATGTCACCTACTTTTTGCGGGATGTGAAAGTGGTTTATATAAAGTGGGCAAAATGCATGGCATCTGCTTTATTAATTCTCAACTGGCGGAGCGTTTAACTCATGAACCAATTGGTAAAATCTTTGGTATTCTGCCAATTCACGTTTACAATAGGGTCATTATCATTCCAGCCCCACGAAGCCGTCGCCACAGAACGCACATCCAGCATAACCTCGTGATGCGTAGCTTTGCCTGCAGGCTCCCACGTACGCGCCTACCAGCGGCAAAAAAAAGTTGGCGGTGAGAACACCACCAACGGCTTTAAAAGTTTTTATTTCATAGAATTGATAACAACTTCAACGCAGAACTTTCCATCATTGTCTTGGGGTTGATTGTCGTTAACCTCAAACTCTAAAGTTCCAGACTTTGCAGCTATAATATCTCGCCCAATACCAATGTAAAACCAGTCATCCCGGGTTCCTGAGTTCAAGGTTTTGATTCTTCCAATAAGACAACCATGCAGTAAATCAGTGAAATAATTGTAAGCGGGATTGAATGAAATCCCTTCAGGGCCACCTGAACCAGCTAACCAGAATCCAAACTTAACAGTCCCACTCGCACTAATGCTAATACGGTCTCCCTTCTTAACTGATATTTCAGTATTTACATAACTATTGACCCGATATAAGTAGTCATTGCTGTCTTCGCTTTCTTGAGAGTCAAATTTGATATTTTCTATCATCCCTTTAACATTTTCTGCCATCTGAGACCACATTTTTTTTGCAATAGTGTAATTTAACTTCTGTTTTAACTCCGCTTCCCCTAATACTCCAGTCCCAACTTGAAATAACCATAACTCACCGCTACTATCTTTACATATACCATGAGTTGCTGATCCCTGTAAAGTGTGACCGGGTAAGGTGCTAAAAGTGAAGGAGTATTTATTAACGACTGTAACTTGAACCGGATTTTCAATAACTCTATATCCTTCTAAAGCCACATTTAAAGAGAAAACGTTACCCTTCTTAATCTTTTGACTGCATTCTCCGTCAGCCCTAAAATAAGGGAAAGCGTCGTTAGGGTCTGTTTTGATTGCATTTATGACTTGTTTAGGAGTAAATTGTGACTTGCCCAAAGAATTGAACGATAGATAATTATGTCCTTCTCCGCTAACGGGGGCAGCAATAAAAATATGGTCACTATTTTGCAAACGTTTCTTTATAGATGTTTTTAGTTCACCGTTTGATTTTTCAACTACTTGTACAAATGTTTTATTATCAAAAATTTGAGCATTAGCCCATAAGGATAGCATCACAAAAGTAGAAGATAAGAAGAGGTGAATAGAATACCGTTCCATAATCATGTACAGTTATTGTCTAAGAATAACTCCTCTCGTACTATTTTTCAACAAATCGTCCGAAGACCAAAATAAGTAAGTCATTTCCAATAAGTCCGCGTACCTTGATACATGGTATGGGTGTGTTTTTTCGGCTTCGAGCATATTATTTTTTGTTTTAGTACGAGCCACACTGTTTATGATTTCAGTTCCAATATTCTCCGTTGTCACTCTACGGTTATTAGATACATCATTGAGAATACTATCGAAATAAGAGTTTTTCTCTATCTTACCGTTACCATATTCGTTAAATACATTTTTCCATACAATACTTGCTTCTCTCGGGTCGTAACCAGCACGAGCAAGTAAATATAAACCAACTCTATCTGCTTGCAATTCTTCTTCAACACTAAAATCCGATATTTCTTTCCGAATTATGGAAGTTGGCAAATCACTAAGTAGAACATTAGAATTTACATTTCCCGTAGTGGTTCTTCCCCGTTGGTCAGTTATACCCGGAATACCGGGGCTGATCTTTCCTACTAAATCAAAGATTTTATTTGCACGATATAAATCTTCTTTCTTCTTCAAAGCTCTTGCAATATCTTTATTTCTTTTCGCACCGTGTTCATAAAGTGCATGAGCTATTTCATGCCCAAGTACAGCAGCAAGTTGAGCTTCATTATTAATACGTCTTAGTAAACCAGTATTTACAAAGGAAAGACCATTAGGAAAAACGCATGCATTAAAATTATCATCATTTATAACTATAAAAACAAAGTTTATCTTAGACTTTATGTAATCTGGAATAAGCCGTAATCCAACTCGGCCTACAAATTCTTGTAAAGCATCTATCTCGCAGATTTGGTAGCCGTCAAATTTAGCACCTAAATATGGTTTGCGTTTAGCTTTGTTTGACCAAATTGGATATAGGACACTGTGAACACCAGCCATATATGTTTTTACCTCTTGGTCGTCTTGAGTTTCAATATCCGGTTCTACAGTGAATGAGTCTGCATAAATAAAACCATCTGGTTGCCATTTTCCACTTAAATTTACAATGTCCCCTAAAAGTAGTTTATTGAGAGCGTCAAACTCTTTCTTATAGCCATTTTTACCTTTAACGATTGTCCCTTTCTCAAGTTTAACTTTATGTCCATCTATAATCGCATAATCTGATACAATAAAATCTAATCGACCATTTTTAATTCTTACTCTTTGAGTATAATCTTTACCTAATACCATTTTTTTTGCAATATTCAAATTTGCTTTACGAAAGTACTCTCCTTCAACTTCAACCGAAGCCCCGGCATTTAAATTTGCCAAAGGAATATTGTCAGACAATTTTATTCTCTCTGTCGTTATTTCTTTTTCGCCCACAAAGTCAATTAAGGCATCTCGATTAGACTTGTTGATTCCTCGAAGAAAGCCTTTCTTCTTAAAATCAATCCCAATGTCTTGTACTTGTGAATAGACAACGTTTTCAGACAACGCGATTGTCGAAAACATGATTAGAGTTGTAATACGTTTCATGGCTTAGATCATGTTATTCAAATTTTTACAAATGCCCGGAAGATTGGTTCGTCTTCAATAATATTCAATAACTCTTTTAAAAATTTTCTCAGGTTTGCCATCTAAATATTCTATTCTTTTCGTCCAGTTCTTATTTTTATCATAGTCGTATTTATATGTTGTGATCACAGTAGAGTTACTCGAGCGGGATTTTAGCAGGTCTTCTTGTTCATTAAATTTTTCAATTGTCCCAAAGTTATCTACTGAACTAACCTCAACCGCATCCGTTATTATGTACCTAATGAAGGAATATATCTGAGTTCTGTCTTTTTTGTTGTATACCCAAATGTGAGTATTTATAACATTTCCATCTTCATCGTATTTATGCCAGGTGGTTGTAGTTGGAGCGTCTTGCGCTCTAACTTTCATGTAAAATTCTGTTTTTCTTCCTTCTGAATTATATTTCACACTTTCAAGAAGTTTGCCAGTTTTATCAAGTTTTGACTTTTCGACAAATAATAATTTATTTTTACTGTCATACTGCCTTTGTTCAATGATTGAATCCTTAAAATTATAAGTGAATTCATTTACCTCATTTAAGGTGTCTGCATACCAAGTTTTAGAACTGATTGTGCACCCTTTTGGATACCTTTTGAATTCAGTTCGTTCTCTAACAATGCATAGTGTATCATAAATTTCAATTTTTGTATAATAACCATCTGCATCAAATTGAGCAAAAGAATTTTTTTCAAGGCTATCATCTACTAACTTCCCTTCGGTAAGTTCTCCAAACTTTTCAAGTGCTTGATAAGTACTTAATTTTACTGATTTCACTCGACCTTTGAGGCCTGAATACTTTAGATCGTTTATTACAATGCAGTTGGTGTCTTTTATTGCAGTTTGCACAATGTTGCTATGTCCAAAATTATACCCTGAAATGGTGTTAAGCTCAAGGTAGATTTGTGCAATGAACGAGAGTGAAAGAGGAGTCAAGAAATTTAGCATGGCGTTGTAGAAGTTAGTTCAAAAACAACAGATATATTGGCTCTTAGCAACAAAGCCAATTCAAATTATCAATCTTTAAGTCTTTAATATATAGAAAAAATTAGTTTGATAAGGTTTAAAGAAAATTCTATTTTTTTCAAAGCACTTTAAGCATACGAATACTGCTTGACTGGATTTGCCCAAAATTTGCCTTGCCCAAGCCTTAACTCTTGTTGTGCTTTATCAATTTTAGCCATGTCCTCCCAAGCATGAAGATGATTTAAGTAAGTGATGGCAAAATCTTGTGGACATTGTGTTAAATCTATGTCCCTCATAGCAGACGCTCGACTTGTAGAGTTACTAATGTTAGAAGTCTTAGCATCTAATTGTAAAACCGAATTAATGGCATTTATGTAAGCAATTTTTTGTCTTTGCTCCGCTTGTTCTTGTTCGATACGCTGTTGTTCAGCTTGCTGACGTTCGTACCTTAGTTGCTCCTCAGAAGGACCACAGGATAACACCATAAGTAACAAAATCCAAATCAGCGCTATTCTTAACTCTTTCGTACTATTTTTCATGAGTTTGATTTGATTACTTAGTTGAACTTGTTAGAGAATCCGAAATGGAAACCCAAACTGGCCCTACCGGGGCATTTGATGTGTCGCACACAACCCGAGAAACCTAAACTCTGACCTCGGGCACGCACAATCTGTCGCCAAGGACCTGCCCTGCAAGCATTTTATAGACCCGCACTCAATTAAACTTATGTTTTAGAAATTTAGCAGCTTGTAAAAACTATCTCCCAATTTTAATGAGAATGTTTGAATTTATTTTGCTCGACTTAACGAAATACTCAACTTCGCTTTACGAACCTTGAAAAATACTTTACGAAATTATTTCGGCTTAAAATTTTGAAAGGAAATAAAAGCTAAACTGGCTAAAAAGACTATTTTTGTACGAAGTGTATTTGCCAACACTTATTTGCCAAAACTTACATTTTTACTCGACTTTTAATGAGAAAACTCCCCAATAAAATTAGTGGCTTGGTTGGCTTACTTCTAATAATGAAGAGTGCTATCAGTATTGCTCAGACCTCAACTTTTCTCCCGCTCCAGCCCGAAAAACTCAAATATGCCCAAGAGGTAGAGAGCGAAGCATTGGCCAAAAAAGATACATTACTGATGGCGGAGGCTTACTATTTGTACGGGAAAATACACGTGGCAGCTCATGATTACTTGAAAGCTAAAGATTACTTCATGCAATCGCTTAGAATCATGGAAAAGCACAGGGATTTAGAAAAAATAGGTCGTTTATATCTTTATCTTTCTGAGCTGGAAATTCTACAGGCGCGTAATACAGAAGCTTTGAAGTATGGACGTTTGGCATTTAGCTATTTTCAGCGATCGGGTTCCCCAAAGCGTATAGCAGCAGGATACCATCGTATGGCGGCAATTTATATAGTAATTTATAAAAGCAATGTGCATGATAATCTTAAAAAATCCTTACATGACAGTGTATTGTATTACTGTAAAAGAGGCGAAAGAATGGCATATGAGCTAAAAGACACGATGTCAATTGCTGATGCAAGTGATAGACTAGGGGATTTTTATAGATATCAGAAGAGCCGAAGGGCACTCAACTATTATCAAATAGCCTTAAAATGCTATCAAGTATTGGGACACAAACACAACGAAGCGCTTATAATGCAAAAATTGGCAACTACTCATTTGGCTATGAGTCAGCCAGATAAGGCATATGAGTCAGCTAAGGAAGCCGAAACGATATATAATAAACTAAGTATTAGAGAGACCCAAACCGAAAAGGAGTTTGCTGCTTTTTTTGAAGAATACTACAGGGGCAAAAAAGATTGGCAAAACGCACATAAACAATTAAAAATATTATTTGACATTGAGCGTAATCAACTTTTGGCTGATCGCGATGGAGCGGTTTCGCGCCTCGCTGTTGAATACGAAACCGAGAAAAAAGAAGTACAACTTAAAAATCAGCACAATGAGCTGGAGCTAAGTAAGCAAATCCAGCAAAATCAACGTCGCTTCTTGGCAGCTTTGTCTATTTTGTTTTTGGTAGCTACTGTAGCAACGACGGTTTTCTATCAGCTTTTTCGCAAGAACCAACGGCTTAGTCAACAAAACGCGACATTGGTACGGGAGCAGAATCACCGTGTGAAAAACAATTTGCAATTGGTATCAAGCTTGTTAAGTTTACAGGCAAATCGCCTCACTGATGAAGCAGCAAAAACAGCCGTGGAAGAGAGCCAGCTACGAATTGAGGTCATGGCGATATTGCAGCGTAAACTTTATGATGGCGATCAGTTGGCTATGGTAAATATGTCAGAATTTATAAAGGAATTGGTAGGGATAGCTCTACAATCTTTTGGGTATGAACAAACAAAAGTAGATTATGACATGGCACTTTCTCTTCTAATTGCGGCCGACCCTGCTTTGAGAATAGGTTTGATTGTTAACGAGCTTGTCGCTAATGCCTGCAAGTATGCGTTTCCCAAAAATCCGAATCCGATTTTTGGGATAGCATGTACTCTACAAAATCAACAACTTACCCTCAAAGTTACGGATAATGGCCCAGGGTTTCAAGGGGTAGAAAATCGAAAAAATCAAACATTTGGTATGCGTCTGATTCAGATACAAGTACAGCAATTGAAGGGTACCTATCGTTTTAAAAAAGAGCAGGGAAGTATTTTTGAAATGGAATGTAAAGTCTAAAGCGTTTCATAAGTAAGAATGTTGGTCTCTAGTTAATACTAATTTATAAGATGAATCCATTAAAAATCCTCATCATAGAAGATGAACTCATTACGGCCAATGATATTCAGGAAACTTTGCAGAAAGCAGGCCATCAAATTACAGCCATTGCCCAAAGTTGTAAGGAAGCACTTTCGTCGCTTAAACATACTCTACCCGATTTAGCATTGATTGATATTATCTTAGAAGACTCTTCTGTTGATGGTATTGCTACCGCAAAAGCATTATTGGCTCAACAACAAATGCCTATTATTTATCTGACGGCCAATTCAGAAATCCCTACGGTGCGACGGGCAACAGAAACTTATCCAGCGGCTTATCTGCTCAAACCATTTCGACATAAAGAACTTGCCATTCAGGTAGAGTTAGCTTACTATAATTATCATGCAAGTCAGGAAACAGGTATTAATCCGTTTACTGCGGAGAGCTTATTTTTGCCTTTTGAAGGTGGCCATGTGCGTATTACAAAGCAGGATGTTCTATACATAGAAGCAGAAGGTGCTTATGTGAGAGTTTTTGAGTCAGATAGAAATCGTCTTTTTACAATGAATTTGGGCTACATAATGCAGTTTTTCGCTACACCTAATTTCTATCGTCTGTCAAGGTCATATCTAATCAACTTTAACTATGTAGAACGAGTGGAGCGCAATCAGCTTTTTTTTAGAGGACAAGATTTGAAGCTGTCTTTTCCTGAACCACAATACAAAGAGATAATGCAGCGATTAGCCGTAATTAAAACACCTCATTAAAATAAATAAACATAATCGTTCCTTACTAGAGTAGGGAAAAATCCAAAAAGATTTTTTGGGAAAAAAGGATTGATAACGATTCATAAGAACACAGCAGTGAAAAATATGAGTACAAATTCTTTTTTCTTAAAATTGAAGTCTGTTGGATAGTCCCATAATTGCCTCAGCGCGGCATAACCTTTGTTGTCATTCGATAAAAACGAATCGTCAGGAAAACCGCCGAGAAAGTTAATCCCGCCGATAACGAAACCCAAACCCCTTCTACGTCCATTTTGAACGTAAACGCCAGAAAATAACTCAACGGCAATGAAATGACCCAATACGCGATGAGCGTGATAACCGTTGGAACGTTGACGTCGGTCAGCCCCCGCAGCGCCCCCAAAGCCGTTACCTGTACGCCGTCAGACAATTGGAAAAAGCCCGCGTAAATCATCAACGTAGCCGCAATGGTTGTTACCTCAGGATTGTTTTTGAGATACAGAGATACTAAAAACTCGTTGCAAGTAAGGAACGTAATGCACCAAACTCCCATAAAAGCGATGGTAAGAAGCAGGGCCGCCGAACCTGCTTGTTTGACCTTAAACGGATTTTTTTCGCCATACGCTCGCCCCACGCGGATAGCGCCTGCGGAGGCAATTCCCGTTGCCATCATGTAAGTTGTAGAAGCCATGTTAATGGCGATTTGGTGGGCGGCAAGTTGGTTTTCTCCCAACCACCCGATAATGACTACTGCCAACGAGAAAGCCGCAATTTCAAAGAAAAACTGAAACCCAACGGGAATCCCCAGTTGAAAAACTTTTTTTATCAATTTTCCTAGTGCCTGCTGATGGGAAGCCGTGAGGTATGGCGTGAAGTTTTTGCTTCTATAAATATAAACCAAAATAGCGGCGGCCATGTAAATACGCGACAAAAGCGTTGCGAAAGCAGCGCCGTTGAGCCCCATTTTTGGGAAAAAACCAATGCCATTAATAAATATCCAGTTGAAAAAAGCGTTGAAAATCAGGGCAGAAACTGTAACCGCCATGGCTACCCGCGTGAGCGAAAGCCCGTCGGCCAACTGACGAGCAGCGACAAATACAAGCAACGGAAGTGTAGAGGCGCTCAAAATGTACAAAAAAGGCTTAGCGAGGCGAGTTACTTCGGGGGTTTGACCAAAAAGGTGTAATTCGACGCCCATGAGTATCCCTGCAAGCCCTAAACTTATACCTAGAATAACCGAAACTGCCAAACCTGCCCGAAAAAGTTTGCCAATTTCGGTGGTGTTGTGTTGACCTTTGGCCTGAGAAATCAATGCCGCCACTACACCCAGACCACCAACGCCAATACTTGACATTAAAAATGATAACGAATTGGCCAAGCCCGCCGCACCAAGTGGTACGGCGCCAAGATAGCGGCCCACCATTAGGTTGTCGGTCATTCCCATGAGTGTTACTCCAAGTTGGGCAATAATGATAGGGATACTTAACTTAATGGTTTCACTGATTTCCTTGCGCATTCTATTCTGATTTTGGCTATTCGTTGGCTGATGATCTTCAAAACAAGACGGCAAAGGTAGAAGATGCAAGCTGAATTGTTTGAATTAAATAGTAATTTTGGAGCATCAACCATCCTGATTGAATGGCACATAATCTCAAACTCAGAAAACCTTTGGCGTTTTTCGACTTAGAAACAACGGGGGTAAATATTCAAAAAGACCGCATTATTGAAATCAGTGTGGTGAAAGCGCTCATCAACGGTGAGATAGAAAGTAAGACGTTTCTGGTGAACCCTGGCATACCTATTCCGCTGGAATCGAGCTTGATTCACGGGATTTATGACGAAGACGTGAAGGACTGCCCAACGTTTAAAAACTTTGCCAAAACGCTTGCGCAATTTTTGCAGGGATGTGATTTGGCAGGATTTAATTCCAATCGTTTTGACGTGCCGATGTTGGTGGAAGAGTTTTTGCGTGCCGACGTCGAATTTGACATTAAAAACCGTCGATTGGTGGATGCACAGCGTATTTTTCACATGATGGAACCTCGAAACTTAGCGGCAGCCTATAAGTTTTATTGTGGCAAAGACCTCGAAAATGCCCACAGTGCGCACGCTGATACCATGGCTACGTTTGAGGTGTTGTGCGCTCAAGTGGAAAGATATGCGGGAGTAAAAATCAAAAACGACAAGGGAGAGTTGTACGAGCCTATTCAGAATGATGTAGAGGCATTGCATAACTTGACGGCAGCAAAAATTGTAGATTTTGCCAATCGAATGGCCTATAACTCAAAAGGCGAAGAGGTTATCAACTTTGGAAAGCACAATGGAAAACGAGTAGTAGATGTGTTGGCGCAAGAGCCTAGTTACTACGATTGGATGATGAAAGGTGACTTTACTTTAGACACCAAACGGAAATTGACCGAGATAAAAATGCGAGCTGCTTTTGGGAAAAAGTAGGCAGTGGTTAGTCCACGGTCGGTGGTCGATAGTCCATAGTGTACAGAGAATGATATTGTACTCAAAACAATTGACTATCGACTGTGGACTATCGACCCAAAACTAAGTCTTCAACTTCTTCTTCTTGGCCGCGGGAAACAAAATGTTGTTCAAAATCAAACGGTATCCTGCTGAGTTAGGGTGTAAGTTTAAATCCGTAGGTTCTTCATTGATTTCGTGGCGGTAATCTTCGGGGTCGTGGCCACCGTAGAAAGTAAAAAAGCCTTTGGCATACGTACTGTGAATGTAACGTGCTTCACCCGCCGCACGATTTTCAGCCAAAATAATCACCTCGGGTTTGATGTACTGCTTTTTGAAAGCCGTGGTTTGACCCATAAACCCTTTGATAATTTGCTGGTGGTTTTGTGTCAACATGGTAGGAACAGGATCCCATTTGGCCGAAAACTGAAACAACGTAAAATAGTCGTTGGCTTCGTTCATGCCACGTTCGTTGGGTTGACTATCGACCGAAGAAAACTCAATTTCGTAAGGATTGGTCACGACTTGAAAGTTTTGGAAGGCAAATGTCTGGCTAAAATCTAGCTTTTTTTGAGCAGTGGGGTCAGTAGGGTCACCGTCGTAAATCACGTCTGCAATGTCGGTATTTTGAGTAGCCAACGCGACATCGTACGTGTCGGTAGCATTGCACATGGCAAACATATATCCGCCACCAGCTACGTACTCTTGTACTTTTTTAGCCACGGCCAGTTTTAGCTTAGATACCTTAGAAAAACCCCATTTAGCGGCTATGTCCTCAGCTTCTCGCTTTTGGGCGCGGTACCAAGGGTAGTCGCGGAAGTGGAAAAACTTGCCGTACTGTCCCGTAAAATCTTCGTGGTGAAGGTGTAGCCAATCGTATTCCGACAGTTTGCCTTCCATAAGGTCGTCGTCATAGACAATGTCGTAGGGGATTTCGGCGTAGGTCATCACCAGAGTTACGGCGTCGTCCCAAGGTTGTTTGGTTTTAGGCGAATAAACGGCCACTTTGGGGGCTTTGTGGAGCTTTACGTTGTCCATGTTGGCGTCAGGTTGGGCAATTTCGCTTAAAATACCGCTTCCTTGCGCGTCAGAAATCACTTCGTATGAAATCCCACGAACAACCATTTCATTGATGATTCGCTGGTTCCAATCCATCATAAAACTGCCTCCGCGGTAGTTGAGAAGCCAGTCAATTTCAGTATCGTAGGTGCGCAAGACCCAGTACGCCAGTCCGTACGATTTAAGGTGGTTTTTTTGGGATTCATCCATCGGAATCAGAATCTTAGAGGCCCAAGCCCCGTGTACTACGCCCAAAAAAATGATAAGTGGTAGGATGAACCGCTTCATCGGTTTGTGGATTTAAATTTTCAGAATGACTTTTGTAATAACGAATATATTGCAAAAATCGTGCAGAATCAACCATTGCCATGAACCTTATTGAGAACTTTCGTGAAGGACTGCGTTCCATTCAATCAAACATGCTTCGGACCGTCCTGACGGCGCTGATTATTGCCATTGGTATTACATCGCTGGTGGGGATTCTGACGGCCATTGATGGAATGCAAAGTTCGGTGAATAATAGTTTTGCCGATTTAGGTGCTAATACGTTTGACATCCGAGGGCCACAGCCTTTTCGTCGAAGAAGTGGAGGAATGCGCTCTAAAGATTATCCTTCGATTACGTACCGTCAAGCCAATCAGTACAAACGAGAAATCAAAGACACGTACAATGCCCAAGTGTCGATTTCGTCAAATATTAGCGGCGCTGTACAAGTCAAATACAAATCTGTCAAAACCAACCCCAATACGCGCGTAGTTGGTATTGATGATAACTATATGGCCATTAAGGGCTATAAGCTTGTCAATGGCCGTAATTTCTCCCCAACAGACTTAGACAATGGTCTGAATGTGATCATTATTGGTTCAGAAATAGCTCAAAAACTGTTTGAGGGAAAAATAAACCCAATCAATGAAGAAATTATCGTTCGAGGAAATCAGTACAAAGTAGTAGGTGTTTTGGATAAAAAAGGCTCATTGACGGGAGGAGGGGATGACCGTGTGCTGTTGGTGCCTCTTGAAAATGGCCGAGCATTGGCTGCAAACCGCGAATTAACCTTTGATATTACAACATCTGTCAACAGCATGGAAGACCAAGAACTCATCATGGGAGAGGCCAGGGGAATCATGCGACGCGTTCGGAAAGACCTCATTGGGAAACCTGATTCGTTTGAAATAGAAAGCGCCGATGCACTGGCCAAAAACTTTGAAGAAATATCGGGGTACTTGCGTATGGGGGGCTTCGGAATTGGCATCATTACGTTATTGGGAGCGGCCATTGCATTAATGAATATCATGCTAGTATCAGTAACAGAAAGAACGCGCGAAATAGGTATCCGAAAGTCGCTAGGGGCAACTCCACGGCTGATTCGCTTGCAGTTTTTGATGGAAGCCATTGTGGTTTGCATCTTGGGGGGAATCGGTGGACTTATCTTAGGAATTATCGTTGGAAATATCATCGCCAAGGTCATCAGCGAGAATGCCAGCTTTATTGTGCCTTGGTTTTGGATGATGATGGGGATATTAGTGTGCGTTGTGGTCGGAATTCTTTCAGGAATTTATCCAGCGATAAAAGCCTCACGCTTAGATCCTATCGAAGCTTTACGCTATGAATAAGGAAAATTTTTACACTTTTTTTGGCGCGAAAATTTGGAATTAAAATCTCAACTGCTACCTTTGCAGTCCCGTTTACACAATGACTTGCCCAGATGGCGGAATCGGTAGACGCGTTGGTCTCAAACACCAATGAGGTTACACTCGTGCCGGTTCGACTCCGGCTCTGGGTACTCGGGTAAAACTCGAAGCGAAAGCTTCGAGTTTTTTGCTTTTATACCTTTGCAAAAAGAGTGCTTGGGGAGGGGGTCAAAGCCAAAAGTTGTCTTATTAGGCAGCTACAAAACAACGAAAAAATTAACGTGACATTTCTTCAATTTCGTGTTTTAGGAACTTCTCGTATTGCTTAAACATAAAGTCGTAGAAAGGAGCTATGTCTTCAGCGTTTCGTGCGGCTTCTAAGGCGTTGATATAGCCGATACGGTTTTGTTTAAACACTAGCCCCATTGGCAACCCAAAATACGCCTGAATGTAATTCATTAACAGTCGGGAAGTTCGCCCGTTGCCATCCCCAAATGGGTGAATACTTACAAAGTCAAAATGGGCTTTAAATGAAAGTTCTAGTTGTTGTTGAGGCGTTTTTGATGTTTTGATGCCTTCATTGATTTCTTCACAAAATCGTTTTATCAATTGCGGTACTTTCAGATAATTGGGAAATGTTCTCGTTCCTGCCCTAACGGAGCACAAACGAAACTCACCTGCTGATACATCAAAGTTGCCTCCCATCGAATTAACTACACTCCCCGTGTTTTTCATCACTCTAGCGCCCATTTGTTGTATCAAAAGCGGTGATAATGACACTTTCGCTTCGGCCCATTCAACTACCGCTACCAACGCCCTAAAATGGTCAAATACCATTTGGTGATGTTCAAAAGGTTTATTGGCGGCGGGTTTGCCATACTCCAACAAATTTATTACCTGCGATTCGGTAAGGGTACTTCCTTCAATACTTGTTGAATGGTGAGTTAAAGCATAATAGGCGTACTTTCGATAATCTATTTGGCCTTTTGATAATGCTTTGTGTTTTTTAATCAAGCTGTCAATAGTATTCATGGACATAATTCACTTTTTTCAAAGTTCGGAATCTTTTTTGCCTTTTCAATAAAAAGAGGCGGCCCTTTTCGGACAGCCTCTTTTTGATTTTATACCTTCGTAAAAATGAGCCAGCTAAAACAAGGCCTACCCTTAGTCTTCGCTATCGACGTGGGAAGCACTCGGCGCTTTGATAATCCCGCGCTCGGCACTGCGAATAAAGTTAACAATAAGGTCGCGCTCTGGCGAGGCTGGTAAGTCTAGTTCAATCTGTACCAATGCTTCTGAGTTATTGAAGCCTTTTAAATAAACATACCGATACACTTCCTGAATCTCGGTTATTTGTTCGTTAGTAAAACCTCTACGACGAAGGCCGATGGAATTGACCCCTGCGTACGAGAGCGGTTCGCGGGCAGCTTTGGTAAAAGGTGGCACATCTTTGCGCACAAGTGACCCGCCCGAAATCATTGCATGGGCACCAATTTTTACCCATTGGTGTACCGAACTGGAACCTCCAATGATTCCCCAGTCACCTAAGTGGACGTGCCCCCCGAGTTGTACGTTGTTAACAATGATACAATAGTTGCCAATGCGACAATCGTGGGCTACGTGGGCGTAAGCCATGATGAGGCAGTGACTGCCAATTTCGGTTTTGAGGTACTCATCAGTGCCGCGGCTGATTGTAGCGTATTCACGAATGATGGTTTCATCACCGATGAATGTCTGTGTGTACTCTCCTTTAAATTTGAGGTCTTGGGGAGTAGAGGAAATGACTGCCCCAGAGTAAATTTTGCAATTTTTTCCAATTCGCGCACCTTCATTGATAATGGCATGTGAGCCAATCCAAGTTCCTTCGCCAATTTCGACGTCTTTATGGATCATTGCAAATGGCTCAATCACAACATTTGGGGCAATTTTGGCCTCAGGGTGTATATATGCTAACGGTTGAATCATGTTGGGTTGATAGTTTCCAAAGCGTCGTTTTCAGAAAGAAGTACTTCCATCTAAGCTTGCTTTGTTTACCATTACTTTTTTCTAACTAGGCTTGCGGTCATGTCAGCTTCACATACAAGTTGTCCTGCCACGTATCCTGCACCGTGCATTTTGACAATGCCTCGTTTGATAGGCGCTGTAAACTCACATTTGAAGATAACGGTATCTCCAGGAACGACGTTGCGACGAAAACGGCAATTTTCGATGGCAGCTAAGAAAGGCCAATAGTTTTCAGGGTCTGACTGAGAACTTAAAGCAAGAATAGCTCCTGTCTGCGCCATGGCTTCCATTTGTAAAACTCCTGGCATAACAGGATTGTTTGGAAAATGGCCTGTAAAGAAGGGCTCGTTCATCGTTACATTTTTGAGACCTGCCACGCTGTTTTCATCCATATAAACGATTTTGTCAATCATCAAGAAGGGGTAGCGGTGGGGGAGAAGCTCACAAATGCGCTTCAAGTCCATCACAGGGGGCATTTTTGGGTCGAAGTGAGGCACAGGGCTCTTTGACGACTCCATCAGCTTTTTGATTTTTTTCGCCAAAGCAACGTTGGCGGCGTGGCCTGGGCGTGCTGCCAAAATTTGACCTTTGATAGGGCGTCCCACGAGTGCTAAGTCTCCTACGACATCTAGCAATTTATGGCGAGCCATCTCATTGGGATAGTGCAGCTCTAAGTTGTTCAGAATGCCTACTTTTTTGTTGACTCCAATGGTAGGTTTGTTGAGCAACTGAGAAAGATAATCAAGTTCGCCTTCCTCTACATCGCGATCGACAATCACAATGGCATTGGTTAGGTCGCCGCCTTTGATGAGGTTGGCTTTGTAAAGCGCCTCAAGCTCGTGCAAGAAACAGAAAGTTCGGCAAGAAGCGATCTCGCGTGAGAAGGTAGTAAGGTCGTTGAGCGAAGCGTGCTGGCTGCTGATTACTTGTGAGTTGTAATCTACCATCACCGTGAGGCGGTAGTCGTTGAGGGGTAAAGCTACCATCTCAATGTCTTTTTCCGCGTTTATGTAGCGTACAGGTTCTGAAATTTCGAAGTAGTTGCGCGAGGCATTTTGTTCAATAATTCCAGCTTCTTTTAGTGCTTCTACAAACTTGATAGAGCTGCCATCCATGATAGGAGGCTCAGGGCCATCAAGCTGAATCAGTACGTTATCAATTTGTAACCCAACAAGTGCGGCGAGGGTGTGCTCAACCGTGTAAACACGGGCTCCGTTTTGTTCGAGGGTAGTCCCTCGTGAAACATCTACCACATTGTCCACGTCAGCATTAACGATAGGCTGACCTTCCAAATCAATACGTTGAAATTTATAACCGTGATTGATAGGGGCGGGTACAAAAGTCATGGTAGCCGAGACACCAGTATGCAACCCTACACCCGATACCGACACCGATTTTTCGATGGTTTGTTGTTTAATGTTCAACATTCCTAGTGTTTATCTTCTTTGTTTTGTTTCTCTAATTCGTGTACTCTTTTTTCCAAGAGCGGTAATTTACGGAAAATCGCCGCCGAACGTAAACTGTCTTTGAGTTCGAGGGCGGGAGTTCCGTTAAGTGAAAGACCTTCTTCTTCCCATGTTCGAGTAACGCCCGCTTGGCCACCCACTTTAGTCCCTTTTGGAACCGTGATATGCCCGTTAAAACCAGCTTGTCCGCCTATGACGCAATTTTCTCCGATTTTGGTGGAGCCTGCTATGCCTGCTTGCGCAGCAATAACGGTATTTTTACCAATTTCGACATTGTGCCCTACTTGCACTAAGTTGTCCAGTTTTACTCCTTGGCGAATAACAGTCGAGCCCATTGTGGCGCAGTCGATTGTAGCTCCTGCACCTATACTTACGTTGTCTTCGATGACGACGTTGCCTAATTGAGGAATTGTTTTGTAGGTTCCGTCGGGAAGTGGGGCAAACCCAAATCCATCACTTCCAATAACCGCATTGGCAAAAAAGGTACAATTTTGACCAATAATGGTATTGTTATAAATTCGGACGCCCGAATGAATCACCGTACCATCGCCAATTTTGACGTTATCGCCCACGTAAACATGGGGATAAATTTTGACATTTTTCCCAATCTTACAATTTGTTCCAACGTAAGCAAAAGCACCTAAGTAGGGGTTCTCCCCCAGTTCGGTGCCTTCTCCAAGGTAAGAAGGTTGCTCAATTCCTCGTTTGTCGCCCTTGATGATTCGTTCGTATTGTTGTAGAAGTTGAGTAAACGCTGTATAGGAGCTTTCTACCCGAATAAGGGTAGTTTTAAACGCTTTTTTAGGTTCAAAGCTTTTATCTACAATTACTGCCGAAGCCTCGGTTGTGTATAAATAAGGCTCGTATTTTGGATTGGATAAAAAAGAAATACTACCAGAGATGCCCTCCTCAATTTTTGATAACTGACTGATTTTTAGGTTCTCTTCGCCTTCTATTTCTCCTCCGAGCAGTCCAGCAATCTGCTTGACGGTAAATTCCATACGGTCACAATTAAGACTGCAAAGTTAGGGGTTTCATCCAACAAACATAATACTTTCGGACAATATTACTCAGGGCCTTAATTGTCGGTAAATCAGAGGCATCAGCAATATCGCATACGCTACCATCTTTCATTTTGATAAGAATGCGTTCTTTGCTCGAAACATAAGCCGCATTGCTCGATTCGCCCAGCACCAAAAAATAGTCATGCCAACTGTCCGAAATGCCTTGTTGGCGCAGTTGTTCGTGGATTTCTTGTAGCTGATTTTGGTCAAATGGGGTGCTTGAAAACTGTATTTTGTACAATTTTCGGTCAAGCAAATGTTGACAAATCATGGAAAGTACGTGGTCTTCGTGAGCAGCCCATACTTTCAAACAACCCCAGACGTCGTAATCGTCGATGTTGGTAAAAGATTGCAAGCACTGAGGGTTTTCTTGAAATTGCTGTAGGGTGATGTTCTGACGAAGAAATAGCCCAAAATCCTTGGGAGCAAAGATGTCTTCGCCGCTTCTGGCCAGTTCGCGCGCTCTTCGGATGGCCTGAATCAACATGGTTTCGGCACAAATGGATGTCTTGTGAAGATACACCTGCCAATACATGAGACGCCGTGCATTTAGAAAATTTTCAATGCTTAATATTCCTTTGGACTCTACAACAAGTTGGTCATCCACTACATCCAACATCTTGATGATGCGCTCGGTACCGATGGCACCCTCGGCTACACCCGTAAAAAAACAGTCGCGGTTGAGGTAATCCATACGATCCATGTCTAGTTGGCTGGAAATCAGTTGGTGAAAAAACTGCCGTGGATAGCTACCCTCAAACATCTGAATGGCCATTTCGAGCCGCCCGTCCAGCTGGCGGTTGAGCTCTTTCATAATTTCCAGCGAAAGATATTCGTGGTGGACGTCGTTCAAAATCGTTTTTTCTAATACGTGAGAAAACGGCCCGTGCCCGACGTCGTGCAGCAAAATCGCGATTTGGGCGGCCTCCCATTCTGCTTCCCAAATCAGGTGGCCTTTGGTGCGTAAGGTGGAGAGGGCTTGCCCCATGAGGTGCATGGCGCCAAGGGCATGGTGAAAACGGGTATGCAGCGCACCAGGATAGACCAGTTCGGCCATCCCTAGTTGCCGAATGCGTCGAAGCCGCTGGAAAAAAGGGTGTTGGATAAGGTCAAAGACCAAATCAGACGGAATGCTGATGAATCCATAAACGGGGTCGTTGAAAATCTTTCGTTTGTTCACGCCTGAGTAAATTTGGGAAACGGAATTTTTGAGTGCAATTTCGTGAAAAAATACCTCCATTACCTAATGAAACACGTTGCTCTTTCCTTTTTCGTCGTCTTGAGTACGGTGGCTTTTGCTCAAAAAAAAACCAAGAAAGCCGAAGTGGTCACAATTCACACCTCCTTTGGTGACATGGCAGCCATTTTGCACGAGCAGACGCCGCTTCACAAGGCCAATTTTTTAAAATTAGCCAAAGAACACTTTTACGATAGCTTGCTTTTTCACCGCATTATCGAAAATTTTATGATTCAGGGGGGAGATCCTAATTCCAAAAACGCCAAACCAGGCGACCGTTTGGGTGGGGGCGGAGGCAATATGGAGCGAATTCCTGCGGAGTTTCGCCCCGATTTGTTTCACAAAAAGGGGGCGTTGGCAGCCGCAAGGGATAATAACCCCGAAAAAAAATCGTCGGCTTGCCAGTTTTACATCGTACAAGGAAAAGTATATAACGACACCGAACTCGATGCACAGTTACGTCGGGCGGTAGGGACTCGACAAGCAACCCCTGCGCAACGAGAAGTCTATAAAACAATAGGTGGTACGCCGCATTTGGACGGGAATTATACCGTTTTTGGGCAAGTGATAAGTGGCTTGTCGGTGCTCGATAGCATCGCTCATCAACGCCGCGATGGCTCCGACCGACCATTAAAAGATGTACGGATGAGTATGAGCGTGGAGAAAATGAAAAAGAAAAAAATTGCCAAACGCTACGGTTATCGGTTTGAATAAGGACTTCATACTTGGGTGCAGCTATCTGTTAGCGGTTATCCGTTACTCGTTCTGATCAGGGCTAAAGCCCTAAGTTGTACTTTTTCTTAGACCCCAGCCTAAAGGCGTGGGGTTTAAGGAGTCACAGATTATTGACAACATCTAGTTTGATTTTGCATGATTACTTAGGTTTAGCTGGTTGATAATCTGTGGCTTACAATTAACAGATAACAGATAACAATTAACAAACCATTACTTATTCGTTTGAAGTTTTCTAAATTGTTGGAAAAGTAACTTTCTTTCGCGTTATTTTCCCGATGGGTTTACTAACTTTGCCTATTAACTTATTTCTACGACTGATGGCAAAAATCCTGATTGTGGATGACGAGAAAAGTATCCGTGCTGCCCTGCGTGATATTTTAGAATACGAAGATTATGAGGTTGAAGAGGCCAAAGATGGAGAAGAAGGTCTCTATATGATTCTCAATAATCATTATGATGTGGCGCTCTGCGATATTAAAATGCCAAAATTGGAGGGCCTCGAGGTACTTCTAAAAGCTGGTGAAGCAGGCCGAGCGACGCAATTTATTATGATTTCGGCTTTTGGTAGTGTCGAAAATGCCGTGGAGGCTACCAAGCGTGGTGCATACGATTTTATCACCAAACCACCTGATTTGAACCGCTTGCTGGTCTCGGTTCGAAATGCCATTGAGAAAGCCAAATTGGTCGCGGAAACCGTTGATCTCAGAAAACGTATTTTCAAAATCAACGAAATCGTGGGTGAGTCGGCCCCGATTCGTAAGGTCAAAGAAACCATTAGTCGCGTGGCACCTACCGAAGCCCGTGTGCTCATTACTGGAGCCAATGGTTCGGGTAAAGAAATGGTCGCCAAGCAAATTCACGAGCGCAGTAACCGCGCTAATAAGCCTTTGATTGAAGTAAACTGTGCTGCAATTCCAAGCGAATTGATTGAAAGTGAGCTTTTTGGTTACGAAAAAGGGGCGTTTACGGGGGCTGTAAAACAACGTATTGGGAAGTTTGAGCAAGCCGATGGTGGAACACTCTTTTTGGACGAGATTGGTGATATGAGTTTGTCGGCGCAAGCCAAAGTGTTGAGAGCGTTGCAGGAGAGTAAAATTACCCGCGTAGGTGGAGATAAAGAAATCAAAATCAATGTTCGGGTGATTGCGGCGACCAACAAAGACCTCAAACGTGAGATTGCAGAAGGAGGTTTCCGTGAAGACTTGTACCACCGCCTGAACGTTATACCGATTCACGTACCGCCGTTGGCCGAACGCCGCGAAGATATTCCGTTGTTAGCCGAAAAATTCTTGTACGATATTTCGCAAGAATACAGTGGTGTACCCAAAGAAATTACGGAGGATGCTATGACGCACCTAAAATCGTTGCCATGGACGGGTAACGTCCGTGAATTGCGCAACGTCATTGAGCGTTTGGTGATTATGTGCGGCGACGAAATCTTGCTCGAAGACGTCCGTTTGTATGCAAGTTTTGGAAGTTAGTCTAACTTATTAAACGTTTTTTAGTAACTGGTGCTTTGGCACACATGATAATGGAAATCAATTTTTCAAAATCTCCCGACGGTTTGGTTCCTGCCGTTGTTCAAGATGAAGAAACGGGGAAAGTACTCATGGTTGGGTATATGAATGCGGAAGCATTGGCTAAAACCGAAGCCGAAAAAGTGGTCACATTTTTTAGCCGTTCTAAGCAAAGACTTTGGACTAAAGGGGAAACTTCGGGTCATTTTTTACAAGTAAAAACAGTTTTGGTGGACTGTGACCAAGACACGATTTTGATAAAAGCGCATCCAATTGGCCCTACTTGCCACACGGGGGCGGATACCTGTTTTTTTGAGAAAAATGAGGGCAAAGCTTCGTTTTTGAATTACTTACAAAAGCAAATCATTCGCGACCGCAAAAATAATCCCTCGGATGCGTCATATACAAGTAAGCTTTTTGCCCGTGGTGTTAATAAAATTGCCCAAAAAGTCGGTGAAGAAGCCGTGGAGTTGGTGATTGAAGCCAAAGACGCTAACGATGACTTGTTTAAAGGTGAAGCTGCCGATTTGTTGTTCCATTACCTGATTCTTCTCGAACAACGTGGGTTGGATTTGGACGATATTGTGGACGTATTAAAAACGAGACACAAATAAAAACATTTTGTGCATCAGGGTACTCATACCCTGATGTACAAAATGTACAAAAATCACGTATTGCTACCGTAAAATTCTCAGCTTCGCAAAACTCAATAAGAGGGTTTTTTCGCCCGTTGTGTCAAAATGAATAATGGCTTTGCGGTCAGTGCCGTTGACGTCCATTTTCTTGACCGTACCTTTCCCAAATTTTGGGTGTTCTACGCGATTACCTTCTTCCAGATTTGAGGTATCACTTGCCACAAAAGGCTCGCTCGACGTACTGGCGCTGTTGGTTGGTGGGGGAGGAGTCGGCACCTTGGGACTGGATACCCCAGTTGAACTTTTAACCGTTTCGCTCGTTCCTTTTTGAGGTTGAGAAGTGCGGTTGGCTATCTGACGAATAAAATTCATCGACGACGGCTCCGCATTGTTTCGGTAGTCGTCCATGCCTCCCGAACGGCGCCCTTTGGTCATCATCAAAAAACGCTGGTCAACTTCAAACAAAAATCGGCTAGGTTCGCACATATTGAGGCGACCCCAGTTGTAGCGACTTTCGGCGTACGAAAATGTGAGTTTGGTTTCGGCACGGGTAATGGCCACGTAAAACAGCCGTCGCTCTTCTTCCAAATCCTCGCGCTTTTCGAGCATCATTTGGCTAGGGAATAATCCTTCTTCTAGCCCCACAACATACACATTTTTAAATTCAAGCCCCTTCGCGCCGTGAATCGTCATCAAAGTTACGCGGTCGGTGTCGCCATCATCGTCGCTTTCGTCAGCGGTAGTTAACAGTGAAACAGTTTGCAAAAACGAACTCAACGTTTTGTCCTCATTATCGGGGTTATCCACAAACTCTTTGATGGCGTTCAGCAATTCTTGCACGTTTTCGTAGCGGCTCAAGCCCTCCACGGTTTTGTCTTCGTACAACTCCCGCAAAATTCCCGAGGCTTTGGCCACGTGAGAAGCTACAGCGTAGGCATCTTTGCCTTCTTCCAGCAAAATTTTGAAACTTTTAATCAAAGTGGCAAAACCCTCAATGGGCAAGGTCGCACGCCCCGCCACGTACCGAGAGATATTGGAAACAACTTCCCAAATTGGCACGCGGTGCTCGGCCGCCGATACGGATATTTTGGCTACAGTGGTGTCACCAATGCCACGTTTGGGCAAGTTAATAATTCGCTTAAAAGCTTCCTCGTCGTTTTGGTTCACGATAAAACGCAAGTACGCCAACAAGTCTTTGATTTCTTTGCGTTGGTAAAACGACAATCCCCCAATGATGCGGTACTTGATGTTGAGTCGGCGGAGGGCCTCTTCAAACGCCCGCGATTGGGCATTGGTACGGTACAAAATCGCGAAATCGGTGTTGCGTAAGCCTTTGTTTACTTTTTCTTCAAAAATCGCGGTGGCAATCAGCCGCCCTTCTTCGTTGTCCGAACTTGCCTTCACCACGTCAATCAATCCTCCCTCCTCGTTAGTGGTAAACACGTTCTTTTTGAACTGCGCTTTATTTCTAGCAATCACCGAGTTGGCTGCATTCACGATGGTTTGGGTCGAGCGGTAATTTTGCTCCAACTTCACCACCCGTACTTCGGGGAAATCGCGCTCAAAATTGAGAATATTCTGAATGTTAGCCCCACGGAAGGCATAGATACTTTGGGCATCGTCGCCTACCACGGCAATGTTCCGATGTACCGCCGATAACTTTTTGGTAATCAGGTACTGTGCCACGTTGGTATCCTGAAACTCATCGACCATCACGTATTGGAATTTGTGCTGGTACTTGTTCAAAATTTCAGGAAAATCGCGAAAAAGCACGTTGGTATTGAACAACAAATCGTCAAAATCCATCGCATTGGCCTGAAAACAGCGCGTCGTATAAGCTTTGTACAAGCGGCCGATTTCGGGCAATTTTGCCGCTTCGTCGTCGGCTCTGAACAACGGATTTGCCAAGTAGTCATCGGCCGAAATAAGGTTGTTTTTTGCCCCCGAAATACGGTTAAAAACCACGTTGGCTTTGTAGGTTTTGTCGTCGAGGTTAAGCTCTTTGACAATGCTCTTAATCAGCGATTTAGAATCGTCGGTATCATAAATGGAGAAATCGGAAGTATAGCCCAAAAAACGCGCTTCGATGCGAAGGATTTTGGCAAACACCGCGTGAAACGTTCCCATCCAGATGTTTCGCGCTTCGTACCCGACCACTTTCTCGATACGCGCGCGCATCTCTCCTGCGGCTTTGTTGGTAAACGTCAGCGACAAAATCCGAAACGGATCCACGCCATTTTCTATCAAATGGGCAATTCTGAAGGTCAGCACTCGTGTCTTGCCCGAACCCGCACCCGCAATAATCATCAACGGCCCTGGGCCGTGCGTTACGGCTTGGGCTTGGGGTTCGTTGAGGCCACTTAAATAATCAATCATTTACGTCATTTTTTTACACTACCACAAAGTTAGAGGAAAAGTTTGGGAGTCCCTTACAAATCAGCAGTAGCTCAGGGTAAAGGGTGTAAAAACGATGTTGTTTCGATAGCGCGAGTGTCACACTCGTGCTAATCATTTTTAGGCTTCAAGCCTAATCATTCAAAAAACGACTTGAAGCCTGAAAATAAAAGCCACGAGCAGGATGCTCGCGCCATCAACTAATGCGACTCCAGTTAGTTTCCTCCTTCCGAAGTGAGTCAATGTGGCTGCGGATGGGTTCGTTTTTGGGGAGTACCAAATCGGGGTCTTCTTGTAAAATTTCGTCGGCAGCTTCGCGGGCGGCTTTTAATACAGCACCGTCTTTGGCCAAATCGGCCAACAACAAATCCATCAAACCGCTTTGTTGCGTGCCCGTCAGGTCGCCTGGACCGCGTAATTTTAAGTCCACGTCGGCAATGTCAAAACCGTTGTTGGTCGCGCAGAGTGTATCAATCCGAATGCGGGTATCTTTGCTGAGTTTCACGCCCGTCATCAAATAACAATAACTCTGCTCAGCCCCACGACCCACGCGTCCACGCAACTGATGCAACTGCGACAACCCAAAACGCTCGGCACTTTCGATGACCATCACCGACGCATTCGGGACGTTTACTCCTACTTCAATCACCGTGGTGGCCACCATAATTTGCGTTTCACCTTTCACAAATCGCTGCATTTCAAAGTCTTTTTCGTAGGGAAACAGCTTGCCGTGTACCATGCTAATGTGGTACTCAGGAAACGTCCGCTGAATACTTTCGTAGCCTTCCATGAGGTTGTTGTAATCCAGCTTTTCGGATTCTTCGATGAGCGGGTACACAATATATACTTGACGACCCTTGCGGATTTCCTCCTTTACCCGCCCAAACATCGCTAGGCGTTTTGTCTCGAAGTAATGAACCGTCTCAATCGGCTTACGGCCTGCGGGAAGTTCGTCGATGATACTCAAATCCAAATCCCCGTAGAGGGTCATGGCCAACGTGCGCGGAATCGGCGTGGCGGTCATCACCAAAATATGCGAGTGAATAGTTTCGTTTTTGGCCCACATTTTGGCCCGCTGTGCCACCCCAAAACGGTGTTGCTCGTCAATGATACAGAGCCCTAAGTTTTTGAACTGCACCGTATCTTCCAATAGCGCGTGCGTGCCTACAGCAATGTGGATGCTGCCATCTTGCAGGCCTGGCAACACGATTTTACGGCCTTTTTTGGTGGTAGAACCCGTCAGAAGTGAGATATTTATTCCCAAGGCGTCACAAAAAGGCTTTAGACCACGGTAGTGTTGGTCGGCCAAAATTTCGGTGGGCGCCATAAGACAGGCTTGCGCGCCGTTGTCGATGGCCATCAACATCGAGATAAATGCCACAATCGTTTTACCACTTCCTACGTCGCCCTGCAAGAGGCGGTTCATCTGCTTGCCCGATTTAAAATCGTCGTGGATTTCGCGCAAAACGCGTTTTTGAGCATTGGTAAGCCCAAACGGCAAGTGTTGTTGGTAGAACGTTTTTAGCATATCAAGGTTGCTAAAAACTTGCCCAGGATACTCGCGTTTTTGCAGGAGCTTGTTTTTGAGCAACCGCAATTGGTTATAAAACAACTCCTCAAACTTCAATCGACGCAGGGCTTGCGTAAGGGCGTATTGACTGTCAGGCAAGTGAATGCCCCACATGGCCTCGGCTTTGGGCAAAAGGCGGTATTTTTGCACCAACTCTTGCGGCAGCGTTTCTCGAAAATGCGGCGTCGCTTGCTCCAACAAACTCCGCATGATTTTACTCAAAAACCGACTGTCGAGGTATTTCTTACGGAGTGTTTCCGTTAGATTATAAACGGGTTGAAAATAGCCACCTCCTTCATTTTCGGGGTTGATGGTTTCGAGGTCGGGATGGCTAAAGTTGAAGCGCTGTCCAAACCGTTGGGGTTTGCCGTACGCAATGTATTCACCGCCTTCTTTGAGGTGTTTGAGGTGCCAATCAATGCTTTGGAAAAAGACAAACTCAACGATGCCCGTACCATCGGTAAACTCCACCGTAAGCCGACGTTTGTGGCCTTCGCCTATGACGGTCATGCTTCTGATGCGGCCTTTCAACTGCGCTGCCGACATCGTGTCATTCAGCTCGCTAATGCGCTGAAACGACGTTCTGTCTTCGTGACGAAACGGGTAATATTGGACTAAATCACCAAAGGTAAATAGCTTCAGTTCTTTGTTGAGAGTAGCCGCCCGAGTGGGGCCGACTCCCTTCAAAAACTCAATTTTAGTATCGAAAAACTGGGTTGTGGTTCGTTGGCTCATAAGTGCAAACGCACGTTTTTTTAGTAAAAATAACCTTTAAAGAGTATTTTTCCAACAATTCTTCGCTTTTGGTACTAACGTCCAAGCTCCTCCGTTTTCTATGAATCGTCGCGATGCCCTCCGCCAAACGGCGCTCCTAAGTGCCACTTGTTTCACGGCTCCTTTTGACCCGTTATCCGACTCGCTTCGACGTGGTTATCCGTTAGGTGCTTGCGATTGGTCTTTGCAACGGGCCTGTAATCCAGCCGTTTTTGCGTATGCCAAAAAGATAGGACTTGATGGTGTGCAACTCAGCTATAATTCTCGCTCCGACGAAAGTTATCTTCTACGCCCCGAGAACCAACAGGCCATGCGGGAGGCTTCCCAAAATGCAGGGGTTAAGATGGCAAGTTTAGCCATTGGCGAACTAAATCGAGTCCCACTCAAGTCCGAAGCACGTACCGTTGACTGGATTAGTGGAAGTATCGACGCTGCCAAAGCGCTAGAGGTTAAGGTGGTACTATTGGCTTTTTTTTCGCAGGGTGATTTGCGAAACGATGAGACTGGAAAAAAGGTCGTCATCGAACGTCTAAAAAATCTTGTTCCTAAAGCCGAAAAACAGGGAATTACGCTCGCGATTGAATCCTACCTAAGTGCGCAAGAGCACCTCGATATCATTGAGGCCGTGGGTTCGCCTAATCTCAAAGTGTATTACGACCCGCGCAACGCCGCCGACGCAGGGCACGACCCTTACACTGAAATTCCTTTGCTGGGTCAACAAAAGCTCATTTGCGAAGTCCACCTCAAAGAAAACGGCAATTTGCTCGGCCAAGGCTCGATTGACTGGCCGAGGATTCGTCAATTGCTCCGACAGATTCGGTTCAAAGGATGGGCGCACATTGAGGGCGCGATGCCACAAGGTAAAACGTTGGACGAAGCCTATCCCCAAAATGTGCAGTATGCGCGCAAGATTGTTGGGTAAAGCCTCTTTCTTTGTACCCATGAAATAGACCATAATCGTTCATAAAACATTACTAATATCAACATGAATCGTCGTCAATTTATCGGAACCACGCTCGTTGGAAGTACCCTTGCTCCGTCGGCTTTTAGTTCGGTGGCAGCACCCGTGGTGGCTTCGCCTAAAATCTTTGTTTTCTCCAAAATGTTCCAATGGATTGAGGACTATGACCAACTGGCCGAAACGATTGCGGGGATTGGCTTCGACGGGCTTGACCTCACCGTTCGTCCTGGGGGGCACGTCTTACCCGAACGCGTAGAAGAAGATTTGCCCAAAGCAGTGGCTGCTTTCAAAAAGCATAAACTTGAAATTCCGATGATGGTGACCACGATTTTGGACGCCGATGCGCAATCGGAACGCATTCTCAAAACGGCCAAATCTCTTGGAATCAAGCATTATCGTATGGGCTGGTATCCTTACGACCTCAAAAAAGACATTGCTTCCCAAAGTGCCGCTATCGGTCAACGAATCAAAGCTGTGTCAGCGCTCAACGAAAAATACGGCGCTGTAGGTCATTATCAAAACCACTCAGGAAACTATTTTGGGGCGTCGTTATGGGATTTTCATCAGCAACTTCAAGGAATTACTTCCCAAGCTATTGGCTGTCAGTACGATATCAATCACGCGACTGCCGAAGCAGGTGGGTCTTGGGAAACGGGACTGCACTTGATTGCTCCTCACATCAAGTCGCTGGCCATTAAGGATTTTTATTGGAGAAAAAACAATGACAAATGGGGTAAACTCGGTTGTCCGCTGGGTGAAGGAGTAGTCAACTGGAAACGATATTTTGAAATTTGGAAGCAGTACAATTTTCAAGTACCCATTACGATGCACTACGAGTACCCGCTCGGTGGAGCAGAAAATGGGGCAAAAAAACTCAGTATTCCGTCGCAAGACCTCATCACTGCGATGAAGAAAGACTTGGTATTATTTAAAGAATGGGTTGGAAAGGTCTAGCCGTAGGCTTTTTAACTTCGGTAAAGTTTTAGACCTTTGCCGAAGTTTTGGGCTTATCTTACTTTTCATGCACCTCCTCATCGACCAACTTGGCAAGCGTTTCAACCGCGAATGGATTTTTAGAAACTTCAGCCACACCCTTCAAAGCGGCAAAAGTTATACGTTTGTGGGGCCCAACGGCAGCGGAAAATCGACACTTCTCCAAGTACTTTCGGGCGCGACTCCTTGTAGCGAAGGAAAAATAAACTACATTATTGACAATCAAACGATTGAAGAAGATAAGTGGTACAAGCAGTTGGTCATTGCCGCACCTTACCTCGAACTCATCGAAGAGTTTACGCTTACCGAACTCCTGAACTTTCACGCGGGGTTTAAGCCCTTCAAGCCGTCGATTTCGCAAGCCCAAATCATCGAACAACTTGAACTGACAGCCTCGAAAGACAAGGCCATCAAATATTTCTCGTCGGGAATGAAGCAACGCCTGAAACTTGCCTTGGCTTTTTACTCGGACGTACCCGTGGTCATGCTCGACGAGCCAACTTCTAACCTTGATGCGCGCTGGTCGGCTTGGTATTTGGAAAAAGTGCAACAGCTTGTCTCTAATCAACTGGTTCTTATTTGTTCCAACGTTCCTGCTGAATACGATTTTTGCGACGAAGTCATCAACGTGGCTGATTATAAGTCCTAAGTGCCCGTGGATTCTCAAATCCACGGAAGAGGTTTCTCAAAACCTCGTTAAGTTACAGCGCTTGGTTTTGAGAAACCAAGTCATGGGGTTTTGAGAAACCCCATGCACATTCCAATGCACGCATCCAAAAAGTAAAAAACCACTCCGTTAGGCTTTGATGAAAAACACTCATCTACTACAAGCCTATGAACCAAAAAGACAGCAAAAACGTCGCTCGTCGCGAATTTTTGAAAGGTAGCGCAGTAGCAGCCGCCAGTTTCATGATTGTGCCACGGCACGTATTAGGCAAAGGCTATACCGCCCCCAGCGACAAGCTCAATATCGCGGCCATAGGCTGTGGTGGAAAAGCTGATTATAACATCCAACAAGCCTACAACAACGGCTCCGATAACATCGTGGCGCTCTGCGACGTCGATGACCGTCAAGCCAAAAAATACCGCGAAAAATTCCCCAACGCACCCTATTACAAAGATTACCGCACAATGTTGGACAAAGAAGCCAAAAACATCGACGCGGTGATTGTCACTACCCCCGATCACATGCACTACGTCATTGGTAGTGCGGCGATGCAATTGGGCAAACATATTTACCTCGAAAAGCCTCTCACCCACGACATTTGGGAGGCACGAATGCTCACGCAACTTGCGCAAGAGAAAAAACTCGTGACCCAAATGGGAAACCAAGGGAGTAGCGGCAAAGGCACGCGCCAAACCGAAGCGATTGTACAATCGGGGATGATTGGAGAAGTACATACGGTAGAGGTGTGGACTGACCGACCCGTTTGGCCACAAGGAGTAAAATCTCCGCGCGACAAAAAAGAAACCATGCCCATTCCTGCCGAAGTTGACTGGGATTTGTGGCTTGGTACTGCTCCTTACCGCGAATACCACGAAGCCTACATGCCGTTCCGTTGGCGCGGCTACTGGGATTTTGGCACAGGGGCACTAGGTGATATGGGTTGCCACTTTATGGATGTGCCGTTCCGAACGTTAAAATTGAGCTATCCTACATCGGTCGAATGTTCGGCGAGTTCGGTATATAGCGACTTTTTCCGCGAAGCATTTTTTGAAGATATTGGGCCTCAAGCCACTTCGGTTCACCTCAAATTCCCGCATCCAAGTTCTAAGAAATTTTCAGAATTGAGCCTTTCTTGGTACGACGGGGGTATCAAACCCAAACTCCCCGAGGGCTGCGATTATGAAAAAGTATTTGCCGACAACGACGGCGGTGTGATGTTTATCGGAACCAAAGGGGTATTGGCTTGTGAGCTTTTTGGCGAAAACCCTAAATTATTTGTCAAGGGACAGCTGCAAGACGTGAAATTCCCTACTCCGACCCGCCCACTTGTGGAAGGAGATACCGCAGGCCACCAACAACAGTGGGTCAAAGCGTGCAAAGCAGGTTATGGTACTTACACCAGCTCGTCGTTTGCCGAGGCAGGGCCGCTCACCGAAATTGTATTAATGGGAAATTTGGCCGTTCGTAGCTATCTCTACCGTGAAAATGGCAAGTTTACGGGTCGTAAAAAACTACTTTGGGATGGTCAAAACATGAAAATTACCAACTTCGACCCTGCCAATGCGTTTGTAAAACGCCAGTATCGGGACGGATGGAAATAGTGAGAGTGTCGATTTGAATGTCGAGGGTAGAGTGCAGCGTGTCGAATTGAATCCATTTATTCGACACTCTACCCTCGACACTCTCTTACACTGCCTCCACAGGCTTGACAGTGCGGGCGATGAAGACACTCAACGTGATGAGAATCATTGCCCCGTAGCCTACCCAGTCGTAATGCAAGAGCTTTCCGTCGGGGGCTTTCTGAATGACAATGCCAGCCAAATACACCGCTACGGCCTGCATCAACAGCTGCAACGAAGAATTAATCGCCATAAAACTTCCTCTTTGCTGCGGTAATACCACCGACGACGTCATGGCTTGCGTAGGTACTAAACGTCCGTTTGAAAAAACAAAGAATATCGCGGCCGTCCCCAACACAATCACGAGGCTATTGGTCCACATGTTGGTTATAAGCCACATTGGCAAGGTCGATAACAGCGCAAACACCACAAAAACGGGGTATTTCCCTTTGCGGTCAGCGAGTTTTCCAACTTGGGGAGAAGTAAAGAGTGTCAATGCTCCGCCTACTGCGTAAATTAAGTACAGTTGGTTTTCACCAAAACCTGCATTGATGGTCAAATAGGGTGAAATAAAAGGTATGATGCTGAAGTGACCGAGCATAATTACGCTCGTCAACAGTAATGCGCGCAGTTGATTGGAATCTTGCAAAATATGCGTTACCGCTTCCAACGGGTGATGCTTCGTTTGGGTACGTTCTTTCAAATGACCGTCCAACCGCGGCACGTACATCCATATCAACCCAATCACGACTACTCCAAGTATTCCCACAAACCAAAAAGGGGCGTGCCAGCTAAACTCCGTCGCTAAATACAGTCCCAACGGAACACCGACCACTGACGCTACCGAAAAAGCCGTCATTACGACGCCCATGGCCCGCGCGCGGCGTTCGTATTCAAACACATCGCCCACAATCGACATCACTTGTGCGCCAAGTACACCTCCAAAAACACCCGCCAGCGTTCGGGCGGCCATCAGCAGCCAAAACGTGGGTGCCATCGCACAAGCCAGCGTCCCGACAACAAACCCGATGTAGGCTATAAGCATGATTTGCTTGCGCGGGAAGCGGTCGGCAATGAATGCCACCATAAAACCCGACAAACCCGCGCTAAAGCTATACGCAGATACCAATAGCGCAAATTCTTGCGGAGAGATAGAAAAATGCCGCATCAGTTGTGGCCCGAGCGGCATCATTATCATAAAGTCCATGATGTGCGTGAAATTCAAACACGCCAACACAAACAGGAGTAATTTTTCTTTTTGAGACACTAGGCTGTTACGTGCTTAGGGACAGTTAATTGTTAATTTGTTAACCGTTCAATTATTCGGCCAATAGTTTGCTAATCAGTGCATTGAACTCTTCGATAAATTGGTCGTAGTACTTGCCAGTCCCTGGCCCCGAGAAGCCCGTATGGATTTCGCGAACGCGGCCTTTTTTATCAATAAAAATGGTGGTTGGGTACCCCGCCACTTTGTTAAGGGCTGGCAATGCTTGTCCCGCGTTGGCATCGTTGGTTCCTGCCAATACGAGCGGATAGGGCACGCCAAAACGCTTGGCCATGAAGTCGATTTTGGGTCCTGACACTTTCATGTCGGGCGAGCGTTCAAACATCAATCCTAAGATTTCAACCCCGCGTGAGGCGTTCTTTTTGTACCAAGGCACCATAAACTTCGTTTCGTCCATGCAGTTGGGGCACCATGTTCCCGACAGTTGCAGTACTACTACTTTGCCTTTGTATTTCTCGTCTTTGAGGGAAATTTTGTTTCCTTTCGTATCGGGAAATGAAAAATCGAGGGTTTCGTAGCCAGGTTTTAGGTAGGTAAGTGCCGTTGGAGGAGGCAAAGCCGCCTTGTCGTCGCGGGTAGAGGTAAACGGTTGATAACCCGATATACCCGACCACATTCCTCCGCGAATTTTACCATTAGGCAAAATGGCTGCCCGAAACAAAAACGCGTGCGAACCATCGTAGCAAGACATAAACAAGCTATCGCCCACAATGTCGCCCGCCAAATAACGATAATCACCCGTTGGGGTTAAAAACGTTCCTGCCAATTTGCTTCCTTTTTGTTCCAAAATCCCTACTGCAAACGACGAATCTTTGCGTTCAGGGCGTTGGAAATAAGTAGCGTATTTGCCCGATACGTTGTGCGAAGTCGCTTGTGGTTTTTTGGCAAAATGATATATTTTTCCTTTATCTGCTTTGAAAGGCAACACCGACACCCACGTACCATTTCGGTTTTTCTTCCACGAACCTTTCATTTGATTACCAGCTACTTTGACGACCAAATCCGAATCAAAGATGAGCATCGGAATGTGCAACGAATCGCCCTCTAAGTAGGCTTCGTCCATTGGAAGTCGTTCAGCTCCGTTGATGACGATTGCTTCGTAGCGACCATTGGCTTTGGGCGTAATTTCAAGGCCAAATACTACTTCGTTATGCCCTCGAAGGAGCGCTGCCCGCCACGTACTTTTGGGAATAGAAGTTTGTGAAAACGCGGAAAGTGAGAGCAAAAAGGCAAAAAGGCTAACTACTGTTTTTTTCATTGTGTGAAGCTTGTTAATGTGGGTGTTACAAAAAGGCAACACATTTCTCCGTCAAAAAGTTGTGCCCAAGAAAAACCCCGTCCCAAAAATTACTTTTGAAGCGGGGTGTTGTGGTTTTCTTCTGGTTGTGAGCAACCAGAAGCACAAGTGTTGAGCAACCAGAAACACAAGTGCCTGAGGTTGGTCACAACCTCAGTTGAACAGAGTTTTCTTAGTTCTGTTTAATCACTTTCTGCGTTTCGGAGCCTTCGTTGGTTTTGATGTGCAGCAAATACGTGCCTTGTGAGAATTGACTCATGTCCACCTGAGCGTTATTACTACGCGGTGTTTGATTGAGTAGGGTCATTCCGTTGGTGGTTGTCATCCGAATGTCCTCAATGACGACATTGCTAGGCACTTTTATCGTCAACAAATTCATCGTCGGGTTCGGGTATGCTATAACTTGCGTTGTGGTCGTAGGCACCGATAAAATCACAGGAGCGGGGTTTACGCGGAACGAAATAGTGACGTTGGGGGCGGCATAAAACGCCGAGTTTCCAGTTTGGTAGGCTACAATCTGCACCGTTCCTGTTGTTCCTGTCAATGTCACTGTACTTCCCGAAAGCTCGGCAGGCCCCGACGCCAAACTAAAGCCGACGGGTAGCTGAGAGGTCGCCGTCGCGCTGATGCCAAACGGCGTATCTTTGGTCGTCCTATCGGCAATGGCCGAAACGTTAATCGTCTGTGCTTGTTTCTTGGGCAGCGTACGCGTTCCGACTCCGTACCATACCATCCATTTGGCATTTCTGACAAAAGAGGTAGAACTTCCTTTTGGGCTAATTTTGTCGGTATTTAAGTCAATAATTCCCACATCGTCGCGACCGCTGGCGAGGGTATTGAACACCATTTTAACGTCGGTTTTAGAATATTCAGGATACCCAATGGTATTATTTTCGACGATACCCGCGAGTTCGCCACGGTCGATGTTCGCTCCAATGATGTAATTATTTCCATCGGGGTCAATGTAGTCAAACGCGACAATGTTTGGGCTATTTTTAGAAAACGTCGGGTTACCAATGCTTTCGCCTTTTTCTAGGTTAGAAATAAGCTTATTGATGGTGCCAGGGCCAAAATCGCTTTTGGCATTGTCCCACACTTTGATAATTCCTACGTCCCAATAGCCAATTTTTCCGCTGTTGGTACCCGCCGCAATGCCCGCAGTTGCGATTTCGTTGTAGGCATCGTAAATGATGTATTCGCCCGTGGCATCCCACTCAAATGAGTCGGCGTATTTTACTTGTGAGCTTTGGACGTTTTGGGCGGAAGTGGGGTTGTAAAGGGTAAACTTCTTCCACGCTTTTTTGGTATAGCTGTATATCCAAAGAGATTTGTCTTGGTTGACCGTAATGGCGGCCAGTGCTTCACCATTTTTGGATACGGCTACGTTTTCCCAAATCGCCTCGTTTGAAATCACAGTTTCTGTTACGGTTCCCTGTAAATTAATGGCCTTGATAAACTTATCGTTGGTCGTTACGTAGTAAGCAAACTTCCCATCGTCGGTTACGCTTGGTTTGTGAGCGATAGCGGCCGTTACCAAAGGAGTAAATTTCGATAAATTGACAGGTGCGTTGTACAGTTTTTTATCGCCCGTAGCATACATCAACAAAAAGTCTTCCCCTGGGTTGGTGGGAAGCGTTTGGTTGGTTGGCGTCGATGAATTACTACCAGCATCGATAATTCCTACTGCATCAAACGCAGCCTTGGCGGCAGAAACTTCCGCGCTAGAGGCACCGTACAAATCGGTAGCAGCTTTAACCACCGCCAAACGTAAATCAATAAAACGTGATAAACGAGTCAGGTAAAGTGTGAGGGCGCGGTAATAAACCTGTTCAGCTTTTTCGCGGGAAGTAGCGGTGGCAAATTTGAAAAAAGCCCAGTTTGGAATCCCCGAGTTGATGTGTACGCCGCCGTTGTCTTCCGTGCCTGTGTAGTACTCGTTCATGTTTTTGGGCTGGTAGCCGTTGTCACGCGTTCCGCCTTGGTTGGGGTTGGCCAAATCTCGTAAAGCACCTGAGGTATAAACGGTTGTTCGCACTACATCCTCCCCAATCGTCCAGTTACGGCGATCCACCATTGTAGCAAATACATCAGCCATCGACTCATTGATTGCTCCTGATTGCGACTCGTATTCCAAATTGGCTGAGTTTTGAATCACGCCGTGCGTCATTTCGTGCGCCGCTACGTCAAGTCCGCCCGCCAGTGGTTTAAACGCCGATTTTCCATTTCCGTACACCATCAGTTTATCACTCCAAAAGGCATTGTCCATCGCCCCTTTTTCGTCGTTCATGTTGATGATAGAAATAATCGTTCCGCCTTTTCCGTCAATGGAATTTCGTTTATGAACCGTCTTAAAATATTCAAAAGCTGTAGCGGCATTGAAATGCGCCGATACCGCCGTTCTGTTGTTCCAAGAATTGTTGGAAGAAGTAATGTGGGCTAAGTTGAGGTTTTCATTATCGACGGATGAATTTTGTGCGTCGATGGTCAATATACCCCCAATCGGACTGTCGGGCAAGGACGAAAGGGAGGCTTTAAACATGGCTTTACCGTCGGGACTAATCCGACTTGCATCCAATAAATAATAACGATTTTGGTGTAAATACGCATCAATCGACCGACTGACGTTGTTAAGGTCAGAGGCGGTGGCTTTTACGGGGCCATCGAGCGAGCATAGATTATTGTATTTTTTCAAGACTTCTCCCGTGTGGGCATCTACAAAACACACCCAATGCTCCAAAAAGTTGGGGTGGATCTCAATGCGGTAGGTGAGGTGCGTTGTTTGGTCAACATGATGATAGACAAAAAGCTCAGTTTTGGGCTTGTCGTACTGCAAAAGCTTTTTCTCGCCAAAGGTCATGGTGCGCACTACCGTTGTTTTGGCTAGTTCGTCCAAAGCCACTTTCTCAGCGGCTTGCAGGGTTAGGTTTGCCACGGTATTTGCCAAGGTAGGTGTTGGAAAAAACTTACCGTTGAGCGTCGTTACTTCGTCGCGGTTGGTATGAAGCACTACCTCGCCGCCATATACAGGCACACCTTTGTGAAATTGTTGTAAACGGAGGTGGCTTTGTCCCAACTCATCGGTATCAATTTGTTTTAATTCAAATTGTTGGTCAGGATTTTCTATGCGCAATAATCCTTTGACCGACGACAAATAATCAAACGCTTTGGCTTCGGCCGACGTACTGGCCTTTCGCGCCGATTTTAGCATCGTTTTGGGGCGACCTTCGATATAAATGGGCAAACCCGTTGAAGGGTCTTTCACAACCCGAATCCCCTCACGTAGTGCTGTAAACTCATTTAGTTGACCTGCACTGCCGTCGATAACCGCCTTTTCAATGGGATTAGCGTTTCGCAGATACATCGAATTGTCCACATCTTGCGCACCTAGCTTACGCGCTAGCTCGTCGGTGGTCGTCACAGAAGTTCGTGACGGTTGTTTTAAGTCCTTTTGGGCATGTGCCGAAAAAAACAGCCCTCCCAAACAAGCGAACGTGTATAAATATTTTTTCATGGGTAAGAAGTTTAGGTCGTTTTTATGAGCTGATTATAAAAGCGTTGTACATAGGTTGAAACTTTCCGTTTAGAATCCCCCCACGTCACTTTTTCTTTTAACCTCTTTTTAGGATTATTATACTCAATAAAGTAGTAAACATTGCCAGGGTTATTGAACTTATATTTGTCCAATTGGAGTTGGTCAGCCGACTGGAAAAACTGCTTTGTTTGTTTGTCGCTGAGGGTTTTATGCAATTTGAGAGAATCAGTTGCCCGTTCGCGTACCCACAAATCTCCGTTTTCGTGCAGGACGAAACTGCGGGTTGTTCCCGCAAATCCGCCCCCTGTTCCAAACGTTACCTGACGTTTAAACAAAGTTGAAGGGCTAGGAAGACTTTGGGCGGAAGCCTGAACTAAAAGCCCCACAATCAGGCCAAGTGTAGCGACGCCCGTGGTAAAAATACGTATCATAAAAGCTGGTAGAGAAAGTAGTGATATTTACTCAAACTTACTTCATAAGTTGCATAAAACCAAAAACGTAAAGTAAACTGTCATTCGATAAAAACGACGGTTGGTAACTGTTTTTTTACCATTTGCGTAGTAGTTAGTCTGTTTAGCCAATTAGATAAGATACCTTTGTACTTTGTTTCAACAGCCGTTATTTCTATCTATGTATTTTCAAAAATTTACTCTTTATCTCGCAGCTATTGTTCTTTCAAGTTTTGCCAGTAATGCCCAAGAAAAATCCACGGGCATCGGCGGAGCTGCTTACCAAGAGAAATACCAGCACGTTATCCGTAAAGCCAAAGGAGAAATAAAAATCGACGGAGATTTGTCGGATTTAGCCTGGCAGGGGCTAGAAGTTTCCAAAAATTTTGCCTCTCATTGGCCCCAAGACAACGTCCCCATCAAACGCGATACCGAGGTGCGGATGACCTTCGATGATAAGTTTTTGTACGTGGCAGCCGTATGCCACGATACAAATTCGCATATCATTCAAACCCTCAAACGCGACGGTGACTACTGGAGCTCAGATGCTTTTGGTCTCATTTTAGACCCTATCAACGAGCGTACCAATGGGTTCTTTTTTGGGGTAAGTGTAGCCAATGCGCAGTTTGAGGACTTATTGGCGTTTCAGACCGAAGAAATGACGGGAAGCTGGGACAATAAATGGTATTCACAAACAAAAGTCTATCCTACCTATTGGACGGTCGAAATGGCGATTCCTTTCAAAACCCTGCGCTATGACCCTTCCAAGACAAAGTGGGGCGTTAATTTTGGGCGAAATGACCTTAAAAATAATCAGTACTCTACGTGGACATTTATTCCTGTCAACTTCAACGGGTACGATTTGGGATATACGGCAGCACTTAATTGGGAAACGCCTCCGCCTGCGGTGAAGGGTAATGCGTCGATTGTGCCCTACATTACGGGTGGTACTTCCCACGACCACGTGGCAGGCACGCCCACCAAAGGTACCTTCAACGGGGGCTTGGATGCCAAAATTTCAGTAACACCTTCGCTCAATCTTGATTTGACGGTCAACCCTGATTTTTCCCAAGTAGAAGTGGATCGTCAAGTCACCAATTTGACGCGTTTCAACATTTTCTTTCCCGAACGACGAACGTTTTTCCTCGAAAATGCTGACCTTTTTGGCAACTACGGTATTCCTCCCTTTCGGCCTTTTTTCTCGCGTGCCATCGGGCTCGACCGCAACGCCCAGCCATTGCCGATATTGGCTGGAGCGCGTTTGAGTGGCAATTTGGACAAAAACTGGCGCGTCGGCCTCATGTCGATGCAAACGGCGGCTAAAGGGGAAGACCCCGCCCAAAATTTTACGGCTTTTTCGTTCAACCGAAAAGTACTAAAACGCTCATTGGTCAAGGGCTATGTGTTGAACCGTCAGGGTTTTATGACCGAAAACGAGCGCTTGCAAAACCCGATGGGGGAGTACGGACGAAATCAAGGATTGGAGTTTAATTACTCCAATACCAAAGGTGATTTGAATGTGTGGACGGGCTATCATTGGTCACAAAAACCCACCGTTACCAACGATAATACGGCCAAGCAATTTGGGGCGGGGTATTTTGGGCGTACGGTTAGTTTTTTTGTTGATTATTTTGGTATTGGAAGCAATTACTACGCCGATATGGGTTTCATCAACCGTCTCGAAAACCCAACTTATATTGTTGACCGCTTTGGGAAAATCCAGTCGGATACTACCATTCGTTTAGGGTTTCACCAAGTGTATAGCGAAACGCAGTTTAATATTCGTCCCAAAGACAGCAAAGTGAACAATCACGCATTTGGGGCTGAAAATTTCTTTGTTTGGAACCCGAACGGAACGCTCAACGAATACACCTTAGGCTTAACCTACGACGTTCAGTTTCAGAATGCGAGTTCGTTTGGCTTACGTTTTGATCACAACGACGTACGGGCGCTTTTCCCGTTTTCATTTACCGACAGCGACCACGCGTTGCCGTCGAGCAGGTATGTGTTTAATCAGGTTAATGCCACCTACAGCTCCGACTATCGGAAGAAGTTTTACTTTACGGCGGCGGTACGCGCGGGAGGGTTTTACAACGGCACGCTCCAGCAGTATTCGCTCGAAATGACGTACCGCGCCCAGCCTTGGGGAAATTTTTCGATGAATTTTGAGCAAAACGACATCAAATTGCCTACGCTATACGGTAGCGACCGTTTGTTGTTGGTTAGTCCAAGGGTAGAAATTAATTTTTCTACCCAACTGTTTTGGACAACGTTTTTACAGTTTAACACCCAACGCAACAACTTCAACGTCAACAGTCGTTTGCAGTGGCGTTACAAACCCATGTCCGACTTTTTCTTGGTTTATACCGACAACTACTACACCGATCCCCTTTTCAGGAATAAAAGCCGTGCCATTGTGTTTAAACTCAATTATTGGCTAACGCTTTAGGAGGAATGACGGGTCGGTTTAGGGTATGCTATCCCCTCAACATTCCACCCAACGCCCTTCTTTCAAACTCCTAAGGGCGGCAAAAGAGGCTTGGGTTGTATTGACAATTTCGTCAAAAGGAATCAGAGGAGCACCGCCGCTCTGAATTCGTTCCATCAAGGCTTGAAACTGCGCTTTGTGCCCTTTGTCTTGCGTAGTTTTGAGCTTTGAAAAGCCTTTAAAGCCGTATCCTTCCAACGTACGAAAGTTGTCCAAAACCAGCGTTCTTTCCTGCGAATACACTTCGACTCGCTCTTTAGAATAGGCTTTGTTGCCATTGGAAAAATAGTTGATGACGCCCGTTGAGCCATTTTCGTACCGCAACAAAATACTGGCGCTATCTGTCGTTTCGGTGGGGTTTTTCCCCATCGCGTTCATACATACGGCGGTGACTCGGCTACCCGTCAAAAACGTAATTAGGTCGATAAAATGACAGGCTTCGCCCAAAATCCGACCTCCGCCCACGGCGCGGTCATGCACCCACGACGAGGAAGGAATAAACCCTGCGTTCATGGTCGCAATCACGTTCATAGGCGCATTGCCTAACAGCGATTTCATTTTTTGAGCATGAGGCGAAAAGCGGCGGTTGAATCCTACCGTGACACTCGCAGTAGGTGCAACCGACGTTTTTATGGTGAGTAATTCGTTCAATTCTTCCTCAAAAATTGCCAGCGGTTTTTCTACAAACACGTGTTTTCCCGCTTTCAAAGCCTCCATCGTTAGGCGCGCGTGTTGGTGGTGACGAGTGGTGATAAGTACCAAATCCACCTCATCGTCGGCTAACATTTCGCGGTAGTCGGTGGTACTGAGGGCAATACCGTGTTTCTGAGCCAACGCCGTACCCGACAATCCATTCGCACTCGCAATGTATTTGATGTTTGACTCCCCCGCTCCACCTTTTAGGGCGGGAAGCAAGGTCATTTTGGTGAAATTACCCGCCCCGATAATCCCAATAACTCCTTTTTTAGCTTCAAAAATCGTATCATTATAACGAACGGTTCGGGAAAGCGAAGGCTTTTCGGGATAAGCCAACAAGGAGGCAATCGTCCCACTTTTGCCCATATCACCGTAAATAGTGGCATAATTTTCCAGCGGAATTACCTCTGTAATGAGCGGTTTCACGTCCAACTGCCCCGATTCCAGCAATTGAAGAAGGGTTTGAAAGTTTCGATTTTCGGTCCAGCGAACAAAAGGTAGCGGATAATCGACGCCTTTTTGTTCGTAATCATCATCGTAGCGACCTGGCCCATAAGAACACGAAACCTGAAACGTCAATTCTTTTTCGTAAAATTCGGCTCGGCTCAGTTGAAGCCCAATCACCCCCACCAACACAATACGCCCCCGCTTCCGCGACATACGCGCGGCCTGCGAAATAATCTCGTCGGTTTTGGCCGAAGCTGTTATAATTACGCCATCCGCTCCGACGCCGTGGGTATAACTTTCCACAAACTTCACGGGGTCATCGCCCAAGCGTGGATTGCACGGAATAATGCCTTTGCTCGCCGCTATCTTTAACTTTTGTTCGTCCAAATCCACTCCTATTACTCGGCAACCGTTTAGGCGCAGCAATTCGGCCGTGAGCAACCCAATCAAACCTAATCCAATCACCACGACCGTTTCGCCCAAAGTAGGGTTCAAGAGTCGGATTCCTTGAAGACCAATGGAACCAATGACCGTGAACGCCGCTTCGTCGTCGGTGACATTGTCGGGTATTTTGGCCACCAAATGACGCGGAACGCACACAATTTCGGCATGAGAACCATTGGACGCCACGCGGTCGCCCACGCGCAGGTCATTCACTCCTTCTCCAATGGCAATGATTTCTCCTACGTTGCAGTACCCCAAGGGCAAAGGCTGCCCCAGTTTGTTAAAAACAGCTTCAAGTGTCGGCATTAAGCCATCCGACTTAATTTTGTCCAACACCATTTTAACGCGCTCGGGTTGTTGGCGGGCTTTTTCAATCAAATTGGCTTTGCCAAATTCGACCAACATCCGTTCTGTTCCCAACGAAACGAGACTACGTCGGGTGTGAATCAATACCGCACCCCGTTTTACCTGAGGGGCGGGCACTTCCTCCAAAATCGTCTGTCCGTTTTGAAGGTTTTGAATTAGTTGCTTCATGGAGCAAAAATACAAAAGCTACCTTATTCTAAAATTTGTAACCCTATCAATTACAAATACTCCTCACAAAAAGCGCCGAATTATCCACAAAATCGCAATGGAAGGCCGAGGCCGCTAGTATGTTCCCCAAATCAAAGAGTAGTATCGGCGAGAAACCCACTTTTTTTGAAATTTACCGTAAAAAGCCTCATTTTCGCCACTTCAACATTAAAACCCTAAAAAACTAACTATGAAATCTTCGGTTCGGATACAACTGATGCTCATGATGTTCCTCCAATTCTTTACGTGGGGATCTTGGTACGGACAAATGAGCGTTTATCTAGGTAAACAGCTCAATGCCACGGGCGACCAAATCGGGAATGCCTACACAGCGTTCTCTATTGCTATGATTATTTCGCCTTTTATTGGTGCTGTAGCCGACCGATATTTCGCGGCTCAAAAAGTACTCGGCGTGCTCAATCTTATCGGTGCTGGGTTGCTATTTGTGCTTTCGCAAGTGACTGACGCAAGTAATTTTTTCTGGTATATTTTATTGTATTGCTTGTGTTTTGCGCCCTGCATTGCGCTTACCACGTCTATTTCGATGCGTCAAATCGAATCGCCCGAAAGAGATTTTCCTACCATTCGCGTGATGGGAACTGTGGCTTGGATTGCCGTGACAAACCTTATCGGTTTCTTAAATGTGGGCGATAAAGCTACTATTTTCCAAATTTCGATGGGAACATCGTTGGTGCTTGGCCTATTGGCCTTTACGCTTCCCAACACCCCACCACGTGCTACAGGGCCTGTTAACATTGGTCAAATCATCGGCGCAGATGCCTTTTCATTGTTCAAAGACCGTTCGTTTACTATTTTCTTTATTTCCTCGGTTGCTATCTGTATTCCATTGTCGTTTTACTACGCATTTGCCAACCCCTCGCTGCGGGCATCGGGCATGGAGTTTGTAGAAAACAAAATGTCATTGGGGCAAGTGTCGGAGGTAGGTTTTATGCTTCTTATTCCGTTGGCATTTAGCCGTTTGGGCGTAAAATGGATGCTTGCCGTTGGACTTATTTCTTGGATTATCCGTTTCCTTTGCTTTGGCTATGGCGATGCTTCAACCAGCGAATGGATGCTCTACGCGGCTATTTTGCTCCACGGCGTTTGTTTCGACTTTTTCTTTGTGACAGGGCAAATTTATACCGATACCAAAGCAGGTGAGCGTATCAAATCGCAAGCGCAGGGGCTTATCACCTTGGCGACCTACGGCATTGGGATGGGTATTGGCTCATGGTTGGGCGGACAAGTACTTGCCAACAACACCAATGCCGAAAATATTACCAACTGGCTGAGTGTCTGGACGGTTCCTGCTGGTATCGCAGCGGGTGTACTTGTTTTGTTCTTGATATTCTTCAGTGACAAAACCGACAAAAAAGCCGCCATCACTCATTAAATAAACGAGCAGGGATAACTCATTCCTCCAAAAGAATCTTGTAAATAGCGCACCTCGTTGGGGTGCGCTATTTATATTTGCGACCAATTTTTATCCCTCTTATGCAAATTCTTACCTACAACGTCAATGGCATTCGAGCTGCCATGCGCAATGGCCTTACCGAATGGCTCGCCGATAAGCCTTTTGATATTCTCTGTTTTCAAGAAGTAAAAGCTACCATCGACCAAGTGAGTTTGCTTGAGTTTGAAGCCCTTGGTTATCAGCTGGTAGGCTGGAACGCCGCGCAAAAAAAAGGCTACAGCGGCGTAGCTATTTTTGCCAAAACTCCCGCCGATCGCTGCGTACATGGCTGCGGAATGGAGTTGTACGATTACGAAGGACGCGTCGTTCGAGCTGATTTTGGCGGGTTGACCATCGTTAATGCTTATTTTCCGTCGGGAACAAGTGGTGATGAACGTCAGGACGTCAAAATGCGTTTTTTGGAGGATTTTTACGGCTGGATTCATGCGCTTCGCCAGACAGGGCAGCACCTAGTTATTGTGGGAGATTATAACATTGCCCACCAAGAAATCGACATTCACGACCCCGTTCGCAACAAAAACACCACAGGGTTCTTACCCGAAGAACGCGCTTGGATGACCAAATGGTTTGAAAGTGGGTTTACGGATGCCTTCCGCCACGCCAACCCCGACTTGGTAGAATATAGTTGGTGGAGTTATCGGGCAGGGGCGCGAGGCAACAACAAAGGGTGGCGCATTGATTATCAGTCCATTAGTAGCGACCTCAAAGACAAAATCGTAGCTTGTCGCCAATTGGCTGATGCAGTACACTCCGACCATTGCCCCGTTTGGTTAGAAATCGCTTACCCTTAAAACACCTATTTTGGGGTAGGTTTTTCATAAATTTTGGTAAAACGGCTAAATTCTTCCAATTTTGCTTCGTTTATCTCGTTTTTTATGATAGATTGAGCCTTAAACAGCACCAGCCAACGAGATTCTCTTAATCGAATGAAAAATCCATCCTTTCTCTGGGTAGTCCTTTTTTTGAGTCAATTTGTGATGGCTCAAAAAAATAAACCTGTCGGTGAAACCGACGCCCAAAAATCGCAAAGATATGAGTTAGAATCTTTGCTTGCCGACGGCATGAAATACGCTACGATGGAGGAATACCAGCGGGCTGATAGCGTGCTTCGGACTGCCCTCAAAATGAGCCCTAACGTACCTGCGATTAACTACGAGTTAGCGCGTGTTCTTCTCAAACGCGAACGCTTGGACGAAGCTGCTATTTATGCCCAAAAAGCAACCCAACTTTCACCAGATAATACGTTTTATACCATACAGTTAGCCGAAATTTACAGTCAACAACGCAAATACAGCAAGGCTGCCGAACTGTACAAAGACATTATCCGAAAAGATTCTGAAAATGCCGAATACGGGCTCGAACTTGCGGCGGTATATATTTTGGATGAAAAGTACGAAGAAGCCCTCAAGGCTTACGACGATGTAGAAAAATCGCTGGGCATCGACGAAGACCTTATTCACCAAAAACAACGGATTTATCTGAAATTAGATAAACCCAACAAGGCCATTGACGAAGCCAACAAACTCATCAATGCCGAGCCCACTGAAGCGCAATATGTAGTGGAGTTGGCGCAGTTGCTTATTATGGGTAAACGCCCCAAAGAGGCCCAGGAACAACTCGAAAAAGCGCTTAAAATCAATCCCGACCAAGGCGATGCACGCATGATGTTGGCCGAAATTTACCGCCAAAATGGAGATAACAAGGCCGCTGATCAGCAAATGGGACAAATGTTTAATAACCCCAATGCCGACATCGATACCAAAATGCAAGCATTGGTAGGGCTTTTACGCGAAGCTAAAGACGAGGCCACGCGCCAAGAAGTGCTCAATCGTGCCGCCGAAATTGTCAAAGCGCACTCCAAAGACATGCGAGCTTACGTGGTGTATGCCGACCTCCTTGCCAAAGCCGACCGCAAAGCCGAAGCGCGTGACGCCTACATGAAAGCGGCTCGAATCAACCCGTCGATGTACGAAGTCTGGGGGGCAGTGCTTCAATTAGACAGTGATTTGAATCAATTGGACAGCCTTATTGCCCACTCCGAACGGGCCATTGAAACTTTTCCGAATCAAGGACTTTTTTGGTACTCAAACGGCTCGGCGCATTTGGTTAAAAAACAGTACCAACAAGCCGTTGACGCTTTGGAAGAAGCGCAAAAGTTGACGAGCGAAAATAAAGACTTGCAAGGCGCTATTTTGGCTCAGCTTGGAGATGCCTACCACGGGCTCAGCGAGTATGCCAAATCGGATGACTCGTACGAAGCAGCCCTCAAAATTGACCCTAAAAACGACCACGTACTGAATAATTACAGCTATTTCTTATCGCTTCGTAAAGATAAGCTTGAACGCGCCAAAGAAATGGCCGCGAGCGTGGTGGAACGCCATCCTACCAATGCCACTTATTTGGATACTTATGCTTGGGTACTCTACGTAATGAAAGACTACAAAAATGCCCGTACTTATCTCGAAAAGGCCATTGAAAGTAATAACAAGGTAAGTGGTACCATTGTAGAGCATTATGGGGACGTGTTGTACCAACTCGGGGAAAAAGAAAAGGCCGTCGAACAATGGAAAAAGGCCAAAAGCATGGGAGAAAACAGCCAACAAATAGATAAAAAAATTGCAACAGGACAGTTGATAGAATAAAAACAAAGGAATGAAGCTCAATTGGTTGTTTTTTGTGGGAATTACGCTCTTTGCAGGCTTGTCGTCGTGCCATCGCCAACGACAAAAAAGCCAGCAAAGTATCCCCACCGATAGCATTGCTGTCGTAAAAGTAGATACCATCGTTCAACCTAAGAAGGATACCGCAATTGCCGTTAAGCCAGTCGTTGAACATGAAGATATTAAAATCAATATCGAAAATGTTGATTTTCGATATTTGAGTGCCAAATCGAAAATCTCGTTTAAGAGTAAAGATCAAGAAATTGACGACGCCAGTGTGACTATGCGAATGCGCAAAGACAGTTTGCTTTGGTTGCAAGTTTCTAAAGGTCCCATTGAAGTTGTACGGGGTATTATTACCAGAGATTCCATCAAAATTGTGGATCGTTACAACAAAAAAGTGTATTTGTATGACTTTGCAGGACTGAGTCAGCAGTTTAATTTTCAGCTAAGCTTTGACCTCATTCAGTCGATTTTGGTGGGGAATATGCCCATTCCGAAGAAACCAGGCCAACGCTTCAAAAAAGAAAAAGACTACTTTATGCTTCGCCAAGACGAAGGTAAAATTTCCCTCGAAAATTACATTGGTGAGCAAAATCGCCGCTTGAAAAAGCTGTTGGTGACTGAGCAGCCCACCAAAAACTCCCTTACGCTCGACTACGAAGATTTTACGCAGCTCAATAATTATTTATTTCCTTACACCAGCTTGATTGAGTTGGATTACGAGTCAAAAAAAGACCAACAACGCTACCAAACGGTGTTTCGGATTAAGCACCAAAAAGTTGAGTTGAGCGAAAAACCCTTGAGCTTTCCGTTCAGTATTCCCGCCAAATACGAACGAAACTAACACTAAAATCACTGTATGAATGCCATTTATAGAATACGTTTTACTTCTTTTTTGATTGTTGGGTTATTCGCAGCAAGTCTTCAGGGATTTGCCCAAAAAAGCCGCCAACAACTAGAGAAAGAAAAACGCGAAAACCTCGAACGCTTGCAAGAACTTCAGGGGGTGTTGAAAAAAACAACGGAGCAAAAACGTGCTAGTTTGGGGCAGCTCAAGGCCATCAAGCAGCAAATTAATGCCCAAAATCGCAAGGTGGAACTCATCAATGAAGACCTTAAATTGATGGACAATGAGTTGAGCGAGTTGCAAAAAGCAAAATTGGAGCTTGACAAAGACCTCTCAAAACTTCGCGAAGAGTATGCAAAGATGATTTATAACGCCGCCAAACGCAACAATAGCCTTAGTGAGCTTAGTTTCTTGTTTTCGGCACCTACTTTTAATCAGTTTTTGATTCGTTATAAATACTTAAAACAATACACTGACGAGCGAGAAAAGCAGGTCAAAGAAATGAAAAAAGTGCAAGCGTTGATGATTTCTAAATCAACGAGCATTTCTAACAAAAAGAAAGACCAAGAGAACGCCCTTCAATCGCGAATTGCGGAAGGCAAAAATTTGGAACAATTAAAAGGCGAGCAAGACAAAGTTGTAAAGGAATTGAGCGGTCGCGAAAAAGAAATTATCGCCGAAGTATCGGAAGTACGGAAAGCCAACAAACAACTTGAAAATGCCTTGACCCGCATCATTCAGCGAGAAATCGAAGAACGCCGTGAGCGCGCCCGTGTTGCTGCGCGCGAACGAGCCAACCGCGAAAAAGCCGAACGCGCTGAGCGCGAACGGGCTGAACGAGAAGCCGCCCGTAACAAACCTACCGAAAAACCCCGTGAAAACAACGAGGTAGCCAAAGCCGAACCAGAAAGCAAACCCGAGCCGAAAAAAGAAAGAGAAGTCGAAGAAGTGAATGAAAGCGGGATGAATGAGGCCGAAGTAAAGCTTGCATCCTCTTTTGCTGCCAACCGTGGTCGCCTACCTTGGCCCGTGCCAGGGTTTATTTCTGATGGTTTTGGGACCAAAGAAGTAATGAAAAATGTCAACCAAGAAAACCACGGAATCGACATTCAAACAAAAGCAGGTGAGGCCGTTAAATCCGTATTTGATGGAGTCGTTTTAGGAATTGAGAACCAATATTTGATGAAAAACGTGGTGCTCGTTCAACACGGCGACTTTTACACCGTTTATGCAAAGCTGAAAAGTGTCAACGTTCAACCTGGTCAACGTTTAAAAGCGCGTGACGTTATTGGGGTGGTCGCCACGGATGGTGAAGGAATTTCAGAAGTTAACTTTCAGATTTGGAAATTAAATAACAACAAAGCCAATCGCCTCAACCCCGAACCGTGGCTTCGTCCTCGTTAGTAGTACTCCCAAAAATCGTATAATAATTTGCTATGTCAACACAGTTATCTTCTGTCGAAGTAAAACGAATAACGACCCACATCATTCAGGAAATGAAGCACCGGGGCGAGAAAATATCGGCCCTTACTGCGTACGATTATTCGATGGCTCGCATCGTTGACGCCGCTGGTATTGACATTATTTTGGTGGGTGACTCAGCCTCCAATGTCATCGCAGGCCACGAAACGACCTTGCCGATTACCCTCGACCAAATGATTTACCACGCCCAAGCCGTAGTCAGGGCCGTAAAACGGGCTTTTGTAGTCGTCGATTTGCCTTTTGGCTCCTACCAAGGAAATTCCCGCGCCGCGCTTGACTCCGCCATTCGAATTATGAAAGAGTCGGGTGCCCATGCAGTCAAAGTCGAAGGTGGCATCGAAATCAAAGATTCTATTACGCGTATCCTCAGTGCGGGTGTGCCTGTGATGGGGCATTTGGGACTTACACCGCAGTCTATTTATAAATTTGGAACCTATACCGTGCGGGCCAAAGAAGAAGCCGAGGCCGAAAAGCTTTTGCAAGATGCCCAAATGCTTGATGAAATTGGGTGTTTTGGCATGGTATTGGAAAAAATTCCCGCGTCGCTGACTCAAAAAGTATCGCAAAGTGTAAGTATTCCCACCATCGGGATTGGAGCAGGGCCTCATGCCGACGGCCAAATCCTCGTTTTACACGATTTGTTGGGGATTACAAAGGAGTTTAAACCGCGCTTTTTGCGCCGTTACGCCGATTTGCACGGTATCATGACCGATGCCGTTCAGAACTACGTGAAGGACGTAAAATCCAACGATTTCCCTAACGAAAAGGAATCGTATTGAAACTATCCCCCGCTCGTATCCGTTACCGTTAATTAACACAAACGCTTTATCACAATGGCCAAGCCATTTCATGTCATATACGAAGACAACCACCTCATTGTTGTCAACAAAGCCCCAGGTATCCTTGTCCAAGGCGATGCCACAGGCGATGTACCTCTGTTGGAATTAGTGAAAGACTACATCAAGGAAAAGTATGAAAAACCTGGTGAAGTATTTTTGGGAACCGTTCATCGCCTCGACCGCCCCGTGAGTGGGTTAGTTGTTTTTGCGCGCACTTCCAAAGGGCTTGAGCGCATGAACGAAATTTTCCGCAAGCGCGAAGTTCAAAAAACCTATTGGGCAGTAGTTCGTCGTCGCCCTCCCAAAAGTCAAGATAAATTGACCAATTGGTTGGTGAAAGACGAAGCCAAGAATTTTGTTACAGCCCACGACATGCCCGTGCCCAACGCGCAAAAAGCCGAGCTTCATTACCGCGTTTTGGGCGAAATCAATAAGCACTTTTTGTTGGAAGTAACGCCCATCACGGGCCGACCGCACCAAATTAGGGTGCAATTGGCCGCAATTGGATGTCCGATTCGTGGGGATTTGAAATACGGCTATGCCCGCGCCAACAACGACGGTAGTATCAACCTACACGCCCGTCGGTTGTTTTTTGTTCATCCCGTCAAAAAGGAGTCAATTCTTTGCCGAGCCGCTCTGCCCAATGACCCTTTCTGGGAAGAGTTTTTATCGCTTGACCCAGAGGAAATTGGTATTGAGCACCTACCGTTTTTGTACGAGTAACCTCTCTGGGTATCTTTTCCCAAAAACCAAAAACAAGTCACAACCCTCCATCACCCAATACGTGGGCGTTCAATGAATTGGATAGAAAAATTAAAGAAACGGTGGAATGTTAAAAGTGGATGGCAAGTGTTGATCATCTTGCTTGTATTTGCATGTACTGGCTTTACGGTCATGTACACCAAGCGTTGGATGGTCAAATGGTTAGGAATTGAAGCAACATGGGCGGTTTGGTGCTTCAACATTTTTGTTATTCTGCCCCTATACCAAATTGTCTTATTGATATACGGTTGGGTGTTTGGTCAGTATCTATTTTTTTTACAATTCGAGAAGAAAATGTTCCAAAGAATTGGAAGCTTATTTTCTCAAAAAAAATCATAAATCGGAGGTTTCAACTTTGTCAGTGGTTGATACATCAGTCCACATTTGGTGGGCCATCTGTTCAACCGTATTGACGACTCCTTGGATAGCTCCAAACACAATGCACAGAGGCAAGATAACTGGCAGAAAAATAAGCCATTGAAAAACTAAGTGTAGGTTAGGCTTTTTCATTTCGAAGGGTTATTAATGTTTAACAACTGTTTAACGTAGAGGTCATTAGGCGTCTATTTAAGCCCTCTTACAAACAGCGTGCCAAACTTTTTTTACGGGGTGTTTTTTTGTTAAAGAATAGTAAGCTCACAGGTTATTATCTACGCAAAGTTCAAATATTTGTTTTTTTAATGATAAAAACCAATTTTTTTTCGATTTGTTTTTAGGATATATTTTTTTTCAACAAAATGACATCTGGTAAACGTTTTTGCTGTGTTATATTGTTATCTATTCTTGAAAGTCAACGCTCGATATGCAAGATATAATTCGCCTGCTTCCTGATGCCATCGCCAACCAAATTGCTGCGGGAGAAGTAGTTCAACGGCCTGCTTCTGTCGTAAAAGAATTGTTGGAAAATGCCATCGACGCACAGGCTAAAAATATACAAGTAATCATTCGTGATGCGGGCCGCACGCTCATTCAAATCATCGACGACGGTGTTGGTATGTCTGAAACCGACGCCCGCATGAGTTTTGAACGACACGCTACTTCTAAAATTCGTACTGCCGACGATTTATTCCGAATTCGGACGATGGGGTTTCGCGGAGAAGCGTTGGCGTCTATTGCGGCGGTGGCTCAAGTGGAAATGCGCACACGTCGTGCTGCCGACGAAGTAGGGGTGCTATTGCGTATCGAAGGGTCTGATTTAAAGTCTCAGGAGTCGGTGGCGTGTTTGCCAGGAACAAACATTCTGGTAAAAAACCTGTTTTTTAACGTACCAGCTCGCCGCAACTTCCTCAAAACCAACTCGGTAGAAATGCGTCATATCCTCGACGAGTTCCAGCGAGTTTCCCTCGCTCATCCCGAAGTAAGCTTGTCGCTCTACCACAACGATACTGAGATTTATAATTTGTATTCGGGTAAAATTAGCCGCCGTATCGTGGATATGTTCGGGAAAAACTACCGTGAGAATATCATTAATTGCCAAGAAGAAACCCCTTTTGTGACCGTAAAAGGTTACATTGGGAAACCCGAATTTGCCCGTAAAACGAGGGGGGAGCAGTTCTTTTTTGTCAACGACCGATATGTAAAACATAATTATTTGCACCACGCGGTGTTGTCGGCCTACGAAGGTACCATCAATGAAGGTAGTCATCCTTTTTATGTGCTTCACCTCGACCTTGACCCGTCGCACATTGACATCAACATTCACCCAACCAAAACCGAAATAAAATTTGACGATGAGCGGTCGGTTTATGCCCTGTTGATGGCCGCTGTCCGAAAAGCAATTAGTGTCAACCACCTTTCACATTCGATTGATTTTGACTCAAACGTCAATTTTTTGAGCCCGTTGCCGTCGCGTGCTACTCCCACCAAGCCGCTGTCTATGCCCTCTTCCCGAGAGAGTAGTCCAAGCTTAGGTAGTGATAACAGTGGTGGTTCTTTCGCTTCTTCTTACTCCCCGCCGAGCAAAACGCCGAGGGAAGAGTCAAACCTCGCCAATTGGGATAAATTGTTTGAAGGATTCCAGAAAACAGACCCCACGCCTGTGCAGGCCACGCTCGATTTGGGAGAAGAAGACGAATTTATCCCAACAGCGCCGTCTGCGTCAAGCCCAACGCTGGGCAGCCGCGCCAATGACGTCCAAATCAAAGAAGACGAAGAACTCCAAAATCGCCGTTTGGCCGTTCAAATCCAAAATCGTTACATTGTGTCATCGGTCAAATCGGGCATGATGCTCATCGACCAGCGAGCTGCTTACGAGCGAGTGCTTTATGACCGATACCTCAAGCAACTCGATTCCCCAACCGCCGTTTCGCAACAACTTCTGTTTCCAATTACGGTTCGTTTACCGTTGGCTGATGTGCCGCTTATCCTCGAAATGCGGGATGAGATTTTGGCTCTTGGGTTTGATTTTGACTCCTTAGGCCCCGATACGCTTGTGGTGAGAAGTATGCCAACTGATTTTCCTGCCGAAGATGCGCAAAAGGTTTTTGAAGAACTGACCGAACAACTCCGTCAAAGCTATGCCGACCTTCAACTCAACCGTGCCGAAACAACTGCCCGAAGTTTGGCCAAACGTTTTGCATCGCGGCATTTGGTTCGACTTTCTTCTGATGAAATGGAACGACTTATCAACCAACTTTTTGTCTCGTCTAATCCCAATTACACTCCAACTGGCGAACCAATTTTCTCCATCTTGGCCTTAGACAAAATAGCTAATTTATTAAAATAAGCCCAGAAAGCCATGTTTAACATCACCCCTACCGTTAGAAATTTACTTATTCTAAACGTACTCATTTATTTCTTACAAAGTCTTAATCCCCTCATTGAGAATTTGTTTGCGCTTTACCCAGTCACTGGGCCTAGTTTTAAGCCGCACCAATTTGTCACGTACATGTTTTTGCACGGAAACGTAGGGCACTTGTTTAGCAACATGCTTGGATTGTTTTTCTTTGGCCCGCTGCTCGAACAACACGTTCTTGGCCCCAAACGCTTTGTGATGTTTTACTTTATTACGGGCATCGGCGCAGGTTTTCTTTACTCAGCGATTAATTTTTATGAGATGTATGAGTTAAAACAAGCGGTGGATTTGTACAGCCAATATCCTTCTCCCGAAGCATTCTTGGATTTTTTGACTCGTTTTGCACCCAATGTAAAACACTCAGCCCTTGATTTTCTCAATAGTTTTGAAGATCAGCCTAAGAATATTTCGTACATCAACGACAGTATTGCTTTTGTAAAAAGTACCATTGACAACCGAGTCAACATCCCAATGCTAGGGGCGTCAGGGGCTATTTTTGGTATTATTGCTGCCTTTGGATTAATTTTTCCAAACATGGAAATGATGCTGTTGTTTTTCCCAATTCCGATTAAAGCCAAATATTTTGTTACTTTTTACGCCCTATATGAACTTTATGCGGGAATTAATATCCAAGATTCGGGTGTTGCCCACTTTGCCCACCTCGGAGGCATGATTTTTGCGTATATACTATTGAAAATCTGGAAAATTAGACGAATGTATTAATTTGGCTTTTTGTATCTTTTTCTCTAATTTTCAGTCACAAACCAAAACTAGTTTGTCAATAAACGGGTTATTCCATAAAACCTATTTGAACTGAAAAGAGCGATGAGCAGCATTTTTGATGATGTAAGAGGCGAATTTTCAAAGACGAACAACGCGGTCATTAAACTTATTTTGACCAATGTCATCGTCTTTGTGGCGATTATCATTTTGTACATCGTTTTCACGATTGCTCAGTATCCCCATTACTACCAATGGGTAATGGATCAGCTTAGTTTACCCGCGAGCTTCGGTGCTTTTTTATACAAGCCTTGGACGCTTTTGACCAATTTTTTTGTTCATCAAGGCCCTTTTCATGTGTTCTTTAACATGCTCTCACTCTACTGGTTTGGGCAAGTATTGGAAGAATATCTTGGCAGCCGACGTTTGATAGCGATTTTTTTACTGGGTGGTTTGGCTGGAGGTGTGCTGTTTTTGACCATGTACAACCTAGTGCCTTATTTCCAACCTGAACTTGCCAATACCAGTTTAATTGGGGCTTCGGGTGCGGTATTTGCGGTGATTTTGGGGGCAGCTACGTTACTGCCCGAACACACCTTTTTTGTATTTCTCATTGGCCCTGTTCGTCTCAAATACATTGCAGCACTGTGTATTATCATCACGATGGCGCAGTTGGTAGGCCCCAATGCAGGTGGGAATTTGGCCCACTTAGCGGGAGCAATGGTTGGGTTTGGGTTCATTAAATCCCTCCAAAATGGGTACGATTGGGGAAAACCTATCTACAGTATTGGTGAATTTTTTCAGAAAATTTTCACTGCAAAACCACGCATTCAGGTGCCTCAGCGAGCGCGTGCCGCTACCTCCACTGCTGCTCGTCATTTTAGTCAAAAAAGTGAAAATACTTCGATAATAATCCCTAATCAGGACGAAATTGACGCGATTTTGGACAAAATCTCAAAATCTGGCTACGAAAGCCTTACCCGAGAAGAGAAGCAAAAACTTTACAAAGCAAGCCAGCAATAAGTCATCATCTCTGTCGCTTTACCGCCAATGCGCCGCACAAAGTGTGGGTAGCGATTGGCATTTTTCATAACTTTGCAAAACACTTTTATCAGCAAGCAAGTTATATTTCTACGTTTAGTTTCAAGCCGTTAAACGATGCTCATAACTCCCGGTAAATTACTTTCACAAATCAACACGCCTGATGATTTGCGAAAATTTGACTCAGCAGACCTTCCCCAAGTTTCTCAAGAACTTCGGCAGTACATCATTGATTTAGTCTCGGTGTATGGAGGACATTTTGGCGCGAGTCTGGGTGTAGTAGAACTTACTGTTGCACTGCACTATGTGTTTAATACGCCTACCGACCAACTCATTTGGGATGTGGGTCATCAAGCCTATGGCCACAAAATCCTGACAGGGCGCCGCGAAGTATTCCATACTAACCGACTTTACGGTGGGATTTCTGGATTCCCTAAACGCAAAGAAAGCCCTTACGACGCCTTTGGAGTTGGTCACTCTTCAACGTCTATCTCAGGAGCCTTAGGGATGGCTGTAGGAGCGCAATTGAAGGGTATCAAAGACCAACATTCGATTGCCGTAATCGGTGATGGCGCCATGACGGGCGGTATGGCGTTTGAAGCAATGAACCATGCGGGGGCGTTGGCAGATACAAATTTGCTTATCATTTTGAATGATAATTGCATGAGTATAGACCCCAACGTTGGAGCATTAAAAGAATATTTGACCGACATTACCACTTCTCATACGTACAACCGCGTCAAAGAAGAAGTTTGGAATTTGTTGGGTAAAATGAGTCAATTTGGCAAAAGTGCTCGTGAGATTGTTTCACGGGTAGAAGATGGACTTAAAGCCACTTTGTTACGCCAAAGTAACTTGTTCGAGTCGCTCAATTTGCGTTACTTCGGGCCCATCGACGGGCATGACGTTGACCATCTCGTACACGTACTGAATGACCTTAAAAACATCCCAGGACCTAAACTGTTGCACTGCGTCACGGTCAAAGGAAAAGGATTCGCTCCTGCCGAAAAAGACCAAACAAAATGGCACGCTCCTGGTAAATTTGATAAAATAACGGGTGAGATTTTCAAAAAAATCCCCGATACACCCCAGCCACCTAAATACCAAGATGTGTTTGGACATACCTTGGTGGAATTGGCCGAACAAAACCCCAAAGTCGTAGGTGTAACCCCTGCTATGCCTTCGGGTTCGTCGATGAACTTACTGATGAAAGCCATGCCAGAGCGCGCCTTCGACGTAGGCATTGCTGAACAACACGCCGTCACGTTCTCGGCAGGGATGGCTACCCAAGGCTCGGTCGTGTTCTGTAACATTTATAGTACGTTTATGCAGCGTGCTTATGACCAAGTGGTGCATGACGTGTGTATTCAGGAACTTCCTGTAGTGTTCTGCCTCGACCGCGCAGGTTTTGCGGGTGCCGATGGACCTACGCACCACGGTGCATATGACATTGCTTACATGCGTTGTATTCCCAACATGATTGTGGCTTCGCCAATGAATGAGCAGGAGCTTCGCAACATGATGTACACGGCACAGCTCGACGAAAATCAACGCGGAAAACAAGCTTTTACGATTCGATACCCACGTGGCGAAGGCATGATGCCGCAGTGGCGCACTCCGTTTGAAAAGTTGGAAATTGGTAAAGGAAGAAAAGTGAAAGACGGGGAAGATGTGGCGATTCTGACCATTGGCCACATTGGAAATTACGCCGTTAAAAGTTGCCAATTGCTCGAAAATGCAGGTATCAGTGCAGCTCACTACGATTTGCGCTTTGTAAAACCGCTGGACGAACAACTATTGCATGAGGTGTTCCAGAAATTTGACAAAGTGATTACTGTGGAAGATGGTTGCTTGCAAGGAGGTATGGGAAGTGCTGTGTTGGAATTTATGGCTGACCACGGCTACACAGCCAAACTCAAGCGTTTGGGCATTCCTGACCGAATTGTAGAACACGGCGAACAAATTGAACTTCATCGCGAGTGTGGTTTTGACCCCGAAGGAATTGCCAAAACGGCCCGCGAAATGGTAACTACTGCTGTTTATTACTAAGTCAGACGATAGTCAGACTTAATAATCATGGTAAACAGGCTCAAAAGCCGTCAGACGATAGTCAGACGGCTTTTTTATAACCTCTCAGACGACAGTCTGACCCCTACTTTAGCCACTTATCGAACCACGCAAAAGCTTCGGCTTGCATCTTTTTATCAAACTTGTGTGGGCCAGGGTGAAACGAGCACTTGTATCGCTCCGAAGCCCCTGCTTTGGCATAGACGTCACCCAACATCTTATCTGCCCGTTTCATTTCAGGAAGCGTATATAAATCATCATAAATGTCATTGAGCACCATTGTCGGAAGAGGAGCTCGCAATCCAAAGATTTCTGGAAAATCTAGCTCGTTGGGCAAAATAGGCACGTAGGTCATCCACGTATGCGTGTATGATTTGTGTAAAATGAGGTCTTTCCAAGTAGTCATAAAACCAACGCACACGGCACATTTGATACGTTCTTCCAGTCCACCCATAAACACCGTACGCATACCACCACCCGATAATCCCGCACAGCCCACCCGCGTAGTGTCCACATCCTGACGGGCACAAAGAACATCCAATGCCTTTTTATCCTCCGCAAAAAACACCCCCGCCCACGTAGTACCCGCGCTCATCAACGATTTGGACATTACGTGTTCGTGCTCGCCAGCCCACTCGTTGTACTTGTGAATATTCTCCGAATTTTCGGGGTTGTTGTCGTTCAAGCCATGACGAAGATGCGCAGGAACGTCCTGCATCCATACGCGTCGGCTAGCAAATGGAAACGCATCCGACACTAGCACCACGTAACCGCGCTTGGCGATTTCGTTGGCCCACGCCATTCCTTCGTAGTATTCCTGCTGATGTTCCTTCATCAACGCATGCTGTTGGTCTGACGTCTTAGTAATTTTTCGAGTCCCAAAATACTTATTCCCACCGTGGTCGTGGAAAGCCAAAATGGCAGGCAACGGGCCTTTTGCATTCGCTGGTTTTAACAAAATACCTTCCGTGGGTCGTCCGTAGGGAAGCTGCCACGTAAGTTCCTCGATATGAAGCCCGTCGTACTCGTATTGTTTTTTAAGCGTCACTTGAGGCATTCCCCCAATATCAGGAATTCCCAAACGCTCAATCAAGCGCTGCTTGGCCATCTCACGCCACTGAGCAAGATTCGTCCACTCGTTGCGGCGAAAAGAAAGCGATGGAAGTTTGCTATCAATGAGCGATACTGCCCAAGGCCCGTACAGTCCAATGAGGTTCTCCGTGGTTTCGTTGGGGTTCATGAGGGGTAAAGGGGAAAAAATATCGTTTACAAACGGATTGAGGACATCCAACCCTACCATTCCAATACTCGCTATACTGCTCTTTTTTAGAAACTTACGACGGTTTGGCATAGGGGTTAATAATTTGTTTTAAGATAAATACTTACTTGATGCTTTGTCCAAATACATGCCGCAATTAGGGTGGTTTTGCAAAATGCTGGCGGGGAAAAGGGGGCTAATTTCGCCCGTTAAGCAGTTTTTTACCGCTTCGGCTTTACGCTCATCGGGCACCGAACAAATGAGGGCTGCCGATTTCATAATTTGCCGAATCGACATGCTAATCGCTTGTTGGGGTACGTCATCTAACGTGGCAAACCAGCCTTCTCCTAACTGTTGGCGACGGCAGGCTTCGTCGAGATTCACGACGATGTAAGGGCTTTCCGTTTCAAAATCAGCAGGCGGGTCGTTGAAAGCCAAGTGACCGTTTTCACCGATTCCCACCAGCGCTACGTCAATTGGATGTTGTAAAATAAGTTTTCCCAATCGTTCACATTCGGTTTCGGGTTGCGTTTCGCCGTTGATAAGAAAACTTTCTTTCATTACTACTCTTGACAACACTCTTTCTTTCAAATACTTACGAAAACTAGCAGGATGTGATTCTGGTAAAGCAATGTATTCGTCCAAATGAAACATTGTCACCTTCGTCCAATCAATGTCTGGTTCGTTAAGCAATTGGTTTAACGTTTCAAATTGGCTGGTACCTGTCGCTAAAATCACGTTTGCTTCACCTCGTTCGGCGAGGGCTTTACGAATGTAGTCAGCAGCGGCGGCGCCTGCTACTTGGCCAAGGGCTTTGGGGTTTTCGGAAATATGAATAAGCATCGGGTTTTATCTCTATTTGGGTTTGTTAGACATTCCAAGTTTTGCCTTTGCAGCAATCAAACTCGGAATGTCTTTATTTAGGTTTGACGGAGGTATTTCCTCCTTGGGCTAGGGAAATATCAACGGGGCGGTTGTTTTTCCACGCCCCCGCCGTAAAATCAGGAATATCAATGGAATTGGAGCGGTTAGCCACCGATTTTTCACTCAACGGCCCAATCACACTCCACGAAGCCGCATCATAGACGTCTTGGTCGAGCGGGAGACCATTGCGAAGGCAATCAATCAAACGCCAATCCATCAAGAAATCCATACCCCCGTGGCCGCCCACTTGCTTGGCTAATTCGCCAATTTTTTTGACAAGCGCGGGCTGGTATTTTTCTTCTAATGCCTTCATTTCGGCCTCCGACACCCAATCGTGTCCCGTAGAAATTTTTCCAGGAAGCGGATATTTGAGAGCCGTCGCCTTGGTACCGCTTACCAGATGTATGCGAGAGTAGGGCCGTGGCGAACTTACGTCGTGCTGCAACATAATGGTTTTGCCTTTGTGAGTCCGAATCGTCGTAGTGCTCATGTTCCCACGAAAGGTTTTCTTAGCCAACGGCTGGAAAGTCGCATCGGTTTTGGCCAATTCTTTCACCTTGGCTTCCAACATAAAATCGTTGCTCGACATCGACACCAAATACTCCATTTTATCGCCGCGATTGATGTCCAGCACTTGGCAAATAGGTCCCAAACCGTGGGTCGGGTACAAATTCCCGTTTCGGGTATTTTCCTTTAAGCGCCACATATCGTAGCGTTTGCCTTTGTCAAAAAAAGAGTCAAAAATATCGTGAATATACGCCCCTTCGACGTGCACTACTTCCCCAAAAAAGCCTTGGCGCGCCATGTTGAGCGTGAGCAATTCAAAAAAATCGTAGCAACAGTTTTCGAGCATCATGCAATGTTTCCGCGTCTGTTCGGACGTTTCGACCAGCTTCCAACAGTCATCGACGGTCGTTGCGGCGGGGATTTCCACCGCTACGTGCTTGCCTTGTTCCATGGCATACAGCGCCATCTGAGCATGAAGATTCCACGGGGTACAAATGTAAATAAGGTCGAGATCGGGGCGTTCGCAGAGTTTTTTCCAGTCATCGGCCTTCCCTGCATAGACTTGAGGGACGTGGGACGTTCCTTGGAGTTTTTTCTTGGCCAAATCGGTACGCTCCGTCCGAATATCGCACAGGGCTTTGATTTCTACGTTGTCAATGTAAACGATTCGGTCGAGTGCACCCAAGCCACGGTTCCCCAATCCAATGTAGCCAATTCGTACGGTATCGATTTTCGGAGCGCCGTATCCGCACATATTGAAGGTTTGGGTGGAGATAGCAACGTGACTCTCTTGGGCTACCACCGAAGCAGGTAAGCTACTTCCAGCAACACCTGCCCCTACTAATTTAATAAAGTCTCTTTTTTTCATAGAAGGCCCTGGTTATATGCAATATACTAAGACATCTAATTTACCTGAAAAACAAAGAAAAGGCTATTAATACCCATTTTCTTTCCATAAATCTTTGCTTGGAGGCCTATCCTCTGTCGCAACCGAAGTACAGTTTTTGTACTGACAGCGTTCGTTTCTATCGTTTTTTTCCTAATTTGTGCCACAAACAGGCTTCTTTTGCCCTAAACCTGAAATCCTTATGTTTCCTATTTCTAAAATACTACCTCCGTAGTAGCCGCTTCAAGCGTTTTACTCTCTTTGAAAATCTCTAAATCATCATATCCGCAAAACCTAACTTTCATCAAAACCAACACTTCATGAAACTAAACATTACTACCAAAATCGTCATTGGCTTTATTCTGGGGGTCGTTATCGGGCAAATTTTGCACAGCACGATGGACGCCGAGCAGGCTGCCGAAATATCAAAAAAATTCCAGATTCTGAGCAAAGTTTTCCTCAAACTGATCAAAATGATCGTGGGGCCGCTGGTGTTTTGTACACTTGCAGTGGGGGTAGCCAAACTCGGCGATTTTAAAGTCGTGGGTCGTATTGGTATCAAAACCCTATTATATTTTTATTTCGCCACCATCTTATCCCTGCTTGTAGGTCTATTGGTCGTGAATGTAACTCGGCCTGGCGAAGTGCAACAGTGGCCTCGTCCTGCCGCGGGTACCGACACGGGTGTGACGGGCAAGTCGATGAAAACCGTCGAAGATTTTATTTTGCACATCTTCCCTGATAGCTTTTTTAAAGCCCTTTCCGAAAACGAAATCCTCCAAATTGTGGTCTTTTCGTTGTTTTTTGGGATTGCTTTGGGCGCTGTAGGAGAGCACGGCAAAAAACTCATCAAAGCCATTGAAAGCCTTTCGGAGGTAGTATTTAAAATTGTTGGGTACGTGATGGAATTAGCTCCTTTTGCCGTCTTAGGGGCAATGACAGGCGTAGTGGCCATGAAAGGACTCGGCATTTTGATTTCGTATGCCTACCTAATGGTGTGTTTCTTCGGTGGTCTGCTTTTCTTTATTTTCGGGGTTTTGTGGGCAATTTGCCTTGTCATGAAAATCCCGTACCTCAAACTGTTGGCGCACGTCAAAGATTCGATGATTCTGACTTTCAGTACGGCAAGTTCAGAGGCTTCTTTGCCGCAACAAATTACTGCTTTGGAAAAATTTGGTTGTAGTCAGCGTATCATTGGATTTGTGCTGCCGTTGGGTTATTCTTTCAACCTTGATGGCTCGATGATGTATATGACTTTTGCAACGGGTTTTATTGCCCAAGCTTACGGCATTCCGCTCACCATTCAGCAACAAATCGCCATGCTGCTTACCCTGATGATTACTTCCAAAGGAATTGCGGGTGTACCACGTGCCTCGTTGGTGGTGATTGCAGGAACGTTGGCACAATTTAACCTACCCGTCGAAGGGCTGGCATTGCTACTCGGTATTGACCCCTTCTTAGACATGGGGCGTTCGGCCACTTCGGTAGCTGGAAATGCCGTGGCAACGGCAGTTATTTCAAAACTTGAAGGAGAATATACCGAAAGCTAATAAAAACACTCATAACTCCTTGACTATTTGATTGAAAAGGGTTAGGTTCGATAAATTTTTCCCTCTACCTACAATCGATCACCTTATCCTTTTCAATCACATGGCACAACCACTTCCCCTCGAAAACGAAATCGCAGGCGTATTTGCTAAATTCCCCCAACTGCCTGACAACGTAAAAGAAATTCTGGTTAAAATCTCCCCGTACCTCTGTATCATTGCTGTCATTTTCGGTGCCTTAGGGTTACTGGCAGTTTTAGGTATTGGAGCTGGTGCAACAGCCATCGGTTTAGCTTCCTTTGGTAATATGGGAGTTTATTGGATTTCGATGGCCATTTTAGCGGTTATGGTAGTTGTGGAAGGGCTTGCCGTTTCGCCACTGATGAAGCGCCAAAAGAAAGGCTGGGATTATATGTACTATCTTTTCTTGTTGAGCCTAGTTAGCGGTATTGTTAATCTGGCAGGCATTGGAGGATTGTTTAGCAACCTGATTAGCCTTGCGTTGTCGTTTCTAATCGGAGGCTGGTTGTTATTTCAAGTTCGAGAAAAATACGCTTAAAAGTATTTATGAAGCCATAGCTCACTACTATGGCTTTATTTATTTTGCCCCTTCAACGATTTTCAATAACCCATCCAAACCCGTTTCGCGTTCATTGAGAAACAGCGGTTTATGGAAAAAGTGCAGTTTTTGAAGTAAGTGCAACAACTGCATTTTTTCGATTTCATTGAGCGTTCCTGCAATAATCAAACTCGCTTTTCGCATTTCTTCAAACGTTCCAAAAAGTACCCCCATTCCTTTGGCCGTAATCAACAACCGTTTGCTTCGGCGGTCTTTTGGGTCGTCGGTTTGTTCGACGAGGCCATTATTCAATAACCGCTTGATGACTTCCATCCCCGTGGTTTTTTCGTGAATGTTCATGTCAATAATCTCCGTTTTGGTGCAGCCGCCTGTCTGCCAAATACCCGCCAGATACGAAAAATCGTCAATCGTAATCAGGTGAGCAGAGTCCAGCGCTTTTTTGATATACCCTTTGGCATAGCGATACAAAAACGCCACCAACTGCGACAACAGTACCTCTACCGTTTCCCCATTTTCAAATTTTAATTCGGGGTCTGATGATTTGGCAAAAACTTGTTGATTGAGGTACGCCACAAACCCCTCCATGTCCTTCCGTTGCAGCGGTGAACGCTGCGCTTCGTAGTTGGCTAAGTGCCCAATCAGCTCTTGTAATAGTGCGTAGTTCATTTTTTAGTAGTAAAAACATTCTAAAATTTGAAAAATATTTTGTTTTCGTACAAACAATAATTCATTTGGAATGTTATCGTAGTAATTAACACAAATCAAATCATAAATGTTTTTTACTGCTCATTTTAAAATTCGCATGAAAACACACCTATTCGCTCTACTACTCATCGTTAGTGTCACTAATGCGTTTGCCCAAAGCACAGGAACCATTTTGGGGGCTGTCCGCGACAAACGCACCCAAGAAACGCTTATCGGGGTGACGGTACAAATTGATGGTACCACCCAAGGCACTACCACCGACGTGGACGGAAAGTTTAAACTTACCCTCCCCGTAGGAAGCTACAACCTCAAAGCGTCTTTTGTAGGCTACAAAACCGCCACCAAATTCAACGTAGTACTTACGTCGGGTAATGCCCAACAAATTACGTTTGACCTCGAAGAAGAAGCCGTCCAGTTGACCGAAGCCAAAGTTGTCTATAACCGTTCTATCTCGGTCGCTTCGGTCGAAACCCCCAATTCCATCCAAAAACTCACCACTGAAGAAATCAAAAACAACCCAGGCGGTAACTTTGACATTTCGCGTGTGATTCAGGTACTGCCAGGTGTAGGCGGAACGGCAGGCTCGGTGGGAGGTTTTCGTAATGACCTCATCATCCGTGGCGGTGGCCCCAACGAAAACGTTTTTTACCTAGATGGCATCGAAATTCCCGTCATCAACCACTTTGCGACGCAGGGGAGTTCGGGAGGTCCTACGGGGATTCTCAACGTATCGTTTATTGAAGACGCCACGTTAAGTTCGAGTAGCTTCAATGCCCGTTACGACAATGCACTGTCGTCAGTATTGCAATTCCGTCAGCGCGAAGGAAACCCCGAACGCCTCCAAGGCAACTTTCGAGTCAGCTCCACCGAAGTAGCAGGCACATTTGAAGGGCCGCTTTCGCCCAAAACCACTTTTTTGGCATCGGTACGTCGTTCGTATTTGCAATTTTTATTCAAAGCCATTGACCTCCCTATTCGTCCCAATTACTGGGATTTTCAATACAAAGTCACGCACAAACTCAACAAAAAGACTACATTAACAGCCATTGGAGTGGGGGCCATCGACGAATTTTCGTTTGCGGTTCCCAAAGAATCTTCCCCTGAAAAAGAGTATGTACTTCGTTCTAATCCCACCATCAATCAGTGGAATTATACGACTGGATTTTCGCTCAAACGATTGCTGGAAAACGGCTACCTCAACGTTTCACTTAGCCGAAATATGTTCAACAACCGCCTTGACCGCTTTGAAGACAATCGTCAAGGTGACGAAAATTACCGCGCGCTCAAAAGTGTATCTCAAGAAATTGAGAACAAACTCCGCCTCGATGTGAATAAGTTTGTGGGTAAGTGGGAATATAGTTACGGTGCTATGCTTCAATACGTTAAGTACAACAACGACTTCTTTAACGTACTGCGCCGTGAAGTCAAAAATACCCAAGGACAGGTGGTTCAACCTGCCGTAAACATCGCATTCAACACGGCCATTGATTTCTTCAAGTTCGGGGCTTTTGCCCAAGTAAACCGCAAGTTGGTGGACGACCGCTTGAATATTTCGGCGGGCTTGCGTACCGACATGAATTCATTCACCTCCGATGGTAACAATCCGATTGAGACCCTTAGTCCGCGTCTATCGGCGAGTTACCAATTGAGCGACAAATGGCGTTTAAACGCGTCAGTGGGTCGGTATTTCAAAACCCCGATTTATACGGTTTTGGGGTATAAGCAAGACGGAAACTTTGTCAATAAATCAAGCAAATACATCCGTTCCGACCATTTTGTGGCAGGCTTAGAGTTTATCCCAACACCTACTACGCGCATTACGCTCGAAGGTTTTGTGAAGCAATACGACAACTACCCTGTTTCGCTACGAGATGGTATTTCGCTGGCCAACCAAGGCGGTAATTTCGGCGCCATTGGCAACGAGACAGTTATCAGCACGGGCAAAGGGCGTAGCCGTGGGCTTGAGTTTTTCGTCCAACAAAAGTTGACCAAAAACTTCTTTGGGGTCTTGAGCTATACGCTTTTCCGTTCTGAATTTTCGGGAAAAGACGGCAAGTACGTGGCCTCAGCTTGGGATACGCGTAACCTAGTTTCGACGCAATTGGGGTATAAGTTCAAACGCGGCTGGGAGTTGGGCCTTAAATGGCTCTACCAAGGTGGTGCGCCTTATACGCCCTTTGATTTGGTCGCTTCGCAACGCAATTACCTCACCACGGGCGTAGGCACCGAAGATTATGCTCGACTCAATAGCCTGCGGTTGAGGTCATTTAGCCGCGTGGATTTCCGCATTGACAAAAAATGGAATTACAAGAAGACATCTATCGACTTGTTTTTTGACTTACAAAACGCATTGCTCACTACAAATCCTGCTTTACCCCAATACACCTTTGAGCGGTTAGCTGATAATTCTGGATTTAGAACTACGGATGGGCTAGCGTTACGAAGCGACGGCAGTAATGGAGTACCACTCATTTTGGCCAACGAAGACGCCAACTTCACACCTGCATTGGGTTTTGTGATTGAGTTTTAATCAACTGTCTATCATTGCCTAATGCTCATACTCGGTCGAAATTTCGTCATGTTTTTTATCGTTTTCAAAATCGTAGCGATAAATGGGCGAAATTTCGGCTCCAGGCAAAATCTCTACCGTTGGGTTGATAAGCCCCGTGTGTAGGTCAAATACCCATCCGTGGAGTTGGGGATAGTTCCTTTGGTGCCAAGACCGTTGCACAATAGTTGTTTTAGCTAAATTATTGACCTGCTCAACCACATTTAGCTCCACCAGTCGGTCAAAACGTTTTTGTTCTTCCGCAATGCCATTGAGTTCAGTCTCGTGTTTTTCATACACATCTTTGATGTTGCGCAACCACTTGTTAATCAGTCCGTAGTCTTTGTTAGTCATTGAGGCTTTTACACCGCCACAGCCGTAGTGTCCTACCACTAAAATATGTTTTACTTTGAGTACTTCCACGGCATACTGCAACACGCTGAGCATGTTAATGTCGGTATGAAGTACTAAATTGGCCACGTTTCGGTGAACAAACAATTCGCCAGGGGCAGTGCCTGTCACTTCGTTGGCGGGCACGCGGCTGTCGGCACAGCCAATCCACAAAAACTCAGGCTTTTGATCAGCGGCTAACTCCTCAAAATAGTGTTCGTCGAGCATGAGCTTTTCAGCCGCCCACGCTTTATTTGCTAATAAGAGTTTTTTGTATGCTTGCATCGAGTTTTCGTTTTGTTATTTTCCGACGTGTAATTCCTTTAAAGTCCACCTGAATACCGCGCAGGGGGGCATCTTTTCGGAATTCTTTTAGGGTAGTATAAATGTCATGGTCAATAAAGTGAGCTCTTGCTCCGTCAATAAATACCGTGTCTCCTGCTTGCAGCGAAGCCAATTCTTCCTTTAACCTGGCTTTATTGAGAAACGAAATGTCTTTTCTAAACCAAATCAGAACGGTTTCTTTGTCGCGTACTATGGTCATGGCCGACTGATTGTTGGTATAGATTACATACGCGATTCCGACAATCCATCCTAAGGCTATTCCTATCAACAAATCGGTCAAAATAATCCCTAGTATCGTCACAATAAACGGGACAAATTGATCTTGTCCTTCGAGGTACATTTTGCGAAAAATGTCAATTCGGGCCAATTTGTACCCGACTAATATAAGCAATGCTGCCAGACTAGCAAGGGGAATGTGGTTGAGGGTTTCGGGAAAAACCACCATTGCCAACAGCAACAAAACGCCCTGAATAAACGCCGAAAGGCGCGTTTGGCTGTCGCTATATACGTTCAATGAAGTACGAACCACCACGACTGTCATTGGCAGACCACCAAGAAAACCTGAAAGAAGATTGCCAATTCCTTGGGCTTTGAGCTCTTGGTTGGGCGATGAAATCCGTCGTTGCTTGTCTAGCTTGTCGGCGGCTTCTAGTCCAAACAAAGACTCGACGCTTGCAATGATCGCCAAAGTAAAAGCGGTAAAGTAAACAGCAGGCTTGGTCAATGCATCGAGGGATGGAAAATGAAGCGCCGATTTGAGGTCAGATAACGTACGAAAACTGGGCATTCGTACCATGTGGTCGTTAGATTCTCCCAAGTAAAAAGCAGGAGCAAACCACCGAAATACTTGATTAATAACGACACCTATTACAACCACGACCAAGGCCGTTGGAACGGTTTTGAAAAATTTGATACCCTGTTCAGCTTTTTTATCCCACCAAAGTATCAGAAGCAAACATACAGCGCTGATGATACCTGCGCCCCAAGTTGGATGTAACACCGCTTGGATAATTTCGCTAAAGGTATTTCGCTGGTCGTTTTGGAAAAATTCAAATTCGCCTTCGTAGTCGGCATCCCAGCCAAGGGCATGGGGGATTTGTTTGAGAACGATGACAATGCCGATGGCAACGAGCATTCCGCTGATGACACTCGACGGCACAAAACCGCTCAGGCGACCCGCCTTGAACCAGCCCAGTAGCCATTGGAGGAGACCCGCCAAGACAACCGCCGTCAGAAAATGGGAGTAGTCACCTAACCCGTGGATGGCATCAAACACAATGACAACTAGCCCAGCGGCGGGGCCACTAATGGCGATTTCAGAACCAGAAAGCAACGCTACCACCAATCCGCCGATTACCCCCGAAACTAAGCCAGAAAAAAGCGGCGCTCCCGATGCCAAGGCAATGCCTAAACACAGCGGGAGCGCCACTAAAAATACCGAAAAACCTGCTGAAAAATCTTTGTTGAGGTACTTAAAGGTCATTACGGTTCGATTTTATGAGTTGTACAAAAATAGCGAAACGCTTTTACACCTTTCACCCAACGGGGTATTTTTCACTAAGCCAAGGTCAAATCACGCAGGTTTGCTACCGTAAAATCGGGGTTTTCGGTATCGCGGATGTACATCACATCGTCATAAAACTCTACTTCACCCGTCTCAATGTTGTACATAGCACCTACCACGCCGATTTCTCCGTTTTCTACCATTTGTTCTAAAATGAAGCTGCGCTCAATGATATTTTTTACATTTCGCTTTACGTTGATTTGAGCTACATTTTCAACAAATACTTTATTCTTAGACGTGCGGTCTGATTTTGTCTCTTTTTCTTGGTAAACTGAGGGTTGAAGCTTAGCCAAAAGCTCCGTTAAGTTTCCCATTTCTACGTGGTCGCAAGCTCCTTTTACGGCGCCGCATTTGGTATGTCCAAGTACAACAATGAGCTTTGAACCCGCAATTTTGCATGCAAACTCCATACTTCCCAAAATGTCAGTATTGACGATGTTTCCTGCTATGCGAATGGAGAAAATATCGCCTAAACCTTGGTCAAAAATCAATTCGGATGACGTACGGCTATCAATGCAGCTCAATATGGTGGCAAACGGCCATTGTCCTTCACGCGTATCGTTGACCTGTTCCAACAAATCACGTTGCACCTTCAGGTTTTTGATAAAGCGCAAATTTCCTTCTTTCAGTATTTCAAGCGCCTTTCTTGGCGTTAAGTTAGCTTGGGTTTCTTTCGTGTGTGCTTTCATTTGCTTGGGTTAAAAATATTGGATTGAGATGATGCGATAAACTAATGTCCTGCCACTCCTTGGAACTCAGGTATTCCTTTTAGTTCAAGCTGAATGCCTTTCAAAAGGGCGGTTTCTTTAAAATTATGAATAATTTCAAGAACGTCGATGTCGATAAAACGTGATTTGCTGCCGTCGATGACCACTTGGGCATCATTGGGCAATTTATCGAGGGTAAGTGTAATAGCTCCTTTGTTGATAAAAGTCACATCTTCTACCAATTGAATTGTAATCTGCCGTTTGTCGGGCGTTCCTGCTTCGTTGAAATGATACGCTTGTTTGTAGTTGTTGCGCAAAATAAAAAAGATAGAAACGGCCATCCCGATGCCAATACCTTTGAGCAAATCGGTTAGTAAAATGGCAATAACCGTAACGACGAAAGGCAAAAATTGGCTCCAACCAAGCTTGTACATGGATTTAAATAAAGAAATTTTGGCTAGTTTGTATCCCACCACTAACAGCACCGCTGCCAAACACGCCAACGGGATTTTGTTTAACAAGCTTGCAAAAGCGACGACACTTATCAATAAAAACACGCCATGAATAAAGCCCGAAAGTTTGGTTCTTCCACCCGCATTGATATTGGCAGAGCTTCGAACAATCACTGCCGTCAATGGCAATCCACCCAATAGACCTGCAATAACGTTGCCTGTTCCTTGGGCAATAAGCTCTTGATTAGTAGGTGTATTACGCTTAAAAGGGTCGAGTTTGTCGGTAGCTTCAACACTCAGCAACGACTCCAAACTTGCTACTATCCCAATCGTGAAAGCGGTAATAATTACCTGTGGATTTGAAATAGCTTGAAAGTTAGGGAAGGTGAAATGCCCAATAAACGCTTCCACTGAACCCGATACTGGAAGGCTCACCAAATGGTCGTTTTTTAGGGCAAGAATAGGAGAAAATACCTCAAAATAGCTATTGATAAGTACTCCCGCCACAACGGCCACAAGTGCCGCAGGAACTAACCGAAAAATCGCGTATTTTTTTAGAAAAGGTTTGTCCCAAAAAATGATGATTAGCAGTGATATTGTTGAGATAATCACTGCGCCTGGATGTAAAAAGTTAACGGCATTTAGAAGCTCCGAGAATGTATTCTCACCATCGACTTGGACAAATGTAAAGTCTCCCTCGCTGTCTTTGTCATACCCAAATGCGTGCGGAATTTGTTTGAAAACCAGAATCAAACCAATCGCGGCAAGCATTCCTTTAATGACACTCGATGGGAAATAATGACCGATGATTCCCGCTTTCATAACCCCCAATACAATTTGAATTACTCCAGCAAGCACAACTGCCAATAAGAAGGCTTCAAATGAGCCAATTTGCTGAATAGCGTTGAGGACGATGACGGTTAAACCCGCCGCTGGCCCGCTCACGCTTAGTGCCGAACCACTGAGTAATGACACGACCAAGCCACCTACAATCCCCGTAATAATTCCTGAAAAAAGTGGCGCTCCCGATGCAAGTGCAATCCCAAGGCACAGCGGCAAGGCAACCAAAAATACCACCAAACCCGCAGGTAGGTCGTACTTTATATCTTTAAATAAACCCTTCATTTTCTTTTACTTACATTTAATCTGATTGACCCACAGCTCATGTAGTATTTTTTCTCGCTCCATGAGCGAAAGCAAGAAATAAAAAAATTAAACAGAAGGGATAAACTCGGGAGGGGGGAGGCTAATGGCAGCTACGTGTTCGGAGAAATGAACCAAATATAAAAAACTGCTCGATGCTTTTGAAGGTAATGAAATGGAAAAACCTACGACGGAAGGAGTCCAAAATTCGTCGTTCCATTCGGCATTTTCCTTGGCTGTTTCTTCGCCTCCCTCTTCATCGCATGACTCAGGGCAGGAGGTTTCTTGTTGTTCTTGTTGCTCAGTAAGGCTGTTTTTTTTGGGGCAGTTAACCAAAGGTTTGACCACTGCCATGAAACAAATCATGACACTGAAAAAGACCAACACAAAGGTTTTAGCTTGACTCACAACACATTTGAACGGTTGAATACTCCCGAAATTTATACTATTTTAATCACAAATAAAATGACATTTACAAATTATGCCCTTTATAAAGTAGTAGTTGATGAACAGTTTAGACGTTTTTTAATTCGTTTTCAATACTTGATTTGGCCAACTCTACAATTTCATCTACCGTTTTTCCTTTGGGTTCGATGGGCTCAAGCACCGTCCACGATAGACTTTCAAAGCTACTAAGCGGAAAAATGCCTTTTGGGTTCAATTTTCCCGTGTTTTTTATGGCGATGGGTACAACGAGTGCGTTGGGGGCTTTCTTGACCAAAATAGCTACGCCTCCTGTGGCAAAGGCTTTTAATACGCCAGTTCTTGAGCGAGTTCCCTCTGGAAAAATAGCTGCCGAAAATTTCGTTTCTTCAATCAACTTAGCCAATCGAGCTATTTCCATGATGGCTTGTTTGCCATCTTGGCGGTCGATGAGGGCCGCGCCGCTTTTCTGAAGGTTATACGAAATACTGGGGATGCCTTTTGCCAACTCAATTTTTGACACAAACAAAGGAAAATTATTGCGTAAAAACCAAATCATTCCGACGATATCGAACATACTTTGATGGTTCGCAATAAAAATCACAGGACGGTCGGTAGGCAACGTAGCTTTTGCCTTAAAGCTCAAACGGGTTCCTAAAATATAAAGCCCATGCAACAAAAAACCATTTAGTACGTGTACCGATTTTTGATGAACACGCCGCCCAAACAAATGAAAACATACCATCTGAATTGGGTGGAAAATCACCAGAGTTAAACCAAAGTACAACAGGTAAAGGCTACCTAAAACGTAATCAATTATTTTTTTCATGCCACGCTAACGGGGATTTTGAGCGCCAAAATTACGCAAACATTTGCCTGTTTTAGCAAGCTGAGGCCAACATCTCACCAACTTTCCTAAAATTCTTGCTACCTTCGGGAAATTTTCTCGGACACTTATTTCATAATCTTAGTTTTATGCAACTTCCCTCCACTCGGATAGAGGTAATGAAGTTTATCGGTCAAAAGATTGATTCCATCTACGACGAATTTCTGAAGCCTGTCGAGACTTTGTGGCAGCCTGCGGATTTTTTGCCTGATTCGACCAAAGAGAGCTTTTTTACCGAAGTAAAGCTTCTTCAAGAGGCTGCTCGCGAATTATCGTACGATTATATTGCTGTATTGGTAGGTGATACCATTACCGAAGAGGCATTGCCCACGTATGAGTCGTGGTTGATGACCGTTGAAGGAATTAACCAACAAGAACCTGAACAAGCTTGGACAAAATGGGTTCGGGCTTGGACTGCCGAAGAAAATCGCCACGGCGATCTTCTCAACAAATATTTGTACTTGTCGGGGCGGGTCAATATGCGTGCTATGGAAGTTTCTACGCAGTATTTGATTTCGGATGGCTTCGATATCGAAACAGGAACGGATCCTTATCGTAACTTCATTTATACGTCGTTTCAAGAATTAGCGACCAACATATCGCACCGACGCACGGCAACTTTGGCCAAACAATGCGGTAATCATCTGCTTTCAAAAATGTGTGGCGTAATTGCCGCCGACGAGATGCGCCATGCCAAGGCGTATAAGTCGTTTGTAAATCGCATTTTTGAAGTCGATCCTTCAGAAATGATGTTGGCGTTTGAAGACATGATGCGCAAAAAAATCGTCATGCCTGCGCACTTCTTACGTGAAACAGGGGTCAAACTCAGCGAAACATTCAGCCATTATTCGGATGCAGCACAGCGGTTGGGTGTTTATACAACCCACGATTACATCGAAATTATGGAATCGCTTCTGGAAGAATGGAAAATCGATAAAGTGCCTGATCTTAATGACGCAGGTGAACGCGCGCGTGACTACCTCATGGCACTTCCTGCTCGACTTCGACGTGTGGCTGACCGTACAAAAGTACCTGAGTTAGCGTATAATTTTAGCTGGATTTCGGCCTAAGTGCTCAGGCATGGTTAATTGTTAACCGTTAGCTGTTAATTGTGTTAAAATGTAGTGTTTTAGAGCTAACTATACGGTTAACAGATAACAAATAACGGTGTGTAAGTGCTCGTAAACCAATGCAAAAGGGAGGTAAAACCTCCCTTTTGCACTCTAAAATATACTAACTTAACTAAACTTATTGTTTATTAAACATTAAGCCATTTCTACCAGCGTTTTGCGCAAATGCTTGGGCAAACGACGCGCTGCCAATGGATGCTCCGACAAACTTTCGTGCAAATCCAGTCCTTTGAGCGACAATACTCCTCCTGCGGCCTCAAACTCTCTTCTAAAATTATTCAGGTTGTCGGCTACTGTGTGGTCAACGTACGCAGCCTTTGAGAAGTCAATAATCAATGAACTTCCTTGCGGTACTTTCGCTAATTGTGCTTTGAGTTTAAGATAATTGGCAAACACCGCTGCATTTTTTACGCTAAGGTGATACACACCTAATTCTTGTTCTGTTAATTCAAAACGAGACTGGATTATATCTTTTATCTGTACTCCAAAAGCCAACTGAATAATAAATTTGGTCAAAATCCCCGCCGCAATACCCACCAATAAGTCGGTGGCGATGGTGGCGATAATGGTAATCAAGAAAATGGTTAGTTGCTCTTTACCAATGTGATAGACGTGCGCAAACTCTTTGGGAGAAGCCAAACGGAAGCCTACAAAAATCAACATTGCGGCCAAAGAAGCAACGGGTACCATTTTGATTACGGGTACGAGCATTACTACAAACAACAACAAGAAAATGCCGTGGAAGAAGTTGGCCCAGCGGCTTTTAGCGCCGTTATTGATATTGGCCGAACTACGTGCTACTTCCGAAATCATGGGCAACCCCCCCAAAAGACCTGATATTGTGTTACCGATACCTACCGCCGTAAGGTCTCTGCTTAAATCTGATTTCCGTTTTTCAGGGTCAATCAAGTCAATGGCGCGGCCTGTCAAAAGTGATTCTAATGAACCAATTAATACAAACATCAAAAGGTATTTCAAAAAGACAGGAAGTAACTCGCTGTTGGTAAGTACCGAAAAGTCGGCGTTGAGGTTAATCGAGAAATCTCCAGGGCTTACCAACGGTTTTAGGTTTTTGTAAGAAGGCTCTGTCAAGTGAAAATATTGACCTAACAATACCCCTACGATTAGTACTACCAAGGCTGGTGGGACTTTTTTGAGGGCTTTGATTTGAAGATAAGGCCAACCGAACAAAATCAACAAGCTGATACCGCCAATGATGGCGATGTGGTATTCCATGTGCATGAGGCTATGAGGGACCATTTCGAGCAACTCAAGCGGTTCTTTACCTTTCATTTCTGCTGGGGCAATACCTACGGCCAAGTGCAACTGCTTGGACATGATAATGATACCAATAGCGGCGAGCATTCCGTGGACGGCCGAAAGAGGGAAAAAATCGGCGAGCTTGGCTACTTTCAATAACCCCAACACGATTTGGATTAACCCTGCTACAACCACTACACCCAGTGCTAGTTTCCAGCCTACTTCGTTGTCTCCTTTTCCTAGTTCTTCAACCGCACCTGCAACAATAACAATCAGACCTGCGGCGGGGCCTTTGATTGTCAGTTCTGAACCCGCAAAAAATGCCACGACAATCCCCCCAACAACGGCAGTCATTACGCCCATGATTGGCGGGAAATTACTGGCACCTGCGATACCCAAACATAGCGGTAGGGCAATCAAAGACACCAAAAAACCCGACAATAAATCTTTTGCCCAATGCGCTTGAAGACTGTCAAAAATGTTATTTTTCGATTTCATAAGTCTTGTTTATTAACTTGAGAAATTATGGTAAAAAGGAGACGATTAACTGTTTGCAAAAGTCTTCCTGCCGAATTAAAGGGGAGTTAAGGCGGTATTAAAAACGGGTTAAAACCGTTTTTTACGAAGAACGATAGGCTGTTTCGTGGTAATGTTTGGTATGTGGGCCGAGGAAGACACGTCCGTAAATGCGTACAATCGCAATCCCTTCAAACACAAAACCAATAGAACATAAAAACGCAAGCACAATCTGGTTTTCATGGATGTGGCTAAACACCAAGTCTTCGCCAATAAAAGTGGGTGTAATAGGAAAACCCATGAGCCCCATTGCGGCTAGCAAAAACATCAAATTTAGCTTTGGATGCTCATATACATGCCCCGCAAATTGGTTTAAGTCAACCTTGGGTTCGAGTAGCTTGAGTCGTCGCAAGCAGGCATAACCGACCCCGCCCGCAATTACCACACCACTGAGGTAAAAAAGTATTTCTTCAAGCGTAAAGTGCTCATTGAACGAAATCGCTAAGGCGACCCAAAAGTGGTTCATAATCAGCAACAACCAGCTCATTTGTGGGCTTTTACGCTCAGAATAAGACTTTAATACCATTAATAACCCAATGGCGGCAAACAAAATCGGCAAGTACACGTGGCTTTGGGCCGAAAGTTTGTCTTGAAAATTATAGGCAATAAGTGCCAATAAAAAGGTAGGCACAAACAGCATAAGCAAACGATTGTGGGTCAAAAAGTCTAGTTTACGACCTACGCGGCGGAGTGGTTTCCACACAATGTGGTTCATAAACGAGTCGAGGTTCCACTCTTTGAGGCTTAACAAATAGACGGTATATTCCAACTTTTTGGGAAGAGAGTCTTCAAACGTATGTTGGCGTGGCACGTAATTGTAAAACTGTTCGCGAATCAAATAACTCACTACCGAAGGAGAAACCAACAGCTGATAGGTGCGTAAAAACGCGTTTCCAGCAAAGTGGATTAAAGCAATTGTTTCAAGCCCCGCGGCAATTTCAACGAAAATCAGCCCAATCTGGGCAATAGAGGCGTAAGCTATTTGGCTTTTGACCGACGATTGCACCCGAGCAATGGGCGTAGCAATGGCACTGGTGATGATTCCTAGAAGCGCTATTAAAATCCGAACGGAAGTTTGTTCTTCCCAAAAAGGGAAAGTACGTAACAGCAAAAATGCGCCAAAATGTACCGACAACGAACCGTAAAAAATAGCACTAGAGGGTGTGGGGCCTTCCATGGCACGGGGCAACCAAGCCGAAAAGGGCAATTGGGCTGATTTGGCCGCTGCTGCCAACAAGATCATCAACGAAATAAAAATGCCTACCCAACTGTGGTTTTGGAGGTGTTCGTGTACCAATTCGTGGTTGCTTAATTTGAGAAATGTAATGTTCTCGTGCCACAAATGGTGACTTGCCCACATCGCCAAAATAAGCCCTAAATCGCCAATACGATAGACAGAAAATACTTTAATGGCGTTTTTAACGGGCAGATAACGGTCGCGGTAGAAGGCAATCAAAAGAAAGGAAGAAATTCCTAAAATTTCCCAGCCGACAAACAGCGTCTCGAAGTTGCCCGAGAAAATGACGACGTTGTACCCTAAATAAAAAAAGAGGATGGTATTGAAAAAGCGTTTGTAACCTGCTTCGCGGTGGAGATACGCACGGCTATAGATGGTCACTAAAAATGATAAAAATGCGCCTACCAGCAGATAAACGGCGGTGATGCCGTCAAAATAAAAGGTAATCAAAAACTCATAGCCCGACGAACTAAAGAGCGAAAAGTCTTTGACTTCAATCGTTGGTCTGTGTTGAAAGAGCCAATAGGCACAAAAACCAACGGCGGTTAGCAGCTGAAGCCCCACCGTAAAGATAGCTGAGCGCGAAATGACGACTTCGTTTTTGGGCGGTAATAACAAACTAACTAGAAAACCTAAAAGCGGAATCAGTATGAAAATATGAAGGATGGATGTCATGAAAATAATGGTTTATCGACTACTGAAGAAGGTAAATGGGGAGGTTTTCCTCGTGGGCTTCGACCAAGGATGGGACATTTTCTACCACCTCTATGGCTTGTTTGATAGGGTGATATTCGACGAATTCGCCGTTCTTGAAAAGATAGAAGGCTTGGGTCGTAGGTTCTACCACTATTAAATGAATCCACTGGTTCATGAACCATTCATAGGTAGCGGCCGATTTCTGGATAGAGCGCAGTACTACCGATGGAAAATGCTCCACAATCACCATGAGCCGAACTGGATCATGGACTTCAATCATTTGGCTCGGAAGCCCTGGGCGTAAGTCACCATCGATACCGTTGGCTACTCCAAACAGCCCCATTACGTTGTGGGCAAGTTTGGTTCCTGCACCTAGTTTTTGGTTGTCAACCCGTGAAAAATAATATTCCAAATTGATACCCCCTGCTACGGGAGCTACTGCGTTGAGAATCGTCGTTAGGTAATTGCCTTCTGGGTCAACGCGGTAGTCGAACGAATTCATAAACGAACGACGGTCGAGAAACAAATGCTTAGAAATATCACGACGCCCAACAATACAAAGGGCATTGGTGGCGTGGTTGAGTTCGGGGCGTGGTTCAAACAAAGAAACCGAACGACGGCGGATTTTTTCGTGTACTTTTTCAACGGGCAAGTGAGAATCAATTGACTCAAAACGACGCGACCGTTCTTTGGCGTTGAAATCCAAGGCTTTGTTAAAATTAGCTTCGTTTTGTTGGTGCAAAGCTGCATTGGTTGCCGAAAGTGCGGCGGTATCGTAAAAGGCAATTTCGTCGCGGGTGGTATCGTGCAACGCTCCCAAAAACTGAGTCGTTTCGGGAATATCAATGCCCCTTTCTCGCAGCAACAAGCGCACTTTAGGGTGGTTGGCCATGTAGCTGATAACGCGCGCATTGACCGACCCTGGCCGTCCCGAACACGCGCCGCAGTCATATCCCGCATAGTGCGTATTGTTGACGCTCGTGGAGCCGTGTCCTACGGCATACACCAGCGGTGCAAAGTGATCGACCAAACCAATACTACGCAGTAGGTTTTCGACCCGAGTGGCCATTTCTTCAATCGTAAACCCAATCTGCAACCCATTTTCTTTGTCGTCAGGGTTGGTATTTTCAATGGTTAATTCCGAAAATTCGTCCATGTGCTTGAACGAAGAGCTGGTGGCAGGGCTCAAAGAAGGTTTAAAGACAGTAAGCGCCAAACGTAGTGCCGACCAAAAACCCAACGTTTGTGAAATCAGCCAACCCCTCAAAAGCGTATGTGAATGTTTGGTAAAATGGAGATCACGTTCGCGCTTTTCCTTTTCGTTTGTTAGCTCTTTTATTAAATAAGTAGGCGTAACTGGCGCAGGGCATTGTTTGGTAATCGAATTGGCGTGTTTGGGTTTGTAATAAAACTCAACGCCAAAGAAGCCAGGAGTGCCAAACGTTTGACAATGAGGGTCGTGCTGCTCTACATAACGGCGAATAGAGCACTCACGGTCGTCCATACAAAACATTGCCTGAAATGTCTTAGACACAGGAGCGTTGGTGGTTGAAGTACCCTGTTTCATTCCTGCCAACACTTGGTCGTAAAAACTCCACTCAAACGCCTCCTGCCAAATCTCAATCACTTCGTGAAATTCAGTGTAAGGAACTTTAGCAAAAATAGGGGTTGGGCGAGTTTCTAAGCGAGATGCTAATGGTGCCCAGTTGCCCTGATATTTGTCGTCGAGTGCGTCGATTTCTAACAGTAGTTCAAAGATAATCAGTTCTCGAAGGCTAATCTTCTTGCGGTCAAGCAACAGTTGAGGCTGATCTTCCAAGACCGATACGATTCCCGACCATCCTTGGTGGGCAAACTGTAGGTCGTAGAGGTATTGTTTGTACAATGATTCATCACCGATAAGCAACTTCAACAAATCGCTGATTTGACAGTTTTCGTTGAAGAGTAATTTTTTAGCCCGTTCTGCCTTAAAAAAACTAGCGAAAGTATTCCGTTCCATTTCGCGTATTGACGAAAGGAACCCTTTGTGTGCCACTGGAAAACCCCAAATCGAGATACCTTGGTCTAAATAACTACAGACTACTCTAAAGAAAAGTGGGTGTACCAGTAAGTCTAAGTCGATGCGGTAGAGTTTTTTCCAGTTGTCGCGGAGGAGTCCAATTCTGCCCGAAATGGTAGGGTCATAGTTGCCTGTGAGGGCTTTACGTTTCCAAACACCTACTTCCTCTTTCCCTTTTCGTTCGGCAATAACCCTTTCGAGCACTTCCTCGCTAATGCGATTTTGCATGTACCGTTCACGGTATTCGTCCAGTGTCAGCGTTACTTTGTATCCAAAAAATGCCGACGCATTTCTCAATGCTTGATAAAAATTCTGGTGCTGAAATGCGTGAAGTGTATTGTGGTGGATAAAATCTTTGAGCGGAGCTTGGGCTGGCAAAAAGTGTTTTAGTTCGTGAAGGACTTCATGCTCATCGAAGAGGGGATGATGCGTTTTGGCTTTCATACAAAGAGGTGGCGTTTATGTCTCACAAAGCTCCCTTTCTTCGATTAAAAGCAGGTTAATTGCCTATTAAAACAAGATTAAAAAGGCAGTGTAACAATAAAATGTGTGCCTACACCCAGTTGCGAACGCACCCGAATGTCGCCTTTGTGTAGTTTGATGATGCGCTCAGTCAAGGCAAGGCCCACGCCATGCCCTTTGATGGATTGGGTAGCTTCGGCGCGGTAAAAGGGCTCAAAAATATGGGGAAGGTCTTTTTGGGCTATTCCCACTCCACGGTCAACAAAGACAATCCGTATTGCTTTTTCTTGAATGTAAAGCGTCACGTTTACCCGATTATCTTGAGAATATTTACAACCATTTCCCATCAAATTCATAAACGCAGTTTGCAGTAAAGACGCATCTCCTTCAATTTCTAAGGCTTCTTCGTCTTCGGGAAACTGGTCAAACTCAATGTGAACGTTGTAGTTGGGCATGTGGGTCAGTAATATTTCGCGGGCTTGCCAAAGGAGTTCGTCCACGCGTAGGGGATGCACAAAAAACTGGGAAGAGTCGTCGTTGAGGCGGGCGAGTTCTAACAAGCCGTTCACCAAATCCCGCATTTTTTTTACTTCTTCAATCGTTTCTTTGATGGTGTCGCGGTAGGCTTCGGCCGTTCGTTCTTGCATAAGCGATACGCCCAATTGTCCCATCATAATTGCCAAAGGGGTTCGTAACTCGTGGGAAGCGTGCGAGACGAAACTGCGCTGGGAAGTGAAAGCAACTTCTAAGCGGCCTAAAAGTTCGTTGAAGGTAATGGCCAATTGGGCCAACTCATCTTTTTCTCGACCAATCGTCAGGCGCTCATGGATGTTGCGGGCCGAGATATTTTTTACTTGTTCGATGATTTCGGACACGGGCCGAAGGGCGTCTCCTGCAAACAACCACCCAGAAAATAATACCACAAACAAACTGATAGCCCAACCCGTTACGAGGATACTTCGGAGCCGTTCTAGTTTGCTAAATCCGTATAAATCAACGGCATAGGCTATTACGACGAGTACCTCTTTGCGTCGGTCAATGTAGCGTATTCCGATGATTTCTTTTTCGCCCTCTTGCTCCCTAAACGACTTGCCATCGCGGATGCTTTGCAGTACTGCGGGGCTTACCGAAAAGGGCTCTTTGCCGCTGTCATAAATAATTTTGTTCTGGACGTCGTAAATAGTCACCTCTTCTTTGTGCATGGCCGTAAGGTTATTACGGTCGATGGCATGGAGCAAAGGTTCGGTGATTCCACTGACATCTTCCAACAGGCGAACTGTCGTCTTTGCTTTTTCTTGGAGTCGTTTGTTAAATTCTTGTTCTCGAAATTGGTCGTACAAATAATACACCGACAACGAAAACACCAGCATAATGGAGGCTACCAATATGGCAAAAAGAAGGGTCAGCCTCAGACGGATGTTCATGATTCTTTGGGTTCTTTCATAATATAACCCATTCCTACCACGGTATGAATAAGTTTAGCAGGGAAGTTTTTATCTACTTTTTTGCGGAGGAAATTCACATACACGTCTATTGTGTTGGTGCCCGTATCGAAATGAATATCCCAAACTTTCTCCGCAATGTCCACCCTTGAAACCACCCTGCCTCGGTTACGCATCAAGTATTCCAACAAGCCAAATTCCTTGGCCGTCAATTCAATGCGGCTTCCTGCTCGGCGGGCTATTCGCTCATTGAGGTCTAATTCCAAATCAGCAATTCGTAGCACGTTTTGCGTTTGCTTATGGTCGCTGGTACGTTTTTGAAGTGCCCTCAGCCGAACAATAAGTTCTTGAAATTCAAATGGTTTTACCAAATAATCATCGGCTCCTGAGTCGAACCCACTTATTTTGTCTTTGAGTGTGCCAAGTGCCGTGAGCATCAAAATGGGGGTCGTTATATTTTCTTTGCGCAACAAAGCAGCGAGCTCAAACCCGTTTATTTTGGGTAAATTGACGTCGAGCACAATCACATCATAATGATTTGACAAAGCAAAACTACTGCCTACTTGTCCATCATAAGCTATTTCTACTTCCCAAGACTGTTCCTCAAGACCTTTCTTGATAAACCCTGCGAGCTTAGGCTCATCCTCGACGACTAAAACTTTCATAGAAAAAACGTTGCGTGGAATATCTTACTTGATTGATGCTCAATGTTAAAGATAAGTATTTTTTTATTGAAATATCTTTGATGATTTTAACTAGGATTTAATTCGGATTCTTCGGTAATAAAACGCTACTCGTCGGTAACTTAGTGTTTTTTATCTATTGTACCCCGTTGATACAAAGAATGAAAAGTACATTTGATGGTGCATAAGTTCAACTTTCTATTAAAATAATTACAAGACCAGCCTTTTTTCGATGAAGAAACTTTTCTACCTATTCCGTCACTCTGCTGTGGGGTTGATTGCAAGTGTCGTTGTTATGACTTCACAAGCCCAACAGCCTACTCCTCCCGACGAAAATCGTTTTACCAAAAGCGTACTGACCGAAAAGCTCGACGAGCCGATGGAAATAACGTTCTTGCCCGACAAGCGGATTTTGTTTGTGGAGCGAAAAGGAAACTTAAAAGCATACGACCCTAAAACGAAGGAAGTGAGTGTATTGGCCACGATTCCTGTTAATACAAAATATACCAATCGCCAAGGACAAGTGCGTGAGGCAGAAGAAGGGTTAATGGGGCTCATTGCCGACCCAAATTATGCCAAAAACAACTGGATATATATGTACTATGCCGATCCTAGTGAGAAAAAGCACGTGCTAGCGCGCTGGGAGTTGAAAGGCAATGAACTGGTGGATGCATCCAAAAAAATAATGCTGGAAGTGCCCACACAGCGCGAAGAATGCTGCCATACGGGTGGCGGAATGGTGTTTGACAAAGCTGGGAATCTATACTTAACAACAGGAAATAACACAAGCAATAGCAATTCTGATGGCTATGCGCCCATTGATGAACGTCCTAACCAAAGTACTTGGGATGACCAAAGAGGTGCGGCCAATACCAACGACCTTCGCGGAAAAATTTTGCGCATCAAACCGCAAGCCGACGGAAAATATACGATTCCAGAAGGGAATTTGTTTCCCAAAGGTACTCCTCAGACCCGTCCCGAGATTTATACGATGGGGCATCGCAATCCTTGGCGCCCAACGCTCGACAGTAAAACGGGCTTTTTGTATTGGGGAGAAGTAGGCCCCGATGCCTCCAAAGACTCGGAACGTGGGCCGCGTGGTTACGATGAACTCAACCAAGCCAAAGGGCCAGGGTTTTTCGGTTGGCCTTATTTTATTGGAGATAATAAAATATATGGTGATTGGGATTTTGAAACGAATAAACTGAAAGCAGATTCAAAGTTTGACCCTGCCAAACCCATCAACGACTCACCCAACAACACGGGTTTGCGCGAGTTGCCACCTGCCCAAAAAGCATTTATTTGGTATCCTTATGCCAATTCTCCTGAATTTCCGCTGGTGGGGAGTTCGGGACGAAGTGCCACGGGAGGTCCTGTGTTTCGCAAAGCTGATTTCAAAAATGCACCCCGTCCGTTCCCCGATTATTACGAAGGAAAATGGCTAGCGGTTGATTTTATGCGCGGCTGGATTATGGCAATTACCATGGATGAAAAAGGTGACTATAAATCAATGGAGCGTTTTATGCCCAGCGAAAATTTCAGCAGCGCCATCGACATGGACTTTAGCCCCGACGGAGATTTGTACGTACTCGAATACGGAAGTGCTTGGTTTAGGGGAAATGACAACGCACGCCTAGTAAAAGTACAGTACAACGCAGGCAACCGTACGCCCGTTGTTCAGGCAGCTGCCGACCGTAAAGCAGGCGCGGTACCATTCAAAGTAGCGTTCTCATCCGAAGGTACCAAAGATGCCGACAATGATAAACTCAACTACGAATGGAAAATTACTTCAAAAGCGGGCGTATTGAAAACCCTAACTGAAGCTAATCCTACCGTTACGTTTGACAAGCCTGGTTCTTACAAAGCTACCTTGACAGTTACGGATGCCAAAGGGGCGAAAAACAGCCGTTCGATTGAAATCAAGGCTGGAAACGAAGCGCCAGAAGTAGTGTTTGAAGTAACAAAGGGTAATAAATCGTTTTTCTTTCCTAACGAACCCATCGAATACCAAGTGAAGGTCAATGACAAAGAGGATGGTAGCTTGGAAAACGGAAAGATTTCTCCCAATCAAGTAGCGGTAAATCTGGATTACATGCCAGACACTTTTGACCCCGTGGAAATAGCAGCCAACTACCATACCACCGACGCTTCGGTTCGATTTAATACAGGCTACAAATTGATAAACGCCAGCGATTGTAAGTCGTGCCATATTGTGGATAAAAAATCGGTGGGGCCGAGCTACCGCGACATTGCCCAAAAATACAAAGGCGATGCCGCTGCCATAGAGAAGTTGGCCCAGAAGGTTATATCGGGTGGGGGAGGCGTATGGGGAGATCACGCCATGAGTGCGCACCCACAAATTTCGCCCAATGATGCCACAACGATGGTGAATTATATCATGAGTTTGGGCGAAAAACCGCTACAAGCCCCATCGTTTGCGACCAAAGGAGCGCACACGCCAGCCGTTCCCAAAGGAGAAAATGGCCGTGGTAGTTATGTATTGCGGGCTGCCTACACCGATAGGGGAACAAAGTTACTTTCACCGTTGATGTCAGAGGATATTCTACATTTGCGGAATCCGTCACTTGACCCTGCCAAGGCAGACAAAACCAAAGGTTCTGAGCTTTTGATTACGCCCAATAAGTCGTTTAATCTTATTGGCACGGATTCGTATATTGCTTACAACCACCTCGATTTGACGGGTATTAAGCAAATAGAAGCTTTGGTTCAAGCAACCACCCGCGTAGGGGCAGTTGGCGGAACGATAGAAGTGCGTCTGGGTTCACCTACTGGAAAGCTAATTGGAAAATCTACACCAGTTGTGGTAAAAGACCCAGTGATGGGGCCACCACCTGCCGCCTCCAACAATGCCACAACAGCGGCAGGCGGAGCCAATGCCCAGCGCCGTCAAGGACAAGGAGCAGGCGGTTTTGATATGAGTGCCATGATTCGTCGAGGGGCTCAACAGGCTGTGGCCAAAATTGAGCCTACAGAAGGGTTTCAAGACGTCTATTTTGTCTTCAAAAATCCTGACGCGATGCCCCATCAAATTCTGATGTCGGTCATTATGATTCAATTTCAAAACGCAATACCTAACCAATAATCCCTTTATCATTAAGCATTTCTCACGCTACCTATGAATTTTGTTTGTCTAGCGCTTCGGCGTTGAATCTGTACACAAAAGGGGGTTTATGGGCTTTGCCCGTAAACTTCTTTTTGACCCGTTCCAAAATTCCTAAATTCAGCATCTTACGCTGAAAATTTGCCCGTAACAACTTCTTATCTAGCACGGTTTCGTACAATGACTGTAACTCGTTCATGGTAAATGTCTCCGAAAGCAAGTTGAAGCCCACCAATTTATGATCAATGGTGAGCCGAAGCGTTTCGAGGGCTTTGGCAACAATACGATTATGGTCTAAAATCAAGGGGGGAACATCGTGTACATCGTACCAATCGCCCACGTCCGAAAAAATATCGGGGGTGGGTTTTACTTTAGAAAAGTCCACCAAGGCATAATAGCCAATCGTAATAAAACGCTGCAATAACCAATGCTCTTTTGCAAGATCAAACCCGTGGGAGGCCATGGTTGCTTTGTGGACATCCCAGTTGCCGCGATTCGGCTCTCCAAATGTGTAAAATTGCTCCAAATAAATGTCTTTTACCCCTGTACGTTCCCACAAAATTCGTTTGGCGGCCTCGGCGGTGCTTTCATTTTTAAACACAAACCCGCCAGGTAAGGCATGGGCTTTGGTTTTTTTAAATTCGAGTAGAAGCACCTTTAGCTGTTGTTCATGAAACCCAAAAATGACGCAATCAACCGACACACTTGGGAGGTACTCGGGACCTTGGTCTAAAAAATCTTTTATGTTTTCGCTAGGGAGCATACGCGTAAATTTTGCACAAAAAAAAGAAAAAATTTGGAATATCGACGTCAACCCAATAAGTTTGTATCATAATGATATATACCAGTACGCTGAATTCTTTATAATAACGTTTCAAAACTCTCAATCAAACCACGACGCCCGTTTTTCTTTCTTAGAATAATCCATTTTAGAGGTAAATAATACGTTCCTCCGAACAACAGCCGATAAAATTAAGAAAAATAAACGCACTAATTATCAATATGATACTTAGTGAAAATGTGTTTGATTTAGCCAAAAACAAAGATTTTTATTTTTTTGTAAGTATATAGTCATTTATAAACTCTTTTTAGTTGGATTAGCAGAATTGTTCGTTTGTTAGTACCTATTAGTTAGCCGTAAGGCTTTTCTCCACACGTTCGTTATCTATTTACTGAGTACGTTTCTAGAAGCAACCCAAAAGGTAGCTTTTGGGTGTTGCACAATTTCCCACGCATTATTGTCAATTTTTGAAACATAGACTGTGTACGTATGTAACGTATTATTATGTTTTTTTTGTACCTAGAAAATTTGTATTTTTTTTATATTTTTTGTTCACTTTTTAACCTATCAGTTTTTTCTTATGAGAACAAAGTTCTACTCACTGTTGACGTGTGTGGTTGCTTGGATGTTCCTACTTCTCCTTGCTCCCGACCCAGCACACGCCCAAGAACGTAAAGTATCGGGGAAAGTAATGGCTTCTGATGGCCCTATTCCAGGAGCCACCGTGTTGTTGAAAGGTAGTAACGTGGGAACGTCAGCAGATGCCGACGGCGCTTTCACTATCAATGTCAAAGGTGCCAATCCTGTATTAGTTATTTCGGCGATTGGTTACAAATCGCAGGAAGTCCCAGTTGGAAACCAAACAGTTATTAATGCCAAGCTTGAGGATGAAGCAAATGCTTTGACTGAAGTGGTTGTCACTGGTTATAGTGTAGATAAGCGCCGTGAGTCAACGGGGGCTATTTCTACCGTAAAAACCAAAGACCTTACAACGGTGCCATCTTCAAGTGTTGAGCAACAATTACAAGGTCGGGTCGCAGGTTTGACGGTTGTGACTACCAGCCAACCAGGGTCAGGAAGCCAGATTCGGGTTCGCGGTTTTGGGGCATTTGGTGGTAACGAACCGCTCATCATTGTTGATGGATACCCAGTAGGTAACGTAAACTTCTTGAACCCAGAAGACATTGAATCTACGACGGTATTGAAAGATGCGTCGGCAGCTTCTATCTATGGAGCAAGAGCGGCCAACGGTGTGATTGTATATACTACTAAAAGAGGTAAAAAATCAGCTAGAAAACTGAGCGTTACTTACGATGGTGTATATGGTCTTACTGATCCAGGTAAAGGACAAAAAATGATGAACCCACAAGACCAAGCAGATTGGACTTGGATAGCGCTTAAAAACTCTGGTTCGCCTCTCTCTCACCCTCAGTATGGTTCAGGTCCAACGCCAGTATTGCCCGATTACCTTAAAGTAGGTAATAGAAGTGGGGTAATTGGAACGGTTGATTTGGCCGCAGAACGTTTGAAGTATAACATTACTGGACCAACTATTGGTGATTTCTACCAAGTTATCAAAGCTAACAAGGCAGGAACTGACTGGTATAAAGAATTGACCCAAACAGGAACAATCAGCAGACATAGCTTAGGTTTTGAAGGTGGAGGTGATGCGTCTCGTTTTTATGTGGGTCTGTCAATGCAAGACCAACAAGGTATTTTGCCAAGCCAGCGTGCAAAGCGTTATGCGATGCGTGTGAATACAGAGTTTGATATTTTCAAAAATGTACGAATTGGTGAAAATATCCAACTTACTTTTCTTCAAATCTTAGGCCGTCAGGGAGGAAATGAAGGATTGCAGTCGTCACAAGATGAAAACGATATCTTGGGCGCATTCAGATCGCCTACAATTATCCCTGTTTATGACGAATTTGGTGGATTTGCGGGTACTACTGCCCTAGGTTTCGGACAAGGTTCAAACCCTATTGCTAACCAACAGGCTGGTAAGCTCAACAAAAACTACAATGCTTTGGCGTCTGGTAACTTCTACATCGAAGTTGACCCAATCAAAGACTTGACGTTGCGTTCATCAATCGGGGGTAACTTTACTAATTTCTACAGCTGGGGGTATGGTCGTCCAATTTATGAAACCCTTGAAAATAAAGGTGTTAACTGGTCTTATAACGAAAGTGGTGGATTTAGATTGGGATGGACTTTTACGAATACAATTTCTTACAAGAAGAAATTTGGTATCCATAATTTGGATTTATTGGTTGGACAAGAAGCACTTAACACGGGCTTTGGAAAAGATTTACGCGCCGATGGCCGTAACCCATTCTCTGGTGATCCAAACTACATTACAATCTCTACCTTGGATATCAGAAACCCAGCAAACAGTACCAAAGACAACGGGATTACATTTAATTCCTATTTTGGTAGAGCGATTTACAACTTGAAAGATAAATACATCATTACAGGGGTACTTCGTCGTGACGGTTCTTCTCGATTTGGTGCAAACACCAGATATGGGGTATTCCCAGCGGTATCTGCGGCATGGAGACTTTCGGATGAGCCATTCATGAAACAATTCTCTTGGGTTACTGATTTGAAAATTCGCGGGGGATATGGTTTGATGGGTAACTCAAATAACGTTGCTCCTGCTAATCAGTATGATTTGTATGCACAAAGCGTAGAAAACTCGTCGTACGACATCAACGGTACAAACGGTGGTGTAGTAGGAGGTTTCAGGCAATCACGCATCGGAAACCCTGATGCAAGATGGGAAACAAGTATTACCAAAAACGTGGGTATTGATGGTTCATTCCTTAACGGGAAATTGGACGTCATCTTCGACTTGTGGCAGAAAGATACCAAAGATTTGTTGTACCGCTTGCCAATTACGCAGACAGTGGGTGGTGCTACACCTCCTTCGGTTAACGTAGGTACGATGGTTAATAAAGGTATTGATATTCAAGTAATTACGCGCGGTAAATTTGGGGGTAAAGTAGGCTACGAATTTGATGTTACTGGTAGCTTCCTTGATAACAAAATTACCGAAATCGGTGGCGGTCTTACTTATTTGCAAGACGTAAACCCTGGCTTTAGAGGTGTAAACCCTATTCGTAACCAATTGGGCTATTCTCTTTCTTCTTTCTACGGATATAAAGTACAAGGTCTTTTCCAAAGCCAAGAAGAAATCAAAAATGCTCCAGCGCAAGACGGATCTGGCGTAGGTCGTTTCAGATATGTTGATGTGAACGGAGATGGCAGAATAACTGCTGCTGACCGTACGTATTTGGGTAGTCCAGTACCTAAATTTACGGGTGGAGTGAACTTCCGTCTTACCTACAAAAACTTTGAAGTATTGTCGTACTTCTACACATCAATCGGAAACAAAATCTTTAACATCTCAAAAAGATTTACCGATTTCTATCCGTTGTTTGCAGGTTCTGCCATCTCAGAGCGCGTAAAACAATCTTGGACGCCGCAGAATACAGGTGCTACAATTCCAATCTTTGAAGCAAATGATGGTTTCAGTACAGGTTCTCAATCTAGTGATTTTTACGTAGAAGATGGTTCTTATTTAAGATTCCAGAACCTTTCATTTGCCTACAACTTCCCAATGGAATTGGCGAATAAACTAAGATTGAGCAGACTTCGTGTTCATGCCGCTGTCAACAACCTATTTACAATTACTAAATATGGTGGATTAGATCCTCAAGTAGCTGGTGCTGCGGATACTAACTTTGGGGTGGACTTAGGAAACTTCCCAATGACTCGTCAATTCACTTTCGGTATAAATGTTGGATTTTAACATATGAACAAAATGAAAAAAATAATCTTTTCACTTACAAGCATTATTCTTTTGTTAGCTGGATATGCCTGTAAAGATAGCTTTCTAGAAGTACCTCCAACGGGCTCACTTGCTAAAGCCCAGCTTACCAGCAAAGCTGGTTTGGACGGAAGTTTAATTTCTGCGTACGCTCAGTTGAGCGCTTTAGGTCAAACTCACTCAGGCCCTTCAAACTGGCTGATTGGAAGTATTAGAGGGGGGGATGCCAACAAAGGTACTGACCCAGGGGATGGTTCTGAAATGAACCCTATCCAAACATTCCAATACAACTCGACGGATCCTGTAGCCGCCAACGTGTATCAAAGTTATTTTGAAGGTGTTTCGAGAGCTAATGCCGTTTTGGCTTTGTTGAAAGAAGCACAGCCAAGTGTAAAAGCGGAAGATATCAAGTTGATAACTGCAGAAGCACGTTTCTTGAGAGGTCACTTCTATTTCCAATTGAAAAGAAACTTCAACTTAGTACCTTATGTTGATGAAACTAAAAACCTTTCAAACGGAATCGACAAAGTGAAAAACGATGTTGAGCTATGGCCAAAAATTGAGGATGATTTTAAAACGGCTTACAACGATTTGCCTGAAACATCATCAGCTGTTGGACGTGCCAACAAATGGGCGGCGGCTTCTTATTTGGCAAAAGTATATTTATATCAAAAGAAATATGCAGAAGCCAAAGCGTTGTTTGATTTAATTATTGCGAACGGTAAAACAACGGGCGGCAAAAAATATGCTTTGCTTCCTAAATATTCAGATCTTTATCGTGTTGCTAATGACAACAATGCTGAGTCGGTGTTTGCAGTTCAAGCAACTGTTAAATCAGGAAATGGAAACAACGCCAACGCTGATTTGCAATTGAACTTTATCCAAGGATCTGATCCAGGTACTTGCTGTGGATTCTTCCAACCGTCGTTTGAATTCGTAAACTCGTTCCGTACAGATGCAAAAGGACTTCCACTTTTAGATGGTACTTACAATGCTCCTGCCAACGCGGTTAAGACGGATATGGGTATCAAATCTGACGTGGCTTTCACGCCAGACGCAGGGCCACTTGATCCACGACTAGACCACACAGTAGGCCGCAGAGGTATTCCATTCTTGGATTGGGGCCCACACACAGGCTTTAGCATGATTCGTAACCAACCAAACGGTGGTCCATATTCTCCTAAAAAATACTTGTTTACCAAAGCTGAAAAAGCAGCGGGCTTGACTGAAACAGGAGGTTGGGGACACCAAACTTATAATGCCTACAACGTTACTATTATCCGTTTTGCTGACGTGCTTTTAATGGCCGCAGAAGCAGAAATCGAAGTAGGTTCGTTGGCTAAAGCACTCGAATATACCAACATGGTAAGAGGTAGAGCAATGAACGCGTCTGACTACGTAATGATTGATGGCAAACCAGCCGCTAATTATAAAATTGCGTTGTATGATGCTTTCCCATCAAAAGAATATGCTAGATCGGCAGTTCGCTTTGAAAGAAGAATTGAATTGGGAATGGAAGGATATCGTTTCTATGATTTGGTTCGTTGGGGCGAGGATGTAGCTGCCATCAATAAGTATCTCCAGTACGATCAGGTATTGTTGCCTGGTGCATTAGGTGGTGCTAAATATGAAGCTAAATATGCTTTGTTCCCTATTCCTCAAGGTCAAATGGACTTGTTGAATAGCAAAGAACAAATCTTAAAACAAAACCCTGGCTACTAATCCTCGGTTATTTCTTGCAACTCAAAATCGGCAAGTCATTCGACTTGCCGATTTTGTTTAAATAGAACCAGTCGTAATCTTGTATTTTTATCCAATCATTCACCTAAATTTTGAGCGTATGGTTGTCGCACGCCTTGCTGTTATTAGTTTGTTTGCCCTCTTTTTATTGAGCTCCTGCAAAGATCAACCCCTCTTTTCGAGACTAGAAGTCAGCGATACAGGCATCGACTTCTCGAACCGCATCGTCGAAAATGATACCTTGAATATCCTTGACTTTGAGTATGTCTATAACGGCGGAGGCGTGGGGATTGCAGACATGAACGGTGATAGCTTACCCGATATTATTTTTTCGGGAAATCAAGTCGATAGCCGTATTTATCTCAACAAAGGCAATATGAAGTTTGAGGATGTTAGTAAAAAAGCTGCATTTTCAAATCTAGGACGCTGGTGCTCGGGCGCGAGTTTGGTTGACATCAATGCCGATGGGCGCATGGATATTTACCTCACTGCCACCACCAAAGGTGTAGAAGACCAACGGGCCAATTTGCTCTTTGTGAACCAAGGAAACGACAGTGAAGGCGTGCCTACATTCAAAGAAATGGCGCATGAATATGGTATTGACGACCGAGGGCATTCGATGAACGCTGCTTTCTTTGATTATGACAATGATGGAGACTTGGATTTGTACGTTTTGACGAATACGATTGAAAGTAACCCCAATCAGTTTCACGAAAAACGCCGCGATGGTTCGTCACCAACTACCGACCGTCTTTACCGCTGCGATTGGAGCGAGGGACTCAGTCACCCTGTTTATACCAACGTATCGAAGGAAGCAGGCATTCAAATCGAAGGATACGGGCTGGGTATCAACATTTGTGATTTTAACCGTGATGGCTTTAAGGATATTTATATTACAAATGATTACCTGACCGACGACCTGCTTTACATTAATAACGGCAACGGTACTTTTACCGACAAAGCAGCCGACTATTTTAAACATACCAGCAACTCGGCCATGGGCAATGACGTGGCTGACATCAATAATGATGGCCTCGTTGACATTGTCGCGGTGGACATGCTGCCCAAAGACAATGCCCGTAAAAAACGCCTGATGGGGCCTAATAGTTACCAAACGTACCTCAACAACGACCTGTTTGGTTTTACGCATCAATATGTTCGCAATACACTTCAACTTAATTTGGGAAATAAACCCAATAGCAATGACCCCGCTTTTGCCGAAATAAGTATGCTTTCTGACGTAGCCGAAACGGATTGGAGTTGGACGCCTATGTTGGCCGATTTTGACCACGATGGCTTTCGCGACTTGATTATTACGAACGGTTTTCCGAGAGATGTAACAGACCGTGATTTTGGACAGTTTAGAGCAGAAAGTAGTTCTATTGCTCCGAAAAGCTATTTATTAGGAGAAATTCCCATTGTTAAAATCCCTAATTACGCTTTCAAAAACAACGGTGATCTCACCTTCAAAGATGTTTCAGAAGCTTGGGGGCTAAACCAAGCATCGTTTAGTAACGGTGCTGCTTATGCCGACCTCGACCGCGACGGCGATTTAGACCTTGTAAGCAATAATATCAATGATTCTGCCTTTGTATATCGTAACAATTTGGTGGAATCAAAGCCCGAAAAAGCCCATTATTTGCGGGTCGTGTTTAAAGGGGAGGGGCATAACCTCAGCGGTCTTGGCGCTAAAATGACGCTTTATTACCACGGAAATCATACCCAGGTCTATGAACACTCGCCTTATCGTGGGTATTTGTCAACTGTAGAGCCAGTGGCACATTTTGGTTTGGGTGAAAACCGATTGATTGATTCTGCGACGGTGGTATGGCCTAATGGAAAACAACAAGTGCTGAAAAATCTCCAAGCCGACCAAACCCTAATCGTATCACAGTCAAACGCAATTCAAAACTACGTGGCGCCTACTCAGAATCGGGCGTATTATTTTACGGATTTAAACGATTCCTTACGACTTGATTGGAAACACGAAGAGGTAGAATACATTGATTTTAATGTTCAAAAACTATTGCCTCACAAGCTTTCGCAATATCCACCAGCGGTTTCGGCAGGCGATATTAACGGGGATGGATTGGACGACTTCTTCGTGGGAGGCTCTCGCCAGCACAAAGGACGTTTCTTCTTACAAAACCCTTCTGGTAGTTTTACATTGGCTGACCTACTGCCTGATAAAGAAGGAACAGACAAAACATCGGAAGACTTGGGTACGTTGCTTTTTGATGCCGATGGTGATGGTGATAACGATTTGTACATTGCAAGCGGTGGAAATGAATTACGCCCCAATGACCCTGGTTATCAAGACCGCCTCTACATCAACGACGGCAAAGGACATTTTTTGCTTGCGAAAGGTGCGCTACCTGCATTACTAACCAGCAAATCGTGCGTACGCGCGGCCGATTATGACCGTGATGGCGATTTAGACATGTTGGTGGCAGGACGGGTTATCCCTGATCAGTATCCAGCTCCTGCCAGCAGTTATATTTTACGTAATGATACCAAAGGAGGGGTGGTGAAATTTACCGACGTTACGACTCAGATTGCCCCTGCCCTGCAAAACCTCGGTCTTGCCTGCGATGTACTTTGGACCGATACCGACAACGACGGTTGGCTTGATTTGTTGATTGCGGGAGAATGGATGCCGTTGACTTTGCTCAAAAACCAAAAGGGTAAATTCGACATTGTACACTCCGAACTCGACACTAAAAAAGGTTTTTGGGGAAGCTTAGTAGGCGCTGATTTCGACCACGACGGCGATACCGACTACATTGCAGGTAACCTCGGGCTGAACACCCTCAACAAAGCCTCTGAGACCCATCCGTTGAGCATTCTTGCGGGCGATTTTAACCAAGATGGAAGCTATGACGCCATTCCGTTTGTTTACTTCTCAGATCCTGAAAATAAACCCGTTCGAGTACCTTTCCACGGGCGCGAAGACCTTATCAAGCAGTTTATTCAGACAAGAATGCGTTTTCAGAAATATGCTGATTTTGTTAATGCGACGTTTGATAATATCCTGACGGAAGAAGAACGTAAAAAAGCACTTCAATTGGACGTTACCTATTGCCAATCTGTCTATATCGAAAATACAGGGAATGGAACGTTCAAAACCAAGCCTTTACCGATATTAGCCCAAATCGCTCCGATCAACGGGATGATTGTTGAAGATTTTGACGCTGATGGTTTCTTAGACGTCTTGCTAGTGGCCAACGATTTTGGAAATGAGACCAGTTCTGGCCGATACGATGCTTCTAATGGGTTATTGCTCAAAGGCAACGGCAAAGGCGATTTTACCCCAGTACTCCAAACTCAAACGGGCTTTTATGTGCCAGGCAATGCCAAGGGACTAGCACAACTGACCAACAAAGCAGGGCGTAGAATCGTGATTGCTACCCAAAACCGTGGTTCATTACGGAGCTTTGGTCAAAATGGCGCTGCACTCAAATGGGTAGCCTTACAGCCCCATGATGCGTACGCACTGATTCGTGACAAAAAAGGTACTACTCGTCGCCAAGAACTTTATTATGGCGCTTCGTTCCTATCGCAATCGGCGCGTAAGTTGGCACTAACTACTCAGGATGTTTCGGTTGAGATAGTTGATTTTCAAGGAAAGAAGAGGAAGGCTTTGTAGAAGCGTTTAAACGAAGCGGCCAGCCAAAGTAAATTTGGCTGGCCGCTTCGTTTAAATATTATGCTTGCCTACGCTTTCGGCATCATAAACTTGGCTTTGACAAACTGCCAAACCATCGGTAATACCGAGAGGCCAATGATTCCAAAAATAACCAATTCAAAGTTTTTCTTTACGATTGGTAAGTTACCGAAGAAAAAACCTAGCATCGTCAACGTCGGTACCCACAAAAGTGCCCCTACCACGCAGAAAAGAATGTAACGTGAGTAGGTCATGCTTCCTGCCCCTGCCACAAACGGTGCGATGGTACGGACAATCGGGATAAAACGCGCCATAATCACGGTTTTGCCTCCGTGTTTTTCGTAAAAAGCTTCGGTTTGTTCTAAATATTCTCGTTTAAAAAACAGAATCCGTTCTCGTTTTTTAATGGTCGAGCCCAAAAACTTACCCACAAAATAATTGACGTTGTCGCCCATCAGCGCCGCCACAATCAACAACGGAATGACAATCCAGGGATTAAGTGCGCCCGTAGAAGCCGCCAACGCTCCCGTCGCAAAAAGCAATGAATCGCCTGGAAGTAACGGCATTACCACCAAACCAGTTTCAGTAAATACTATGAGAAACAAAATCAAGTACGTCAGCGTACCATATTCAGTAATAATGTCAGCAAGGTGCTTGTCGAGGTGCAGAAAAAAATCTACTACTTGTGCGAGAAATTCCATTTTTATGGTTTTTGGTTACATTTTTGTTTTTTAGAGTTGCTCGAAATTTTGAAGATGACCACATAGCGCACCTAGATTTATCACATAGAAAACAAAGCGATTTTCTCTGTTTTTTATGTGCTTATTCTATTGCGGTCTATGTGTCTTAAAATAGTCTTCTATCGACCTATTTCGACAACTTCCAGCGTTTGCGGGTTTTGTCGTTGAGGTAATTAGCAAATGTGTCTCCACGTAGCCCCAAGCGAATGGTTTCGAGCGGAATAATCTCGTTAGGAGCGATGTTCCCAAGGTTGACATTGGCACCTATCAGTTTCACAAACCACACTTGTTGGGCTTTCTGCGGCGCTTCCCAAATAATGTCTTTGTTAGGCACTTGGGTCAAAATTTCTTCTACTAACCCTTGGCGAACCTCTCCGCTTGAACGGAAAAGACCTACGTTCCCCGATTCGCGGGCTTCCCCAATTACTTTCCAAGCTCCCGCTTCCAACTCCGCTTTCATGAGCTGAATCCATTTGTAGGGCGGAATAATCTTGGTTTCGTCTTTTGAACCTACTTCCGATAATACCTTTACTTGCTCGGCCAAAACGCGAATAAAATCACACTTAATTTCGGCAGGCATTTCAATCGACCCGTCTGATACTTCGGCGTATTCCAGCTGGTATTCGTCGATAAGACGGCGATAGTCTTCAAATTGATTTCGTACGACAAACGCTTCAAACAGCGTCCCCCCAAAGTAAACTGGAATACCTGCACTTTTATAGACGGCGATTTTATCTTTGAGATTGGGCGTAACAAAAGAGGTAGCCCATCCGAGTTTGACAATATCAATATGAGGAGCCGAAATGTCGAGCATATCTTCGACTTGACGAATGCTCAACCCTTTATCCATGACCATTGTTAATCCGTACTGACGTGGTTTGGAAGTGCGGTCGGGGACTTGCGATAGTTTGAAATTCATATCGTTTGGTTAGGTATGTCTTTGAAAGTAAACCGCAAAATTAGCGATTCCAACCACAACCTACTAAAGTGACTAAGAAAATAACCTGACTTTCATCAATCTTTAACAAAAAACCCGCAGAATACTCTGCGGGTAAAAGCGCGGGGTTTGGAAGTCAATATAGGTCAGTACAGCACAGGGAATTGCTGTGGATTTGCTTCGTGAATGAGACTATACGCAGCCTCTACAATGTCTTCAACATTGGGTTTTGAATAATAATCACCGTCTGAACTATAGGCAGGGCGGTGAGGTTTGGCCGACACACATCTTGGTGCCGAATCAAGCCATTGGTAGGCATTTTGACCGTCCAACACTTGTTGCATCATGTAAGCGGATGCTCCTCCAGGCATATCTTCGTCGGCAAATATCACCCGATTGGTTTTCTTGATAGAGTCCACAATCGAATGATGAATATCAAAAGGCAAAAGTGTTTGAACATCAATTACTTCAGCACTAATTCCCAGCTCGGACAGCTGCTCAGCCGCCTCTTGTACAATGCGGCACATCGAGCCGTAGGTGACAATGGTGAGGTCGGAACCTTCTCGCAATATTTCGGGTACACCCAGTGGCACGCAAAATTGCCCCAAATTAGAAGGAAGACGCTCTTTGAGGCGATACCCATTGAGCGATTCCACGACCAGGGCTGGGTCATCGCCGCGTAATAGCGTGTTGTACATTCCTGCGGCTTGTGTCAAATCGCGCGGTACGCAAACGTGTAAACCACGCAAACTGTGAATCACCGAACCCATCGGAGAGCCTGAATGCCAAATACCTTCTAAGCGGTGACCGCGTGTACGAACAATAAGCGGTGCTTTTTGCCCACCTTTGGTACGATAATGCAGCGAAGCTAGGTCGTCGGTGAGGGTGGCTAATGTATAAAAGATATAATCAAAGTACTGGATTTCGACAATGGGCTTTAGACCTCGAATAGCCAGTCCGATGCCTTGACCAATAATGCTTGTCTCTCGAATGCCCGTATCCGTAATGCGTAGTTCGCCGTATTTTTCTTGAAGTCCCGCAAAACCTTGGTTTACGTCGCCAATTTTTCCTACGTCTTCACCCATCGCGACAATGCGTGGGTCTTGTTCAAATAGGGCATCAAAATTGGCGCGAATAATTTGGTAGCCATCTAGTAAGGGAGCGTCTTCGAGGTATTGTGCAGCTACGGGCGTTACTTTCAGGGGAGATTCGGGCGATTCGCTGTATAAGTGCGAGCTAAAACGGTCGTGGTTAATTTCTGCATTTTTGGTCAACCATTCTACCAGGGCGTTTCGAGAAGCAGAGGGTTCAAAGCGTAGAAAACGAAGCGCTTTGCGTATGGCTGATGTATTGTGGCGGTGCAAGGGGACAATTTCTCGCTTCAGCTCATCACTCATTTTGAGCAAATCGGAGGTAAATCGACTTTCGTGAGCGGCTGCTTGCAGCAGTTCCACAACTTCATTTTGTTCACGTAGGATTGCTTCACTATATACCTTCCAAGCATTGTTTCGTTCTTGACGAATGAACTTTTTAGCATTTTCATCAATCTCCTCTAATTCGTCAGGGGACGCGTAGCCGTTAGACAAAATCCACTCTTTAAACTTCAGATTGCAGTCACCTTCTTGTTCCCATTGGAGGCGCTTGGCTGATTTGTAACGGGTGTGCGAGCCTGAGGTAGAATGGCCTTGCGGCTGGGTGACTTCTTCTACGTGTACCAATACTGGAATGTGGTGCGTACGACACAGCTCTGCCGCTTTTTGGTAGGTTTCAATCAGTCCTACATAATCCCAAGCTTTGACTGTAAAGATTTCAATGCCGTTAGTCCCATTTTCTCTTTGCAATCCACCTAGTGCTTTGGAAATACTGGCTTTCGTGGTTTGGTATTCGACAGGCACCGAAATCCCAAAGCCATCGTCCCAAACTGACATTAAAAGAGGCACTTGCAAGACCCCTGCGGCGTTCATCGTTTCCCAAAACATTCCTTGGGAAGTAGAGGCATCTCCGATGGTTGCAAATGTTATTTCATCGCCATTGTGCGAAAAATCCGTCATTCCATGCAAACTTTCGTTGCCACGGTAAAGCTTAGAAGCGTACGCTAACCCTACTGAGCGCGGAATTTGTCCAGCCGTAGGAGCAAGGTCATTGATATGATTATAGGTAGTTGTTTGGGGTTTCCACAAACCATTTTCGTCCAAATAGCGCGTGGTGTAGTGGTTGTTCATCGAACGGCCTGCGGTGTGAGGCTCAAATTCGACGTCGGCATGGCCATAAAGTTGGGAAAAAAACTGCTGCCACGTGAGTCCTCCAAGGGCTGCCACGACGGTTTGGTCGCGATAATAGCCTGAACGAAAGTCACCTTTTCGGAATGCTTTGGCCATGGCTATTTGGGCCAATTCTTTTCCATCACCAAAAATTCCGAATTTCGCTCGACCTCCCATCACATCTTTCCTTCCCAACAAGCTTGCTTGACGACTCTCACATACCAAACGATAGTCGTCCAGAATATTTTGGCGCGTTAGCGCAATAAGGTCGGTGGCGAGTTCGTTTTCTATCACGTTTCTTGATGAGTATAATTTTGTAAGATTTCGTTGTTTTGGCAAGTAAATATACAGGAAAACAACCAATGTTTCAAAATACAACTTTTTTGAGTTTCTTTGTTCTAAAATTTTGAGCAAAAATAACATTTGGCAAAACTTTTGCTCCTACAATTTTTGTTAGACTAGCAACCAACTTTCACAAAACTTAATTTTACACACAACATGAAAAAGGTTTTTTCACTATTCGTAGCAATTTTAGCATTTAGCGCAGTTAGCTTCGCCCAAAAAGGAGTAATCAAATTCGCTAAGAACGAAAATGATTTCGGTAAAATCGAGCAAGGAAAGCCAGTGACTTACGTATTTGAGTTCACAAACACAGGTACTGACCCTATCGTATTGGGTAACGTAGCGGCTTCTTGCGGATGTACAACTCCTGAGTGGACGCGCGAGCCAGTGATGCCAAACAAAAAAGGAACTGTAAAAGCTACGTTTAACGCTGGCGTGATGGGACCTTTCAACAAGACTGTGACTGTACCAAGCAACGCTGAAAACGGAACCGTTTATTTAACACTCAAAGGTGAAGTGATTGCCAACAAAACAGCTACACCTGCTAAAAGTGGTAAATAATCGCCCTTGAAAGTGTTTTCAAAACGATAAACTTTCATTCCTAAAAAGGCTTTGGCTTTGGTGCCGAAGCCTTTTTATTTATATTCACCCCGCTCGTTAACCCACTTTAGAATGATTAGAACCATTGCATTTCTCGCCTTAGTGGTTGTTTTTTCGTGTAATAACACCAGCGATAATCAACATCAAGCATCTCATCTTCACCACACATTAGTCGATTGTGTTTCGGATAAGTCGCTTTCTCCTGAAAAACTTGCCGAAGTAAAAAAACGTATCAAGGCCGATGAAAAAGCAGCTCGTTTGGATTCACTTTTTCAGCGAAAATTTAAACTAGAGCGGTTTAATGGTAATGTCCTCATTGCACAACAGGGCGTCGTTTTGTACCGAAATTCCAACGGATACGCCCAAGTTGAAAAAAAAGACACCCTTCGTCCTGATTCGAAGTTTCAGTTGGCGTCGCTTTCAAAAACATTCACGGCGGTAGCCATTCTCAAACTGTATGAAGCAGGTAAGCTCAGTTTGGAAGACTCCGTCAAGAAATTTATTCCGCAGTTTCCGTACTCGGGTATTCAGGTCAAAAGTTTGCTTTCACACCGCAGTGGCTTGCCCAATTATGCTTATGTACTCACCGACAGCGTACGTAAACGCAATCCTTACCCGACCAACGATGACATCGTGCGCTGGTACTGCGCCGTAAAACCAAGACCCTATAATACGCCCAATACGTATTTTAGTTACAGCAATACCAATTATGCTTTGCTGGCCACCATTGTAGAGAAGGTGTCGGGAAAAACGTTTGAGGCGTTTCTTCAAGATTCGATTTTTAAGCCCCTTGGAATGCAAAATACGTGGCTTATTACGACCAAAAATGACTCCCTAAATCAGTTACGTACTGCAGGCTATCAATACAACCGCCGTTTGCCAAAAGACAATTTTGATGATGTAGTGGGTGACAAGGGTGTTTATTCTACCATGGATGATATTTTTCGCTGGTATGCAGGGTTGAGCGGAGGCTGCGTGTTGCGCCCCGAAACGCTGAAGGAAGCTTTCACACCTCGTAGTTTTGAGAAAAGAGGCATCAGAAACTACGGCTATGGCTTTCGGATGCACGTGGACGAAGCCACCAAACAAGCCAAGTACGTGTATCACACGGGCTGGTGGAAAGGCTACAATACCTTGATGTGGTTTAGCCCAAAAGACAAATTTGTCATCATCCTTTTGAGCAACCGCTACAACCGTAGCATCTATCAAATCAAGCCTATTTTGCAGATTTTAGAAGGAAAAGGCGAAGTGGACGCCGAAATCGAGGAAGGGATGTTTTGATTAACTTTCAAAAAAAAACAAGTAACTTGTATCCATCAACGCATAAAGGGAAGTAATAATGGAAACGGTAGCCGAAAAAAAGTTTAGCGTGGAGGAGTACTTTGCTTTGGAAGAAAAATCCGAAATCCGCCACGAATTTTATTACGGAGAAATCATTGAGATACCAGGAGAAACAACTACTGCTAATCTAATAGCTTTGAATGTCGCCTTTTTCTTCAAAGCGCTTTTTAGACAATTAAAGGGCTATGCTTTCTTTGCCCACGATGTGAAATTGATGGTGATGGGCAACAAGGTTTATCGTTACCCTGACTTGGTCGTAATTCACCAAAAAGGCGACCATAAAAAGTACGTAACCGACCCTGTATTAATTGTAGAAGTACTCTCTGAAAGCACCGAAGACATCGACAGAGATAAAAAACGCTTGGAGTATTTTGGGTTATCGTCTTTACAATACTATCTCACAATCCACCAAGACGAACCTATCGTGGAGATTTATACCCGCAGTGGTAAAAGTTGGCAATTTGACTTTTACACGGATATAAACGAAAACGTTTCTCTCCCGTTTTTTGATACCCAACTCTCCCTACAAGATATTTTTGAAGGCGTGAGTTTTGAGAAAAAGGGAGAGTAAACTATTGATTTTGCTATCGAGGGTCTGATAAAAATACTCCTTTTGCATCAAATACAGCCCCAGGTTCTATCACTAGATTTTTACACGACTGAGGCCCCATTGCAGGAGTCAACGCAACTTTATGACCGCTCTTAATAACTACATTTTGAGTAGCGGAGGGCACGCAATTACAATCCCATGTGCTTGGGTTGTTCCAGTCTCCTGAACCAACGGAAAAAATGATTCCAATATCTGCGAAACGAATCGTAACAGGCAAAGAATAAACATCTTCAGAACACCCTGATTTGAAAACTGCTCGGAAAGAGACGTTATTGTTTGGTATAGTAAGCGGGGGAGTTGTATAAATAATATCTGTATTTGGCATATAAATGGACGATGAGCCATTAATATCGGTATAGCTGCTTTCTGTCGCTTTTTTTTGTTGCCACCTTACTTTTATAATTCCAGAGCCTGTTGCTTTCGCCCTCAACGTTGCTGTATTTCCTACAGTAACCGAGGGGTTATCAAGGGTTGCACCTGACACGAGTATGGGGGCAGTTGAAGAACAAATAGGTAGTATAATATCGACAAAAATTGCATTTTTTACCACTAAACCATCTACATAATTAGGAGCACAAGTAATGTCGTCATTATCAAGAACCAAGGAGAAAAGCGAATTTGGTAGGGTTGGAAGGCAGGTGATTTTATTATCAAAAATCCATGACTCATTCAAGCCCTTTGGAAGTGATGGCAAGTTGGATAGTTGGTTCTTGTTACAAAAGAAAAATTTTAGAGCTGTAGGTAAGACAGGCAAATCTATTAAATTATTTTTTCCGCAGTCTAAAAAATTTAATGTGTTTGGCAGAGTAGGCAATGTAGTAAGCTGGTTACCAGAGCAAGTTAATCTTTTTAAATTACTTGGTAGAGTAGGTAAAGACTTGATTTGATTATCATAACAATATAACTCTTCTAAACTACTAGGAAGTGCGGGCAAAACTGTAAGAGACTGATTTCCACAGTCTAATTTCTTGAGCGTTTGGGGTAGGATTGGCAAAGCAATAAGCTTATTACTTTCACAAAACAATATCTCCAATGAACTTGGCAGCTCTGGTAAATGTGTTATATCCTTATTGGACCCACAGTCTAACCAAATTAAGCTATTAGGTATTGAGGGGACTTCTGATAATTGACAGCCGTTACATAATAATTCCTCTAAACCACTGGGTAGTTTGGGCAAAACAGTTATTGGATTGAAAGAGCACCATAACGATTTCAAAGTTGTAGGTAAGGAGGGTAAGCTACTGATTCTATTAGACCAACAAAAAAGTTTTTTCAAATTAGCGGGGAGGTTAACAAAGCTATTGTTAAGTAAATAATTACTAGAGCAGTTAAGTGTTTCGAGCTTCTCGGGTAAAGTTGGTAACGCTGTAAGTTGATTAGAATAACAATAAAATACTTGCAAATTATTAGGTAACATATTAATGTTTGTAATTTTATTGTTACCACAATTTAGCCAATGCAATGCGGTAAACCCTTCAATACCAGACAAATCAGAAATGTTGCTAAAAGATACATTTAACTCTGTCAAAGCTTTTGCTGGAGCAAGTAAATTATTAGCCCCGTCAATGCAAGTAGGGCAGGCGGCTCGGATGGCTGCGGCAAAGTTTGGGTCGGGAATATTTTGAGAGGTAGCTTTCGGTAACGCGTATGTAAACCAGCATAACGTAAAAATAATCTTGGCTACAAGAGAAGTAGAGAACCGTTTCATTAATTCATTCTTTGTACGTATAAGTGGAGATATTTCAATACTAAAAAGGGTAGATAGATATTTATATTATTTAGGCGGTGGATTAGGGGCTGTTGGACAAGCTTTGATTTCTGTTTTAAACACAGTTTGTGCTTTTGCTTCAAATCCAGGGGTAAAGATTACATAACCTGTGGCTTGAAATGTAACATCATTAGGGACACTAATTAGGGCATTGGAGATTATGTTTGGAGAAGAATAGGTGCCACTCGTGATACTACCCGATACATTTAGAATGGTTCCTTTATCATCGCATATATCTTTGGTTACGTAGAAATAGGTACTATCAGAAACATACTCTCCAGTTGCGGTTTTCCCTATAACCACTATTTTTCTTTTTCCCACTAAAGTATCTACTGAGAAATTAAAGACGGCTTCACTGCCCGCTTTTCTTGCAATGTAAACAGATGTATTAGTGTAGGAAATATATGTAGTAATTTCTGTTAACGTGCTACCTTGGACATTAATACCCAACTCTTTAGAATGATGAATAGATGCTCCTTTTTGAGGAGTAATGATAGAAATACTTGGCGAGTTTGTATTCACAATCGCATTTTGTGGCTTATTAATGCTTCCCAGAGGTACACAATTCATTGTTGAAGGAGAAAAGCCATCTTGACAAAAACTACTGCTTGAAGGGCTTTCTTTTAGTAAATTAACGACTTTTGAGATTACACTTATGTTGTCAGTAGAGCCCATGTGGGCTATATCTTCAAAAGTACTCGTACAGCCACTCAGGCCCCCTAATTGACTTGTGTAAGACACTGCCATGTCATTTGCTTCACGAAAAACATCCTCAAGAGTGATATCGGCCATTGTGTAAATAATTGCATCAATAGGTCTTATTCCGAAGGCTCCATCAGGTGGAATAAGTGAGAAAGGGATTGTCTTTGTGGCAATAGCATGAGTTGGAACTTTATTCTTATTGAGATTTGGGCCATTTAGGTCGTTTCTGATTGCAATACTTTGTATGCCAAGGTCTGCCACCGCAAAACAATTTTCATTGTTGGAAGGACACCAAAGAAATGCATAAATATTGGCTAATTCACTTAATTTAGCCAAGACCGGTGCAGAAATAGTAGGATCATCTAACAGGCAAGGCAAATGAGAGCCTGAGTGGGGGGTATTTACGGTGATTAGTTTTTGAATATCACCTCTATATGCTACCGTACTGGTATTTTGTAAATACATTCTGCTGAGAATTCCGCCCATACTGTGCCCAATACAAGCTACTTTACCAGAGGCAATATTAGCCTCCCTGAGAGAATTGAAAAGCGTATTTATTGCATTAGGTACTACATCTTTATTTTCACGAAAAGCAGCTAAACTGGTTGCTGAATAATCTAACCGATGAATCAGACGAGGTTCGTACAGACCCCAGTTTATTAGGGTAGATTCCATGTCCAGAAATGTTTTCCGACTGGCGCTAAATCCGTGAACAAATACGATTGGCGCACGATACACTTCCAATTTGTTCGTTGCTAATGATGTTGAGGGGTTGTTAGCAGCATCAAACACCTCTAATGTATAAGTAGCCAATTTACCCCCTCCGTTAAAATACTCTGGGTGTTTGTATTTTACTACCAAGCTATCTTTACTTTTGTGTGCTATCGTAAACTGTCCGTAAAGATCTATATTGTTAAGCGTATTTTCTTTTATCCGTACATTGATATTATTATAATCATAGCCTCCGCCCGAAAACTTAAAAATTGAAGCCTCCGAGCCATCCGCGCAGACTTTAAATGTATCCCCTTCTTTTAATAGTTTGCGCTGATTGAAAAGTGGGTTGGCGGGGAGTTGGTGGTAGTGATTTACTTTAAGAGTATCACATATTCCTACTCCTGTACTACAAAATTGCTCCCATGAGGGTAGTTTATTTGTTTCGCTACCGCCACTATTAATAATTACATTTTTACCACAAAGCTGTTTTAAATTGGGGTGTAGGCAACCTTTTAATTGATTGTTGTATAAATACAGATTTTTTAAACTTTTTAAATTTCCTAAGGAGGAAGGAATACTATCGGTAAGTAAATTATCGTTTAATGAAACTGTCTCTAAACTGACTAAACTGCCAATTGAGGAAGGAATATTTCCACTAAATTGATTTAAAGATACCTCTAGAGCCCTCAGTTTTTTTAGATTCCCAATAGATGAAGGAATTGTGCCAGAAAGTTGATTATTAGAAAATGCCAGAATTTCAACATTTATTAAATTACCAATAGTGGCAGGAATACCTTCAGAAAACTGATTATTGTCCAAAAAGAGGCGTTTAAGGTTTACCAAATTGCCAGTAACAGAGGGAATGATACCTGTAAAAAGGTTATTACTTAGAAAGAAATCTAATAATTTTGTCAAATTTCCAATAGAAGAAGGAATATTTCCACTGAGTTGATTATGGTTCAGATAAAGATATTGTAGGTTTCTTAAATTACCGATAGAAAACGGTATATTACCACTAAGTTGATTAGAGAATAAAGCTAAATAATTCAAATTTAGCAGATTTTCAATTGTTGAAGGAATCCTACCGCTGAGTTGATTTTGAGATAAATCCAAACTATTCAAGGAATATAAATTGCCAATATTAGAAGGAATAATTCCTTTAAGATTATTATTTCTTAATTCAATGGATACAACTTCTTTTATGTTGTAAGAGTTAGTTCGACAATTTACCCCATACCAACTACAAGGGTCATTGTTTTGTAGCCACCCAGTTTTGTTTTTCCAATTGGGGCCGTCGGTTGCGTAGTACAAAGTAGTGAGAATGTCTATGGCAGATCGGGCATTGGGATTAGGGTCTTCTTCAGTAGTTATAGTTACGTTGTTACTGGCGGAAGACAAACACGAAATTCCATTTGTACCAGTAAATTCACATTTTGCGTAATAATCGGTATTGGAAGTTGGAGAAACAGGCATGGTAACGGCAGAATTGGTAGAGGCTACAAACCACTTCAAGGTATAGCTTGCCCCTGTACAGCCTGTTGCCGTTAGTGTTACTGATTGTCCTAAAATAATCGTAGCTCCTGTGGCTACGGGAGTAGGAAGTGGCGCGATTGTTACTGAGGCACTACTGCTCGCAGGCGAACTACAGGTAGTACCGTTAGATACTACTTCACATTTGGCATAGTAATCCGTAGTTATGGTTGGTGAAACGGGCATGGTAACGGGGGTATTATCGGCGGTTTTAAACCATTTCAAGAGGCTGCTTGTTACATCTAAACCGATATATGTGCTACAACCCGAAGAGTACAATGATACTGAGCCTCCTGGACATATTGTTTCCCCAGAGGTTACCATTGGAGCTACAGGAGACATTACAATTACTCTTTTACTATTACTTGACCCTGAGAGGCAAGTAACGTTGTTGGTCGTCATGGCACATTTGGCGTAATAGTTTGCCCCTTGTGTAACAGGCATAGTAACGGATTCATTAGGATCTTTGAACCATTTTATCGTATAATCTACACTGGCGCATGTAGCCGTTAAAGTCACCGAATTGCCAGTACAAATAGTGATTGTTGAGTTATCTATAGTGGGTTCTGGTGGATTTGCCACGGTAATCGTAACACCGTTACTTGCAGAAGAAACGCAAGTAACGCCATTCATATTTAGTTCACATTTAGCATAATAGCCGCCGGTGGTAACTGCGGGAGCTACGGGCATAGTTACTTGACTTCCTCCAAGATACCATTTAAGAGAAAAACCAGTACCATTGCATCCCGTGGCGGTGAGTGTTACGGAACTCCCAGGGCATATTCGCGCTCCAGAGGCTACAGGAGTAGCAGGCGCAAGACCAATAGTAACTGTAACGACATTACTCGCAGCAGAAGTACAGACAGTGCCATTGGAAGTAATTTCACATTTTGCGTAGTAATTAGTGGTTATTGAAGGAGCAACAGGCATAGAGACAAGAACGTTATCCGTAGCTCTAAACCATTTTAAAACGGCTCCATTACCACTACATCCTGTGGCTGAGAGCGTAATTGGCGTAGCACTGCAAGTAGTGGCGCCAGTAGCTATGGGTACTGGTGTGTAAAGCACTCCTATAGCATTACTTTCACCCGAAGTACAGACAGTGCCATTGGAAGTAATTTCACATTTTGCGTAGTAATTAGTGGTTATTGAAGGAGCAACAGGCATAGAGACAAGAACGTTATCCGTAGCTCTAAACCATTTTAAAACGGCTCCATTACCACTACATCCTGTGGCTGAGAGCGTGATTGGCGTAGCACTGCAAGTAGTGGCGCCAGTAGCTATGGGTACTGGTGTGTAAAGCACTCCTATAGCATTACTTTCACCCGAAAGACACGAAGTTCCGTTAACCGTTTTTTCGCACTTAGCATAATAGCTACTAACAGATACAGTAGGGGTAAAAGGCATTGTGACAGACATGTTAGTGCCTGTCATAAACCATCTAATGGTATTACCTGCTCCCGTGCAACCTGTTGCGCTCAGTGTCACTGAATTCGTAACACATACTGTTGAAATAGACCCCACAGTAGTAACAGGAGGAGCAGGAGGATAGATAACAGTCACTGCAACACTATTACTGGCTGGCGATATACACGTTACGCCATTTGTTGTTATTTCACATTTGGCGTAGTAGTTAGTGGTTGTATTGGGCGAGACTGGTATCACTGCAAGCGAGTCATTAGCTGATTTATACCATTTCAATACTGCTCCATTACCACTACATCCAGTTGCCGTTAGAGTCACAGAAGTGCCAAGGCAAATATCCGCTCCCGTGGCTACTGGGGCAGGGCAAGTTGGTGTACCACAAACAGGGGGAGTGGGGATAGGTGTATTACTATCGTACACTTGTAAACCAGCCACCAAATTTGGCAAGCACTTAATCTTATTCGCATCAATGTGCAGTTTTGCTAGGGATAATGGTAAAGTAGGTAAACTAGCAATTTGATTGTCAGTGCAATACAGTAAAGTCAGGCTACTTGGCAAGGTTGGCAGAACTGTAAGTTGATTAGAATTACAGTATAAATCAGGTAAATTTGGCGGTAAACTTGGTAACGAAGTCAGTTTATTAAAAGAACAAAATAATCTTGTTAGCCCACTTGGAAGAGTAGGTAACACTGTTAAATTATTATTTGAACAGATTAGGGTCGTTAATTTGCTAGGTAGCTCAGGTAATATAGTAAGTTGGTTATTTTCACAAATCAATGAAATTATATTAGATGGTAGAGTTGGTAAATTTATTAACCGGTTATGGTGACACCACACATCTAGTAATCCATTTGGTAAAGAAGGTAAACTGGTTAATTGATTATTGTCACAATTTAAAATTATGAGGTTACTTGGTAATGAAGGGAGACTTGTAAGTTGATTATCAGTACAAATTAAACGATTTAAATTTGCAGGCAAAGAAGGTAAAGTTGTCAAAAGATTATTATTGCACTGCAAATCCAATAAAGTATTGGGCAAGGTAGGTAAACTCGTTAATTGATTTTGCATACAATTAATTTGAGTTAATGCCGTAAACCCTCCAATCCCTGTTAAGTTAGAAATATTTTTATTTGATACGTCAAGGCTTGTTAGGGTCTTTGCAGGAGGCAATAAATTATTAGCTCCATCAATGCAAGTAGGGCAGGCGGCTCGGATGGCTGCGGCAAAGTTGGGGTCGGGAATATTTTGGGAAAATACCTTTGGTGAGAGATAGGTAATAAATAAAATACTCACCAGTGTATAGTAAATAGAGCTAGTAAGAAACGGCTTCATGAGGCTTAGGATTATACCTCTCAATGTAAATAAACTTCGGGAGATTAAGAAGCTCTATTTTATGAATCCAAGCGTTTGTTTTGTGAAAATCAGGATTTGTTTTACGAATTAGAAGGGAAAGGCGAAGTAGATGCCGAAATCTAGGAAGGAGTGAGTTTTGAGAAAAAGGGAGCATAGGCAGTTCCTGAAAACTGCCTATGCTAAATAATGTACTGATTACTCGTCAATCAAGCGCTTCGTGATTGGCTGGTAGCTGTCGATGCGGCGGTCGCGGAGGTAAGGCCACGTAGTGCGATAATACTCCGTTTTGTCCAAATCGAGTTCAATTACTTTCGTTTCTTCTTGGTCGTGAGAAGCCAAATACATCAGACTTCCGAAAGGATTGGAAACAAACGAACCTCCCCAAAATTGCTGATCAGCTTCGCGCCCTACGCGATTAACCGACACTACATACACGCCGTTCGCAACGGAGTGGCTGCGTTGAATGGTCTGCCAAGCGTTGTATTGTTCTTGGCTAATGGCAGGGTCTTGTTCGTTGACATCCCAGCCAATGGCCGTTGGGTAAAACAAAATTTCCGCCCCCATCAAACTCGTGATACGGGCTGCTTCGGGGTACCATTGGTCCCAACAAATAAGCACGCCCAATTTCCCAAATTTGGTTTGAAACACTTTGTAGCCCAAATCCCCTGGGGTAAAATAGAACTTCTCGTAGTAGCCTGGGTCGTCGGGAATGTGCATTTTGCGGTATTTTCCCAAGTAACTTCCGTCGGCATCCAAAACGGCCGTGGTGTTGTGGTACAAGCCTGGGGCGCGTTTTTCAAATAAGGAAGCGATAATGACAATACCGAGCTCTTTGGCTAAATCGCTAAGAACGTCGGTGGTAGGTCCTGGGATGGCTTCGCCGAGGCTAAAATTGGCGTGGTCTTCTACGTCACAGAAATAGAGCGACTTAAATAACTCTTGAAGGCAAACAATTTGAGCACCTTGCGCAGCGGCCTCGCGGGTTTTGGCGATGGCTTTTGCTAAATTATCGTTGACATCGGCGGTACAGCTCATTTGCACCAAACCTACTTTTACGTTTCGCATCTGAAAATGATTTTAGACCGCAAAAATAACGGGTAGCAAGGTATCTACAACCTGAAACGGATTTTTGTCAATTTTTTATAAGTCTTCAAAAGTCTGTACTTTCGGACAAAAATCAACAAACTCTTCATTATGCGTTTTTTTACTAACCTAACAAGCGCCTTTCTGCATTGCGCTGTTTTCATAAGTTTATCGTTTGGGAGCATAGCCCAAACCAAAGAAAAAGTGGTCGCGTCTGACCTCACTCGCATCAAACAACTGGGCAACGTCGCGATTTCGCCCGATGGAAAACGTATCGTTTACAACGTAAATACCATTGAACCCAACGCCGATGGCAGCGATTATGACTACAAATTGCACATTTGGCTGGCGGATGCAGATGGGAAAACAGCCCCTCGTGCCCTCACGCGTGGCAGCGAAAGTGCCGTTGGTCCCGTTTGGAGCCCCGATGGCAAAAGCATTGCTTTTTCCCGCAGCGTGAAAGGAAAGTCTCAAATTTTTGTGATGCCTTTGGATGGAGGGGAAGCGTGGCAGTTGACTGACTACAAGCACGGCGCAGGTGGGCCGCAGTTTTCGCCCGACGGTTCTAAAATTTTATTCTCGACCTCGGTAAGCTTTGCGACTTTGATGACGGATTCGATTTTGAACCCATCAAAAGGTGGGCCTGCATGGAGTTTGGAAAAAGCAGGTTTTTTGAAAAATGAACAACTCAAAAAAAACACCGCCAAACCTAACCCTGACGGGACGATTGAGGAAATCAGGGCCTATCTTGACAAAGATGTGGAGGATAAAAAAGCGAAAGTAATCAACCGTCTCAATTTCCAAGGCGAAGCCTCGGCGGGGCAGGAATTGAGCTTTTCGCATTTGTTGGTGATTGACGTAAAAGAAGGAGCTAAGCCACAGCCTTTGACCAAAGGGTTTTATTCTTATGGTTCAGGGGCTTGGTCGGGCGATGGAAAGCAAATTTGGTTTTCAACACGCGCCGATAGTCTTGTTCATCCCGACCGTGACTTGGCTAGCCGTATCTGTGTAATGAACGCCGATGGAATTGGGGTGCGTACGGTTTTGGCCGACAAAGCACGTAGTTTTGGGCAGCCTACGCCTTCGCCCGATGGACAGTGGTTGGCGTTTACAACGTCGCAAGCAGCCATAAAATCAGGTACGCTTGACCAATTTCATTTAGGCTTTTTGAACTTAAAAAATGCGGGCGCTACCTATAATATTAATCCCTTCGACCGTTCGCCAGGCAATTTGAAATGGGTGACATTGACATTCCCCAAAAATAAAAAAGAAGTAGGCAAAGTCGAGTATGTTTACTTTACCGCTTCGTCAAACGGAGGCGCGCCGTTGTACCGTGCAGTGCCTACAGTAGAAAAAGTAGAGCAACTTTCTGACTATGACACAGGAGTAACCGATTTTGACGTACAGCCCAATCAAGTAGTTTTTGCCAAAACCGAAATCTCAAACCCATCGGAGTTGTATCGGGCCGATGTGTTGATGAAAAATGCGCAGAAGTTGTCGTCGCACAACGATTGGGTAGCCAAAAAAGCGTTGAGTATTCCTACCAAACACACGTTTACGAACTCAAAAGGCCAGACCGTGGAGTACTGGATCATGAAGCCAACGGTGGTGGAAGCGGGTAAAAAATATCCGTTATTGCTGAATATGCACGGTGGCCCAACCGCCATGTGGGGGCCAGGCGAAGGCTCTATGTGGCATGAGTTCCAGTATTTCTGCGCCCAAGGTTACGGGGTTGTTTATGCCAATCCACGCGGTTCGGGAGGCTACGGCGTAGAGTTTATGCGAGCCAACTACCGTGATTGGGGAACAGGCCCTGCGGAAGACGTATTGCGTGCTTGTTCGGAAGCGGCCAAAGAATCATGGGCCGACACGGCGCGTCAGGTGATTACGGGCGGGTCGTATGCGGGTTATTTGACGGCGTGGATTATTGCACACGACCACCGTTTTAAGGCGGCTTTTGCCCAGCGCGGTGTGTATGATTTGACGACTTTTATGGGCGAAGGAAACGCGTGGCGTTTGGTGCCTAATTATTTCGGAGGTTATCCGTGGGAAGCTGAAACGAAGGCTTCGATGGATGCGAATTCACCTTATACGTTTGTGGATAAAATCAAAACCCCATTTCTGATTAAACACGGTGAAAACGACTTACGCACGGGCGTGATTCAAAGTGAAATGATGTACAAGTCGTTGAAAATCATGGGGAAAGAGGTGGAGTACGTACGTATGCCAGGCGGAACGCACGAATTGAGCCGCAGTGGAAATCCTCGTCAGCGTATCGACCGTATGTTGCGGATTTATGAGTTTTTTGAGCGGTACGTTGGGAAGAAGTAAAAATACTTCCACGATTGCCTTTTGAAGAGTAAAATAAAAACCCATTGAAGTGTGATGATTTTGGTGTCAACTTCAATGGGTACGTATAAATTAGTACAAACCCTTTTAAACCAATTAAATGAACAATCGTCGCTCGTTTATCAAGCAACTAGGGGCTGTGGCAGGGGCTGCAGCGCTTGCTCCTGAAGTGTTGGCCTTTGAGCCCCAGAAAAAACTATGGTTTGAGATTTCATTGGCCGAGTGGTCGTTGCACAAAACCATTTTCAACGAAAAAAAACTGACCAACTTAGACTTTCCAGTCGTGGCTCGCAAGGAGTTCGGAATTGGAATTGTGGAGTACGTCAATCAGATGTTTAAAGACAAAGCCAAAGATACGGCTTACTTGAATGAGCTTTTGATGCGTTGTAAAGACAACGACATCAAAAACCACCTCATTATGATTGATGGCGAGGGCGGCTTAGCCGAAACGGATGATGCAACCCGCAATAAGGCCGTTGACAACCATAAAAAATGGGTAGAATGTGCCAAATACTTGGGTTGTAAGACCATTCGGGTAAACTCGTTTGGCCGTGGTACGGCGGAGGAGGTAGCCAAAGCTGCGGTTGACGGATTGGGTAAATTGGGCGAATTTGCTGCTCCTGTGGGCATCAACGTAATCGTAGAAAACCACGGAGGTTTTTCATCCGATGGTAAGTGGTTGTCGGGAGTAATGAAGCAAGTAAACATGAAAAACGTAGGGACTCTTCCTGATTTTGGTAACTTCTGCATTAAGCGTAGTACAGGTGGCGAGTGGGGTGGAAGCTGCACTGAAGAATACGACCGTTATTTGGGGGTAAAAGAATTGATGCCATTTGCCAAAGGGGTAAGTGCCAAAACCAATGATTTTGATGCCAATGGCAACGAAGCGAAAATGGATTACGCCAAACTTCTCAAAATTGTGAAAGACGCAGGTTTCCGTGGCATTGTGGGTATCGAATACGAAGGAAATGTAACGTCAGAATACGACGGAATCAAAGCCACTAAGAAACTTTTGGAGCGCGTAGGTGCAAGCGTTTAGAACGTGAGGACGGGTTTCTCAAAACCCGACTGTATTGCGTGTGTTGTGTGCGTCGGGGTGCTTACACCCCGACGTATAATCCCAAAATGCAGAACCAAAATTCGGGTTGTGAGCAGCCCTCTGCACGTTTGACATTCTTTTTAATGCCCAATTAAGCGAGTAGCAGGGATATTTAGTCCTTTACTCAAACGCTTAATCATTGAAAGAGTTAATTCTCTTTTTTTATTTAATACCTTAGAAACCATAGCTTTATCCCCAATAAACGGAATCAGATCTATTTGTTTGAGTCCATTTTGAGCCATCTTATTTTTTAAATAGGCTACGGGGTCGGAAGCACTCATAGGGTAATATATAGCTTCATACGACTCAATAAGAGTTACCAATAACTCCAATTCATCGCCTTTTTCGGTTTGAGGTTGTGGCTCAGTTTGAAGTAAATGATAAACACGCTCAAGTGCCTCCTCGTACTGCTCTTCTGTCTTTATCGGTTTTATCATGGTTGAGACTTTCGTTTAAATTCAATTTTTTTTGCATCAATTCTATCATAGGCTGCGTGCGTTCCTACCCACAGTATGAATACGATTCCAAAGACGTAATCGATATGAGTAATAAGTCGGTAATCGTTGCCTTTGATATTGAAAATAACGCGATTTTTATCAATGATACTCGCATTCCCAAATGTTGATTTTACATCATTGGGAGTGTGCCATACTATACTTGTAACAACATCATGCCATTCTAATAATGAATTTTCTGAGTCAGGATTTAATTCCCAAAAATCCCTCAAAGTACGTTTGGCAATGATTCTCATAGTGTTACAAAAATAGGGAAAGGTTGTCAATTTGACAACCTTTCCCTGAGTAGAACCAAAATTCGGGTTGTGAGCAACCCTCAGCACGTTTGACATTCTCCATTCAACCCTCGACACTTAAAGAGTATCTTTTTCCTGCTCTCCTTTTTTGTTGAACATCAAGCCTGCCATCATGATGAGGGCAGTGAGAATAATGATTTGAATAATCAGAGATTTGTTGATTAAAGGAATCATTTGCGTGGCAGGGATGCTTAAAAAAAGAAGAATGGTGATCAAACCACGTGGCGCAACGAACACCAACGGCGAAAGGGGTAGGCCGTATATTTTTAGGGCAGCAGCTCGGGCGACAAAAATCCCCGCTACAATACCAACTGCCCACACAAATGTATTAGGGTTAAAAATCTCGGCACTTTCCATCAGGTAACCAAACAATAAAAAGAATAAAACCCGAATCACGAACGTCGCTTCGATGACAATTTCTTTGAACTTCGCCACTTCACGGTCAAGGACGTTGGGTTTAAGCTTCTCTATCCAGCCAAATCGCTTGATTTCGTCTAAATTTCCCAGAAACAACCCAAAAATAAGAATAAAAATCAGGGCAGGAAGGTGATAGACTTTTGAGACATTATAAATCAAAATAATGAGCAGAATAATGGGCGCAAACTTAATATGGTGGTCGATTTTACTCAATAAGTACGACAGTGCGCCCGTAGCCACAAATGAAATGAGAATAATAGCCAGCAACTGACCAACAAATTGGGTAAGTGAGCTAAAGCCGAAGGTTTCGTTGAAGGCCACAAAATTAAAAAATACCACGCCCAAAATGTCAGAAAGACTGCTTTCATAAATGACAAATTCTTTTTGGGTATTTGGTAAATTTTTGACGCTCGGAATGGCAATGGCGCTACTGATGACGCATAATGGAAGTACGTTTAATAGTGTATCTTTAAAAGATGTTCCCCCCCAATAGACAAAAGCAGCAGTCGCTCCGATGGCTAAAACTACCATAGGAAGTAGTGCCACCATGAACGATTCTTTGACAGATCCAAGTTTTGAACCATTGAGTTGTAATTCCAGGGAGCCTTCTAAGACAATAAGGATGAGTCCAATAGTTCCCAAAATTGGCAGTACAGGGGTGAGATTTGGAATAAAAAGCCCCGTTGACATCGAAAGCTGGCGCACTCCCCAACCCATAAGGAGCAATAAAATAACAGATGGTATTTTGGTTTTTGAAGAGGTAATATCAAATATATAAGCAGCTAAGATTAAGAGACAAATGGTGATGATAATCGCGGTTGTCATGGTAGAAGATGGTTAGGAGAACAAGCAATAATAACTAAACCTCTGAAAAAAACAAAGGGTTAGGACTTGGAAAGCCCTAACCCTTTAAGTTATAAATCAAAGATTACAAATTAAATCCAAACGAATAAACGTCTTCGGGATAATCGAGGTACAAACCTTCCATCTGAACGCGACCACCACTCTTTCCTGCCAAAGCTGCTTTAAGCTCTTTCACCGAACGGACTGGCTTATCGTTGACTTTCGTAATCACAAAACCTTCTTCTACGCCTACTCGGGCAAGTTTTCCGCCTTGCATGGCTGTTACTTTTACACCTCCACTGATGTTGGCACGTTGAAGACGTTGTACTTCACGTTGATTGAGGTCTCCAAACTGAGCCCCAAGTGAACCAAGGGCTACATCTGCTTCGTCCGTTTTGATGATTTCTTTGCCACCTTCGCGGTTACGTAATACAACACTATAATCTTTTACTGACCCGTTGCGGTTGACAGTCAAATTGACAGCTTCTCCTGGGCGTTTACGAGCTACAAGCTCGCGGAATTTAGGGTCAGAGTCCACCTCAATACCATCGACTTTGGTGATAACATCACCTACTTTCAAGCCTGCATCTTTGGCCGCGCTGCTACCTTCACCAAAACCTTGCACGTAGATACCTGTTGCTACCTTCACGTCGTACTGATCAGCTTTTTTGCTGTCGAGTTCTTCAGGTATGATACCAATGTATCCACGTTGAACGCCACCGAATTTAATAATATCGCTTGACACTTTCTTCACCAAACTAGCAGGTACGGCAAAGGCATAGCCTGCGTAGCTACCTGTTGGGCTGGCGATGGCGGTGTTGATACCCACTAATTCCCCTTTCAAGTTTACCAACGCGCCTCCTGAGTTACCAGGGTTAACAACGGCATCTGTCTGAATAAACGACTCAAGAGGCGTGTCTCCGCCTTGGCGGTTGGCTGATTGGCGTTGGTTCAAAATTCCAATTCCACGACCTTTGGCACTTACAATCCCCGCTGTCACGGTCGATTCCAAGTTGAAAGGGTTTCCTACGGCCACTACCCATTCACCTACTTTGATGGCGTCGGAGTTACCAAACGCGAGCGAAGGTAGGTCTTTGGCAGGGATTTGAATGACCGCAATGTCCGTAGAAGGGTCTGTGCCGATTACTTTGGCTTTGTAAGTGCGCTTGTTCGACATTACTACTTCGAGTTCTTCGGCACCTTCTACGACGTGGTTGTTAGTGACAATAAACCCGTCGGCGCTAACGATGACTCCCGAGCCTGATGACTCTTGCTTTTGAGGCCCGCCACGGCGGAAACCAAAGTCTTCCCCGAAGAAATCGAATAAATCCATGCCTCTTTGCTGGGCCTGGCGCATGGCTGATGCTTTGATGTGAACTACCGCTGGCGTTGATATTTCAGCAGCGTAAGTAAAATCAACGGCTGCTCCCGCAGGAGGAGCCGAAGTGAAGCGAGCTAATGGGCTGTCAGCTTCTTTGAAAATAACGTCTTTGGTATCGTCAAGACCTCCAATAAGCTTGTAACCTCCGATGGTCGCTGCACTTGAAATAAGTCCAACCAATGCCAATGATTTCCAATTCTGATTCATGACTTTTATGAGCTTTTGGTTATGGTTTTTTGAGTGATTGCTTGTAAAAAAGTACCGAGATAACGCGTTTTAAAAGCATTCCGTGCCCCAATTTCTAACTTTTAACAATATTTAACAAGACATTGTTTGGGGAACGCTTTTTTCTATAAAATAATAATGCGAGCGCTCCAGTTCTGCCAAAATGTCATTTCGTTGAGGTGGTTTTTCAACATTTTTCCCCAAAGAGGCTGACGAATTTTCTGCTATATTTGCAACTTAATTAATTACGTAAACCTTACAGGTTTTCAAAACCTATAAGGTTTAAACGATGAAATAACGAACAAATGGCGCGAATCATTGCGATTGATTATGGTACAAAACGGACAGGAATCGCCGTGACAGACCCTTTGCAAATCATTGCGACGGCGCTTGATACGGTTCGTTCGCACGAATTAATCGACTTTTTGAAGCGTTACACCACCACGGAAGCCGTTGAAGCGTTTGTGGTAGGAATGCCCCGAAAATTGGATAATACCGATACCAACAACACGCCGCACGTGAAAGGGTTTATTAAACAACTCAAAAAAGCGTTTCCCGAAACACCCGTTTACGAACACGACGAGCGTTTTACCAGCAGTATGGCACTCCAAACGATGATTTCGATGGGAACCAAAAAAAGTGACCGTCAGGATAAATCCAACATCGATAAAATGAGCGCGACCATCATCTTACAATCGTATTTAACCACGAAAAAATAATTTCCATGATATTTCCCATCGTAGCATACGGCGATCCCGTTTTGCGTAAAGTGGCTCGACCCATTGAAAAAGACGAAATCAACTTGGCCGAATTTGTAGCTAATATGTACGAAACCATGTACGAATCGTCGGGCATTGGGTTGGCTGCGCCACAAGTAGGACAAAGTATTCGCGTGTTTGTCGTAGATGGTACTATTCTCAACGAGGACGAAGAAGAAGAGGACAAAGACCCAAGTTTGGAAGGATTCAAAAAGGTGTTTATCAATCCCCAAATTTTGGAAGAAACGGGCGATGAATGGGCGTTTGAAGAGGGTTGTTTGAGTATTCCAGGAATTCGGGCGGATGTATATCGTCCCGAAAAACTCAAAATTAAATACCGTGACCCTGAGTGGAACGAACACATCGAAGAATACGATGGCATGGCGGCTCGTATCATTCAACACGAATACGACCACCTAGAAGGTAAATTGTTTACGGATTATTTGCCGATGCTCAAGCGACAAATGCTCAAAAAACGCTTGGCTGATATTACCAAAGGCGCAGTGAAGGTAGATTACCGAATGCGTTTCCCGAAATAATAGTTTATTCCTTAAACTTCACAGCCATGGATCTCCGCAAAAAAGCTAAAAACGTACTTTTTATCGACATCGAAACGGTTTCGTCGAAAGCTTCATTTGACCAGCTTGACGAACGAATGCAGGAGCAGTGGGAACGCAAAGCCGCCAATATTCGCAACGATGACCACGTGGCTCCGTTCGACTTGTTTTACCGTCGGGCGGCGATTTATGCGGAGTTTGGCAAAATCATTTGCATCGGAGTTGGGGCGCTGTATTGGAATACCACCGATGAGCAGCCGCGTTTTAAAGTAAAATCCCTCGCGGGCGACGACGAGCGGGCTTTGCTGCTGGAGTTTAAGGAATTGCTCGAAAAATACCCCCAAAACCAGCTCATTCTCTGCGCCCACAACGGCAAAGAGTTTGACTTCCCCTACATTTGCCGACGGATGCTAGTCAACGGCATTACACTGCCCGAATCACTCCAACTTTCGGGCAAAAAGCCGTGGGAAATCCTTCACCAAGACACACTCGACATGTGGCGTTACGGCGACTACAAAAGCTTTGCTCAGTTGGACTTGCTGGCAGCGCTGTTTGGAATTCCGAGCAGTAAGTCAGACATCAGCGGTGAAGATGTGACGCGGGTGTATTATGCCGAAAAAGACCTCGACCGCATTCGGCGCTACTGCAAAGAAGACGTGGTTGTGCTCGCCCAACTGTGGCTGCGTCTCAACCAATTCGAGACCGTGAAGCCTGAGTACATTGTGCGGGCGGAGTGAGAATTTAGAATACAAAAACGAGGCGCTTCCATCGAAGCGCCTCGTTTTTGTATGCTGAATTATGCTTACTTCAACGGCGTTGATAACTTGATGAAATAGATACGATTCTTGTCCACTTTTCTTGTGGCAGGTAAAATCTTCGTGGTGAAGCTATTTTGCCCGTTGTCCACCACCCCAAAATCATCGTCGTTAGAAACTGCGATGAGCGTGTTGCTGAGAATGGCAACACCTTCGGGCTTGTCGTGGGGATAAATGGGTGAGATTTGCGTCAATAAATCAACGACCAATGATTTGGTTACAGGGACAATACCCGCAGATTGGCGCAGATTGAAAGCCGCAGATGCCCGCTGATGTAAGCTTTTTTCAGCGCCAATCTGCGGTGGAATTCTTCAGCGGCTTTCTGCGGGTGAGACGATTCAATCCACATTAACAATAAAATAACATAGATGGCGGCTTTGTCAAAATTTTCTGTGGAGATGTCGTCACAGTTTGTTTTCTTTGAGCTGCCTTTTCAAACAAAGACCAAATCCCAATGAAAAAAATCTATCTTCTTGCGGGGGCCATGGCGCTCGCTGCTTCCTCTTCATTGTACGCCCAGCGTACCCTCATCCACTGCGGAAAACTTATCGACGGCTTAGCAGACGCCGCCCAAGACCAAATGACGATTGTGGTGGAGAAAAACCGAATCACAGCCGTGGAAAAAGGCTATACCAAAGGCCAAGGTACCGACAAAGTGATTGACCTAAAAAACAAAACCGTTTTGCCAGGCTTGACCGACATGCACGTGCACATCGAAAGCGAAACTAGCCGCGACCAGTTTGCCAAACGCGTCAGTTATACGCCCGCTGACATTGCGTTTGAAGCCCAAAAATACGCCTACATCAACCTGATGGCGGGCTTTACCGCCGTGCGCGATTTGGGCGGAAGTGGCGTCAATATTTCACTGCGCAACGCCATCAACAAAGGCTTGGTCGTGGGGCCGCGCATTTTTACGGCAGGCCAAACCCTCGCAACAACGGGGGGCCACGGTGACCCTACCAACGGTTTAGGCAACCACTTTACCGCTCCCGAAAAAATGACCGATGGCGTCGTGGACTCGCCCGAAGCTGGCCGCAAAGCCGTGCGTCAACGCTACAAAGACGGAGCCGATTGCATCAAAATCACCGCCACGGGTGGGGTGTTGAGCATTGCCAAGAGTGGAAAAGCGCCTCAGTTTACCGACGATGAAGTATCGGCCATCGTTTCTACGGCCAAAGATTACGGCTTCCACGTAGCTGCGCATGCCCACGGTGCCGAAGGGATGAAGCGGGCGTTGCGCGCGGGCGTGACGACCATCGAACACGGAACGTACATGGACGATGAGGCTATTGAGATTTTCAAAAAAACGGGTGCCTATTACGTACCTACCATCATTGCGGGACGTTCGGCGGCCGATTCTGCCAAAATCATTGGGTATTTCCACCCGTTTGTTCGCGCCAAAGCGTTGGAAATCGGGCCGTTGATTCAGAAAACATTTGAAAAAGCCTATAAAGCAGGCGTAAAAATCGCCTTCGGAACCGATGCGGGGGTATTTGCCCACGGAAAAAACGCCAAAGAGTTTGAGTACATGACCGAAGTAGGAATGCCGCCAATGGAAGCCATTAAGTCGGCGACCATCGTACCCGCGCAGATTTTGGGCGAAGAAGCCAACATGGGTAGCATTAGCAAAGGCAAATACGCCGATATCATTGCTACTGATGAAAACCCCCTTCAAAACATCAAAACGCTTCAAAACGTGACTTTCGTAATGAAAGACGGGGTCGTGGTCAAACCGTAATTTTTAACTTTTTTGCGTATATTCTAAAACCGTTGATGGGGTTTACGAGTTTAGTTACTACATTCATCACGGAAGAACAATTTATACGTTGAAAAAAGTAATCGTCATCGGAGCAGGTTTTGCGGGGCTTTCGGCCGCCACTAGCCTTGCTAATAAAGGATTTGAGGTAACCATTTTAGAGAAAAACTCCGTGCCTGGTGGGCGGGCACGGGTTTTTCGTGAAAAAGGTTTTACGTTTGACATGGGCCCCAGCTGGTACTGGATGCCCGACGTGTTTGAGACGTATTTTGGAAAATTTGGCAAAAAGCCCTCTGATTACTACCAACTTGTGCGGCTAGACCCCTCGTATGCCGTTATTTTTGATGCCACTTCGGCCGTCGATATTCCTGCGGGAATCGATAAATTAAAACAACTTTTTGAGCAAATAGAGCCTGGCAGCGGGCAGCGTTTGGAGGCGTTTTTGGAACAAGCGGCGTACAAATACGACGTGGGTATGAACAAATTCGTTTGGAAGCCCAGTCGGAGTATTTGGGAGTTTGTGAGCCTAAAACTCCTTTACGATTTGGGCCGAATGGACGTGCTTCAGACTTTTGCTGGGCACATCCGTAAGTATTTTTCGGATCCAAAACTGCTGCAATTGATGGAGTTTCCCATTTTATTTTTGGGAGCAACGCCTGAGAATACGCCTGCCATGTACAGCCTGATGAACTACGCCGAAATTTCGATGGGGACGTGGTATCCGATGGGGGGAATGCACGAGATTGTGAAAGGAATGGTGGCGCTGGCGGAAGAAAAAGGGGTAAAAATCTTGCTCAATCAAAACGTGACTCGCATCGACGTAGTGGGAGGGGTAGCCAAACAAGTAGTGACCGAGACGGGTACGTTCGACGCCGACGTGGTGGTGGCAGGGGCTGATTATCATCATGTTGATACAAAATTGCTGGGGCAGTACCGCAATTATTCGGATACGTATTGGGACAAACGTACCCTTGCGCCATCGTCGTTGTTGTACTATTTGGGTGTTAATAAACGTATCCCAAAACTACAGCACCACAATCTATTTTTTGACGAAGATTTCAAGCTGCACGCCCACGAAATATATACCAAACCACAGTGGCCCAGTAAGCCCTTGTTTTACGCATCGGCACCGTCCAAAACCGACCCTTCGGTGGCACCTGAGGGCTGCGAAAATTTGTTTTTGTTGATTCCTGTTGCACCTGATTTAAAGGACGACTCGGACGAAATTCGCGAACGGTATTTCAACGTAGTGATGGAACGTCTGGAGACATACGTCGGGGAAGATATTCGTTCGCATGTGGTCTATAAACGTACCTACGCCCACCGCGATTTTATGTCGGATTACAACGCGTTTAAGGGGAATGCCTATGGTTTAGCAAATACACTGATGCAAACGGCATTTTTAAAGCCAACCCTTAAAAACAAAAAGGTAGCTAATTTGTTTTATACAGGACAACTTACAGTACCTGGGCCAGGCGTACCGCCGTCGTTGATTTCGGGCCTAGTAGTCGCCGATGAAGTTGAGAAAGCATAAAGAAACCAAACCATTCTCCATGATACAGTTATTTAATCAGACAGCCTTGGAATGTAGCAAGCTTATCACGGAGCGCTACAGTACTTCTTTTACGTTGGGTATCAAGACGTTAGATGCGAAGTTTCATTTGCCCATCTACGCCATTTATGGTTTTGTTCGATACGCCGACGAGATTGTGGATACGTTCCATGACCACGATAAAAAGTTTTTGTTAGACAAATTTCGTTACGATACGTATGAGGCAATTGAGCAGCGTATCAGTCTCAACCCCGTGCTTCACGCGTTTCAGTTGGTGGTGAATGAATACCAAATCGAACGTGATTTGATTGATGCGTTTTTGCACAGCATGGAAATGGATTTGGCTCCCTTGGAATACAATAGAAATCTGTACGACGAATACATTTATGGCTCGGCGGAAGTGGTCGGGTTGATGTGTTTGAGGGTATTTTGTGAAGGCGATAGCAAGATGTTTGATCACCTCAAAGAAGGTGCAAGGAGATTGGGCGCGGCGTTTCAGAAAGTGAATTTCTTGCGCGATTTGAAAAGCGATTTTGTCGATCGTGGGCGGGTATATTTCCCAGAAGTCGATTTTCGTTTGTTTTCCAAAGAAGCCAAGCGAAAAATCGAAGCCGATATTCAGGCCGATTTTGATGCGGCTAACATTGCCATTCAACAGCTGCCACGTAGTGCTCGTATGGGGGTTTATTTAGCCTATGTCTATTATTTGACCTTGTTTAATAAAATTAAAGAAACGTCTGCCTCTCGCATTCAAGAAGAGCGGATTCGGGTGCCAGATTTTCAGAAAATAGCACTTTTGGCCAAAACATACCTTCAATTTAGGCTCTCCTAAATTCAATACCCTACTTTAAGCATTATGGCGGCATCCAACTTACGACAAAGTAAGCTGGATGCCGTTTTTTTATTCTTTGTCCAATAACTTGAGCCAACTATTTAGGCGGAGTTTGTAAGTAACGCCTATCTCAATGGCTTTGTCGTCGATGTAAAGATTTTTCTTATCAAAACTTGTTATCTTCTGAATATTAACAATGTAGGATTTGTGTACCCGAGTAAAAATTTTGGAAGGTAGCTGGTGTTCAAGACGGGTAATTACATCGTTGATTACCAGTACTTTGCCGTTTGTTTTGCAGATTTTTGAATACATGCCATAGGCTTCAATAAACAGGATTTCTTCAAAAAGAATAGCGTGTATTTTTCGCCCAATTTTTACCATGATTTTGTCCGCTAACGTCAAATTACTGGCGTGACTCATTACGTGTAAAGCCCGATAACAAGCTTTTTGAAAGCGCAGCGGAATCAGCGGTGAGACCAAGTAGTCGAGCGCGCCTACATCAAAGGCTGCTAGGGCCATCTCTTTGGAATGACTCACAACAATAACGGGTGGAAGATTTGTTTGGAGTTGAAACAAATCAAACCCTGGTATGTCGGTGAAATCAGCCCCCCAAAAAAGGATATTGGCATCTTGGGTATTTAGAATGCCCAACAGTTGGGTGCCTGATTGACAGACAATGGGAGGTTGCATAAAAGGAAGTTGTACAACAAACTCCTTCACTTGATTTGCAAGGGTTATATCAGCAATTGCAATAACAGGGGTCAGACTATTCATAACGAACGGAAAAGTAAATTTATGTAAATACCTAAGCCAATCAATCAGTCAATGGATGATTGAGGCAGTTGGTTTTTGTATAACAAAAAGCGTGCTAGTTATTAGTATATGTTTGTAGTTATTGGTATTCAAAATTGTAGTTTATATATCAAAATAGAACATTGGTATATGAGATATTGGTGTTTCGTGTAGTTTTTTGGGTAGGAGAGGGTGAAGAAAAAAAATATACGCAGTATTGTTCAATTCATCAGTATATTTTTTGAATTAACCTATGCCAAAGTGTGAATTGGCTATGTAAAAAAAAAGCACATTTTTTTTGCAGGTTGCTTGGCCTCAAAATTGATGCTCGATAACTAAAAATAAAACCGATTTGTTGGACTCTTTTGGGATATATACAAATAGGTTTTTTAAAGAAAAAAATGACAATGTAGCAGAGAAGTATAATAAAAATATCAAAACAGGAGGGAAAGAATCCTTAGTACCGACCAAAGTAATCAAGCCTTCTTTCTCCTCCTTCGTTGGTTGAACCCCAAAAACAGGTTAACACCATGCAAAGATACTGCAAAAATGGTGATAGGGAACTTTTTGTCCCAAAATCATCACTATCAGGCGATTATTCGTCATTTTCAAGGCTCCGAGAAGCTGCGAAACAAGGTGTTTTATTTTCTAGACTCTTCCTCAGAACGGTTGCTCGTGGTGTGAGCACTACCTGCTTATCGTTTACATCTTCCATTACAAATACCCCTTTTCCGATGAAACAATTTGTACGACTGTTGGCAGCCGTTGGCTTGCTATTGGTGTCGATTGCGACCCATGCCCAAAAAGGCTCTTTTGCAGTGCGATTGAGTCTCAAATCATTTGATTGCGTTACCAAAAAAATGGTAGTGCAAGTCCAAGTTAAGGCCAATAACGCCGATAGTACATTCCTAATGGGAGATGCGAATTATCGTTTTCGGTATAGTACCCAACAATTGGCCAACCCCACGATTGTAAGCGAAGAAAATTTCTCAGGAAATGCACCCGCTAGCCAAATTGCCTACCAATCTCAGAACCTAGAAGGAAGTACGGCGGGGGCTACAAATGGTATAGTTTCTCTAAATACCATTTTTGCAGGCAGGGCAGGAGCAAGGCAAGTAACAACTGACTGGACAACGGTGAGCTGTTTGTCGTTTGATGTCCTTGCCATAACAGGTTGCTACACACTTGCGTGGCAAAAAGATACAGATTTTCCAAGAACGGGTATGAACGAGGTAATCGTAACAACTGCTACCCCTTTTGCCTACACAACTAAAAATGTGGCCTCAGCCAAGGTTTTTGAAAACCTAACCGTGTGTGCTGATCAGTTTTGTCAGGCAAGTAAGGCCAAATTCGGCGTACGGTTATCGGTAAAAAGCTTTGATTGTGAAACCAAAAAATTAGTATTGAGGGTGGAAGTACGCGCTGCGGATGCCGAAAGTGCTTTCTTGATGGGAGATGCCAATTACCGCTTCAATTACAACGCAACCCTTTTGACAAACCCACAAATTGTTTCGCAAGAAGCTTTTTCATCTGTTGCTCCCGCATCTGACAACCGCTACACGGCCCAGAATTTGACAGGAAGTACCGAAAATGCGACCAGTGGTGTGGTGTCACTCAATGTAAAATACATCCCCACAGGAACGCCAACGGCGCGCCAAGTGACCCAAGCATGGACGACCGTCTCGTGTATTTCGATGGATTATAAAGGGGCGTTGACAAACCCTTGTTTTGATTTAAACTGGCAAACCAGTACTGATTTCCCTAAAACAGGGATGAACGAGGTAAACATTAGCGGCAATCAATACACACTTACGGATGTGGCCACAGGAGTGGAATATACGAAAGCAACGCTGTGTCCTGCGCAGCGTTGTGCAGGAAAAGTTGCGGATTTGTCATTGAGCAAAAAACGTATCTCGGCTGCCCAAGCAACTGTAGGTAGTACGGCCATATTTAAACTAACTGTCAAAAACGATGGGCCAGACTCAGCGACAAACGTTGTGGTAACAGACTCGCTTCCAGTGGCTTTGAAGTGGCTTAGTTCTTCGCCAGCACTCACGCCAGCAGGTCAAGTGGTGACGTGGAGCATTGCAAGCATCGCACCAGGTGACAGCGTAGAGCTAACAATCAATACGCAAGTTTTGGCAGAAGGCGTACATTTCAACCGGGCGGAAGTGACGGCCTCAGACCAAGACGATCCCGATTCGACGCCAAACAATAACTCACTACTCGAAGACGATATAGCCCATGCTTGTGTGAGTGTCCCAATCAAACTTTGCTCAAATCAAGAAATTACGGTGACCGTGCCAAGTTTCTTCACCAACGTTCGATGGTTTAAGGGAACGACGCAAGTGGGTACAGGAAATTCCATCAATTTATCGGAGGCAGGAGCATACAGCATCAGTGCCGATGCGGGAAGCTGCCCTGCGGAAGGGTGCTGTCCTATCATCATCGAAGCAATTGATTGTTGTCCACCGAATTTGTGCATACCGCTGGTGGTCAAGAAAACCAAGAGTGCAGGCAAGCCTATTTAAGGCTTGCTTTTTCCCGTTTTGAAATCTCTATTATATCCCCTTATCAAATCTCTTATCAATTATGAAAACGTTTATGCTAGGAACAACTAGCCGAAGCCATTTTTATTGGCTTTGGGTAAAGCTCGCCGTCGCACTGGTATTTCTCTACCAAGAGACCCGAGCGCAAATCGCAAGCGCACCTTGTAATGACCAAACAGAGCTGGTCAACGGTACATTTACAAACATCGCGGCAACGGGAACTACCTTCGGGGGTTGCGTGCCGATTGTTTCGTTTGTAAGCAATGAGGATAGAGTGGTGAACAGTACCTTGACCGACAATGCGTCTATTGCATTGTCGGGTATTGGTTGTGGTGGTAGGATTATTGTTAAAGATAACGATGCTGCCGACGAATACCCTGCGGGGACATTTGCAGGGTTTGAAGTGGGGACGGCAGGGCTTATCGGAGCGTCAATCGCTTCTACAGTAACGATTTATACCTATAACAATGGGTCACTTCGTGAGACATTTAATGCGGTTACCGATGTGGTAGGTATCAACTCTAGTCTATTAACGGGTAATGGTCATGCTATTTTAGGTTTTGTCACTACTCAACCGTTTGATGAAGTACGAATTGAGTACGAATCGCTTTTGGGGGTTTTGTTTACTGCAAGTGTTTATAACGTTATTATTCAAAAGTTTTGTGCTGGTCCAACATTGGATTGTAATACCCAAACTTCGATGAATAACCCGACGCATCCAACTTCAATAAGTGGTGCCAATACGGGTATCTCAGGTCTCGCATGTGTTGGTTGTTCGGTAACGGATGCTTCGAATGCGATAAGTGCAAGCACGACGGATTATGCGACCATTACGATGGCGGTGTCGGCGGGGAGTGTGGGGTCATTGGCAGTCAAAGATCAATTGACAGATTACCCAGCGGGAACATTTGCTGGGTTTAACATTTCAAACCCAGCTTTGATTGGGGTGGATTTATTGTCAGGGATTACGATAAAGACATATTTGAACGGGACGTTGCAACAGACGTCTAGTTCAGGAACGTTGTTGTCCTTGAACTCAATCTTATTAACAGGTGCAGGGCAGCAACTGGTAGGTATGGTGACGACGGCCCCTTTTGATGAGGTGAAGATTGAAATCAGTAACTTATTGGGTGTTTTAAGTGTAACAAGGGTGTATGATGCTGTTTTTCAGAACTTTTGTGCAGGTGCAGCGTTGGATTGTAACACCCAAACATCGATGAATACACCTGCCTTTCCGACGGCTATAAGTGGTGTCAATACAGGTATTTCAGGTGTGGCGTGTCTAGGTTGTTCAGTGACTGATGCGGCCAATGCAGTGAGCTCAAGCACGACGGATTATGCGACCATTACGATGGCGGTGTCGGCGGGAAGTGTAGGTTCATTGGCAGTTAAAGACCAATTGACAGATTATCCAGCAGGAACATTTGCAGGGTTTAACATTTCCAACCCAGGGTTGGTAGGGGCGAATTTGTTATCAGGCATTACGATAAAGACGTACTTGGGTGGGACATTGCAAGAGACGTCGAGCGCGGGGACGTTGTTGTCTTTAAATTCGGCGTTGTTGACAGGCACAGGCGAGCAGTTGGTAGGTATGGTTACGACGGCGTCGTTTGATGAAGTGAAAATTGAGATTAGCAATTTATTGGGTGTATTGAGTGAGACAAGGGTCTATGGTGCTGTTTTCCAAAGCTACTGCGCTGGGCCAGCATTGGTTTGTAACACCCAAACACCGATGAATAATCCAGTTTTCCCGACGTCAATAAGCGGTGCTAATACGGGTATTTCTGGCATCGCGTGCTTAGGTTGTTCGGTGACTGACGCCGCCAATGCGGTGAGCTCGAATACCACGGATTATGCAACCATCACGATGGCGGTGTCGGCGGGAAGTGTAGGTTCATTGGCAGTTAAAGACCAATTGACAGATTATCCAGCAGGAACATTTGCAGGATTTAATATCTCAAACCCAGGTTTGATTGGGGCGAATTTGTTGTCAGGCATTACGATAAAGACGTACTTGAATGGGACGTTGCAAGAGACGTCGAGCGCGGGGACGTTGTTGTCGTTAAATTCGGCGTTGTTGACAGGCACGGGTGAGCAGTTGGTGGGTATGGTGACGACGGCGTCGTTTGATGAAGTGAAGATTGAGATTAGTAATTTACTAGGTGTTTTGAGCGTAACAAGGGTCTATGGTGCGGTATTCCAAAGCTATTGCGCTGGGCCAGCATTGGTTTGTAACACCCAAACACCGATGAACAATCCAGTTTTCCCAACGTCAATAAGCGGTGCTAATACGGGTATTTCTGGTATCGCGTGCTTAGGTTGTTCGGTGACTGACGCTTCGAATGCGATAAGCGCAAGCACGACGGATTATGCGACCATTACGATGGCGGTGTCGGCGGGAAGTGTAGGTTCATTGGCAGTTAAAGACCAATTGACAGATTATCCAGCGGGAACATTTGCAGGGTTTAACATTTCCAACCCAGGATTGATTGGGGCGAATTTACTGTCAGGCATTACGATAAAGACATACTTGAACGGGACGTTGCAAGAGACGTCGAGTGCGGGGACGTTGTTGTCGTTAAATTCGGCGTTGTTGACAGGCACAGGCGAGCAGTTGGTAGGTATGGTGACGACGGCTTCGTTTGATGAAGTGAAAATTGAGATTAGTAATTTACTAGGTGTATTGAGTGAGACAAGGGTCTATGGTGCGGTATTCCAAAGCTACTGCGCTGGGCCAGCATTGGTTTGTAACACCCAAACCCCGATGAACAATCCAGTTTTCCCAACGTCAATAAGCGGTGCGAATACGGGTATCTCAGGTATCGCATGTGTAGGTTGTTCGGTAACTGATGCCGCGAATGCGATAAGCTCAAGCACGACGGATTATGCAACTATCACCATGGCGGTGTCAGCAGGTAGTGTGGGTTCATTGGCAGTTAAAGACCAATTGACAGATTATCCAGCAGGAACATTTGCAGGGTTTAATATCTCCAACCCAGGATTGGTAGGGGCGAATTTATTGTCAGGGATTACGATAAAGACGTACTTGAACGGGACGTTGCAAGAGACGTCGAGCGGGGGGACGTTGTTATCTATAAATTCGGCGTTGTTGACAGGCACAGGTGAGCAGTTGGTAGGTATGGTTACGACGGCGTCGTTTGATGAAGTGAAGATTGAGATTAGTAATTTACTAGGTGTTTTGAGCGTAACAAGGGTCTATGGTGCGGTATTCCAAAGCTATTGCGCTGGGCCAGCATTGGTTTGTAACACCCAAACACCGATGAACAATCCAGTTTTCCCAACGTCAATAAGCGGTGCTAATACGGGTATTTCTGGTATCGCGTGCTTAGGTTGTTCGGTGACTGACGCTTCGAATGCGATAAGCGCAAGCACGACGGATTATGCGACCATTACGATGGCGGTGTCGGCGGGAAGTGTAGGTTCATTGGCAGTTAAAGACCAATTGACAGATTATCCAGCGGGAACATTTGCAGGGTTTAACATTTCCAACCCAGGATTGATTGGGGCGAATTTACTGTCAGGCATTACGATAAAGACATACTTGAACGGGACGTTGCAAGAGACGTCGAGTGCGGGGACGTTGTTATCTATAAATTCGGCGTTGTTGACAGGCACAGGTGAGCAGCTGGTAGGGATGGTGACAACGGCGTCGTTTGATGAAGTGAAGATTGAGATTAGTAATTTATTGGGTGTATTGAGTGAGACAAGGGTCTATGGTGCGGTATTCCAAAGCTATTGCGCTGGGCCAGCATTGGTTTGTAACACCCAAACACCGATGAACAATCCAGTTTTCCCAACGTCAATAAGCGGTGCGAATACGGGTATTTCTGGCATCGCGTGCTTAGGTTGTTCGGTAACTGATGCCGCCAATGCGGTGAGCTCGAATACCACGGATTATGCAACCATCACGATGGCGGTGTCGGCGGGAAGTGTAGGTTCATTGGCAGTTAAAGACCAGTTGACAGATTATCCAGCAGGAACATTTGCAGGGTTTAACATTTCCAACCCAGGATTGATTGGGGCGAATTTACTGTCAGGGATTACGATAAAGACATACTTGAACGGGACGTTGCAAGAGACGTCGAGCGCGGGGACGTTGTTATCGTTAAATTCGGCGTTGTTGACAGGCACAGGCGAGCAGTTGGTGGGTATGGTGACGACGGCGTCGTTTGATGAGGTGAAGATTGAGATTAGTAACTTACTAGGTGTTTTGAGCGTAACAAGGGTCTATGGTGCGGTATTCCAAACGTTTTGCGCTGGACCTGCATTGACCTGTACGACAATAACGGACTTTGTACAACCAACGTATCCTGCGGTGATTAGTGGAAGTCGCACGGGTATTTCAGGAGTGGCCTGTTTGCTTTGTGCCGTAAATGATGCAACGAATGTGGTCGATAATTCGAGTGCAAACTTTGCCGAAATTATTCTGACGGCAGGGGTTTTAGCCAACGGATCGATTTCGATTAAAGATGGTGCTACAGTACATGCCGCAGGTGAATTTGTAGGTTTTGATATTGAAAATGCGTCGTTGATAGGGGTAAACCTCGTAAATGCCGCGACCGTTTCGACTTACTTGAATGGTGTGCTTAGAGAAACGAGCGGAGGAAACTTAATTTCACTTGAACTATTAAGCGCATCACGTCAAATTGTTGGATTTACCACCACACAAACCTTTGACGAAGTGCGAATTACTGTAGGTAACTTGGCTTCGTTAGATATTGGCAATACCAAAGTATTCAAGCTTATCATGAGGGGTGCTACTGCTGCAGGTTCTTTACCTCCTGTAATCACAGCGACGACGGCAGCCAATACCTGTCCTAATGTAACGGTCAATTTGAATGCGTTGACAAATACAGGTACTGTACCAAGTGGTACGCATTTGGTTTGGAGTACTTCAAAAATTCCAGCTTCATCAGGTGATACACTGACAAATGCAACAGCGGTAGCTACTGCAGGTAAATATTACGCTTTGTACTTCGACAAAAATACGGGCTGTTTTAGCTTCTGGTCTGACTCAGTGACAGTGTCAATAAACGCTTGTGTTTGTGCTGCAGGTTCGGTAGCTCCTACGTTATCAGCAACGGCAATTACAAATATATGTCCACTGCCAACCGTAAGTTTGACAGGTTTGGTGACAAGCACGTGTCCAATAGGTTCACTTTTGGAATGGCATACCACAAACACGGGCTTATCGGCCTCCACAAAAGTACTTTTGCCAGGAACGGTGGGTGTAGGTGGCGTTTATTATCCTGTTTGTTACGATGCCATCAACAATTGTTATAGCCCTGCGCCAGCGGTTGGGGTAACGGTAACCCTTTCATTGCCATGTGTGACTCTACCAGCAGTACAAACGGCCGTAACGGGAGAAGCCAAGACTGGAAATGCTGCTACTGAGTTGCAACCACAAGGAGGACTTGGTGCATACACCTATTCTAACGGTGCTTCCGATCCTGGCTGTACTGCGCCAGTTGGTGCAAACCCGCTGCCTCTAACAAGTAATTTGACCATTAATAGCGCGACAGGTGCATACTCATACACCGCCCCAGCTACGCCAGGTACGTACTATTTCTGTATCAAGGTATGCGATAGTACCACCCCAATTGCGTTCTGCACGACTGTAACCTATACAGTAATCGTCACTTCCGCAGGAGCTGCAGGTACCATTGATTGCCCCAAAACCATTATTTATCCAGCCCCAGTTGCAGGTACGCCAAGTCAGCATACGTTGGTGGTGACGGTCAATGTGACCACTGCGGGATGTTTTACGCCATTGACAGTGAGTGGTTCGGGGATTACACTCGCAAACGGGGTTACCCAAGCTTGTGCGACGAATACGGGAGTTCAGACATTGCACATTCCTATTCGCTACGACGGAACAGCGCTTGGTACGTTGAACTTCACTGTTGGCTCTTTGACAACATGTACTGCTGATTTATTGACGATTACTCCTAAAAAAATCATTGCGGATGTCTGGACACTTGACAACTGTTCGGCAGTGCAGGTAGGACCACAATTGAAATAAATCATCATTACTCAACATAACGAACTTTGGATATGAAAACCAAGAGAATCTTTATAGGTTGGGTAATGAGCATTGTTTGGTTTTTGGGTATATCTATAGGATATGCCCAGCTGCCAACGGTGGATCTTACTACCCATCAGCCCACGGCGGCACCGCCAGCAGGGGCTACTTTTGAATGGCACAATGGCTTCCCTGTTTCAGCAGCCAACCTAATGACCAATACCCAGACGGCGGCAGCAGCTCCAGGGGTGTATTATGGCGTCTATAATTTTGGAACGTGTTACAGTCAAGCTTCGCCGATTCGTGTGGCTACAAATTCTTGCCCTACCACAACGGTTGATTTACGGGCATTTGTAGATTCGACGGCCAAGCCGTTTGGAACGATTGTTACCTTCCACAGCGCGCTTCCTGCTAGTAATGTCAATAGGTTGACAGCTAGTGCCGTAACTACTGCGGGGGCAGGTACTTTTTACGTAGCTTTTTATGACCCAGTAGCTTTGTGTTTTAGTAGTGCAAGTGTGATTGTGGTAGCGACTACCAATTGCGTGATAAACTACCCACCTGTTGTCGTCGTGCCACCCATTGTAACGACGCCAGGCGTAGCCAAGACTGTCTGCGGGGAAATCAACGACCCGAACATTGGAGACACACATACCGTAACTGTGTGTGGCGCAGCTAGCAAAGGGACGACGGTTCAGACGGTGAGCAATCAGACGGGAAAAGTCTGTATTACTTACACGCCTAATGTAGGTCAAACGGGAGTGGATAATGTATGTTTGGTTGTGTGTGATCAGGGCGGTTTGTGTGATACCGTCCGAGTTCCCATCACGATTGTGCCCGAGATACCGACTTCACCAACGAACCAGCCTCCTGTGGTGGTAGTGACGCCCATTATCACGGTACAGGACAGTATAACAACGACGTGTATGCCGATATTGGATCCGAATGGATTGGGGACCAATAGCTTCACCGTCTGCGGTGCACCCAAACACGGTACGGCGAATCCAATAACCACCGTCGGTGGACAGTTGTGCATCACTTATACCCCTTCATCGGGTTATTTTGGACGTGATTCTATTTGTGTGATTGTTTGCGACAATGGCAGTCCGTCCTTGTGTGACACGGTAAATATTCCAATTACGGTGTATCCACGGGTTCAGGTGCCTACTATTCCTCAAGCACCGATTGTGTCCTTACCGCCAATCGTGACGAAGGAAGGTGTACCCGTGTCGATATGTGGCCCGATTAGTGACCCCAACGGCGGCGACACCCACACAGTAACGCAATGTAATGTACCTTTGAAAGGCAGCATATCAGGTTTGTCGGTCAACAACAGTAGCCACGAGGTATGTTTGACATACACGCCTCAGGCAGGCCAAACGGGGAATGATAAGGTTTGTTTAACAATCTGCGACCAAGGTAATTTGTGCGTGACCGTAGAAGTTCCCGTGACGATTATTCCGTCAAACTTCCCACCAGCTTGTTTGACAGTGGAGTTGAAGGTGCTTCTTGAAGGCCCTTTTAACCCAAGTACAAGTAAGATGGAAACGACGCTCAACCAACGTGGATTGCTACCTGGCCAAACGCCAATCGGCGATTTTGCGGTGGCAACGCCAAAAGGGCAACCGTATAACGATGTGCCTTGGAACTATACAGGAACCGAAGGACACGCCAGTGGATTTATTTATCCAAATACAGTAGTTGACTGGGTGTTGGTGTCGTTACGGACTGATTCGGTGAGTGTAAGCAATGTTTGGAAAGGAGCGGGGCTGTTGCATGACGACGGTACGATTACCTTTATTCAACCATGTTATACAATAAACACGACAGCGTCGGCCTTGTTTGTGGTGGTCGAACACCGTAATCACCTCGGGGTAATGTCTCCCACAAAAGTGCCTATTGTAGCGGGTAAAATTTCTTTTGATTTTACACAACAAGATAGCTACGTGACAACCGACCCGCCGTCGTTTGGACAAATCAAAGACGCCACCACTAACAAGTGGCTGATGTATGCGGCTGATGGCAACAAAGATGATTTCTTTGAAAACTTTGACATCAACTTCAACGACTCAAACAGGTGGAAACTCGAAAGTGGTATTTTCGACCAGTACAAAAAAGGAGATTACAACATGGATGCCGATGTAAACTTCTCTGACAGTGTACTTTGGAAGAAAAACAACGGACGTTATTCTCGTACTCCTCACTAATTCAGAAAAATGCGTTCGCCCTGCTTTTGTGGGGTGAACGTGTTGTTTCTCCGTAAAACGACTGGAATCATGAAAAAAATAACCTTATTATTCCTTCTCTTCGTCGGGCTGTGGAGCCAAGGAAATGCCCAAACCATGTTCAATGCCCGCCTCAGAGTAAGTAAAATCGACTGTAACGCCAAAATTGCCCAAGTGGATGTTGATGTTCGCGCGGTGTCAATGAACGATAATTTTAACATGGGAGATGCCAACTTTCGTTTTAGCTACGATAACCGTATCCTCAAAAACCCCGTGTTAAAAAAACAATACCGATTTAGTAGCGAAGCGGAAAATGGCCAAGAATACGGCCCCCAAAACCTCAACGGTTCTACTGAAGGTCAAAACAAAGGCTTGGTTTCGTTGAATTTGTTTTACACAGGTACGGGAAAAAGCCCCCAACGCCTAACGACGGACTGGGCCACGATTGCGACGATTCAGTTTGATATTGTCAACACCACCACCGCTTCTACCTCGCAGTTGACGTGGTACACGCCCCAAACCTTTCCCAAATCAGGTTTGTCGCAAGTGTTGACGACAACCAGTGGCTATGACTTGAAGGAAGTAAGCGCAGGGCAGTTCTCCAACGGCTCGTTGGCAGCCCTGTCGGAAGCGTGTCCAAACGTGACAACGACCACGCCGCCAAGCAACAATAACACTGTTGGAGGAGGCACGACAACAACGACGCCTACCAACCCTTCAACAACCGATCCCACGGCCAACGTACCCGACCGTGTCGTGACGCCTACCGACGAGCCTGATTTGGTGATTCCCGAAGGCTTTTCACCCAACTCCGACGGCATCAACGACAAGTTTGTGATTACCAACAAACGTGGGATTAAGCTAAGTTTGGAGGTTTATAATCGTTACGGAGGAGTGGTATATAGCAACGCCGATTACCGCAACGATTGGCAAGGGAAAAGTACTGATACAGGCAAAGAAGTCCCCGATGGTACCTACTTTTACATCATTAAGTTGGCCGACGGGCAGCTGTACCGAAAGGCATTTACGATTGTAAGATAGCTTTTAAATTTTTTTGTAAATAATGCGAATCGGTACTAGAATGCTAGTGCCGATTTTTGTTTTGGTGTCGTAATAAAATAAAAAGGGTTGGAGAGCAGTCACTGCTAGGCTAGCTGCTCGCTTGAGTTTTGTTCTATCCGAATGTATTACCCATACTACGTTAAGCCCAAACTTATCTTTTAAGCTTTACTTTTTTGAGATTATGTCTATTACAATTCCTAATGCGATTGTTAAAAAGAGAAAAGTTATCATTCCCAGCATGTAAGCAAAGAACGCTTTTACGTAATTGCCAATTTGTGTTTTTCCGTAAAAGTTACCTATTGCCCAAGTACAATAACCTACACCAACCATTCCACCAATATTCATTACGTTTAGCTGTGTCAAACCCTGAAAAATGCCAAAAACTGCAAAAATTAACATTCCAATTCCCATCACAAAACACAATAATATCAAGATTTCAAAAAAATTTAATTTATGTTTTCTAAAAAATAATTTTGTCCAAAAAGCAATAAAAACTCCCATAATTAAATTTGCGTATCCATAATGGCTTTGTATCCACTTAGTTATTTTAAAATGTGTAGATAATTCTGCTTTTGCCCCTTCAAACTTTACGTACCCGTCTTCAATATGAAAAATACTAATCGTTAATGAATAGATTAGAGATGTGAGAATTATGAAAATTATTGGTTTTACTAGTCGGCTTCTATTTTCAGATAGGTAATTTCGTATGTTCTGTCCTGGGTTTGTAATCAGCTCTCTTATGGTGTATAGTATTCCACGTTCAAAATGTAGCACGTGTTCAATTTCATGAATAATGTATTTCCCGTCAATTCTTTTAAGGGTAGCTGGTTGCCCACAATCGGGACAAAATTTTGAATTGATTTCGGCGTTACAGTTTTTGCAGTTCATTTAATTACTCAATTGTATTGTTAATTTCTAATTGGTTTGTCAAGATTGACACCAATTCCCAAATATACGAAACTCTAACTGTAAGCAGCTTTGTATATCTATACAAATTTAGGGGGTATTTGCGAAACCGCTGATAGCGCGAGCATCCTATCCTTATCCTACTTGTGCTGGTTATTCCAAAGCTTCAAGCCTATTTGTCAATAGCAAGGCTAGAAGCCTGCAAATAAGAGCTACGAGAGGGGATGCTCGCACTATCAGACTTCACTGGCCCCGACATCCATACCAAATTGATTTTATGTGTCGTTTCTGTTACTTATTTTTCGCATTCTGCCTTCAATAAATTTAGCCAGTTTTGCATACCTTTTTCTAAGTTTTTGTTGAACGACTTCTTCAAAAGCGTAGCAAAGAAACCTTCCATGCTTTCGTTGACCGAAACTTGGGTTTGCCCTTTTGTTTCTGTTAACGTCCAGTTATGTATTGCAAACATACCAAATGTTTTTCCTGTCCAACCGAAGGCTTTAAATGGTACAACGGTATGAAGTGTTGAATGAATTTTTGCCCCACCCGTTTTCCAGTCAAATGTTGTTTCTGGTTTTAACTCTCCATTTAATTTAGGGTTACTTATATCGGTTTGCCAATTTGCCCAATTGTCAATATTGGTCATTACTGCCCATACTTTTTCACTACTTGCATTGATAGCGATTGTCTTACTGCATTTTACTGGCGCGTTGTCGTTGATACTTTTCATTTTTGAATTGTTTTGTGAACACTGTCGTTCGTTTTAATTAACGATACAAAGGTCAGCACAAAATCAAGGCTTGCTCTTGACAAATATCAAGAAGTGTAGCCAGCCGCTTTTTTTCTTAGCCTGCTCAACGTTTCGGGTGTTATACCAAGCATTGATGCCAAGTACTGCAAAGGCACTTGATTAAACAATTCTTTATTGAAATTGAAAAGTTGATGATATCTTTCCTCGGCTGTCATGGAAAGATGTTGCAAAATTCTGCCTTCTAGAACGGTGAAGCATTTGGCGATGAATAGTTTCTCTAATTCTGTCCAGCGAGGAATTACCTGTCCAATTTTTTGATAGTCTTTGCGATCAATAACGTAAAGCTCGCAGTCGGTCAGTGCTTGAATGTTCCAACGAGCTGTTTGCTGAAAGACGAAACTTGATAAGTCCACCACAAAATAGCCCTTGGTTGAAATCCACTTGGTTACTTCCTTGTCGTCCATAAAAACAAATTCTCTAATTATTCCAGCCTGAACAAATCCAAGCCGGTCGGAATATCTGCCCGTTTTAAGAAAGAATTTTCCTTTTTTTAGTGTCATTGGTTTGAAAAACGCACTGATTTTTGTTAAGTCTTCTTTGTTAACACCGAAGTAAGTATGAATATATTTCTCTAATTCAGTCATTGTTTGTTGGTCGTTGTATTGCTGACTCGTCCTACTTTAGGTTTGGTTGTAAGGCCAAATTAAACTTAAAAATGAAGATGACAAAAAAGAATTCAGAGGGGCTAGATGAGAGTAAACTTAGGCCATAACCTAAGCGCTTTCAAAAAGTACTGCCATTCGCCCCGACGACATCCGTCGGGGCGAAAACGGACTAGCGTCTCCGACGTCACGGAAGGGACTTTAATGCTTTTGGCGAGTTACCCGATTCAGGGCAATCAAGGAACCTAACATGAGAGCGATGCCCATTAGTTGCGGGAAACTGATGGGTTCTTTGAGCAAAAAATGCGCCGTCAATACCGCTACGGGTAGCTCGGCGGTAAGTACCAAACCGCTCGTCGAAGCACCAATTTTGGGCATACCAATAGCAAAAAGAATAGGGGGCAATACCGTACCGAAAAACGCTAAAAATACGCCCCATTTGAGCAAACCTAGGCCAAAGTGATTCTCAAATACAAGGCTGTGGAAGTTCATCAAAAATATCGCGACCGCCGAGCCTATCATCATCCAGGCGCTTTTGGCTTGCCACGAAGTTGCTTTGTCGGCTCGACTGTTGATGACAATGTAAAGAGCATACACCACCGAGGCGCAGAGGACAATAAAGACTCCGCGCAACGACAACAAAAACGGCTCTTGGGAGAGTAACCCACTCGCCAATATGCTGCCTGCTAAAATAACAACCGTGATGATGCCTTCGGAAAGCAAAGGTCGTTTGCGGAAGAATAGCCATTCGAGCAATAAACTAAACCATGTAAACTGCATCAACAGGACGATAGCGACAGAGGCGGGAATGTATTTGACTGATAGGTAGTACAAAAAAGTAGCCGCTCCAATAGCCGCCCCCGCCACGAGCAACAACGGAATTTGGGAACGAGAAGCGTTGGGTTTGCCCGATACCCCCCATACGCCTAACAAAAGCAACGCCCCGAGCAAAGCTTGCAAAAACGCGATTTCGGCCGAATGATACCCGTATCCGTAGGCCAATTTAACAAAAGAAGACAGAATGCCGTAACTAACAGCGCCCGTCAGTACCATCAAAATGTATTTAGTCATAAAAAAGATTGTCTAGCGATGAATACAATAAAAACTGCGTGCGTGGGCAGAAACTAAACAACCGAGCGGGCTTGCCAATAGGCAATAAAAGACACTTCTTCCAAGGAAGAGCCATCAAATACCAAAATAGGCTGCTTAGTTTAGCAGGCTACTGGTGGAGGAAGTAAGCTTGAAAATGTAGAAGGATACATAAACAAAAAATTGAATGAGGCGAAGGTAACAATTTTTGAGGAAGTAGTAAAGCTGATAGCGCGAGCGTTTCGTTTGTGCTGACTATTCACCGATAGCGCGAGCATCCTGCTTGTGCTGACTATTCCAAGGCTTCAAGCCTATTTCGGTAACGGCAAGGCTTAGAAGCCTGTAAATAAGGGGTACGAGCGGGGACGCTCGCACCATCGAAGTGCAGCATAACTTTTTCGGGCTTTGTGTTTGGGCGGGTTTCGGAGCACAGAACTGCCAACCAGCACTGAATTTGAATAGAAGCACAAAGCTGCAAGTTTGCACGTCACCCTGCCTAACGTAAAATCCATGTTATGCAGTCAGCTTTCTTTTCTCAGTTCAGTCGTTCTGCCCATTTTAATTCTGTTGGTAATTCTTGATTTGAAAATTCAATATGTATTACTCGTCTTTTTTTATTGTTTGTTGTCCTACTTGAACTGTGCAAAATTAGAGGTTTCATTATCATAATTCCGCCTTTACTCACGTTGCAAGTAGTTTCAGTTTCTGTCGTCCAGTCAATTGTTTCAGGTCTATAAATTTTCTTGGAATGTGATTTTGGAATTACTCTTAATGCACCGTTATTTTCGTCTGTGTCGTCAAGGTGAATTCTGATTGTATAAATATTCTCCAAAATGTCAATTGGTGGTTGAACAGCAAATTGATTTTGCTTTGTTGTCCAAGGACCAAAGTTTGCAAGTTTTATTTTTTTGTCAACTGAAATTGTCAAGTCTTGGTGGTAAGGAACATACCAATTTGAAGTTTCTGGTTTATCAAAATAAATACTCTTAACTACAAAGTAGTTGTCCCCAAAAAGTTGTCTAACTATGCTCTTTAGATTGTCGTTAAACACCAATTTTTGTGTCTCAGGAATTTCTTTTAGAAACTGCCTAATTGCAAAAATGTCAGCTGACTTTTTAAATGTTTCTTTATCATTGTCGGCTTGATCAATAATCAACAAAATTTGTTCTATTTCCTTATCAGAATAGATATTTTCAATAATCGTAAAACCATTTTCTGTAAGGCTAATTTTGTGTCTTTCGTTTACTGTCATTTTTTATCGGTGTCGTCTTTTAGGCTGCCACATAACGGTTTACTTATTAGCTATGGTGGGGCATTTGTGTCCCGAAAGCTTTCGGGGTGTAAACGTTTGATAGAAGCATAAATGTAGGGTTTACAACTGTTAGTGCCACTATTGCGATTATGATGTTAGCGGTTCGAGCTTTTGTTTAAGTACGCACTTAATTCACGTATTGTTAATCCATTATTCCTGAACAAGGTTGTTAATTCTTCTGCTTGTTCATTTCCTGAAAATGTAATCAATAAAAAATCTTTATCAATTTCTGGAAATTGTACCGATTGAATTTCCATTTGTCCTTTTAGCTCTTCATACCTGTCTTCACCTTGCCTAATAAAACCATTTGGTACTTTATTAGGACTAACCCAAATCCAATTGTCATTGAATTTGTTACTGTAAATTGGATAACCATGTGCAAATAAGTCAGGTTGTCCAAAGTCGTTATTTATTGAGATAGAAATGAATTTTAAAGTTTCTGTTATAGGGGCATTTGTCTCGATTACAAATTGATTTTCAGTCTCAATGATTAGCTTATCAATATACTCCTTGAAATTTCTAGCAATTGGCTTTTCAAAATCAATTTCTGTGTCAATATAAGTTATTTCTGGTTCATCTTTATTTTGACGATAGTCTAGACAAATATTCCAATGCCCATCTCCATCAAAAGGAAATAGTGCGTCAACTTCAAAACTAAGTCCTTCATACTCTTTCAGCCATTCAAAGGCGGTAATGGAAGGATAGTAAGGTCCAATACCTGAAATTTGAGAGTGCAGTGTGTCTTTAATTGTGTATCTAATGTATCCACCATTTTGGATTGTTAAAAGCTCTAAATATTCATTGGGGAGTTTATATCCAATTTTTTTCTCAGCTTCTTTGATAATTTCGTCAGTTAAATTTGGTTGAACGTAGGGTAAATATTTGGGAACTTGCCAGATTGTCTTCATGTCTTTTGCTGCCATTTTGATACACTGTTTTTATATTAGGTTGTCTTTTTTGACTGCTCACTGACGTTTAGGGCTTTGTGTTGTGGTGGAAATCAGGGAACGTCAGCCCAGCCCATGACCCAAAGCCAAATTGAAAAACTAAAGATAAGCCTTTGTTCGTCAGCCCTCCATAACACAAAACCCATGTAAGCAGCAGTTTTTTGTCGTAGCATTTATGTCCTGCTATAAATTGTCAAGTCGCAACTTAGAGCAATTACGAACGTATCACCTGTGTCTGAAAAACCAAAAGCTCGTAACTCGCAAGCGCCGTCTTTTCCAACAAATATTTTTTCTTTTTTGTCAGCCGATTGTAGATAAATCCTTTTAACCAAATATTTTTCGAAGGGCTTGTCGTCAGGTTCGGGTTCGGAAACGGTTAATGCCCAGCCGTCTTGTGTTGTCTTTGATAAATTGTCTTCTCCGTAAAGTCCACAAGTATTAATTTCTACATTCTCTAAAACGTCAAAACCTACAATTGAATTCGTTGACTCATTGAATTTCTCCCACGAGTCAGAATCGTCATATTGTCTTGCAACTTTTTCTCCTGTTTTGCAATTAAAAATCCCTTGTCCTTGGCTTGATAAAACGATTAAAAAATCTTGTCCAGGTGCATACCCAATATTTTCAAGTCCACCAATAGCGAAAGTGTTTTTATGTGTCCACATATGGTCCGTCTAAAATTGCTGCTTACTCCTAAATATACGAAACTCTAACTGTAAGTAGTTTCGATCTATACAAATTAGGGGTATCTGCGAAACCGCCGATAGCGCGAGCGGGAACGCTCGCACCATATAGCTATCAGTCTAAGCCACGTTTTTTTAGTAAATCTTCTAATTCCTTGTTGGTGTTTGGTTTCTTTAGCTGCTTATAAATGAGAATAACTGGAATCAACATTGGAATTAAGAATCCAAAATTCTTCTTTGAAGACAAGCTCCACGAAACAAGGCCGACTATTAGTATTCCTGCAAGAAAACCAATAAATAAAGCATGAAAAATTTTGGAATTTTTCAGTTTTTGTTTCTCGGCTAATAGTTCTTCGTCGGTCATTTTGTAAATGTCTTTTGCATTCATATTGATTTGTTTAAGAAGTTAATATTTTCTGGCTCGCACCATCGAAAAGTTGTACCGTATTTTTTGTAGTGTTACACGCAACAATCACCCTACTACAAATTTACAAAAAAAGCCCCGACGACATCCCGTCGGGGCGAAAAAGGCTTAGCGTCGCCGACGCCTCTGTAGGAACAAACTAAAATTGAATGGGTAGCTCAATCATGGTGGTGTCCCAGCCCATGCGTAGTAGTGCGTCGGTTCCTTTGGGAAACTGAATGGAAAAGTTTTCGATGACCGTTTCTGATTTTTTTGGCGTTACGGTAAAGCGGGCCACGTCGTTGGCTTCTTTGTACTGATACGCTCCCCAATAGTTGAGGTCTTTGTTCAAAATAACCACCCATTCGTTTTCATTGGGAATCGTAAAAAGGGAATACGTCCCCGCCTTGATTTTCTTGCCTTGGAGGGTCGCATCTTGGTAAAAAGTAATCTCGGTGTTTTCGTTGGCACCCGTCCGCCAAACTTTTCCGTAAGGAATGAGCTTTCCAAACACCTCACGTCCATTTTTCGCAGGGCGACTGTAAAGAATGCGCACCAATGCCTTTTCATCCCCTTTGCGGTCGTGGGCAAAGTTGTCAGGGAAGTAAGCTGCATCCATCGGACTTTTGTCCACGTTGCGAAACCCTTGGGCCGACGCTCCCACCCAAGCAAAAAGTACGAAAGCGATGATTAATAAGCTATTTTTCATAATTGTGAATTGGTTATTGGTTAATGGGTTTATTATCAGCGGTTTGTGGGGTTAGTTGTGTCTTGAGATTTGGAGGGTCTGACTATCGTCTGACCCTGTTTTACCTCATACTAGGACGGGGTAAAACGGGAAGGCTTTCGTGTCCATCTTCGCCAACGGCTTGGACGGCAAAGAAATAATTGTCTTTGGAATAAGGCAACGTGAGGCCGTTTTTATCCGTAAAAAACTTCTTTTGCCAAAAAGGCCAGTTCGTTTCGCGCATCAGTACGTAGTAACCTTTGACCTTGCCTGCTTTGGGCGCTTGCCAGAACAGCGAAGTGCTGTTGGTGAGGTTACGGGCTTCGAGCGTGACGTTTTGCGGCATCGACGGGGCTTTGGCCAAGTTGGACAGCGTAGCAAGGTTGACCGCCGTGTTTTTGCGCAAATACTCAAAATCCATGTTTTTGGCATAATCGCCGTATTCCACGCCTTTTTCGGTGCGTAGGTCTTGGTGTTGATTGTTGAAATTTTCGTTCATTTCCGTCAAACGCACGGCGGCAAAATCGCGGTTGACAAACGGAGTGTGGTCGCCGCCACGGAGGTAGCGGTCGTTACGGTAAATGAGCTTGATTTCGAGGTTGTCCACGTAACGTTCGCCTATTTCTTTGACATAGCGGGCCAACGTACGCGCTTTCCCGTCGTTTTCGGTGCCGTACTGACGAATGCCGTTGGCGCGTTTGTCGGTGTCGAAGGCAGGTAGCCCCTCGCTGAATACCCGCAGTTTGGTATTGTCAATCAGGCGGGTGTCGGGGCTGTGGTTAGAACCCATAATGTCGTTGTTGAGGAGCGCTTCCAAGTTCCATTTTTCGTTGGCGGCTTTTTCGGCCAAATGGTTCGCACCGTACAAGCCCTGCTCTTCACCGCTGACTACCACAAAAATAATGGTGGCAGGAAACGAGGCTTTACTCATCACCCGTGCCAATTCAATCACTGCTGCCGTTCCGCTGCCGTCGTCATTGGCGCCTGGAGCGTCGGCTTCGCGGTTGTTGACGTCGGTCACGCGGCTGTCGATGTGCCCACTGACCATAAAAATGCGGTCGTCGTTGGGGTCGGTGCCTTTGAGTGTCGCCATCACATTCCCGATTTCGTGGGCTTTGTCCACGCGCCGCCCGTCGGGTTCCAGCGTCCAGGTATCAATAATAGCCGTCATGCGCCCGCCCGACTGCTTAGCGTAGTCATTAAACTTGCTCAAAACCCATCGGCGGGCTGCGCCAATGCCCCTTTTGGGGTCGGTAACGGTGCTGAGGGTGTGCCGCGTGCCAAAACTGACCAATTTGTCAACGTGACTTCGGAGGCTGTCGGGCGAAACTTCGGCAACGAGCGACGAAATTTGCGGGTCGCGCAAAACGACCTGTTGCGCATAGGCAAAAGACGAAACTAAGAGGGATCCAACAAGTAAAGTAGTGGTTTTTCTCATGCGTGTAGGTTTTGACAAATAACTTATGGCAACGACGAAAAGTTGATGGCAGGCGGCGACTTTGCGGCATTTCTTTGAAATGTGCCGTCGAGTGGGACAAAATCGTTGAAAAAACCACAATTTTTCAGAAAAAATGCCCCCTTTGAAAGTCCTCCTGCGTAGTCTTTTCGGTAGTTTTTGCGGGCCGTGGCATCACCCGTAAACTTGGCTTCGGTTAGCTCTATCCATTGATTCTGAGACGTCCACACCCATTGGTTTCCGTACAAAGCCATGCGGGATTGATTGCCCGTGTCAGGGGTGAAATTTTCCAAAAACGAATAAAGCGACTTGAGGTAAGTGTTAGTTTTGGGACGTTTAAAACTGGCAATGAGTCGCCATTGATTTTCTTCGGGAGCAAAAAAATAGGCCGTGTAACTAGTGTAATTGTCGGTGGTGGGTTTGCCTTGCAACAAAAAACGGTAGGTGTTGCCCGCCTTCCACGGGTACTTGAGGTAGCTTTGACCACCCGAGCCTTCGTTACCAAACTCCCCCGTGTAAACATCTGCGCCTTTTTTGAGCATCACAATTTTCTGGTCGTCGGGAATGGCGTTAGGGTTGTCGGTAGAAAACGGACTCCAAACCGAAAACAGCACCCTACGTTCGGTCGGAGAGTTTACCTGCATTCCAAAGTACCCTTCGCCAAAGCCGTTGGCCATGTAATACGACCCTATCACGTCTTCTTTCTCAGGAATGGTCAGTTCGCTGTAAAACCACTCGATGTTTTGGTTGGCAGGAAGCGTATAACGAAGGTGGACCGAAGGGCCTCGACGTCCCCAATAAAAGTAGTTGTCAGTATTGTTTTTGACAAAAACATTATCACCCCCAAGCGCGCTTCCGCTGAGGGTAAATTGCTGTAAATCACCAAAAGTGCTGCCACTTCGGCGGATGCCTTGGGCGTCGATGGCAACGTAGCCCGCTTGCGAGATTTCCCATTCGCCAATGGTGTATTCTTGCGTCGTAGTAGGGGTAATTTTCACCTGAAAAGGTTTTCCCAAAACCGTAAATTGAACCTCACTTTCACCCGTCCCGCCTTTGAGGGTGGCCGAGAGTTTGAGCTTTCCCGCCTGACTTACCCGAACGTAGGTGCGGCATATGGTCGAAGGTTGATTCCATTGAACCAGTCCATCATTGGTGATTTTTTCATTTTTATCGGTCGAATTCAGGAGCCACGCGTTGCCCCCCACGGGCACAACTTGAGAGGGTGTTTCGTGAAACGGAGCAGGAACTTGAGAGGTGGCAGTACAAGCCGATAGACAGCTAAAAATAGCCCAAAGGAGTAAATTAAAACGGCAAAATTGACGCATAGAAATGAGGAAATGATAGTGGTTTTGGTTGTTGGAACAAAACTACAGGAAAAAACGTGGAAATAGCTATCTATAACTTTTAGTAATAATTGATGCGTTTTTATGATTGGCGTGCTATTGCAAAACGTTCTACTTTTGCTGTCGTAAATCTGACTGATTTAGCAGTTGATAAAATTCCAAAAGAGGAATTTTTTAAAAAATAAACTTTTAAGTAGTAAAGCAAAAGTTCTAGAGTAATTCAAAGTAGCCTCGGTAGAGGCGCAACATTTGTAGAGCAACAGCAGCAGGTAGTTTTTTGATTTTTGCTTCGGAGAAGCATAACTTGTTGCTTTGTTAAGCTTCTCCGAAGCAAAAGAGTTCTATGGATGGCTCTCTACTACTACAAAGGTTGCGCTTCTCCGAAGCGATATAACTATTAATAACTAGAATTTATGCTCAACTACTTATCACTAAAATATGCGATAACCCGTGTTGGAACATCCGTTCAATCCGTGTCCCAATACCGTGCACCGATAAAATTACTAATAGTTATGATAACAACAGATATTTGTATTGTAGGAGCGGGGCCTGTGGGGCTGTTTAGCGTTTTTGAAGCGGGACTTCTAAAAATGCGTTGCCATTTGATTGATGCCTTGCCGCAGGTAGGGGGGCAGTTGTCAGAAATTTACCCTCAAAAACCCATTTACGATATTCCAGGCTACCCCACCATCAAGGCGCAGGAGTTGGTGGACAACCTCATGGCGCAAATTGCCCCTTTCAAACCAACGTTTACGCTGGGCGAGCGCGTGGAAAAAGTAGAACGCCAACCCGACGGTTCGTTGGTAGTGCGTACGTCTGACGAAACCGAGGTGCATTGTCAAGTGATGGTCATTGCGGGTGGTTTGGGGTGCTTCGAGCCACGTAAACCAGAAATTCCTGATTTAGAACGGTTTGAAGGAAAAGGAGTGGCATATATGGTCAAAAATCCAGAGAAATTCAGGGACAAAAACGTGGTGATTGCAGGCGGTGGCGACTCTGCCCTCGACTGGACGGCCTACTTGGCCGACGTGGCCAAAAACGTCACCTTGATTCACCGCAGCGATTCGTTTCGTGGCGCACCCGATTCGGCCGAGAAAGTGTTTGAGTTGGCGCAACACGGTCGTATTAACCTGTTGTTGCAGTCAAATGTAGTTGGCTTAAACGGCAATGGTCATTTGAAGGAAGTCATTGTGGCGGCCAAAGACAAAAGCACCACCCAACTGTCGTCCGACTTTTTTATTCCGTTGTTTGGTTTGAGTCCCAAGCTCGGCCCCATAGCAGATTGGGGGCTAAACATCAGTAAATCAGCCATTGAAGTAAACACGCTTGATTATTCGACCAACGTCGAGCGCATTTATGCCATCGGTGATATTAACACCTATCCTGGCAAACTCAAACTGATTTTAACGGGTTTCCACGAGGCCGCTATGATGTGCCAAAGCGCCTTCAAATACGTGTATCCCAATCAGCACCTCAGTTTTAAATATACAACGGTAAACGGGGTCAATGCTTTTTAATAACGCTGCAAACGACATGATACAATTCACAATAGAAGACCGCACGGGTGAGCGCCAAGCGCTAGAAATTCCCGAAGGAATTGGACTCAATTTAATGGAAGTTTTGAAAGCTTCCGAGTATTCGATTTTGGCCACTTGCGGAGGAATGGCGCTCTGCGCCACTTGCCACGTGGGTGTGTTGGACGGGGGAGAAAACTTGCCATCGGTAAGCGACGCCGAATTGGATATTTTGGACACTTTGCCCTCGGCTACCTCGTGCAGCCGACTCGCCTGCCAGCTACGGGTGGACGAGACCCTGCAAGGAACGACGTTTAAGATACTGGGGGAGGAAGAATAACGCCTCCCCAATTTATAACTACTCTATTGACAGCCTTTTATCTCCGCCAGAAACGTACTTGTTTTTTCGGCAGAAAAGCCAGGGAGTAAGGTGATGGAGTTGCCTGCTTCATAGACCACGTTGGCAACAGGCGTAAAGTTGACATTGCCCACTTTTTTATTGGAAGTAAGGGTCGTGGATGCCTTGAATCGCTCCTTTTCGGTGACTACGTTGTAATCTACTGCTACGGTATTGGTGGCTACTTTCACCGTAACGGTTTCCGTGCCGCCTGTGCTGCAATTGGCTGAATAAGAAGTAGTAAGCGTAGGGCTTACGGTGATTGAAGCCCCCGTTTGTGGGCTTGCGCCACCCAACCAAGTTACCGTGCCCGCGCATCCACTCGCTGACAGGGTAATGGACGTTCCTGGACAAATAGCGGGCCGCTCGGGTGAAATAGTAATGACCGCTGGGACAGTGCAGTTTTTAGAATCTCCCGAGATGCTCCAGCCCTTGCCTCCCGAGGCGACGGGCGTAGTAAGGAGCGTGCGAGCCGTTTCTGCATCGCAGTACTTAAGATTTGAAGCGCCCATACTTCTACCCGTTACCGAGCCAGCCGCAAAAGCGGTGAGCGTAGCATCGTAGTTGGCCACACTCATGCCGCAGTTATCCAAAAAGTAATTGAGGTTGACATTAGCATTAAGTTGGTTACCCCAAGAGGCTAAACTTTGGTTAAAGGCACTACAACCTGCAAACATATTGAACATATAAGTAACCTTTTCAGTATTAAAATTGCTCACTGATTGGTTAAAGGCTCTACAACCAGTAAACATCCAACTCATATCAGTAACTGTGGCAGTATTAAAATTGCTGACTGATTGGTTAAAGAGGTTACACCCCCAAAACATCCCACTCATATTGGTGACGGCAGCGGTATTAAAATTACTTACTGATTGGTTAAAGGCACTGCAACTAGAGAACATAGAAGCCATATCAGTCACCTTTTCAGTGTTGAAACTACCCACCGATTGGTTAAAGGCACTACAATTAGCAAACATATAACTCAAATTAGTCACCTTTTCAGTATTAAAATTGCTTACTGATTGGTTAAAGGAAATACAAGTATAAAACATCCAACTCATATCGGTAACCTTATCGGTATTAAAATTACTTACTGATTGGTTAAAGGCGCTACAACCAGAAAACATATAGCTCATATTAGTCACCTTTTCAGTATTAAAATTGCTCACTGATTGGTTAAAGGAACTACAACCATAAAACATCCCCGACATATTAGTAACAGCGGCGGTATTAAAATTGCTTACCGAATGGTTAAAGGCGCTACAACCAGAAAACATCGAACTCATATTAGTTACAGCGGCGGTATTAAAATTGCTGACTGATTGGTTAAAGGCACGACACCTAGAAAACATCTCACTCATATCAGTAACCTTTTCAGTATTAAAATTGCTCACTGATTGGTTAAAGGAACTACAACCATAAAACATCACCGACATATTAGTAACAGCGGCGGTATTAAAATTGCTTACTGATTGGTTAAAGGAACTACAACCAACGAACAGTCCCCACATATTGGTAACCTTTTCAGTATTAAAATTGCTTACCGAATGGTTAAAGGCGCTACAACCAGAAAACATCGAACTCATATTAGTTACAGCGGCGGTATTAAAATTGCTGACTGATTGGTTAAAGGTGCTGCAATAAGCAAACATATAACTCATATTAGTAACCTTTTCAGTATTAAAGTTACTGACGGATTGGTTAAAGGCACTGCAACCAGAGAACATAGACCTCATATCAGTAACCTTTTCAGTATTAAAATTGCTGACTGATTGGTTAAAAGCGTTACAACCTTCAAACATAGATCTCATATTGGTAACCTTTTCAGTATTAAAATTGCTTACTGATTGGTTAAAGGAACTACAACCATAAAACATCACCGACATATTAGTAACAGCGGCGGTATTAAAATTACTTACTGATTGGTTAAAGGCACTACAACCAGTAAACATATAACTCATATTAGTAACGGCAGCAAAGTTGGGGGTGTCAGTGGCCGTGAGTGTCATATTTGAGCAGCCGTAAAAAGCGTTCTGCATACTGGTCCAAGCCACTGTACCCCATTGTTTTACTTCCATGAGGCGTTGGCAGTTTGTACCGTAATTGATATTGATTCTTTGAAAATTGGTTGGGTCAATACTCAAATCTATAATGGCACTGGCAGGTAAGTTTGTGATGGTGAGCGTACTTCCGCTAAACGTCCCGCTGCCAGAGGCTGCTCCACCCACCTGCTGCCAAGTATAACTTACGGTACCAGCGGTGGCTACGCCAAATGTCAAGGTCGTGGCAGTGCCGCCTGGTTTTGATAAATCCCAACGGGTAATGAAGGGGCTGTTTTGGGCTTGGGCAGGGTGTAACATGGTTCCCCAAGCAAGTAGGGAAATAACAATAAGTTGGAGGAAAGTTTTAGGCATAAAATGACTTTTTTCGAGAGAATACTTACAAATGTAGAAAAACGTAGGTTTTAAATACAAATACTTTAAGTGCTAAAGCACAAGTTAACCGTTAATTGTTATCCGTTCAATCCGTTTCATCCGCGTGCCATCATCGACGATTTTAGCCTACGGATGACTTGGATGCAGTAATAGGGCGCAGAGAAGCTAAGTGATAGATGAGAGGAGGAATAACTACTCTATTGACAGCCTTTTATTTCCGCTAGAAACGTACTTGTTTTTTCGGCAGAAAAGCCAGGGAGTAAGGTGATGGAGTTACCTGCTTCATAGACCACGTTGGCATTGGGCGTAAAATTGACATTGCCCACTTTTTTATCGGAAGTAAGGGTCGTGGATGCCTTGAATCGCTCCTTTTCGGTGACCACGTTGTAACCTACTGCTAGGGTATTGGTGGCTACTTTCACCGTAACGGTTTCCGTGCCTCCCGTGCTGCAATTGGCGGAATAAGAAGTTGTAAGCGCAGGACTTACGGTGATTGAAGCCCCCGTTTGTGGACTTGCGCCACCCAACCAAGTTACCGTGCCCGCGCATCCACTCGCTGCCAGGGTAATGGACGTTCCTGGACAAATAGCAGGCCGCTCGGGCGAAATGGCAATGACCGCTGGGACAGTGCAGTTTTTAGAATCTCCCGAGATGCTCCAGCCCTTGCCTCCCGAGGCGACGGGCGTAGTAAGGAGCGTGCGGGCCGTTTCTGCATCACAGTAGTTAAGATTTGAAGCGCCCATACTTCTACCAGTAACCGAGCCAGCCGCAAAAGCGGTGAGCGTAGCATCGTAGTTGGCGACACTCATGCCGCAGTTATCCAAAAAGCCACTGAGGTTCACATTAGCATTGAGTTGACTACCCCAAGAAGCTAAACTTTGGTTGAAAGAACGGCAATAAGCAAATATATAATTCATACTCTTGATGGAAGCGGTATTAAAATTGCTAATTGGTTGATTAAAAGTGCTACAACCAAAAAACATATAGTTCATATCAGTAACTTTTTCAGTATTAAAATTGCTTACTGATTGGTTAAAAACAGGACAATCAAAAAACATATAACTCATATCAGTAGCCTTTTTAGTGTTAAAATTGCTCACTGATTGGTTAAATGAGCTACAATTAGAGAACATCAAACTCATATTAGTCACAGCAGCGGTATTAAAATTGCTGACCGATTGGTTAAAGGCATAACAATTAGAAAACATCCCCCCCATATCAGTAACTTTTTCAGTATCAAAATTACTGACCGATTGGTTAAAAGTGCTACAACGACGAAACATCCCGCTCATAGTAGTCACAGCGGCGGTATTAAAATTACTTACTGGTTGATTGAAGTTACTACACTCTGCTGTACGTCTTAAAGTTAAGTATTTATAGCGGCAAGAAGTTAAGTACTTTTGTTTTTTGATATACGCTCATACAAGCAACAACCGATGGGACAAGCGACCAATACAGCGATACGGCAGTCATTACTGGAGTTAAAAGCCTCAGGTAAAACACTAAAATATATTAGTGAACACTTAGGTGTTCCCTATGCTACCCTGCGAAACTTATGGCATAAACACCAAAAAACTCCCCAATCAAATTTACGAACAGCATATGAGAACTGTGGCAAAAAGCCGCCCAGTAGATCCGATGTGATTTATCGAGGAGCTCTTTGGCTAAAACGTTTACATCCAAATTGGGGAAGCCCCTTGATTCATATGCACCTGGTCAATCGCTATGGTTGCTCTCAGGTGGTTCATGTACGCACGATTCAACGTTGGTTTTTGTCAGCTCATATGAGCAAACCACGTTCCCAAAAATTAGAACCCAAAATTGGGCAATCAACACAGGTTCATAACATCTGGCAGGTAGATGCCAAAGAACGATTAAGCTTAGAAAATGGTCAATCAGCTTGTTATTTGACCATTGTGGATGAAAAAAGTGGAGCTTGTCTGGAAGCACCCGTTTTCCCCCTATGCCCGAATCAATCAAGTGCCCATTGACCAAATACGGCAAAAACTTATTGAGGTTTTCAACAAATGGGGAAAAGCAGGTTGTTTTAGAGTAGATAATGGCGAGCCATTCGGAAGTCCTGCTGGGGCACCTACTCCGCCTTTAGCGCTGTGGCTTATCGCTCACGATATTGATTTGACTTGGAATAAACCTTATTGTCCACAGATGAATAATCGCGTTGAGAAAATGCAAGATACCACTCAACGCTGGGCAGAAGTGCAAGCTTGCCGTTGTTTACAAGAATTACAAGCCAAGCTAGATGCCCAAATTCATATTCAACGACAGCTGTATCCAGTAACTCGGCTGGAGGGAAAAACCAGGGCGATGGCTTTCCCTGAGTTAATTACTAAACAACGCGTATTTTCAAGTAAAGACTTTGATTCAAAGAGAGTTCATGAATTTATTGCAAAAAAAATCTACACTCGAAAAGTATCATCAGTAGGACAAATTACGCATTTCGGACAAACGATTAGGGTAGGAAAAGAATTTGCTCACCAATTTGTCCAACTTAAATTCAAGCCAGATACCTTGAAGTGGCAAATCTCGAACTCCACTCAAATTATCAAAAATATTGCCGATAACTGTCTTACTGATGATAGAATCAAAAATATGACCGTATTTTCAAAACAAAAAAACCAATCAAACTAAATGTCTGTTTGAGCGTACCTAACTTTAAAGCGTACAACAACTCCCAAAACATACTGCTCATGCGCGTAGCCTTTTGAGTATTAAAATTGCTGACCGATTGGTTAAATGAAGTACAACCAGAAAACATCGACCAAAAATCAGTAACCTTTTGAGTATTAAAATTGCTGACCGATTGGTTAAATGAGCTACAATTACTGAACATTCCGCCCATAGTAGTCACAGCGGCGGTATTAAAATTGCTAACTGATTGGTTAAAGGCACGACAACCAGAAAACATCGAACTCATACTAGTTACAGCGGCGGTATTAAAATTGCTAACTGATTGGTTAAAAGAACGACAACCTTCAAACATATAGCTCATATTAGTAACTTTCTCAGTATTAAAACTGCTCACTGATTGGTTAAAGGCACGACAACCAGAAAACATATAGCTCATATTGGTAACTTTTTCAGTATTAAAACTGCTCACTGATTGGTTAAAGGCACTGCACTCCCCAAACATTCCACTCATATTAGTCACAGTGGCGGTATTAAAATTGCTTACTGATTGGTTAAATGAACTACAATAAGCAAACATAGAACTCATATCAGTCACAGCAGCAAAGTTGGGGGTATCAGTAGCCGTGAGTGTCATGTTCGAGCAGCCCCAAAAAGCATTTTGCATACTAGTCCAAGCCACCGTGCCCCATTGCTTTATTTCCATGAGGCGTTGGCGGTCTGTTCCGTAATCGATAATAATCCTTTGGAAATTAACGGGGTCAATGCTTAGGTCGATGGTAGCATTGGCAGGTAAGTTTTTGATGGTGAGCGTACTTCCGCTAAACGTCCCGCTGCCAGAGGCTGTTCCACCCACCTGCTGCCAAGTATAACTTACGGTACCAGCGGTGGCTACGCCAAAGGTCAAGGTAGTGGCAGCGCCGCCTGTTTTTGATAAATCCCAACGGGTGATGAAGGGGCTGTTTTGGGCTTGGGCAGAGTGCCACATAGTTCCCCAAGCAAGTAGGGAAATTACGATAAGTTGGAGGAAAGTTTTAGGCATAAAACGGCTTTTTTCGAGAGAATACTTACAAATGTAGAAAAACGTAGGTTTTAAATACGAATACTTTAAGTGCTAAAGCACAAGTTAACCGTTATTTGTTATCCGTTCAATCCGTCTCATCCGCGTGCCATCAACGACGATTTTAGCCTACGGATGACTCGGATGCAGTAATAGGGCGCAGAGAAGCTATATGATAGATGGGAGGAGAAATAACTACTCTATTGACAGCCTTTTATTTCGGCCAGAAACGTACTTGTTTTTTCGGCAGAAAAGCCAGGGAGTAAGGTGATGGAGTTGCCTGCTTCATAGACTACGTTGGCGTTGGGCGTAAAAGTGAAGGTACAATGAAATTTTAACGAGAACACTTTTGGGCATCTCCCGAAATAGTCCAACCCTTGCCACCCGAAGAAACAGGTTTGGTAAGGAGCGTGCGGGCAGTTTCTGCATTACAATATTTAAGACCTGCGGCTCCCATGCTTCTGCCTGTTACTGAGCCTACCGCAAAAGCCGTGAGGGTGGCATCATAGTTAGCGACACTCATGCCGCAGTTATCTAAAAAGCCATTTAAATCTGCATTGGCATTGAGTTGACCGCCCCAAGAAGCCAAACTTTGGTTAAAAGCACTACAACTAGAAAACATCGACTGAATATCGGTTACGGCTGTCATATTAAAATTATTTACCGATTGATTGAAGGCCCTACTACCATGAAACATAGAACCCATACTGGTAACTTTTTCCGTATTAAAATTGCTCACCGATTGGTTAAAAACAATACAATCAGTAAACATTCCACCCATATTAGTAACCTTTTCGGTATTAAAATTGCTTACTGATTGGTTAAAGGCACGACAATTGTTAAACATCCAACTCATATCGGTAACGGCTTTCGTACTAAAATTGCCCACTGATTGGTTAAAGCCACTACAACCAGAAAACATATACAGCATTCTGGTAACCTTTTCAGTATTAAAATTGCTGACCGATTGGTTAAAGGCAATACAATTAGAAAACATAACACTCATATCGGTAACAGCGGAAGTATTAAAATTGCTGACCGATTGGTTAAAGACGCTACAACCAGAAAACATACCACTCATATTGGTAACAGCAGCGGTATTAAAATTGCTGACCGATTGGTTAAAGACGCTACAACCAGAAAACATACCACTCATATCGGTAACCGCAACAGTATTAAAATTGCTTACTGATTGGTTAAAGGCATAACAATACGAAAACATATCACTCATATTAGTAACCTTTTCAGTATTAAAGTTGCTTACCGATTGGTTAAAGGCACTACAACCAGAAAACATATTTCTCATATTGGTAACCTTCTCGGTATTAAAATTGCTAACAGACTGGTTAAAGTTGCTACAATGAGAAAACATATATCTCATATCGGTAACGGCAACCGTATTAAAATTGCTGACCGATTGATTAAAAGCACTACAACTCAAAAACATATAACTCATATTGGTAACCTTTTCAGTAATAAAATTGCTTACCGATTGGTTAAAGACACTACAACCAGCAAACATAAAATTCATATTGGTAACCGATGAGGTATTGAAATTGCTTACAGAATGGCCAAAGGCACTACAACCAGAAAACATAAAACTCATATCTGTTACCTTTTCGGTATTAAAACTACCCACTGATTGGTTAAAAGAACTACAACCCTGAAACATAGCACTCATATTGGTAACCTTTTCAGTATTAAAACTGCTGACCGATTGGTTAAAAGAACTACAACCAGCAAACATAGAACCCATATCGTTGACGAACGTAAAGTTAGGTACATCAGTTGCCGTGAGTGTCATGTTTGAGCAGCCCCAAAAAGCGTATCCCATACTGGTCCAAGCCACTGTACCCCATTGCTTTATTTCCATGAGGCGTTGGCAGTCTGTTCTGTTACTGATGATAATCCTTTGGAAATTAACGGGAGCAATGCTTAGGTCGATGGTAGCATTGGCAGGTAGGTTTTTGATGGTGAGCGTACTTCCGCTAAATGTTCCACTGCCAGAGGCTGCTCCACCTACCTGCTGCCAAGTATAACTTACGGTACCAGCGGTGGCTACGCCAAAGGTCAAGGTAGTGGCAGTGCCGCCTGTTTTTGATAAATCCCAACGGGTGATGAAGGGGCTGCTTTGGGCTTGGGCAGGGTGCAGTATGGTTCCCCAAGCAAGTAGGGAAATAACAATAAGTTGGAGGAAAGCTTTAGGCATAAAATGACTTTTTTCGAGAGAATACTTACAAAAGTAGAAAAACGTAGGTTTTAAATACGAATACTTTAAAGTAAAGGTGTAAAATGGGCTTACGTAAAGCTAGTTAATAAGTTATCTGTCCCGAACCCGACGGCTTTTATTTTATCCGTGTGAATCCGTTCAATCCGTCTCATCCGCGTGCCATCAACGACGATTTTAGCCTACGGATGACTCGGATTGGACACAGTTTTTAGGGATGTAACAATCTTCGGGTGCAGGAGAAGGAAAAAAAATGGGACTGGTTGTAAGCAACCAGCCCCACGGCAAAAACGGTTAACAATGGATAAAAACTACTGCCCTGAGTTAAATTGGAGCCATTCTACGCCAAACAAACCATTACCTTCAGGCACTGATTTAGTGGTCGTGAAAACCAAATATAAATTGTGTATTTTGTTGTCAGGCTTGCGGAGCGATAACGTTACGGCTCCCATTTGACTGTTTGATACTTCGGTCTGACCAATCAACGCCCCCGTTGGACTATCCAAACGTACTTCGATGGTGCCGCCTACGGTGCGGTCAGGACTGGCGTACACCATGCACGACAAGCTACTCACGTCGGTCAAATCCACGTCTTTGTACAGCGCGTAGCTGCCATTTTTCACAGGCGCCAATACTTCCGATTTTGTTGGAAGCTCAACCGTCGTCGCGTCTTTGGCTTCGTCGTTCCAAGTTGCTTTCAATTTAGCAGGACGCAAGGCCACCGTGCTTGTAGAAGTCTGAGGTCCAACTACTGGATTTCCTTTGTCGGTGTAGCTGGCTCTGAAAATATACGAACCTTCTTTTTGTTTGGCCGCCGTTACGTACTCACCTTTCACTGGTTTTTTGTCGGGGCCTTTTTCGTTGCCCAACGACATGATGTATTTCACGATTTCTTTGGCTTCTTCTTTCTTGATTTGAGGGTGAGCGCTCATGGCTTGTTCACCCCATACGCCACCACCGCCGTTGATGATTTTATCGGCCAAACGGCTCTCAATGTCACGTTGTCCTTTGTACTTTTTGGCTACGTCGCGGTAAGCAGGGCCAATCGACTTCTTCACTACGTCGTGGCACGCTTTACAATCCGACAAATCCATCAAGCGTTTGCCCGTCGCTACGCCCAAATTGGCTTGGTGGCCTTGCGCCAAAATCGTTTTGTCAAACCCTTCCAAATAATCTACCGTCACGGTAACATCTTCAGCATTGATTTTTTGATTGGCCAAACTTCCGTCTTCTTTGTCCGAAACTTTTACTTCGTAAGCAACGGGTTTGTTTTCCCAGTAAAAAGATTTGTTGCCTGCCAACGCCACCTCTACTTTAGGAGGTTCGTTTCCTACTTTTACCTCCACGCTGCTGCTACTTGTATTACCTTTGCTATCGGTCACTTTGAGAGTCGCTGTATAAATGCCTGGTTTTGTGTAGGCAAAGGTCGGATTAGCCACGGCGCTTTTGGGCAAACCTTTTCCAAATGTCCATTCGTACTTGAGGGCATCGCCGTCGTAATCCACCGTTCCTTTCGACGAAAACTCGGCTTTCATGGGCGCAGCACCCGCTTTTTTCTGCACACTCGCCACGGCCAATGGTTTGCGATTGCCCGCGTTGTAGGTGATGCGCGACAAGCGCGAGTCGTCGTTTTGGGCAAACCAAGTGTTTCCGTATTCGAGTACGTACAACGAACCGTCCACCGCAAACTGCATGTCGATAGGGTGGCTAAATTTGGTGTTAGGCATAAACTCTTCCATTTGCACAAAGTCGCCGTCTTTGGTCATGGTCACAGGGTGAATCCAGTCGCGAATCCATTCGTAAGCAAACAACTTACCGTCGTAATGACGAGGGAATTTTACGTCGCTTTCTGGATAATCGTCGTAGTAGTAAACAGGGCCTGCCATAGCATTACGGCCGCCTTTTCCAACAATTGGACCAAACTCGGGTGAGTCGGCATAGGGGTAAAAAATGAACGCTTTTTGCGCAGGAGGCAGTTCGGTAATACCTGTGTTGTGCGGAGAATCGTTGATGGGCTTGAGCGGGTCAAAGCGCTCGCCCGATACTTTGGTACCCATGTCGTAACGATTATAAGGACGGTTGTCGCCAATAAACAATGGATACCCAAAATACCCCGCTTTACGGGCTTGGTTTACTTCATCATAGCCTCGCGACCCACGCGTTGGGCTGTCGTTGCCCGCGTCAGGGCCTACGTCACCCCAATATAAATAGTTAGTGCGTTGGTCCACCGAAATACGGTACGGGTTACGTGTTCCCATGGTGTAAATCTCTGGACGAGTTTTGGCTGTACCTACGGGGAATAAGTTACCCGCTGGAATGTCATATCCTCCTTCAGGACGAGGTTTGATACGAAGTACTTTACCGCGTAGGTCGTTGGTGTTAGAAGACGTCGAACGACCGTCCCAATTGGCGCGACCAGGGCGACCGTCGAGAGCGCCGTAGCCTTCGTTTCCAAACGGATTGATGTCATCTCCCGTTGAAAGGTATAAATTTCCTTGTTTGTCCCACGCAATCGAGCCACCTGTGTGGCAGCAGTCGGTACGTTTGACGGGTACGCGCAACAAGACCTGTTCGGTGCTAGGCAGGAGCGTATCTTTTTCGGTATCGTACTTCATACGTACCAACCGCTGCGAAGTATCAGCTTCGGTCGAGACGGGAGAATAGTACAAATACACCCATTTGTTTTCTTTAAAATTGGGGTCAACGTTGATACCCATCAAGCCGTATTCTTGTAGAATGTACACAGGTAGGTTGGCTACTACTTTGTACGAATTCGGTTTTTTGGGGTTAAACAATTTTACTTTCCCTTTGCGCTCGGTAAAAAGTACGCGCTGATCTTCCAATACTACTAGCTCGGTGGGTTCGTCGAGTTTTTCAAGTAGAATGTTTTTAGTAAAGCGGTTTTCCTCAGGGGGAGTGGAGGTTTGCCCCATCACTGAGGGTGACATCGCTGCTACAAGCAAACAAGTTGATAGCATCACTGATGACTTAGACCCAAAAAATGGCTTCATAATGTAGTTTAAAATGAAAATGTGTATTGTGTTACCTTATAAAGTATGCCTATTCAATAAACTAATTTGCTGACTGACAAGTTTTATGAATGGAAGAGAAATCTTCTATAGTACGACGTTGCAAGTCAAATGAACTATCAAAAAAAATAATTCGTTCTTTTCTTGCACGGTTCGTACAATTTAACCGATATTTGTCACGTTTTTTTCAAAAACAAAATTACAAAGGTGGCCAAAACGCTTTCACATACTCGCTGCGCACACACTACGCCATTTATTTGTAGGTCCGAAAGGACACAATGATATCCGTTTGCCTATGTGGTAAACATACTTCGCATCTTTTCTCAAAAATCATCAATTTTCAACACCAAAGCGGATTATTTGTCTCCGCAGAGGATTTAATCCTGACTAAACGACAATGTCAAACATCGAAATCGTATCTGACCAATACATTGTAGAAACAGCCGAAGAAAAACATTTTGACCTCGCCGAAACCATCTGCAAAGAGATGGAAGAAAGCGCCAAACAACGCGGAACAGGGATTGCCAAGCGCTCTCCTGTTTACATCCGCGAAAAAATGGCCGAAGGCAAGGCAATCATCGCCACTACGCTTTTGGGCGAGTGGGTTGGTTTTTGCTACATCGAAACCTGGGAACATGGCAAATTTGTGGCTAACTCGGGCCTTATCGTTCACCCTGACCACCGTAAGAGTGGCATTGCAAAGGCCATCAAGCGCAAAGCATTTGAGTTGTCGCGCGTGAAGTATCCTGAAGCAAAAATCATTGGTATCACTACGAGCCTAGCCGTGATGAAAATCAACTCGGATTTGGGCTATGAGCCAGTCACTTTTAGTGAGTTACCTGCGGATGATGCCTTCTGGAAAGGCTGTTCTAGCTGTGTAAACTACGACGTTCTGACGCGTACCAACCGCAAAAACTGTTTGTGTACGGGCATGATGTACGACCCCCAGGTCACGCACAAAAGCGAAAAAAGAGCTCCTTGGGATTTCTTGAAAGAATCGAAATTGTACGAACGTTGGATGCGTCTCAAACAACGCGTGTTGCTACAACGCGAAATCAGAGAGGCAAAAGCACGTCATCGTCAACAAGAATTAGAAGTGGCGTAGTAAAAGCCTACCTTGCATACTAACCCGCTGGCGTTAAGGTCAGCGGGTTTATTTTTTTAGTAACCTTCCTTAGATTATCTTAACTTTGCGGCAACTAATTGTATTTACCACCGATGTCAGAAAAAAAGAAAGTTGTTTTAGCATTTAGTGGAGGTCTTGATACCTCGTTTTGTGTCAAATATTTGTCAGAAGACAAAGGCTACGAAGTTCACTCAGTATTGGTCGATACAGGAGGTTTTTCGGACGAAGAACTGAAAGCTATCGAAGCTCGTGCGTATTCGTTGGGGGTGAAGTCGCACGCGACTATCTCAAAAACAGCGGCTTACTACGACGAGTGTATCAAATACTTGATTTTTGGAAACATTCTGAAAAATAACACGTACCCACTTTCGGTAAGTGCTGAGCGTATTTTTCAGGCGATTGCAGCGGCTGAGTTTGCCAAAGAAATTGGTGCAGCAGCCATTGCCCACGGAAGTACAGGCGCAGGAAATGACCAAGTGCGTTTTGACATGGCGTTCCGTATCATCATGCCCGAAGCCGAAATCATCACGCCGATTCGCGACATGCGCCTTTCACGCGAAGCCGAAATCGAATACTTAAAGTCAAAAGGAGTTGACCAAGAATGGCATAAAGCAGCGTATTCTATCAATAAAGGTTTGTGGGGAACATCGGTAGGTGGAAAAGAAACCTTGACTTCCAACAACTACTTGCCAGAAAGCGCGTTCCCAACGCAAGTAAGTAAAACCGAGGCCGAACGTGTTACGTTGGGCTTTGAAAAAGGAGAACTTTGCTCACTCAATGACGAAGCAATGAGCGCGGTAGAAGTAATTCAAAAATTGACCGAAATTGCCGCACCTTTCGGTATCGGACGCGATATCCACGTGGGTGACACCATCATCGGTATCAAAGGACGCGTTGGCTTTGAAGCCGCCGCACCGTTGGTGATTATCAAAGCGCACCATACCTTGGAAAAACACGTATTGAGCGAGCAACAATTGTACTGGAAAGAACAATTGGCCAACTGGTACGGAAGTCTGTTGCACAAAGGCCAATTTATGGAGCCTGTGATGCGCAACATCGAGACATTCTTGGCCGATACCCAAGCACACGTTTCGGGATTGGTGCACGTTCATTTGGCACCGTACCGTTTCCACGTTGAAGGCATTGAATCAAAATACGATTTGATGTCGTCGGTGTTTGGTAGCTATGGCGAAATGAACAACGCTTGGACAGGCGACGACGTTCGTGGTTTTGCCAAAGTAGCGTCAAACCAAGTGATGATTTATCAGAAAATTAGTGAGTTGAATCAGTAATTCGTCTTTAGTATGGGAGCGATTGAACTTCGGAAGGCTATTCAAGAAAAAACAGCATTATTACCCGAACACTTACTTCGGGAGGTGTTTGATTTTGTTGAATTCTTGAACCAAAAACAGGAGCAATACATGATAGATGTTCACAACAATCTATTGGTAGCTGGCCAGTCGGAGATGACTCATGTAGAGGAAGAGTTTTTGAATTATAAAGAGCTGTATCCGAATGAGTAACGACCAAAACGATGCTGAGATAACTCCCAAAAAGTACGTAACTGATACGATGGCTTTAGTGCTTTGGCTGGAAAATCGTAAACTTCCAGCCAAGGTAAAAGGCATTTTTGAAGCAACTACCTCTTTACTTGCCTCCAATTCTCAAATTTTTATTCCTGGGACGGTTTTGGCAGAGATTGCCTACCTATCGGAAAAAAAATAGAATAGACACTAGTACCTTGTTTGAAAAGTAGTATGATATTTTTTATCCCGCAGATAAACGCAGATTAAAATTCAACGCGGATTGGCGCAGATAAGCTCATTAGCCGAATTAATCACCCAAAATCTGCGGTTATCTGCGGTTTTAGAATCAGCGTAAATCCGTGGGTAAATTATAAAGAAACTTAATAAACAACGTACTAGTTTGCAAGCAGTTGAAAAACTGATATTGGATTCAAAAGATAGGTTTGTAGTATTTACGCACGGGATGGAGGATATTAAATCCGCATTTGAGATAACCGATATTCCTGAACTACACGATAGACTTATTGCAGGAGTTGGCAGGTTTTTACAGCTTGAGGTGCTCACTAACGACCCGAAAATAATTAATTCTGCTTTTGTTAGGACTTTGTGGGAATAGTAACCGATGAGAAAAGCTTTACCCTTTATAATCGCGTTTTTATTGGTGGTGTTGGAGAGTAGATCCCAAAACGAAGGGTGGGCTATCTGTAACAGCGGTGCTAATTTGTACTTCAAAATAGTAGGAAGTGGCAATCCTGTCCTCGTCGTTAGTGACGTGGGAAATTCTTCGAGCTACTTAAAAGAACTCGTCCAAAAGCTATCGGAAACCAATCGCGTTGTCTTCTACGACCCGCGTGCAACAGGCAAAAGCCGTTTTCCGTACATCAGTGACTCAACGGTCAACTTTAACAAAGCCGTGGCCGACATTGAAGCCCTCCGAATGGTATTGCGCATCCCGAAATGGTCGGTGATGGCGCACGGGTTTGGAGCCAAAATCGCCTGTGCGTACGCGTCGCAAGCGGGTTCGCATTTGGGCCAGCTCATTCTTGTGAATCCCGTGTCGATGACAACTTTACCAAATAGTTCGGATGTGTATTTTGACACGCACGAGGATTACGGTTTTTCGGGAATGTTGTCGCAAGAAGTCATCAATCGGCGGTTTGAAAAACTACAACAGCACCTTCAGACAATTGCGCCCGATTCGGTGGCACGCGCCAAAGCCATCATGGGTTTTCAGGCCGCCACTTACGTACACGATACCCTTCACGAGCCCATAGCGGCAGGGTTTTTGTACGAAAAAATTCAGAATATCGACGTAAAGAGCAGGGTAAGTAGTAAATTTGTTCCTAATCCGTTTGATTGTGTTACCAGCATTCGTCAGCGCGGCATCCCCGTCATGGTGGTATTGTCGCGGCAACGGTTCAACCTCAGCGGGTTGGTGAACTATTGGAAAAAGGCATTGCCTGCTGCCTCCATTGCGGTGATTGACCGAGCGCATCATTTTCCTTGGTTGGACAATCCTGCGGTGTTTTACGCAAAAGTAAATACGTTCTTACAATCATTTATCCCCGAAACGAATGTCATCGTCGCCCAAAAAAAAGTTAGTCGTCCTGTCAGGCGCGGGTATCAGCGCCGAAAGCGGTATTAAAACCTTTCGCGATTCGGATGGATTGTGGGAAGGATATAGCATTGAGGACGTGGCCACGCCCGAGGGCTGGCGCAAAAACCCGCAGTTAGTACTTGATTTTTACAACGAACGCCGCAAACAGGCGCTTTCCGTCGAGCCAAATGCAGCTCATTTGATTTTGGCGGAGTTGGAGCAACACTTTGACGTTCAGATTATTACCCAAAACGTCGATAATTTACACGAGAAAGCTGGTTCTACCAACGTATTACACCTTCACGGTGAGCTTTTCCAATCGCGCAGTACGAAAGACCCCCGTTTAGTGTATGACATCAAAGGGTGGGAGCTGAATTTAGGCGACAAATGCGAACTTGGCAGCCAACTACGCCCCAACATTGTGTGGTTTCACGAAGAAGTACCCATGATGGAACCCGCCGTTGAACTGACTGAGCAAGCCGATATTTTTGTAGTGGTTGGCACGTCGTTGGTGGTATATCCTGCGGCGGGCTTGGTGTACTACGTTCGTCCCCGTGTGCCGATTTTCGTGGTTGACCCCAAAACGCCAGAGCTGGCTGGGAGTACCAAGTATGTCACGTTTATTCCCGAAAAAGCAACGGTGGGTATGGAGCTGTTGAAAGAGACGTTGTTGGAAAAGTATTTGTAGAAAATCATGAATCGTTTAATAAAAGATAATTTATCCCAGTTAAAAACAATTTTTCAAACACACAAGGTTGAAAGAGCCTATGTGTTTGGTTCAGGAGCAACTGAAAACCTCAATGATGAGAGCGATATTGATTTTTTAATATCGTTTGACAAAGAAATTGAACCGCTAGAGAAAGGGGAATTATGGTGGTCTTTGTATGATGCTCTAAAAACAGTTTTTAAGAGAGAAGTTGATTTATTGACGGAAAATTCACTTAAAAACCCTTACTTTATTAAAGAAGTATTGAATACTAGGGAGTTAGTGTATGGACAATAAAGTCAAAAAATATCTTTTTGATATTGCAATGGCTATCGACAATATTGAAAAATATATTGGAGAGCCTAAAATCTATGAAAATTACGTTTCAAATGATATGCTTCAAGATGCCGTGGAGCGAAATTTAGAAATAATTGGTGAGGCAATGAATAATTTGCTAAAGTTAAGTCCGACTATTCCAATTTCGAACGCTCGTCGGATTGTTGATACTCGAAACAAAATAATTCATGGATATGATACAATCGAACCAGTTAATATTTGGGCTATAATCATTAATTATCTCCCTATTCTAAAGGTAGAAGTACAACAGTTGTTGAACAGTTAAGAATATTTATACATACAAAATGCAACTTTTAGACGGTAAGGCCCTGTCGGCGCAGGTAAAAGCCGAAATCAAAGTAGAAGTAGATAAAATCAAAGCGGAAGGCGGAAAAACGCCCCATTTGGCGGCGATTTTGGTAGGAAACAACGGCGCAAGTGAAACCTACGTAGCGTCAAAAATCAAAAGCTGCGAAGAAGTTGGTTTTAAATCAACGCTCGTGCGTTTGCCCGAAACTACTTCGGAAGCGGAGGTGCTAGCGCACATCGAAGCCCTCAACAACGACGCAGACATCGACGGTTTTATCGTACAGTTGCCGCTTCCTTCTCACATTTCAGAAAACACCGTGATGGAAGCAGTAGCCCCTGAAAAAGACGTGGACGGCTTTCACCCCATCAACGTAGGGCGTATGTGCAAAGGCTTGCCCGCGTACATTTCGGCTACCCCGTTTGGGATTTTGGAAATGCTAAAACGCTACAACATCGACACCGCTGGCAAGCACTGCGTAGTAGTAGGCCGTAGTCAAATTGTGGGGCTTCCGATGAGTATTTTGATGCAACGAAATACCGCCCCAGGCAACGCTACCGTGACAATTTGCCACAGCCGTACGCACAACTTAAAAGAGGTCTGCCAAAGCGCCGACATCTTGATTGCGGCCTTAGGGCGCCCCGAGTTTATCACCGCTGACTATGTAAAAGAAGGCGCAGTTGTGATTGACGTTGGTATCACGCGCGTGGTGGATGAATCCAAAAAAAGTGGTTTTGCCATTAAAGGCGACGTCAAGTTTGATGAAGTAGCGCCCAAATCAAGCTACATTACCCCTGTACCAGGCGGAGTAGGGCTAATGACTATCTGCGGCTTGATGACCAACACACTTTTGGCCTCGAAGAAAGCTATTTTTAAGTAGGGGATTTGGTTATCTGTCAACTGTTATTTGTCACTAGTACGAATAACGGTTAACAGATAACCAATAACTTTATCTAGCTAGGCATATAATTCAAATCATTGTTACGCTTGAGTTTGATGATACCCGTTGCGTTCAGGAATAAAATGAACGGATAGGTAGGGTCAAACTCATGCCATTTTACGCCAAAGTTGGCCCTGCCACCTAATTTGTGGTGGTTGTTGTGATACGATTCTCCCATCATCAAAAAGTCGAACGGAAGCAGATTTTTGGCTGTATCGTTTACCTTGAAATTGGTATAACCGTACTTGTGCGCGTACCAGTTGATAATAACTCCGTGGACAGGCCCCATCAAAAAGTGAATGGGTAACAACAAAAACATCCACCAAGCCGTCGCAAATTTGATATAAAACAACGTGTACAAAACTCCCCAACCAATACGAATAATCCAATAATCGCCTAGGCGCTCCATAAATTGCCAATGGGGCACATCCTTCTTAAATTTGGCAGGAATTTGGTCTTCGCGGTGTAAAATGTTGTTGTAATAATTCTTGGTTTTCCACATCATGTCAAAAAGACTCGACGAAAAACTCGGCGAATGAGGGTCTTCTTCGGTGTCGGCATAGGCGTGGTGAAGGCGGTGCATTACCCCATACGCATACGGGCTCAAAAACGAAGAGCCTTGAAAAATAAAGGTAAGTGTGTAAAAGAATTTTTCCCAAAACGGGCTCATTATAAACATTTTATGAGCGGCATAACGGTGCAAGAAGAAGGTTTGCATCAAAAGAGACAAATACCAGTGGGCTACAAAAAAGACAAGAATATACATAAACGGAGAAAATGAATTGTGACTATACTACCACAAAAGTATCGGTCGGGTTTGGAAGAAAAGATGAGAAAAATCAGGTTTCTTTGTTTTTTAAAATTTCATAGAAAATGACATTAAACGATTTTAAACAAAGCCTTTCGTCGGCGAAACCACCTATCGATTGTCCTATTTTAGTGAAAGCTTTGTGGCACGATGCCAAAGGGCAGTGGGACGAAGCACACGATATAGCTCAGGCGCGCGAAGGTACGCGCGACTATGACCGCTTGCACGCGTATTTGCACCGCAAAGAAGGCGACCAATGGAACGCAGGCTACTGGTATCGTCGCGCCCGTGCCGAAATGCCTTCGTATTCTTTGGAACAAGAATGGGAAGAACTGGTGAAGATGTGGCTGTGATTTTGAATGTCGAATGTAGGGTGCCTCAGGTTTCTCAAAACCTGAGTAGTCTGTGCATCTGGTTGCTCACAACCAGATGACGCGATGTTGTAGGTAAATGCAAGTAAAAAAATACTTTTGGAGAACAGAATCTATTGACCCACTTTTTACTATTCATTTCCCCATGAAGTCATTCTTTTTTTGTTTCGCTATTCTGTTATTGTCGGTATCTTTCTCGGGGTTTTCTCAAGATAAAATTGGCATTATCAAACACAACCACATCGCGCTGCAAGTGGCCGATTTGCAGGCGAGTGCGAAGTTTTATGGGGAAGTGTTGCAATTGGAACGCATTGAAGTGCCTGACAATTTAAAGGCGATTCGGGCGTGGTTTAAAATTGGCACCGACCAACAAATTCACCTGTTGGCAGGACGTACACAGCCCGTGGTCAACGACCGAAATGGTAGCCATTTTGCGATTTTTGTGGCTTCGATGGAGAAAGCAGAAGCGTACCTAACTCGCCTCAAACTTCCTTTTCACAAACAAACGCGTTTTGACGGAGTCATTCAAATCTATGTTCCTGATCCCGACGGATATTTGGTTGAACTTAACGAGTGGAAACCTTAACGAGTGCCGAAGGTAGAATATCGAGTGCAGAGGGTTGCTTACAACCTGAGTTTAAGTGCAGCTGTCTTTCTACTTCCTCGCATAAAAATACAAGTTGACCGACGGAACATTACGGCGCTCGCTGAGGGTAAAATAACCTTTGTTGTTTAAATCAAAACAAACCGCTTCGCCTTGAGGCTCAAAGATATACGGTAAGCTTTTGGTAGGAGCTCGGAGCAGCACTTCGCCTACAGTTTCGGTGGCTTTGCGTTTCCAATAATAAATGGCCGTATAGCCTCGCACGATAACTTCGGTTCCAATCGTGGAAATTGCGCCACCCGTCAAATCAGCCCCGACGGTCATTTCTCCTACTTTTTCGGCAGTGATAACTTCCGTAGTAGATTGAGGGTAAGCCAAGCGATACACGCGCGCGTTGGTGAGCCATTTGGTGACAACGTAAATATCTTTTGTCAAAGGGTCAAGCAGCAACGTTTCGGAGTCATAAGCTCCGTCGGGAAAGCGAAAACGAATCCAATCAAAATTGGTAATCGTAGAGGTTAACGCGCTGGGCTCTGGAAAACGGTAGATTTGTTTGATGTCACGAACATTGCCATTATCCCCAATATCAGCCAGATAAATGTATGACTCATTGGCGTCGGGGCCTGGGCCAACGGCCATGTCTTCCCAGTCATAATTGATAAAAGGAGTGGAATAATTTGCCACAATTTTACCTTGGCGGTCAAGTAGATAAATGCGGTCAGGCGAGCCAGCATCTTCGTGGGTCCAGAGAAAACCAGGTTGTTTTTTACTATCGGCTAAGCCAGAAGCCTCGTCAAGTTCATCGGCAGGAGAAACAGCGTGAGCGGTCGGGGTTGCCGAAAAATTCTCAGACAACTCCGTGGGTTCACCAGGAGTTGGGGTAGGTTTTTCGCACGAAATGACTAAAAAGGCGCAGATACTTACCAAATAACAAAGTTTATTCACGGCAGTTATTTTCAAAGTTTTGTAATAATCAGCTCTACGCGGCGGTTGAGCTGACGAGTTTCTTCGCGGTTGTTATTGGCAATTGGCCTACTAGAACCAAAGCCTTTGCCCGTAATTCGATTGGGAGAAATACCTTTTTTAACCAAAAAAGCCTTCACTACTTCCACCCGCTGACGAGAGAGGGCTAGGTTCAAATCAAAATCCCCTCGGTTGTCGGTATGGCCTTGTAGCTCGATGTGCGCTGTTGGGTGTTCTTGCATAAATTTGAGCAAATTCTCCAATTCCGCACTCGACTCAGGCAGCAATTCTGGCTTGCTTTGGGCAAAACGCAGGTTCTGCAATACAATCGCTTTCCCAACAGAAACGTTTTTGTTGTCTAATGAAGTATAGTTTTTGGGAGGTTCGGGCGTATTTTCTTTGGGGGCTTCCTTGGGTAGAGGCGGAGAAACCACGGGCTGAGGAGCAACGGGAGTAGGGGTGTTCACCACCAACGGCTGGCTGATTTTTTCTTCAAGTAGTTGAAAATCACGCTTGATACTCGCAGGGTCAACCACGTAGTCGTACAATTTAATCATCGCTACTGCGCCATCGCTGGCTTCGTCTTTGACGATAAGGTCATCAAAGAAAAAGTTGAGCACGCCATCTTCGTCGATGATGCCTTGGGAAAAACGGTCAGTAAATTCAACTTTAGACTCCCCGTCCACGTACATTTTAAGTTGGTTTGTTCTGGCATCCCGCGCCACCACGTAGTGGGTATATTCGTTGGGGTTGACGGGGGCTTTGGTTCCGACTGCGAAATTGTAAAAATTGAGTTTACCGTAGAAGATATAGCACCCATTATCAGATTTACGATTTTTAAAATCAATGACTCGTTTCCAGCTGTCTAAGGAGGTAAATCGGAAGTAAATCTCAATGGTATATGAACCGCTCAGGAAACCATTGGCGGCACGGTTGTCAAACTGTAAACCACAGTTTCGGTCGAATACATAAACAGTGCGTTGGAGGTTTTTGAGTTCGGGAAGTTTTTCGTTTTGAAATGTGCCTTCTTGACCCAACACCTTTAGTTTCGGGAGCTTGCCTGACTCTTCTTCAAACGAGTTGTTAAAACGATAAACGGCAGTCCTCTGAGCTTGCACGCTCGACAACAACGCAACAATACACCATAAACACAGGATAGTGAAACGCATGGGCTAGAGTGGAAAGGGTGAATACTATGCCAAAAGTAGTGAAATTGATTTGTTCTTTTGAAGCCGCAACTCAAAAACCATCGCTGGTCATGTTTTTGGAATAGGTTGTATCAGAAAGTTCTTTGCGCTTAATTTGATGTTTCAATTCAATCAATCTGCGATGAAACCTGCATCCACCCTCGAAGTGTGGCTACGTGGCCCACTCCCCGAAATTCCCGCTTTACTACAACCCGTGGCTCATGCGCTTTTACAGGCCCGCGAAGAGGTGGAAAAAATAGCCGAAGGGTTTCCCAACGAAAAACTATGGGAACGACCCGTTGGGGTAGCCTCGGTAGGGTTTCATTTACAGCACCTTACGGGAGTATTAGACCGCCTTTTTACGTACGCCAAAGGCGATATGCTCAGTCCCTCGCAGCTCGAATGGCTGACCAATGAAGGCAAACCGCAGGCTGGACAAGCGTCGTTTGAAGAACTTTTTCAGCATTTTAGCCAGCAAATCGACCAAGCCCTAGCCCAACTAATCGCTACCGATGCTTCTACGCTGTTGGAGGTTCGCGGCGTAGGACGCGCTCAAATTCCTTCTACGGTATTGGGGCTTCTTTTCCATGCCGCCGAGCACACCCAACGGCACGTCGGCCAACTGCTCGTGACCGTGGCGGTGGTTAAGGGTTGATTGAGTTTCGCGTTTAGTGTTTCCTGTTTTTAATTTCTATTGGTTACATAGGGCGGGTTGTGAGCAACCCTTGGCACTCAGACTCGTAATTCACAATTCCTAATTACTCCTTTTTTCTAGGTGAAGAATTGGATAGGGTTTGCCCAAGCCATCGGTTTCGGAGCGGCTAATGATTTGAAAACCCATGTGTTGATAAAAACCTACGGCTTGCGGGTTCTGCTCGTTGACATCGACTCGTGTTACGCCTAATTCATGAATGGCGTGTTGAACAAAAAACGCCCCCAATCCTTGTCCGTGAGCATCAGGGTGAATAAAAAGCATTTCAAGACTATCGCCGTGGACACCCATAAAACCCATAATAGCACCGTCGGTACTCCGAATACATTCTAAATGAACGGCTTTGAGGTATTCGTTGAGAATGAGAGGTTTGAAGTAGAAAATGTCAGATTCGGGTAAAAAATGATGGGTGGCGCGCACCGAAGCTTCCCATACATCGGTGATTTCGATGTAATCGGTGACGGAAGCCATTTCAATGATGAATGGCGTAGAAAATTGTGGCATAGGTTTCAAACGTAATTTTTATAAAAGTACACGGATTGGAATGTTCTTGTATTTTTGTAACTCATTTTTCTGTTCCTAACCACTTCTTCAACCTATTTTACAATGGGCCTGACAACCAACTCATTTGTATTTCTTCGTAGCGCTGCGCGTTTGTTCTTTATTCTTTTGCTGTTTGGTTCAGTGTCGCTGAAAGCGCAGTTGGCTGCTCCTTCCTTGAAAATCAGCTGGGAAATTGTGGAAAACAACCACAAAGGTAAAACGGCTTCATTGACTTCGTTTACTTTTACAAATACGTCTAAAAAAGCCCTTCCCAAGTCAGGATGGAGCTTGTTTTTTAACAATGTTCGTACGATAGATACCACCGTTTCTCCCGATTTTACCATTCGACACGTCAACGGTGATTTGTTTCAATTGATGCCTACGGCGGCGTTTCAGGGGCTAAAAGCGGGTGCTTCCACCACAATTTCGTTTATTTCTTCCGCTTGGGTGGTCAATTTTACCGACGCCCCCGCGGGTTTGTATTGGGTGTGGGATCAACAGCCTGAGCGTGGTTATCCATTGACCGATTATACCATAAAGCCTTCTACCCAACCGCGTCAATACCAGCGTTTTGCGGGAGATAAGTTGGGGTTGATTACGCCCGAAATGATTTTTAATCAAAACAAAGCGACGGAGGAAATTGCCGAAAAAGAATTGCCGAAAATTCTCCCGAGTCCACAGCAATACCGCGAACGAGGCGGGGCGTATTCCATTACTCCTCAAACCGTTTTGTCTGTATCTGAGGCGTTTCGCGATGAGGCGAGCTACTTGGGTAGCCAACTTTCGTCGATGCTAGGTTCGCCTTTGGCGTTTTCTACCGAAAAACAAACCACTGGAATTGTATTTAAACAAGAAACCATGCCTAGCGAGGCGTACCGCTTGATGGTCAACCCAAATGGAATTGAAATTACGGCAGGCGACCGAGCGGGTGCTTTTTACGGCGTACAGTCGTTGTTGGCGTTATTGACACCGTCGGCTTGGGGAAAAACGCAGTCAAGTTTGTCGGTAACGGGTGTAGAAATAAGTGACCAGCCGCGTTTTGGACACCGTGCAATTATGCTCGACGTCGCTCGGAATTTTCACTCAAAAGCGCAAGTGATGAAGTTGCTCGACTTGATGGCTTCCTACAAACTCAACGTATTACACTTGCATTTTTCGGACGACGAAGGCTGGCGTTTGGAAATTCCATCCTTACCCGAATTGACGCAGATTGGCGCCGTGCGCGGCCACGGAACCGACCCCCTCAAATTGCTTCAACCTTCTTTCGGTTCAGGCCCTGATGCTTCACAGAATGCAGGTACGGGCTATTATAGCCGCCAAGATTTCTTGGAATTGTTGCGTTATGCCACTGCGCGTCACATCAAAGTTATTCCCGAAATCGAAGCACCTGGGCACGCCCGGGCGGCTGTGGTGGCCATGAAAGCTCGCTACTCGCAAAAAATGGCCCAAGGGCAAAAAGAAGAAGCTGAAAAATACCTTCTGCACGACCCCGCCGACCGCTCAGTGTATCGTTCGGTACAGTCGTGGAACGATAACGTGATGAACGTAGCCATGCCGTCAACGTATCGTTTTTTGGAAAAAGTAACGGATGAAATCGTGGCCATGTACCGCGATGCCAACGCGCCTCTCGAAACTATTCACTACGGCGGCGACGAAGTGCCAGGAGGCGTGTGGACGCAATCGCCTGCGGTGCAGCAGTTGCGTCGTGACAATCCGAGTATCCAGTCAACCGACGACCTTTGGTATTATTTTTACGGAAAAGTAATAGATATTGCCCAAAAACGCGGTCTTTATGTGTATGGTTGGGAAGAAGTAGCGATGCGCAAAACCATGCTCGACGGTAAAAACCACGTTATTCCAAACCCTGATTTTGTGGGAAAAGGGGTACAAGTGGACGTGTGGAACAATGTGTTGGGCTGGGGAGCCGAAGACTTGGCCTATCGCCTTGCCAATGCGGGTTACAAAGTGGTGCTTTCGTGCGTCACACATCAGTATTTTGACATGGCCTACTACAAGTCGTTTGATGAGCCTGGGTATTATTGGGGGGCATACACTGACGTTGACAAGCCCTTTTCGTTTATTCCATACGATTATTTCAAAAATTCAAAAGAAGACCGTTTGGGCAATCCGCTCGATCGTTCGATTTTCAATGGAAAAGAGCGTTTGACGGAGTACGGGAAACAAAATATTGTAGGGATTCAAGGGTTATTGTGGAGCGAGACGGTCAATTCACCCGAACGGATGGAATACATGATGTTGCCAAAATTGCTTGGGTTGGCAGAACGCGCATGGGCATTGTCACCAACGTGGGCGGAGAAAAACGATGACAAAGCCTATCAAAAAGCGTGGTCGGTGTTTGCCAATCAACTCGGCAAGCGCGAACTTCCTCGTTTGGATTTTCGCGCGGGTGGATACGCGTATCGGGTGCCAACGGCAGGAGCCGTAATTGAAAACAATCAAGTAAAGGCCAATGTCCAACTTCCAGGTTTGACGATTCGATACACCACCGATGGCACCGAGCCGACGGCGACTAGTGAGGTGTATAACCAGCCTTTGCCCGTAAGCAAAACGGTTAAAATGAAGGTGTTTACGTCCAATGGTCGCTCAAGCCGCACGGTAGAGGTGAATCCGTAGGTATTTTCATGCTGCAATCAAAGTTCGGTGCTGACGATTAGCACGAAATTCGAGTGCTACGATTATATTTTGACGGTTCAATTTGGGAAAGCCCATTAAAATCTGTCGGTCTTTATTCTAACCAACAATCCGATAACCCTGCTTTTTTATTGCTTAACTACTTACTTTTCTATTGTCTAGCAAAACTCCTTATTTGTTGAAGTTTTAACAAACCTATAGATGCAACTATCTAAAATACAGGATATTATAAATTGCAACGTTTTTGCAACGCTTAAAATTTGGTGTTTTGAGGGCGTCAAAGTAGCTTTAAGTAATGTCTAAAGCTAAATTTTAATCATCGGTACCTCATGAAAAGACCTTTACTCTTTAGTAAATTTCCTTTAGGAATTTCTGCTCTTCTTTTTCACTTCAGTGAACAACGAAGGAAGCTTTTTCTTAGATGCTTCCTGGTCATGTTACCAGCTCTCTTGTTGAGTGGTCCGCTGTTTGCCCAACCAAGTGCAGCAGCCCCCACAACTACTACTGTGTGCCCAAGCACAAGCGTAACGGTTACGTTTAACTTTGCAGCTTGGACCACCAGTACAAGCTTAAGCCTTGAGCTGAGTGATGCAAATGGGAACTTCCCTGGAACCATACTTAGCAGCGTTACTCCTGGGGGAGGAGTTAGTCCTGGTTCCATCTCTGGAAACCTTGGAGCAGTAATCCCAAGTAGGTCTTATAGATTAAGGGTGAGTTCTGTTTCCCCTGCGGGGAGTGCAATTACTAACTCATTCACCATATCAGGCGACCAGGTTACGGCTATTTATCCAAACCCATTAGGTCCATATTGTGTGGGTGATCCAATTTCGGTTTCTTATACGCTGGACTGTAACTTCATTTCAGCAAATACCTTCGCCCTTCAATTGAGTAATGCATCTGGAAGCTTTGCCGCTCCTATTAACATTGCTGCGGTCAACTCCGTTGCCAACGGTACGATTACTGGAAACTTTCCCAATGTTCCTGCGGGCAATGGCTACCGGATGCGGATTGTATCCAGCAACCCTGCTGGCGTAGTTAGTAATCTATCCTCTCCCTTCCCAATTGGCAATGGTACCCTGAAGAATGCGGACATGTCATCTATGAAGGCCAATGGCTCGATTTTTTGCCAAGGAGAATCCCTCAACTTGCTTTACGAATTCAATGCTACTGATCCAATCAATGCAGGGAATATTTATACCATTCAGCTCAGTAACGATAATTTTGCTACTTTCCGTACAATTGGCCGTTTAGCATCCACGGCAAAATCAGGTGCAATCCAGGCGGTGATACCTTATGACATCAGTGGAAATAATTATAAAATTCGTATTGTAGCCAGCACTGGCCCACTTGAGGGGTGCGAATACGGACTCTACAACATTCCTTCTGTTCGTCCGACATTAATTGATCCGAGCAATTCTTTCGTTTGTTTGGGCTCTCCTGTGACTTTTAGTACTAACTCAGGGTTCGATACCTATCAATGGCAACGGGTTTGTTCACCAGCCTTTACCAATACCACCACACCCGCTTCTGTTTCAATTGCCAAAAATGGGGTAAATGTGTACGTAGCAACTGCCCAAGGCTTGGTAATCTCCCGCAACGGTGGGGCTACGTATCCTGAAGCCGTACTAACCACAGAAATTACCAACGATGTTTTTGTCAGCGGCTCCAACGTATATGTTTCTACCGACCAGGGCTTGTATGTCTCTAATAATAATGGTAGTAGCTTCCCCACTTTGTTTGGTACAGGTAATGGAATTCCAATAGCAAAGGTGCGCGCTTCGGTGGCTACGTCCAACGGTGGCAATGATTACATTTATGCAGCCACCACCAGTGGCTTGTCTCGCCGCATCAATTCAAATAGTTTTACTACCGTTCTTTCTGGTGTATCTGTGGCTGATATCTTTGTAGAAAGTACCAATGTATATGTTGCTACCAACAATGGGGTTTATGTTTCCAACGACAACGGTACAACTTTCAGTTCTCCCTTTCAGATAGCCAATGGTCTCCTCAGCAACAACATTACTGCCATTTTTTTCAAAGACGGCATCATGTATGCGGGAACAGACAGTGGCATCAGTATTTCTACCAATGGTGGCCTGAATTGGGTATCTTTCAACACTTCCAATAGTGAACTGCCAGATAATCTTATTCAGGCCATCTCAGTTGCCAATAACTTTATCTATGTGGCCACTCCACAAGGGTTAGCCGTGACCAACCTGGGGGGAGATGCTTTTACGACCATTTCGGTGGGTTTGCAAACGCCCAACATTTATGGTATCGTGGCAGAAGCTATCACTAACACGGTCACCAGTGTCTTTTTGGCCACTCCTGCGGGGGTTGGTTCGACTGTTTTTACCCTAAATGGTAGCTTAGACAGCGACCAAACATTCAATATTAGCTTGGTTACCCCCGCCGATTCTTGGTGTCGTTTTCAAGTCAAAGTGACGGAAAACACGTGTTCGCTGACCAGTAACCAGGTTCGTGTCGCAGATATTCCACCCATCATCTCTTTGTCCAAGGTAGATCCAACGACTTGTAATGGCCAAAACGGAACCATCACAGTATCTGACTTGGTCCCGATGACAAAGTATCAACTCATCTACAGTGGAGGGGCAGTTGGTTCGCCTGCGTCTGGGGATAATGTGACGACCGATGCCAGTGGCCAAATTGTAATCAACGGACTCAGTGCTGCTACCTATAGCGTTAATGTGGTCAGTCTGATAGGGCCACCTAATCCTGGGTGTGCCTCCAATGTAGCAACGACAATGCTTACTGATCCGATTAAACCTAGCCTTACCCTAGGCACGATTACTCCCATTTGCGCAGGGGCTACGTCGTTTACGATTCCATACACTAATCCCACTCAATCGCCCAACCAATATTCGATTTCGGGGGCAGGTATTTCCTCCACCACTAACGGAAGTTTGTCCAACCCCATCACGGTCAATTTAAGCCCTGCCGCTGCGGGAAGTTCGCTTTCCTTTACTCTCACGGTTAAAAATGGCACAACTGGTTGTGTATCAGACGATATTATGGGTAGTGTGACGGTTGACCCCGTGAGCGTGGGAGGCAGCATTTCAGGTTCGACCACGGTTTGTTCGGGGACAAACAGCACGGTTTTAACCTTGTCGGGCCAAACGGGCAGCATTCAAAAGTGGCAATCGTCGTTGAGTTCCAATTTTAGCGGAGCGACCGACATTTCCAACACGACGACGGAACTGACTGCGAGTAACTTAACCCAAACGACCTACTACCGTGCCTTAGTGAAGAACGGTGTTTGTTCGCAAACCACTTCTGCTACAGCGACAGTGACGGTTGACCCCGTGAGCGTGGGAGGCAGCATTTCAGGCTCGACCACAGTTTGTTCGGGGACGAACAGCACGGTTTTAACCCTATCGGGTCAAACGGGAAGCATTCAAAAGTGGCAATTGTCTTTGAGTTCTGATTTCAGCGGAGTAACTGACATTTCCAACACGACGACGGAACTGACTGCGAGTAACTTAACCCAAACGACCTACTACCGTGCTTTGGTAAAAAGCGGTGTTTGTTCGCAAACCACTTCTGCTACAGCGACGGTGACGGTTGACCCCGTGAGCGTGGGAGGCAGCATTTCAGGTTCGACCACGGTTTGTTCGGGGACAAACAGCACGGTTTTAACCTTGTCGGGTCAAACGGGCAACGTTCAAAAGTGGCAATCGTCGTTGAGTTCTGATTTTAGCGGAGCGACCGACATTTCCAACACGACGACGGAACTGACTGCTAGTAATTTAACCCAAACGACCTACTACCGTGCCATAGTGCAGAACGGTGTTTGTTCGCAAACCACTTCTGCTACAGCGACGGTGACGGTTGACCCCGTGAGCGTGGGAGGCAGCATTTCAGGCTCGACCACAGTTTGTTCGGGGACGAACAGCACGGTTTTAACCCTATCGGGTCAAACGGGCAACGTTCAAAGGTGGCAATCGTCGTTGAGCTCCGATTTTAGCGGAGCGACTGACATTTCTAACACGACGACGGAACTAACGGCGAGTAATTTAACCCAAACGATCTATTACCGTGCCATAGTGCAGAACGGTGTTTGTTCGCAAACCACTTCTGCCACAGCGACAGTGACGGTTGACCCCGTGAGCGTGGGAGGCAGCCTTTCAGGTTCGACCACGGTTTGTTCGGGGACAAACAGCACGGTTTTAACCCTATCGGGTCAAACGGGCAGCATTCAAAAGTGGCAATCGTCTTTGAGTTCTGATTTCAGCGGAGTAACTGACATTTCCAACACGACGACGGAACTAACGGCGAGTAATTTAACCCAAACGACCTACTACCGTGCTTTGGTAAAAAGCGGTGTTTGTTCGCAAACCACTTCTGCTACAGCGACAGTGGCGGTTGACCCCGTGAGCGTGGGAGGCAGCATTTCAGGCTCGACCACGGTGTGTTCGGGGATAAATAGTACAGTGTTGACTTTGTCGGGTCAGGTAGGCAATATCCAAAAATGGCAATCATCTTTGAGTTCAGATTTTAGCGGGGCGGTGGATATTTCAAACACGACGACAGGGTTGACCGCTAGCAATTTAACGCAAACGACATATTACCGCGCTATTGTAAAAAATGGAACGTGTTCGCAAGCAAATTCAGCTTTGGCGACGGTACAAGTCCAAAGTAAACCTACGATTACGCTAACGACGTTGCAACAAACGTTAAACGAAGGCAACAGCCAAACTTTCTGCGACACGGATGCGAATCCAGTGAACGGTTTACAGTTTACGGTTTCGGGTTCGTGTGTTACAGGGTCGCCCGTTTGGCGGGTACAAGTAGGCAGTGGCTCGTGGAGCAACTGGTCACCTAATGCCCCAGTATCCCAATCGTCCAATAACCAACCCCACCGCTACCAAGCGGCCTGTGATGCGAGTTGCCCCGTGACGTACACGAATCCGATTGAATTGACGATAAATTACCGCGCTTCCGTTCCGCAAAATGTGTCGTTGTTGGTAGATGGAGTAACGGTTGCCGTAGGCGAGACGAAGGAAGTGTGCAGTTTGGTGAACATGCCGCTTACATTTACAACCAATTGTGGGGCAAATGAAGTGGTTGTTTATTCAGTAGATGGTGGAGAATACAGTGCAGGTGTGCCAGTGGGTTTGGTGGATAATCAGTATCATAATTACCGCGTACGTTGTCGTCAATCGGGAGGAACGGTTTCTTGTGTGGAAAGCGAATCAGGTGTGATGCGGTTAAAATTGGTTGTAATTCCATCAGCGCCGATGGTGTCGTTATCATCGACGAGCAGTTGTGACGCGACAGCCAGTTTCAGTGGACAATCGACTTGCGGAAGTTTGCGGACAGTTTGGTACAATGCCAGCACCAACGTTGCTTTGCCAAGTCTTCCCGCCACAGTACCCAGCCAAACGACGTCGTACTACGCTCGTTGTCAAACTGAAAATGGTTGTGTGAGCGAGAAAAGTAACGTGGTTACGTTTACGCTAACGTCGGGACAAGCAGCTCCCGTGATTACGGTTTCTCAAGACATCGTTTGTACGGGCACGACGGTGAGAATTTCAGCCAACTGCCCTACAGGGAGTCAAACGTTTTGGAACACAGGAGTGACAGCGCCAAGTTTTGAGGTAGCTTTCAGCAACGTGACGAAGCAGAGTTACTGGGCAAAATGTCTTTTTGAAGGTGGCTGTCAGAGCGCGGAAAGTGTTCGCAAGGATGTGTACTGGAATGCTTTTGTGGTGACCTTGATTAATATTGGTGAAAGCAAATCGTCGGTGAAGGTAAACGACCGTGCAGCGTGGAGTAGTCAATTCATCACGCGCGATGGTGGCCCTGAATTAGAACAAAGCACGCAAGTGAATCCAACCTTGTATTTTGTAGAAAACGCCAACAAAATGGCTCCTCGTTATTGGACAATCAACGTAGAAGCGTGTGGATTAAGCACTGATGGCTCATTGACCTTCGACATGTTGGCGACGCCCGAAATGGGGGTTATCCGCTCCTTCAATACACACGAGAACAACGCGCCGTATTTTATGTACGCCAACCGTGAAGGCTGGACGGAATTATATGCTCAAAACCATCCCGCCTACGGCTTTTACCAAGACAACGGTGCGGGTGGAAATTCCTACGATGCAGGTTTACCCAAAGGTTTGTACAAACTAGGCATTCGTTATTGGGACCAAAAGGGTTGGGGCAGTATTTATCCCTCGACGCGGAAACCGCAAGGCAACGTGTTGGCCTATCAAGAGTATTGGTTCAGAATCCAGTCAAAAGACGGAGTAGGCGTGGGAGCAGCGAGGCAAGTGGCAAATGGCAGTGGGCAAGTGGCAAAGGGCAAGTGGCAAGGGGCGGATAACGGAAAACAGATAACTGATAACGGAGCATTCGCCAATGTAATGCCCAACCCTGTTATGCATACGCTACGCCTGAAAGTGCAAAATAGCCAAGGGAAAGAAGTAACAGCTGAACTTTTGGATGCTGCGGGTCGGCGGGTATTGGGTCAACGTTTTGTAGCCGAAACCAACCAACACCAAGAGGAGTTTGAAGTCAGCGACATTGCCAACGGGATGTATTTCTTGCGGGTGAACGCGGGCGAGAAGCAGGTTACCTTGAAGGTGATTAAAGTAGAGTAAAAATGTATCGAGGTTGGAGAGGGGGGGCTTTTTACCCCTCATTCAACCGCGTCACTCCCAAATACAACGGGTAGCTCAATACTAAGAAAACCACTGCATACACACTGCTGCCAGGGTCTTGGAAACCCGCCCCAACCAGAAACGCCACCGAAGCAACGAGCACAATCCACGGCACGACTGGGAAGCCTGGTACTTTCCAAGGGCGAGGGACGTCGGGTTCGGATTTGCGAAGATACAACAGCGACGCAAAGCCCGAAGTATAGCCAATGACGAAGAAAAATGTAGCAATGTCGGAGAGTTTTCCGCTTGCTTCTTTTCCGCTCAAAATAAACACAATGGCCATTGCTACCGACAGCGGCATGGCAATACTGGGCGTACCTCCTGCATTGACCCGTGTCCCTTGGCGGATAAATAACCCATCGCGACTCATCGAATACAACACGCGAGGGTTAAACATTACTTGTGCATTGACAATCCCCAAAATCGAAATCATCAAGAAAAACGTCACTATTTTGCCTGATTGTTCCCCAAAAATCATCGTAATGGCGTCGGCAGCGGCGAGTTTGGATTGTTGGAGAGCGGGCATGGGCAAAATGTATAAAATGGCCGCGTTGACTAACAAGTAAATCACGACAATGAGCAACAGCCCCCCAATCATCGACTTTGGTAAGTTACGTGCAGGGTCGGCGTCCTCTTCGGCAAAATAGGCCGCTGTGTGCCAGCCGTCGAACGTGTAAAAAATAGCCTGTAAAGCAAAAATCAACGACCCAATCAACGAGCCCTTAGCGACGGCGTTGGTGGTCGTTTCGACTACTTGGGTGGTAGAAACATCGTTACCATAAACAAAGCAAATCACCACAAAGGCAAATAAACCAACGGCTTTGGCAACACTCATGATTTCTTGGGCGCGGCTGGCGGTGCGTAGCCCTACCCAATGCAACAAACCCAGCCCAATAAGAATGGCTGTGGCCATGTAGCTTTCATAACCTGCCGTGGAAGGGAGCAGTAGCGCGATGTATTCACTCATGGTAAAAGCCCCAAAGGCCGTAGCCGCCGAGGTGCCCAACCAACTGTTGAATCCCACCACAAATCCTGCGTATCCACCAAAAGCCCGCCGCGCATATACGTACCAAGCCCCTGCTTTTGGGAAAGTGACTCCTAACTCAATGGTACATAAAACACCCAAAAGTGCATAGATGCTCACCAGTATCCAAACTCCCATGATGAGCCACGGGTCGCCAAGGGCTTGGGCAATGGGGCCAGGTTTTCGTAAAATTCCTGTGCCGATGGTTCCACCAATCGTCACGGCGATACCGAAGCCTACGCCAAGGATTTTAAGTAGCTGATTGTCTTTAGGTTGGGTGTCTGTTGATTGCATTTCAATTAGGTTTAGGAAATTCCTTTCATTATTGTAGATACAACAACGAAAAGGAGAGTGGGCAGCCGTTGCTAAATTGGCAAAAAAAGGCCAATAAGCCTAATTTTTGGCGTCTTTTGGCACTTGCGGGACACTATTTCGGAACAAATAATCATTATCTTTGATACGATGTCTATTCCTAAACCCTTTTGTCACTATGGAAACTCTTCACCAGTTTTTAAACAGAATTGCCAATCTTAAAACCTTTTTTGTGCTTTTGGCGGTGTATCTTGTATTCCCTGGGTATATTTTAAAAAACGCAGAAGCCAACATCAATCAGTTTGCAGGGAAACCCATCGGACCTATTGATCTTACTTTTGGATTTAACCCCGCCAAAACCCTTCAAATGGTGGCGGATTACGGCGAGGAAGGGCGGGCGTATTACGCACAAGGGGAACTGACGATGGATATTATTTACCCGATTGTTTATACTTTTTTATTCGCAGTTATTCTCACGCTGTTGTTCCGAAATAAGCCATATACACCTTTTCGGTATGTCAATTTGCTTCCGTTTTTGACAATGCTGTTCGATTTTATAGAAAATGTGTTTATTGTCATGTTGTTATACCGTTACCCTGAGCAGTCGATGACATTAGCGGTAGTATGCGAAATAGCGAAATTGTTGAAGTGGCTATCGCTCGTTCCAGTAGTATTTGCCGCTCTGTATGGCCTTTTTAAAAAAATACGTATTCCTAATTCTTAACACATGACAAGTCAACAAACGCCCTCGGAAATTTATTCGTCATTAGAAACAACGCTCAACAGTTATATCGTTTCGCTTGATAAATATACCAACGAACAATTTTTACACAAACCCGCCGAAGACGTTTGGTCGCTTGGACAGATGTACGAACACGTGCTGATGACGGCTAACTTTTTCTTTTTGGCCAATACCGTTCGGTGCTTGGAGCAACGTAAAGGGCAAATCGGCGGAGAGCATAACGCTTACGGTGATAATGCTTTCAAACACAATGGGTTTCCGCCCATCAAAGTGAAAGTGCCCGAAGGGCCTGTAAAAATAGAACTTATCCCAAAAACGCAAGACGAGTACCGCGTTCAATTGAAGAAAGTGTTGAGTGATGCCAAAGCGCTGATTGAGCCTGTCACTCACGATGCGGGGCAATACAAGTGCTATCATCCTGTTTTTGCGTGGCTCAATGCCCACGAGTGGTTTCATAACCTAGACATGCACAGTCGCCATCATTTGCGTCAACAGAAAGAGCTGGAGAGTTTAGTATTTTGAGACAATAATTCGTTATTTTTGTTAAAGATAAATTTTAGATAATAGACGGCTATGATACCCACTGCACAAACGACATCATTTCCTACCACGCTTGAAGAATTTGAGCGTTGGGAGTCTAACGATGGCTACAAATATGAATGGAATGATGGTGAACTGATTAGATTTACGGGAATGAAAAGAAAACATCTAAAAATTATTCAGGCTTTGAACCTTTTGTTTGATACAACAAAGGCAAAAAAACAAAAAGCACTACTTATTTGCGAACAAGATGTAATGCTAACGGGAATTCAAATGAGACGCCCCGATATGGCACTTTTTACTGATGAACAAATTAAAAGTGAAGGAGATGAACCTATTCCAGCTTTTTGTATCGAAATCATCTCTTCTAACGACCAAATCAACGACGTAAAGAAAAAACTCAAGGAATATTTCAAGCATGGTGTGAGAGTAGTATGGGTAATACTTCCCGAAGAAGACATGGTAGAAGTTTATACGTCAGTAAAAAACGTCAAAATTTGCTTAGAAGATGATATTTGTTCAGCCGAACCCGTGTTGGATGATTTTAAAATCTCAGTAAACGAATTACTCAAATAGTCTCTTTATTTTTCCATAAGATACTTTACCATCAATTCGCCTGCGCGTTCGGATGCCCCTTTTTCTCCCAAAATAGCTTTCACTTGTCGATAGTCGTTGATTTGTTGCGTTCGTTTGAGGCCGTTGGGTAAAATTGCTTCTAGTTCGCTCGTAAGGTTTTTGGGGGTCAACTCATTTTGAATCAGCTCTTTAACGGCTTCTTTTTGCGCAATAAGATTGACCAATGAAATGTACGGAACCCGTATCAATCGCTTTGCAATGGCGTAGCTGACGCCCCCTGTTTTGTAACAAACTACCTGAGGTACTTCAAAAAGTGCCGTTTCGAGCGTGGCAGTACCTGAAGTGACAAGCGCGGCCGTAGCGACCGAAAGTAAGTCGTAGGCGGCATCGGTGACAAGCCGTACTCCCTGTTTTATAAAAGGAGCATAGAGCGTTTGCGGAAGGTTACTAACTGCCGCAATGACAAACTGAGCCTCGGGAAAGTGCGGTTTGGTTTGGACCATCAGTGTCAACATTTGCTCCACTTCTTGCTTGCGACTTCCAGGAAGCAGCGCTACGATGGGCTTGGCGGGGTCGAGCTGTTGGTCTTTTAAAAACGATGGATTGGGTGTAAAATCGGCAATGGCGTCAAAAAGGGGATTGCCTACGTAGTCCACATCGTAGTTGTATTGGCGAAAAAACTCTTTTTCAAACGGAAAAATCACGAATAGGCGATCTACGTCACGTTTGAGTTTGAGAGCACGTTTTTGATTCCAAGCCCACACTTTGGGCGAAATGTAGTAAAATGTTTTAATGCCGTTTTGTTTAGCAAAACGAGCGATTCGCATATTGAAGCCAGCGTAGTCAATCAAAATCACGGCATCGGGTCTGTAAGCAAGAATATCGGCTTTGCATTTTTTCATAAATCCCGAAATCGTGCCTAAGTTTTTAGCCACTTCCCAAAAACCCATAAATGCCATGTCGGCATAGTGCGTCACCAACTCAGCTCCTGCTTCTTGCATCATTTCCCCACCCCAAGCCCGACATTCGGCTTCCGAATCGTGGCGGCGAATGGCTTTGATGAGGTTGCTGCCGTGTAAATCGCCCGAGCGCTCTCCTGCTATCAGATAATATTTCATAGGCTGCTAGTTAACCAATTTGGTGGAAAGCGAATCTATCTGAATGGATTGTTGTAAATAACGCAAATCGTAGCCTGTTCCTTTCGGACTTAGGAGGCCGATGCGATAGGTGTCGGGGACAAAGTTTTCGTTGTAAACCGTTAGCTCAAAACCAGGTTTATAGACCCGTGCTGAAGTGAAAAACGCGCGTTTCCCACCTTGAATGGGTAAAGTAGGCAGCAAGTAAGTTTTATTTTTTGCTGATTTTAGCACTAAAAACACGCCAACACCTTCACCAAATTCAGGCTGAAGCACGTCTGCATTAATCAATGAAAACTGTGCAACTGTTTGAGGATGCCCAAAAAAATCAATGTTTTTTTGAGTGGTTGTAAGCGTAAGTTTCAATGCGTCGCGCTGAGTAGTATCGGCTGGCAAACTGAGTAATTGTTCGGTAGCGACACCGAGTGGAAAATTTTCAAAACGGTATATGCCTTTTTGGTAGGCGGGAAGCGTGAAAAAATCGGCCAATTCGCTCCGAAAATGGGTGATGAGTTTGCGGTGTTGTCGCCAGTTGTAGTGGTCTGCAATAAGGCTTCGACGGCGTTCGTCCATATCTCTTTGGTATTGATACAAACTCATGGTTACAAAAACACCTCCAAACAAAACTGCTACCCGAAAAACCCAAGAAGGAGAAATGGATTTCCAACTCAGCAACGCCAGGTACGTAAGTGTCAATAAATGAAGGGGATATAAACTATACCGACTCGTGAAAACCGAATAAACGTCGCGCCCGCCTCTTGATACCGCAATGATGCCAATCGTCAGAATCGAGAACACAAAAACCCCAACCCAAAGATAGGGGCGACCCGAACGGGGGCGCTGAGGTGCCATAAATAGTTGATAGCCAAGCCACAACGTGATGCCTAGCAAGCTCAACATTCCTACCAAAAACGAACTCCACAACAACCACTGAGGGCTATTGCCTTTGAAAGTCGCCATCCAGCCACCCGACAACGCTGCAAAACTTACCAGTAGATTCCCGACAAATTCGCCCGAGAAGGCCACTTTAGTCGCTTGTCCTACTTGATAGTTGAGAAAATAAGCCAATAAGGATGCAATCATTCCGATGGTCCAGAGGGCACTTTTTTTCCAGTCTTGGGTCAAAAGTAAAACCGCTAACCCCGCAGGAAAAACCAGAAATCCATTCCCATTGGTAAAAGTAGCGGCAAACCCAACGACCAAAGCCGCCCCAAAAGCCCAAGGGTTAGTGGAATAGGAAAGTAGTGCTAAGGTGCCGAATACCAGTAGGTTGAGGGTAGTATGTTGCATCCCGTTGATTCCCCAAAGCGTCACATCAAACACAAAGGGTGTAAGATACCACAGCAGTACTGGTAAGAAAAACCAAGCATTGAGCCCACGTTTGAGAAAACTCAAAAACCAAAATCCCAAAATCCCCAACAAACTTAGATTGACGACCCCAATCAGCGTTCGGTAGTTGATAAACCCTTCTACTGCATAGTCTGTGAGCGCAATGGAGCGTGGAATAAGAATACGGTGGTCATTTTCAGGTTCTAACAGCAGTTTGATTTTTTGCCACCAACTGAATTCTTGCGTCAGAAGCGTATATTTTACCCGAACCAAATCATAGTCGTCAGTAATAGGAATGTTGACAGCATACAAGTTGATATACCACAGGTAACTTCCGATGATTAGGAATACAAGTAGCCAGAAAAAAAGCCCGATACGTGGTTGATTCACAATGATTTTTGGGGATTGGAACGCGAATATCGTTTAAAGCGAGCTTATTCGCCGTAATACTCTACGTAGTTTTTGGGGGTTTCAATGAGCTTGATGTAGTGCAATTTGGCGTGAGGAGCCACTTCGTTTAGTCCTTTTGCTAGGATAGCCCAGATTTCAAGGACAAAATTTTCACAGCTAGGAATGATACCTTGCATAAAATCCACATCGAGATTCAGATTTCGGTGATCGACTTTGTCAACCACACTGTCTTTCATCAGTCTGCCGAGGAGTTTCATGTCCACCACAAAGCCAGTTTCTGGATTGATAGGGCCTTTTACGGTGACAATCAGTTCAAAGTTGTGGCCGTGGAAATTGGGATTCGCACAGATGCCAAATACTTCGGTGTTTTTTTCATCCGACCAGCTAGGGTTATATACCCGGTGGGCGGCATTAAAATGTTCTTTTCTTGTTACGTAAACTATCATTCTAATCGACAGTCAATAGTCCACAGCGCCGAGAGTGCCGTATTAAAAATAAGAGAAACGGAGTCACTTTGCTGTCTAATAAGTTTCGACAAAATTACGACCAAAAAACGGTATCCAAAAACATCGTAGATTTCCTTGAAAATTCTTTAAAAAGTTAAATTTATTCATGGAATTTTCAATGATTTTTTGTGTGAAATAATACCTACCTTTGTAGCGTTTTTTTTGAGTATTTTTACTGTTCCAACTAATTGACTACCCACTATTTAAACGCCTTATCATAAGCTATTTCTATGATCATTGTCACTGGGGCTGCAGGCTTTATCGGAAGCTGTCTTATCAGCAAGCTAAACGAGGAAAATTTCAATTTTATCATCGCAGTTGATGATTTCTCGAAAATTGAAAAAGCACCAAATTTAGAAGGGAAAAAAATTCAAGAACGAGTAGAGCGCTCTGCTTTTTTTGAATGGTTAGACCAAAATTACTACGAAGTAGAGTTCATTTTCCACATCGGTGCCCGCACAGATACAACGGAGTTTAATCGTGACGTTTTGGAGGAGCTTAACGTTCGCTACTCACAGCAGATTTGGCAAAAATGTATTGATTATCAAATTCCGTTGGTGTATGCGTCTTCGGCCGCTACCTATGGTTTAGGTGAGTTAGGCTATGACGACAACGAATCGCAAATCCCGCAGTTGAAGCCGCTCAATCCTTACGGGGAATCCAAAAACGACTTTGACATTTGGGCGTTGCAACAAGAAAAGAAACCGTTTTTCTGGGCAGGTTTGAAATTTTTCAACGTGTATGGCCCCAACGAATATCACAAAGGGCGGATGGCATCGGTGATTTTCCACGCCTACAACCAAGTAAAAGCCTCGGGAAAAATGCGCCTCTTCCGCTCACACCATCCCGATTTTAAAGATGGCGAGCAAATGCGTGATTTTGTTTATGTAAAAGACTTACTGGAAGTATGTTCGTTTTTGATGCACCACCGTCGCAACTCAGGTATCTATAATCTTGGAAGTGGCAAGGCACGTACGTTTAAAGATTTGGCCATCAATACATTTACGTCGATGGGGTTAGAGCCAAACATCGACTTTGTGGATACACCAGCCGACATTCGCGACAAGTACCAGTACTTTACCCAAGCTAATATGAACAAATTGCGTTCGATTGGCTATACCAAACCTTTTCATACGTTGGAGGAAGGTGTGAAGGATTACGTTCAAAACTATTTGTCGAAAGAAGCATACTATTAACCTTGAGGCAGGCTGTTTATCTCCCGCCTAAGCAAAAACCCCGACCACACTGGTCGGGGTTTTGTCTTTTATGGCTTTGTAAGAGGAAAAAAAAGCGATAGAACGGCTGTTAGAGCAATTCAACAAGGTCTTCTAATTTGTTGATGATAGTGCAATTGGCGCCCACTTCAATGTCTTGCCCGACTACTTGGTAGCCAGTAAGTAATATTTGAGCTTTGGGGAACTGCTGACAAAGTTTGTTGACGTATGTCTGAACTTCGTCGTAGGCAGGTACGGAGGTGATGCTTGCAAAGACATAGTCGGGTTGATGGACATCATAGGCAAAAACGAGTTCATTAAACGGCAGTGTTTGTCCCAAATAAACAACCCGATGGTGATGCGCCCGAATGACGTAGCTGGTAAACAACAAACTAATTTCGTGCAACTCGCCTTCTGGTAAAAACAGTAAAAACTTCTTAGAATTGGGATGGTATTTTATGACTTGACCATCAATGGCAACAATGACTTTTTGTCGAATCAGGTTGCTCATAAAATGCTCTTGGGCGGGACCAATAGAGCCTGCGAGCCATAGCGTACCGATGCGGGTCAAGAAAGGATAAATGATATTGAGCATGGTATTTTCAAAACCATTCTGAAGAAAATTGGTGCTAATAATTTTTTCAAAACGATCTTCGTCCAAGTCAATCATCGCAATTGTCAGGGCGTGAATTTGGTCTGGATAGTTCAGTTTTTGATCGGAAATAGCCATAACTTCATGGCTAATTTCGTCCAAAGAAAATTTTGCAATGTCCGAAATTTTGTACCCGTGGTCTTTTAGCAAAGAAATATTGAGGACCAATTTTAAATCTTGGTCGTCATACATCCGAATATTGGTGTCAGTACGCTTTGGCTGAATAATGTTATAGCGTTGCTCCCAAATGCGAATTGTATGTGCCTTAATGCCAGAAAGTTGTTCTAAATCTCGTATGGAATAGTTACTCATTTGGCTTTCACTTTAAATGTATCAAGCTTTTGGGTTTTACTGTATTAGCTTTTTGCAAAGCCAACGGAATCGCTCTTATGGTGGTAACTTTTTGTTTCCGAAAATGTTTTGGCTTCTCTTTATCTAAATAAATAAAGTAGGATGTTGAGTCCCCAAAAAAACGAGCATTGAGCAAGGACGTACATGAATGCCACTGGATTTTCTTTGCGAAAATTAGCACGTTCAAAATACCAAAGTAAGCCTGCTGAAATAATGAACCAAGCGACGTAGTTTTGGAGAGGAATTGTGTTGTTTTCCCAACTCCAAAAGTCATACGTAATAGCGACGGGTTCAATCAAGAAGTCAAGAAAAACGACGCAGAAAGCAATGACAATTATTCTGATGGGGGAGCTAACTTTCCAGTCCACCATAAGAATACCCGCCGAATAAATAAGTGCGAGCCAGTTAAGACCAATGGTCAATGGAACACCAATGACTTTCCAGCCTAGTGTTTCACCGTACTGATAATGTCCAAAAATAAGTCCTGTGTGGACGCCCAGTGCTTCTACGCCAAATCCAATGAGATAGGTAACGATGCAATAAATCACAAAAGAACGGTTCCAGTCTTGGTGAAAAATCATCATGATGAACAATGAAGTTACCAAGTGAAAAGGAACGAGTGATTTGAAGAACTCCTCGGATTCAGTAAGGAACAAACCTGCCAATCCAGTAAGGTGCATAGCAGGTAGTATGATCCAGCAGGTGTATTCAAAAGTGGACGAGGCGCGTAAAGATGAGAAAAATGCTTTCATAAGTAGTACTTATCTAACAAAAACTCGGGGAAAAGGTTTTTTGAATCGATAAACACAAAAAATCCCAACGCTTTGCATTGGGATTTTTTTAGGGAGGAAGATGGGGTTCGAACCCACGGCCTTCGGAACCACAATCCGACGCTCTAACCAACTGAGCTACAACCTCCGTGTTTTGGGAGTGCAAAGATAAGCACACCTTTTTAAATTTTCCAAGCCTTAGCGCATTTTTTTCGTAGATTTGCAACATAATTTTGTAAACTATTTTAAATCATGACGCTGAAGAAACGCATAGACGAGGACATCAAGCAGGCCATGCGCGACAAAAACCAAGATACACTCCGCGCATTACGTGCCATTAAGTCGTTGATTCTCTTGGAAGAAACGAAAGAAGGAGCAAGTGGAGACTTGAGCGCCGACGATGAACTGAAGCTGTTGACCAAAGCCGCCAAACAACGTCGTGATTCGGCTTCAATTTATGAACAACAAAATCGTCCCGATTTGTTGGAAAAGGAAGTAGCCGAAATCGCGGTCATTGAAAAATATTTACCAAAACAACTTTCAGAGGAAGAAGTAAAGGCCAAACTCGTGGAGATTATCGAGCGGGTAGGGGCAAAATCGCCTGCTGAAATAGGTAAAATAATGGGTGTTGCCATGAAAGAATTGGCAGGCCAAACCGACGGTAAAGTGGTGCAAACACTGGCGAAAAGCTTGCTTGTGGGATGAACACCCTAGATTTGCTCATTATTATCCCACTCGCTTGGGGAGCATTTAATGGCTATCGCAAAGGGCTACTCGTCGAAGTTGTCGGGGTAGCAGCCTTTGTGATAGCCATGATTGTGGGTTTTAAATTTCTTCGTTTTGGTACCGATTTGCTGGCACCATATCTGACGGTAGAGCTTACGCGTAAGTTTTTGCCGTTTATTGGCTTTTCAGTCATTTTCTTCCCGACCATTTTCATGGTCAACCGTATTGGGTATTCTTTACGCTCTATGCTTCGTTATACCATCTTAGGCACGCTCGACAACCTAGCAGGGGCTGCTGTTGGTATATTTACGTGGGTGTTTGGTATCAGTGTTTTCTTTTGGTTGCTTAGTACGATTGGGGTAGCCATGCCGCCCAAATACCGCAACGAAAGTTTTTTATACGAATATACCGTTCCCATTGCGCCCAAAATTATCAGTGTCATCTCTGATTGGATACCCGTAGGTGGAAATCTCATTCGTGAGTGGGGAAGAGGAGAGTAGAGAGAAGGCCGAGTTTCATCTCTCATCACTCCTTTATCGAACCCGCTGAATACTTTCGGATAAAACTTCATAAATGCCTTGCCACGCAGGATAGCGTTCGAGGTAGTCGAGGTGCGTTTCGATGGTTTGGTGGTCGCCACGGCGTGCTGGTCCCGTTTGGACGAGCGCAGGGTCAGGGCTTTGAAGGGCCTTGCGGAGTGTTTCGCGGATGAGCGGTTTGAGTAAGTCAAATTCAAGGTGCTCGGCATCCAAAATTCGTTTGGAGATGGCTAATAAATGATTGCTGAAATTGCAGGCAAAAACCGCCCCAATGTGCATCAAACGCCGTTCTTCGGAGGTCATAAGATAAACAACATTACTGATACTTTGGGCCAATTGAATCAGCATTTTTTCCGTAACTGCGTCCGACGACTCAATGCAGAATGGTACATCGACTAGCGATAGTTCGATGTCTTTGCTGAAAGTTTGGAGGGGGTACAAAACGCCCGTTTTGGCAGGAATGTCGCTGTAAATGTCAATAAGTTGTTGAAATTCTGTCAGTGATTTGGTGCCTGAAGTATGAACCACCGTACAATTTTCGGGAAGTACCAAGCGCGAAACTACGTCGGTGAGTGCATCGTCAGTAACGGTCAAAATGAGCAACTCGGCAGAACTTTCTGCAAAGTCAAGGTCGGGGGCAATGTGGGTGTCGTATAGTTTATTGACAAGCCGACGAGCGTTTCGGGCATCGCGACTGTATATTTCGACAATATGGTGGCCTGCGTTTTCGAGGGCTTGTGCTAGGTGCCAAGCCACGTTTCCTGCTCCTACAAAAGAAATGCGCATAGTTTGGACAAGTCAGATTGAGGGTCAAATATAAAAAAATAACCCGTCGGCTGATGAGCACGACGGGCGATGAAAGCGGGCTAGTTGAACGTTTGGTAATAAAAAATTGCGTTGGTGGCCTAGAGGGCTTTTTTCCCAAACTGATACATGACCTTAAATCGAATACCTAAGTTGCGGTTTTCGGTGAGGTACGACGGTTTTTGTAAATAAGGGGCAATATAAGTTTCTGCTTGGACGACAAGGTGTCTCCATTGCTTTTCAACACCCGCCGCCGCAATAAGGTCGTTTGAGAGCGTAGGTTTAAGCACAAAATCTCCCCGTTTTTGTGTCAATTCTCCGTTACGTTCGCGGGTGTAAAAACTAAATGATTGACAAGCGGATAAATTAAAGTTGGTTCCTCCCGATAATAAAAAGGCAAACCCGTCATTCATTGGCCAACGATACGTCAAACTCACGGGTAGCTGCCACAAAGTAGCACTGGTTGAGATATTGAACGCTTGAGGTGGCGCCATTGGCGGTTGAATGGATCCTTTTTTGTTCCAATCTTTGAAATCGCTTTTCGTTTTTTCCTTAAAAATATCTTCAGTAAAGTATTGTGGGCCTACGATAAAAGCACGCGCTACACCCACGTTTATACTCCAAAACTTGCCCAAAAGCAAGCTTGTGTTGGCCGTATAGGTGGTTGAGCCGTTACTAATATTTAAGCCAGCACCCATTCTGAATTTCATGTTTTTAAACGAAATTGAAGGGGGAGGAGGAGCGGCTGCTGAAGCCGCAGTGGTAGCCGCCGAAGTAGAGGTTGCTGGATTGGAAGGGTTTGATAACTTCGTATAGGCATACCGCTTTACTTTGGCTTCTGCGGGAGGGATACCCGCTAATTCTTCGATTTCGGTATGGGGTTCTAGCAAGGCGATGGCTCCCGACTCGCTTTCTGAAAGCGCACTTTCAGGGCGTATTTCATTGGACTCTCCAGAAAGAACTTTAGACGTTTGGTATGTGTCTGTATTTGAGCTGTTTTTACGGGTTGATTGTTGCGAAACCAACGCGCTGTTTTTTGAAGAAACCGACTCGCGAGAGGTAATTTGGCTGCGGTTGCCACGATTGGCGTTTGCTTCGCTTTTACGGCTAGGGCGAGGAGAATTGAGATCTGGTTTGGGTTCTACTCCATTCTCTCGTTGGAGCACATCCTCTTTCTCAATTCCTTTTTTGTTGATAACATCGCTTTCAACTTCGTCCGACACGTCGCTAACAGCATCCACTTGTTTGGGCGTACGTTCAAATGCGTTGCTGATTCGTTCGTTAGGACTTTGACGAATAATCTTGCCAACATTTTTGAGGCGTTCGGCCACGGTGGGCTCTTGGCCTATTGTTTCGTCAGGACTTTCGTCGTTTAAAGAAGGTACAGATGAATCATAGGTATTAAGTTTAGAAGATTTTACTTCGATGTATTTGGTAATATAAACAGTATCTACGCGGGTAGTCACTCGAACGGGAGCGTCTTTTTGCTTGGCAATAGTTGCTTTAAGCTCGACTACTTCGTGGTCCAGTTTTTTGTTGGTTCGATACTGATAGACATTGGCAAATACCATCATGGCAGCCGCTACACTAGCAGCCGTGTACCATGCAGTGCGCGCACTAAAGCGTTGGAAAAAGGGCTGTGAAGTATGGGCTGCTTGGTAAGCGGCAAACTTCGACCAGTCGTCTTCTTGAAAACTGGGCTGAATCCCTTCCAACTTTTGGCGTATAGCTTCGTCAAATTTATCGGGTTTCATTGTTGTTGGTAGCGTGTTTTCACACTTAGTTTATTGTTTTTGGGCTGAAAATCGCCGTTCAATTCAGTAATTTGGGGTACTCACTTAAACTTCTGTTCTACTTTCCCCTCGTTAAAAAGCGGGTACGATTGCTTGATTAACTCTTGCAAACGGGTACGGGCTCGTGAAAAATGCGAGCGTACGGTGGCTTCATTAAAATTGAGTACATCTGCAATCTCGCGAAGCTGGTAGCCGTCCACCACGTGCATCGTAAAGACAGTACGATAAATCGGTTTCAACTGTTGCACCAAAGCCAAAATCTCCTCGGCAGATATTTGGTCAATGACTGATTCATCGTTTGATGGCTCGTGAATATTATCTAGCCCAATCTCGCCATGAAATTTTTGATGCTTTCGGTAATAGCTAATCGCGGTGTTGACCACAATCGTTCGCAACCAAGCCTTGAAAGGCTGGGTGAGGTCGTAGCGGTCGATGTGCTGGAAAACTTTTAAGAAACTTTCGTTCAAAATTTCTTCAGCTTCTTCCATCGACGACGAATACCGCAAGCTGATTCCCTTGGCATAACCGAAAAATTGCTGAAAAAGCACCCTCTGCGCGCGGCTATCGTTGCTCCTGCACGCTTGGATGACTCCTTCAAGGTCATCTTCGGTAAAGTTGGTTTTTTTTCGAAAAAACAAGGTAGTAACGGATTTGGATGGTTGTTAGCGGCTTCAATATCTGCCTGATATATACACGCCTGTACGCTACTTTGCGGCCTAGTGTTGCAACAAATTACACTTTTTTTTTCTTAAAAAAATTTAAAACTTTTTTGCCACGCCCTGCAAAAACCCTACGTAATGGCTACTGAAATCAATTTCCAACTATCAATTTTTCAACTTAACAAAAACAAACCATGAAAAAGACATTGTTTTTTGTGTTCGCGTTAGTAGGGCTATTTTTGGTGAGCTGCAACCGTGAAGACATCAACGCCAATTCGACAACGGAAGATTTGACAGAAGTAGTGCAGCTTTCGGCAGCTCGTGCTGCGGCCACAACCGACACTGTAACCAAACAAAAGTGTAAAGGTAAACTAACCGAAATCGAAGAAGCAGATTTGCCAGCAGCTGTAAGTTCTTACATTACCACAAACTACGCGGGAGCGGAAATTCAGTTTGCGGGAAAAGACGCAGCAGGACAAATTGTGGTAGGGTTGAAACTCGCTGACGGAACGCACACTGGCGTACTTTTTAACGCAGATGGTACTTTCAACAAAGTGCTTGAAAAGTATGGTAAAAAAGCCAAGTTGACAAGTGTTGAAATTGCCAGTCTGCCAGCGGCTATTACAACGTACATTACGTCGAACTACGCCACCTATACTGCCGTGAAAGCAGGAACAAATGACGCAGGGGATTTCTTTGTTGTGGTTGAACTTACATCGGGCACCGACGAAGAGAAAAAAGCATCTCGTAAAGTAGTACAGTTTACGGCAGCGGGAGTGTTTACGCAAGAAACTACACCTCCAGCGCACCCACAACGCGGTAAAAAAGGAAAAAAAGGCCGCTAGTTTAGCTCTTTCGCAACCCAAGCCACAGGCTTGGGTTGTTTTTCTTAATAATGTCTAGTTAGAAGTACATACACTATTACACACCTAAAGTTTATGAAAACAATTTCAAACCTCTTCTTAGGAAGCGTTTTTGCGCTATTGAGTGCTGTTATGTTGTTCAGTTGTTCTAAAACAACCGTCGAACCTGAGCCCGCCGATCAAGTGATTGGTTCGTACAACGGCACTACCTACACTGAGTCAATCAATGGTGTAGCCCAGAGCATTGACCTCACCAATGCAAGCATCAAAGAAAATATAACGATTGAGATGTCAGTGGCCAAAAAATCGGCCAACATCATCAATATTGTCTTGAAAATTTCGCAACGCGATAGCACAGGAACCATGCAATCTTATACCGAAACCTACGATACCATTGAGCTCAAAGCCCTGGGCAACGGGTCATTTGATATGTTATCGGTGGGTGAAACTATTGGACAGATTGGCAATGGAGCCATAAAACTCCAAGAAACTTATACTGATACCGATGCCACAACGGGGGTTTCTGCCCAAGTGACAGTGACCATCGCAGCTGCGAAGGCGCTTTAAACCGTCGTCAGATTTTGACGATACATCTACACATAGAAAATTAATGCCACACAACGACGGCAGGAAACGTACTCGAAGGTAATAAACTACCGAACGACGTTACCGCCGTCGTTTTTGGCTTGTCTAACTATAATCCATACTTTATGAAACAATTACTACTCGTTCTTCTTTTGCTGGGGACGTTTGCTGGATGGGCGCAGGGGCCTGCGGAGGCAGAGCTTGTTATCAAAGACGAATTTTATAACAACAAGCCGCTGCTGTTTGTGTTGACTGATTTGAAGAAAAAGTACAACGTGAGGGTCGATTACGACGAAGAATTAGTAAAAAAGTACCGGGTGTCGTATTGGTTTGATAATACCAAATTTCTTGAAGGCTTGAAAGGCGTGCTGCGAGACACCAAAGAGCTTACATTCTACATTACGGAGGCCAATACGGTTAAAATTGTTCCCAAAAACTCCCCCGAACTTCCTAAAGAAGCCCGCAAAGAATTTGACACGCGCTACCGTGGCGTGCCTACCCGCGCGGATTTTACGCTCGTGGGGCGCATTGTAGAAAAAGGAACATCCGAAAACATGCCCTTTGCGTCGGTGGCGGTGCTGGGGACAAAAATCGGAGCTCAAACCAACGTGGATGGGTATTTTACGTTGCTGAAAGTTCCTTCTGATACCGTAACGCTGCTGGTGAGCTACGTAGGTTACAAAAACGCGACGGTGTTTCTATCTCCCAAAACAATCCTCGACAATTTCATTATTGAGATTGAACCTGGTGAACAAGAGCTCGAAGAAGTAATGGTGATGGGGGAAAAAACGGAGGTGTTGAAAGCCAATGAGATTGTGGGAATGATTAAAATGACGCCCAAAAACTTGGCCAAACTCCCCAACATTGGCGAACGTGACCCCTTTCGGGCGTTTCAATTGATGCCTGGGGTTAGTGCTTCCAACGAGTCGTCGTCGGGTTTGTACGTGCGCGGCGGCACGCCCGACCAAACATTGGTGCTGTACGACGGCTTCACGGTCTATCACGTCGATCACCTTTTTGGCTTTTTCTCGGCTTTCAACTACAACGCCCTCAAAGATATTCAGCTTTACAAAGGTGGTTTTGATGCCAAGTTTGGGGGGCGGATTTCAGCCGTAGCGGAAATTACGGGGAAGGAAGGAAATAAAAATAAAATCAACGCAGGCGCTGACTTGAGCCTGCTGAGTGCCAATGCCTACCTTGAAACGCCGTTGGGGAAAAAATTGACGCTTTTGGTGGCAGGGCGGCGCTCGTACAAAGGGCCGCTGTACGAAAAAATCTTTAATACGTTTACCTCCGAACGCCAAACGACGGTAGCCCAAACGGGATTCGGACGCCCTCCTGGCGGCCCAGGTGGTCGTTTTGGGAATAATGCCCTTCAAAACCAAACGGCGCAATCGTATTTCTATGATTTAAACGCAAAACTGACGTGGAACCTTTCTAGAAAGGACATCTTGACGTGGAGTTTGTACAACGGAACGGATAAGATGGATAACTCGTCGGCGTCGTCGTTTAATTTTGGTCGCGGTGGTGACTTGGGGGCTTCCACTTCTTCCAATGACATTTCGGCTTGGGGGAATTTGGGAAGTAGCTTTAAATGTTCGCGGCGCTGGAACGATAAATTGTACAGCAACATGCTCGTAAGTTATTCTAACTTTTACAGTAACCGCGACAACACCCGCACCGTCGTAAGTACGATTCCTGCGACGGATACTTCGGTGGCGATTACGCGCAGACAAAATATTGGCCAAGTTGAAACCAATGATTTGAAGGATTTTACGGCAAAAATAGACTTTGAATACAAACTGACGCCGCATAATCAATTGGAGTTTGGAATCCACTCGACGGCCAATACCATTGATTATCAATACATCCAAAACGATACAGTCAATGTATTGAGTAAAAGCGACCGCGGCCTCATCACAGCGTTTTATTTGCAAGACCAAATTCGGTTGTTTAATACCAAGTTGTTGTTGAAACCGGGTCTTCGCATCAATCATTTTGACGTTACGAATAAACTGTACTTTGAGCCTCGCCTTAGTGCTACGTATGCTGTGTCGGACAAAGTAAAGCTCAAAATGGCGACGGGGCGTTATTTTCAGTTTGCCAAACAAATCAACCGTGAAGATTTGACGCAAGGTAACCGTAGTTACTGGTTACTGGCCAACGGCGGAACGCTTCCCGTCACGCAGTCGGATCACCTCATTGTGGGAGGAAGTTATGAATACAAACAGTACTTGGTGGATGTGGAGTTTTACCAAAAAAATAACACAGGGATCACCGAATACACCCTGCGGTTTGTGCCCCAAATTCGCCAAGGGTTGAGCGTTCAGGAAACGTTTTTTAACGGAAATGAAGTGGTACGCGGCGTGGATGTGTTAGTGCAACGTAAGTTTGGAGATTTCAACGGTTGGATAGGTTATACGCTGTCGGAAGCGCTTCGAAACGTGTCGGCGTTTTCTGATTTGCCTTATCATTCTGACCAAGATGTGCGTCATCAATTTAAGTTTATTGGGGCATATCGTTGGAAAAATATTGATTTCTCCCTGACTCAAATATTCTCGACAGGCCGCCCTTATACATCCATTGTGGGGGCTTACCAAGTTAAGTTGTTGGATGGCTCAATACGTAGTTTTACAATGCCGTCGGATAAAAATGCGACTCGTTTCTCGCCTTACAATCGTCTCGATATTTCGGCGACCTACAATGCGCGTTGGGGAAGCATCGGGCTTTCGGTATTTAACCTTTACAACCGCAAAAATGTGTGGTACAAACGTTTTGAAGTCATTACCGAAAACGGTGAAAGTGTGCTTCAAACCACTAATGTCAATTATTTGGGATTCACGCCAAACGTCACTTTCTCGTGGAAACTCCGCTAGAAGGCGAGATGAGACTGTGTTTTTTGTAAACCTCAATATGAATTTTTCGATGAACCACATAGCAACTTTTTGCCAAAAATTTCAACAAACGGCCCTCATAGGCTTGCTCTTAGGAGTTTTTATTCTAGCGTCTTGTACCGACACGAACCAAGTGGTTTTTTCTAATCAAAAACCCGTAGTAGAAGCTTTCCTTGCGCCAGGGAAACCCGTAAGTTTAAAATTGACAACGGTGACTTCCTACGCTGCTTCGAGTGATGATGCTGATTCGGTTTCAAGACCTATCACGGGGCAAACGATTAAAATCCACGCAAGCGATGGAAAAATTTTTACCTTAAAAGAAGTCAGCGAAGGCGTTTATGAGTCGGCCGCGACGGAATTGGTGACTTTTGGCTTGACTTACACCTTAGATTTTGAATATAAAGGATTGCCTGTTTCAGCAATTACCAGCATTCCGACACGCCCTACGGGTTTCGCCTTGAGCCGAAACGTAATTTATCGAACCCAAATCGACCTTAGTAGCGGTACGACGGGTGGTTTTCGACCACCTTCGGGGGAAGACCGTAGCCCAATTGAGGCAACGTGGGACAATCCTACCAGCGATTATCATTTTGTGGCGTTTATCAACACCGAAACAAACCCAACGCCTATTACAATTTTGCCCGCCGAAACTACCCAAAGCCCGTTTGCTCGTCGCTTCAACAACGAACCAACGATGGCAAGTTCGAGTAGCATTATGCCGCAGACATTTCAGTATTTTGGCAAGCATTACGCGGTTTTGTATCGGTTGAATGCTGATTATGCAGCGCTCTACAAATCAACAGGAACAACGACTCAAAATATCAGTACACCTCCAACGTCCATTACCAATGGTCTGGGTGTCTTTACGGGCGTAAATGCCGATACGTTGATTGTCAATGTATATCAGTTGTAGTCCGTGTAGGAGGTTGCTCACAACCTCCTTGCTTCGCGTGTCTTACAACCTTCACAGTTTAATTTTTGAGCGAAAACTCAGGTTGTGAGCAACCTGAGACACAAGAAGGGAGGTTGTGAGCAACCTCCCTCACTTCACACTAATCGTGTTTTTCCTTTTGAAATACTTGAGCGCTGTAAATGCTTGAGTGCCCCGAAAAAAGGTAAGCGATGACACTCGATAGGGCAACAAAAACGCCACATTCGGTGCCAAAAAGCTCCATCCCCATTAGTGTACATGCAATGGGTGTATTGGTCGCACCTGCGAAGACAGAAACGAAACCCATCCCTGCCAGCAATGCCATCGGCAACGGAACAAAAGCCGAAAGCGCATTGCCCAAGGTGGCTCCAATAAAAAAAAGAGGAGTAACTTCACCGCCCTTAAAACCTGCACCGAGGGTGAAGGTGGTCAACAAAAGTTTGAGTACAAAATCGTAAGAAGCAAGCGGTTCAGTAAAAGATGCGACAATGGTTGGAACCCCCAAACCAATGTGCCGAGTTGTGCCCAAAAGCCAAATACAAACCGCCAATACCGCCCCCCCAACCACGGGCCGAAGTGGGGGATAGGCAATGGTTCGTTTGAAAAAATCTCCCCAAAAGTGTACGATTTTAGAAAAAGAAAGCGATGTTAGCCCAAATAAAATACCCGCAAAAATGGCCCAAAGTAGCGTATCTGCATGAATAGGGGGCACGCTGGGGATGCTATAATGCGTATGAGCTACTTGCCATGCGTGGCAGGTGTAGTCGGCGACCAGTGCCGTGAGAAGGCTAGGCAAAAGCGCTTCGTAGCGCATACGCCCCACAATCAGGACTTCGAGGGCAAAAACACTGCCCGCCAGCGGTGTTCCAAATACCGAGGCAAAACCCGCACTGATTCCAATGATCAGTAAAATACGGCGGTCATCGTCTGAAAATCGGAAGAGTTTGGTAAACTGGTCGGCAATAGCTCCCCCCATTTGAACGGCTGTACCCTCGCGACCCGCCGAGCCGCCAAACAAGTGCGTAACTAGTGTACCAAAAAGCACAAGCGGAGCCATTTTGAGCGGAACAATCTGGGACGGACTGTGAAACTCTTCGATGAGTTGGTTGTTGCCTTTTAGTACATCTTGCCCAAAATAATAATAAGCCCCGCCCACGATAAAACCACCCACGGGCAAAAACCAGATAATCCAAGGATGGGCTTCTCGCCACTCGGTGACCCAATTGAGCGATACTAAAAAAAAGGCTGAAGCCGAACCCGCCAAAACTCCCACGATAAGTGCCATTGCCAACCATTTGAGCACAAAAAGAAAAGTAGCGCTGGGGAAGATGACGGATTTGTTATTTTTCATGTTTTAATAGCGTATTTTGCCCTGAAAAGTACTAAAAAGTGAACTATTACCCTAGAAAATTAGTATGCAACAGGTAGAGGGCTTGTTGTGAAAGATAAGTTGTGTAATTTTGAACATGAATTCTATCCTTGATTTTTTCCAATACCTCCTTAACTCCGAGGAACTTATCCGTACGGGAGGGCTAGTGCTCATAACGCTTATTATTTTTGCCGAAAATGGGCTGTTTTTTGCGTTTTTTCTGCCAGGCGATTACCTCGTTTTTTTGGCAGGCGTATTTTGTGCGCTCAAAATCCTCGACGTTCCCATCTTTTTGTTACTGATGTGCCTGTTTTTAGCAGCTATTGTGGGTTCTTTGACGGGCTACCTAACTGGACGTTTTTTTGGGGATCGCATACAAAATCGACCTGATTCGCTGTTCTTTAAGAAGCAACACATCGATACTACCCGTAAGTATTTCGATAAGTACGGAAGTCGTACCTTGGTGATTAGCCGATTTTTGCCCGTGGTGCGCACTTTTGCGCCTATTTTGGCAGGATTGGTTCGGATGAACATTGGCGGCTTTATGGTGTTTAATGTGTTGGGAGCAGGATTATGGATTTTTGGATTGACGGGTGGAGGTTATTATTTCGGGGAAAAATTTCCGTGGATCATAGATTACGTACATTATATCATCTTTTTCTTTTTAGGAATTACGACGTTTACAGTCGTAAAGGGGTATTTTAACGCTAAAAAAGAAATTGCTGACGAATAAATTGCCAATATCAAAATAGCTAGTCGTTATTATGTTCGTTTTTCACATCGGTTTTTTGAACGTTGAGTGGGTTGACGTCTTGGATATTGCCTTGGTAGCTTTCCTTTTGTATCAGATATATTACTTGGTGCGGGGAAGTTTGGCGAGTAGGGTATTTTTAGGGTATTTGTTGATTTACCTTTTTTATTTGGTCGTCAGGGCCATTGGATTAGAATTGCTCACCAAAATCTTGGAGTATTTCATGGGGGTGGGTGCAGTAGCTCTTATTGTTATTTTCCAACAAGAAATTCGTCGTTTTTTGTTGTTTGTCGGAAAATCAACAGCTTTTGCCAATAACCGTCTCATCGGACGTTTTTTTCGTCAACCAACTTCGGCCGATAAAATCAACGAAATCAAGCCCATCATAGAGGCGGTTCGGGCACTGGCGGCTGAGTTTACGGGGGGATTGTTAGTACTCAAGAAAAACGATGAACTCGATAAATACATCCAAACGGGCGAAGAGGTGGACAGTGTATTGTCAAAACGCCTTTTTCTATCGCTCTTTAATCAATACAGCCCCATGAACGACGGGGGCGTCATCGTAGCCGATGGGCGCATCAAAGCCGCTCGTTGTATTTTACCCGTTTCGGATAGCGATGATTTCGGAAATTTGGGCTTCCGTCACCGCGCGGCACTTGGCATGAGCGAAGTAACCGACGCGGCGGTGATTGTCGTTTCGGAAGAAACAGGACGTATTTCGTTGGCCATAGAAGGCCAATTTCTCAGCAATATATCGGCTTCAGAAGTCGAAGAACGCCTCAAAAAGTACTTGTTTGAAGTAGGCAGAAAATAAACGAAGTCGTTTTTAGTCTTCGTTTTTTAATAAGTACTTCCGACGGACATCATTGAGCAGAAACTTCTTTTGGGCAGTAAAACTCTCAGGGTGAATTTGAGAGAACAGTTGCTCCCATTCCTGAAAACGCTCCGCTTCTTGTTGGCTAAAGGTTTTTATGTCAATTTTTTTGGTGACAAGGTATTCTTCAAAAGTCATGGCAAAAAAGTTTGAGAATGAACCACTACTAGACTAAATCAAATCGGGTAAGGACGTCGTTGAAGTCGCTGTGCATTTGCTGAAAACGGGCAAATACACTTTTTAGGAAAACTTCGTCCGCAAAAACTTCTCTCAGGGCGGCTTCATCCCCCAAAAAGTCCATTTGATTTATTTTATACATTTGTTCGTAAGGCCCAGCTTCAATCTTGACGATGTATTTTTCATTCCAAGTATAGAGCGAAATTTTGTACGAATCAGTCGTGGCGATGTCTCCAACGTAGCGCATAATTGTGTCTTAATTTTGGGAATTTACTCACACGCCTCTTTGCGACGCGTATCAATGATGCTGAGGATTTTCCAGCCAGCGGGTGTTTTTATTAATTGAAACGCATTGACACCACAGTGGCTAAAATTGCCTTTGTAATAAAATTTGTAGGGAGTCCAAGCAGTAGCCAAGTCACCATCAATACGGATTTGCATTCCCGAGAGGCGTTCGTCGAGGTCACCAGGCGTAGCTTTGCCAATGCTTTTTAGAAACCCGTCAAATGAATCAGACTTAACACTGATGTCGCCTGATTGGGCTTTGACAATTGATTCGAGGCGGGCGTTGGCAAGCAGCGTTTGGTGTACCATGGCCGAGTCACTTTTTTTCATTCCTTCAAAAAGTTGTTGGATAGGCACTTTCACAGCTGCTTCTTCGGTTTGCGAAAAGCCAATAAATGATGCAGTGAGAAAAAAGCAGAGGAGAAAAAATGGTTTCATTGGTTTAGTAGTAGGTTGATGGAAATAAAAGAAGCGACGCTTGTTCAAGCGTCGCTTCAAATTTATAACAAATCCCGCAGAAATTATTTCGCTGCTACAACTGTATCAGCAGGAGTGGCCGCAGGAGCAGTAGTTTCTGGAGTAGCACCACCAAACAATTTTTCACGGATGGCGTTGGTACGTTGCTCCAATTCTGGTTTTGCCGTATATTTAATCTTGGTTTGACGAGCCGCCGAATCGGGATGAACGCCGTAAACGTATTCATCTCCAGCACGCAAATCCGTCTGTTCGATGGTATTGTTCTTTTGATACTTACAAGAGGCTAAAGAAACCGTCAACAACAAAGCACTTATTTTCAAAAAGTTACGTTTCATCTTCAAGATTCGTTTATCAAATTTGTACAAAAATAGAGGTCAAATTTGAAAATGCCAACGTTTCTACATTTGTTTTGCAAAAAAAATGCCCTTATTGCCTTCTTAAATTTATCTATTTTCACATTGTCAAATTAACGGATGTCCTCACAATTAGATAAACTAACTCCCCGCGAAATAGTCGCCGAACTAGACAAATACATTATTGGGCAGCACGATGCAAAGCGTAATGTCGCCATTGCTCTCCGAAACCGCTGGCGTCGGATGAACAGCACACCCGAGATGCAAAAAGAAATTATTCCTAATAATATTTTGATGATTGGGGCGACGGGGGTCGGGAAAACTGAAATAGCTCGTCGCTTGGCCAAAATCGCCGATGCACCGTTTGTAAAAGTCGAAGCATCGAAGTTTACGGAAGTAGGATACGTCGGTCGCGACGTCGAAAGTATGGTGCGCGACTTGGTAGAACAAGCCGTAAATATGGTAAAGACGGCCAAAAAAGAAGAAGTAAAACAAAAGGCGCAGGACATCGTAGAAGAGATTATTTTGGATGTACTGATTCCGCCAATGTATCCCAATAACCCTCCTAAGAACAATAGCCGCCCAAGCGTAGGTTTTGAGATTACGGATGATACCGACGCCGTTAATCCTCCTCCGCCTGTTTCGTCCATGCCTGACCACGAACTCAACGAGCGCACACGCGTACGTTTTCGCGATAAGCTACGGGCGGGTGAACTCGAAAATCGGAAAATCGAGATTGATATGCAGTCTTCGTCGGCTCCTAATATTGGCGTTATGGGTGGGCCTATCGACGATATGTCGATGATGAATTTGCAAGAAATGCTCGGTAACATGATGCCCAAGCGTAATAAAAAACGTAAAATGAGCATTGCCGATGCCCGCAAGATACTGTTGGAAGAAGAAGCAGCCAAGCTCATTGACATGGATGAAGTCAAAGAAGAAGCGCTGTTGAAGGCTGAAAATTTAGGAATTATTTTTATTGACGAGATTGACAAAATCGCCAATTCCAACGGCAAAGGCGGAGGGCCTGACGTAAGCCGCGAGGGGGTTCAGCGCGATTTGCTCCCGATTGTCGAAGGCTCAACGGTCAATACCAAGCATGGCCCAATCAAAACCGATCATATCTTGTTCGTAGCAGCGGGAGCTTTTCACGTGTCTAAACCTTCGGATTTGATTCCCGAACTACAGGGACGTTTCCCGATTCGGGTCGAATTGCAAAGCTTGACGGAAAACGATTTCTACCGTATTTTAAAAGAGCCGCGCAATTCCCTCACGCGCCAATATTTTGCGTTGATGGAAGCCGAAGGTGTTGAATTGACGTTCCAAGATGACGCATTGTTAGAGTTGGCCAAATTGGCGTTTACCATCAATTCTGAAGTAGAAAACATTGGTGCGCGTCGTCTTCAGACGGTGATGAGTACTTTGCTCAATGACTTCATGTTTGACATTCCTGATGTTATCGGGCCCAATGCCCACGTGATTGTGACCAAAGAACTGGTGCAGGAGCGTTTGGCAGGGCTGGTCAAAAACCGCGATTTGAGTCAGTATATATTGTAATGCTCAACAGCAAACCTCCCGAATGTTCGCCTGCGTAGAGTACAAACATTCGGGAGGTTAGTTAACGAATAACAATTTGCCCTTCTAATTTCGCCAATAAGCCATCTCGGTATTGCATTCCAATCGGAATCTGAGTGTGTGAATGAAACGACAACATATTGCCGCTGATGCTTTTGATTTTTGGCAAACTGGCAATATACGATTTGTGTACCCGCACAAAGATGCTTTCTGGTAGGCTTTCCTCCATTTTTTTCATGGTTAGGTACGTCACGATAAAACGGTCGCGGAGGTAAATTTTAACATAGTCCTTCATCGCTTCCACGTACTGAATTTCATCAAATAGGACTTTGACCAAAGTCCCATCTTCTTTGACAAAAATCCCGTTGTCTTCCCCGCGAAGCGTTGGGGGAGTTTTGGCTTCGGTTTCCAGTGGCGGTTCTTGTAGTTCGTGGCGACGTTTTTCGAGGATTTCTTTGGCCTCTCGCCGCTCTTTTACTTTTTGGATGGCCCTTAGAAAACGCTCAAAGGCGATGGGTTTGAGCAGATAATCAGTAACATCCAGTTCAAAACCATCGTGAGCATACTGGTGAAAGGCCGTTGTCATAATCACTTGTGGCCGATATGACAGAGATTTGAGAAACTCCAAGCCTGAGATTTGGGGCATTTCAATATCGCAAAAAATCAAGTCGATGGAATGTTGCGATAGAAGCTCATAGGCTTCAAAGGCGTTGCTTGCCTTGCCTGCAAGCTCTAAAAAAGGAAGCCGTTTGACAAACGTCTCAATGATTTCCTGAGCGATCGGCTCGTCTTCAACAATAATGCAACGGAGGTTTTTCATAGCTCAAGTTTTAAATCAACTTTATACATTCCTTCATTTTCGATTACCTTCAATCGATGCTTGTTGGGGTACAAGAATGCCAATCTTTTTTGCACATTTTCGATACCCGAATGCTGGCAGTCGGGAACGTAGTCCGACTCAATTTTTAGCTCTAACACCGCATCTTGCGTTTTTATATCTACCTCGCAGTTGGATTTTATACATTTAAAGGCTTTTTCTAAAAGGGGAAAAATCAGTAATGGACTAATCGCTAGGTGGTCGAGGATATGGGTTTTGAGCCGAAAATTGACGTTTGCGTGATCAGCTAGCCGCGTTTCTTGCAAGTCAATGTAATTAATCATAAAATCCAATTCCTTCTGAAGCGCTACTTTCTCGACATCCGTTTCATAAAGGGTATAGCGAATCATATTTGAAAGCTTGAGTGTCATTTGTTCGGCCTTTTTTGGGTCGGTATTAACCACATTTTTGATGTTTTCGAGCGATTCATTGATAAATTGAGGATTAATCTGCGATTTAAGGAGCTTTATCTCCAAGTCCATCTTATTCTTATTCAGCGTATTGTTTTTGCGTTGTTCTAAGGCCAAGTCTATCATTATTTTTAAGGAAATGGGCAACCAACGGGATGCTTGTATCAAAAATATAATAGGGTTGAGTAAAAAATTGGACAAGCGCTGCATTAGCCCTCCTCCGTCGATATTGATCATTTTTTGATAGTCTTGGTTGAACGTTCCAAAATCGAGGTGGCTTAGCGCAATTTGCCAGATGATTTCGTTGACGACCGTTTTGACTAAATGTCCCACCACATATACTAAAAACAAATAAATGACATACTTATAGTGCACAAACAGCCGACGCACACAGTACAACGCCAATCGGTACGTGATGTAAAAAACAATGATGTTTCCGAACGACCAAAATAAGGCACCCGACGTGAACATATTGGTGGTAGAGCCGACGTAAATGGTATTATTAAAAAACCAAAAAAGCCAAAACAGAAGCTCAAAAATGCCTACTCGTTTATCATAAAGGTAATCTAAGGTGGACTTCATAGCTGTTGGGGTTATCGAGGATTTGGAGCGAATGGTCGGGGTAAAGAAGCGATAGACGGCGTTTGATATTGACCAAGCCGATTCCACCTACTTTCGTTTTCGATACTTTTAAATCGGGTTTTGAATTGTGGATATCGAAATGCAACTGATTGTTTTTCAGGAAAATGTGGATGTCGATTTGGGCGTGTTTGAGGTTGTCGCTTAGGCCATGTTTGAAGGCGTTTTCGACAAAAGGCAACAAAACCCGAGGAGCAATGAAATGGTTGTTAATGGTGTTTTCGTCCACCTTAAAATCAATATGAACGTTTTGGTCGTGCCTAATTTTTTCGAGGCTGATGTAGTTTTTGAGGTAATTGATTTCTGAAAGTAGCGGTACGTTATTGCCTTTGGAATCATCAAAAGATTCTTTTAAAAGGCTTTGTAGTTGGCTGATGGCGGTGGTTGTGGTGGGCTTTTGATTGAGAATGAGCCCGTAGATATTGTTGAGCGAATTGAATAAAAAGTGAGGATTAAGCTGACTTTGTAAAAACCGAGATTCGAGGTCGTGGTTAAGGTCATTGAGGTGTTTTTGCTTGATGATATTTTCAATAAAGTATTTGACGGATTTTACGAAAATAATGAGTCCAAAATGAGACTTGAATTCAAAAAATATGACAAACGCAAACGATATGCTTCGAAAGTGTCCCCACAAACCGTATTGGTTGTAGATGTCGAGAAAGGCAAGGAAAGGGTTGTCTTCCCTAGATGCTGAATAACTCACAACGGTATTGTTGCTGTAAACTTCTTGAAGAAACGCGTGAGTGAAATAGCTAAAGACCGTAAAGTACCAGAAAGCAATGGGCGAAAAAAAATGCCAATAGCGTTCTGTGACGAAGTAGGTAGGAAATAAATAATAAAAAATGGCGTAGGCAGCGGCTAAATTGGTGAGCCAGTACACATAAAAGTGGACGCCGTATTTTAAGTCTTCAACGAAAAACTCGTTGGCAAGAAATGTATAGCTCAAGTAAATGTAACACAGATGCGCCAAAATACGCAGCCAAAGCCTAGAATTATAGAAATTTAGGGTTTTTTCAACGACATCAAATATTTGTAGGTTCGGTTGGTCGAGGCGATTCATACGTTCGTCTAAAAATTTGGGCAAATTTCGTCAAAGTGTATTAGTTTCTACCAACATGTGCCTGTGTTGCTATTTGTGTCTGAGGTTGTGAGCAACCGCCTGCACCAGTCGTATTTGGGTCGGTTAGGAGTAACCTCCCGCACGTGTCGGCGGTCATGTGCCTGCGGTTGCTCACAACCGCAGGAAATCGTCGTAGTTGGGTTTGGTCGTAAGTAACGTAAACGTCCCAGTTGTCGAGTTTTCGTCGAGAGGAAAGCGAGGTTCGTCAAAAAACTTTGGTAACGACAACGTATCCGTGCAGTTTTGAACCACGATTTCTAAACGAACCAAAGCGTATGGCAAACCGATTTTTTTTCTGTATTTTCTTACTTTTTGTAACTGAAAGTATTGCCCAAAACTGTGAATGCTCGGCGGTGTTGGCTACGTACATCCAGAAAACAGAAGCCAACTATGCAGGTTTTCAAGACAAGGTAACTGCTCAAACACGGCCACGGTACGAACGACTACTGGATAGTTTGCAAACGGCAGCCCGTGACTTACCAGGCGATAAACAGTGTTTTCAATTGGTACGGGCGTACAAGCGTTTTTTCAAGGATGGACATTTTCAAGTGTATTTCAATGAACCTGAAGTGGTAGTGCCTATTCGAAGCATTAGCATGGATGAGACCAAGGCAAAAGCTTATTTTGACGCAAACAAGGACAAACTACACCCCTTGGAAGGAATCTGGGAAATTGCGGATGGTAGTTACCGCGTTGCACTCATGCGTGACCCACAACAACCCGACAAAATGGCAGCGGTGGTGTTGGCGGCTCAAAATAAAAAATGGCAAGTAGGCATGGTGAAATTTGAAGCCGCCGCCAGTGGCCTAAGCCCTTATAAAGGAGTTTACTGGGCGGGCGACCTCACTTCTTCCCCACGGACTTTTTCGCTGGAAGGAAACTTGCTCAACATCCCTAATTCGGGCTATTGGGCGCGGCAGTATCCTCAAAAGGCAACCCCCGATGAACTTGCTAAAGCACAGCAGGCTGAGGAGGAGTTTCATGTAAAAGCAATTGACAAACAAACTTTTTACGTACGAATTCCTTCCTTTGGTATTTCCTTTGAAATGGTGGATAGCGTCTTGAAAGCGCACGATGCAACGATACGCAATTCCCCCCATTTGATTGTAGATATTCGTGACAACTCGGGTGGAATGAACGCTTCGTTTCCTGCCATTTTAAAGTACCTGAATACCCATAATTTTCGTGATGTTTACTCGCATTTTAGGAGCACGCCTGACAACCTGAAGGCAGAACAAAATATCATTGACAAAGCGCTGACTCAAGGGTGGATTTCGGCCAAAGAGGCAAAGCCTTGGCAGGAGAGTTTGGCTAAAAGCCGATTAAAAGTGGGGCAAATGGTGGAATATCCTGCCGATACGATGTCGTACGGGGAAGTGTTGCCGTATCCTCAAAAAGTAGCAGTGTTAATGAATGAAAACTGTTACAGCAGCGCGGAATACTTTGTGTTTTATGCCAAACAAAGTAAAAAAGTGACGCTTTTCGGCAACCATACGGGCGGAATGATGGACTATGGTAATGTGCGAGAACACGAGTTACCGTGCAAAAACTTTGAATTACGCTTGCCCACCACCCGCACAGGGTGGGTCGATTATGCCCCCATCGACAACATTGGTTTTCAGCCCGATGTGCAGATTCCAAGTTCGGAAAAAGATTGGATAAAATTTGTTCAAAATTACTGGCAATCAAAATAGCGTTTTAACCTTTTTTCTTAACAGTCATGAAACATCTTTTCGTTGTACTGACATTGGTCAGCGGGCTATGCTTTGCCCAAAACAAAGGAAGCATCAAAGGACGCACGGTGGAAATGAGCACCCAAAAAGGAGTGGAGTTTGCGAGTGTAGCGTTGCTATCATCGTCAGATTCATCGCTCGTAAAAGGGGGCGTGACTGATACACTGGGGCGTTTTACGCTGCAAAATATCGAAGATGGGCACTATTTGTTGGCCATTTCTAGCGTTGAATACCAGCGTTTTGTGTCGAACCCTATCCACATTAATGAAAACCAACGAGACTGGGATGTTGGGACGTTATTCTTACAAGCCGACCAAAAGCAACTCAACGAAGTCGTGGTGAAAGGTACCAAGCCTGTTTTTGAGCAAAAAATGGGTAATATCATCGTAAACGTGGATAGCAAAATGTTCAAAACCGCCACCAATGCCCTTGAAGTTATGCGGCGTTCGCCAGGGTTGTTGGTGGACATGAGCGGAAAAATTACGTTTAGAGGAACATCGCCCAAAATTTTGATTGACGGTAAAGACCTACGAATGACTGAAGAGCAGGAAAAAAACTACCTGAGATCACTAACTCCTGACCAAATTGAAACGATTGAACTCATGCCTACGCCACCTGCCAAGTACGAGTCGTCGTTTCAGACGGTGATTAATATCAAGCTCAAACGCGATCAAAACTTGGGCGGGCGGGGTTCGATTTATGGGACGTATTTGCAACACCGTTTTGCGACGGGCGATGCGGGTGGAAACCTAACGTATAAAACGCAGAAAATGGCGTTTTCGCTGAATACAGGCTGGAATTCATCCAATTGGTACCAAGAACTGACCGACCGACGTGTAATGGGAAAAGAAGGAAATAAAGATGTGTTTGAGTCGTATTCGTACCTCAAAAACCCCACCCAGAGTTTCAACGCAGTGGCAGGGGTAGAGTACGTGGTCAGTCCGCATCATAGCTTTGATTTTAAAGTTACGGGTGATGTGGGCAGGGCTCCCAGCTCAACCTATGCGGAAAATAAGTCGGTGTTGCGTGGAAATGAGCAACCGTTGACGGTGAGTCACAACCAAATGATGGAAAATAGCCGTTCTTTGACGGGATTGGCTGGCTATACGTATAAAAATAACAAAGGCCGTGAACTGATGGTGGAAGTAGCCGTGGCAGGCAGTCAAAAGCCTGGAACACAAAACATGGTGTCGGAATATGTGCGAAACAACGAACAAGTGCGGGGTATATCGGTGCAGCGCAATGACCAACTCGCTAACTCCACTTTCAGGACATTGAACGCGATTTACACGGACGTGGTGGGGAAAGAGTGGAAATTGGAGGCAGGTTTTAAAATGAATTACGTAAAAAACCTTGCTAAAATTGACTACGATACGCTCATTCGGACGGATGCTTCTCGTTCGACTCCTTTGACAGTAGCTGATTTTCGTAAAGATTTTGGGCGAAGTAATGAGTTTACGTTTGACGAAAACATTACAATGTTTTTTATGCAAATGAGCAGGCAGTTTAAAAAGCTAGGTTTTACGGCAGGAATCCGCGCAGAAAATACCGTTACGCAAGGCGAATCCGTAACGTTAGGAGCGCTTGTGAATCGAAACTATTGGAATTTTTTGCCTAACCTGACATTGCAGTATAAACTCAACGACAACAGCAATTTGGTGTGGAGCTCGTCGCGCAAACTTTCGCGGCCTACCGTTTGGCAACTGAACCCTTTTCCTTTTTTCATCGACCCTTATACAGTAGCGATGGGGAATCCATTTCTGTTTCCTCGGATTCGGAATGTATCGGAGGTAACGTATTCGTACAAAAAACTCATGTTGGTCACAGGTTATAACTACAATCAAAACGGGGTGACTCAGTTGCCACTGTACAATGCCACGACGCGTCTTACGACTTGGCAACAGGTCAATGCCGATAACCACCGCCTATTTTTTGATGTGAGCCATTCGGCTACTTTACTGCCCAAATGGAATTACCAAATGTACCTGAGCACTGCCTATGGGGGAGAAAATGTCACCCTGAATGGCCAAAGTAATTCGGTGGCTGGGCTATCGGCCTCGCTCTGGGTTTCTAACATGTTTACGTTGCCCAAAGGATACACACTCGAAGTGTCGGGTTGGTACAATGTTCCCGACCGTGCTAGTTTCTACCGTGCGCGCTCGTTGGGAGCGATTAATTTAGGCATCCAAAAAAGTTTTGCGAATAATCGCTGGAATACGCAATTGAACGTCAATGATATTTTTTGGACGAGCATTTTTAGGGCAAATATCAAAGTGGATGATTCGGATATGACGTTTACCAACGTGCAGCCGCAGCGCTATGCGTCGTTTCGGGTGACGTACAATTTTGGGAAGTCGAAGTACCAAGCCCGTGGCCGAAAATCGGGGGTAAGTGAGGATGCGGCTCGGATTCGTAAATAACGCTGTGTTACTTTAATTGTCTCTTCTTCAACGGTTGCTTTTGGGTTTTGCAAAAGCAGCCGTTGCTATTTTTAGCCCAGTGCTGGTCGATACAAAAAGATTTTCCGAAAACTGGCGATTCTTATTGTTTATGTGGATAATGTCCTATATTTTGGGGTTTTATTCCAATAAACTACTTCAACCTTGAAAATAGCTATTTTGAAAGAAACCAAAACCTACGAAAAGCGGGTTGCGGTCACACCTGACGTTGTTAAGTCTCTTCTCAAAGCGGGTTTTACCTGCGCCGTCCAAAGTGATGCTGGCGAGAAATCTTCCCTACTTAACACTGATTACGAAAAAGCAGGCGCTCAAGTGGTAGCAGATGTCAAAACGCTCCTTGCCGACGCCGATGTCGTTCTAAAAGTCAACGCCCCTACGCTGGAAGAAGTGGCTCAAATGCGCGAAGGCGCAGTGAGCATTTCGTTTCTGTACGCCTACACGCAGCCTGAACTGGTTCAAGCCCTCAATGCCAAGAAAATTTCGGCTTTTAGCATGGATGCCGTTCCCCGTACGACCAAAGCCCAAAGCATGGATGCGCTCAGCTCGCAGGCCAACCTAGCGGGCTACAAGGCGGTATTGCTGGGAGCCAATGCGCTGGGCAAAATTTTTCCGCTGATGATGACGGCCGCAGGTACCATCAAACCCTCGCGGGTACTGATTTTTGGCGCTGGGGTGGCAGGATTGCAGGCCATCGCGACGGCCAAACGCCTTGGCGCGGTGGTGGAAGTAACCGACGTTCGCCCCGAAACCAAAGAACAAGTGGAGTCGCTGGGTGGGAAGTTTTTGAGCGTGGAAGGGATGGAAGCCAACAAGTCGGAAGGAGGGTATGCCAAAGAAGTGTCGGCGGAGTTTCTCCAAAAACAACAAGACCTTATCAAACAGCGTATCAAGGACGCGGATATCGTCATTACAACGGCCTTGGTGATGGGAAAAAAAGCGCCTATTCTAGTGACGGAAGAAATGGTAAAATCGATGAAAACGGGTAGCGTGATTGTCGATATGGCCGTGGAATCGGGCGGAAACTGTGCCTTGAGTGAAGCGAATCAGACGGTAGTAAAAAACGGTGTTACGATCATTGGAGAGTCAAATTTACCTGCGCTATTAGCAACCAATGCCAGCGATTTGTACGCCAAAAACATCAGTACGTTGCTGTTGCATTTGGCCAACAAAGATGGTTTTAAGTGGGAACTGGAGGAGGAAATCACCAAAGGAAGCCTCATCACGCACCAAGGTCAGTTGGTTCACGCCTTTACCAAATCAATTTTAAAATAACGTCATCTTCAAACTATGGACGCAATCATCACATTTATTGGCGAAAACATACAGCTTATCTACATCCTCATTCTCTCCATTTTTGTGGGGATTGAGGTGATTTCCAAAGTCCCCTCGGCCCTGCATACCCCACTGATGTCGGGTGCCAATGCCATTCACGGGGTGGTTATCATCGGGGCGATAATCGTCATGGGTCATGCCGAGGCAGGTAACTGGCCCGCGTTGTTACTCGGCTTTTTGGCGGTTATTCTCGGAACGCTCAACGTCGTTGGGGGATTCGTCGTCACCGACCGTATGTTAGAAATGTTTAAAAAGAAAAAGTAACCGTCAACTGAAATGATACAACAATATTGGTTATACCTTATTTACCTTTTGGGCTCGGTATTTTTTATCGTAGGATTAAAAATGCTTTCGGGGCCTAAAACTGCCCGTAACGGCAACTTTCTAGCAGCGGCAGGGATGGCGATTGCTATTTTAGGTACTATTTTTATGCATACCAACGAAGAAGGCGAGCCCATTGGCAACTACGGCTGGATTTTCGGCGGGATTGCCATTGGAACGATCATCGGCTGGATTTCGGCTAAAAAAGTAAAAATGACGGCCATGCCGCAGATGGTGAGCCTTTTCAACGGGATGGGGGGCGCTTGTGCGGCGCTTATTTCGTTGGTCGAATTTGGACACCTGCACGAGGATGCTTCTCCCGCCACCGTCCTGACGATTGTGGCAGGGCTGGTGATTGGTAGCGTGTCGTTTTCGGGAAGTATTATCGCCTATGCCAAGTTGCAGGAAATTATGAAAAAAACTTTCCGCTTGCCTGCGCAAAACGTCCTTACGCTGCTGCTGTTGATAGCTACGTTAGGACTGACGGTTTACATTGCGTTGGGGCATCCAAGTGCGACGTTACTTTACACCGTTTTTGCGTTGTCATTGGCCTATGGAGTCCTTTTTGTATTACCAATTGGAGGCGCCGATATGCCCGTCGTGATTTCGCTTCTCAACTCTTTTACGGGGGTAGCGGCGGCTTTTGGCGGGTTTTTGTACGATAACCAAGTGATGCTCACGGGTGGTATTTTGGTAGGTTCGGCAGGTACATTGCTTACGATTTTGATGTGTAATGCCATGAACCGTTCCCTTACAAACGTGATTTTTGGCTCGTTTGGCGGTGGTAGCGCTGCTGCCGCTGGCGGTGGAAGTGCCACAACGGGCGGGGCCGTGAAAAGCAGTACGCCTTCTGACGTGGCGATTATGATGAACTACGCCCAAAAAGTGATTGTAGTGCCAGGCTATGGTTTGGCAGTGGCGCAGGCGCAACACGTGATTCACGAACTCGAAGCCTTGCTCGAACAGCGCGGTGTGGAGGTAAAATACGCGATTCACCCCGTAGCAGGACGGATGCCTGGGCACATGAACGTGCTCTTGGCGGAATCTAACGTGGCCTACGATAAGTTGGTGGAAATGGAAGAAATCAACGACCAGTTTGCAACCACCGATGTCGTGTTTGTCGTAGGAGCCAACGACGTTGTAAACCCCGCTGCCCGCAGCAATCCCGCCAGCCCAATTTACGGAATGCCCATTTTGAACGCCGACAAAGCCAAAACGGTGATTGTCAGTAAGCGTTCGATGGCGGCGGGTTACGCTGGTATTGACAACGAACTGTTTTATTACCCCAACTGTATGATGTTGTTTGGGGATGCCAAAGACTCTATCACCAAAGTGGTAGCAGAATTGAAGGGCATGGATTAACGGTTTGGGCGAGTTTTAAGTAATGATAAAAAGCAGGCAATTCGACCGAATTGCCTGCTTTTTTATGCTCATTGCCTTCAGCGGAAATCTGCGCCCTTACTAATCTGCGCCATCAGCGGGTCAAAAAATAAGCTATTTGGACAGTTGACTTGCCTCTTCTTTGGCTAAAATCGCGGCTGCTTCAGTATCGTCGTATTGTCGAATGAGTTGCTTTAAGTCGGCCGTAAGTTGTTTTTGAACCTTCTGATAGGCAGGTTTGCCGTACAAATTATTCATTTCTTCGGGGTCTTTTTGGAGGTCGTACAACTCCCAAAACTCGCCGTCTTTGTAAAAGCGAATCAATTTATAACGGTCGGTGCGGATGCCAAAGTGCGTCTGAACGCTGTGTTCGGCGGGGTATTCGTAATAGTGGTAATAGGTCGATTTACGCGTTTTTTTGCTAAAAAAGGATTGACCTTGCATATCAGCAGGGACACTTAGCCCAGCTTCTTGCAAAATGGTAGGGGCAAAATCGGTATTGTTATGAATGGCTTGGTCGATGGTACCAGCTTTGATCCGTTTTGGGTAGCGAATCAGCATCGGCATATGATGCGACTCTTCGTACATAAATCGCTTGTCGAACCAGCCGTGTTCGCCTAAATAAAAACCTTGGTCGGACGAATACACCACCAATGTATTTTCGGTTAAGCCTTTTTTGTCCAAATAATCAAGTACTTTACCCACGTTACGGTCGAGCGAAAGGAGAGTTCCCAGATAATCTTGCATATACCGTTGGTATTTCCACTCATCAAGCGCCCGTCCCGACAGGTTTTGCTTCTTAAAATCGGCGGTGACTTGGTCGTAGTAAGCGAGCCACGCCTTGCGTTGGGCGGGGTTCATGCGTTTTACAAAAGGGTCGTTGCCCGCGTCCACTTTGAGGTCTTCTTTCAAACGCATGGTTTTGGTCACGGTCATGTCTTGGCGTTTGGCGGCAATCCGACCTTCGTAGGCATCGTAAAAACTTTTAGGAAGAGGGAACTTCACGTGATCAAAAGCCCGCAAATCGGTGGTGTCAGGTTGCCAATTTCGGTGCGGACATTTGTGGCCAATCACCAAACAAAATGGCTTCGATGGGTCACGGTCTTGGTCGAGCCAATGAAGCGCTTTTTCGGTAATGACATCGGTGGCGTATCCTTCTTGACGAACGGTTTTGCCACCCATTTCGATAAAATCAGGGTTATAATAAGCACCTTGCCCAGGCAACACCGACCAATAATCGAAGTATTGGGGTGTAGCTTCTAAGTGCCATTTGCCAATCCAACCCGTTTGATAACCAGCGGCTTGGAGGTGTTTGGGGTACATCGGTTGACCTGCGTCAAACTTCGTGAGGTTGTCGCGGTGGCCGTTTTTGTGGCTGTATTTTCCCGTCAACAACGTAGCTCGGCTAGGGGCGCAGAGGGAATTGGTACAAAACATATTTTGGTACAACGCCCCCTCTTTAGCCAAGCGGTCGATGTTAGGGGTTTTGATGTAGGGACTGCCGTAGGCGCTGATGGCCTGCAAAGCGTGGTCATCCGAAAACAAAATCAGGATGTTGGGTCGCTTGTCTTTGGGCTTAAATGACAGAAGTCCCATTCCGAGGGTCAGTCCAAAAGCCAGAGCGGTGAGGAAGGTTTTTTTCATGTTTTTCGGTTTGGTGTTTACGGTTTTATAGTTTCGAGTTGCTCTATGTTTCTTTCGAGCGGGTTGTGAGCAACCCTTTACCCGAGCGGGCTATTTATCAATCACAATTCCTTCAAAATCTGCTAACTTAGAAAGCTTCAATTCGAGCAATCCGTTTTTCCACGAATATACCACGGGTTCTTTGTTTACCATCGAAAAAACCTTGGAAGGCTTGAACGACGTTTGAATCCGAAAGCTCAGGTTAGAAATGGGGAGAGGAGCGAAATACGTATTTCCACTAAAACCAGTAATGTTGACCAAGTGCAAAATCAGGCCATCGGAAACCGATTTGTTTCTGTTTGCAGGAATGTTTTTAGTGTATTCTTTCAAAATCACCTCTACGCGTTCGTGGGCATTGGTTTGCAAGAATTGAGCTGACTCGGGATAAACGAGATCGAGGGCGTCGAGGAGAATATTTTTGTGTTCTTCGTACCCGTGCAAATAATAAAGCTTACCGAGGTTGATGGGCAAAAGCACAGCTTTACTCCGTGCATGTTGTTTCACCCCCATCGCAAAATACCCCGTAGGGTCGTGACCTCCAATGATTTCGGGTGGACCAGGGCGACCTTTGGAAAGAATGGGTAGTAATCGTTGGTCGGTGTCCGAGAAGTCGTATAGTCCCAAGTTAAATTTCCAAAACACCATTTTTTGTTGGGCAAAACGTTTGAAAACCTGTTTGTTGTCGGGAGCAAGGTAAAAGCCGCTGCCTTCGTGGTCTTTGTTGATGATTTTTGCCCCAAACAATTCTTGCAAAGCCGCTGGGTTATCAAACATCGTTTGATTGGTGGCAATGAGGTGAACTCCTTGTTTTACAGCTTCTTTCAATACCTCAATGGCGTTTTTGCTCAAATACGTGATGTCGGGCAAAATCACCACTTTGTAACCCTTTATTTTGGCGGCTAAATGCTCAATTTGAGCGTCTTCGACGATGTCAAAAGGCAAATGTGCTTCGCGTAGCATGAGCTGAATGCCGCGATATTCTTGCATGGGATTGCCGCTAGGCCATGCGCCAGGCGCGACCACGGCTATTTTGGCCACCGATTTATAGTTTCCAAAATAAGGCTCGTACTTTTTGTGGTGGGCATATATTTTCTTGATGACTCCGTAATTTCGTTCGTCCTCGTAGCCGCGCATGTCGCCCATCATGCTGATGTCGAGGCCCGAGCCATTGGCAATGTTTTCGTACAAACGAATGGCTACTTCCTCAGGCTCGACGGCGTTGTAGCGCGACTGAAACGAGATTTGCTGAATGCTACTATTACTGATGATGTGGTTTGGGAAAGAGTTAATGGCGTTGCCCACGTTGTCGGAGGCGGAGTAAGGCCAATATGGCAAGCTGTTGGTTTGCGACTCGTGTCGAATGATATCCACGAAACGATCCATGTAGGTGCAAATGGCGATTTGCTCGTTCTTGGATTTTACCAATCTATGCAGTCGCTCTGACCAATCTTCCACCGTAAATTTTTTAAAAGCGAGGTATTTTTGAAAAACGGGGTCGGCTTTGTTTTCTTCGACAGGCAGCGACAGGCCATTGCTGTATTGGGCAAATCGCTTTTTATCGGCTTCGTTTTGATCAATGCCGTGGTATTTGCCTTCGTACGGATTGTTGACTTGGTACCCAGGCATGTTTAGAAAAATACCGTCGATGGGGTAGTTGTCGATGACCTCTTCGATGATTTTAAAAGCACACTCCTGAACGTAAGGCGCGTTGATGGACACCACATACATATCGGTATTGATGATTCGTTCGCCTTTGGGGGAAATGTAACACCAGTCGGGATGCGCTTTAAAAATGCTTTCATGAACGCGGCTAAAATCAAACCGAACAATGACCTTGATGCCTTTTTGATGACAACGGGCAACGACGTCGCCCAGCATGTTGCCCTTCATGTAAGGGTTGGTGTAATGGAAGGGTAGTTTGGTGGGATAAAACGCCATAATTCCCCCTGCATTGATAAGTAATGTATTGGCGGAACAAGCTTCCAAATCTTTCAGCAGCGAGTCGGCATTGAGGGTAGCGGCTTCGTAAGCAGGTAAGTTGGTTTGGATGACGCGTAGGTTATTGCGCTTCCACCAAGGCAAATCGGTAGGCCATGCGCCCGCTTTTTGGGCAAAGCTTAGACAACTACACAAAATAAAAAACAGGCAAAAAGTAACTGATTTTAACATTGAAAGGAGGGGTTAATCATTTCTCAAAGCATTTTATGGGTAACGTTTACCTAACTCTTGCTTATGTATTGCATTCGGTCAGACGGTAGTCAGACCGTTTGATAGGTCATTTCGTTGTTTGTCGGTCTGACGGCGTTCGGTCTGACTGTCGTCTGACCTGTTTGTCGGTCTGACTGTCGTGCATTCGGTCAGACGGTAGTCAGACCGTTTAATAGGCCACTTCGTTGTTTGTCGGTCTGACTGTCGTCTGACCTAGTCGTTTTTACAAACTATTTATGAAAAAGCTATTTTTTGTAAGCATCGCTCTTTCGCTACTCGCTTTGTGCGCGTTTCAAGCACCGCGCAAGGCACCCAATATCGTTTTTATGTTGGCCGACGACCTCGGTTGGGCTGATTTGGGATGTTACGGGAATACGTTTCACGAAACCCCCAATCTCGATCAATTGGCTGCCGATGGAGCGCAGTTTAAAAGGGCTTACGCTGCTTGTGCGGTTTGCTCGCCCACGAGGGCGTCTATCATGATAGGTAAATACCCCGCCCGCCTCCAAATCACCGATTGGATTCCAGGGGTGGTGTATCCCTATGCCAAGTTTCAGACGGCCAAAATGTGCTACGAATTGCCGAAGGAGGAAGAAATTTTGCCCGAAATATTACATAAAAACGGGTACGCCACCTACCACGTCGGTAAGTGGCATTTGGGAGAAACCGACGAGTTTTGGCCGCACAATCGGGGGTTTGATGTCAATATCGGAGGGCATTCAAAAGGGCAGCCTGGTTCGTATTTTTATCCTTACAAAAACGTAACACCTACGGCCGATTATTCCGTCAAATTCTTGCCCGAAGGTGGGAAAGAAGGCGATTATCTTACCGATTTTTTGACTGACCATGCGCTGAAGTTGATTGAAAAACATGCCAATAGTCCACAGCCGTTTTTTCTCAATATGAGTTATTATCAAGTGCACACTCCATTGCAAGGAAAACCCGATTACGTTAAAAAATACGAGGAAAAGAAAAAGACGTTGGGCCTCAGTAAGCCTAATCCTATCTATGCTGCTATGGTTCAGAGTTTGGACGAAAGTGTAGGTCGAATCTTAAAAAAACTGGACGAGTTGGGAATGCGCGAAAATACAATTGTGGTATTTACGTCGGACAACGGTGGTTTGGTAGAAGTAGATGGTAACGCCCCCCTGCGCGAAGGTAAAGGTTTTTATTATGAGGGGGGAATTCGAGTGCCGTTGTTGGTGCGCTATCCTGGGGTGACTACGCCGCGTTCTACGCCGCAAGACGTGGTGGCTAGCATTGATTATGTGCCTACGCTCCTCGAATTGGCGCAATTGGCTAAGAAAAAGGACGTGGACGGGCAAAGTTTTGTCCCGACGTTGAAAGGGAAGCCTTCCAAAGAAACACGCATGTTGTATTGGCATTATCCGCATTATCATACGCCCCAACGCCCGCCTACGGGAGCCGTGATGGCAGGAGATTACAAACTGATTGAATTTTTGGGCGAAAACCGTTGGGAGTTGTACAACGTCCGTGACGATGTATCGGAGCAACACAATCTTGTGACTGAAAAACCCCAATTAGCAGCACAATTACGAAAAAAACTCCAGCGCTGGCAGTCGGAGACGGGTGCAAGATTTCCATCGCCCAACCCCAATTACGACGCCGAGAAACCCTTCCGAAATTCCATTACTGCTTGGAAAGGTGAAAATCGGTTGTAGGGTGTTTTCGGTTTTTCACAGCAGGTGCTTTCGGTTACTCCTAACCGAAAACCGAGGTTTCTCAAAACCTCGTTAAGTGTTGAACGTGCATGGATTTTTGTTAACTTTGTTTAGAGCTCATGGTAAAGCCCCTTCTCCTATGAAATACCTTTGGTTGTTTTGGTGGCTTACATTTTCATTGGTACTTAATGCACAGCGCTATACCAAAGCAGATTCGCTCAAGATTTATGGATTACTCAATGCCGCAGACGCGGCTGAGGAGGTGTCACAAGCATTACTTTTGGCAAAGCAGGCGTTGTCTTTGAGCCAACAAACAGCGATGTTGCGCGGTGAAGGTTGGGCTAATTTAAAAATCGCTTTTTTATTAGTAGAACACACGCCCAATACCGATGTGCGGCAATATTGGCAGATAGGAACCCGCATAGCCACACAACTCAATGACCCCTTCATGCTTGCATTGGCAGAGTTACAACAGGGTAAATATTGGATGTATAACAATGATTTACCCGTAGCAGAACAGTTTTTTCAAAAGGCGCTTACTACTTATTTTGACAAACAACCGTCTAACTATACGGCGGTATTGTACAATGATTTGGGGGTATTGGCAGGAAAACAAAACCAGCGCGAACAAGAAGCAAATTGGTACTTTAAAGCCATGAAACTGCACGAACAGCTCGGGGATTTGCATGGCTGGGCTAATTCGGCAGGCAATCTTGCCAATGCTTTCTATCGACTTGAGAACAAAGAGGAGGCTATCAAGTACGCCAAAGAAGCCTTGCGAGTTCACGCAAAAAACAACAATGTTTTGGGCTTGGCTACGGTAACAGGTAACTTGAGTACCATGTATTCAGCTTACAACCAACTAGATTCGGCAACGATTTATCGTCAAAAATCTGTCAAATATGCAACTATCAATGGGCAAAAAAAGCACCTAGTGCAAGCATACCAAAATTTGGCCTTGTTGCTTGAACGTCAGCAAAAATACCCAGAAGCGCTAGAGGCGATTGAGCAATCGATTGCTTTAAGCCGAGCTACAAACGACTTGGCTAGTGCGGCGGCTAAAAGCCGTATTGCTGCCGAAATTTGCGCAAAAATGCAGCATAATGATCAGATGGTTCGGTATTATAGAGAGGCAGAGCGATTGGCTGATTCGCTTCAACGAAAAGATATTTTGCGCGATGTATATTTGAGCCAGTCTTCCTACTTTGCCAAGGTCAACGATTTTAAAAATGCGTACCTACATTCGGCCCAATACCACGCACTAAAAGATAGCTTAGAGGGCATACAGTTAAAAAAGAATATTTCAGATTTGCAGGTAAAATATGAATCGGAACGGAAGGATTTTGAAATAGCCAAGCTGAATACCGAAAAACTCATTCGTCAGCTAGAAATAGAAAAACAAAAGGCGATTATTGTGGGGGATAAACTGGAAGCTCAACGGAAAGAAGATAAAATTCAACTCCTTACCCAGCAACAAAAGCTCCGAGATGCCATTTTTTCTCGACAAAAGGAGTTATTCGAAAAACAACTTTTGATTACTAAAAACAAGGAACAAGAACTTCAGTTGGCTCGTCAGCGATTGGAACTTAGCCAAAAAGATAAAGAACTGAAAGAACGGCAGCTTCAACGCCAACAGATGATTCAGATGGTGGGAGCAGGGCTGGTGCTGCTGTCGATGTTGCTTGCCTGGATTTTATTTAACCGTTATCAGCTTCGCAAAAAACTCCAAGAAAAAGAAGTGCTTCTGGCCGTCAGAAACACCATTTCAAAAGACTTACATGATGAAATAGGCTCATCACTGACCAACGTTAATATTTTAAATGAACTAACCAAACGGACACTTTCTGTTCCAACTCAGGCCCAAGAATACCTTCAGCAAGCAGGGGAAAGTATTCAACAAATCAGCGAAAGTTTGGGAGATATTGTGTGGAACATTAATCCACAATATGACGATATTCAAAACTTGTTGGTTCGGATGCGCCGCTACGCCGCTGATATGCTCGATGGAGCTTCGATTCTTTACCAATTGGAATTCCCAGAAGACGTGAGCCACTTTAAACTTCCGATGGACAAGCGGCGAGACTTTTATTTGGTATATAAAGAGGCCATCAACAATTTAGTGAAATATTCAAAGGCCACCAAGGCGCAGATAAAGCTTGCCGTGACAGGAAATGTGTTGCATTTGCGAATAGAAGACAATGGAATTGGATTTGAGATGAATACCATTCGTAAAGGAAATGGCCTTAACAACATGCAGCACCGTGCCGACTTGCTCAAAAGTAAGTTTATGATTTCTTCTCAACCGCACAGAGGTACCTCAATTGAGCTTACCATGGAAGTATAACCGCAAACAAAAATCACCCAAAAGGGTACTTTACAATCCCATCGAAGTCCACTATTTTTGTGAAATGGCAACTTCACTCCTCATCTTCGAAGACAACAACCAACTTCGCCAGTCGCTTCAATTACTATTGAACGATGGAATGTTTTTTAGCGTCAAAGCTGCGTTTGAAAACTGCTTGCGTGCGGCAGAAGAAGTTCTCTTGTATGAGCCCGATCTGGTCATTATGGATATCGATATGCCTGGACGTAGTGGTGTTGAAGGTCTTAAAGCTATCAAAGCAGTACGCCCAGCCACCAAAATCATCATGTTTACGGTGTTTGATGACGATGAGCAAATTTTTGAGTGTATTTGTGCAGGTGCTGATGGATATTTACTCAAACATACGCCTCCCGCGCGCCTCATGGCGGCTTTGCAAGAAGCAATGGAGGGCGGTTCCCCCATGAGTCCTCAAGTAGCCAACAAGATTTTTCACTACTTCCGACAGGCATCAAAACCAGCGCCAGATTACAATTTGTCGGAGCGTGAAAAAGAAATTTTACAATTACTCATCAAAGGCAACGGCTATAAAATGATTGCTGCGGAGTGCTTTATTTCATTAGATACCGTTAAAAAACACCTCAAAAACATTTATACCAAACTCCACGTGTCGTGCGGAACGGAGGCTGTGGCCAAAGCCCTCAAAGAAAAAATTGTAGCCGTTTAACATACATAAACTTATGCTAAAAAGCCGTCGGGGAACTTATCCTCGGCGGCTTTTTGGTTTTAAAAATCACCCAAAAGGGTAATTGACGAGCGTGCGTTGACCCACTACCTTTGACCCATCAATTCAACATAACTTATTGATTATCATGAAAAAGCTAACAACATTATTATCGCTCGCATTAGGACTTGTAATCATGACAGCAGGAGTTCACGCTCAAGAGAGACGTACTACGTTTGACCCCAGCAAGCATGGTTTTAAGTTTTCCAACGAATTTCAAACCCAGATTCAAATTGCGGGTCTTAATGGCCCTCGCTTTGGAGGTCTGTGCGGAGGGATGGTTTATTCGGCACTCGATTATTACAAAAACAACCAGCCTATTCCAGCCCAAACCCACCGCCCTGCTTCGGGTACAACTTTGCACCAGTATATTTTGGCGAGACAAAATAACTCTACTTTACTCAACGTCAACGGTAGCTCAAATTCCGATAAGTGGGCCGAACTGATTTTTAATCCATTTGGCTGGCGTACCAATGAATTTTTTAACTGGGGGCTGCAAGGAACCAATGGTGGCAGGATACAAGAATTGGTCGAAATGATGCGCTCAGGAAGCCCAGTTCCACTAGGGTTATTTAAAAGCGGAAATGGCGGGGTAGGCCCTCATCATCAGGTCTTGGCTATAGGGTATGATTTGGGACGTTACAGAGGGGATTTGGGCGATAATAAAGAAGATTTTAAAATCTTTATCTATGATCCCAATTATCCGAACGAAACACAGACGCTGCGCGTCAATGTTGCCGCCCAAAATTACTACTATCAAGAACGTCCAGCGAATAAGTGGCTCACGTACTTCGTAGATAAAAAATATACAACTGTGCGTCCACCTGTCATTTCTCCAACCCCTCTGGCCAACGATGGATTGGTGCGCCAATTACTGATTGAAATAGGCACAGGTGGCGACGACTTGCGTGGCGGTAATGACAATGTCAATGTGATTGTAAAATATGCCGATGGGTCAACGGATGTGTATGCCAATATCAATAAAAATGTCCGTTGGATGGACAATTATACCGAAAATGTACCGCTGACCCTTCGCCGTGCAGCTCCATTGAGCCAAATCAAATGTGTGATGCTCCAAACCACTTTTGGAGGAGGAATAGGAGGGGATAATTGGAACGTCGATTTGCTTCGGGTGGTAGCCAAAAGCAGTGACCAAGAGCGTGTTGTATTTGCTCAGACAGGCCGCCCGTTGGTACGATTTGATGGAAATAATCGCCCTTTTGAAGCTACTTTTCGCTAAAGCTCCCTAATCAGACATGAAATATCTTATCACCCTCGTTTGTGCCGTAGTAGGGTTGTTTTTAGAAAACAACCAGGCCGTAGCTCAGTCGCCCGATAGCCGTATTTGTCGCTGCTTTTCTGAGGCTGTTACCTCCAACTTTATGCTGGGTTCTAAGGCAATTTATGGCACTGTTGGCGTCATGATTTCACGAGATTTAGAATTGCCGCCCAGCCCCACACAACCCGTACAGTTTATTATACCTACACTGCCAGTGCGTTCGGGTTGTCAGGGGCATTTCTCACTGTATATTACCAATAGTCGGAATGAAGTGCTTTACAATCAGACTTCTACGAGCAACGAATTTCGATATACTTTTCGAAATGTAAACGAAACCTACGATGTCATGTTGATGGCAACGGGAAGGTCAGTCACAGGGCGTGATGGAAATTGCAGCCGTTCGATTCGCTTCACTGTTAAGCCGCGCGTGTTAACTCCTCGTTCCTGAATTTTCTTTACTTTTAATAACAACTACTTCCATGAAACCTTCATTTTTTTCTTACATTCTCATAGCACTTTTGGCAGTTTCTTCTGCAGTGTTTTCTCAAACGAGCCAGATTCAGCCTAAACTCGCCGACCCCTCTGCTGCGGCGATTCGGGGAGCCAACTCAGGTCGCTTAGGTACTATTGACCCTGCCATTGATGACATCCGTTTTTCATTTCTAAAACTTAATACAGGCGACAAAATGCGTGTTACAGTCACCGTCAAAAACTTGGGTTTAATGAATTATGAAAGCGGAAGCAACCAGCAAAATGTTCAGCTTTGGGAGGAATATAGCAGCACAAATCGAAAAATGGTAAAGCTATTTCCCTTTCAAAACCTAAATGCAAATGCCTCTTTTAGTTTTTCGTACGAGCGCCCCACCTTCAAGCCAAGCGATGAGTTTCCTCCTCAGTACAAGGCAATTATTGTATATGAGCCAGATATTTTGAGTGATAATAACACAAAAAATGACGATTCGAAGGCGTCTAACAATTCGATGACGAAACATCCGCAAGACTAAGGCGATTCAGCCTTGTAAAAAGCGTCGAGGAAACCACCTCGGCGCTTTTTTGTTGATAACCGAGCATAGGTGGTGGCGAGTGTTTTCGGTTACTCATAGCAAGTGCTTTCGGTTAATTACAGCGAGTGTTTTCGGTTACTCCTAACCGAAAACAGAGGTTTCTCAAAACCTCGTTAAGTCACTTGAAACGCTTTAATATTTTTCTAATGTAAAAAATTGGGCATTGCTTGGTAAATTGGGGCGTTGAAGTCACTTTTAGCATAAACTCTGACCCATGTCCAAACGCTTTTTAGGGTTGCTACTTTTCCTGATGGGTAGCCTACACACCACTATTTCGGCACAAGTGTCGGCCAGCCACGACCTTGTTTTTGATAAACTTCCGACGCGTTGGGACGAGGCATTGCCGTTGGGGAATGGTTTTGTGGGAGAGTTGATTTGGCAAAAAGACGATAAGCTACGTTTTTCGCTCGACCATGCCGAACTTTGGGACTTACGCCCAATGGAAGGCATGAAAAAGCCTGAGTTTACCTACAAGTGGGTTCAAGAACAAATCAAGAAAAATAACTACAAAACAGTTCAGGAATACGGTGACGTACCCTACGAAAAAGAACCTGCCCCCAGCAAAATCCCTGGAGCAGCCTTCGAAATAGCTGCTAAAGAATGGGGCGCCGTAACCAGTGCGCGTCTGGACATTCAACAGGCGGTGGCAGAAGTAAAATGGGCGAATGGAGCGCGCCTTACCTCTTTTGTTCATGCCAATTTGCCGTTTGGGTATTTTCGGTTGGAAGGCGTTAAAGAGTTTGATATTCAGCTGCTAGCCCCCAAATACGAAGGCGAAGTGGACAAAACAGCTGGCGGTTCGGTAGCTGGCGACGATTTGGCACGGTTGGGGTATAAACAAGGGAAAGTAAAACAAAACTCAAAGTCGGCTACGTACCGCCAAAAAGGTTGGGGCGATTTTGAATACGAAGTAAGTGTCCGTTGGAAAGAAGTGGCCGACAAAACGTGGGAAGGTGTGTGGAGTATTTCGGCGCACTACCCCAACAAGCCTAAAACACCTGCCAATGAACTGACGGCCACGGCGATGTCGTACGAAAAAGCGATGCTTCCGCACTTGAGTTGGTGGAAAAATTTTTGGGGAAAATCAAGCCTCAAATTGCCCGACCCACTGCTCGAAAAACAATACTACCTCGAACAATACAAATTTGGCAGTACGGCCCGCAAAGGAGCGCCGCCCATTTCGCTGCAAGCCGTGTGGACGGCCGACAATGGCCGCCTTCCGCCGTGGAAAGGGGATTTTCACCATGACCTCAACACCCAGCTAAGTTACTGGCCGAGCTATGCCTCCAACCACCTCGACGAAGCAATGGGCTACCTCGACCACCTCGACGGCAATCGCGCGGCGTACCGCGAATACACCAAGTGGTTTTATCAAACCGACGGAATTAATGTCCCAGGCGTGACCACACTTACAGGGGTGCCTATGGGAGGTTGGATTCAGTATTCTTTTTCGCCAACGGTGTCGGCTTGGTTGTCGCAGCATTTTTACCTTCAGTGGCGCTACAGCATGGATCGCCGTTTTTTGCAGGAGCGAGCGTATCCGTGGTTTAAACAAGTAGCCACTTTTCTTGAAAAAAATACCATTCTAAACGACGATTGGAAACGCCAACTGCCGATAGGCTCCAGCCCCGAAATCAACGACAACCGAGTAACGGCGTGGTTTTCGGAAAATACCAATTACGATTTGTCGCTGATGCGTTTTGCGTTTGGCAAAGCCGAAGAATTGGCCACCGAACTAAATTTGACGCAGGACGTAGCCCGTTGGAAAAAACTGAACAAACAAATGGCCGATTATGCGTTGTCGGACAGTTTGGAATTGAAGGTTTCTCCGTCGCTGGCGTATGCGCAATCGCACCGCCATTTTTCGCACATGATGGCGATTCATCCGTTGGGTGATATTCAGTGGGAAAAGGGCGAACGCGACCAAAAAATCATCAAAAAAAGCATAGCCTTGCTCGATTCCATCGGCCCCGATTGGTGGTGCGGCTACTCCTACGCTTGGCTAGGCAGCCTAAAAGCGCGTGCTAAAGATGGCGCAGGGGCGGCAAAAACCCTCCGAACGTTTGCCTCGGCTTTCTGCTTGCCTAATTCGTTTCATGCCAACGGCGACCAAACCAAATCGGGTTTGTCCAAATTCACATACCGTCCGTTTACCTTAGAAGGGAATTTTGCCTTTGCGGCGGGAGTTCAAGAAATGCTTTTACAAAGTTATTCGGGTACCATCAACGTTTTTCCCGCCGTCCCTGCTGATTGGACGGAGGCGTCATTTCGTGACCTTCGTGCGGAGGGGGCGTTTTTGGTAAGTGCCACTCGGACGGGCGGAAACGTAGATGAAATTCAGCTGTACTCAGAAAAAGGCGGCGTGGCTCGCTTGAAACTTCCTTTTAAAACACATCTTGTAAAAGTACAACAAGGAATGATTGTGAAACCCATTGATGAAACCGAAATTGAAATAGTAGCACAAAAAGGGGGAAAGATAGTATTGAAAAATGGCTACGAATAGGCCAGCATAAAAATATGACGATTTGTCCGTAACTTTGCCAGCCTTTAAACGAGCGATTATTGAATATGTATTCCCCAAAACCACTTATATTGGTCAGCAATGACGACGGTATTACCTCATTAGGAATCAGGACGTTAGTAGAAGTAATGCAAGAGCTAGGAGAAGTAGTGGTCGTAGCCCCCGATAGCCCTCAGTCGGGCATGGGACACGCCATCACCATTGGCGAACCTCTTCGGCTACACGCCACTCCTATTTTTGAAGGCGTAAAAGCCTACGAATGTAGCGGCACTCCTGCCGATTGTGTGAAACTAGGCAAGCACTACGTCCTTAAAGACCGTACTCCCGACCTAGTAGTAAGTGGTATCAATCACGGCTCTAACACGTCGATAAGTGTCTTGTACTCAGGGACAATGTCGGCGGCGATTGAAGGAGCCATCGAAGGAATTCCTTCGATTGGTTTTTCGCTTTGCGACTTTGCCTCTGACGCGGATTTTTCGCACGTTAGGTCGTTCGTAAAACAGATTGCCAGCAATGTTCTTGCCAACGGACTACCTAAAGGGGTAGCGCTCAACGTTAATTTTCCGAAAAAATCGGAGGAAGCATTGAAGGGAGTACGTATTTGTCGCCAAACGAACGGCAAATGGCAAGAAGAATTTGACAAAAGAAAAGACCCACACGGCCGTAGCTATTTTTGGCTATCAGGCAATTTCGTAAATTTCGACGCAGGTCAGGAAGATACGTGCGAGTGGGCACTAGAAAACAATTACGTATCGGTAGTTCCGTGCCAATATGATTTAACAGCCTACGAAACCATGAAGCTCATGCAGCAATGGCAATTCTAGTCTAACCTATAAAGAAAGATACACAACACTAAAAACCCCTGATAGCATGGCACTTTTGGGAAACTTGTTAAAAGGAGGAATCAAGCTCTCAACTCGTATTCAGAAAGAAAATGTAGATTTTGCTAACATACAGCGTAAAACCCTAAGCAAGCTTCTTGCCAAGGCTCGTTATACGCAATTTGGTGAAAAATACCAGTTTGAGGACATTCTCAATGCAGCCGTTTTTGACGAAAGCAAAACTTTTTACGAAAAATATAAAGAATTTGTTCCTGTTCACAACTACGAAAAAATTTACCGTGAGTGGTGGAACAAGGCACGTGAAGGTGAAAAAAACGTTTGTTGGCCTGGGCGGGTCAAGTATTTTGCGTTGAGCTCGGGAACGTCCGAAGCCGCTTCAAAATACATCCCTGTGACGAAAGCCATGGCCAAGTCGTTTCGTAATACGAGCTTGCGCCAAATCTTTTCGTTGGGGCGTTACGAAGAAATTCCGAGCGATTTGTACGAAAAAAGTTTCTTCCTCGTCGGAGGAAGTATCGACCTGACGGCCATCGACGAAGGGCGTTTTGAGGGAGATGTAAGCGGTATCAATGCCAAAAATATTCCTTTTTGGTTTGAACGCTACTACAAGCCAGGGCGCGAAATTGCCCGCGAACGCGATTGGTCGCGTAAGCTCGAAAAGATTGTAGAAGAAGCCCCAAGCTGGGACATTGGTTTTATGGCTGGCGTACCTGCGTGGCTTCAAATCATCATGGAAAAAATCATTGAGCGTTACAACCTCGATACCATCCACGACATTTGGCCCAACCTCACCGTTTTTGGTCACGGAGGGGTTTCGTTTGAACCTTATCGTGCAGGTTTTGAGAAATTATTGGCGCGCCCCTTGATTTACATCGACACCTACTTGGCTTCAGAAGGATTTATTGCTTTCCAAAACCGCCCCCATGCCGATGGGATGCGTTTGGTGCTTGATAATGGCATTTTCTACGAATTTGTGCCTTTCAACGACAAAAACTTCAACGAGGATGGCGAGCTAATTTGCAACCCCGAAACACTGATGATTGACGAAGTAGAAGAGGGCGTGGACTACGCACTTTTGCTTTCCACTTGCTCGGGGGCGTGGCGTTATTTGATTGGCGATACGGTCAAGTTTGTCAATAAAGAACGCGCCGAAATCGCCGTTACGGGCCGTACTAAGCACTATTTGAGCCTTTGTGGTGAACACCTTTCGGTCGAAAACATGAACAAGGCCATCGAACTGACGGCCGAAGAACTCGATATCACCATCAAAGAATTTACCGTAGCGGGCATTCGCTCCGATTCGCTTTTTGCCCACCATTGGTATATTGGTACCGACGACCACGTAGCTCCTGAAGTGTTGCGAGAAAAAATAGACGGGCACCTCAAAGTGTTGAACGATGACTACGTGGTGGAGCGCCGCCATGCGTTGAAAGATGTGTTGGTGACGGTCGTTCCTTCCAGCACGTTTTACGGTTGGCTCGAAGCCAAAGGGAAAATGGGAGGACAAAATAAAGTCCCACGCGTATTGAAGAAAAACTTATTGACCGACTGGGAGAACTACCTCCAACAGCAAGGTCTAACTGTGTAAAAAATAACCCAAAACACCCCGTTTGGACATGATACCTACTCTTAACATTATCCAAGCCGCCCACGAGCGCATTCGTCCGCACGTACACCGCACGCCTGTGCTTACGTGCCAAACGATTAACCGAATGAGTGGGGCAGAGATTTATTTTAAATGCGAAAATTTTCAAAAAATTGGTGCATTTAAAGCCCGTGGAGGGGTAAATGCGGTATTATCATTAAGTCCAACGGAGTTAAAAAATGGCGTGACAACGCATTCGTCGGGCAACCACGCCCAGGCGATTGCGTATGCCGCAGGGCTGGTAGGGGCTAAGGCGTACATTGTGATGCCTCGCACGGCTCCCCAAGTCAAAAAAGACGCCGTACGTGGCTACGGCGCAGAAGTAATAGAATGCGAACCCACGCTCGAAGCCCGCGAAAGTACCGTGGATGAGGTGATTGCCAAATACGGCGCCACCATGATTCACCCCTTCAACGACTATCGCGTTATTGCAGGACAGGCCACCGCTACCAAAGAACTTATTGAAGATTACGGCAAGTTTGACATCGTCATGGCACCCGTGGGTGGTGGGGGATTGCTCAGCGGCACGGCCTTGGCAGCACATTACCTGTGCCCCACGGCCGAAGTCATTGCGGGTGAACCCGAAGGGGCAGGCGATGCGGTGTTGTCGTTCAAATCAGGACGGATTGAAAAAGCCCCTTACATCAATACCATCGCCGACGGATTGATGACTAATTTGGGTGACAAAACCCTCGAAATCATTCGTTTGCACGTCAAAGACATCCTTCTTACGTCCGACCCCGAAATCATCGCTGCCATGCGTTTGATTTGGGAACGGATGAAAATTGTGATTGAACCTTCTTGCGCCGTCCCTTTTGCGGCCTTGCTCCGAAATAAAGAGCGTTTTGCTGGCAAAAAAGTAGGCATCATCCTCACAGGCGGCAATGTCGATTTGGGGAAATTGCCGTTTTGAGAAGAGGATCTTAAAAAGAGCGAGTAGTTACACTACACCATTGGTTTTCATAAATAACCAGCCATTCTACTACCATGCGTTGCTCGCTTTTTATTGTTTGGGGCACTGTTGTCCTACTTCTAAAATTATCCCTTTTTGCTCATGGCCAAACCACCGCTACACTTACTGGCTACGTGGGAGATGCCACCACGGGAAAGCCCATGCCGTTTGCCAACGTATATGTGAATGGTAGCACGCGAGGAGCGGTGACCGACGAAAAAGGAGCATTTACCCTCGTTGGAATTCCGCTTGGTACGGTTGAAATTGTAGCTTCTTTTATTGGGTACGAACCCGAAAAACGCACGTTTAGATTTGACAATGCCTCTCCCCAAAAAGCTGATTTTCGACTAAAAGCAAGCGCGCAAACCTTAGAAACGGTAGTAGTACGGGGCAATCAAAAACAACGAGAACAACACCTTCGTCAGTTTAAAAAAGAGCTTCTAGGCGAGCCATTTGGTGGGCAGTGTCAGCTTGTCAACAGTGATGTGCTGTATTTTAACGAAGAGAATAACCACCTGTATGCGACGGCCAACGAGCCGTTAATGATTGAGAATCAAGCACTGGGCTACCGATTGGTGTACGATTTGCAGCATTTTGATGCTGCGGCTTCAGGAAAGACCTACTCGGCGGGTACTGCGCGTTTTGAAGAACTAAAACCCGAAAGCGAACGGCAAGCCAATCGGTTTCGGCGCAATCGGTTAGCGGCTTACCAAGGCTCTATTCGGCATTTAATGGCCAGTTTGGTCGATAATACGTTTGAGCAGGCGGGCTTTATGGTGTTTCAAGAAGATGTCACTAAACCAATTCCCGCAGACCGTAAGTCTATGACGCTCGCCGCCGCAATCAGCGACTACAAGCGTTTGATTCCAGTCAAGGCTGCTACGTTGATTCAACCAGGAAAGTTACCGACTGAACGCCGATTGGTTTCGTCCATGAAGCTCATTGTATTTTATAGGAATGCTTCTTCAAACTTTTCGCCTTATCCCGATGCCCGTTACGAATACACCGAAATATCGCTTCCCAGCGGAAGCCTACAACTGGCTACCAATGGGGTGATTACTAAGCCTGAAGGAATGGTGGCGCAAGGTTCGATGGGCGATGACCGACTCTCGACGATGTTGCCCGCCGAATGGCAACCCGAAGCGAATGCGAAGGAGTCATTGACAAACGATCCGTTGGCGATGCAGGGGAAAATTGCACTACCTGATTCCAGCCTAAAACGCATTACTGCGGCTTTCAGTGAACGGTTTAAATTGCTGGCTCCCACCTTGTTTGTACACATTGATAAACCCTTTTACGCCACAGGAGATCGGCTTTGGATGAGTGCATACTTGCTCGATGCGGTTAATCATCAGCGAGCCAGCGGGGAAACGGCCATCCATGTGGACCTGCTTACACCAGCGGGGAAACAGGTGCAGCACCAGTGGGTGCGTATCGTGGAAGGGCGTGGCGAAGGTAATTTTCGCTTGTCGGATACGCTTATGACGGGAACCTATCACCTGCGCGCCTATACCGACGAAGACGATGCCCAGCACCGCCCAGCGTTTGAGCGGTCGGTGATGGTCTATAATCTGCTTCGAAATAGCAACGCATCCACGCCTAATGATACTGTATCTAAGCTATTAGACGTGCAAATTTTACCAGAAGGTGGTCGTTGGATTTCGGGATTACCAGCGCGTTTGGGCGTGAAAATTCTACAGCCCAATGGCCACGGCTTGGCTATTGCGGGACGTATTGTTGATGATCTGGGAGTGGAAGTCGTTGGGTTTAAAACCAATCAACAGGGGATGACCAGCGTGTTGCTAGAGCCCAAAGCGCAGCGGACTTACTATGCCAATTTAACCTACAACAACCAGCCGCAGCGTGTTCCGTTGCCCAAGCCAGAAATGGAGGGGCTTGTACTTTCGGCGGATGTAATGAGCGATACTACCCGTTTGGTGTTGACCATAAGGAGTTCGAAACGTACTTCACCCGATTCGGCCTATGTGGTGATTCAGCAGCACGGTCGGGTGATTGACCAGCGAAAAGTTTTGTTGCAAAACGGAGTAGCGAAGCTAAATCTGCCCGTAACGGCTTGGCCAGCAGGGTTTACACAAATCACCTTGTATGACGCCGTCGGTAAGGCCCACGCCGAACGATTGGTATTTGTCCCCGAATCCACCGCGTCAGTACGAGTAGCGGTGAGTTTTAACAAAAACCGTTATCAGCCACGCGAGCAGGCCATTTTGAGTATCAATTTGAGTGATAATGGAGCACCAGTGCTGGCTGCTTTATCAGCCTCGATTACCGATGCCGACCAAGTGTTTGATGATACCGCCGAAGCTAACATTCACACCCACTTATTGCTGACGGGCGAGCTTCGAGGGCGTATCGAAACCCCCAATCAGTATCTCAAGAATCGCTCTACCGAAACCCTTCAAGCACTGGACGACCTACTGTTGACGCAGGGCTGGCGACGCGTTAGTGGTACGCCCGAAACAGAACAGTTCGGTGGCGTATCGCTCAAAGGCCGTATTCTAAACGCTAAAAATCAACCTATTCCTGGGGCGAAACTCACGGTAGTATCGACAGGCACTGGCAAATCCTTTGTAGGAACGGCAGGGGCTGACGAACAGGGGCGCTTCCGTCTCGTAGGAATGGCGGTGACCGATACGCTACAGTTAATGGTGCAAATTATGGATGGAAAGTCAAGAAAACTTTCCGCCAAAGAAGCCTTTTTGGCCTTAGAAACGTCGAGTAGTCAATGGGAATCTGGGCGCATAACTGCGGCACCCGATTGGTTAACGTTGCGGGCAGAATCGAAAGCGGCTCAAATTCGGCAGGAGTCCAACGCTGATTTTTACCGTGACAAAACGGTTCAAGTCTTACAGGAAGTGACGGTTCGAGCGCGTAAAATCGAAGAAAGACCTGAGGATATTCAACTGCGGAGTTTGCACAATGCGGCCGATGCCGTTGTTGTGTTCGACGACAAATCGCCCGTTTTTCAAAATCTGTACGAAATGATTCAGGGACGGTTGACGGGCGTGACCGTTCAACGAGAGGGGGTGTCCCAAGCGCGTAGCTACAAGGTATTTATGCGGGGGGTAAATAGTTTCAAAAGTGGTATGCAACCCTTGTATTTGATAGATGGCGTGCCCATTGAGGACCGCGATGGAACGGCTTTGCTGTATTATAACGCAGGAGACATCGAACGCATCGAAGTGCTAAAAAACGCAGGTACCACTGGAACATACGGGGTGCGGGCGGGCAATGGGGTCATTGCTTTTTACACCAAAAACGCTCGGACTATGCAGAAAAACTCCAAAACGAATGAAGGAATGACGCCAATTCAGTTCATTGGTTATCCGTCGGTACAACGCGAATTTTATGTGCCCCGCTACGATGCAGAGGCAGCAATAGGAAGTACTTCAAAGGTGGATTATCGGGATGTTTTATATTGGAAACCCCTGATGCAAACCGACGGACAGGGACGCAGTCAGTTGCGTTTTCCGCTGTCAGACGTAGTGCGGACGGTGCGTGTGGTCATACAGGGGGTTACCACCGACGGTCGTCCAGTGGTGGGCGTTCAGTTAATTCGGGTTCAATAATAGAGGGATTTATTTACCCCTAACGGGCCTAGGCTCACCTCTATGGTTCATTTTTTTTCCGAGTTGGTATAAATGTTATCAACTCTTTAATTCTTTGATTTTTGCTTTAATGTATTCCTCTTTGTTCTTCTTCACTTCTTTGAGTTCCGCTTTTTTGTCCTTGTTAATGTCATAATATTTTTCAGCCCATATTCCAATCATTAAGGGCAGAAAGCAATTAAGTCAAATTACGACTTTGATTGAAGCGGGGAAAATTCGTCCTATTGTAGATAAAATCTTTCCTTTTGAGCAAACGAATGAGGCAATGGCTTATGTGGAATCGGGCCGCGCAAAAGGGAAGGTTGTTGTCAAGGTGAAATAGTTTATCTCTGCAGGGTGCTTTGTAAAATGGCAGCTTTACGTTTCGGGTATTGAAGAAGTGGGGTTAGAAGGACAAAAGCCCAATGTAGGGCTAATGTTGAAAGTAGCACAAGGCTGAATTACTTACGTCAGCCACTTTTTTATAATCGCATCGGTGAACCGATACAATGTTGGTGCTGCTGTCGCACTGGCGACCCCATTCTTTCCCCAGTTAAGTGTCCATGTGTAAAAAGTCCCCAAGTGTTTACTTACCAGTAAGTTGTCGCTGAATAGACTTAACAAAGTCCACTGTAACACCAGCCACTTTTGCGATTTTGTCAAGGGGAAAATCCGTCTCTGTCAAGAGGTTCTTAACAAACTTCATTTGTTCACGTTCTTGTCCACGAAGATAGAGAACGTCTCTTTCTTCTTTGATATATTCTGCGATGCTGTCCATAGCGGTTTTTAAATTTAGTTCTAAGTTACGAAGTTGAGCCAACACACGCAACTGATTAAAGTATCTATTTAACGAAAAATCTCCTCTGGTAGTTTCTTTGATACGCACAAGTATCTGTTTTAGTGCATTTTCTGGGTTTTCGCCCTTGAAATTTGCCAAAATGCCTAATATGATTTCTTCAGGTTTGTCCGAACATAGGAAAATCTGGTAATCAAGTGTCGCAAGCGAAACAAGTGGATAGCTGAATTTCAACCGTTCTCTGTCAAGTTCGGTTGGCATTTTTGGATTGTCCGCCCCAAGAAAAATGACAAATTGCTTTACAGGTAACTCATATTTCCTTTCAAGCATGATAAAGTATTCTGCCATTCGATAAACCATTTTTGGTTCATCTTTCACTTGAAATTCAATTTGCAATACGAAAGTATCACCTCTGGTGTCAGTTACTTTTTTGAGTACGTCGGGTTTTCGTTCTTTGGTGTGTTGAATGTCATCAGGCAGTTCTTCCATAGAAACAGCCGTAATTTCGAGTACATTTTGCATGATACTTGAAATTACGGCTTCGATATTCTCTTTAAAAATTTTGTCGTATTGTGCGGGTTGCCGCTCACTTGATTGGCGTTTTTTCTTTTTTGCTTCCATGAAATAAAATTAATGGTAATGAAGCATTTTTGAAAGAGAAATTATTGTTGGCCTGAAAAGCAGAACGCACGCTGGGTAGGCCGTTATAGTGGATTTTATAGGCCATTAATTAGATATGCTACCGAAGCTTTCATTCAAGACCGTCCTTCATCTTTTTCATGGCTTGGCTTTCAACCACCAAGAGACCTTAGTTATTGGCTACAGCTTTTTGTCTCATTTTTGAATGTCAATTTTGTCAATAATTGCTGAATAGTACTTTTCTAACATTTTTACGTTTCCAATTCTTTCAGATGTATTTCCATCATTTTTATCAGTATAAATAAGCCATTTATGATGTAATTCATTGAATATTTTTGTGCCATTTTCTGTCAAATCATTGTTCAAAAAGCGCATATGAAGTATTCTACCTTGTTTATCTATTGGGTTAATTTTTAAAAGACCTTTGTCATAACAAAAACGTAGAAAGGTGATATGTAAGTCATATATTTTTTCGATAGTGTCTGAATAATTTTTATTTACTTTGAAAAGATAAGAAATGTCGATAACGAAATCTTTTTGGAAATATAAATCGTCATATGTCGTTCTGATTGCTTTTTCTAACAATTCCTTATCCTCTGTATCTTCGATATAAATTAGCTTGTAATATCCCCAATCAAAAGATTTTTCTTGAACTGCATTTGGAAAGAGTTTATTCAAATTTTCCGTCGATACTAATAGCAGTTTATTGTCATAAAGTACACCTATTCTTTTTCCATCTTTATACAAAACATAGTCGCTGAACATCTGTTCAATCATTATATTGTACACGCCTTTCGTTTGCTTGTATATAAAGTCTGCGTATTTTTTTGTCGTCATTTTTTTACTAGACATTGTCGGTCTTTAAAGTTGCAGCCAACTCCTAAAGTGGCGCAATTTTATACGCCTTCTCTGCAATATAAACACTTTAGAAGTAAAATACAAATTTTGAAATTGTTCTTGTAATGTATTGATTTTTAGTGTTTTGTGTGATTGTTTTAGTTCTTGATATATGCTTAAACAATCCAATATCCGTATTGCGTGTTGTGATAACTGGGCATCACGCCGCGACCTATGTGGGGTGCGTTGGTATTGGCCTTACCTCTTTTTGGAAAAAAATGTGTCATTTGAAAAAAGAGATTTTTTTAATTTTGTGCGTGCGATAGAGCACCAAATTAAACCATTCTAACTTATAATTGCGAACCCCTTATTCGACATTCTGCCCCGCACGGGCGGTCCCATCAACCACTCGACACTCCCTATGTCTCTCACTACTCTTGGACTCGAACTACCCACCGACCCCCGCTGGGTAAACATTGCCGAAATGCAATTGGAAGAAATCCTGATTGACCACGCTTATTGTGAGCAAAAAGCCGCTTCGGCTTGTATTTCGATGATTGTGCATTTTCCCGAAAAAGAAAAATTGGTCGAAGTAATGACGCCAGTTGTTGCCGAAGAATGGGCGCACTTTCGGATGGTATTGAAAGAACTCAATAAGCGTGGCTATAAACTCGGGCGCGCTCGTAAAGACGAGTACGTCAACCGTTTGCAAGAAGTGGTGAAGAAAAAAGGTGACCGTGATGAAGTATTTCTCGACCGCTTGTTGTTTTGTGCGCTCATCGAAGCCCGAAGTTGTGAGCGGTTTAAATTACTGTCACAACATATTTCCGACGAGGGACTACGGAGTTTTTACCATGAGTTGATGGTTTCGGAGGCAGGGCATTACCGAAACTTTATCGAATTGGCCGAAGAATACCTCCCCGCCGAAAAAGTACGCGAACGCTGGAAACAACTCTTGGCCGAAGAAGCCAAAATCATGCAAACCCTCGAAGTGCGCGGTGACCGTATGCACTAAGTGCTAGAACTAATCCAAAAATCAGCTATGAAACGTTTATTGTGTTTGTTTTTTGTGGTGCAAAGTTGGGCAGTAAGTGCCCAGAACTGCGATTGTCGGACCAACCTTGACTCCTTAATTCAAAAAATAAGTACTGACTACGCGGGCTATCGCGATAAAGTTAGCACTTCCAAAAACCGTCTTGCGTACGCGCGTATGGTCACGCAGTTGCGTATTCAGTCGATGCGGAGCCCGTCGAGGGCGGAGTGCTTTGATATTTTGGCCACCTATATCAACTATTTTCAAGACAAACACCTCCAAATAGGTGTTTATAACAAAGAACACGTTGCCAAAATTTTTGACCCACTTACTGAAAGTCAGGCGCGCCAGCTGACCCAAAAAGCCCTCAGTTCGTCGCCCGAAGGGATTTGGTGGCACGACGAGAAAAAGCTCAAAATTGCGATTGTAAAAGACGGAAAAACCGCCGATGCCTATAAAGGTGTTGTACTTGAAAGTGCCGATACGACCTACAAAACAGGCCAGTTGTTTTCCAAAATCAAGAAAAACGGGACATTTTACAACGTTCACGAATTTGGCAGCTATTTGCTCAGCCTCGACCCGCGCGCGAAGTTTCAAGGAAATATTTTTTATAACTATTTTCCTTGGAAAAGGCTTTTTCCACACGCTACAACCCCTGCTGAAGAACAGGAGGTAGCCACTTGGCAAAACGGAAACAAAGGCTTGGCGTGTTGGAAGCCTTCACCCAACGTGGTGTGTGTACGAATCCCCACTTTTGGAATGCAATGGAGTCAATTTGAGGCATTTATCAAAAAGAATGATTCGCTCATTCGAGCTACTCCGTACTTGATTATTGATGTACGGAACAACGGTGGTGGCAATTTCGGCATGGAACTGCTCTTGCCTTATCTATACACCAAGCCGTTTGTGGTCAAAGGAGGGCTGATGCAAGCCTCTATCAACAATAACCGTGTTTTTAGCAGCGATTACAGTAGCGACAGTACATTGTTACGAAAATTACGCCAAAATATCGGCGCGTACGTTCCCCAGCCTGATTTTCCTGTGAGCTACGAAGCGGCCTTACCCAACCCCAAGAAGGTGGTCATTTTACAAAATGCGTTGTGCGGGAGTGCCACCGAGTACTCGATTCAGGTGGTCAAAGATTTTGAAAAAGTAACTACAATGGGCGAAAACACTATGGGGATGATGGACTACGGTGATTTGCGTCAACCTACCCCCATTCCGTGTCCCGATTTTACGTTTGTGATTCCCATTGTAAAATCTTCGTGGACAGATACTGCTCCCATCGACCAAACGGGTATTGCTCCCAAAATTCAACTCAAGTCGCCTGAGTCGGACTGGTTAGGGGAGGCGGTTAAGTACCTTGAAAATCAGAAATAAGAGCTACTTTATTCGCGAATTTCTTTGCCCCGAACGGTCATTTCCCAGTCGCCGAGGGTACCGTACAATACCAACGAGCCAAAGCGAAATTTGTCCACGATTTCGGTGCCTTCTGATACGCTGTCGTAAAAATCCTTATCGACAGGAAGCTCAAATTCGATGGCGTTCATCGCGTTTCGAATATGTTTTTTTACGCTCAATGAAAAGCTAGCCTGTTTCAATTTTAGCTTGAGGATGTACTTAGGCTTTTTGGCGGCATTGAGCAAGTCGAGCTGTGCCTTCAAATCGGTGTTTTCTTTGCGCAGGCGTTCCAACTCTTCGGAGTTTCCGCAGGAGGCCAACAGACCTACGCACATAAGGGCAAATAAGAGAGATTTGAACATGAGAGATGATAGTTAATTGGTTTGTTTTTTAGTTCGAATATTGGAAGGGGCAACCCATTCGTCCCACTCATTGCCGTAATCGTTGTAATGAATATAGTGTAAACACGAATACGTTTTTAGAACTTTGGCGGGATACCATTTTTTGTCGTCGGCATAATACACTTCAACGGACGCACCTACGGGGTAACTTTTGGGACAAACAAATGGTTTTAAACGCGAAGACGCTACCCAGTCGGTTTCGTTGTTGGTATAACTGTAAAAGCGAACGTTGAATTTCTTTCCCGCGTCGCTATCAACGACAAACCCCAGCCAATCGGTGCCGTCATAATCCACTTGGACGCGCTGACCAATGCGTTTGTCTTTTTTGGGAGGAACGTTACTGCTAATAGCCCAAGTGCGTAGGGTTTCGGGAATAAAATAAGCGGCTTTTTGTCCTTCTACAATCGCCATTTCTTCGTCGATGTAGTTGGCGAGTTCACCCAGTGTAATTTTACCGTTTTGGTCGGTATCGACAAACGATTCTCCTTTTAGACCGTACAACAACGCATTGGAAAAAGTCCAGTTGCCCGTCGAGACGTTGGTAGGTACGACGGAGTTGAGCGCGACATAATTACGTTGGGGAAATTTACGAACCTCCTGTGACAATCCGCCCGAATTACAGCAGTCGGCGGTAAAGAAGGCAGTATTTCCCGCAAAATTTTCATTGACAGTTCGCACCATTTCCTCAGCCGACCAGTCGGCGCCTTGGTAGCTGGCAAAGCATACTTTTTTGGCGTCGTTTTTATAACCATGTCCGCAATAGTAAAAAAACAACACGTCGTTGGGTTTGGCTTGGCGTAAAAATGGTACCATCGCCGCCCGAATGGCTTTGGTGGTGGCTTGTTGGTCTTTGAGGTAGAGGATTTGCTCGGAAGGAACGCCTTGTTTTTGGAAAAATTGAATGATTTTGGCATCGACGCGCCCTTTTTTCTCAAAAGAGGCGAAGCTGTTGGCATCGGCCCATTCCAACACGCCAATCATACATACCCACGTACGTTGTGGCTCAAAACTTGATTTAGGCTGGGCTAGACTTGTTAGGGTAAAAATGAAAAGAAAAAAGGCTGTTTTCATTGTCTTTGTGAAACCTGTGAGGTTGGGAATGAATTACTTTAGCACAATCGGAATCTCTCGTAGTCGCATATCTTCAATAAAGCGTGCTTTGTCAAAGTCTTCATTAAGATGGATAGTTCGGACTTTCTTATTTTTCAATAAAATAAGCCCTGCCAACCACTTATCGGGCCTTTTCTTATGGATTTCTATTTTTTCAATATCTGCTAAAGACACCTCCGCTTGGGTAGTGGTTCTTCGCCTATTGACGAATATTGAAAAAGCGGCCACTCCCAACATACCCACTCCCAAAAACAGTTTGAAGTAATCGTCTTTTTTGATGCCTTCTCCCACTTTGACACTACCCAAAATCACGAAAAAAAGGAGAAAAAGTACCTCCGTTTTCCATGTTTTTTTTTCTGTATCATCAATAAAAAACTGTTGCTCTTGAATTTCCAAGACGCCATTTTCTAAGATGTAGTGTGCGTTGTTCATAGTATGTAAGCCCAAACCTTATAGGTTTTTAAAACCTATAAAGTTTCGATAAGGTTTTGTTTTAAGTAATTGATTAGTGCCTCTTCAAAATACGGAATAGCCTTATACTGAATTACTTCACGCGGAGCACTTGCCAGAACTTGGTACATCCGACGCGCGCGGTCGAGGTCTTTGGCTTCGCTGGCGAGCGTATTTTGGTAGGTATGAATCCCAAACAAAATGTAGCCCGAACGAGGTAGTCGCGTCAAAGTTTGGCGTTCTACGCGTAAGTACAATCGTTCTCCGATTGTGTCGGGGGTGAGAGTAGGTCCCACTTCTGCCAGCTCTTTTCGCGAAGCCACAAAATACTTCGACGACATATCTAACGCGTTATGAATCTTGAAATTCCAATTAAGACGCCACACGAGCCGATGGGCGATGAGGCGCTCCATGAGCTTTTGGGCGGTCAGCATCATGGGGCCAAGTACTTTGGGGATGTGCGTGTGAATGTCCAAAAACGATTTGCCAAATTTTTCCCCTAAATCCCAGTCGTTAGGGAAGCACAATTGCCCTGCTTTGAGCGAGACGGCTTCATCGTTGGCCATCAAGAGCAAATCTTCCTGTACTTGGCGACCCACCCAATCGAGGGGAGCGCAAGGAAGACTACTATTTTCTTCAAACACAAAAGACTGCTGTTCTTCCAAAAGGCGATTATGCCAGTGCCAACGGTCGCCTTCTACCGTCAACTGAAAATGCTGAGGATAGAAGGCCGCCAGCGAGTGAAGCACTTTTTCGAGCACCTCCCACTGTGCCAAATGGGTTTCGGGCAGTGCGTTGAAATAATAACCATGGTCTTCGGCAAGTAGGCGACGTTTTTCGGTTATTTCGGCCACATAGTGCGCATCAACTTCTACCAGAGGGTCGGTTTCTTTGAGAGGGAAAGTGCCCATGGTAAAAGAGTAGCGTTCCTCAAACGGAAAATAAGGCAGCAGCATGAGTGTGTAATATCTAAGCCCCTTTGGACAACGTCAAAGCAATTTGCCCCGCATGGTGGGCATTGTGAAAGAGCACATGGGAAAAGATTCTCACGCGCGAAACCGTACCAAAAAAGGGCGTATCGATGGGGTCGTTCCACGCCTCATCTGGAGTGGAATTAATGCAATTTTGCAACATATCAAACCCTTTTTGGAGTAATAAACTGCTTTCTTCAACATCATTTCCTTGGCCTTCGTCGGTGTGCCCCATCGTAGTGTTGGTTACTTCGCTGGGCATTCCTAGAAAATACCCAAACAGGTTCATGGTTTCGGCTACATGGCGATAAATAAATCCAACGGAAGCAGCCTGAGGATTAAGACGTAAATGGGCGTTTTCGGGCGTAATTTGCTGAAAGGCAAAACTGCACGTTAGTTGATTTTGTAAAAGTAAATCGGTCAGGAGTTGTTTAGGCATATTTGTAAGGGTTTACCTCACAAATATAATCATTCTTAAATAAGGGCTTAATGAGACTTGTAGAAGTACTTCTCAGTCAGATAAAAAATCTTAAAACAGTTTTTTCTTCACCGAAAACATCATTCCAAGGTTTTTGTCAAAGAGTTGACCATAATCAAACGCAATTGTGGCTTTGGTTTCGAGTCCGTATCTTTTCCAAGGGAAAATAAAAGTAGCTAGGTATGAAAATTGGTTCGCTTTGGCAAACACGTCCTTAAAGTATTCTGGGAAGTTGTTGCTGTATGAAATTCGAGTAGAGAAGCGTGTGGCCTGTCCAATGGTACCATCCAATCCTGCATGAAAGAGTTCTACGCTATTGTTGGCCACATAGTAGCCTCTTGTCAGTTTATTGACGTACGCTGGGGCAATGAGTGCGGGGTTCATGTCAAAGTAGCGGGTAAAAAAGGGTGTCCCGATGATAAAATGGTTATAAGTCCAGTCGGTGGTATATTGGGCGTGTCTAAAATAAGGGTCGGGTTCGTACCTATTACGCAAATCAGGGTTCATACTATTGCCTTTGTCAAGCGTAGTGAGGTATTCGAGGGTAAGCTGTGAAATATGAAGTCCTCGTCCTGTTTTTGCTTTGGTGTTTTTGAGACGTAGCCCATACAACCCGTCGGGGAAATTTGTAAAAGCTAGACCCGATTTATCTTCATAGGGGTGTTGGTGGTACAATAATACGTCCCAATGGGTTTGTTTGTACGAAAAAGCAAGGTCTATAGAACCCAAATGATTTCCGATTTGATTGAATGTTTCAAATTCGGAATAGCTGGTACCTTCGGGAGATTTGGCAATGGTCAAATAAAGGTAGTCTTTGAAAGACGAAGGATATTTGCCGTCGGTAAGGACTCCTTGTATGGGATGAACTGGCGTACCACCCCACTGTACATAGTGGAGCAACCCTAAGAAAAAGTTGACCTTCCAAGTGGGTTTTCCGATTCGACCGTAAAAACTTTTTTGATGTAAGTAGTAATTACGAACTGAATCTTGGCGACCAAACCAACCGTGAGAAAATGTGGCATGAAAAGCCAATATGTCTTTGGTAAAAGGGACCGAGACAAACCCTCGTGTACCAATATGAACTTTGGGAATGGGCAGGGCATTGCCCGACCAAGCGTAAGAGCCAGAGGAAAGTAGGGTATCGCCCAACCCAAAAAATTCTTTGCGACGCCCTACATAGGCTTCAAATTGGCGATGACGAAAGGTGGCAGATGCCACGGGTAAAATAACCGAAGAAGTACGCCCTACATTGGCTATAATTTCGCCTTGTAAGTGAAGTTGGGCTTTGCGGGGTTTTGTTCCGATAAAAGCTTGTGCCCCTGTTTTCACAAACACAAATGGATTGGAAAGGGGAACGCTCCCAAATTGGTTAGAACGAAGCCAAAACGGTGTATGCTGTGAGGTAGCGGCTACTCCACCCGTTTCCACAAAAAAACGAGTGGAGTCTTCTTGGGCGTTTGACGTTAACCCAAAATAAAGAACTAAAAAAAGCGTACAGATAATGCGATGATACATAAACCAACTGAATTGATACAGAATGCTGGTGCAATCAAAGGCATAAATGTACAAAATTTCTAGCGGCTGTTACGAAGGTATCACCTCAACCAATACCTCATTGCCTGCCAGATCATAATAGGTACAGGTCATTTTATCCATACAAATGGCCCATTTTTCGATGCCCGTGCCTGCGCACATGGTGATGAAAGTCATAAAATCGGTTTTGCCTTGTTGGTGTGCGACTAATTCGGCTTTAAAAAGGGGATAGTTGGGAGACGCTGCAATTGTCAAAGGAGCGTACTTGGCGGGAACAGTAGCCGTGTGTTGATTATCTCCGTGGTAGTCGATACGGCCGTCAGAAACATAGGCTTCGTAATGGGTAACGCCCAGTCCCTTAATCTCTTGAACATAAGCGGGGAAGTCGGCGCCTGATTTTACTTTGCGGTGGGCAGATTGAATTTGTTCTGTAGTAAACATTGCTTCTTGGTGTTTAAAAGTTACAGATTCATAGGTAGTTATTGTCCTATGATTACCCTGCAAAGGTGCGACAATGGACACGCCTGTGATTGTAAAAAATCGTTTTTCTACAAGAAGCGTTTAAAATTTTCGGGGGTATCGCCCGTAAATTGTTTGAAGTCTTTGATGAAGTGGGCTTGGTCGAAAAAATGATTTTCGTAGCAAATATCGGCCAGCGATTTTTGTTGGTCGAACTGAGTCAAAACGGTATTAAAACGCACAATCGACGCAAATTTTTTTGGCGTCGTACCCACAATTTTTCGGAAGCGTTTCTCAAATGGACTGGCGCTGATAAACAGCCGTTCGTTGAGTTCTTTTATCCGAATCTTGCCTCTAGTTTCGTAAATCAGTCTAACGGCTTCCACGATAAGTTTATCGGTTTCGATGTCTTTGAGTTGCGAAAGAAAAAACTGCTCTACAACTCGGAGGCGTTGTTTGTCGGTAGTGGCCGCAGCCAATTTGTCCTCAACTTCGTGGATGGTATTTTTGTCAAAAATATGCTCCAACGACAGGCTCAAATTGAAAAGTTCGTGCGTGGGCTGGGAGGCAAAATGGGCAAAACCCGTCTCGGTAAAATAGACCAAAATAGTACCGATATGAGCGGAGTTTTTAAAGATTTTGTAGGTGTCGGACATCCCCGTAATCCCCGCCGAAGCAAGCGAGTGGACGGTGTCGTTTTGGTAAGAAGTAAGCTGACCTCGGTACTGAAATCCAACCACAAGCCCCGACGACGGAAAGACTTTGTAGTCGCTTTCTTGGTCGTTTTCCGACACCACAAAACACTTAATGTACGGCTGGAGTCGGGCGGTTGGGGCATGTGTGTCGAATTTCATGGGTTACTCGGCTACTTTTTTTCGTTTGAATGAATAAACGTGGTTGCCTCTTTGGAAATCGGAATTTGCCAAAAATCTTTGGGGCGGCTTTCGTTCAAAAACTGCGGGCCGTTGGGGCGTAATGCTTTTAAAATAGGTCGAAAACGTTCTTCACTGAGCCTTACGGCGGTGCTGTCGGCGTATTCGGTCATCAAAATATAGCGAAATGCCGCCGTCGAATCAGGAGTCGTTTTTAGCACTTTATACGACGTAATAATGCCTTGTTTCTGAGCTTCTACGCGGAAAACCTGCCAGTTTTCCCGAATAAAATACGCTACTTCGGCTTCTTTGCCGTTTTTGACTTCCACAAAATCCATGATCCAGACCGATTGGGCGTTGACCGAAGGACTTACTACTGCAAAGATAAAGGCAGCGACGATTGTTTTAAGCGAAAAATAAAGGGGTGATTTCATGGGAGACTACTCTTGTTGGTTTTTAAAACTTGGTGATTTTTTGGCAAGAGTAGGGTTAAAAATCCCTGTAATCGTCAAAAATGGTAAGATTGGACAAGATTTAGCTGCTTTTTCGACGAAATTCGCTGGGACTTTGTCCCGTAAATTTTTTAAAAGCGTTGTAAAAAGAAGCCCTCGTCCCAAACCCAACATCGTACCCCACGGCTTCAATCGTTGTTTTGTAAAATTGCTCCGAGCACAGTAACTCTTGGGCAGCTTCAACGCGGAACTTATTGACAAAATCGTTGAAACTCATTCCTTCGCCCTCGTTCACAAGTTGAGAAAGTTGGTTTTCGTTAATGCCCATTTTTTCTGCCACTTCTTTTAGACGCAGTTTTTCGTTCAAAAACAGTTTCTCGCCTCGCATCAAGCGGTGAAGTTCCTGTTGCAATTGGGCTTTTTGAGCATCAGCGAGGTTAGACTTCGCATATTTCGGAAGCATTACTTGGTACGTAGGTAAGTCGGACTGGCTTAGGAGTTTGATGCAACCTGCCATCAAAAAAAGAGAGATAATTTGGTAGGAAAAATACTCGTACTGGGGATAGGGCAGGAGCCAAATCAGCGCCGACGAAAGCAGATAAAGGGCATAGCCCGCGAGCAACAGTAGTAGCCAGCGTCGGGTAGAAACGATTTTGGGCAAAGAAGTCGGTGAGGAGATGGGTCGAAAACGCCACCATTTATAAACCGATAGAAAAAAATAGCCAACGGCGAATGACACAGTAATGCCCGCAAATGCCAAAAAGTTGGGGGCAGGGTCGGGGAGGGCTTGCTGGAAAACAAGCACTTTGTCGCGGGCGCTTAGTGAATAAAAAGGCAAGGTATAAACCAGCAACAGAAGCGTAGGAGCAAAGTGTAACCATTGAACTTTTTGCCATTTCAGTTGTGGGCGAAACAAAAAGTAAAAATACAGGTAAAATGTGACAGGGCGCAGTAATCCGAGCGGGTGGTTGAGTTTGAGTAAATGGGGGAAGTGTTCAAGTAACCGATTGAAATACAGGTTTTTGAGGAAAATGCTAATGAAACAGTTAATCAAAAAAGCGATGAGGAAATAGTTAGCGATGGACGATTGTTGTTTGTTTCTCAACCAAACGCCTATGGCCACCAAAAGCGCAATACCTCCCCCCATCAAAATACTAAAATCGCTTATGGTGAATTTCATTGGTTGACGTAAATGGCTGTTTGCCTAAATCGCATATACACGTTCTAGGGTGTCATTGATTCTGTCAGTTAGGATTTCTACAAGTTCTTCGTCCATGTACTCGTAATCGTCGGGAATGGCCAATACCTCGATGGTAGGAAGTTCCAAATGCCTGTAAAGCTCCCTAATTTTTGATTTATGTTCGTATTCCATCACCAACACTAAATCAGCCCAATGCAAATCATTTTCGGAGATTTTTCGGTTGCTTTTGGGACTTAATCCTGCCGAACGGATGCGAATACGATTGTCGTTCAAAAACAAATGCTCTGCGGTTTTACTCCGTTTCTTGTTTTTGCCACAGATAACCAGCACGTTAGGATTGTCAGTCATATTGTTAGTTTGGGTGTACGAATAAATGCAGGATTTGTTAGTAATCCTTTTAAAACACATAGAGAATATTAGAATAAACACATAGTAAACATAGACCTTTAGATTTGTGTACTATGTGAAAATACTATGTGGCCTATGTGTTTATCTTTATTCTATTACCCAAGTCGAGTGGTTATCGCTGATTTCATTAAAGGTAAATGAGCCATGAGTAGTTGACATAAAACTTAGGGTGTTTAAAAGGGTTCTATCTTCCTATAAATCAACCTGCCAACTCTTTTGATATGCTCAATGAAATCTGGATAGGAAAGTGCAGGGAAATTGACTAAATCGACTCGGTAGGGTAACGAACTTTCGGGCAACTTTTAAGTCGGAGACGTTAAGCCACCCCGTCCCGACAGAACGTCGGGACGGGGCAAACAAAATTAGGCTTCGGCCTTTTTGGTGGACTTTTTAAAGCTTTTGAGCCCTTGAAGTGGTGTATAGTGGTCGCTTTTGCGCGGGTAATAGCCCGTGCCGTTGTAAGGGCGTTTGTTGGGCGCACACTTGCAGGCATCAGAGCAGGCGCCTTCCATTTTCCAGCCGCAATCTTCGCACATCGGTACGTGGATATTGCACTCGTTGTTGGCGCAGTTGACCATGCGGTCGGAAGGCGTCCCACAAACGTAGCAAGTCGAAATCACTTTTGGATTGACTTGGTTGACGTCCACCGTGAGGCGGTTATCGAACACGTAACATTTTCCCTCAAAATCTTCCCCTCCCGCTTCTAGGCCGTATTTGATGATACCTCCGTGAAGCTGATAAACGTTGTCAAAACCTTGGTCGAGGAGGTAAGCGCTGGCTTTTTCGCACTTGATACCACCCGTACAATAAGTAACAATCTTCTTACCTTGGCCTTTGAGGTGCTCAATCTCTTGAATATGCTGCGGCAACTCGCGCAGGTTCTCCATGTCAAACGTAATCGCTCCTTTGAATTTCCCAACGCTGTGCTCGTAGTTGGAGCGCATGTCAATCACCACCAAATCAGGGTCTTCTTTGAGCAATTGTTTAAACTCGTCTGGTTCTAGGTGTACCCCTGTTTGTTTGAGCGGGTCCACGGGCAAATCTGAGTTGACAATCTCTTCCTTGAGGCGTACGTGCAGTTTTTGGAACGTATGACTTTCGTGGTATTCCACTTTGAAGTCGATACTCGCAAAACGTGGGTCGGCTTTCACCCACTGCATGTAAGCTTCGCAGTCTTCGACTAGCCCCGATACAGTACCGTTGAGCCCTTCGGGAGCAATGATGATGCGCCCGAGGAGGTTGTTATTGACACAAAACTCGTGCTGCGCATCACGGTAAGCCTGTGGGTCTTCGATGGGCACGTATTGATAGTATAAAAGAACACTGTAAGGTTTCATTTGACTCATAATAAGAAGTACAACATAAAGCTGAGTTCTATTTTTTCTGTGGTATAGTTAGAAATTGAAAATCAGCAAATAACGTTCCTGCAAAATTACAAAAAACTTAGGAGCTGGCCGAGAAGTAAGGGCATGAGTCAGAAAAAGTATAAAAGTCTGACTATATTCGCATACTTTTTATGAAAGTTTTCGTCTAAAAATCGATACCACCACTTAAAACTTTATCATAACGGTTTAACTCTACCCTATCATGCACATTGCAATTACTGGAAACATCGGAGCTGGTAAAACTACGCTCGCTCGCAAACTCTCAGAACACTACAAGTGGGGAGTTTTGTACGAAGCCGTAGAAGGAAATCCTTACTTGGCCGATTTTTATGAAGACATGGCGCGTTGGTCGTTCAATCTTCAGGTGTTTTTCCTCAACAGTCGTTTCTCGCAAGCCCAAAAGATTCGCTCGATGCACTATCAGACGGTGATTCAAGACCGTACGATTTACGAAGACGCGTTTATTTTTGCGAAAAACTTGGCCGATTCTGGCTTGATGGAAACCCGTGATTATCAGAACTATTTGATGATGTACGAAACCATTACCAATGCCATCAAAGCCCCCGATATTATCGTGTACTTGAAGGCAGATTTGCCCAAACTTCGTCGTCAGATTCAGAAACGTGGACGTGAATTTGAACAAACCATTAGCGATGAATATTTACTCAATCTCAATGGATTGTACGAAAATTTCGCCGATACGTACATCGATGGTACGCTGTTGACCATCGACGTCAACGACCTTGATTTTGAAAATAACCCCGATGATTTTAACTACATCGTCACCGAAATGAACCGTACCTTAGGGTATCGGTAGGGTGTGTCGGTCGGGTTGTGAGCAACCCGACTCACGTGCAGAGGGTTGCTCACAACCCGACCAACGACAAACTCAGTAAACAAAAAAGGAAGCCTCGGCTTCCTTTTTTGTTGCAGTACCAAGCGATGTCAAACCTAGAAATCAGCGTCGAAGCTAAGGGTTTGAACATCACGCTCTTTGCTAGAGTTTTTCACCCCAGGTTTTTGGTACTCACCCACTTTCTTCTCGAAGAAGTTGGTTTTTCCTTGGAGCGAAATCATGTCCATGAAGTCAAACGGATTGGTTGAGTTGTAAATTTTCTTCAACCCCAACGATACCAAAAGGTGGTCGGCCACAAATTCGATGTATTGATTCATCAAAGTGGCGTTCATCCCGATGAGCGAAACAGGCAAAGCATCCGTAACAAACTCTTGCTCAATTTCTACGGCGTCGCGGATGATGCTGTAAATGTCTTCTTCTGGCAATTTATTGATAATGTGGTCGGTATAAAGCAAACAAGCAAAGTCGCGGTGCAAGCCTTCGTCGCGCGAGATAAGTTCGTTTGAGAACGTCAATCCAGGCATCAAACCACGTTTTTTGAGCCAGAAAATTGAGCAAAACGAACCTGAGAAAAAGATACCTTCCACGGCTGCAAAAGCGATGAGGCGCTCGGCAAACGAACCATTAGAAATCCAACGTAACGCCCAATCCGCTTTTTTCTGCACGCACGGAATCGTTTCGATGGCGCGGAGCATACGGTCTTTTTCGATAGGGTCTTTAATATAACTATCAATCAATAACGAATACGTTTCGGAGTGGATGTTTTCCATGGCAATCTGGAATCCATAAAAGCACTTAGCCTCAGCGTATTGTACTTCACTTAGGAAGTTGACGGCCAAGTTTTCATTAACGATACCATCGGATGCCGCAAAGAAAGCCAAAACGTGCGAAATGAAGTGTCTCTCGCCGTCGTTGAGGTTTTCCCAGTGTTGAAGGTCAGACGCAAGGTCAATCTCTTCGGCCACCCAAAACGTTGCCACGTGGTTTTTGTAAAACTGCCAAATATCGTGGTGTTTGATGGGGAAAAGCACAAAGCGGTTGGGGTCTTCAACCAACAGAGGTTCTACAGCGTTGGCGACTTCTAATTGTGACATAATATTGCTAGATGTTAAAGTTTATCGGGTATGTTAGCGAAACAAATTTACCAACTTTGACGGACTGTGTCATTGACGTAGCGCACCTCCTTTTCAAGTAAGTAAAAAAATACAACCACCGTTGGTGCTAACTTGTTTCATTTGAGCTAGTTCCGAAAAGTAAATTCTTGATATTTTTATGTGGCCTACGTATAAGCGTTTGGAAAGTCTGTACGAACCATCGTATTTTTGACCAATTCACCCAAATTAACCTTTATGTCTCCATGGTATAAGCTCCAAAACGAGGAGCAAGCAGATTCGCCATCGTTGCTGATTTATAAAGAGCGAGTGGCAAGCAACATTCAAAAGATGATTGACATTGCGGGCAATGCCGAACGTTTGTATCCGCACGTTAAAACCAATAAAATGCCTGAGGTGGTTAAAATGATGCTCGCCGCTGGTATCTCAAAATTTAAGTGCGCGACCATTGCCGAAGCCGAAATGGCCGCAGTGGCAGGAGCAAAATACGTGGTGATTGCGCACCAATTGATGGGGCCGAAAGTCAAGCGTTTACTAGCGTTTCGTCAACAATATCCCGACGTTTTTGTAGGTTCTTTGATTGATAGTGCGTCGGTGGCAAAAGAACATAATGACGTTTTTGGCGCAAGTGGCTTGGTGAGTGATGTGTTTTTGGACGTCAACAGCGGGATGGATCGCTCGGGACACGCCCTTGATGGTGATATTCTTGGCCTTTATCAATTGTTGCATCAACTCCCCAACATCAACTGCCACGGCTTGCACGTATATGATGGGCACTTGCGGACGCCCGATTTTGAGTCGCGCCGCCACGAAGTAGAAGACGGATTTGTGGATGTTCAACATTTCCTAGAAGCCATCGCAGAAGCAGGATTGCCGCGCCCCATCATTGTAGCGGGCGGAACGCCTACGTTTACCGTTCACGCACTTCATGTCGAAACGTATTGCAGCCCAGGTACTTGTGTGCTGTGGGACTGGGGCTACGGCGATAAACTTCCCGAACAACCGTTTGAATACGCAGCACTGGTACTTACCCGCGTGATTTCGAAACCGAAAGTAGGTTTTATTACCGTGGACATGGGGCACAAAGCCGTCGCGGCCGAAAACCCGATTGACAAACGGATTCGCTTTTTGAATCTTGACAATTACGAACTCGTGGGGCAAAGCGAAGAACACGGCGTTATCCGCGTAGAAAATTGGGAAAATATAAATGTTGGCGATGTATTGTACGGCGTGCCATTTCACGTTTGTCCTACCGTCAACCTCTATGACGAAGCTTACGTTGTAGAAAATCAGTCGGTAGTGGATACATGGCAGGTATTGGGGCGCAAACGTAGGATTACAGTGTAGTTTCACCTTCCCGAAAGTTCCAAAACTTTCGGGAAGGTGGTTCAGGTGGTTTCCCAAAACCGAATGAATTGAACGCAAGGTTTTGAGAAACCTTCGATGTCAGATTTGAGAATCTGACAGCACAATTAGTGTGCAAGCGGTTTCTCAAAACCGCTATTATCAGATTTGAGAATCTACTAACACTTAAAGGACTTCTTCTGCATTGGCGGAGAAGTTCTTTTTTTAGAAAAATAATTTATTTTCTAAAAATAATTGTAATTTATATAAGTACTTATATAAATTTGTGCCATGAATTTTTATCAAAAACTGGGCGGGTTGATTTTGGGAAGTCGCCTGCGCCGACTCAGTGAATATTTTTTGTCGGAAGTAAACAAGGTCTATGCCGAAAAGGGCATTCCTTTTGATGCCTCGTGGTTCTCGATGTTCTATTTGATTTCAAAAAACGAACACATTTCGCTCATCGACATTGCCGAAACCCTCGAAGTGTCGCACTCAGCCATAAGCCAATTGGCGAAAAGCTTGGAACAGAAAGGGTTGCTTGAAAGCTATCCCTCCGAACACGACGGCCGTAAGCGCTTGATTCGTTTTACTGAGCAGGGGCGTCAACTGCAACAAGCTGTAGAACCCGTGTGGGCGGAGCTTGACGAAGCGATGCAGGAGCTGATGCAAGAAAACGAAGCGAATGCTGCCCTGCTGTCGTCGCTGTTGAGTGTCGAACAAAGTTTTGCCCAAAAATCGCTAAGCCAACGACTGTTGAAGCAGCCCCCTCTAAATCTCCCCCGATAGGGGAAACTTTATTTTGCTGATAATTAAAGTGTTAATGCTTGAAAACTTTTGCTCGACGATTAAACCAGTACTTAAACGTTATTCTATGTTTTTCTACGGTAAAGATACCCTGACGGTAGGGAAAACCCTGCAACTCGTCGAAGGCAAACTCCAAGGAGTGCTTTGCGAAGAGGTCGTCCAAAAAATAGAAGAAAGCCATCAGTTTGTGAAAAACATCGTGGCGCAGCACGAAACCGTTTACGGCATCAATACGGGCTTTGGGCCGCTGTGCGATACGCCTATTTCGGAAGAACAAACCAAGACGCTTCAGTACAATTTGCTTATCAGCCACAGCGTGGGAGTGGGCAACCCGATTTTGCCCGAAATCGCCAAAACCATGCTCATTTGCAAGGTTCATGCCTTAGCGCAGGGGTATTCGGGGATCAGCCTCCATACCCTTCGGCGTATCCTTTGGCACATCGAGAATGATATTATCCCCGTCGTTCCTGAAAAGGGTTCGGTGGGAGCCTCGGGCGATTTGGCACCTTTGGCGCACCTTTTTTTGCCGCTGATTGGCTTGGGATACGTGTATTGGAACGCGCAAAAAGTGCCCACGGCGCACGCCTTGGCGCATTTTGAGTTGGCTCCGATTGAGCTAGGGCCCAAGGAAGGATTGGCGCTCATTAATGGCACGCAGTTTATTTTGGCCCATGCGGTGCGTGGGGTGGCTCGCCTGCACCACTGCCTCGAAATGGCCGACCTCATCGGGGCGTTTTCGTTGGAAGCGCTGATGGGTTCGGTAAAGCCGTTTGATGCCCGTTTGCACCAAATTCGACCGTTTCGGGGGAGTATGCTGGTGGCGCAGCGCTTACGGCGACTGATAGACGGCTCGGAGGTATTGGCCTCGCATACCGACTGCGGTCGAGTACAAGACCCCTATTCGTTGCGTTGTATGCCGCAGGTACACGGGGCGTCTCGCAATGCGTGGCTGCATCTGAAAGAATTGACTGAAATTGAACTTAATGCCGTAACTGACAACCCCGTGGTGCTGGGCGACCACGATACCATCAGCGGGGGAAATTTTCACGGGCAACCTTTGGCCTTACCACTCGACTACGCCACTTTGGCCGCTGCCGAAGTGGGCAACATCTCCGACCGCCGTTGTTATTTGATGCTCGAAGGGCGTTTTGGCTTGCCTAAACTACTGTTGAAAGAAACGGGTCTGAACTCTGGTTTTATGATTCCGCAGTACACAACGGCGGCGTTGGTTTCTGAGAATAAATCCCTCTGTTTCCCTGCTTCTGCCGATAGCATTCCTACCTCGCTGGGACAGGAAGATCACGTTTCGATGGGTTCTATCAGTGGTCGAAAATTAAACCAAGTGATTGATAATCTGGAGTATATTTTGGCCATTGAGCTGCTCTATGCTTCCCAAGCGCTGGAGTTTCGCCGACCGCTGCAATCGAGTGCGGTGATGGAAAAACTCCTGGGCGAAATCCGAAAACACGTGCCGTTTGCGACCGAAGACAAAATCTTCTCTGACGATATTGCTACCCTTCATCAACTGCTACAAACCGACATTCTTCCGAATCTCGTGAGTGAAACCTGTAACCTCAATGAGCACTATGACGACTTCCGAATTTATTAAAACCTACGCCAATCACCCGCACTACAAAGCGCCGAGAGGAACGCAACTGCACGCCAAGTCGTGGCAAACGGAAGCGCCGTTGCGGATGTTATTGAACAACCTCGACGCCGAAGTGGCCGAAAATCCCGATGAATTGGTGGTGTACGGCGGCATCGGACAAGCAGCTCGCAGCCGTGAGTCGCTGCAAAAAATCATCGAAATTTTGCTGGAATTGGACGAAGAACATTCGTTGTTGGTGCAGTCGGGAAAGCCCGTGGGCATCGTGCGTACGCATCCGCAAGCACCCCGAGTGCTCATCGCCAACAGTAATTTGGTGCCTGCGTGGTCCACGTGGGAGCATTTTAATGAGTTGAGAGCCAAAGGGTTGATGATGTACGGGCAAATGACGGCAGGGAGCTGGATTTACATTGGTACCCAAGGCATTTTGCAAGGAACGTACGAAACCTTTGTAGAATGTGGTCGTCAACATTTTGGAGGAGACCTGCGGGGTAAATTGCTGGTAACGGGCGGTTTGGGCGGCATGGGTGGCGCACAGCCGTTGGCCGCAACGCTGGCGGGGGCTACGTTTTTGGGCGTGGACATTGACCCCACCCGCATTCAGAAACGCCTCGAAACGCGTTACATCGACCGCATGACGCACAGCTACGACGAGGCCGTCGGCTGGGTGCTGGAAGCCAAAGCCAAAGGCGAAAACGTGTCGGTGGGGCTGGTGGGCGACATTGGCGATGTGTTGCAAAAACTGTTAGAAGACAACATTATCCCCGAAATTTTGACCGACCAAACCTCCGCACACGATCCGCTGAATGGGTACGTTCCCCACGGAATGAGTTTGGAAGAAGCTAAACAACTTCGCCAAGAAAACCCTGCGGATTACCAAATGTGCTCCAAAAAAAGCATGGCTCGTCACGTGGGCTTGATGCTCGAAATGCAAAAAAGAGGTTCGATTGTGTTTGACTACGGCAACAACCTGCGGGAGTTTGCCCGTCAGGGAGGTGAACCCAATGCGTTTAGCTTTCCTGGGTTTACGCCTGCGTACATACGGCAGTTGTTTTGCGAAGGCAAAGGGCCTTTTCGATGGGTGGCGCTTTCGGGTAACCCCGACGATATTCGGGTAACGGACGAGGCACTGATGGAGGCTTTCCCCGAAAACAACGCCTTGATTCGATGGCTCACCGAGGCCCAAACCAAGATTGCGTTTCAGGGCTTGCCCGCCCGTATTTGTTGGCTGGGCATGGGCGAACGGGAAAAAGCGGGTTTGATTTTCAATGAGTTGGTAAAAACGGGCAAGGTAAAAGCCCCAATTGTGATTGGACGTGACCACCTCGACTGCGGCTCGGTGGCATCGCCCAACCGTGAGACGGAGTCGATGCTTGATGGCTCCGATGCCGTTTCGGACTGGACGCTACTCAATCTCATGTCCAATACCTCAGGCGGGGCAACGTGGGTGTCGTTTCACCACGGTGGGGGCGTGGGCATGGGCTACTCCCAACACGCTGGTATGGTGGTGTTGGCCGACGGAACCGACCGTGCCGAAGCCTGTCTCCGACGGGTGTTGTACAACGACCCTGCCATGGGTGTGTTTAGGCACCACGATGCGGGCTACGAAAAAGCGAGCCACTGGGCCGATAAATTTGGGTTGAGCGGCCCCCTAACCCCCAATGGGGGAATAATATAAAAATTCACCTTTTTTTGTAACACTTTAATAATCAAAAACATAAAGCTTCTTCCGTTGGGTCGAGACGGTACAGAGCCGCCTGTGCAGTACCGTGAGATTTAGAGGAGACTGTTTGATATGAAATTACTTGGGCCATTTACGCAGATAGTGACCTTGCGGGGTTTGCCCGAGAAGGGCGTCCTTAAAGACGAAGCACTGGAGGTTATCAAAGACGGCGGGGTGCTACTCCATAACGGACGGATTCAGGCCGTGGGTGGGTTTGAGTCGTTGGTAAAAATGTACCCAGAGGCGACGGTGGAGGAAATCACCCAACCGACGGTGCTGCTGCCAAGTTTTGTGGATTGCCACACGCATACCTGTTTTGCGGGAAGCCGTGCTAACGATTTTGCGGCCCGCAATGCGGGAAAAACCTACCTCGAAATTGCGGCGGCGGGCGGCGGGATTTGGAGCAGTGTAAGCCAAACTCGAGCCTGCGACGAACAAACCCTTTTTGAGCTAACCCTCGGGCGGGTAGAACGTTTGTTGCAGCAGGGTATCAAGACGCTCGAAATTAAAAGCGGCTATGGCTTAGACCTTGAAAATGAGCTGAAAATGCTGCGAGTCATTGGGCGAGTGCAGCAGTTTTTTCATTCGAAAGCACGTATCGTACCGACTTGTTTGGCGGCGCATATCAAGCCCAAAGACTTTGAGGGTTCGCAGGAGGCGTATTTGGAATGGATAACGGCAGAATTATTGCCCCAAATCCGCACCGAGCAACTGAGCCAACGGGTGGATATTTTCGTGGAGCAATCGGCGTTTGGGCTTGCCGAAAGTAGGCAGTTTTTACAGAAAGCCAAGGCATTGGGCTTTGACCTGACGGTTCATGCCGACCAGTTTACGGCAGGAAGTTCGACGTTGGCCGTGGAGATGGGGGCTTTGTCGGCCGACCACTTGGAAGCGAGCACCGAAAAGGAGATTCATGCCTTGGCGCAGTCGGATACGGTGGCGGTGGTTTTGCCAGGGGCGTCGTTGGGCTTGGGTGAGCCTTTTGCTCCCGCCCGCAAGCTTTTGGATGCGGGGGCTTGCGTGGCCATTGCCTCCGATTTTAACCCAGGTTCTGCCCCGATGGGCGACTTGCTGACCCAAGCGGCTATTTTGGCTACCTATCAAAAACTAAGCACGGCCGAGGTACTGGCAGGGCTGACGTTCAGAGCCGCTAAGGCGTTGAAATTAACGGAAGTGGGGCGAATTGAAACAGGGTACTCGGTTGATTTACAAGGATATGCTTGCGCCGATTGCCGAGAAGTTCTTTACCAACAAGGGAGGTTGAAACCGTACGGGGTGTGGTGATTACCAGATTCTCTTCACTGGTGAAGTAGCTAAGTATGAGTCAAATATCACGTCACTACTGATAAGGTTCATATTTTCAGCAATAGCTTGAGAAACAATCATTCTGTCAAAAGGATCCCGATGATAGAAAGGTAGTTTATTTTGAATTAAAGTATGCGAGAAATTGATTGACAAAATATCCATATTATTTGTGATAATATCTTCTATTACAGTGTTGTACCCTCCCGCTATTTCGAGCTTATGAAGTGATGTTTTTATAGAAATTTCCCACAAACTGGCTATGCTGATGTATATCTCATTGTTTGGGTCTCGTATGAGTTGATGCGCTAATGGGCTGATTTTATTGGAGCCTTCATTGAACCATAAAAAAGTGCAACTATCAATTAGGTATTTCATCGTTACATGTAGTCATTAAAATCATCAAGAGGCGCTGAAAAATCATCGCTCATTTTGTATTTCCCTTTCGATAGGCCAAAAACTCGCTCTTTTTTTTTCGTTTCTACTTTTTGAGAATTTTGATTTTGCTTTAAAAAGGTCACAAAGTGCAAAACCTCCAATTTGAGACTTTCGGGAAGTTGATAGATTTCAGCTAAGATTTTTTTCTCCGTTACCATTTGGGACAGCTGTTTTTTGAATTGTAAAGTAAAAATAACGCATTTTGCCAAAAAAGTACGCAATCATCCAAAATATGCCTCACCCCCCTCAACCCAACCTCTGGCAAGGCCGCAACGACGGCGATGCCCCCGATTTGTGGCGCTGGTACCAAGTGGTGGAATGTACACCGCTGGCCGAACTCACCGCCCGTAAAGCCATTGCCCTACTGGGCTTTGCCTGCGACGAAGGCGTGCGCCGCAATAAAGGCCGCTTAGGCGCCAGTGCTGCACCGAGTGTGCTTCGTTCGGTTTGTGCCAATTTCCCAGCACATTCGCTGACCAAAGGAGCGCTGGTGGACGTGGGCGATTGCGTGTGCGAAGGCACGAAGCTCGAAGAAGCCCAAAGCGAACTGGCCGACACCGTGGAGCAACTCGTCCAACTGGGCTACCGATCGATGGTATTTGGAGGTGGCCACGAAGTCATGTACGGGCATTTTCGAGGCCTTCGGAAGGCGTTTCCCCGCCAAAGAATCGGAATCATCAATTTTGATGCGCATTTCGATATTCGTGAGCCTGACCCTGCGGTGGGGGCAAGTTCAGGGACGGGTTTTTGGCAATTGGCGCAGGAAGAAAGCGATTTTCATTACTTGGCTTTGGGGATTCAGACCAATAGCAATACCCAACGTTTGTTTGCTACCGCCAAACACTACGGCGTAAAGCACCTCTTGGCCGACGATTTTTACCCAGAAAATATCATGCTTATTTTGCACACGATTGCGGTCTTCATGGAACGGGTTGACAAAGTCTATTTGACGATTTGTATGGACGTGTTTGCGGCACCATACGCGCCAGGGGTGAGTGCCTTGGCGTACAATGGCCTGGTGCCCGACCGTACCTTTCGGCAAGCACTGCAAGCCATTCTTTCGTCGCCCAAACTTGTGAGTGCCGACATCGCCGAGCTTAATCCTAGCCTCGACATCGACAACCGCACTGCTCGCTTGGCGGCTAGTTTGGTGTTTGAAATCGTGAATGCTGGGGTGAAGTAATTTTTGTTATAATCAGCCAAATTAGGGTAAAAATGGGTCAACTTGGCTGATTATAAATTTATAATCAGCCAAGTTGTATGAAAAAGAAAAACTCAAAGTGTTGATATACAGATGGTTTTCTGCTAATTGTCTAGAAAACATAGATCACTCTGTGTTTATTCTAATGTGTTCTATGTGTTTTGAAATAAATGCAATAAACTTTACATTCATTTACTCCCTAAAACTCCACTCGGTAGTTCAAGACAGGAATGAGCGGCAGTTGATAGACCGTTCGGATTTCGTTGAGGTTGGAATCAAAATAATAATTGTACACATTTTGGCGGTTGGTGGCATTCTGAAGGTCGAGAGAAAGCGTACTGGTAAAACCGTTTTTGTTGCGCTTCCAACTTACCCGCACGTCCGACCGAAAATACGCATCCAACTTATCTTGGTTGGTTTGGGCATCAATCCATACTGTTTGTCCTTGGCTGCGGGAAGCCGCGAGGTCAATGGGCGTGGTGCGGTAGCCGCCCATGTACGTGGTTTTGAGGCTGATACCCAGTACGTTGTTTTTTCCTTGACCTAGTTGCCATTCTTTGCCCACCAATACATTCACTGCTCCTCCTGCGTCAAAACGCGTGCTACGCCAAATTTCGTCGGAACCTTGGTAGCTTGATTTAAAAACCGAGCCACTGACGAGGTAATAGAAGTTATTGTGTAAAAAACGCTCTAGGGTCAGCTCAATTCCGTAGTTTTCGCCCTTCCCATCGTTGGCCAAAGGTTGATTAATAAAACCATCCAGTGCATTGAGCAGCGAAAAGGCATCGCGTTGGTTAGCACTCACGGGCACACCATAAAGTGACTGGTAATAGGTTTCGGTTTTGAGGCGGGTATGCTCGTTGAGGAGACGGTCGTAAGAGAGAACTAAGTGGTGAGCTTTTGAAAAATCAAGCGATTGGTTGGGGAGAGAGTTAGGCGTATCGCCTGCTGTTTTGGAAAAAAAGTACAAAGCCAACGGATGTGACTGACTATGAAGTCCATAGCCCAGCGCCAATGACTGCCCCGCTGCGAAGTCCCATTTAACCGAGGCCCGAGGCTCGATGCTCTGGCGGTTGTTGAGGAATAAGCGCAAGGTATGTACCCCAAGGTTAGCCGTCATTCGCTCAGATAGCTTGTAGTTGGCTTGGGCAAAGAGCTGTAAAGTGGCGGTTTGGCCGTTGGACGACACATACCGCTCAATTTTTTTAGCTTCGGCATTCCAGCCTTCGCGGAAAAAATCGTACTTCTGATGGCTCCAAATCGCGCCTGTGCGGAGGGCAAGTCGGGCGCTAAATTTGTAATTGAGGGTACTTGCTACTGAGAGTTTGTTGAGTTGATAGTTTTCGTCGTACCGTGGCTCAAGGGCATAGGTATCGGACAACCGTTTTTGTTGAAAACCGTTCTCGTAGGTCGAATACAACACCACCGTTTTTAATAAGGCATTTGGGCTGAAGTTAAGTGAGTGCGTTGCGCCCCAAGCGCCCGTATTTGATTTGAATTGGAAGTCAAACCGTTTGTCTCCGTCGGTTTTCCACAGGGTAGAATCGGCTTTAGCTTCCCCCGTGCTGTTGCTCAATCCACCAAAACCAAAGAGCGTGAATTTGCCCCATTTTTGGGTAGGAAGCGAAATGTTGTACGAAATATCCTGAAAACGCTGGGCAAAATCGCCGACGGGAAGTCCAATTTTGCTCAAAAGTTCGAGGGTTGAATAGCGATAGTTGACCAAATAAGAACCTTTATAGTTGGAAGAAAAAGGCCCTTCGGCAGCCACGTCTAGGCCCAAAAGTCCCGCCTGAACAGTGTATTCGCGCTTTTGGTTGTTGCCTTTGCGGAGTTTAAGGTCAAATACGCCCGAGAGTGCATTTCCGTATTCGGCGGGGAAAGCGCCCGTCATAAAATCAGAGTTGGTCAATACCTGCGCGCTCAAAATCGAAATACCACCACCCGAAGCACCCAAACTCGAAAAGTGGTTGGGGTTGGGAATATCAATGCCCTCCATTCGCCACAGCAGGCCGTTGGGCGAGTTACCCCGAATGACAATATTATTGCCCCCGTCGTCGGCTGACATTACCCCCGCGTAGGCCGTTGCCATGCGCGCAGGGTCGTTGACAGCGGCGGCATAGCGTTGAGTTTCTTCGACCGAAAACGTACGGGCGCTTACCGTGGCCATGTCGTTGAGGGGTTTGTCTTTTTCAACGGTGGGTTTGACCGTGATTTCGGCCAACTGCGTGATGTCTTCTTCGAGGCCGATGGTAAGAACCAACTCTTTACCCGCATTGACCGTGATGTTGCTCATAACCATCTCTTTGTAGCCCATATACGTCACTTTCAACGTTTGACGGCCTATCGGCACATTGGGCAAAACAAAGTCGCCCTCGCTGCTAGTTGTTGTACCTCGGAGTGGTTGGCTACCCACCAGTACAATACTCACTCCTGCAATGGGCATTTGGACGTTTTTATCAACCACAATCCCGCGAATAGTTTGGGTAAGAGTTTGTGAATGAGAGGTTTGTGAGGTGGAAAGCAAGAGGGTGATGACTGCGATGAAAAAATACGAGTAACGCGAAAAAAGGTGATGGAAACGATTGTTTTTTAAACGAAAGTAGCTTTGCATGGCTTTTGAGGATTGTGATTTTTAGACAAAAAGAATCCCGTCACCGAGCAAAAGCGGTGTTGTAAGAGGCAAGTACAATGTACAAGGCTACCCTACTGGGCGACGGGAGAAAGTTTACAGAGGTTTGTTTTCTTGGCTATTTGCTAAGATGACAACTCGCCACGGTAATCCCCCCACGCCAGCAGGTCGAAAGTTTTTAAAAAATGTTTAGACCAAGGCCATAACGGCGTAAATAATCATGGCCAAACACAAAATTACTTTCATTACAATTCCCGATAAAAAGCCCAAAAATGAGCCAAAAGCAGCTTTTAAGGCTTTGTCGAAGGCCATCCCGCCAATAAGTTCGCCTACCAGTGCTCCTAAAAATGCCCCTAAAAATATTCCCAAGGCAGGAATGACAAAAAAGCCAAGCAGTAGCCCTAAGGTCGAGCCCCAAGTGCCGTATTGGCTCCCACCAAATTTTTTGATACCCCAAATGGGTACGTAGTAATCCAATACAGTGATAATGGCCGTCACAAATCCAAACGAGTACAATACCCATGAGCTCATGGTGGCGTAGCTGCAAAAGTAAAGGCACAACAGACCAACAAAACTTAATGGCGGCCCAGGGAGGGGAAGAACGGCGCCTGCAAGCCCAACCAACAACCCAGCAATGGCTAAAATGAGTAAGAGAATGTCCATGAGGTTAACTATTTAAAAACTAACATTCAAATAACAGAAAAAACGCTTAGGCATCGTATCTTTGCCGACTAAATTTTGAGCTGGCGGAAGTTAAATGCTAACGAAAGCGGCTCAGTCACCAAATCTCTCACAACTAAAATGTCAAAAGTCTTAATCATAGGAGCAGGAGGAGTAGGGGGCGTGGTTGCGCACAAATGCGCAATGAATTCGCACGTTTTTACCGAAATCATGCTTGCCAGCCGTACCAAGTCGAAATGCGATAAAATTGCGGCTGACATCAAAGAAATGCACGGGGTAACGATTCAAACGGCCGCAGTGGACGCCGACATCGTGGCGGAACTTGTGGTGCTTATCAAGTCGTTTCAGCCTAAAATGGTGATTAACGTGGCTTTGCCTTACCAAGATCTTACCATCATGGATGCGTGCTTGGAAACGGGAGTTCACTACCTCGATACGGCCAACTACGAACCAAAAGACGTGGCAAAGTTTGAATATAGCTGGCAATGGGCATACCAAGAGCGTTTCAAAGAGGCGGGCTTGATGGCATTGTTGGGCTGTGGATTTGACCCAGGTGTGACGCAGGTGTTTACGTCGTTTGCCAACAAGCACCAGTTTGATGAAATGCACTACCTCGACATTATCGACTGCAACGCTGGAAACCACGGAAAGGCATTTGCAACCAATTTTAACCCCGAAATCAACATTCGTGAGATTACGCAGCCAGGTCGCTACTGGGAAAATGGGGAGTGGGTGGAAATTCCTGCGATGAGCATTCACAAGCCGATTGATTACCCTGGCATTGGCCCCAAAGAAAGCTACGTGTTGTACCACGAAGAGTTGGAGTCGTTGGTGAAAAACTTCCCAACGTTGAAGCGCGCTCGTTTTTGGATGACGTTCGGACAGGCGTATTTGACGCACTTAGAAGTACTCCAAAACGTGGGTATGACGAGCATTGCGCCGATTAAGTTTCAGGGCATGGACATTGTGCCGTTGGAGTTTTTGAAAGCGGTATTGCCTCCGCCAGATTCATTGGGTGAAAACTACACAGGACAAACGTCGATTGGTTGCCAAATCAAAGGTATCAAAGACGGTCAAGATAAAACGTACTACGTGTGGAACAACTGCGACCATGCCGAGTGCTGGAAAGAAGTACGTGCGCAGGCAGTTAGCTACACCACAGGCGTACCAGCGATGATTGGTGCGATGTTGATGTTGACCAACGCCGATTGGATGAAAGCGGGTGTTTGGAACTGTGAAGAGCTAAATCCAGATCCATTTATGGACTTGCTCAATCAGCACGGTTTGCCGTGGCACGAGCAAATCAACCAGCCGTTGCCGCACGAGTATTAGTCGATAAACGTGCCCGTGCTTACTCATAACCACGGTATTTGTAGCCCTTCCAAGGTTTACAACCTTGGAAGGGCTTATTTTTTACTGCAAAGCGGTGGTACTTGCGTTATATACAGGCCATACCCCTGGTCGTGGTACGCTTACTCCCTTGGTTGCTCCTTTGACACCATTATCTGGGCCAAAATAATAGAGCGGATGTCCTCTAAATACCAATTGTTTACGCCCAAAAACGTCGATGACTGAGAAGTCACTGGTCGATAAATTACTGGGCAAATTGGTAGGCATTGCAATTTCCGCAATCGGCCACGTAGCATTGTTGCTAAAGTCCGATTTGGTATAAACGTTGGTGTTCTTTTTGTCAGGAACGTAGCCGTAGAGCGTTTTTCCAGCCGCATCCACCAAATAAATGGTTTTTCCATCGCCAACGGTATAGTCAGAAAGGTAATTCTTACCGTCGTTTCCTACCAATTGCGCATTGGCAAAAAACAAGGAGTACGATGGCTTGGCGACAAACCAAACGTTGTTTAGCTTTTCTCCTGCCACATCCCCCGATTTGGTATCACCCGCATAATAATAAAGCGGCCAGCCCTTGTAAGCGGTTTGTTTGGTACCGTCAGCACGCGTAATAGTCGTAAAATCGGTAGCAGTTAAGCTGGTTCCGAGGGTAGGTGTTTCTTTGTAAAATACGGGCCAGTTGGTCAAGCACGAACCTGAGCACTGCGATTGACCTGTAATATCGGAGGCAAAATAGTAAAGTGTTTTGCCGTTCTCTCCCGTGAGCACTTGTCCCAGTGAGGTTTGCCCCAACGATACATCGAAAGTAGGTGTACTGTCGGTCGTGGTACAACCAGCTACCAATAATAAAACTGCTAACTCGACAGGCATACAGGAGTTTTTAATCGTACGGAATACGGATGACTTGTTCATAGATGTAAGTAATCGTTTAATGGTTTACTTACAATACGGACAAAGAATCAAGCGGGTTGCGTTACCGTTTTAAATTTAATTTGAGGATTATAGTTTTACCCGCAGATTGGCGCTGATTTAGAGCCGCAGAAAGCGCAGATGAATTCCTTCATTGAGCCCTTTTTCTGCGAAATCTGCGAGTTAAATCTGCGAAAGTCTGCGGGTAAATAATGAAATTAGTGGGATATGAGGTTCAAATTATCCTACTACTTCTTTGTACTGCATCCGATAGAGATTTGCATAAAAACCGTCGTGTTCAAGGAGTTCGTCATGCGTGCCTTTTTCTTTGATTTGGCCTTTGTCAAGCACAATGATTTGGTTGGCTTTCTGAATTGTGCTAAGGCGGTGGGCAATCACGATGGCCGTGCGGCCTTTCATGAGCTTCTCAATGGCATTTTGAATCAATTCCTCAGTCTCGGTATCGACCGACGAGGTAGCTTCATCCAACACAATGATTTTGGGGTCGTGTACCAACGCCCGTACAAACGAAATCAACTGCCGCTGCCCCACCGAAAGCGTTGCACCGCGTTCCATGACGTTATAGTCGTAGCCACCAGGAAGTCGCTCAATGAAGTCGTGCGCGCCAACGAGTTGGGCGGCTTCAATGATTTGGGCGCGACTGATGTCGGGGTTACCGAGGGTAATGTTGTTGTGAATGGTATCCGAAAACAAAAATACATCTTGTAGCACTACACCGATATTGTGACGCAATGCCCCCAATTCGTACTGGTGAATCTCTACGCCATCTACCAATATTTCGCCTTTGTTTATATCATAAAAACGGCTCAACAAATTAATTACCGACGATTTGCCTGCTCCCGTTGCCCCTACAAAGGCGACGGTTTGGCCTGCCTGTACGTCGAACGAAATGTCTTTAAGAACGTATTCTTCTTCGTTGTAGGCAAACCACACGTTTTTAAACGATACTTCACCGCGAAGTTGGGTAGGGGCGTATGTACCATTGTTGACTGTATAATCGTCGCTATCAAGCAATTTGAGAATACGGTCGGTACTTACAATTCCCATTTGGAGGGTATTAAAACGGTCGGCGAGCATTCGTATGGGCCTGAAAAACAGGTTGGTAAACATGATAAATGCCGTAACCGTGCCGAAAGTAATGTCATCATGGAGAATTTCGCGCGCACCGTACCACACAATCAAGCCCGTAGCGGCGGCGGCAATCACGTCAGCAACAGGATAATAGACCGAATAGTACCAAATAGAACGAATATGAGCGTCGCGGTGGATGGTATTGATTTTTTGGAATTTATCTAATTCGATTTTTTCCGCGCTGAAAATCTGCACGATGTTCATGCCCGTAATGTGTTCTTGAACAAAGGCATTGAGGTTAGAAACCGCCGTTCGTACCTCGTTGAATGAGTCTTTGATTTTTTCCTTAAAAATGTACGTACTTATCAACATAAACGGTACGGTGGCCAAACTTATCAAGGATAAACGCCAATCGGTATAAAACATGACGCCGATGATCAGTACCAATTGCAAAATATCGCCCGCTACGGCCGCCATGCCGTCGCTGAAAACATCCGAAAGTGTTTCAACGTCCGACACCGTACGTGTCACCAAGCGTCCAATCGGTGTTTGGTCAAAAAACTTGAGCCGAAGGCGAAGAATTTTTTCGTACAACTGCACCCGAATGTCGCGAATGATATTTTGACCCAACCAGCCTGCTAAGTAGGTATGAATGAACTGAATAATGGCTTGAAAAAACAATAAACCTACCATGACAGCCAGCATCATGGCCAGACCGTTGTAGTCGCCCGAGGCAATTTGATTGTCGATGGTATAGCGAAAAAGTAGTGGACTAAGCGGTGAAAGCGCCGCACTCACCAAAATGAGCGTTACGAGGGTATAAAATTGTTTTTGGTAAGGCTTAACAAACGTAAACAGGCGACGCAGGGTAGGCAAGTCAAAAATCTGTCCACTCTTTTTTTCTTCGTTCATAGCTTCGTATGGGAAATGTACATTACTAACCCAATTTACGTGGGTAAGAGTTTCGGGCAGTGGGGTTAATTTTTTATGGATTTAACTTTCGGGCTGTTTTTGCCGACAAAACAGGTTGACTTCGGTATTTACAAGCAAAGGAAAATGAGGGAAAGGAGAGCCAAAAGGAGCTGATACGTAAAAATATTGTTGGAGGGTTTTGGCCAGTACCCGATAGTCAAATCCCATGTGTGCCCAAATATAATTTCCGGCTTTGTTGAGGGTCTTATGGCGGTCGGTGGGAGGCGTACCTAAGGTCGAAAGCAAAACATTTTTAGGCGTAGCATCGTAGGCGCCAAATCGCCTTGTCATACGGAACAGTCCGCGAATGAGGGCTACAAGGTATAATTCATTGGGTACAGCCACGACCAGAATTCCGTTGGGCGACAAAAGTTGCTGTACAGTGCTAAGTTCAACGGCCATGATTTCGTCGGGGAGATGTTCAAACACTTCGAGACAGAAAATGAGGTCGTAATGCTGTGCTAGAATCTCTTCTTTTTCAAATGTAAGCTTATCTTTAGGCGTTAGGTTGACATTCGTTTTGGCTTCTGCTATGTATTTTTCACTGGGGTCGAAACCAACGTAAGTAAAACTAGGAAAGCTTTCTTTTAAATATTTGTATAATTCAGCGTTTCCACACCCAAAATCCAGAATGCGTAAATGGGACTGAGCATCAAAAGTTTGGGTTAACTTTTTGGCAACTTCTTTGAGCCGTTGGCGTTGAAGATACCGTTTGACGGGATTTCGGTCTTTGAAAGTCAGTTCAGAATAGTTCATGTAATGGTAAAGAGGCTTAACAGAGCGACGAAGTTAGGCTAAAAAACAAAAAACCCCGCCAAAGACGGGGTTTTTTAGTGCTATGTATTCCAAAAATCAGATTTCTACGCCTTTAACGGTTTTGATAATACGAGCTGCTACTTTGTATGGATCAGCAGCCGAATTTGGACGACGATCTTCCAAGTATCCTTTCCAACCTTTCTTCACTGCAACGATAGGGATACGGATAGATGCACCGCGGTCAGATACACCGTATGAGAATTGGTCAATTGATTGTGTTTCGTGCTTACCAGTCAAACGGAGGTGATTATCAGCACCATATACTGCGATGTGCTCAGCCACAACTGGAGCAAACGCTTGACAGATTTTATCGAATGTTTCTTTGTTACCCGCTGTTCTCAACACCGTGTTTGAGAAGTTAGCGTGCATACCCGAACCGTTCCAGTCGGTATCGCCGAGTGGCTTACAGTGCCAGTTGATACCTACACCGTATTTTTCACCCATGCGCTCCAACAAATAGCGAGCTACCCAAATTTGATCACCAGCGTCTTTCGCACCTTTAGAGAAAATTTGGAACTCCCACTGACCTGCCGCTACTTCGGCGTTGATACCTTCAACGTTCAAACCAGCTTGGAGGCAATACTCAAGGTGCTCTTCGATGATGTCGCGTCCGTAAGCGTTTTTCGCACCTACTGAGCAATAGTATGGGCCTTGTGGGGCAGGATAACCATTGGCAGGGAAACCAAGTGGTTTGTTAATTTCGATGTTCCACAAGAAGTATTCTTGTTCAAAACCAAACCAAAAATCGTTATCGTCGTCCTCGATAGTAGCGCGACCGTTTGATTCGTGTGGTGTTCCATCAGCGTTCAAAACTTCGCACATTACCAAGTAAGCAGGCGTACCTAATTTAGAACGCTCTGGGTCTGGGCAAATGAAAACAGGCTTCAACAAACAGTCAGACGAACCGCCTGGAGCTTGTTCTGTCGAAGAACCATCGAATGACCACATGTCGCAGTCTTCCAACTTACCCGAGAAATCATTCTCAATCTTAGTTTTACTACGCAAACTTTGAGTGGGCTTGTAGCCGTCTAGCCAGATGTATTCTAATTTAGCCTTTGCCATTGACAATAAAATTTAAGGTGGTTGAATAAATCAGTTTGGTGTTGTTGTACTTTTTACGGATTCAAAAGTAAGGTGTTTTTTAATAAACACCAAATAAAATTTTACATTTTTTAATATTAGCCATCTATTATAAAAGAAAATTGCTAAATTTTATATAAATACATTAAAAAATTGCACAAATCTAAGTTTGTTCAAAAAGTGCCTATATCGTTTAGTGAAAATAGAAATGTGTAAAAAGTAAGAATGAAAAAAAGGGGATACACTGATAATTTTGGTGAAAGTACAAAATCTAGGATAAAAACACACTAGGGCTTTTAAGCCTATTGGAATGCAAGAGAAAACAAAACCCCGTACTTCAGTACTGAAATACGGGGTTGGTGAAAAAATTAGATAAAGAAGATTATTTGGCTTTTCGCTCAATCTCCCGAAGATTCTCCATTTTCTTGAGGCGTAAAAATCCGTTAATGTCTTCGAGGTGTTCTCTGACGCGTTGGTTGCCAAATTCATAGACTTTTTCGGCCAAGCCATCTAAGAAGTCACGGTCGTGCGAAATCAAAATAATGGTACCGTCAAATGCCTTGAGGGCATCTTTCAAAATGTCCTTCGTTTTGAGGTCGAGGTGGTTGGTAGGTTCATCGAGGATGAGGAGGTTGACGGGCTCCAACAACAGTTTAATCATGGCCAAACGCGTACGTTCACCTCCCGAAAGTACACCCACTTTTTTATTGATGCTTTCACCACTAAACATGAACGCGCCCAAAATATCCTTGATTTTGGTACGAATCTCACCCACTGCAATGTTATCAATCGTTTGGAAAACGCTCAATTCAGGATCGAGCAGCGACGCTTGGTTTTGGGCAAAATACCCAATCATGGAATTGTGTCCAACTTTGAGGTCGCCTTGATACTCCAGTTCACCCATAATGGCCTTGACAAGTGTCGATTTTCCTTCTCCGTTTTTACCCACAAACGCTACTTTCTGCCCACGTTCAATGGTGATGCTCACGTTTTTGAACACCAAATGGTCGCCGTAGCTTTTGCTCAAATCTTCCACGATAACGGGGTAGTTGCCCGAACGGGGCGCAGGCGGGAATTTCAAATTGAGGGCAGAGGTATCTACTTCATCCACTTCCACAATCTCCAATTTTTCCAGCATCTTGACCCGCGACTGCACCTGCAACGTTTTGGAATAGGTGCCTTTGAAACGCTCAATAAACTCGGTGGTTTCGGCAATCATTTTTTGCTGGTCGTTGTATTGCTTCTGTTGTTGCTCCAAGCGCTCTTTGCGAAGCTGCAAATAGTGCGAGTAGTTTACCTTATAATCATAAATCCGCCCCATGGTGATTTCGATGGTGCGGTTGGTGATGTTGTCAACAAAGGCACGGTCGTGAGAAATCACAATCACTGATTTGGCGGTATTGACCAAAAACTCTTCCAACCACTGAATCGACTCGATGTCAAGGTGGTTGGTGGGCTCATCCAGCAGAATCAAATCGGGGGTTTTGAGCAAAATTTTGGCTAACTCAATGCGCATCCGCCAGCCACCGCTAAACTCACTAGTTTTACGATTGAAATCAGAGCGCAAAAAGCCCAAACCAAGCAATGTCTTTTCGACCTCGGCGTCGTAGTTGACCTCTTCGGTCGAGTAGTATTTTTCACTCAATTCCGACACGCGCTCAATGATGGCCATGTAGTCGTCGGAGTCGTAGTCGGTACGTGTTTCGAGTTGGTGATTGAGGCCATCAAGCTCGTTTTTCATTTCTTGCGCTTCGGCAAACGCCTTGAGGGCTTCCTCAAACACCGTAGCATCATCGACGGTGAGCAGGTGCTGTGGCAAGTAGGCGATGACGGCGTCGTTGGGTGCCGAGATTTTACCGCGTGTAGGCTTATCGGCCCCCGCAATGATTTTAAGGAGCGTCGATTTTCCTGCTCCATTTTTGCCCATGAGGGCGATTCTGTCTTTTTCGTTGATGTTGAAGGTAATGTCGCTAAACAAGGCCCTTCCCCCAAACTCTACGGTTACGTTATCTACTGAAATCATTCAATTCGTTTTTTGAGCCGCAAAGATAAGGGGAAAAGCCCTGTTTTACGCCCAATTGCACCAATCAAAAGACTTAAAAGTATAAAAGCGAAACTTATCCATTTCAAACGAGTGACAAGGGCAAGGACTTGAAAAGGGTAAGAAATGTCTTGAAGTATTTGTCCTAAAAGTATGTTTTCGACCACATCAGCCAAAAACAAAACAAAAATCACCAATATGCAGCATCTGAGCAGAGTGTTTGTCAAAAGCCATGTTTGCGCCTGCATTTCACGATATACCCAAAGTCCAAGTAAAAATGGATAGCAAATGAGGTACCAATAGTCAAGATGAACGACCTCAAGAAGTTGGCGTTTTTGGATAGAAGTAAGTAGGTCAAACCGCTCCTCTAAACACTCGGCGTTTGGCCAAAAATTACAAGTAGAGTCTATATTTCCTTGAAAAATAGACGCTGTTGTAAGAAATAGGTAAGCCGTTAGACCACCTACAACGATGAAGAGAAGTGAAATTTTCATGGCTATGGTTTTTGGCGATTGATGGAACGATAAACGTGCTTGTAGTCGGAGGGCTGACCGTGAATGCAGTCGAGGTAGGTTTGGGCAATGGTTCTGAATTTGTGAGGTTGAGGGTGAATCTCGTCTGTCCATTCATTTTTTTGCACTAACCCCCGCGAGTCAACGTGAAATAGACGTCCTTTAGCCGTTGGGTGAAGCTCCATGAATTTTTCTTCAAGTTCAATCATCATTTCGTTGAAGAAATACATGCAAGCATAGAGAATATCCAATTGGAGCTTTTCGCCAGATATTTCTTTAAAAATCAACGGTTTTTTCAACCACCAGCCATGCCCAATCCAGCGTAAGACAGGAATGTACCATTTGAGTGGGTTGATTCCCCAACCTTTATTGTCGGAAGGTACCAGAAAATCGTAGCCTTGGGTGATGATTTTTAGGTCGGGGAATTTTTCGTTACCGCCTACCAACAAACTATGAAAGAGCGAATAATACTGTAAACGAAAGAGCATCATCAACGCAAAAAAGTCTTTGGATAAATGGCCAATGGCATCGTTCCACCTCTTTTCGTCTGGTTTTCGGGTATCCAAACTCACTTCTTTGGATAGTAGGTATGGTTTTTCGTGGGCGTTTGCGATTAGATGCTGTGCCCAAGCGCTGTGTGTCAACTCCGAAGTTTCATTGAACCGATGAGATACCATAAGCGCCATTCGACTCATTCCTCCTACGTCATTGCCTCCTCCACTCATCAGGAAAAAGTCGGGTTGATGAACTGACAGCCCATTGACATATTCCCTAGATGCGAGAATATTGACTAGCCAATCGGAGGCCGAAGCAAGGCTGAAAACAGCCGTGTTTTTGTCCATACTAATCCAGTCGAGGATGTCCGTCAGGATGAGTGGATAGTTGAACCAAGAATCACCTTCGGCTACTACTTTTTTGAGCTCATGGCGGGGTGTATGTTGAATCTTCTTGACATACAAGTCTTTACGACGCTCATTTTTGAGGCTATTGAGCCATCGTGTAGCTCCTTCAACCGCCGATCGCTCAAGTAATGTAGCTTCATCCATGTCAAAAACCGATTGAGTGATGGATTTTAGGTCGTCGCTCGTGGCGATTTGCATGAGGTGGTTGAGGTCGTAGTGGGTGATTCGGTTGCTGGTTAGTTTTTTTATCAGACATTCCTTATCCCCTGCGGGACAATCTGAGAGTATGTTCATTGTGTTTAGGGGCGTTAGGTTTAGGAAAACAACGGTCGTATTTATGAATCTATTCCAAGCGTCTTACTTTTCAATGAATTTCTGATATTGACGACATTTTTGAGCATATCGAACCAAAACGGAGCCCCCGCGCTGATTGCCCCAATGCTAATCAATAAACCCGCCAATTTTCGTATCCAATAGGCCAGCCAAGTGCCTACACCGCCTTTGGTACAAGTCGGAAGCTTTTCTAGTTGCCAACCCAACGGTATCGTAGTATTTTGGGTAACTTCCTCGCGGAGGCTTACCAACAACGTATCTACTTTTTGCCCAACGTTGTTGAGTTGAAGAGAATCTTTTCCCGCTAATTCTTTTTTGAGCGAGTCGGTTGAGGCGCTGGCAATGATGTTGTTGGCCGCTTGTAAATACGCCTGTCGAGCTTCAGGGTTTTGCCAGAGGTATTGAGTAATGGTTAGCGTGTCAATATTCAATAAAGTGCAGAAGGCAATTCCCGACAAAAACGTCCATAACTGCACGCGGCGCTTGTACCAATCGGAAGTGCGTTCCATCGACTCGTCGAACCACTGGTCAATGGCCTTTTGAAAGGCTTCTACTCGTTTTTCAGCGTCTTGGACAGTGGCTTTCACTTCGTTGAGAATGGAAAGAAGGCGCGTTTTAAGGTCAGAATCGGGTAGTGCATTGAGACTTTGCTCGATTTCTTCCAACGTACCGTCAAAATTGATGGGATGGTCAGCCACCAATTTATTGAGCACATCAAAAAGAACTTGCCGAAAAGTTCGATTGGAGATATACGTAGGCTTGTCTCGCCGTTTGTAAATACCCCACACGTTGGTGTCTCTTTCGAGGGCTTGAATGAGCGGATGCGTATGAAATTTCTGACCCAGCGAATTGTCATTGGAGGACGACAACATTTGGCTGATACTGTTGCGAAGTTGCTGGGCGCGCGTGTGTAAAAGAGCGTCAATCCATTCGTTGATAACGGTACAGGCAAGGCTTACTACCAAAAAAATCACAATAAGCCCAATAAGCACGTCGAGTGAAGTTAATACATTCATAATCAGTTGAGTTTAGGAGAGTGAAGGTAGTAAAAGTTGGGGCGTTTTACAAGAGAACAGCAGCTCTTTTTCCATTGACTATTTATGCACAATTAGTAGTGCATTTTACTAATTGTGCATAAATAGTCCACTTGACAAAATTGTGAAATTATGCTGCTCGTGAAACAGTTTTGTTTTGAGCATTTTTGGTAAAAATCAACGCTTGTCGCCGATTGCGCGGCCCAAACGAAACGTGTACCCAAGAATTGAATTCTTGAATAAGCTGGTCATAAGGGAGCGTAGAAGTTCGCACTAAGTCAAAAAGCTGTTGTACCGTAAATCCTTCGACGGTGAAGTCTGCGGCCTCTCCTTTCATGTGCTGACTACTTGAAGAACCTCCAACCAACGAATTGACGGTGGGATTACGGAATCCCGAAGAAATATTAATTGGCTTGCCAACGATTGTGCGGAGTGGCTCTAAAATGTGCTCGCAAATACGCGTGAGATTGGTTATTTGGCGAGCATTAGGGGTATTATTAATGCCCATCCTAATAGCCGTCTGACTTATGGTCATTTCTTTGAGGGTGAAGTGGGGCGTGAGGTTCATGGGGAGGAGGATTATCTTTTCTACTACTCTAACGATTCTACAAGTGTTCGTGCAATAGCATTGGCAATATTGGTACGTACTTGTGGTGAATTAGGGCCAATGTTGAGTAATATATCGACTGCCTTCACATCAATAAATTCTAATTCGACCAAACAGGCCCTCGTGGTCGTGCCTAAATGCTTGTCTTTAAGCACACCGAGTGACTGGTCTTTTACACCTCTATCTCTTGCATTAACATCATGCGATTTGATGGTATTGAAAACGGCATTTTGTATTAATTGCGCAAATGCTTTATCGGCTAGATGATTGGTATTGCCATCAGTTACAGGACTGATAAGTGTTTCAGTACCACGTGCATTATGCCCTATGGAGGCATTACAATGTATAGATAAAAATAAGTTTGCCTTATTGGTTTTTGCGACTTTAGCCCTTGCTGCTAATCCCAGATTAACATCACTTTCTCGGGTCAAGAGAATGATCAGCTGATGCCCTTCGGCAGCAGCAATACTCAGCAATTGCTCTCTTACTAAGAAAGCCATTCTTAAAGTGATGTTTTTTTCAAGAACACCACTTGCACTGATAGCGTTGTTTGCAGACGAATCTCCGACTTCGACTTGCCCCCCGTGCCCAGGGTCAATAACAATGGTTCCTGTTTTTGCCATGAAAATTATAGTTTTTGATGAGTGAAAGTTTTTAGGCTACTTCTTATCTGCTCGGGTTTTAATATTAAACAAAGGAATATCAATAGTCAATTTTGCACCGATACGCCACGCATCTACATCTAATATAGTTAGCGAATTATTTTTATCAGAAAGCCTTAGTTGTGGTGCTCTCTGAAAACCAACTCCCAATGAAATAGGGCTATTTTTAAAACCATGAACATAATAAATTCCTGGGGTCAGAATATTTCTCCAAGAAATTTCTGGTAAAACAGCGGTTGTTGTTTTATTTTTTGTAGTATCGCTTCCTATCAATCTCAATGCAAAAATTCCTCCTACATCTATTAAGGATAAAAATACGCCATTAGAACACCCATCATTGTTTTTGACATTCTTTTGTTGTGTACCCCTTCCGATGTAAAAACCTACAAGTGCCGAAGGCGCAAAAAAACCACCACCTTGTGCTCTAAATTCTTCATATCCTCCGCTAATACCTCCGTAAGAATTGACAGAAATGTTAAGACGATTATTACGTTTAATACGATAGCTGCCAACTGGCAAAGCCGCAGTTTCGAGAGCTGCTACCATTTCAGCACTTGTTTCAGCAGAGGCCACTGTAGCTGCGAACATACCATATTTGAGAAATTCTCTGAACAATGGGCTTCTCTCACTATCATTATTGAGTTCGAGTATCTCAATTAAGTTGAAAACGCCATTGACAGCTATGCCGTAATCTTTTTCTATCACATTCTTCGAAATAGTTACAAAGGTTTTGGCCGCAGACCTATATTTTTCAAATTCCGTCACTTGGTTTGTATTAGTGATGCCCAATGTGTTTGAAAGATTGGCAAGATGGCCGAGCATATCTATTGCTGCCTGTGAGCGGGTAGCGATGAAAGTTACCTGCTGACTTTTGCGTAAGGTAGCGTCGTCAGCACTTGGTTTATCGGCCTTCAAAAACTTTTGATAGTCATTCGTCAAGCTGTTGAGATGAGAGAGAATATTAACCGCTGATGCCGTGTTAAGTGCTTCGTAAAGTGTATTTTTTGAAGCATCAATGAATATTTGTTTTAATGCCGTTTCCTCTTTTTTAAGCAAAAGCCCTAAAAATATTTGCACTACTTCTGGCTTCTTGTAGTACTCCAAAGCCTTTTTATCAATAAAACCATCCTCACCTA